>NZ_WQNE01000100.1 GCF_009759665.1 Bradyrhizobium cajani
CTATCACTGTGTGCCAGGAGTTACTTACAGTGCCGCTTCGTCAGATTCGCCGGTACGAATGCGAATGACGCGCTGCAGTTCGGCAACGAAAATTTTGCCGTCGCCAATTTTGCCTGTGTAGGCCGCTTTGCTAATGACATCAATGACTTCATCAAGCTGATCGTCAGCAATCGCGACATCAATTTTTACTTTTGGCAGAAAGTTAACGCTGTATTCCGCCCCGCGGTAAAGCTCGGCATGACCCTTCTGACGACCAAAGCCTTTCACTTCGGTGACAGTCAGTCCCTGAATACCCATGGAAGACAACGCTTCACGCACGTCTTCGAGTTTGAATGGTTTGATTACAACCGTAACCAGCTTCATAGATCCCCTCCAGTCAGAATTCGGTAATGGCCGCAGCTTACGCAGAAGGTATTGCAA
>NZ_WQNE01000101.1 GCF_009759665.1 Bradyrhizobium cajani
GACGGGGGTCGGGGAGGGGGGTATGCCACACGACGAGGTCTCTCCGTTGCAAAGAACTCGCGCCAGGCAGTTGCGGCGTTCGATGACGCGTGCGGAGACGCTGTTGTGGCGTCATCTCAAAGCGCATCGGCTGGCCCGCCTGGGGTTTCGTCGACAGGCTCCGATGGGCAACTACATTGCCGATTTCGTCGCTCATTCCTGCAAGCTCGTCGTCGAGGTCGATGGCGAAAGCCACGATTTCGCAGAGCGCATCCGCCACGACGAGATGCGCGACGAATGGTTCGCTTCTCGCGGATATCGCGTGCTGCGCTTTACCAATGACGACGTGATGAAGAACCTGGAGGGTGTGGCCGTTGCCATCCTTCAGGCAGCGGAGCCCGGGGCACCCCCCTCCCTGACCTTCCCCCGCAATGGGG
>NZ_WQNE01000102.1 GCF_009759665.1 Bradyrhizobium cajani
AAGGAATGTACTCCGTTACGACCTTGTACCGGTCCTGGGACCGATTGTACTGTTCGACAAGCTCATGATAAAGATCCTGCTGCTTGCCGGTAAAGTAATCCCAGACTTTTATTTCTTCCGTATGCTTTGTGCCGGTGCTGCTTTTGCAGCCTGCGGAAAAAGCAAGAAGAAAGGCGAGGCAGACGATCATCAGACACGATTTTTTCAAAAGCGCTCACTCCTTATGAAAAAAGCTTGTTAGTTTAATAGCTAAACTAAGTATATTTGGGCATTGCTTCCAATATGCCAGCAGAGTTTTCGCAGACGCGGATCAGGGTAAACACGGAAACAGCCGGTGCGTATGATAACAAAGATCGATTGACACATTTTTCGGATGAAGCATATAATAAGGGTAGATAATATATGCGTATATGC
>NZ_WQNE01000103.1 GCF_009759665.1 Bradyrhizobium cajani
AAATGAAACATAGTGACATTGTAGTTACAGTGAACGATATTGATCAATATACAAATGACAATAGACAATTAGATCAACGTTTAAATGATTTACAAGGTCAACAAGCAAATAAAGAAGCTGACAAGCAACGTTTAAGCCAACAAATTCAACAATATAAAGGTAAGCGTCATCAACTTGATAATGATGTTGAATCGCTTAATTATCAATTAGTAAAAGCTACGGAAGCCTTTGAAAAATATACGGGACAATTAAATGTTTTAGTAGAACGTAAGAAAAATCAATATGAAACAAATGCACGATATGAAGAAGAACAAGAAAATTTAATTGAGCTTTTAGAAAATATATCAAGTGAGATTTCTGAAGCTCAAGATACTTATAAGTCTCTGAAAAGTAAACAAAAAGAACTCAATGC
>NZ_WQNE01000104.1 GCF_009759665.1 Bradyrhizobium cajani
CCCCTAGTGTTTTTTGAACACTACCCCCGTCTGAATTTGAGACTGGGGTAGGTTCATGTTCTAACTCCCCCAAGTAAATCTTATTGGCCAAGCGTCCTTTTTCACTGGAAGACTGTTGAACTTCATCTATCAAACCATACTCTTGTAAGGTCTTCTTGATAGCAAGTAACTTAGATTTGGAACAGCCAAGCAGTGCCATGAGTTTTGAGTTGGAATACACCAGATAAATAGCCCCGTCTTCATCAATCCATCCTTTACTTAAGGACAATTCCAAACGGTCTTTTAGAACAGCATAAGCAACCTTAACCTCAAGTTTCATGTCCTTGTAGCACTCACTCTCAAATAAAAGTTTTGGGAGCTTATAGTAACGCTCTGACGTTTGATAGTGATTTGCGGTGATACGTTTCATG
>NZ_WQNE01000105.1 GCF_009759665.1 Bradyrhizobium cajani
AACGTACGTTCTGCAACGAAAGACCAAACACAAACAATGAATAGACCGCGTATTCTAACATTGGAAGAAGCGTTACAATTCATTAATGATGATGAACTTGTTGAGGTTACACCAGAAAGCATACGTTTAAGAAAGAAAATTTTAAACAAAAATGTTCGTGAAAAAGAAGCAAAGCGTATCAAACAAATGATGCAAGAAAACGAATAATTTAACATAATAAAAGAGAAGCTGAGCGATGAAAGTTGCTTAGCTTCTCTTTTGGCATATAATATTTGAAAAAGTGTTTAAATGCTATTATTTCCTGTTACTTTCACATTTTCAAATTTCTAACTTGTTTATTCAGATATTAATCGAGCGGATAGTGTTGCGCACGTTGTTTAGGTGTGTCTAATCGACTTTTACAATC
>NZ_WQNE01000106.1 GCF_009759665.1 Bradyrhizobium cajani
GAACTGTTCCATGAGCACGGGCAACACATCTCCGATTGGATCTGGCAGCGCCGGCTGGAGACCGCGGCCAAGCGCCTGGCCGACCCGGGCTGCCGACACCTGTCCCTCGGCACCCTGGCCTATGGCTGCGGCTTCGCCAGCCAGGCGCATTTCTCCCGGCGGTTCAAGGACAAATACGGGATGGCGCCGAGCGAGTTCCGGCATCTTGCCGATCGCGCCATCGCGAAACCCTGAATATACCCGCGCGGGTGTCCGATTCTGATCTCCCGGCCAGCCAGCACGGCCAACTCCGTCCATACCGCGTTGGGCTTCGTCCGTAATTACGGGACCAGAGCAATCAGCGGTTGTTAACATCTGTTGGTTAAGCATTCGCGGCTGCAGCCTGCGCAAATTTGCTATTC
>NZ_WQNE01000107.1 GCF_009759665.1 Bradyrhizobium cajani
GTGCAGGCGATGTGCGTGGGCGACGGGAACTTCGTCTTCCGACGGCCCGACGGCACCTTGCTGCAGGCCGGGGACAGCTTGACCCACCCTGACCACGCGCGGGCCTACGACCTGCTGGCCGCTGACCCTGAGGCGTTCTACCACGGCCCGTACGCCGAAGCTCTGGTGGCGGCCGTGGCCGACGGCGGCGCCCTGAGCATGGCTGACCTGGAGAGCTATCGGGTGATCGAGACCGAGCCGCGCAGCATCGCCTTCCACGACTACACGGTGCACGCCCGCGGCGACGACCTCGACGACGTGCTCGGCACCTTGAGCGCGGTGGCCCACGGGGTCGAGGCCGACCCCCTGACCGAGCCCGACGCCGCACTGCTCCTGGTCGATGCGCTGCGCAGCCCGAGCC
>NZ_WQNE01000108.1 GCF_009759665.1 Bradyrhizobium cajani
GTATCATTTATGTTAATGCAAAAAGGGGTTTGCTAATACGCTCCCCCCATTTTTCTATCTACTTCTTTCTTTTATATTCTTTAATGGTATGTTAGCAACTAATGCTGATATAGGACCATCTTCTTCATCACTTCTAGATTTAGCCATTTTTATTTCTAATCCGTCTTCTTCTATCTCAGCATAATTTGCAATAACTTTAAGTATATCTGACTTAATAAGGTCTAGAAGCTGTGGAGAACAGTCTATTCTATCATGCACTAAAACTAGTTTAAGCCTTTCTTTTGCTACATTCTTACTAGTTTTAGATTCATTAGAAAACATCTTAAATAAATCTAACATGAATTTATCCCCCTTCACTACTTAGCCATTCCAAACATCTTCTTAATTTTAGTTAGTAT
>NZ_WQNE01000010.1 GCF_009759665.1 Bradyrhizobium cajani
GATGAAGCGCCGCGATCTTCTTCTCGTCCTTGTCGACGCAGATGACGTCGTGGCCAAAATCCGCAAAGCAGGCTCCGGACACCAGTCCGACATAACCCGTGCCGATCATCGCGATTCGCATGAAAAAGCTCTTTCCGTTGAAGACGGATGTTCCACCGAACACCCTAGATCATTTCTCTATTCGACCGCACGCCTAACATTAGGGCAAGTTGCTGCGCGAACCGAACAAACCTTAGCCGCTTTGCGTGACAAGGCGATCGCACAGGGCTCGCGTGGACCGCCGCGCGTGGATCACACGCCGTGGTACTCTCGATACCATTCGACGAAACGGCCAAGGCCGTCCGCAATTGACGTCGACGGCGAGAAACCGACGTCGCGCTGGAGCGCGGAAATATCGGCGCGCGTCTCCAGGACGTCGCCGGCCTGCATTGGCAGCAATTGGCGGATCGCGGGCTTGCCGATGATCTTCTCCAGCGTCTCGACGAACTCCATCAGGTTGACCGACCTGTTGTTGCCGATGTTGTAGACGCGATACGGCGCATAGCTCGACGAATTTTCCGGCCGCTCGGCGTTCCACGCGGGATTCGGCGTGGCGGGCCGGTCGAGCGTGCGGATCACGCCTTCGACGATGTCGTCGACATAGGTGAAGTCGCGCCACATATCGCCATTATTGAAAATCCTGATCGGCTCATTGGCAAAGATGGCGCGCGTGAACAGCCAGGCGGCCATGTCGGGCCGGCCCCATGGGCCATAGACGGTGAAGAAGCGCAAGCCCGTCACCGGGAGCTTGTGAACATGCGCGTACGTGTGCGCCATCAGCTCGTTGGCCTTCTTGCTTGCTGCATAAAGGCTGACCGGATGGTTCACCGAATGCTCGGTCGAATACGGCAAGGTGCGGTTGGCGCCATATACCGAGCTCGACGAGGCGTAGACGAGATGCGCCAGACCATGGCGCCGGCCGGCCTCCAGCACCGTGACGAAGCCGTCGCAATTGGCGCGGATGCTGGTGATGGGATCGTCGATCGAGGCACGCACCCCCGGCTGCGCCGCCAGATGCACGACGCGGTCGGGCGAGACCTCGTCGAAAACGCGCGTCACCGCGGCGAAATCTGCGAGGTCGATCCCGTGGAAGCTGAAGCCCGGACGGCGCTCGAGCGTTTGGAGGCGCGCGCGCTTGAGCGCCGGATCGTAATACGGAGTGAGCGCATCGATGCCGACGACTTGCTCGCCGCGCGCCAACAGCCGTTCACAGACATGCATTCCGATAAAGCCGGCAGCACCGGTAACGATCACTGGCCGCAAAGTTGTCATCTCGTTCATTCCGCGAAGCAATGCCAGACCATGACAGGAGAGGCAAGGTTTGGACAATCACGACAATCATCAAACCAAGCGCATCCATGTAAGCGCATCGAAATGTGTAGGAAACATGATGGCGTCATGCATCCTCGCATGCTATCCGCCTGCGAAGATGTTCGAACGTAGCGCCAGATGTGCTACACGTGATAGAACAGAGTTCGGCGCGGATGCTTAGTCTTGAGGCAACGTTCGCGTAAGACGCCAGCAAGACTCCGCAAAGAAAAAGATCGGCTTTGAAACTTTCCATCAACGGCAGGTTCCTGTCACAATCGCTTACGGGCGTGCAGCGCTACGCCGCCGAAATCGTCAAGGCGATGGACCGTTTGCTCGCGAGCGGAGAGGCCCCGCAGCAACTGCTGGATGCAGAGTGGCAGGTCCTCGCGCCGCCGAATGCGCAGACGCTTGCCGGTCTTCGCCGCATCACCATCAAGCAGGTCGGATCGTTGCAGGGCCACGCGTGGGACCAGATCGATCTGGCCCGCGCGGCCGTCGGGACGCGTCTTGTCAGCCTTGCCAATTCGGGGCCCGTGCTCCACCGCGATCATCTGGTCGTGATTCACGACGCGCAGGTTTTCAGGCGTCCGGACTTCTTCAGCTGGCGCTACCTCGCCTTGCATCGGACGCTCGGCCATTTGTTGGCGCGCACCGCAACGATCGCAACAGTTTCCGCGTTTTCGCGCAACGAACTTGCCGAAGTATTGTCGCTGGATCCCGCGTCGATCCCCGTCATTCCGAACAGTGCAGAGCACTTCGCGACCGTCGAGCCCGATCTCTCGATCATCGACAAGCTGCATCTTGCGCCCCACCAGTTCTTCCTCTTCGTCGGGTCGATGACGAAGAACAAGAATGTCGACACCGCGATTCGCGCCGCCGAGCAGCTTGGCCGCGCCGATTTTCCGCTGGTCGTGGTCGGCGGCGACAACAGCAAGGTCTTCGGCGGCGCTGCCGCGCAGTCGAAGACCGGCGTCGTCATTGCCGGGCGGCTCAAGGACGAGGAGATCGCAGCACTGTTCTCCCGGGCTGCAGCCTTCGTGTTTCCGAGCCTCTATGAGGGATTCGGCGTGCCTCCGCTGGAGGCGATGTTCTTCGCCTGTCCGGTCATCGCAAGTTCCGCCGCTGCCTTGCGCGAGACCTGCGGCGACGCCGCCGCCTATTTCGATCCGCTCAACGCGGACGAGCTGTCGGCGCGGATGCGCGAAAGAATTGCACTCGGCAGGATCTCGCCAGAGGAACAAGAGAAGCAGCGGCTCCGGCTGGCGACATATTCCTGGGCCAAATCCGCCGCAGCGATGCTCGAATTCCTCGCCAAACCGGCTTCCCAAGCCGTGTCCGGCCGCCCGGCACGATGATGCGGCCCAAATATTGCTGCGTAGAGGCGTTAGACGTGTGTTTGAAAGATCTGGCGTCTGCAAGACAAGGAAGGAATGACCGTTGTCCAGCGGCCTGAAAGTTCTGCATGTCGCCGAGACGGTCAGAGGCGGCATCGCGACCTATCTCAACGAGCTTCATCCGCACCAGTGCGCGAGCTTCGGGCGCGGCAACGTCAGTTATGTCGTTCCGTCCGACCATCGCAGCGATCTGGTGAACATCGAGGATGATGCCGTCACCACGTTTTCGCGCGACGGCCGCAACGCGGTCGGCCTGTTCAGCATGCTGTTTGCGACGATTCGCGCGGTCCGGCAGCTTCGGCCCGACATCATCCATCTCCACTCGTCGTTCGCAGGACTCGTGGTGCGCCCGGTGCTCTGGCTGACCTATCGACGTTCGCGCATCGTCTATTGCCCGCACGGATGGGCCTTCGGCCGCGAGACCGGCCGCCTCAGCCGCGAGGTCACGAAGTTCACCGAACTCGTGCTGTCGAAGCTCACCCATCGCATCGTGTGCATCTCGGAAAGCGAGCGCACCGATGCCATGCAGGTCGGAATCGCGGCAAATCGCCTGGCTCTTGTGCACAACGGCATCTCCAAACAGCGGCCCGTGCTCGATAAAGGCGCAGCGCCGTGGCGGTCGGAGAAGATCAAGGTGCTCTTCATCGGGCGCCTCGACCGCCAGAAGGGATACGACCTCCTCATCGAGGCGGCCCGCGCGCTCGGAGACACGCTCGATGTGCGCCTCATCGGCGCTTCGGTCGTCAGCAAATTCCACCGGAGCGACCTGCCGGCCAACGTCTCGCTGCTGGGCTGGATGAACCGCAACCAGATCGAGGCCGAGCTCGACCAGGCCGACATGGTCGCGATTCCATCACGCTGGGAGGCGTTCGGCCTGGTCGCGATCGAGGCGATGCGGGCGGCCAAGCCGATCATCGCCTTCCGGATCGGCGCCCTGCCGGAAATCGTCGAAGACAATGCGACGGGCGTGCTCTGCGACGAGGTCTCGGCCGACAAGCTGGTTGAAGGTTTCCAACGCGCAACCAGGCTGGACTTGACCGCGGTCGGCCGGGCCGGATATGAGCGCTTCTCCCGCCTCTACGATATCGAGCAGACGCACCGCACCTTGAGTCAGGTCTATGCCGATGTCCTGCATGTGCGCGAAAGCAAATCCGGGCAGCAGCAAGCAAAGTTGCAGTCCGACTTGCCGAACAATCTGCGATCATAGGCCGATCAGGCCGTTCGCCGCACATCGCCCGGCGCGAACTCGCCGTCGGTCACCCGATTGTCCGAGAACGACCACGCAATTGCGGATGCGACGATCGCCGCGCAGGTGAGAAAGCCGGCTGCGAACAGCAGCGATCCGGTCTGCAACATTATCTTCGCCTTCCCTGTTGTTTGCCCGACAATTAGGCGGATCAGGATTAGGAAGACCTTACAGGCGCCGGCACGACGCCCGCTTCCGGATCGGAGCGTTAACGGAGGCGGAATCCCGCGGCAGAAACATCGATCCAGGCGTCGCAGGATGTCCGCTGGCGCTTACGCCTTTGCAATCCATCGACAGGACCACAACGCCGAGTAACCGTGAACACGATTTCAATACTTGGAGTTACAGGAGCACGTCCGACAATGATGCTCTCGCTTCGCGCGACGGGTTGCGCTGCCCCTCACAAGATCGCTTGCCGCCTCAATCGTGACATCGGTCTGACACCCCCATGTCGAATTTGCGAGCTGCATATGAAAAAGGTCGTGACGCACAAATTTTGAACAGCGCTATTGAGCGCCAGCGACGTTCTCGCGTTGCAATAAGGTCACAGCCATAACTGCTTTACCATAGAATCGAACACGCGGCAGTGACTCTGCCGCTCAAGGATTGGTACGGTGATTTCGATTTTAGATGAGTGCGAGGGAATGGCGGTGGCTAAGACCGAACGTTTTGATTTTGATTTCGGGATTAGCCGAATCCTGGCCGTGTCTGCGATCAGCGTCTCCTTGGCGGGTTGCGCGGGCTTCATTCCCTTAGACGCTCCGGATGCCGTCGCAACGCAAACAAATGCCGCGCTCGTCACCGAGCCGAGCGCGCCGCTCGCCTATGCGCTGATGCCGGCCAATCCGGCGATCCTCCAGGCGACCAATTCGTTCACCGACACCTCCGGAATGATCTTCTCGCGCCTTCCGGGCGGCAATTATCGCGACGTCACGATCGGCATCGGCGACATCGTCACCGTGACCGTCTACGAAGCGCAGGCAGGCGGCCTGTTCATTCCGCGCGAAGCGGGCGTGCGGCCGGGCAACTTCGTGGACATTCCGCGCCAGCAGGTCGACCAGTCCGGCAACATCAACATTCCCTATGCGGGATCGGTCAAGGTGGCCGGGCTGACGCCGCGGGCCGTGTCGAATATCATCCGCGAGCGCCTCAAGGACCGCGCCATCGACCCGCAAGCGGTCGTCAGCGTCGCCGAGCAGCGCGGCAACCAGATCAGCGTGCTCGGCGAAGTCAATTCGCCGCAGCGCTTTCCCGTCGATCCCGGCGGCATCCGCCTGATGGGCGCGATCGCACGCGCCGGCGGCCCGAAATATCCCTCCTACGAGAGCACGATCACGATCAAGCGGGAGGGCCGCACCTACAACGAGTCGATGTCGACGGTGGTGCACCACCCCAGCGAAGACGTCCTGCTCGCGCCCGGCGACGTCGTCTTCCTGACCCGCATTCCGCGCGTCTACATGGTCTTCGGCTCGACGCCATCTCCGGGGTCGATCGGCGGCACCAACAACCGTCGTTTCTCGTTCGAGAACGACAATATGTCACTGGCGGAAGCCATCGCGAAGGCCGGCGGCCTCGACGGCCTTCGCGCGGACTCCAAGTCCATCTATGTGTACCGGTTCGAGCCGAAGCCGCTTCTGGAGCGCATCGGAATCGACGTGTCCCAGTTCCCGACGAAAACGGTTCCCGCCGTCTACAAGTTCGACATGAGCAAGCCAGACGGCTGGTTCCAGGCGGATACGTTCAGGATGCGCGATCATGACGTGATCTCGGTGGCGGAATCGCCGTCGACCGAATTCGTCAAGCTCATGAACCCGTTGAACGCCGCAAGCGTGAATGCGGACAACATCAGCTCGGTGGTCGTGAACTCCAAATAGCCCAACTCGACGCGCTCAATGACGAGCGCGCAGACAAGGCACCTCACCCAATTGGGGCCACAGAAGAGGACTAGCCTTGTCGGGTTGACGCGAGCAGGAGTGGATACCAGCGTGACGGAGCAAAAGAGGAGACGCGCGTATCGTCGTTTCCGGATGCTGATGTGTGGGCTCTGCGCCGCGGCCGGCCTCGTCTATCCTGCGAACGCGCAGAATGCGCAGCCACTCGATCAGCGTTTCCTGCTGGGGATTGGCACGCACCAGGGCCTCGGCGGCGTGACCAGCGCCCGCGGCTATGTGCCTGCGACGGCCGTCAAGCAGATGAAGGAGCTCGGCTTCACCTCGTTCCGGGACGACTTCCCCTGGTCGGATTTCGAGCTGCCGGGCAAGCAGCTCGGCTTCAATGCCCTGAACGGCCGCCTCGAGACCCAGATCAGATCCGGCGTCGGAATCCCGCTGCTCATTCTCGGGACCGGTCATCACCTCGTCCCGAACTCCGATCCGCCAACGACGGACGAAGCGCGCCAGAGGTTCGTCACCTATGCCGCGGCGGCCGCGCAGGCGGTCGCTAACCGGCAGCCGATCTTCGAATTGTGGAACGAGTACAATCTCAGGGCGCGCGCTGAGCCGCTGTTCACCGTCGAAAACTACGTGACGCTTGCCCGTCTGGTGCAGCCGGCGGTCAAGCAGGCGGTCCCGTCCGCGCCTTTCGTGGTCGGCGCGCTCGGCGACGATCCGGGCTGGAAATGGACCGACGCGCTCTTGAAGACCGACCTGCTCCGCGTCGCGGACGGCATGTCCATCCACATCTACAACCACTGCTTATCACCGGCCGGGCGCACTGCGGCTGAGGCGATCGAGCGGCTGCAAAATCTTCATCAACGCGTCGCACAGGCGACCGGCAATCCCGACTATCCCATCTATCTGACCGAGACCGGCTGGCCCACCCCGAACGCGAAATGCGGCGTGACCGAGCAGCTCGCCGCCGACAACATGGCGCAGATCATCCTCTGGGCGTCGACCGCTGGTCCCTGGCTGAAGGGAATCTGGCTGTACGAATTGAAGGACAGCGGGACGAAGCCCGGCGACCTCGAGGACAATTTCGGCATCTATCATTTCGACAATTCACCGAAGCCCGCCGTGTGTTCCGTTCGCGAGAGCTGGGCCTTCATCCGCACGAGCCTGAAGGCGGCGCGAACCGCGCCGGTGCCGGGCGTCGTGCAGATCCGCAGTGAGAGCGGATCCGAAACGAAAGTGGCGCTTTGGTCGGAGAATCCGTCGAAGCGCTTCGAGGTTCGACTAAGAAATGCGGAATCAAATGCCGAGATCGGCTATGTATGTCAGCAAGCGCCGGCCTCTGCCGCCGGCGCCTGGATGGCGTTGTCGACGACGCCGTTGCTCGTCAGCGTCAAGGGCTCGGCCGTGCCGGATTTCGAGATCCGGCGATCGAACTGACGCTGCGGCTGGCTGGTGAAGGGCTCCCCTTGAAGATACTGATCGTCAACACGCTCTATCCGCCCGAAATCATTGGCGGCGCCGAAGTGTCCGTGTCGCTGCTTGCAGAAGCGCTCGTTCAGCGTGGCCACCAGGTTGCGGTGGTCTGCCTTCAGAACAAGCCGGATCGCACGGTCGACGAAGCAAAGGGCGTCCGCGTGTACCGGTTGCCGCTGGACAACGACTACTGGCCGTTCGGCAACGACAGGAAGCCATCTTCGGTCCAGCGGCTGAAATGGCATCTCAAGGACACGTGGAATCGCAGGTCCGCGGCGCGTTTCGCCGAAATTCTCGATCTCGAGAAACCCGACGTCGTCCACACCAACAACCTCACCGGATTTTCGGTCTCGTTGTGGTCGCAGGCCAAGCAGCGCAACATCAGGATCGTGCACACCTTGCGCGACTACTCCCTGCTCTGCAAACGTTCGACACTGTTTCGCGGGGACACCACATGTGCGCAGCGCTGCACCCTCTGCGCGACCATGACGTCTCCCTATCTGCTGGCTTCGCGCATGGTCGATGCGGTGGTCTCGAACAGCCAGTTCGTGCTCGATCAGCACACGAAGCTGAAATATTTTCCGCGCACCGATGGCCGCGTCATCTTCAACATCGCCGATCCGGGCTCCGTGGTGCCATCGCCGCCTTCGGACTCGAATGATCTGATATTCGGGTTCATCGGTCGGATCGAGGCCGAAAAAGGTATAGAAGTAGTTCTAAGGGCAGCCGAGCAGCTCCCCGACAACGGATGGCAGCTGAAAATTGCCGGAAAGGGGCTCGAGGATTACGTGCGGGGGTTGAAAGGCCGCAGCGGAAGGAATGTCGAATGGCTCGGCTTCGCCAAGTCAGCCGAATTCTATGCGGGCATTGACGTCTGCCTGGTGAGTTCAGTCTGGCCGGAGCCGCTGCCGCGGACATTGATCGAAAGCATCAACGCAGGCCGGGCAACTATTTGTTCCACGGCGGGAGGGATTCCCGAAATCGCGGGGTTTTCCAACTTGATCGGCTCCTACGAGCCCAACGATCATAAGCGACTGGGAGAATTGATGCTGAAGGCCGTCAACGAGAGGTCACACTGGAAGCTCGCCCGGCCGCCGCTGGCGGGATTTGCCGAGAGGTTTTCGGCCGATTCAGTGACAGGACAATATTTGGACGTCTATTTGAATAACAATCGGACCAACCGGCAATAGGCCGAAACGGAGATTTCAGCAAAGCCATTGGCAGGATAGCTGGACAGACCATTTCGATGAAAATCCTTATCACGTCATCCCTCTATCCGACGCCGTTGGCTCCGAAGGTGGTCGGTGGCGCGGAAATTTACGCCCGCCGCCTCGCCGAGACCCTGGTCAGTCAGAACGACAGCGTGGAAGTGATACGTGCCGCATCGACGCCGAACCAGCAGATGGAGAGCTGTAACGGCATCGACGTGTATTCGGCACCCGTGCACAACATCTATTTTCCTTTCGCCAGACAGCACAGCGCGCCCGTGCGCGGCATCTGGCACGCGATCGAGGACTGGCAGCAGATGTCGGCGATCGTTGCGGCGCGGATCAAGGCCTTCAAGCCCGACCTCCTGCACTCCCACAATCTCTCCGGCTTGACGACGGCGGTGTGGCGAACCGCGGCGGAAATGGGCGTTCCCGTCCTGCACACGCTTCACGACTACTATCTCACCTGCCCCCGCTGCTCGCGCTTCTCGGACGGACATATCTGCGAGGCGAGCTGCATGAGCTGCCAGCTCCTGACCTTTCGCCGCCGCGGGGCGACGCGACATCTGGACGCCGTCGTGGGCGTCAGCCAGCGCATTCTCGACATCCACACCCGCCTCGGTCTGTTCACACAGACACCGCTGAAAGTCGTCCTTCGAAATGCTTCGACGGCCGACGTCGGGAGCGACGACCAGGCGAGCATGGCCGACGGCAGCATCACATTCGGCTTCATCGGACGACTGACGGAAGAGAAAGGCATCTACAATCTCGTTCGCGCCATCGCGATGCTGCCGCCGGATCGCATCCGGCTCGTCATCGCGGGCCACGCATCCGAGAGCCAGCGCGAGCACATCAAGGCGCTTGCTCCCAATGCACGAATGGAGTTTCTGGGCTTCGTGCAGCCGAAGCAATTCTACGAACAGGTGAACGTCGTGGTCGTACCTTCGGTCTGGGAAGATCCATGCCCCCTTGTGATCGCCGATGCCCAAGCCGCCTGCAAGCCGGTGCTCGGCACCCCCTTCGGCGGCATCCAGGAGGCGATCATGCCCGGCCTCACCGGCTGGTTGACGTCTCCCGATCCGGCCTCGATCGCCAAGAGCATCCTGGCAATCCTCGACGCCCCCCAGCAGATTCTCGAGATGAGCGGACGATTGAAGTCCGGTATCGTCAAATGGACCTTTGACGACGTGGTCAGCGGTTATCGCAACGTCTTCGACCAGCTCATGCGCAGCCGCGGCATGCCACGTACGTAGCGGAGGCGGACGCAGATGCCGCCCCTCGATCATCCCGCCATGTTCTCTCTCACGCGTCGTCAGACATGATCAGCCTGCTCGCATTCGGCAGCTATATCTACCAGAGTGCGTCCGCGATCATTCTGATCTTTGCCGTCAGCCATATCCTCTCCCCGGCCCAGTACACCTCGTTTTCGCTGGCGCTGGCCACGAGCCAGCTGTTCTGCGTCTTCGTGTTCGAATGGCTGCAGCTGGCCGGCGTGCGTTTCCTGGCCGCCGCGTCCGGAGAAGAGGCGGCGCGGCTGCGATTCTCGCTGTTCACCGCGGGCCTGCTCAGTGCGCTGGTTCTGCTACTCATCGGCGGCGTGGCGGGGCTGGTGAGCCCGTTCGCGCCAAGCGTCGTCGCGCTCGCGCTGGCGATGGCCGTACTGCAAGGCGCCACCGATCTGTTTTTCATGATCGTGCGCGTGTCCGATCGGCTGGCCACTGCATCCATCCTCCTGATACTGCGCGCCAGCGTGCTTCTGGTCGGTGCGGTCGCGGCCGCGCTGCTCTACGGCACGGCGGCCGCGACGCTGTGCGGCGTCGCTGCGGGTTACGGCGCGGTGCTTCTGGCGAGCCTGATCGTGCATCGCACCTCGTTACGGCGGACCTCGCGACACGCCATGCTGACGGATTGGGGCAATTTCTGCCGCTACGGCATCATGGCCGCGGCCGCCTCCGTCATACATCTCTCCGTCCCCGTCACGTTGCGCTTGATCGTGATCGCCACGCTCGGCCGCACGTCAACGGGGGCCGCCGGGTTTTCGATGGCGATCGATCTATTGCAGCGTCCGTTCTCCGTTCTGGTGGCCGCCATTCACACCGTCAGCTATCCCAATGTCGTCGTCCAGTTCGAGCGAAGCGTCGACGGCGAAGCGCGCAAAGCCACCTCCCGCATGCTCGACTTCATCCTCTGTGCGACGATCGTGATGCTGGGCGGGCTGATCGGCCTTCTGCCCGACGCGGCGCACCTGTTCGTCCCGTCCGACCTGCTGGTCGATTTTCTGAACGCTGCGCCGGTCGCGGCGGTCTTTTACTTCCTCCACACCCACCTTCAGGCCACGCTCGCGATCGTGCCGCATCTGACCAAATCGGCCACAAGGCTGGTGGTCATCGCCGCGTGCCAGCTGCTGCTGGTCTCGGCGGCATCCTCGATCGGCGCGTTGCTGCACATATCGGTCGCGGGACAAATCGCGAGCGCGGCGCTGGCCACGGCACTCGTCATCCTTTTCGCAAGCGGTCCGCTGATCCGGTTCCGGGCCGCACCGCGGACGCTGCTGATCGTGGAAGCAACCGTCGCCGCTGCGGCGATCGCGACGCTCGCCGCAGCTCCGTCGGATTCCCTGGCCTGGCTTGCGGGGAAGATCGCCTTTGCCGGCCTCGCCGTCGTCCTGGTGACGTGGCGAGGCGATCTGCTGGCGTCGGCGCGTAGCTAAATCAGGCCTTGACCGCGTGGGCCAGCGGATCGCCGCTGGAATCGCCGGTCAAGCCGTAGATCTTGAGGGTCTCGTCCACCATCGGACCGACACCGAAATGTTGCTGGGCGCGCGCCAGGGCATTGCGCGACAGCGCGGCGCGCATCGCAGGATCGGCCACTTTCTCGAGCGCGCCGACGAGCGCATCGACGTCCTCGAACGGCACGATGAAGCCGGTCTGCCCCTGGATGATCTGGTCTGAAGCGCCTCCGGCCGGGGTTCGCACCGGAACCAGTCCCGTTGCCATGGCCTCGGCGACCCCGAGCGGGAATCCCTCGAACCGGCTCGGAAGCGCGAACACGTCGGCGGCCCAGAGAATTTCGCGGACGTCGCCCATGAACCCGAGGAACTTGAATGTGTCCTTGTCTTTCTCGTCGGCGAAGGCAAACGACTTGATCTCCTTCTCGCGCTCGGCTCCGCCGCTGCCGACGAAATAGCATTTGATGTCGATCGGCGAAGGACTGGCGCTGTCGCGGATCTTGCGCGCCGCCTTGATGAGAAGGTCGTGGCCCTTCACCCAGGCGAGACGCGCCGCCAGCAGACACATGAACTCACCCTCCGCGACGCCGAACTTCGCACGCGCATCGCGGCGCTCGGCATCGGACGGCGGACGGAAATGCACCGTATCGACGCCACCGTACACCTTGGCGATGCGGTTCTTGCCGAACAGCACGTAGCGGCGCAGATGCCGGAGCGATTCCTCCGACATCAGGATGAGGGTGTGCGGAAAGAACAGATTGAAGAACAGGATCTGGACCGGGCTGAACGTCGATTGCGGCGCATTCTGCACCTTCTCGATGTTCCCCAGCACCGAGGGATGATACGTCGCAACACAGCGGGCCCCGGTGAGCAGCGAGAGCAACCTGCCCCACATCAGCATGCCCAGTCCGTGGACGTTGATCACAGTGATGTCGTTCTCCCGGATCAACTTCAAGAGCCGCATGAAGATCGACAGCGAGGGCAGCTTGCGGAGACCGGGAACGACGTGCCACTGCTTGACGGCCGCTGCCAGCTTCTGACGCTTGTACTCTGATTTCTCGTCCGACCGCACGATGCCGGAGACCAGGTGAATCTGTACGCCGCGAGCGTGCAATCCGGTTGCCAGGGTCTCGCAATAGGATGCAATCCCGTCATTGCAGTTCACGACCTCAACCAGAAACATGACATTCGGGGCGCCCGAGGCGGAATCCTTCATGGGAATGGCCTTCTACTCCGTTCGATCAACGAGACTTTAACCAGTGCTTAGCGGCAAATTTCGTGCCGTGCCAGCGGTTTGCCCGCCATAGCGTTGCGCGCCTAACATATTGACGTTGCGGATCTGCGACACTCCGCCCGGCACGGCGGCACGCCCGGACATCGTGCGTCCCGCGGCCGCAGCCGCGCGGTCGCGGCGAGCTTGCCACCCGGATCGCTCAAGCAACTCCCGGTTGCATATCGCCGACAATCGCCCCGACGCGACGCCGCGCTCCTGTCTGGCCGATGTCGTTCGTCCGAACGACCTCCAGTCTCAACGCGGTGAAGATCACCTCTGCCTCGTTCGGAAGCCAGACGAAAGATTCGTCGACGCCGACACGACCACCACGACGGCAGAAGAGAAGAACAATGCTCGGGCAGAAAGTTCCGTGGCACGAGCGTGCTGACTTTCGATGTCGCGTGACGATTCGGAAGGCTTCTTCAGCTTCGGCGCGGGACCAAGTGTCACATTCGAAGTGAGGCCCGTGTTTCTACGACCTTTGTTTCCAGGCGACTAGATCGATTCCAAGCAGAGGCTTAGCCGCGCTCAACGCAAGACATTGGAAACAAATCTGCCTGCACGAGTAGCAAATGCGCTTCGATTAGGCATCGGCACAACATCGCACGAACATCGTCGTTGCATCGCCATCGCGACGTCATGCTGCAAGCACATTGGCATGGTTTTCAGAGATGACTCAAAGTGCAGGCAGATTCGTGCGCTGAGGGCGTCGCGCAGGAAGTCTCGGTGAGAAAAACTCCGGGGTGCTTCCATTTTTACCGATCTCCCCAACTCGAAAAACAGAGATTGGCCGATACGACGGACGCAGGCGGCAACGAACTCTCGCGTTCCAGAAAGGGCTCTGAAATTCCGATGACCACCGCATCACCAGATCAAACGATCCTGTCAGCGAGCACCTTTATCAGTTCCATCGGCGTCAATGTTCATGTTGGGTATTCGTGGGGGGCTTACGACAACCTCGCCCTCGTCGAAGACAATCTCAAATATCTCGGGGTGACGAAACTGCGCGGTGGACTCGCAATCAGCCCCGAGGCGGAGCCGATTGTCGAGGGCCTCGCACACGATGGATACAAGTTCGACCTTGTGGTTCCATCGGGCGTTCCGGCCGGTGGCTCAGCCGCACTTCAGGACTACCTCGACGCCGTAAAGGAGTTCGCGGCCGAGAACCCCGGCAGCGTCATCGCACTGGAAGGCCTGAACGAGGTCAACATCCAGGAGTTCACATATAATGGGAGCTCGAGCATCGCGGCCGCGGCCCAGTTCCAGGCGGTCTATTACGCTGCCATCAAGGCCGATGCCGCACTCAAGAACATTCCCGTCTACAATCTGTCGATCGGCTACAACGACCTGGCCGACTACGCCAATCTCGGCGACATGTCGGGGTCGACCGACTACGCCAACTCCCACGCCTATGTCAGCACCAGCCTGACACCCGAAGCCGCCCTCGAGCAACTGCTCGGCAACGCCACGTCGGTCACGGGCGGCAAGCCGGTCGTGATCACGGAGACGGGCTACACCACGAAGAGCGACACGCCGTATGTCGGCGCCAGCGAGAACGTGCAGGCGAAATCGATCCTGAACACATTGGTCGACGCCTACAAGGACGGCGTCAGCGCCACCTATCTCTATCAGTTGCTCGACGCCTCGGGGACCAACGATCCCACGAATTCCGAATCGCACTGGGGCCTGTTCAACAGCGACGGAACCCCGAAGCTCGCGGCGACCGCGGTCCACAATCTGACGACGATCCTGGCTGACGACGGCAAGGGCGGCCAAACGCCAACCGCTTCGCTGAACTACACGCTCGACGGTCTGCCCGCGAGCGGGAACAGCATGGTTCTCGGCAAGAGCAACGGCGCCTATGAGCTCGTGGTCTGGGCGGAACCCAAGGTCTGGAACGACGCCACCGACACCGAGATCTCGAACCCGACCACGTCGGTCACCGTCAATTTGGGCAGCGTCCATCATCTGATCAGCGTTTACGACCCGCTGAAGGGCAGCACCCCGATCGCTACCTACACCGATGTCAGCCAGGTCGTGGTTCCGATTTCGGATCATCCCCTGATCATCGAGATCGACGCTCCGACAGGAGGCGGCACGACGCCGCCTGCCGTGACCGATGTCAGCGGAACCGCTGAGGACATCGTGTCGCAGATGTCCGAGCTGAACGCCTCGGATTCGCTTCAGACCATCACGCTCACCGACACGCACGTGCTTCCGGTCGCCTCGATCGCGACCATGGAGTACATGATCTCGCACTATACGAATGCGCTGGCGGCCATCCAGGGCGGCTACCAGTTCTCCATCACCAATTCGACCGACACCTGGAGCGTGACCAGGGTCTACGACTCCTCCGCAAGGCTTGTCTCGACCAGCACCTCCAACTTCACGGACGGCGTCATCACGAGCAAGGTCACGTTCAATACCGACGGTTCGTCGGAGAACATCGCCTATAGCGGCGGCAAGATGATACGTGACGTCACGGTCTCGCCGATCGGCGACAAGGACACCAAGACCTACGATACGAACGGCAACCTGATCGCGGACCTCGTCCAGAACAAAGACGGCTCGTCCTCGAACACGCTCTATTCGGCCGGCGTCAAGACCAAGGTCTATGTCACCAATGCCGACCGCACCCACGACAACTACTACTACAACATCACCGGCCAGTCCTACACCAGCGAGCACGACCACCTCGATGCGAGCGGAAGGCTGCTGTCCGTCGTCCGGACACATGCCGACGGTTCCATGGCCTACAGCCAGGTCTTCAACAGCGACGGCAGCAAGGTCACGACCCAGTACGACTCCACGGGTCACAAGATCTCGGTGATCACCGTCACGGCGACGGCGACCACGACCGACTTCTACACCACGGCCGGCGCGCTCAAGCAGACGGTCGAGCAGACGAGCTCCGGCAACGTGACCACTACGAACTACAATGGGTCGCTGCTGGTGTCCGTCTACGTGGTCAATGCCGACGGGTCGAAGGATTCGAAACTGTACGACTCCAAGGGCATCATCGCGAGCGACCTGGTCCAGAACGCCGACGGCTCGTCGTCGAATACGCTCTATGCGGCGGGCGTCAAAACCAAGACCTATGTCACCAACGCCGACGGCAGCCGCGACAACTACTATTACAACATCACCGGCCAGTCCTATACCAGCGAGCACGATCATCTCGATGCAAGCGGCAAGCTGCTGTCGGTCGTCCGAACGCACGCGGACGGTACGATGGCCTACAGCCAGGTATTCAACGGCGACGGCAGCAAGGTCACGACCCAGTACGATTCCACGGGCCACAAGACCTCGACCGTCACCATAACGTCGACGGCCACGACGACCGATTTCTACACGACCACCGGTGCACTCAAGCAGACGGTCGTGAAGACGACCTCCGGCAACGTGACAACGACGAACTACAACGGCTCGTTGCTCGTATCGGTCTACGTGGTGAACGCCGACGGCTCGAAGGACTCGAAGCTTTACGACTCCAACGGTATCATCGCGAGCGACCTGGTTCAGAACAAGGACGGCTCGTCCTCGAACACACTCTACACGGCGGGTGTCAAGACCAAGGTCTACGTCACCAATGCCGATGGCAGCCGCGACAACTACTATTACAACATCACCGGCCAATCCTACACGACCGAGCACGACCACATCGATCCGAGCGGGAAGCTGCTGCTGGTCAGCCGCACGCATGCCGACGGCACGATGGCCTACAGCCAGGTGGTGAACAGCGACGGCAGCAAGGTCACGACCCAGTACGACTCCACGGGCCACAAGATTTCGGTCGTCACCGTGACCACGTCGGCGACGACGACGGACACTTATGACCCGTCGTCCGGGTTGCTGAAGCAGGAGATCGTCAAGACGAGCTCCGGCACCACCACCACGAACTACAATGGCACGCTGCTGGCGTCGGTCTATGTGGTCAACGTCGACGGGTCGAAGGACACCAAGCTGTACGATTCCAGCGGCAAGATCGCCAGCGACCTCGTGCAGAACAAGGACGGCTCGTCCTCCAACACGGTCTATTCAGCCGGTGTCAAGACGAAACTCTACGTCACCAATGCCGACGGCAGCCATGACAACACCTTCTACAACATCACAGGCCAGAGCTATACGACCGAGATCCAGCACCTCACCGCGGCCGGCACGCTGACGACCCTGACCCGGCTTCATGCCGACGACACGCTTGCCTACAAGCAGGTGATCAACAGCGACGGCAGCAAGGTCACCGACCTCTACGACAGCACCGGCCACAAGACGAGCGAGGTGCTCAACGGCACCGACGGATCGACCACGACGGACATCTACAATTCGTCCGGAGACGTCACCCAACATGTCGTCAAGACCGCCGGCGGCGACGTGACGACGACGAACTACGTGAACGGGCTGAACTCGTCGATTTATGTCGTCAATGCCGACGGCACCAAGGAGACGAAGCTGTTCGACAGCAGCGGCAGCCTGACCAGCGACTATGTGCTGAACAAGGACGGCTCGAACTCGACGACGGTGTATTCGTCCGGGGTCAAGACCGCGGTCTACGCCAACAACGCCGACGGCTCGCACGACAACACGATCTACGGCATCACCGGCAAGAGCTACGTCACGGAGCAGCAGCACATCGATGCTTCGGGCAAGATGACGTCGATTACCCGTTCGCACGCGGACGGCACGCTCGACTACACGCAAGTCATCAAGCCGGACGGCAGCAAGGTCACCGACGTCTACGACTCGACCGGGGTCAAGACGACCGAAACCCTCAACAACGTCGACGGAACGACTGACGTCTTCAAGTTCAAGGTTTCCGGCCTGCCGGGGGCCGTCGAACACGACAGCTACAACAGCAGCGGCTCGCTGCTGACGATCGACGTGCTCAACACCGACGGCACCCACGCGGTCACGGCCGTGACCGCGGGGCTGACACTGGCCGGCGGCGGCGGCAACGACATCTTCTCCACGGCTCCTGGCACGACCACCGTCATGTTCGACGGCGGCAACGACCAGATCAAGAGCTTCCACGCCGGAACCGCATCCAACCACGACACGATCGAAATCCTGAAATCGCTGGTGGCCGACTACAGCCACCTCCAGATTTCGCAATCGGGTTCGGACACGCTGGTCCAGCTCACGTCGGCCGATTCCATCCTGCTGAAGAATGTGAATTCGACGACGCTCGATCACGGCAACTTCCTGTTCGTCTGACGCGTGAGACTCGCTGGCAGGCCTGCCTGCCAGCGAGAGTTCCGAGACGACAGGTGAAACGACGTCAGTGCGGCCGCGACGGTGTGGCCGCACCGATGAAGATGATGTCTTCGGCCAGCAGCGGGAGCTGCCGCAGCAGCATCGACTTCAGCTTTCCGGCGCGCATGAAAGTCGCCATCTTTACCTCGACCGGCGCATAGCCGGCGTCGATCGCGACCTTGGCGATCGTATAGGGCGTGAAGAAGAACCGGTGATCGCTGTTGATCGTCTCGACGTTCTTCAAGATGCCCTTGATGTTGCCGCCCCTGAAGGCGTTCGGGACGGTGATCACGATGTGATCGACGACGTCGCCGTAATTTTCCCTGAAGCGCGACAGGAACGCGACCGGGTTCGGAATGTGCTCGACGACTTCGCCGAACACGGCGATGTCGAACTTCCGACCGGATATCGCGTCGATCTTCTGAGCCGACGTCACGTCGCCGGCGACCATGTTGTCGAGCCCGGAAATTCGCGATGCCTCCCGCACCGCATCCGCATCGATATCGACGCCGATCGTGTATTCGGAACACTCCGTGATCAGGCCATGCAGCCAATCCCGGTTGTCGATCTTTCGCTTGATGAGCGGCAGATGGTCACAGCATCCGACATGCAGGACCCGCTTGCCCCGGCAGATGTCCACGAGGACGTCACATCTGTATCGGACGTCCCCGTCTCCCCGATACTGCACGACGATGGTGTCTTTGAATTTCGAACCGTCGAGATAGGGATAGACTTGCGAAAAATCTGTGATGATCGACGACATTGGCTGGCCCTCGGTACATGATTAGTCGTTTCCCGACACAACTATACATAGCCAGCAATCAGAATTGTGACCGGATTCTCGCCAAGGCCGATTCGAAGCGCGCCAAGTTGCGGCCAGAATATGTGCAATTGCCGACGGCGGAACCGAGGCGGCTGCACTCGCTCTTTAGGCGCGCAACCGGCCCGGCGCGTCCGCGCGCACGATCCGCGCAGGCGCTCCTGCGGCGACGGAGTGCGGCGGAACATCACGCGTCACCACCGCGTTGGCGGCGACATTTGCTCCCTCGCCGATCGAGGTCGGGCCAACGATCACGGCACCGGTATAGATGACGGCATTGTCGCCGATGGTCGGGCAGCCCGGCTCATCCCAGGCGCGCCGACCGAGCGTGACATTGTGATACAGCATCACGGAACGGCCGATCCGCGCGCCCTCACCGACTACAACTCCGGTCGGATGCGGCAAGATCAGCCCCGGACCGATTTCCGCGAGAACCGAGATGTAGCAGCCGCGACGCATCAGCGCGCGCACGAGCAGCCAGGTGATCTGATGGCCCCACCGAGTCTGGAAGCGCAGCATCTTGGCAATGCGCCAGGTCGTGATCACGGCGAAGCCGGGACTCGTGAGCAAGGCGATGAGGGCCGCACCAACACCGGACTTGCCGGTATTCGCCATCAAGTCCTCGCGCCACGGAATCCCCGCCTGGGGTCTGGCACCTGTTCCCGCTTCTGAAGACATCCACCAATCTCTATCAACTTGCCGTGGGCAGGTTCGCCTGAATCGGCTGAGCCGACCCACCCAGCAACGACTGCACGCTGCTCCAGATTCGGCGCCTGAATACCACATAGCTGCCAAGCACGATCAGCGCATAGACGGCTGTCGCGATCAGCCAATGCGACAGGGTTGCGACATCACCCTTGGTCGCAACGAGCGCGCACAATGCGCCGAGCGACGTGGCGACCGTAGCGGGCATGAGCGCACCGAACAACGAAGCATAGGAGACCGAGCAATTGCGGGCTCCAATCATCAGCATGAGGGCGCAAACAAGAACCGATACGACCAGATACACGACGGCGACGGCCGTGAGCCCGAACGGCAACGCGACGAGAAACGCCAGAATCATGCTGGCGCTGTTGGCGGTGCTCACCCAGAACTGGAGCCGGGCCTTGTCGTGGGCCAGCAGAATCGGCCCGGCATAGGCCGCAATCGACTGTGCCGCGCCGGCGGGCGCGAGGATGGCGATCAACGGCAACACCTCCTGCCAATGCGGCGAGAGGAACGTCGCAACGGGATATTTGAGCCCGAATGTCAGGTAGATCATCGTCGGGAACGTGATCATCGCCGTCATGCCGAGCACCGCGCAAATCGCCGCCTTGCGCCGTTCCCGCTCGCGCTCCCCGTTCATGCGGCTCAAGGTCGCCATGAGCACTCCGCCACCAGGCCATGACAGGATCATCAGCGGTAGCGTCATGAACTGGAAAGCGAGACCGAACAGGCCGACCGCCGCCGCGCCCAGCTTGGCGCCGATCATGAGATTCCCGACATTTCTCGCGGCAAAGTTGAGGACGTTCGAAGCCAGCACCCAGCCGCCGAATGACAGCATCAGGGCGACGCCGCGCCATTTGAAGGACAGGTGAATGTGGCGTCTGGTGTTCACATAGAACGCGACAGCACGCACCGCCTGCATCAGGACGTAATACGCGATCAGCGCCCAGATCCCCCACCCCAACAGGGCGCCCACCACGCCGACGACCGCGGCAACCAGCGCCGCCCCAGCCTCGATCATGGCGATCGTCTGGTATCGCAAGGACCGCTCCAGAACCGCGCGCGGGCCCATCGCCGAGATGGACAAGACGACCGAGCCCGAGAGAGCGGCCAGCACAGCCGGAAGCCCCTGCATGTCGACGGCGGCTCCCAGGGGCTTCGACGCCGCGGCCAGCACCAGCGCGCAGCCGATCCCGATCGCCACCATCAGGGTCGTCGCCGCACCGGCTTCCTCCTTCGTGAGCGACGTTCTCTGGATCATCGCGCTCGACAGCCCCAGATCGGTCAGCATGGAGATGAATGCGATGAACGGCAGCGAGAAAGCGACGAGCCCGAATTCCGTGGGCGTCACGAAATACGTAATCAGCAGCGTGATGAGGAACTGAACAGCCGACTTCACGATGTTCACGCTCGACATCGAGAGCAGATTCTTGATGATCATGATGTCACCCGTACGTGATCCGGCTGAAACGATCGCGAAGGGACACGCTCAGGCGACATAGCGGGCCTCCCGGCGCACTCCGAAGAACAAGCCCCGCAGCGCCGGATCGAGCAAACGGCGGAACCTCACCTCGATCAGTTCGTAGCTGACCGTACCTGCTATCAGTGCAGCAATCAGGCCAACACCTGCAAACCCGGCCCAGAGGAGCCAGAGACTGACGCCATATGCAGCCAGCTTCACGCCGATGACCTGCAACGGGAATAGCGCAAAAGGATGGACCAAATAGAGGCTGTAGCTGATCTTTCCGAGGAACTGCAGGAATTTGCCGCTCAAGGCGACGGCAATGCCGGAGTCCGGCGCAAGGACCATTCCAAACAGCAGCGCACCTGGAAGCAGCGCGACCAGCGGATGCACATATTCGATCGACACATACATCGCAATTCCGCAAAGGACGCCCGCCAGCAATCCGGGCCAGCCGACGACACGAATCCGCAGATCGACGAGACTGAACAGCAGTCCGACCAAAAAGAAAGCAGCGATCGGCCGAAACGCGATTCCGGCAAGACCGAGCAGGATGAACGGCGCCGCCAGGAGCCAGTTCCTCCGCTGCACCACCATCACGAAGATCACGGCGAACAGGATGTAGAACGCCCATTCGTAAGACAGGGTCCAGGCGTTCTGCTGGCCGATCGGCAATCCCAGTGCATCCGGCAGGAACGTGAGATTGACGAAGAACAGCTTCAGATATGTCGGCAGATCGATCCCCTTGAAGAACTTGTAGCCAACCAGGGGGCCCGCCGTGAACAGGATCAGGTGCAGGATCACGAATACGGGGAGGATCCGCAGAGCGCGATCGAGAAAGAACTTCCCGACACTGCGGTGACGCATCAGGCTCGCCGGAATCAGGAAGCCGCTGATCATGAAGAACAGTTCGACCCCGTGCCCACCCAAGTTGACCGTCGCTTCAAGCCACGGCCAGATTGGAGGTAGGAAACCCGCCAGAAGCGGCATGTCCTGGAGATGCACGATCAGCACGCTGAGCGCCGCGATGCCGCGCAGCCCCTGAATCGCCTCTATGAAGTTCCTGCCGTCTCCGCTCACTGCCATGATCCGATATCAAGATGGAAGAAAGTGCCGGACCAAGGCCCGCGCCGCGCTCCGCAGCTCATTGCATGCAGCAGCATGGCAATCACGCCGGCCGCGAGACGAGATCGTCGACGTCCGGCACCAGCGGCGCTGCATTCGAGGCAGCTTTGCTGTCACCCTTCTCTCGCGCGAAGACTTCGCTGAAGGCCACACCCAGCATGATCAAGCCGCTGGCCGGACCATAGGCCAGGACCGTGATGGTGAAGAGATTCATCGCGACGGTAAAGGACAGCTTGTAGATGTCCCTGGTCCTTGCGACCGCGAGGATGACCAGGGCCATGAAGACCACGAAGATCGGCCCGAACATCAGATAGGTGCCGAGGTAGAAATTATCCACCGGGACGTAATAGCTGAGCTTGTTCGAGAACAGCAGCTGCGGATAGTTGAAACAACCGAGGCCGCAGCCGACGAAGAAGCCGACCGGCATGAGATCGGCCATGTAGACGAACGGCAATTGCCAGCTGTTGTTGACGCGGTCCTGCAGGCTGAACAAGCCGCGCGACATGCTGATCAGCCCGTTGCCGGAGAACAGGGCGATCAGCACCGCCGGCACGAGGATCGACAGGAACGAAAGCAGCGCCATTCGCCGCAGCATGGGAAATTTCTCGCGCTCCGGAACGAGGCGAACGATGATGAGGCAGACGACATAGATCACCATCACGCCGAGCGACGTCTTGTTGGTGGTCAGCTTGATGGCGTAGAGGCCGATCGGCGTCCAGAACAGGCACCACAGCAAGCTCCGGCGCACCGAGCTGACCACGAATGAAATGAACACGAAGAATGCGGCCATCGTGCTGTCGGCGGCCAGTCCCGCCAGACGCGTCTCCGAAGCCGACCACCACAGCCGCGTCGCCTGCCGCGTCGTTCCGAAACTCTCGTAGGCGTATCCCACCCACGGCATCTGCATGCGCGAGGATAATATGATCCCGACGATCGTGAGATAGAAGATCGGGTGAAGCCAGCGCAGCAGTCGATCATAATCGCCGAAATTGCGCCCGCAGAAGCAGAAGCCGACGAACACCGGCGCGATCATCTTGAACGACGACATCATGCCGCTGAAATAGCCCAGGAACACGTATCCGAGGTAAAGCGCAAAGCAGATGTAGAACAACGTGAGAATCGCGACGAGGCTTCGTCCCATCAGGATGTAGCGCTGCACGAACGCGAAAATGCAGACCAGCGCAAAAATGTCGGGCAGGAACCACAGCGGGCTGATCTTGAGGACCGCCAGATAATAGCGCAGCGCGCCTGCGAGCGCGTCGCGATAAAAATAAAGGAGGAGCGCAATCGCCTCGAGACTGAAGAACGCGCTGCCCTCCTGCTGATGATGCAGGGGCATCCGCACCGGATCGACGATGCGCCAGTCCGAGCTCGGGAGAGCCGAAGAATTGCTGGACATCGCGCCTCACTCCGCCGCGGCAACAGAGGGAACGGCCGGGCGGCTGAACAGCCGAAGGACGAACCGCGATCCCGGCATTTCGACCCAGTGGTAAGTGACGTTGGAAAGAACGAGCACGCCCACCACGAACAAGGCGAGCAGCAGCGACGCCACCAACCCCGGAAGCACGTTATCCACCATCTGCAGGCGCCCCGTCCCCACGCCGCGTGCGAAGTACTGGATGAGCACGAGTACCAGCGCATGGGTCATGTAGATCGAATAGGAGCGCTTGCCGAGCCAGACCAGGGGGCGGGCCGACAGCAGCTTTGGCAGGAGCCGCTCGGGGAACGCCATCAGCGAGCCCAGCAGCGCGCCGAAAACGACCGGCGCGCAAAAGCTGAGCCGCTCGTCGAGATTGACGATGCAGACCAGCACGATTGAGACGACGGCGGCGCCGATCTGGCACGCCGACTGAACGAAGGGGCTCACCGAACGGCCTTTCCCGGAGACGAGGCGGAGCGTGAGCACGCCGACGAAGAAGCCCAGAAAGCACCTGGTGAAGCCGTTGATCTGGAAATCGAGCGTCTCATTCTTGAGCACGAAGACGATGACGGCCGCCCCGACGACCGCCAGCAGAGCGCTGAGAACATAGACCAGCTTGACGTAGCCAAGGCGCTGCGCCACGACGACGACGCCCGCAAACACGATATAGGTGTAGAACTCGGCGCTGATGCTCCAGCTCGGGCCGTTCCAGCTCAGATAGTCGAGCAAGCCCATGGCATGGAGCAAGAACACATTCACGCCGAACGAATACACGTTGTTGACCTGGAGATCCGCCGTTTCGTTGGTCGAGAAATGCAGCAGGCCGACTTCGGTCAGCGACAGCCGCATCAGGCGAAACGCCAGGAACGCGAACAGCATCACGATGTGCAGCGGATAGATGCGCGCGATACGACGCAAGGTGAACGTTCGGAAGTCGAACTCGCTGAATTCCGACTGAACATAGCTCATCGAAATCACGATGCCGCTCAGCACGAAAAACAAATCGACGCAGAGCCAGGAATTGTGAAAAAACGCGACGTCGATCCAGGCGCGATGGGGAAGCGTAGCGCCAAGCGGGTCCGATCCGACGAAGTGATGGACGACTACGCAGACGGCGGCGAGGCCCCGCACGCTGTCCAGTGGAACGTAGTGCGCCTTAGTTTGATGAGCTAGCACTTGAAAGACGCTCTACGATTCGACCAAGACGAAATGCTGCGGTGCAATATACTGCCTCCAGCCGGTGATTTGTTCAACCGAAAAGAGCCGCGGGTCGCCCATCTCCGGTGCGTAACACTGCACGACAGATGCGGCAGCAAGAAGCCGGCCCGCAACTTTGCCTCGGATCCGCGACGTGCGCATAAACTTCAGCTTTCGTGAGGCAACAGGCATTGCGTCTGGAACAGATCAGGGCTGCGCGGGCGACCATCCATGGCGTTCCCTGCGATCAATGCGAATGACGGCCAACACGTCGGCGCGCGTTCACTTGATCGCGCGCGCAGTTCTGATAGTTCCGTCGCTGCTGAGCTGAGACAGAGGGGCCTTTGGGCGCGATATCGCGATTTTTCGCCGCAGCCGTGTTTGTGCTGGCGCCACTTCCGCTCGGATCGCTCGACCTCGCGTGGATTTGCTTCTGGAATTTTCTGCTCGTTTGCAGCCTGCTGAGCGCCGATCTTTCGGCCGTGAGCCGTCGCAACGCCATGCTGCTCATTCCGACGGCAGCGGCCGTCGCAATGGTGGGCGTCATCGTCATGTTACAAATGGGGAGCGGCCCTTCTGCACAATCCGCAGCCATCTGGGAATTGCCACGGCGATTTTTCGGTCTTGCGCTGCCTGAGCGCCTCTCGGTCACCGCGCGCGGTCCCTGGCTGGCGTTCGGATCGGTCCTGCTGCTGTCGCTTGCATTCGTCCGCGCCGTGATTCTTGCAAGCGATGCGCGAGCCGCGCGTTCACTACTCCGAATACTGGCGCTGGCGGGCTGCCTGTATGCACTCTACGGAATTCTGGCGGAGCTGATCGCACCTGACATGGTCCTGTTCAGACAGAAAGAGGCCTATCTGGGCTTTGCCACAGGCACCTTCGTCAACCGAAATACGGCGGCAACGTTCTGGGGCACTTGCGCACTGCTGTTTCTGGTGCCGCTTCTGCGCACCATGCACCGCCGTCACGAAGGCGGGCCGCCGGCACAACCGAATTGGCAACAGCGGCTGGAGCAAATCTTCGCCACGCCGGTCGCACTTGGAGCTGGCTTCGCGATCTGCACGATCGCGCTCGCCATGACCGGATCGCGAGCGGGTCTTCTGCTGTCCGTAGGGGCGTTCGTGCTGGCCATCGTTCTTTACCTCTTACCGCTCGAACTCGGCAGATCGCGGAAATGGCTGGTTCTTGGCGGCTCGGCGGCAGCGGGGCTCGTGCTCTTGCAGCTCGTCGGCGGCATCGTCGCCGGACGAATCGTCGAACACGGACTGATCGATGCGCAGCGGCTTGCGGCGTATCGGGCCTCGTCGGGGATGATCCCCGATCATCAGTTGCTCGGTGTCGGGCTAGGCAATTTCGAGGCGGTTTTTCCCGCCATCAGACCGGCAGAGCTCGGCAGTCTCGGCATCTGGGATCGCGCTCACAGCACGCCATTGGAAATTGCCGTCGAATTGGGCATTCCGGCCTTTGTGGTGATCGCGCTCGTCTGCATCTGGTATTTTTACCATTTGTTTACCGGAAGCTTGCGGCGAAAACGCGATCGCTACATACCCGTCGTCGGCGCGAGCGTCGCCATCTTGGGAGTGTCACACAGCTTTATCGATTTTTCGCTGCAGATTCCCGGCTACGGCGTGTTTTTCGCCGCCATCGTCGGATGCGGCCTCGCGCAATCGCTACCGTCACAGATGCGAAAAGAGCGTGGCAAATCTGCGCAAATCGAGCTACATTAAATTATAAGTTAAGGAAATGGGCTGGCAATGAATTTGAAATTGGCTGGGCACTTCACTCTGATCGTCGCAGGACTGGCGTTGTTGGCTGGAACGCCGTCGGCATTCGGCGCAACGGGCGTCAGCACGGGCTGCGTTGCCAACACCGGGATCGTCTCGGCGGAGCGCGCCACCGACTTTCTGGCCAACCCTGGAGCCCTGCTCGATCAGTTCAAGGATGGCCAGGGCGGTCTCGCCTCGGCGGTCCGCGACCTCATGACCGCACGTCCCGAGACCGTCGAGGGCGTTGTCTCACTGGCGAAGGCCAGCAGCGCGGATCAAAGCCGCGCCATCGGCGCCGGCCTCGGCACCGCCGCCTCGGTCTGCGTCCTTTCGCAACCAGGCGTTGCCCAGCTGATCCAGGAGGCGGTTCTCAAGACAGAGAATCCTGACCTGATTCAATCGTTCACCAGCATCACGGGCGATATTCCGACCGAAGCGACGAACGGTGCCGATCCGACCGGTGAGACGACGGCGGGCGGTGGAGCAGGTTCGACCGCCGCGGAGGCGCGCGGTGGCGCGGCAACCTCGACCAATCCCACTGTCTTGAATCAAAGCGGCCCCGGCGCAGCGGCGCAGACGCTTTTTGCGGCCACCTCCACCTCGGTTCTGACCTCCGTAAGCCCGTCGCGTTGACGGTCGGATCCGCTGCGTTGGCGGCGCATTAACCAACCTTCTCCGGCCGGTCCAAAGACCGACCGGTTTCGTTACAATTGTAAATGTCCGCGGAACCAAAGCCTAAATCGTTTGTGAGATACCCTTTGCATCAAGAAAAAAACTTGAGACGGGGATGTCATGAGCTGGATTATCAAATCGCTGGTCGCGATCGGGATCGCGTCGACCGGTGCGGCGGCCAAGGCCGATACGTTGAACGAGGGTTCGCACAATCAGGCGAAGAGCGCGTTCATCCGCGAGTACGACAATGCGCTCGCGCCACTGCAATTCGTCAAGTTCTGCATGAACTATGACACTGAATGTGCGGCCGACACCGCCGAGCGGAGCCTGCCCTCGGGCGAGCGCGCGATGAGCATGCTGCGCGAGGTGAACAGTTCGGTCAACGCGTCCATCACGCCGACGCAGAAATCGACTCACCCGATGGTGGCACGCTGGACGGTTGCGCCGGCCGCCGGCGACTGCAACGACTACGCAGTCACCAAGCGTCACCAGCTGATCGAGATGGGCTGGCCCAAATCGTCGCTGCGACTTGCAGTTGTTCTGACCAACGGCGGCCAGGGCCATCTCGTGCTGGTCGCACGGCTCGCCGACGGCGATTTCGTTCTCGACAATCTGTCCGCTTCGGTGCGCCCCTGGAACGCGGCCGAGTACGAATGGATCTCGATGCAGTCCGGCGGCAATCCTCGCTTCTGGGTTGCGATCGGCGAGCATGGCGAGCGCCTTCGCGCCACGCGTCTTGCGATGCTGCGGACCGCCGAATAGGCCGGGTGCAAGTTCACTCTACCCGTTTCCCCTATCGCGGGTTGCGACAGGCGCGAGGAGATGGTCCGCTGGACCGTCCTCGCGCCTTTTGTCTTTATGTGTCTTGGCGTGGCGCTTGCCTAATCGTTGTGCTTCAGGCATGCGAACATGTGCAATCATTCGCCGAATCTGCGCCTGATCGCAGCAGGAACTTCGCTTGTGCTGAATGGCGATGCGGAGCCCGTGAGGATGGCAATTCGATCCGTATTGGTTTATATTTTGCGCCGCACAAGAATTTGACATAGTTTTGGGTCATCAAGGACCTACGGCCTAAATCGATACGCCACCAATCATTCGCAACGAGATATGAGCGCGATACTCCTCAAACTCGATAGCTTGTTGCGCGGTGGTGCCGTGGCCTCATGGATCGCCGCTGCCATCGTCGTCGTGCTATCTGCAACGCTCGACACGCCGGCGCAGGCGCAATGCGTCGATCGCGGCGAACGCGCCCCGCAGGCGGCGGTCAATGCTTTCGTCTCGGACCCGTCGGTTCTGCTGCGACAGTCGAAGAACGACAGGGACAAGCTTTCGGGCCGACTGACCGGATTGCTGGTGACCGACATCGCCGCGCTCGACCCGGTCAAGGACATGTTGCGCGAGGCCAGCCAGGCCGATCGCGTCGCCATCGGCACCGGGCTTCATCGGGCGGAAGAGCGTTGCGTCGCGACCAAGCCCGACGTGGCACGCAGGATCAGCGAATTCGTTACAAAGCTCCACGACGGATCCGTGCTCAAAGGATATTTCCAGGATCAGGACGCCGCGATGGCGCCCGTTCCGGGGAACGCGGCTCCGCCGACGACCACCAACCTGCCGGCAGGCTCGAGCGCGAGCGCCGGGCTGATGTCGGGTGAATGGAAGACCGAGCTCGCCGACCCGTTCAAGCCCGTTCCCCTCCCCGAGTGACAACTTCAAGATTCCCAGAAATGTTTCAGCCACGAGATCAGTTTCCGCAACGTCCGAGATATGCCATCGAGGTCGGTGGCACGACGCTCAGCGCCGAGCGTGCCCTGGACATCGTGCGTCGCCAATGGCCTCTGATCGCGGCCATCGTGGCCGGGACGCTCGCGCTCGTTCTCGTCTACCTGATCCTTGCGACGCCGATGTACACGGCAAATGCGCGCATCCTGATGGACACCCGCCAGACCCAGGTGCTCGACAAGGACAGCGGAACGTCCAATGCGCTGATCGACCCGGGATTTGTCGACAGCCAGGTCGAGATTCTCCAGTCCGACGACCTGCTCCTGTCGATCGTCCGGCGCCTGAAGCTGACCGAAGATGCGGAATTCAACGGCTCCGATCCCGGATTGCTTCGGCTGGTGATCGGCAAGATCATATCGCTGTTCGGATCGGATGGTCCTCCCAGCAAGGAGCGGGTCGAGCGGGGCGCGGTCGAGCTGCTCCAGAAGAATCTCAAGGTCGAGCGCGTGCTGACCACCTATGTCCTCTCGATGAACTTCCGCTCGATCGATCCCAACAAGGCCGCGCAGATCGCGAACGCAATCGCGGACGCCTACATCGTGGGCGCCCTGGAGGCGAAGTATCAGTCGACCAAGCGCGCCGGCGAGTGGCTCCAGCAGCGCAGCGCCGAGCTGCGCGAGCAGGCGACGGCGAGCGATCGCGCCGTGCAGACGTTCAAGGCCGAGAACAACATCGTCGGTACCAGCCGGGGTCTGATGAGCGAGCAACAGCTTGCCGACGCCAACTCGCAGCTCGTCACCGCGCGCGCTGCAACGGCGGAGGCCAAGGCCCGTCTCGACCGCATCGAGGCGCTGCTCGACAAGGATCTGGTCCAGCCGACGGTGACGGACGCCCTCAACAACACGGTCATCACTCGCCTGCGCGCCCAATATCTCGATCTCGCGGCCCAATATGCCGATTGGTCGACCCGCTACGGCAAGACCCACCAGGCGGCCATCAACCTGTCCAACCGCATGGACGAGCTGCGCAAGGCGATCGCTGACGAAGTACGCCGTATCGCTGACGCCTATCGCAGCGAGTACGAGATCGCCAAGAGCCGTGAGACCTCGCTCGAGGAAAACCTCAAGAACCTCGTCTCGCAGGCCAGCAGCACCAGTCAGGCGCAGGTCAAGCTGCGCGATCTCGAGAGCGCGGCGGACACCTATCGCAATCTCTACAACAACTTCCTCGAGAAGCTGCAGAACGCGACGCAGAACCAGAGCTTCCCGATCAGCGAAGCGCGCATCATCGGCACGGCGGTCAAACCCGACAAGAAGAGTTCGCCCAAGACGCTGCTGGCGCTGGCAGGCGGCCTGCTCGGCGGTCTCTGTTTCGGCTTCGGTGCCGCCTTCACGAAGGAGCTGCTGAGCGACGTGCTGCGATCTCCAACCGACGTCGAGGATCAACTCGGGGTGAAATGCCTTGGAGTCCTCCCCGACATTCGGCCGGCCAGGGCTACGGCAGAGAATCCGGAACCGAACATATCCAGCTACGTCGTCGAGCACCCGTTCTCGCGGTTTGCGGAGACGCTGCGGAACATCAAGGTGTCGATCGACGTCGCGCGCCTCTCGCGCGAGGTCAAGGTGATCGGCATCCTGTCGTCCTTGCCGAAGGAAGGAAAAACCACGGTCGCCGCCAATTTCGGTCATCTCACCGCGCTGACCGGCCACCGTACGCTGCTGATCGACGGCGACCTGCACACCCGCTCGCTGACGCGGGCGCTGGCTCCCCATTCCAAGACCGGCCTCGTGGAGGCACTCAAGGATCCGCGCGCGTTCGGCTATCACATCCAGCGCAGCAAGGAGAGCGGACTCGACTTCCTGCCCTCCGTGGTCGCATCGCGCATGGTGAACTCGGCGGACGTGATTGCCTCGAAGTCGATGGCCGACCTGCTCGCGGTGGTGCGCGAGGACTACGAATACGTGATCATCGACCTGGCACCCGTGATGCCGGTGGCGGACGCCAAGGCCGTCAGCCATCTCGTCGATGCGATGGTTTACGTCATCGAGTGGGGCCGCACGAGCCGCAACGCGCTCCAGGAGTCGATGGCGAGCTCCGAGGGCATTCAGAAGAAGCTTCTGGGCGCCGTGCTCAATCGCGCCAATCCGAAGATGCTCAAGCGGATCGAGGCGTATAAGGGCTCGCACTACAACAGCTATTATGTCGAGGGAGCCTAGCGCCACCGCGCCAGCGACGCAGGCAGAGAACTCGGCGCTTCGCTGGATTCTGCGCGGCTCGACCGTTGCGCTTGCCGCGGTCGCGCTGACCTGGATCGCAACCGTTGGCCCCGATGTGACCAATCCCTCGGTTCCGCAGATCGCGAGCCGTGTTGCGCGCGGCGAGCGCTACGATCCGGACCGGCTGAGATGGATCGTTGCGGACAATTTGTCATCCGCGCGGCGATTGTGCCTTGCCAGGACGCTGCGCGAGCTGCTGCTGCTCCAGCTCGCAATCGCCGATGAATCGACCCGTGCGGGCGACCTGAAGCAGATCGACGCCGACGCAGACGCCGTCGCGTCCACGAGCCGCGCCTTGCTGGCATGCGCACCGACCGAAGGACTGGGCTGGTTCGGCAGTTACTGGGCCGAAATCCGCCAAGCCGGCTTTGGGCCGCGAACGGCCGAGTTGCTGGCTCTCTCCTATCGCTTCGCGCCGCACGAGGCCTGGCTTCAGCTCATCCGCGCGCCGCTGGCTCTTCGCGTCTTCAACGCGGCCTCGCCCGAGCTCAGGGATCACGCTGTCCAGGACTTTGCCGACATCTTCCAGGCCCGCCTGTTCCCCAGTGCGGCCACGCTCTATCAGGCGGCGGGCACGGAAGCGCGCGTCGCGCTGCTCGAACGCACCTGCAGCGCGCCGGATGCCGATCGGGACCTGTTCGCGCATTTCGTCGCGGAGAAAGGCCTGCGGATACGCCATCGCTGCTATCCAGCCGACGCCGACGGCGATCCACTGAGCCACTGAGCCCGGCAATGGACATCGGTGGAGATGCCGATGTCCGGGACAAATCGGCGCGGCGCAGACGCGCCGCCTATTTCAGCTCGGTTCGCGGCACGCCCTGCGAGGGATTTTCGGGCAGGTATTGCACGAAGAGCTTGGTCAGCCCTCGACGGCTGCGAAGGATCGGCGATTCGAAGTACTTCCAGGACAGATGCGCCACAGCGTAGGAGATCGCGAAGCCGATGGCAGCGCCCGCGGTGATCTTCACGCCGTTGGGCACCGACATCCCTCCATAGAGCGTGAGCGCCCTGCCGAGCGGGTTCGGGATGAAGTTATGAACGAGATAGAAGCCGTAGCTGATCTTGCCGAGATGCTCGAGTGGCTTCCACTCCAGCGCCTGAACAAAGACGCTTTCCTGGTTGGCGCGAACCCACCAGATCAGAGCGACCAGGCAAAGCCCGATCGCAATGTCGATTGCAGGGGCGAAATGCGAGGGTGCATCGTAAATCACGCCGTTCGAGCACAGCGCGAACCCGACAATGAGGAGAGAAGCGAACGTCGCGTTGCCATACGGTGCCCATTCCCGCCTCTGGAGGTGCAGGATCGTGATCGCGCCACCGAACGCGATGAGGCTGAAGTTCCAGGGCGACAGGGTGTGGATGGCCGTGTGATTGAAGCCCGACGAATACATGAGGAAATGGCCGACCAACCCGAGGGCGACGACGCACATGCAGGTTACGAAATGGCGTTCCAGAGGAAGCAGGATGAAGAGGAACGGCGCGATCACGTAAAACTGCTGCTCGACCGAGAGCGTCCAGAGCACGCCGAAGGGGCCCGCGGTCCCGCCGATGACGCTGCCGATCCAGTAATTTGACAAGTACACGAAGTGATATCGGAAGCCGAGGTCGGGTCCCGCGTGCTGAAAATACGACCGGGTCAGGAACAGGATGGCGAGAAGCGCATAATAGGCGGGAAAGATGCGCGTCGCCCGCTTGACCCAGAAGGTGACGATTTCCGCAGCGGAGCGGGACGCAGCCGTCTCGACCTTGCCTCGCTGCCTATTCAGCTCCCCGATGATCAGAAAGCCGCTCAGGATGAAGAATATCCAGACGCCAACGCTGCCAGAGTAGAACTGCAGTCCGCATTTGTGATTGAGATAGACCAGGATGACCGAAAGACCACGCAGTCCATTGAAACCCAAAATGCTGGCTGATTTCTCGGCCTTGACGCGGTCAGATCCAAGTAGAGACATTGCTGGTTCTTCTTTTTCATACGGAGACCTGAAGCTATAGCCCCCTGGTTCTCAACTCCGTCAATTCCTCGGCTGACAGACGGCCGCCGGCAAATTCCGAAAGAAGGAAGAGCGCAACCTTGGGCCTGTCGATCTCGTACAGGAGCCCGAACCTGTTCTCCGGAGGCTTCTTCTGCGGCTCGTCGAACAGCTCGTAGACCATGACGCTTTCGATCTCGACGTCTTTCTGGTTCTTGAGATACTGGAAGGTATCGCGCAGCGATCGGAGGCATTGCTCCGTCAGCGGATCGCCGGGCTGATTTCCATAGGCCGGCTTGTAGATCTCGGCGCAGTTGACTTCGTTGAACGTCACCGGGCGGTGATAGGACGCCAGCTTCTTGAAGAGATCGAAGGGCGGGTTTCGCCCGTTCCAGTGTCGATGCGGATTCTGCCCCGCCACCTCGTAATAGTGGTAGGATATCACGTCGTACTTGACGCCGCGGGACTCCATGAAGTCCAGAAATCCCAGCATTGTCGACGTCGTGTTCAGCACCTTGCGCAAATGGCTTCCGGTTTCGCGATTGATCTGATCGATCGCGTCGGAGGCGCCGTGCAGCACCTGGGCCCAGTCTTCCATGATCGGCATTTCGAAGTCTGCCGCAGTCATCCCGCGCCCGAAAAGCTTCTTCCCGTCGGAATCGAGAGCAAGCAGGTTGAGCTCGTTCTCCAACTCCCAATCGCGGACATCTTCTGCGAACTGCCGGACGAACGCATAAGTGCGATCGTAGCCCTGCCTGTAGAGGGCGTCCCGGTCTCCCTTGGGGTACCGCCCCTTGTCGGTGCGGTCGCCGTACCGGAAGGGAAAGTTGATGAGAGGATGAAGCGTGATTGAATATTTTCTGGCCAGCGCGATGGTTTGCCGGAACATCGGCGCTTCGACCGATTCGGTGTCCTGCGTGAGATTGAGGCCAGTCCTGTATTGCGTAAGCCCTCGCTCCTTCATCAGCTGAAAGACGGGCTCCAGATTCATGCGCTTTTGCGGCGGACCGCCGACCCCCCATTCCAACGCGATCGCATCAGAGCAGGACAAGCCGATCGCGCAGGCGAGCAGCAACGGCAAGACGACGAACTTGGCGAGGCGATGGCTCAATCTGCAAACCTCGGCGTTTCGGTGGACCAGATGGCCGGATGGGCAGCAACGCGTTGTGTGCTGCAAGATGCAGGCCGCACGTCAAGCATATCCGACGCACGACAAACGCGCGCCCGATGCAGCCCGGCTCAGTAGGCTTCCTGATGGACCAGCGCCAGCGCGGTCTTCAGGATGATCCGGATGTCGAGCCAGATGCTCCAGTTGCTGACGTACCAGACGTCGTACTCGACGCGCTTTTCCATCAGGTCGATGGTCGGCGTCTCGCCGCGGAAGCCGTTGACCTGGGCCCAACCGGTCAGGCCGGGCTTCATGTGGTGCCGGTACACGTAATTGCTGATCAGCTGGTCGTAATAATTGTCGTGTGCCAGTGCGTGCGGGCGCGGCCCGACCAGCGACATCTCCCCGCGCAGAACGTTCCAGAGCTGCGGCAATTCGTCGATGCTGGTCCGCCGCAGCACGCGGCCGACGCGCGTGACCCGTGCGTCAGTCCGTTTCGCCTGCGTCACGGTGTGACCGTTCTCCGCCACCGTCATGGAACGGAACTTCCAGATGTCGAACGGCTTGCCGTTGAAGCCGCGACGAGACTGCTTGAAGATCACGCTCCCCTTGGAATCGAGCTTGATCATGATCGCGGCGGTCACCAGGAGCGGCGCCAGCAACAGCAGCGCGAACGAGGCAAGACCGATGTCGAGGCAGCGCTTCTGCGCCTGCTCGAACACGCTGAGCGGCGCGCGCTGGATCTCGATCGCAACCGTGCCGCTAACCGGCTGGAACGGGCGCGAGACCAGATCGGCGATCGGGAAATCGGGCAGAAGGCGGATCGGCTGAGGCACCACGCGCAGATGCTGGCTCAGCTTCTGGAGAAGCGGCATCTCGTCCCAGTCGATGACCAGAAGATATTCTTCCACATCCGCCGTGCGGGCCTGGCGAATGATGTCGCGAATCTCGCGATCCCAGCCCGCTTCCTCCTCGGAGGGCTCGAGCACGAAATGCCGCACGACATTGAAGCCGTGCTTGCGCAGATCCTTGAAGCGGGTCGAGGTGAAATCGAGCGGCTTGAGGCTGAGCAGCACCACCTTGCGGTCGACCAGGCGGCCCTTGGCATAGCTCGAGTTCAAGGCCACGCGCCACAATACGCGGAGCCCGCCCAGGGCGACGCCGCCGGTCGCGGCGAACAGCAGCGTGGTTCCGCGCGACAATTCGGCAGACGATTTGAGCAGGAACGCTTCGACCGCGAGAATGGTCAGCGAGATCAACCAGACCGCGAGTGCCTTGCGGAGCTGCCAGACCGTATGGAGCAGACGATGGTGATCGTAGACGCCCTGGAAATATGCAATCGTCACGAACACGGCACTGACGACGAGACCGGCGCCGACGGACGAGTCCTGCTCGGACACAAGGAGGCGATAGAGACCGCTGGCCGCGAAATAGCTGAACAGTACGGCGACGAAGTCGCCCGCGATCAGCGCAATCTGGAGGGGTCTTTGGAGGGCACCGCGGCGGTTCGATATAGCCGAATAATAGTTTTCCGAACCATAAGTTGCTACAGCCATCCGAACCTCGCTGCCTCGCCCCACATTCGCAATCGGTGACTGCGAACCAACCATCCAAATTTTCGACGTGCGCCGAAGTATATCTTAACTAAACAAAGCGACATTGCGGCAGTGCACCGAAAAAATCAAACCGATTTTTGCGCAACGCAGCGCATCAATAAGAGTATGCTCAAACTCCTGTCACACACGTGACAATTATGCGGGCAACACGCCGCGTTTTCCGTCAAATCGCATCATTTTGGTATAGCATCACGCGCGCATTTGAACGGCTGTTCAACCATGCCGCTTAATCCGTTGTTAGCTCGCGCTCATTAACACTCGTGGCCAATTCAGGGAGTTGTGTCGTGAGTACCGTTGTTGTCTTCAGTCTGCTGATCGGATCGTTGCTGGGAGGCCGATTCCGAATCTTCATCCTGCCTCCTGCCATCATTCTCGGTGCGGCCATCATCGGCGCCGGCTCGGCCTGGCAGGGACATGATTCGGCTCACACTGTCGTGACGATTCTCGTCTTCGCTGGCGTGCTCCAGCTTGGCTATTTCTGCGGCGCGTTTCTGCTTCGCGTGCGAACGCAGGCCTATCGCGGCAAGGCCGCACCATCATTCGACAGAGGAAGCTTCGGCTAGCCCGGCCGGGCGCGCAGGGATCGACGATCCGCGGAATGGGCGGGCGATCGGCAAGGCGCGCAAACGAGCCCTCACCATCAGGGTGAAGAAAAAAGCGGCTCGTGGCGCCCGGATTTCGTCGATAGCATATTGACATCTCGGGCGAAGCTCTCTGAAAGAGTTGGACCCCATGTCCACGACTGCGCCCCGAAATTCGCCCCGGCCGAAGCTACCGAACGGTGTGCGCATCTATGCGATCAGCGACATTCACGGCTGTGCACATCTGCTCGAGCAGATGTTCGCCGTCATCGATGCGGACATGGCGAACAGCCGGCCATACCGCGCAATCGAGGTCTTCCTCGGCGACTACATCGATCGCGGTCCGGATTCGCGCCGCACCCTCGATCTCCTGATCGGGCGCAGCCGCCGCCGCAACACGGTCTTCCTCAAGGGCAATCACGAAGCCTATTTCACCTCGGTGCTGGAGGATCCCGCCCGCGCCACCGAATGGTTCAAGTTCGGCGGACTCCAGACTGTGATGTCGTACGGCGTGTCGGCCACGCCTGGCCTTGGCAGAGACGAGCAGCTCGATCTCGTGCGCGAGCTCACGTCCGCGATGCCGCCGGAGCACATCGCGTTCCTGCGCCAATTGCGGCCGACCTTCACATGCGGCGACTTCTTCTTTGTCCACGCAGGCGTGCGTCCGGGAATTCCGCTGTCCGAACAACGCGAGTCCGACCTGTTGTGGATCAGGGACGAATTCCTCCAGAGCAAGCGGCGCTTCGGCAAATATGTCGTGCACGGTCACACGCCGGTGCGTCAGGCCGAGTTGCTGGAAAATCGCGCCAACATCGATACCGGTGCATATGCCACCGGAAATCTGACGCTGCTGTCCATTCAGGGCAACAGCATGCTCGCGATCTAGCCGCCACGTCGCGGTGCGCCGTCAGTTAGCGGAGCTTGCCGGAGGCCGATATTCCGGGAAGCGACTCAGCATCGCCGCCTTCAGGAATTTGAAATGAGCGATCGAGGCGCCGAGCTCCTTGAGCCGCCGCTGGCCGTTGAGGATCTCCTTGTCGAACAGATCCTGGTGATGGTTGTCGAGCGCCTCGCGCTCGAGATATTCGTCGTCGCCGTTGCCGAAGGTCACGGCCGCGCGCGCCAGCACGTCTTCAACCCGGCGATTCAGACCTGACTGTTCCCGCTCCGCCGCGTGCAGGGCGTCGTCGATCGCGATCATGATGGCTTCGATCCGCGCGCGATCGGTTTCGGCGTCGCGCTCGGGCGAGCGCGCGCGGAACGTCTGCTCGCCCCCGAAACGGTCCTTCAGGAAGTTGTGGGTGCGGGCTCGCAGGAAGAGCTGAAACATGCGTGCATTTTCCGGTTCGAAGCGCCAGACCAGAAAATGGGTCCGGGATGGTTAATAAAGCTTGAATCCTTCGCGCCGCTCCGCCCGGCTTTGAGCCATCCAGGCCTTCCAGGCGCCCTCATGCTTCTCGTAGAGCTCGAGCCGGCGTTGCTCGCCGGCATCTGCCCACAAATCGGAACCGCCGGACGCGGTCTGCACCCGGCCGAGCCCCTGCTGGCCGTCAAGCCGCTCGAACTCGAAGGTCTCCTCGGGCGTCAGGCCGATCAGGACGCGCCGGCCTCCCGCATCGACGAAATACCGACGCGGCGCATTGTTCGTCGGGCCAGCCATGGCGTCCACCCGTGCCCCCGTCATGACCCGCTCCTCTGCCGCGATATTCGCCCCTGTCGCATCGGTTGTAAACCCTCAGAATGCACGTCGCGCCCTTGCCAGTGAATTGTTCTGCCGGGACGAGGCGGGACTGTAAGGACGTCGGAACGCATGACGCTCCGCGCGCCCGTCGGAGCGCCGCGCACGCATGGCATAGCCGGCCGCAAAGCCTGCGAGGACCGAGACCAGGATCACGACTAGCATCATTCGGAATTCTTCCCAGTTACCGTGCGTCTCGTTTTCGTGATGCGGCATTCTCATCTTCGAGTTGTGTCCAGATCATGATGAGCGCCGCCGATTTTCATGTCACGTCAGAGAAATTTTGGGCAGCACCGTGCACGCGAAGTGATCTGCCCGCGCCTTTCAACTGAAGAACCAAAGGAACAATCGCACCAGCAACAGCGTGATGAAGTATACCCAGCCCGCCATCGCGATCAGCGCAACGCTGAAAAATGCGCCTTCGAATGCGCGTTCTCTGATTTTCGTGAGGGGGAGTGCCGCTCGCGCTTTCTGAAGCATCTCGGTCTTCTGATTTGTTCTGATTTTTTTCGTGGGCCCGTGTGCCACCATAGCCGAACGAATTCGACGATCTCGTGACGACTTGTTTGAGAGCCGCGCAATGCTGCCCCGTCCAGATCGCTGCCGCCTGCATGCGGCGCCACTGGATCTCTTCTCATTCGAAGCCGCCGCGCTCGGCCAGGCGTGCGGCTCTCCGAAACAGAGACCGAGTGCGAGCGACGCCGACTTCGTCAAGCTGACGTGGCCAGTCCGACCCGCGATCCCGCCATCTCTTCGCGCAGCAATGCATCGGCGAGACCGCGGGCCTTCGTGCGCTGTTCGAGAAGGACCGTCCCGGCGTCGCGATGAAGAGCTACGTTGATCGTTCGATCGCAGGCCAGGCTGAGTTCATCCAGACCATTGTGGTGAAGCGCAGCTGCGATCTGCTCGACGAGATCTCACCCGGCACCGTCGCGCGCCGCGGCGGCAACGACCAACGTGAACTCGGCTAGCGGCCCCGCGAGGATTTTCAAGGGCGGACTTTCCGACATCCATTCGCCAGCTCCGCGACAACCGGCATGGTGGCAGAACATCCCTCGGTCACCGGCGATCAGAGCGTGCGATCGGTTTTGGTTAGCGAAACTCCGTGGTTCTACGGAGCGATGCGAGCGATTTTGTCCAGGTAAGGTTGAGCAGTTAGCTTAATCCGCGTTGTTTGTTGCGAATGCCGACGGATCGCATATCCATCTCTCGCACCGGACTCCCCAAGTCCGGCCCCACCCAAGCAAAGCCGTCGAGCGAACATGGGTCCGCTTGGCGGTTTTGTCGTTATGGACGAGAGGATGGTTTCGGTCATGGCGCGCAGGCCCTGGTCTTTCAAGGAAGACCGCCGATTGATGGAGTTGGCCAAGTCTTCGACTTCGCTGGAACAGGCGGCGAAGCTTCTTGGGCGCTCGCCCGATGCGATCAAGCGCATGGCCTTGCGCCTCGGCCTGTCGCTGAAATCCAAGGGCACCAAGAAAAACTAGCGTCCGGTGCGCCGGCCGTGCGCGACAATTCGTGTCCGTGCGCGACCTCCTCACCAGTCGATGAATGGATGCCGCCAATCGACGCGGCTCGACGCCTTCAACGCTCTCGATCTCTCCGCGCCTGGATGTTAAGCTAGCCCGCGACGAAGATTGAATGTCGTCCCTTTCCGGTGGAGAACGGTTGCTCGACCGTCTTTGACGTCCGCCCGATGGTTTGTTGGAGGAATGCACCATGCTGTCCCGCGCACTCGCCGTAGCTTTGCTCCTGGCGCTGCCTTCAGTGGCGTCGGCGCAGGTCCCCGTGCGGTTCGGATTTCCGAACGGCGCGCCGTGGTGCGCCTTTGGGTTCGATTGCAGATTCCTGAATTTCCGGGAATGCGCCGACTGGATCTATGATCCCGCGCGAAACTGCCTCAAGAATCCCTATTTCGCGGCTCGCTACCCGACCGACATCGACAAGGGCTGGTCCTACAACCGGCGTTGAGCGCCGATCCCTGCGAACAGCCGGGTGCGCAGCGTCGCGTCCGGCTCGATGACAAGAAATTTGGGCAGCGACATCTCTACGAATTGACCGAGGTGGAGTTGCGCCGGTCCGACTTCGCCGCCGCGAGCCTCCCGAACGAAATCGCAGTTCCGGAGTGTGAGGACCTTAACGATGTTCTCCGCTTTCGAAAGCGGCCGGCTGGCCGACCCGCTATGCTCGCGCCCATGCGCCGCAATCACTTCATTGCAGCCGCGGGCATCTGCCTCGCGCTCATCGTCTATGCCACGCTGGCCAAGCTCGCGGGCAGGCCGGCGCTCATGGGCCATGCGGAGGCCTATTGGGTCGTCGTCATCGAGCGCTTCAGCGCCTACGGGCTGCTGGGCTTTCTTCTGTCCTTCCTGCTGCCGGGGCGTCTCAAGCTGGCCTGCGCCCTCGTGGTCGCCGTTGCGATCGGGCTCGAAGTCTTGCAGGCGGTGACGCCGGATCGCGATCCGCGGCTCATCGATGTGCTGCAAAAGGCGGCCGGCGGCACCGTCGGCGTCCTGCTCGCCCAGACGATCCTGGCGTTCCTGCCCAGACCTCCGTCCCAGGGCTGATGGCTTACGTCGCCATCTGCCCGCGCAGCTCACCGCCGGGATGACCTGTTTCGAGGAGCCCGTCGACGCGACGGGCTTACGCCACTCCGCGCCGCACACTCGACCGATCGGCCGCGAGAACCCCCGACATCTGCTGATGCGCACCGCGCAGCGCCTTGATCGCATCATCGAGGTCGAATTCGGCCTCGCGAATGGTCTCGAAGAACCGGGCCATCAAGGCAAGGTTCAGCTTGACGCGGGTGTTTCCATCGCGGCTCTTGCGGCGATCGAGCGACAGATGCAGCGCCTGCATCCTGGCCTCGGCGGCGCTGCAGCCGCAGAGTGTCGCGAGTTCGTCATATGTCATCCAGATTTGAGGCATGTCCCTGTCCGTCCCTTGTTATGAGCCTCAACCTAGCTTTCACCCCTAAAGGCACGGTTGCCGCGGCGCGGTCGCGCCATGTTTTCGCGGCAGCAGCGTCAATGCATCGCTAAGAGGCGGGAGTCCTCGGCACGAACGGGGGTCTCGGCCGCGCGCGGCTATCCCCGCCCCTGGGCAACTTGTCGGCGTTGAGCTTCACGACCGCGCATCGGGCGTCGGCGGCCGGCGTGTCTTCCCGGCTGTAGATCAGCGTCGCCTCGAACGTCACGTCCGGCGCTTGCCTGGCCTTTCCCGAGCAGGTCGCCATCGCCCCGCTGCAAACGCCCGAAAGCTCGACCTCGACCTCGTCGGGACCGAACACGGTCGGTGGGCCTTCGGCATATCGTTTCGTGGTCAGGACCGCAGTGAAACGCTGCTGATCGACCTGGTAGGAACCGCCATACGTGAAGAAGCTGTCGCTGCCCGAGATCCGCCCCTCGGCCAGGTGCACGACGCCGGTGCCCTGGCCATGCGGGGTCCTGAACCAGGCAGCATATTTGCCGTCTCTCAGCATGAGAACCATCCGTCGCAAAAGTTCACCCGTATTTGCAGCCAACTCTGGGGCGCGACAATGACCGATGCCGTGAGCATTCCGCCACGGTTAACGTCCTACAAAGCCAACCTGTCAAATTGCCGCCGGCGCGCGCGGCGAGCCCGGCGGCGGCGTCAGAACAATTCTATGCCGTCCTCTGCGGTCTCGACCGCCTCGACGCGGCGCGTGGCTGCGATCGACGCGAGCCCGAGCGTCTGCAGGAATTCCCGGTGCACGTCCCGCTCGCGCTCCATCGTGTAACGTGCGAACAGCTCGTCGAGCATCGCCTCGTCCTGCGCGCGCGGTTGCGGTCGCTGCGCGCCGGCACTCGCCGTCTCGAGCCGCGCGGCGACCGCGGGTAATGCCGCGGAGCCTGCGCCGAGCTCGCCCATCAGGCCTTGAGCCGAATTCATTAGGCCCTCGAATTCCGCACCTTCGTCGACGAGCCGGCTCATCAGCTTGCCAAGCCGTTCATTGCCCGCCTCGACCTCGCGCAGAGCCTGGAGGATCTGCGGCTCGAGCCTGGCGAGATGCGCCGGATCGCCCTGCACGCGCAGCTCCTTCAGCTCCCCGGCCGAGCGCTCGATGCCGTCGAGCACGGGCTTCAGGCGCCCTGCGCCGACCGAGACCTGGTCGGCGGTCGTCTTGAGTTCGTTGGCGATCACGACGAAGGCGCTGCCGCGGCTGCCGAGATGGCTTGCCTTGAGGCCGGCATTCATCCCGATCAGGGTGATGTCGACGGTCGCCTCGGCAAGCCCCGCGATCGCCTGGCGAAACTTCGTCAGCGTGTCCTCGACGAGCGCGAGCGCCTCGTCGACCGAGCGGCCGGCGCCCTCGCAGGTCGTGATCAGGGTCGAGGCCTGCGCCAGTGTCTGCTTGATGTGCGCGAGGAACGACGACGAACCGCCATCCTCTCCGCCGAACAGCGCGCGGCCGTGGCCGACGACGCTGCCCGCATCGTGCAGGATGGCAGTCAGCGCGCGAACGATCTGGCCGATGTCGCCGCCGAACTCGCGCTGGGCATCCCTGAGCTGGGCCGCCTGCAACCGGCAGATCGCGCGCGCGCCATCGTCGCTCGCCACTGGATCCGGAACGAGGCTTGGGGTGGAGCCTGACGCAAGGCCGAGGCCGTGACAGACGTGCTCGAGGCGCTGGCGCGTGCTGTCGCCGGCCTGCAACGATATGATCGCGCCGCCGACCGCCTCGGCGATCTTCCCTGTGCTGGAGCTCGCAAAGTCGGCGAGATCGCTGCTCTTGCTGCGCTGGTCGCGCAATCCGGAATAGGCGGCGCCGAGTTCGGCGCTCTCCGTTACCAATTGGGCCCGATAGCGGCTCTCGAACTCCTTCTGCCGGCCGGAGGCGGTAGCGACCGCTTCGGACAGGCGCTGCTGATCCCGCGCGCAGCTCTCGATCGAGCGTTGCACGGCCTTGCCGAGATCATAGGCCTCCTGCGTGAAGGCCAGAAAGCCCTCGCGGTCGCCATCGAGCGAAGCCGCCTCGATCCGCGCGCTGCGCGCGATGATGGTGATCATCTGGATGTGCTTGAACAGCGGCTTGAGCAGCGAAGAGGCCTCCGCGGTGCTCTTGCCGATAATCTCCAGCAGGGCGCTCTCCGCCGGCAATGCCTGCGCGAGCTCGCCGAGCCGGGCGGCGATCTCCTGCAAGGCGGTCGCGGCGCCCTCGATCTCGGCGCCGGACAGTTCCTCCGAGAGCGTCGCAAGACCCTGGCTCAGCTCCTTGAAGATGATGTGGCCACGCCCGAGCTCGCGACCGACGCGCGAGAAGACGTCCTCGATGCGCGACGAGACGTCCTCGACCGCAGCAATCGTCTCGGTAATCGAGTTGGCCGGAATGGCGGACATGGCGATCAACCTGCCACCGCCGCGTGCCCGGCCTGATACCAGAGCATGATCTCGCGCGGGATATGGTGCAGCGAGACGACCTTCTCGACACCGCCATGGGCAATGGCTTCCTTGGGCATGCCGAACACCACGCAGCTCTCCTCGTCCTGCGCCCGCGTCGAGGCGCCGAGCTTGCGCATCTCCAGCATTCCGCGCGCGCCGTCATCGCCCATGCCGGTCATGATCACGCCGAGCGCGTTGGCACCCGCGTGCTGGGCCGCCGAGCGGAACAGCACGTCGGCCGACGGACGATGCCGCGACACCGGCGGCCCGTCCTTGATTGCGATCTGGTAGCGCAGGCCGATGCGATGGAGCAGCATGTGACGGGCACCCGGGGCGATATACGCACAGCCCGGCAGCACCGGCTCGCCGTCCTCGGCTTCCTTGACCCGGATCTGGCAGACGCCGTCGAGACGCCTGGCGAAGGCCGCGGTGAAACCCGCCGGCATGTGCTGGACGATGAGAAGCGGGGGACAGTGCGGCGGCAGCATCTCGAGGACGTCGTTGAGCGCTTCGGTGCCGCCGGTCGAAGCACCGATGCACACGATGCGTTCCGTCGTCGGCCGGACCCTGCCCTGCACCGGCGGCGGGATGATGGCGTCGGCCGTCAACTTCTTCTCGATCGCGCGCCGCTCCGCGCGCGGCCGCACCCGAGCGCGCGCCGCCGACTTGACCGCCTCGCGCAGCCGCGTCGAGCATTCGAGCAGCGCCTGTCTCGTATCGATCCTCGGCTTGGGCACGATGTCGACGGCGCCGGCCTCGAACGCCTCGAACATCACGTTCGAGCCTTCCTCGGTCAGCGAGGAGCAGATGATCACCGGGATCGGGTGTTGCGCCATGATCTTGCGCAGGAAGGTCATGCCGTCCATCCGCGGCATCTCGATGTCGAGGATGATGACGTCGGGAATCTCGTTCTGGAGCCGACGCGCCGCCGCGAACGGGTCCGAGGCTGTTCCCATCACCTCGATGTCCGGATCGTCGTTCAGGATCGTCTGAAGGATTTGGCGAACCGACGCCGAATCGTCCACGATCAGTACGCGAACTTTCCCCCTCGGCATTCTGGTTGCGCTCCGGCTAGACCTTGAAAATGGTTGGCTGGACTTGCTTCAAACCCGGCACGGCACTGTGAATCATCGATTCCGAATGCCCGACCAGCAGATAGCCGCCCGGACGCAGGTGGCTGCACAATTGCTCGATCACCTTGCGCTGGGTCTCGCGCTCGAAATAGATCAGGACGTTGCGGCAGAAGATGATGTCGACGTCCCGGTCGACCGGATAGGACGAATCCATCAGGTTCATCCGCATGAAATGCGTCATGCGCCGCAACTCCGGCACCACCCGCACCTCGCCGCGCGACCTGTCCCGTGACGACAGGAAATATCGCTTCACGAAGTTTTCCGGCACGGGCGCGAGCACGTCGCGGGTGTAGATCGCGGCCTTGGCAAGGCGCAGCACCGCGGTCGAGATGTCGGTCCCGAGGATGCGGTACTCGAACCGCGAGCCGTTCCGCGTCATGTCGTCCAGCACCATCGCCGTGGTGTACGCTTCCATGCCGGTGGAGCTCGCCGAGCTCCAGATCTTCAGGTTCGCGTTCCTGCGCCCGTGCGACTTGAGCAGAGCGGGAATCGCGATGTCCCGCATGAAGGTGAAGTGCTGCGGCTCGCGGAAGAAGTCGGTCTTGTTGGTGGTCACGACATCGATGAGATGGGTCAGCTCGGTATCGAAATGATCCGCCTCGAACAGGTTCTCGACATACTCGTTCAGATCCGAATAGTTCAGCGCGCGCACGCGCTTGTGCAGCCGCCCCTCCAGCATCAGCCGCTTGCCGGGCGGCAGCTTGATGCCGACCTGGCCTTCGATCAATTCGGCGATGGTGCGGAAGTGACGGTCCGACAGATGCACGGCCGTATCCTGCACGGCAGGCATCATGGCTGCCTGCCCGGGCCCGGGACGGCCGCCTGCATCGCATATCGGGCCATACGGACCATCTTGAATCCACGCTCTCGCACAGGCACTGAAAAACGGATCGGCCCACCCGTGACGGACGGGCCGATCCCCGCAAATCCTAGCGCTGGAAATCGGCGTCCCGATCGTCCCCGCCATCGTTCATGTCGAAGGCAAAGCCGCCACCACCGGCAACCTTCACGCCGCGCGCCGGCTTGTCTTGAGGCTTCCTGGCCGGGCGCTCGACGGCCGCCATGGTGGCGGCCTTGGCGCGCAACTGGTTGACCGCACGGTCGATCGGCGCGGCCGCAGGGCTTCTCTTCGCCTGTTCGATGCGGAAATAGGCGATCGTCGACTGAAGTTGCTCGGCCTGCGAGGCGAGCTCTTCCGAGGTCGAGGACACCTGCTCGGAGGCGCTGGCGTTCTGCTGGCCGACCTTGTCGAGCTGCTGGATCGCCTGGTTGATCTGGGCCGAGCCGACGTCCTGCTCGCGACAGGCGGCCGTGATCTCCTCGACGAGTTCGGCGGTCTTCTTGATGTCCGGAACAAGCTTGGCGAGCATGGAGCCGGCCTCCTGCGCCACCTTCACGGTCTCCGCAGAGAGCGTGCCGATCTCCGCCGCGGCGGCCTGGCTGCGTTCGGCAAGTTTGCGGACTTCGGATGCGACCACCGCAAACCCCTTGCCGTGCTCGCCGGCGCGGGCGGCCTCGACCGCGGCGTTGAGCGCCAGCAGGTCGGTCTGCCGCGCGATCTCCTGCACGATGGTGATCTTCTCGGCGATTGTCTGCATCGCGTTGACGGCGCGGCCAACCGCGGCGCCGCTGGCCTCGGCGTCCTTGGCCGACTGCGCGGCGATCTTCTCGGTCTGGTTGGCGTTGTCGGCGTTCTGCTTCACGTTCGAGGCCATCTCCTCCATCGAGGAGGAGGCTTCCTCGGCGGACGAGGCCTGCTCGGTCGCGCCCTGCGAGAGCTGCTCGGCGCTGGCCGAGAGCTCCTGGCTGCCGGCGGAAACGTTCTGCGCCGCGGTCAGGGCCTCCGACACGACCTGCCGGAGCTTCTCCACCATGCGTTCGAGCGCAAGGCCGAGCGTGTCCTTGTCCGACAGCGGCTTGGCTTCGACCATCAGATTGCCCTGCGAGATCTCATTGGCGATGGCCGCGGTCTGATTGAGGTTGACGGTCATCGCGTTCAGGGATTTGACGAGATCGCCGATCTCGTCGTTGCTGGACGCATCGATCTTGTGGCTGAGATCACCGATCGCGACCGCATCCGCCAGCCCGACGGCCTTGGCGAGGGACCGGCTGATATTGATCGAGATCCAGACTGCGCCAATCGCGGCAACGATGAGCGAGACGACGACCAGCACGATGAGAATCAACTGCGCGCGGCGGCTCTCCTCGCTGGACTGAGCGGCCTGCTCGGCCATTTGCCGCTTGGAATTCGCGACATAGGCTCCCATCGCCTCCGTCGCGTCTGCGACCACCTTGCGCCCGTCACCCATCGAGCGCTCCGTTGCCTTGGTCTTGTCCGTCTTTGCCAGCCTGATCGTCTCTTCCTGATAGGCGTTCATCCTGGCATAGGCACTCGCGAAGTTGTCGAGCAGCTTCTTGCCGCCTTCGCTGGCGAGTGCATAGACTTCGTCCCTGATCCTCGTGGCTTCCTCGCGGAGCTTGGCCGCGTTCGCCGCGAATTCATCGGCTTCGTTTGGCGTCCCCAGAATTGCGTTCTTTTCCGCCCTGACCTGCTGCCAGATGATCTTTTCGACCTCGGCTGCTTTTTCCATCCGCTTGGCGCGAAGCACCATGGACTCCGCGGTCGCGGCCATGTCGGCCAACTTCATGTAGCTTACAGCGCCCGCTACGATGAACAGAAGAATGACGACGCCGAACGCGCTGGCAAGCTTGGCTTTGACGGTGAATCTCATGTCAGTCTCGTTGGTTCGAATTTCCAATTGGGGTGCTTGCGCTTGACCACGCTTCACTCTTGCAGGACTCAGGCGGCGCGGGATGAATCCGCGGCCGCGTTGCGTCCCTCCGGAATCTCGTCGTGCGCCATCAGCTTGGCGAGATCGAAGATGACGACGAATTTCTCGCCTTTCCGGCCGATGCCGGCGGCATAGTCGGACTGCCATTTTCCGCCGACCTCGGGAATCGGCTCGATCGCCTGCTCGTCGATGTCAGTGACCTCGAACACGCAATCGGCGACGAAGCCGACGCCGACCAGACGGTCCTTCATCGGCACGTCGAGGATGATGATGCGGGTCGCTTCGGTGGCCACCACGCTCGGCAGGCCCAGCTTGGTCCTGAGGTCGACGATCGGATAGCCGCTGCCGCGTACGTCGATCATGCCGAGCAGGAAGTTCGGCGCATGCGGAAGCCGCGAGATCGGCCGCATATCGAGAATTTCGCGGACGTTGCGGATGCTGATGCCGAACGTCTCGCCGGCGAGCCCGAGCGTCAGATATTGCGAGGTTGCGGCCATGATGCAATCCAGGGGTCCCGAAAGTTTGGAAATGAGTACGGTCCGGCGCGAGGGCCGGACCGCTCGATCAGCGTTGAAATTCGGCGTCGCGGTCGTCTTCGCCGTCATGCATATCGAAGGCGAAGCCGCCGCCACCGGCGACTTTCATCGCGCGCGCCGGCTTGCGGGCGGGCGCGGGCTTCTTCGCGCCCCGGTCCGCCGCCGCCATGTGCGCGGCCTTGGCGCGGAGCTGGGTCACGGCACGATCGATCGGTGCGGGCCCGGCGCTCTCGCCACGCCCGGCATGCTCGATGCGGAAGAAAGAGATGGTGGACTGGAGCTGTTCGGCCTGCGAAGCGAGCTCTTCCGAAGTAGAAGACACCTGCTCGGAGGCACTGGCGTTCTGCTGGCCGACCTTGTCGAGCTGCTGGATCGCCTGGTTGATCTGGGCCGAGCCGACGTCCTGCTCGCGGCAGGCCGCGGTGATCTCCTGGACCAGTTCGGCGGTTTTCTTGATGTCGGGCACGAGCTTGGACAGCATCTGGCCGGCTTCCTGGGCGACCTTCACGCTCTCCGTCGACAGCGTCCCGATGTCCGCCGCGGCCGCCTGGCTGCGCTCGGCAAGCTTGCGGACTTCGGAGGCGACCACCGCAAAGCCCTTGCCGTGCTCGCCGGCGCGGGCGGCTTCGACCGCGGCATTGAGCGCGAGCAGGTCGGTCTGGCGGGCGATCTCCTGCACGATCGTGATCTTCTCGGCGATGGTACGCATCGCCTCGACGGCGCGGCCCACGGCGACGCCGCTGGCCTCCGCATCCTTGGCCGATTGCGCGGCGATCTTCTCGGTCTGATTGGCGTTGTCGGCGTTCTGCTTGACGTTCGATGCCATCTCTTCCATCGAGGAGGAGGCTTCCTCGGCGGACGAGGCCTGCTCTGTCGCGCCCTGCGAGAGCTGCTCGGCGCTGGCCGAGAGCTCCTGGCTGCCGGCGGAAACGTTCTGCGCGGCCGTGAGCGCCTCGGCGACGATCTGCTTGAGCTTCTCGACCATCGCATTCAGCGAGGTGACGAGATCGCCGATCTCGTCATTGCTTGTGACCTTGATCGACTGGCTGAGATCGCCGTCGGCGACCGCGCCGGCAAGGCCGACGGCACGGCCGAGACCGCGGGCGATGCTCAAGGAAATCCAGATCGCGGCGATCAGGCCGATGACGAGCGAAGCCAGCACCGCCGATATCAGCAGGAACTGGGCGCGGTTGCCGTCCTCGTGGGCCCGGGCCGCCTGATCGGCCATGTTCTTCTTGACGTTGGAGATGTAGGCGTTGGCGGTCTCCATCGCCTCGCCAACCGCTTTGCGAACGTCGGTCATGGAGCGCTCGGCGGCTTTCGCCTTGTCGGTCCGCGCGGTCTTGAGGGCTTCGTCCTGAACCGCATTCATGCGCGCATAGGCGGCGCCGAAAGTCTCGAGCAGCTTCTTGCCTTCGGGCGAGGCCGCCGCGTGGATTTCCTCCTTCAGCTTCAGGAGCGTTTCGCGCTGCTTGGCGATCTCGGCGAGGAAGCGCTCCGATTCGCTCTCGGGAGCCACGATGAGGTTCTTCTCGGCGCGAACCTGGAGGAGAATGCCCTTCTCGATCTCGGCGGCACGCTCCATCCGGCCGGCGCGCGACACCAGGCTGTCCGCAGTGACGATCATCTCGCTCAGCTTCACATAAGCGAGGCCGCCCGCCGCCATCGAGAGCAACAGGACCACACCGAACGCACTGGCAAGCTTTGCCTTAACGGTGAATCTCATTTCCAGCCCCTACCCCAGTCTCGCCCGAGACTTCATTTCAATTCAGGATGCGTTCCATGTTGGGAACGATGACGAACTCTTCGCGCCATTTCGCGATGAAGCGAATGAACTCCGGCTTCCAGTGCATGCCGACGCGCGGCGTCTGCTGCACGTCGGTCTGCGATATCTCCGTGACCTCGTAGACCTTGTCCGCGGTGACGCCGACCAGAACCGGCTCGCCGTCGAGCTCGAGCTCGATCACGACGATGCGCGTGTCGGCCGAGTTGTCGAGCTGCGGCATGCCGAAGCGAATGCGCAGGTCCGCAAGCGGAATGACGTTGCCGCGCACGTTGATCACGCTGGGAACGAAGGCCCGCGCGCCCGCCACCCTGGTCACGGGCACGGGATCGATGATCTCGCGCACGAGGCCCGCATCGAGCGCGAACTTCTCCTCGCCGAGGCCGATCATCACGACCTGCATCGCGTCGGCCTGCCGTTCGCCGGTCTGCACGTCGTTCATCACGCCGCCTCGCTGATATGCTGCTTCTCGACCTTCGACTGTGCCAGCGTGACGAGCTGGGCAACGTCGAGGATCAGCGCCGCCGTGCCGTCGCCGAGGATCGTCGCGCCGGAAAAGATCGTGACGTCCGAGTGCAGCTTGGAGAGCGACTTGATCACGGTCTGGTGGTTGCCGATGATCTGGTCGGCGACGAGGCCGACGCGGGTCTCGCCGGTCGAGATGATGATCGTCTTCTGGTGCCGGTCGGGCGAGCCCGACGAGGACATGATCTCGCGCAGTCGCAGGAACGGCACGAGGTTGCCGCGCACGTTGAGGAAGTTGCGGCCGCGCGATCGCTCGTCCTCGGCCGTCAGCTCGACGCATTCCTCCACCGCCGACAGCGGAATGATGTAGCGGCCCTCGCCGACGCGGATCAGCAGGCCCTCGATGATCGCGAGCGTCAGCGGCAGGCGCAGCGTCACGGTGGTGCCCTGACCCGGCCTCGTCGACAGGTCGATCGAGCCGCGCATGTTCTCGATGGTGCGCTTGACCACGTCCATGCCGACGCCGCGGCCCGACAGCGCCGAGATGGTCTGCGCGGTCGAGAAGCCCGGGTGGAACAGGAACTGATGGATCTCGTGATCGGTGAGCACGGCGCCGGCCGCAATCAGCCCCTGCTCTTCCGCCTTCGCGCGGATGCGCGCGGTGTTGAGACCGCCGCCATTGTCCTTGACGGTGACGAGCACCTGCGCGCCGGAATGGACGGCGGCGAGCTCGATCCGGCCCTGCTCGGTCTTGCCGTTGGCGGCGCGGGCTGCGGTGTCCTCGATGCCGTGGTCGATGGCGTTGCGGATCAGGTGCACCAGGGGATCGGCGAGGCACTCGATCATGGTCTTGTCGAGCTCGGTGTCCTCGCCCGAGGTGACGAATTCGACCGGCTTCGACAGATCCCGCGACAGATCGTGCACCAGGCGGCGGAAGCGGCCGAACAGCGAGCCGATCGGCACCATGCGCGCGCCCATCGTGGTGTCGCGCAAGGACGAGGCGAGCCGCTCGATTTCCTCGGCGATCATCTTGATCGAGAGATCGGAGCCGGCGGAGGCGAGCTGCGTCAGCCGCGCCTGCGCAATGACGAGCTCGCCGACCCGGTCCATCAGCTCGTCGAGGCGCTCGGCCTGGACGCGGACGGTGGCGATGCCGCGGTCCTGCTTGGCCTCCTCGCGGCGGACAGGCGCCGCGTCGGGCTTCGGGTCAGACTTCGGGTCAGACTTGGGCTCGGATTTGGCCTCGGCGCTTGCGATGGGCTGCGCGACGACCGGCGCGGCGGCAGCCGCTGCCACCGGCGCAGGCATTTCGGCCACCGGGGCCGGCTCCTCGTCGTGGAGCTGGAACAGCGGCACCGGGGCGGGCGCTTCGACTTCCTGCAAAGGCGAGAGCGTCAGCTTCATCTCGTCCTGGACGAACATGAAGACGTCGTCGATCGCGTCCTTGTCGCAGGCCGCGTGCAGCTTGACGTCCCACTTCAGATAGCAGTCTTCCGGCTCCATCTCGTCCAGGAACGGAATGCCGTCGGTGATCGGCACGACGAAGCAGGGGCCGAGCTTGCAGAGATCCTCAAGCAGGTCGAGCGGGTTCGAGCCGTTGCGCAGGATGTGGGATTCGAATTCCAGATAGAGATGCCAGCCGGCCTGTTTGCTCTCGGCTGGGGCCACCGGCGGCGCCTCGGCGATCTCGGCGACCGGCACAACGGGCTGGTCGGACGAGACGAAGCGCTTGAGGTCGTCGAGGATGGCTTCGCCGATGATGTCGTCGGTCGACTGCGGATCCTCGATCAGCGCGCGGATATAGTCCTTGGCGGCGAGCGCGACCGAGATCAGCTCCTGGGTCGGCTTGATCTCGCCCTTGCGGACACGGTCGAACGCGGTCTCGAATTCGTGGGTGAAGGAGGCGACCTTGTCGAAGCCGAACATGGCGCCCGAGCCCTTGATCGTGTGCAGGGCGCGAAAGGCGGAATCGACCAGCTCGCGGTCGTCGGGACGCAGGCCGAGATCGAGCAGAGCCCCTTCCAGGACCTCGAACAGCTCGCTGGCTTCCTGGCGAAAGACCTCGGTCGGGTCCGTCGCGCTCATGCGCGCACCAGCTTGCCGACGACGGCGAGCAACTGCTCGGGCTTGAACGGTTTGGTGATCCAGCCGGTGGCGCCGGCGGATTTGGCTTCCTGCTTCACCGCGTCGTTGGATTCGGTGGTCAGGAACACGATGGGCATGCCGACCGCGCTGGGCAGCTTGCGCAGCGCCCGGATCAGCTCGAGTCCATTCATGACGGGCATGTTGAGGTCGGTGATGACGAGATCGAGCTTGCCGGCCTGCGCCTTGGCGAGCCCCTGGGCGCCGTCACCGGCCTCGATCACGCTGTGACCGGCCGGCTCGAGCACGACCTTGATCATTTGCCGGATGCTGGGGGAATCGTCGACCGTGAGAATCGTGGCCATCAGGTGCCATCTTTCTTTTGCGGGAAGTGCTGATCGATCATCGCCTCGCTGGCGAAGCCGGCGCGGCGAAGGGTGTTGCGCAGAGATTGAGAGAAGGAGGTCAGGACCACCGGGCGGCCCTGGGCCTCGCCCGTCCTGGCGGTCGACAGCAGCAGCTGGATCGAGGTCACATCGGCCTTGTCGACGCTCGAACAGTCGATCTCGAGCCGCTCTTGGCGTCCGAACGCCTCGCGAATGAGATCATAGACGCTACGAATGGCCGCGATGCTACAATCGGCGGGCAACCGCAACGACCACTTCGGCTCCGTGGGATTGAGCGCCATCGCTGCCCCGCCTTTGCAAAATTCCGATACACGTTTGACGTGAATCGGATGAGCAAACCCCTAACGTAGTTCTCCGTACAACTACGGGTCACATTCCCCAGGACTTCGCGTGACTGCACCAAACGTGCATAGCCTGATGAAATCTCATGCGAGGCGCGCATATCCGCAGCGCGCATCGCCTGGTACCGCGCATTTGCTTCGCGTTAAATTTGCCCGGGTTATCCCCTGGCTTCATGCCTCTGCCAGCGAAGAGAGCCCCGGCCGCCGATGCTGACCCAAGCGCTCCTGGTTGACGACAGCCGCTCCGTCCTCAACTTCCTCAAACGTCACATCGAGGCCGAAGGTCTGGTCGAGGCCACCACCTTCCTCGACCCCGTGGAGGCGTTGGCCTGCGCCCGGCAGCGCGTCTTCGACCTCGTGCTGGTCGACTACGAGATGCCACACATGGACGGCATCAGCTTCATCCGCGTCTTCCGCAGCTTCCCCGGCTGCGCCGACATCCCGATCGCCATGATCACCTCGCGACAGACCGATGACGTCAAGATGGAAGCGCTGCAGGCTGGTGCAACCGATTTCTTGCCGAAGCAGCCACAAAGCGTCGAGATGACGGTGCGCCTCCGGAATTTGATTCATCTTGGTGCAGCCGTGCGCAAGCTCAACGACCGCGCTGCACACCTGGCAAGCGAAGTCGCAGCAGCAACACGAAAGCTCGGCGAGCGCGAGGAGGAGATCATCCTGCGGCTCGCGCTCGCGGTCGAATACCGCGACAATGATACCGGCGAGCACACGCTGCGGGTCGCCAGGTACAGCCGCATCATCGCCGAGCAGCTCGGCCTGCCGCCCCGGCTCTGCCGCGACATCTATCTCGCCGCGCCCCTGCACGACGTCGGCAAGGTCGCCATTCCCGACGACATCCTGCTCAAGCCCGGCAAGCTGACCGACGGGGAAATGGCGGTGATCCGGACGCATGCCACGATCGGCGAGCGGATCTTGGCCGACTCCAATTGCGAGCTGATCCAGCTCGGCGCACAGATTGCCGCAGGTCATCACGAGCGCTGGGACGGCGCGGGCTATCCGAACGGGCTCAAGGCGGACGAGATCCCGGTCCCCGCGCGGGTCGTCGCAGTTGCCGACGTCTTCGACGCCCTGACGACGCGGCGTCCATATAAAGAGCCGATGCCGCTCGAGGTGGCGCGCAACTATCTGATCGAGAACCAGGGCCGGCAGTTCGACCCGGCCTGCGTCGAGGCTTTTCTGTCGCGCTGGGACGAAGTCGTGGAGATCGCCGCCGGGCAAGGTGCGGCCCTGCTTCAGAGAACCGTGGCGTCCGCGGCCCCCATGAGAGAGGCAGCCGAGGGCCGCCAGGAAACGGCCTGCCCGGCCGCGTGACCCGAGCCGATTGCCGCGCCCTTCCCGGCATTCGTCCGATGCACCGCATTTTTGCCAGACGAGGGCGTGAACGAAGCGGGCTACTGCACGATCTCCAGATAGAGCTGGGTGTCGAAGTAATCAGGCGCGCGCACGGCATCGGTGATGCCCGCGTCAGCCATGAAGAAATCGCTGACCTGCTGGAGCCACTTCAGCACGGTCCCGTCGATGTATAGTCGCTTCCATTCCCGCGACGAAAACAGCTTCTGCGCCTTGAACGCCTCGACAATGTCCGCGACCGCGGCCTGGCTGTAGTGCTTCTTCTGGAGAGCCTCAGCGGCGGCCGCAGGGCTGCGCACCATGTGGTCGTTGGCGTCCGTCCAGGCACGAATGACCCGCCCGAGGATATTCCTGTTCTCCGCAGCATAGCCGGCGCGGGCCGCCCAGCCGCCGAGGACGGCGGATTGCGGATAGAATGCCGACGCATCCACTAGCTTGACCGCGTCGGGCACGGCGTTGCGCACGGTGATGTTGAACGGCACCCAGAGTGCCACAGCCGGGACGTCGCCGGCGATGAACGCCTTGACCGCAGCCGACATGCTGCTGTTGACGATCTCGACCTCCGACGGATTGATGGAATTGGCACGCAACGCGCGATCCAGGAAGATGTGCGCCGTCGTCTGCCTGGTCGTTGCGATGCGCTTGCCCCTGAGTGCGGCGAAGCCGTCCACCCCGAGAGCCGGCCTGACCCAGAGCTGAGCGGTGGCGATCTCGATGTCGTTGATGAGAAAGCCGCGCCCGGCGCCGCGCGCCAGATAGCTCGAGATGACCCCGCCCGCCGATAGCATGTCGATCTGGCCTTTCGCCATCGCCTCGAACACTTCCGGCCCGGTGTTGAACTCCAGCAATTCGAAGTCGATCCCCTGCTTGTCGAACGAACCCCGATCAAGCCCGGTCCAGATGTGGCCATCCACGGCGACAACGTGGAGGTAGCCGAGCCGGACCTTTGCGCGGGCTTGGGCCAGCGCCGGCGCGGCCAGCGTCGGGGCTACAGCCAGCATCGCCGCCCGGCGCAGCAATTGCCGCCGGCTGACGCGACGAGCGTTCATGCCGCCTGCCCTTTGTTCTGGGCCGCGTTGCGAAACTGCTGCGCATGATGTTGCGCGATGCCATCTCTGGGATAATCGAGCATGAAGCTGGAGAGCTGAACCAGGGTCGTCTCGGCCGCGCCCTCCCGTGCGATCGACGCGAAAACCTCGTCCCAGCGCCGGCACATCGCGATGTCGGCCTCGCCCGCCTGCGCAAGCTCACCACGCAGCTCGCTCACCTCGATCGCATCGGCAAACCCCTTGGGCCTGATGCTGTCGACACTTCGAAACAGGAACGCATGACCGGCACGTGCACGGACAGCGGCGCTGACCAGAACGCGCGTACCGTAGTTCTTGTTCAAGCCCTCCAGCCGTGACGCCAGGTTGATGGTCGCGCCGAGCGCCGTGTAGTTCATCCGGTCGCTCGACCCGATATTGCCGACGACGGCATCGCCGACATGCAAGCCGAAGCGGGTGTCGTAAGGTGGCCAGCCCTCGCGCCGAAATTCCTTGTTGAGCGCCTCGTTCGCCGCAAGGCATGCCAGGATGGCGCGACACGCATTGACGGTATGGTTGGGATCATCCGCCGGCGCGTTCCAGAACGCCATCACGGCATCGCCGATATATTTGTCGACCGTGCCCTGATGCCGCATGATCTCGTCCGACAGCGCTGCGAAGTAGCGCGATGTGTAGACCATCATGTTTGAAGGGTCGGCTCTCTCGGTCTTGGCGGTGAAGTCGGCGACATCGGTGAACAGTACCGTGACCTCGCGCCTGGCTCCGCCGAGGCCGAGCGAGGAACCGGTTTCGATCAACTGCCGCACGACCTGGCGAGGAATGAAGCTCGCGAAACTCCGCACCACGTTGCGCATGGTGAACACCGAGCGGCCGAGCTCTTCGATCTCGGCAATGACAGAATGAATTCGCGGCCGCTCGGCGATCTGAAAGCGCTGGATCTCGTCGGTCTGAGCGACGAGCTTCTGCAGCGGCCGCGCCATCAGCGATCCCAGCCAGAACGCGAATGGCAGCGTCGCACCCACGAACGCAAGCGCAAGGGCAAACAGCGTGCGGCGTTCACCGACGATCCGCGAGTAGAATTCGTCGAGCGGCGCGACCATCGCAATGGAGACATTGGCGGACCCGGTGGTCGCAAGCCGATGCACTGCGGCGACATAGGTTCGACCCGACGCATCCTCAAAGAACTGTTGCGCCGGCCCACCCTGCCGCCAGGAGGTGATGATCGGCGCAATCGCGGGCAGCCTGAGCGCGCTGATCTGCGGCAGATCATCCTGCCGTTCCGGTATCTCCGCCATCAAGCGGCTCATGTCGGGGTGAGCGACGATGCGACCGGATTCGTTGAACAGGAAAGCCAGGCCGGATTGCCCGAGCTTCTGCTGCGCCAGCATCTCCTCGAACCGGTTCAGAAGCACGTCGCCGGCGACGACGCCGCGGCGCCCTTCCCTCAACGGCGATCGCAGCGTGTAGCCGGGCTCGCCCGTGGCATAGAAGACATAGGGACCGGTCAGCAGCGTCTTGTCGTTCTTGAAGGCCTCGACATACCAGGGCCGTTGCCGCGGGTCGTAAGCTGCGGGGCCCGCGACCTCTGCAACCTGGATGAGGTTCTCCGACAGAAACTGCGTGACAGGTTTGGCCCCAGCCGTGCGCGAGATCACGACCAGCCGGAAAAACGCATGCTCATCGACGTTCAGGCCCGCCCTGAAGGTCGAATCGGCACGGTCGATGACGTCCATCTCGATGAAGGAGCCGTCCTCGTAACCGACATAGAGATTGAAGAGCTGCGGGTTGTTCCGCAACATCGCGGCCATCAGACCGTACAGCCGCGGATTGTCGGCAATCTCGGCCTCCTGTATCGATGGCAGGCCGGACAGGATCTCGAGATTGTCGCGGACGTACTTGAACTGCTCATCGACATGATCGGCGCCGAGCTGGGCCACCTTCTCGATGAAGCCGCTGGCTGCGGCCCGCGTGATCACTGTCACGCGTTCGAAGCTAAGATAGACCAACGTCAAACCCACGAGCAGCACGACGGCCACGAACACCGTGATGATCGATGTCTGAAAGCCGATGCGAAGCCTGCGCTTGCTGGTCCGGTCTCCGGTCATCGGAGCTCCGTGACGCCTCCCCTAGTATTTTCGAACGATCGGTTTCGACGGGGCCGCCGCGGGCGCGGCCTGCGAGACCGAGAAGGTAACCCACGTCGACCAGCTTTTCGGACGGTTTTCGACCTCCAGGTCCTTGTATCCCCTGACATTGAGATACCCCTGGTAGCCGTCCGACATCGGGATCATGAATCCGATCTGCGGACCGATGCCGACGGACTGTCCCCTGAAGCCGCCAAGCTTCCCGGCGCTCGAGGCTGGAGACGAGGACGCCGCACTGCGTCAACGTCTCTTCCCCTTTCGCGCGCACTTTTTCGACCAAGCGGCAAACCGCTGCCGCCTGCGCTCCGAATCCGCGGAGCGCCTCCGGCCAGTATCGCCAAGGTTGTAAACGGTATCCGAAGATTGGGCGGCTGTGATGTGCAGTTTGTGCCACTACGCCGGACTGGCCGGTCAGGCTTAACGACCCATGCCGCAAATTCCTCGATCCGCAGCGTTGTGCAGCGACTCTCTCGCGTCAAGTTTACGATGCTTTGTCTCAAAACGCGAAGTCAGTTTCGTCGCACGCACCTCTCGTTCCGGTGGTGCTTCGTTGCCGGCCGCCGCAGAATAGTCGCGCTTCAGGAACAGAGTTCGGTCATGGGGCAATTCCTGCTGGTTGATTCGCGTCAGCTCGACAGCTTCGAAGGCCTTCATCAGGCCGTTCACGGCTCGCATGTCGATGTCATGCAGCTCGGACGCGGGCGATTGCGCGGAACATTGTCGCACATTGGCATCGGCGATTTCTCGCTCAGCATCGGCACTTTCAACGTCGGCATGCGCACGCAGCGCATCTCCAGCGACGACAAGCTGATCATCGGGATGCTGCTCGCGGCCGAAGAGCGCGTCGCCCACTGGTCGTTCGACATGCAGCTCAACGACGTGCTTGTGATTCCGCCGCTGGTCGAGCATGACGGCGTCTTCCACGGCGCATCCGCTTACGCGGCCATGCGCCTCGAACTCAACGACGTGACGTCCCTGTTCGGCGGCGAAGCGAGGTTGAGCGACCCCGACACCTGGCGCAGCCGCGGACATTTCCGAGCGGATCCTGCGAGTGGCGCGATCGCCTCGCGGCGTCTGGTCCGGATCATGTCGCATCTGCACAGCAAGGACGGTCTTACACCGTCGACCGCCGACTTCTGGAAGCGATCCATCGTGGAGTGCATGGCGGCCAACATCATTTCGTCGCTGCCGCCCGACGATGGCGGATGGTTGCCCTCGGCAAGGCGGGTGATCCACAAGGTCGAGGACCATCTGGCGGAAACCGGCACGCGCCCGGTGCACATCTCGGAGATTTGCGACGCGCTTGGTGTCTCGCGGCGAACGCTGCATCGCGCATTTCGGGAGGTGTTCGGCATTGGGCCGGTCACGTTCCTGCGGCACAAGCGCCTGTGCGTGACCCACTCGATTCTGCGCGAGAGCGCACCCGGCACGACGACAGTCGCGAGCGTCGCCATGCAGCAGGGCTTCTTCGAGCTTGGCCGCTTCGCCCACTACTACCAGGCCATGTTCGGCGAATACCCCTCACAGACGCTCGGGGTCGCGCCGCGCCAGCTCGCGGGCCTGCCCCATTAGCCGCCGCCAGGCCGGCAGTCCCGCCTGGGCGCAGATCCCGTTCACATTGAACCTATCCGGGATAAAGTGCACCAATAACCAAGAGTGATTCTGGTCACACTTGCCTGGGCGCCCCGCTGCTAAGCATCGAACCAGGACGGGCACCGGTAGAGCATCGTCGAATTGGATGAGAATTCCCATGAAAAGCCTGATCGGCGCCTTTGTCGGCGCGTTCTGTGTTGCGGCCCCCGCTTTGGCGCAGACTCCTGCCGCAATCGTCGAAGACGTCCAGGGCAAGGTCGACGGCATTGCGTTCATGGACTATGTGGCGCCGGGCAAGATCATCAAGCTCGGGCCCAAGGCCAGCATCACGCTCAGCTACCTCAAATCCTGCCAGCGCGAGACGATCAGCGAAGGCGTTGTCCTGGTCGGCGCCGAGCAGAGCACCGTGCAGCTTGGCGAGGTGAAGCGGGAAAAGGTGCCCTGCGACACCAACGCAGCAAGACTATCGGAGCGCGAGGCGAACCAGAGTGCCGCGACCACCTTCCGCACGGTGCGGTCGGACGCCAAGGGCGCGCCGGCAAAGCTGCCCACCATCTATGGCGTCGCGCCGCTGGTCCAGGCCAAGAGCGGCAGCACGCTGGTGATCGAGCGCACCGACGGCAAGGAGCCCACGATCAGCGTGCCGCTCAAGAGCGACACCATGGTCCACGGCAGGTTCTATGATTTTGCCAAGGCCGGGAAGTCGCTGACCCCAGGCGGCAGCTATCTCGCCATCCTCGGCGCCAAGCGCTACGCCTTCCAGGTCGACGCCGGCGCCACCTCGTCGCCGACGCCGCTCGTCGGCCGCCTGCTGCGGCTCGAATAGGCGACCCGCGACGGCGCGATGCGGCGGATCGGGGGGCGGGACATCGGTGCGGCGATGGTGATTGCGCTCCTCGCGGGCGCGATCTTCACATCCCCGCCGCTGTATGCCCTGCAGGGCCTGTCGCTCGACATCCTCACCGCCATGCGCGGCAAGCTCATCGGCGACCACCGCGATCCCGCGACCTCGCCGGTCGTCGTCGTGGCAATCGATGGGGAGACCTACGACACACCACCCTTCAAGGGCTCGCCGACGCTGACCTGGACGCGCGAGATCGGCCGGGTGCTAGGAAGCATCACCGAGGGCGGCGCCAAGGTGATCGGCTTCGACGTCATCTTCCCGAGTTCGATCGAGCAGTCCGAAATTCCTTTTGGCGAGGCGCCGCTCGGCACCCGCATGAAGGGATTCGACCGGGACTATCTGATTGCCCTGCGGCAGATCTCCGACGCCGGCAAGCTCGTGCTCGGCGAAATCCTCAGCAACGACCATCCGGACGTGCCCTACCGCGCACAGCAACTGGCGGTCCGAAACAATATCCGCGCCCTCAACGTCCATACCGATGCCGACGACGTGATCCGGCGAATGCCACTGAGTTTCTCCGTGGCGGGCAAACCCGTCCCCGCGATGGCGGTCGAGCTCGCTGCGCGCGCACTCGGTACAAGGCCTGAGATCGCATCATCGGGCGCAACGGAGTTGTCCGGCTACACGATCCCAGGCTCGGTGCCGAACACGCTGACGCTCAACTTTCGAGGACTGGGGCGCGACGTCCCGACCTTCTCCTTCGCCGACCTGCGTGCCTGTGTCGAAAAGGGCGACCGCGACTTCTTCCGCCGCGCCTTCGACGGCAAGGTCGTGCTGCTCGGCACGGTGCTGAATTTCGAGGACCGCAAGCTCACCTCGATGCGCCTGTCCGGCGGACATGACGGGACGCCGGCGGCGCGGTGCGCCCTGCCCGCGCCGGCAAGTCCGGCAAAGGCTCGCAGCGATGTCGCCGGCGTATTCGTGCACGCCGCCGCCGTCCGAAACCTGATCGAGCGCGACGCGGTGACCGAGCTCGGCTTTCCACTGCGGACCATTCTCACGATCGCGTTTGCAGCGATCGTCGCCTGCGCGGCCGGCGTGCTCGCACCGAGCGGCGCCGTGATCGCCTGGCTCGCCCTCAGCGCGGCTTACGCGGCCGCTGCCGTCGGCGCGTTCGTGCATGCACTGGCGCTGCCCTTGACCGAGCCCGTGCTCGCGGGCCTGGCCGCGCTCGCGATGATGATCGGCTACCGCTTCGTGCTGGCCGACCGCGACGAGCGTTTCCTGCGCAGGAGCTTTGCCTTCTATCTCGCTCCCGAAGTGATCGACACCATGGTCGCGTCCGGCAAGATGCCGGCGCTCGGCGGCGAGATGCGCAACGTCACCATGTTCTTCTCCGACCTCAGCGGCTTCTCCTCCGTCGCTGAAACCATGACGCCGGGCGAGCTGGTGACGCTGATGAACGAATATCTGTCGGCCATGACCGACATCATCGAAGGCCATGGCGGCTACGTCGACAAATATGTCGGCGATTCCATCGTCGCCATGTTCGGCGCTCCCGCCGACGATCCGGCACACGCGCGCAATGCGGTTCGCGCCGCGCTGAAGTGCCATGAGAAGCTGGCGGAACTCAATGCAAGCAATCCCGTCTTCGCCGGCCACGGCCTGTCGCACCGCATCGGGCTCAACAGCGGCGAAGCCGTGGTCGGCAATATCGGCTCCCGCCGCCGCTTCAACTACACCGTGATGAGCGACACCGTGAACGTCGCCTCGCGGCTGGAGGGCGCCAACAAATATTACGGCACCGCGATCATGGCGTCGGAAACGACGATGGCTCAGACCGGTGACACTTTCGCCTGGCGCGAGCTCGATGCGATCAGGGTGCAGGGGCGCGGCGAGGCGATCAGGGTGTTCGAGCCGCTGGCCGAGAGCGGCGCGGAGAGCACCGAGCAGACGAAGGTCGCGGCGGCCTATGCCGAAGGACTCGCCTGCTGGCGGGCGCGGGAATTTGCGAAGGCGGCCGATGCGTTCGAGATGATGGCGAAAACCGACCCAGCGTCGGCGTTGTTTGCCAAGCGCGCCAAATCGCTCAGCGCAAATCCACCGCCGCCGGACTGGACGCCGGTCAATACGTTGGAGGGAAAGTAGTGGTTCTTACCCTCCCCTAGAGGGGAGGGTAAGAGCGCGCGCCTCTAGAACGGCAGCCCCACATAGTTCTCCGCAAGCAGGCGCTGCGCCGTCTCCGACGAGAGCAAATATTCCAGCTCCGTCTGCTGCAGCCGGTCCTCGTATTCGAGCCGGTCGGGAAACCGGTGCAGCAGCATCGTCATCCACCAGGAGAAGCGCTGCGCCTTCCAGATGCGGGCGAGCGCCTTGGCCGAATAGCCGGCAAGGCCGGAATCGTCCCCATGCTGATAATGCCCAAGCATCGCATGGTAGAGATAATAGATGTCCGATGCGGCGCTGTTGAGCCCGCGTGCACCGGTCGGCGGCACGATGTGGGCGGCATCGCCGGCGAGGAACAGGCGGCCGTAGCTCATCGGCTCTGCGACGAAGCTGCGCAGGGGGGCGATGCTCTTCTCGATCGAGGGGCCGGTGATCAGGCGGCCGGCGACCTCGTCCGGCAGGCGGCGCTTCAGCTCGGCCCAGAACGCATCGTCGCTCCAGTCCTCCACCTTCTCGGTCAGCGGCACCTGGATATAGTAGCGGCTCAACACTTGTGAGCGCAGCGAGCAGAGCGCAAAGCCGCGCTCGTGCTTGGCATAGATCAGCTCGGGCGACACCGGCTTCGTGCGCGACAGAACGCCGAGCCAGCCGAACGGGTAGACCTTCTCGTATTCGCGCAGCACGTCCTTCGGGATCGACTTGCGGCTGACGCCGTGAAAGCCGTCGGCGCCGACGATGTAGTCACAATCGACCCGGATAATCTCCCCGTTCAAACGATACGTCACAAACGGCCTGTCCGAGGTGAGATCGTGCGGCGTCACGTCCTCGGCGTTGTGCACGACCTTGCCGCCGAGACGGTCGCGCGCCTCGTAGAGATCGCGCGTCAGCTCGGTCTGGCCGTAGACCAGCACCGAATTGCCGCCGGAATGCCGGTGCAGGTCGATGTGGGAGAGAACGCCGTCATGGGCGATCTCGAAACCGTTGTGGATCTCGCCCTCGCGATCCATCCGCTCGCCGCATTGCGCCTCGCGCATCAGCCTGGCGAAGCCGTGCTCGAGTACGCCGGCGCGGATCCGGGCCAGCACGTGGTCGCGGCTGTACTTCTCGAGCACGACCGTGTCGATGCCCTTGAGATGCAGAAGCTGGGACAACAGCAGGCCGGATGGGCCGCCGCCGATGATGCAGACCTGAACCTTCATTCGCGTCCTCCCGTCGGCACTTTTTTGCAGGTTCCGCCGCGCAAGCCGATGGAGGGTTTTGTCTTTGTCTTGTACTATTCGAACATGAGAACCGCAGCCCCTGCCCCGGCAATCCGGGTCTACAATCTCTTCGGCGAGTCCGGCGATCTGCCGGATGTCGTGCATTGCGAGACCATCGCGTCCCGCTCGGTGCTGCACGACTGGACGCTGGCCGTGCACCGGCATGCACGGCTGCACCAGGTGCTGCTGATCGAGCGCGGCGGCGGCGAGGCGACGCTGGACGGACGCGTGGTGCCCTTGAAGCCGATGCAGATCGTCAACGTGCCGGTCGGCCACGTCCACGGCTTCCGCTTCGTGCCCGGCACGCAAGGCTGGGTGCTGACGATTGCCGCGGAAATCCTCGACGAAGCGCTGCTCGTCGCCGAAGGCCTGCGCGGCGCGCTGTCGCGCTCGGCCGTGGTGCGCGGCACGCCGCAGATCCGCGCCATCATGAAGCAGATCTTCGTCGAGCATGCCGCGCGCGATTTCGGCCGCGCGCATGTGCTGCGCGCATTGTCCGCGGCCATGATCGGGCTGGTGGCCCGCGCGCTCACCAGCGAGAGCGGCGGCAACGGCACGGCGGAGAGTGGACTGTTTCGCCGCTTCGAAGCGCTGCTGGAGCAGCATCATCTGGAGCGCTGGAGCGTCGCGGACTACGCCAAGGCCCTGTCGATCACGCCGACACACCTCAACCGGATCACGCGGGTTGCGACCGGCGACACTGCCTCGCATCTGATCCTCAACCGGCTGATCCGCGAGGCGCGGCGCAATCTCGTCTACACCAACCTGCCGGTCTCGACGATCGCCTATGCTCTCGGCTTCGAGGACCCCGCTTATTTCAGCCGGGTCTATGCCGCAGCCACCGGGCTGTCGCCGCGCGCCTTTCGCACGCAGCTCCACGGCGACGAAGGTTGACGCATCAGACGAAGGACCAAGGGCGCCTGTGGTTGAGGCCTACGCTGCGAACCGCGACGGCGCTCGTCGCCACTTACCTTCGTATATGGGGTCCTACCCTTTGGATAGAGTCCCCTTACCTCCGTACAATTGTTCGAGAAATGCGCACGCCTTAGCGTGGCTGCATTCGGCGCCCTGGCGCTGGTGGCATGGATCCTCCCTAACCTTGGCGCAAGACGGCCATCCCTGTCCGGTCGTCTGCGCCGCTTTTTCAGCAGGCCATCGCCGCCTTCAGTGTTTTCCGGCCGATATACCGCACCCTGGCGGCTGCACCGGCCGGCCTTCGTGCGGAACTGGGGATTCGTGCATAATGTCTTCGATCGAGACGATCGCACTCTTTATCGATGGCGCCAATTTCTATGCCACCGCCAAGGCACTCGGTTTCGATGTCGATTACAGGCGCCTGCTCGGTGAATTCCGGAGCCGAGGTGCGCTGCTGCGGGCCTTCTACTACACGACCATCATCGAGGATCAGGAATATTCGTCAATCCGCCCGTTGATCGACTGGCTCGACTATAACGGGTATACCGTCGTCACCAAGCTCACCAGGGAGTTCGTGGACGCCACCACCGGCCGTCGCAAGGTGAAGGGCAGCATGGATGTCGACCTCGCAGTAAAAGCGATGGAACTTGCCGAGCACGTCGATCAGATCGTGTTGTTCTCGGGAGACGGGGGTTTTCGTTCCCTGGTGGAAGCCGTGCAACGTCGCGGCGTTCGCGTGACGGTCATCTCCTCGCTTGCCAGCCAGCCGCCCATGGTCGCCGACGAACTGCGCCGGCAAGCCGATGTCTTCATTGATCTGGCGGACCTGAAGCCGAGAATCGGGCGCGAGCCGGCCGAGCGGCCGGGATCGCGAGAGATGCGTCAGCAGCCGCAACAATTCGGCGTTCGCGGCACGATCGATCGAGGCGACCAGGTGCAATGATTTGGCGAGACGATCGCCAATCGTCACACGTCGAAGAACACCGTCTCCTCCAGCCCCTGAAGATTGATCGTGAAGGAATACACGACCTTGCCGTCGCGCGCGCTGCGGGTGGCGACCAGCGTCTTGCGGCGCACCGGCGGCTCGACCAGGTTGAGCACCGGATCGGCGGCGTTGGCGGCCTCCTCATCCGAGAAGTAGAGGCGCGTGTTGAGACCGATGTTGATGCCGCGCGCAACGATCCAGACATTGACGTGCGGCGCGCATTTGCGCCCCGCTTTGTCGGTAATGGCGCCCGGCTTGATGGTCTCGAAGGTGACGAGGCCGCTGTCGAAGTCCGAGCCCGCGCGGCCCCAGCCGCGGAAATCCTCTTCCAGAGCCGCAGCCGAGCGATCGGCCGGATGATTGTAGCGGCCGCTCGCATTGGCCTGCCATATCTCCAGCAACACGTCGCGCAACGGTGAGCCGGTGCCGTCGAGCACCTTGCCTTCCAGCGTGATGCGTTCGCCGCTGGTGTTCGGCGTCACCAGCACGTTGGAGAAGTTCTTCTCGAAAATGTCGAAGCCCGCCATGGCCGGGATCAGGCCGATATGAACGTAAGGCCCGGCGGTCTGCGAAGCGGTTTCCTTGAGGTAGTTGAGCGGCTGCGGCATGACTGGTTTCCTGGCCTCAGTTGCCTTCGGGGCGGTTTTCGAAATAGGTCGAGCGCTGGCCGCGCAGGACGATGTCGAAGCGGTAGGCGAGCGAGTCGAACGGCGTGGAGGCATTGAGGTCGAGCGGCGCCACGAGGCGGTCGAGCGCGTCCTTGTCCGGGATCGTCGTCAGGATCGGACAGACCGGGATCAGCGGATCGCCCTCGAAGTACATCTGCGTGATCAGCCGTTGCGCAAAGCCAGAGCCGAACACCGAGAAATGGATGTGGGCGGGCCGCCAGCTGTTGACGTAGTTGCGCCACGGATAGGGCCCCGGCTTCACCGTGCGGAAATAGTAGTAGCCGGTATCGTCGGTCAGCGCCCGGCCGCAGCCGCCGAAATTCGGATCGATCGGCGCCAGATACGTGTCCTTCTTGTGCCGGTAGCGGCCGCCGGCATTGGCCTGCCAGAACTCGACCAGCGTGTTCGGCACGCCGCGGCCGGTTTCATCGAGCACGCGGCCGTGGACGATGATGCGCTCGCCGACCGGATCGCCGTCCTTGGCGTAGTTGCGGATCAGGTCGTTGTCGAGCGGCCCGAGATCGTTGTGGCCGAACACCGGTCCCGTGATCTCCGAGATCGAGTTCTCCAGCGACAGCAACGCCTGGCGCGGCGAGCGCAGCACCGATGACTTGTAGCCGGGCGCATGCGCCGGCGGATGCATGGAACGGTCGCGCTGGAAGAAGCCGCCGTCGCCGAGCGGCGGCGAGAACGGCTCGGGGCGGTTGAGGCGAGGATCCTGCAAGGCTGGAATTCGAGCCTGGGCATTCATCGGCGTTGTCTCTCCCTTCTGGCGTCCGCTCGGGGACGCGCGGCTTATCGGGAGATCATGGGCCGGTCTATTCTCAAGATAAATAGATTGATTATAATGAATTCCATGAAGGAAATCGATCATTTGGCCCTCGACGGCCACGCCCTCGAACTGTTCCTCGCCGTCCTCGAGGAAGGCTCGGTGACGGCAGCCGCGACGCGGCTCGGCCTGACGCAATCGGCGGTCAGCCATGGGCTCAACAAGCTGCGGCGGATCGCGGGCGACCCGCTGTTCGCGAAATCCGGCCGCGGCATCGTCGCCACCGCGCATGCCCAGGCGCTGGCCGCGAAAGCGCGCGCACTGATCGACGAGATGCGCAGCTTTGCCGGCGGCATCAGCTTCGAGCCGGCGCGCGCACAGCTTTCGCTGACGATTGCCGCCAATGATTTCCAGCGTGATCTGCTGCTGCCGCGCTTCTTCGACCACGTCGCCGTGCAGGTGAAGAGCCTGAGCCTGCGCGTGATCCCCTCGCAATCGCCATCGCCCGCGATGCTGCGCGAGAACCGCTGCGACGTCCTGATCACGCCGTTGCCGCCGTCCGGCATCGACATCGTGCAGAAGCGCCTGCTGAGGGACCATTACGTCTGCTACTACGATTCCCGGGCGCGCACGGCTCCGGCGGGCCGCGGCGCGTATCTGGCGGCGCGCCACATCACGGTCGTCTACACCGACAACGAGCGGCTCGACTTCGACCGCCGGCTGGCGGCCAACGGCTTCCACCGCGACATTGCCATCTCCGTGCCGAGCTTCTCCGGCGTGCCATCGTTCCTGCATGGCTCGCAGATGCTGGCGAGCATGCCGAGCCTGCTGGCGGCCGGCGTGATGCGCGGCTTTGCGCAAACGCGGATTCCGCTGGCGTCCCGCACGCGAACGCTGGCCGAGCTGCCGATGTTCATGGTCTGGCACCAGCGCTACCAGAAGGACCCGGCCCATCGCTGGATCAGGAGCCAGCTCGAGACTATCGCTGCGACGGCCGCGGGCGGTTGAACGAGGATTCAGGGTAAACTCCCCCGGGGCAAGGTGATGCCCTGCCCTTCGCCAGACCCACTGGTTGCGCAGGGTGAGCCACGCTAGAATTGGCTCATGACAGTGACCGACATTGCGAGCCGGACCTACAATCACAGCTGGCGGCTGGATCCCATCATCCGCAGCCTGCTGGATACCGACTTCTACAAGCTATTGATGTTGCAGATGATTCGGGAGGACTACCCGGATCAGCAGGTGACCTTCTCGGTCATCAACCGCTCGCGCCATGTGCGGCTTGCCGAGATCATCGACGAGGGCGAGTTGCGCGCCCAGCTTGATCACGCCCGCACCATCCGCTTCTCCAAGAAAGAGCTGATCTGGCTGGCCGGTAACACGTTCTACGGCAAGACCCACATGTTCTCGGCGGACTTCATCCGGTGGCTCGCCGAATTCCGCCTGCCCGAGTACGAGCTGCGCAAGGTCGACGGCCAGTACGAGCTGCATTTCCACGGGCCGTGGACCCACACCACGATGTGGGAAATTCCGGCGCTCGCCATCCTCAACGAGCTGCGCTCGCGAGCGGCGATGAAGGGGCGCGGCCGCTTCGAGCTCGACGTGCTCTACGCCCGCGCCAAGGCCAAGCTGTGGACCAAGGTGGAGCGGCTGCGCAAGCTGGAGAGTTTGCGGCTCTCCGACTTCGGCACCCGCCGCCGCCACGGCTTTCTCTGGCAGCGCTGGTGCGTGGAGGCGGTGAAGGAAGGCTTGGGATCGTCCTTCATCGGCACCTCCAACGTGCTGCTCGCGATGGACAACGATCTCGAGGCCATCGGCACCAACGCGCATGAGCTGCCGATGGTCGCCGCCGCGCTTGCCAGGGACGACGAAGAATTGCGCTGGGCGCCCTACCGCATCCTCGACCAATGGCGCCAGACCTATGGCGGCAACCTCCTGATCGCACTGCCCGATGCCTTCGGCACGAAAGCCTTCCTGCGCGATGCCCCGGAATGGGTCGCCGACTGGACCGGCTTCCGCCCCGACAGCGCGCCGCCGATCCAGGCCGGCGAGGAGATCATCGCCTGGTGGGAGAAGAAGGGCCGCAACCCCAGGGACAAGCTGCTCGTCTTTTCCGATGCGATGGACGTCGGCTCGATCGAAGAGACCTATCACCACTTTGCCGGCCGGGTGCGGCTCTCCTTCGGCTGGGGCACCAATCTCACCAATGACTTCGTCGGCTGTACGCCGGACGGCTCGTTCAATCTCGATCCGATCTCGCTGGTCTGCAAGGTGTCCTCGGTCGATGGACAGCCGGCCGTCAAGCTCTCGGACAACCCGGAGAAGGCGACCGGCCTGCCCTCTGAGATCGAACGATACCTGCGCGTGTTCGGCGACGCCGGCCGCGTGCGCAAGCCCGTGCTGGTCTAGCCGCGCCATCAGCCGATTTCTCTCGATCAGGTAAACCGCGCAGGACGAATGCGAGATACCGGCGCGTGGATGAGGCTTTCACCTCCAACAACACGGCATTTGCGACGAACAGTATTCATCCGCTTCATGGCGCTTTCACCCTGAGATGCAAGCCCTGTGCTTTTCAGGTCGAGTTAAGCAACCTTCGCCTCTACTTTGCGTTGCAGGCGGACCGCTCCGCTTGGGTCGTTGACGCATTGGGGAACTCCGGGTGTTTCGTAGAGCCGCGCGTGCAGTGAAGGGACGCAGTTTCCTTCATGTCATCAAGCTCGTCTCGCCTTTCGTGACGGTCGTCCTGCTTCAGGCGACGATCGCAGGATTCAGCCTCGAGGTGATGTCATCCGTCCGCGCCTATGTCGCGGGCGAAGCGATGTGGTCGCGATCGCAGAAGAACGCCGTCTATTTCCTCAATCGCTATCTGCACTCGGGCGAATCGAGCCAGTTCGCGCAATACCAGACATCCCTCGCCGTTCCGATTGGCGACGAGTTCGCGAGGTGGGCGCTCGAGCGAGATCCGGTCGACATCGAGAGCGCGCGCATCGGCTTTCTGCAAGGCGGCAACCATCCCGACGACGTTCCGGGATTGATCTGGCTGTTTCGCCACTTCAATCGCGTCAGCTTTCTTCAGGAAGCGATCCGCGAGTGGGCTGCGACAGACCCCATGCTGCTGGAGTTGAGCGTCTTCGGCGAGGTGATCCGGTCCGAGCTGGAGAAGGGCCCTGTTCAGGACCGCGATCGCCTGCAATTCCTGTCCTCGCGGCTCTCGGAGCTCAACGCTCAGTTCACGGTGCATGCCAAACGGTTCTCCACCGTCCTCAGCGAAGGCTCCCGCGCCATCAAGGTGACGCTGACTTGCATCAACATCGTCACCGCCGCGACGCTGATCTTGCTCCTGATCTGGCACACGCGACGATTGGTGCTGCAGCGACAGGCCTTCGAGGATGCCTTGCATGCCGAGAAGGAGCGCCTGGCGTGGCAGGCGTCGCATGACTGGCTGACCGGCCTGTCCAACCGCCGCGCGTTCGAGGCGCGCCTGGAACGCGAGCTGGAGGATGTTGCGGCGGGCCCGCTGGGCCTGATCCTGCTCGATCTCGACCAGTTCAAGAGCGTCAACGACACCTCTGGTCATCTCGCGGGCGACCGCCTGCTCTGCCAGGTCTCGCGCCTGCTGCAGCAGGACCGGCGGCCACATGATCTTGTGGCGCGGCTCGGCGGCGACGAATTCGGCCTGATCCTGCCGCAGTGTCCGCTCTCGAAGGCCGCCGACATCGCGGAACGGCTGCGCAGGTCGCTCGAACTGTTCAGCTTCGCCTGGGACGAGCGGTGCTTTACGGTGACCGCCAGCATCGGCGTCACCTGCATCGCCGACCGCGACATCACGCTCGAGGACGCGATGCGGCGCGCGGACGCCGCCTGCTATCGCGCCAAGGAAAAGGGTCGCAACCGGGTTCAGGCCGAGGGCGGCAGACCGGACGTCGTCGTCGTTCCAGCCCGGCCGCGCGAAGCCGTCGTGGCGCGCGGCTGACAGCCGCCCGCGCCATCTCGACCCGCGGCATCCAATTGCGGACATCCGTTAGCGGCGGGCGAGACGGCGCAGTTCTGTGACGCCGCAGCCACATTGCGCCAAAAAGGCTGCGCCTTTCGCATTTCGCCATACAACCTTGCGCGCCGGTCCACGATGGCCGGGACCTCCCCCGCTAAGCATAGCACCCAGCCAAGGTTGCGGCCCGAATCTGCTCGGACCGTGCCGCAAGAGGAGTTTGCAGGTGCTTTGGAATGGTTTGCTTGCGCCGCCGGAGATCCGTCGCGCGAAGGCGTATCGGCGACACGCATTTCTCTTGAGCACCGCGATCGGCGCTTTTGGCGTGGGTAGCACCCTGCCATGGTTCGCCGCGCCCGCAGAGGCGGCGTGCGTGATCACGGGAAGCGGTACGCAGACGGCGCTCCAGTCAGGCGATTCGATCACATGCACCGGCGCGGCCAATACCCTCGTCAAGACGGCGCCCGTGGTCAGCGGTGTCACCGTCAACATCGGCGACGGCACCTTGACCTCTCTGAACGACCCCACCTTTGCGGGCGTTGTGTTCGAAGCGGCATCCAATAGCGCGATCAGGGTCTTCGACAACGCGTCGATCATGTCCGTCAACAGCGACGGCATCACGGTGACGGGCGGCGGCAACAATACCATAACGGTGGACGCAGGTGCCGCGGTTGGATCATCGGCCATCGGAGGGGCGGGACTTGGTCTCGCCAATTCGAACAACAACATCGTCGAGATCGCCGGTACAGTCGGAAGCGCCGCTCCCATTGCCATCGGCATCAGCATCGGTGCCGGCGCGGCGAACAATCAGGTGAACATCCTGTCGGGCGGCTTTGTCCATGCCGGCAATGTCGCGGCCGTCGATCTCAGCGGCGCGGCCGACGGCAACATCATCAACAACGCCGGCACGATCTCGAGCGCTTCGGGCACGGCAATCATCGGTTCGGCCAGTCAGGACATCGTTATCAACACAGGCACGATCCAGACCAGCGGCAGCACGGCCGTGGATCTCAAGGACGGCAACGATGTCTTCGAGCTGCGCTCCGGATCGAGCATCACGGGGTGGGTCCTGGGCGGCAACGGAACGGATACGCTGCGATTCGGCGGCACGGCCAACGGCGTGTTCAACCTCGATACGTTCGGCGCGGGCAACCAGTTTCGGGAATTCGAGGTCCTGGAGAAGACCGGCAGCTCCACCTGGACGCTGACAGGCTCGACGTCGGACACGGCGACCATGAATGTCCAGGCCGGCAACCTCATCCTCGACGGCGCGATGGCAAACGTTGCGATCACGGTCAGCGGCGGCACCCTCGGCGGCAACGGCGCCATCGGTGATCTCACCGTGTTGTCGGGCGGCAGGGTCGCACCCGGTAATTTCGGCGTGCTCGCGAGCTACGGCAATACCACGTTCAACGCCGGCTCGACCTACGCAGTCTCCGTCAACGCGGCCGGACAATCCGACAAGATTGCCGCCGTGACCGCGACGCTGAACGGCGGCACCGTCGCTGTCACCACGCTTGCGGGCGCCTACGCCCCCTCGACGCAATATACCATCCTCAGCGCGGTGAACGGCCTGACCGGGACGTTCACCGGCGTGACGATCAGCGGATATAATCCGCAGTTCTTCTCCTCCGCCCTCAGCTATGACGGGTTCTCCGTCTTCCTGACACTCAACTACAACACGGCCGCCTTCTCTACCGTCGCCCAGACGCAGAACCAGAAGGCCGTGGCCGGCGCGCTGAGCGCATTCGGCCCCAATTTGCCTTTCATGTCCTCGTTCGCGGGCCAGAGCGATGCACAGCTCCGTTACAATCTGGACCAGCTCTCGGGCGAAGCTGCGACCGGCGCGCAGCAGGGCGCCTTCCAATTCACCGGCCAGTTCCTCGGCCTCATGCTCGATCCGTTCGTGAGCGGACGCGGCGGCCCGGGTACAGGCGCGGGCGACACGGCGCTCGGCTTCAGCCCCGAACGTGCCGCGCTGCCTGCGGATATCGCCCTCGCCTACAACAAGGTTCTGGGTGCGCCGCCTGCGAAAGCAGCGGCCTTTGCCGAGCGCTGGACGGCCTGGGGCACGGCGTTCGGCGGCACCAACCGCACCAGCGGCGATCCCGTCGTGATCGGCAGCCATGATCTGAGCGCGCGCACAGGCGGCGTCGCGGCCGGTGCCGACTATCATTTCAGCCGCGATGCGCTCGTCGGCTTCGCGCTCTCGGGCGGCGGCACCAGATGGGACCTCGCGCAGGCGATCGGCGGCGGCAAGAGCGATGCGTTACAGGTCGGCGTCTACACCGCGGTGCGTTCGGGCCCGGTCTATTTCGCCGCCTCGCTTGCTGTGGCCAATCATTGGATGTCGACGGATCGCCTCGCACCGTTCGGCAACCAGCTCACCGCGAAGTTCGACGCACAAACCGTCGGCGGCCGCATCGAGGGCGGCTACCGCTTCGCGACCCCAGTCGGCGGCGTCACGCCATACGCGGCGGTGCAGGCGCAGGCGTTTCGCACGCCGACTTATACCGAGACTGATCCGGCCGGCAGCGGTTTCGGCCTGACCTATCAGGGACGCACCGCCTCCGACACGCGCGGCGAACTCGGCGCGCGCTTCGATCGTGCGATGCTGGTCTCGCCGAATTCGGTCCTCACCTTGCGCGGTCGCGCGGCCTGGGCGCATGATTGGGTGAGCGATCCGACGCTTGTCGCCGCGTTCCAGGCGCTGCCCGGCGCGAGCTTCATCGTCAATGGCGCGACGCCGGCGAAGGACGCCGCGCTCGCATCTGCCGGGGCCGAGCTGAAGTTCTCGAACGGCGTTACCCTGTCGACCAAGTTCGACGGCGAGTTCGCGGCCCGCAGCACCACTTATGCCGGCACCGCGAGCCTGCGATACGCCTGGTAGCGGCAGCGCAACGGCGCCGGCGGAGACCGTTCATCAAGATGACCGTGCACCGACCGGCGCGATCCCGAGCCCTGTGAGATGCACGTCGACGAACTGGTCGACCTGCTGGCGCAGCATCTGCGGCGGCACGGCGACCATGCGCTCTTCGAGGCCCAGCGAGATGATCCCGTGCACGGCGGAAAACAGCGTGCGCGACAGCAGCGCGATCTTCACGTCATCCGCATCCGGGAGCAGCCGCACCAGCGGCGGATGCATCAGCGCGAAGGCGTCCATCACCATCTGAAGGATGTCGTCCGGATAGGGCCGGTCGTCCTCCATCCGATGCTCGAACAGCGAGCGCAGCAAATTGGCGTGCTCGGCGAAGAATTCGAGATAGGTCGCGGCAAGCCCGTAGAGCTGGCGGACGGGATCCTGTGCCGGAACTCCGCGAAGCCGCACCGTGAGCGCCTGAACGGTCTCCCGATTGACGGTCAGGATCACCCCGTCGAAGTCGCCGAACTCGTTATAGACGCTGCCGACCGAACAGCCGGCGGCCTCCGCAACGTCACGAACCTTCAATGATCTCAAACCCTTAGTCGCGATGATGCGGCGGGCGATCTCCAGGATCTGGAGCCGCCTCCGACTTTTTTTCTGGTCTCGCAACGATTCTTCTTGAACATTGTTCATTTTCAAGCTACTCATGTGAACATTGTTCAAATTAACCCGGAGACCTGCAAAATGCAAACCCTCGCTGTTGATATCGCCTCCACCTTCGTCGATGACGCCGCAGCCCTTGTGAGCGGATTTGGCCGCGCCCTGCTGCGGTTCGTCATGGCCCCGGTCGATCGCATCGCGAATGCCTGCGACATTGCCGGCGTGCTCACCGAGCGCCGCGCCACGTTCCGGATGTGGCGGGCGAACCGCGCCCGGGCCCGTCACGAGGGCCGCCGGTTCAGCCTGCTCGGTCGCCTCTCGCCCTTTCGCCGCCTGTCCCATCTCACGTGAGGCGGACAGCCGTCACGTTCGGATCGGCTCGAATGCAAGAGACGGTTGCAACAAAGGGCTCACCATGTCCCGGCATTCGCAGCCGACATCGGGCCCTCGGCAATGCGGTTCAGCTTTTCCTTACCGCCGGGCGCGATATCCCGACAGGGGCGGCTTTTCCGCCCGGACCTTGCCGCAACCGGATATTTGCGAACCTAACGAGACCACTTTGAGACCAACAGGATCGGAGGGATCGAGGGACCAGTGCAGACCGGCAACCGTCGTCACTCTGCCATCGTTCGTCCCCTACCCTTCCGGTCGTGACGCTTCACAGACAACGTAACAATCTCAGGCTGCCTTTTTCAAAACAGGACTGGTCATGATCAGGGAATTGATGTCGTCACGCCGCTTTGCGCCGCTGTTCTGGGCGCAATTCTTCTCGGCGCTCAATGACAACGTGCTCAAGAACGCACTCGTCATCATCCTGCTTTACAGTGCCGCGACCGGCCACGGCGATGCCCTGGTGACGGTGGCAGGCGCCGTCTTCATCTTCCCCTATTTCATCCTGTCCGGTCTCGGCGGCCAGCTCGCCGACAAATACATCAAATCGGTCGTCGCAAGGCGGCTCAAATTCGCGGAGATCTTCGCCGCTTGCTTTGCCGCCGCCGGGTTCTTCCTGCATTCGGTGCCGCTGCTATTCGCAGCGCTCGCGCTGTTCGGCATCATCGCCGCCCTGTTCGGCCCGGTGAAATACGCCATGCTGCCCGACCAGCTCGAGCTCGGCGAGCTTGCCACGGGCAACGCGCTGGTCGAAGGCGCGACCTTCATGGCCATCCTGCTCGGCACCGTCGCCGGCGGCCAGTTCGTGGCCGGCTCCGCGCATATGGGCTGGGTCGCATCGGCCGTCGTCGTGCTGGCCCTGTTGTCCTGGGCCTTCGCCGCCCGGATTCCGGCGACCACGCCGTCCGCGCCTGATCTGGCCGTCAACGCCAACCCCTGGACCTCGACGCTCAGCCTGCTCAAGACCTTGCACGCCGACCATCGGCTGTGGGACGGCACCGTGATCGTGTCCTGGTTCTGGCTGGTCGGCGCCATCGTGCTGTCGCTGCTGCCGGCACTGATCAAGGACGTCGTGGGTGGCACCGAGGGCGTGGTAACGCTGTGTCTTGCGATCTTCGCGATCGGCATTGCCATCGGCTCGCTGTTCGCCGCCAGCCTCAGCCACGTTCGCCCGAACCTCGCGCTGGTGCCGATCGGCGCCATCATCATGGGGTTTGCTGGCCTCGATCTCGCATGGGCGATCGGCGTGACCACCAAGGGGCAGGACATCACCGCGGTCGATTTCGCGACCTCATTCGCTGGCCTGCGCATGCTGGTCGACTTCGTCGCGTTCGCATTCGGCGGCGGATTGTTCGTCGTGCCGTCTTTTGCCGCGGTCCAGGCCTGGTCGGCGCCGTCCGAGCGCGCCCGCATCATCGCCGCGGGCAATGTGCTCCAGGCCGCCTTCATGGTGGTCGGCTCGCTGTTCGTCGCGCTGCTTCAGGCCGGCGGATTGCATGTCGGCTGGATCTTCTTCGGCCTCGGCGTCGCCAGCTTCGGCGCGGTCTGGTTCGTGCTGACGAAGTGGGGCAAGGAAGGCGTGCGTGATTTCGGCGGACTGCTGTTCCGCGCCCTGTTCCGCACCGAGGTGCGCGGCCTCGAGAACCTGCCGCCTGCCGGCACCCGCATGCTGATCGCGCCCAACCATGTCAGCCTGATCGACGGCCCGCTGCTGCACGCGGTGCTGCCGATCGACGCGAGCTTCGCGGTGGATACCGGCATCTCCAAGGCCTGGTGGGCCAAGCCGTTCCTGCGCGTGGTCAAGCATTACACCATGGACCCGACCAAGCCGCTGGCCGCACGCGACCTGATCAGGCTGGTTGCCGCCGGCGAACCGGTCGTGATCTTCCCGGAAGGACGCATCACCGTCTCCGGCTCGCTGATGAAGGTCTATGACGGCACCGCGATGATCGCAGACAAGGCCGACGCCGTGGTCGTGCCGGTCCGCATCGAAGGCGCGCAGCGCTCGCATCTCAGCTATCTCAACAGCAGCCAGATCAAGCGCTCGTGGTTTCCGCGGGTGACGGTCACCATCCTGCCGCCGGTCAAGCTGCCGGTCGATCCGTCGCTGAAGGGCAAGGCACGCCGCAATGCCGCCGGCAGCGCGCTTCAGGACGTGATGATCGACGCCTTGGTGAAGAACGCCATGCTCGATCACACCCTGTTCGAAGCGCTCGGACACGCCTACCGCGACCGCGACACCGGCAAGGTCATCATCGAGGACGCGCTCGGCACCAAGCTGACCTATCGCAAGCTGATCCTCGGCGCGCAGGTCTTGAGCCGCAAGCTCGAGGCCGGCACGATCGCCGGCGAGAATGTCGGCGTGCTGCTGCCCAACTCGGCCGGCGTCGCCGTCGTCTTCATGGCGCTGCAAAGCATCGGCCGTGTGCCGGCGATGCTCAACTTCTCGGCGGGCCCGGTCAACGTCCTCGCCGCGATGAAGGCCGCGCAGGTCAAGACCGTGCTGACGTCGAAGGCCTTCATCGAGAAGGGCAAGCTCGACAAGCTGATGGCGGCGATCTCCGCAGAAGCCCGTGTCGTCTATCTCGAAGACGTCCGCGCCTCGATCGGGGTGGGCGACAAGATCAAGGGCCTGCTCGCCGGCACCGCGCCGCGCGTCGTCCGCCAGGCCAACGATCCGGCCGTGGTGCTGTTCACATCGGGCTCGGAAGGCACGCCCAAGGGCGTGGTGCTGTCCCACCGCAACATCCTCGCCAACGCGGCGCAGGCGCTGGCGCGGGTCGACGCCAACGCCAATGACAAGGTGTTCAACGTGCTGCCGGTGTTCCACTCCTTCGGGCTGACCGGCGGAATGATGATGCCGATGCTCGCGGGCATTCCGATCTACATGTACCCCTCGCCGCTGCACTACCGGATCGTGCCCGAGCTGATCTACCAGACCGGCGCCACCATCCTGTTCGGCACCGACACGTTCCTCACCGGCTATGCGCGCTCGGCGCATGCCTACGACTTCCGTACCCTGCGTCTGGTGATCGCCGGCGCCGAGGCGGTCAAGGATCGCACCCGCCAGGTGTTCATGGAGCGCTACGGCATCCGCATCCTCGAAGGTTATGGCGTCACCGAGACGGCGCCGGTGCTGGCGATGAACACGCCGATGGCCAACCGCCCCGGCACCGTCGGTCGCCTGTCGCCGCTGATGGAAAGCAGGCTCGATCCGGTCCCCGGCATCGAGGAAGGCGGACGCCTGTCGGTGCGCGGTCCGAACGTGATGCTCGGATATCTGCGGGCCGAAAATCCCGGCGTACTCGAGCCGCTCGCCGAAGGTTGGCACGACACCGGCGACATCGTCGCAATCGACGCAGCCGGCTTCATCACCATCAAGGGCCGCGCCAAGCGCTTTGCCAAGATCGCAGGCGAAATGGTCTCGCTGTCGGCGGTCGAGAGCATCGCGACGGCACTGTGGCCGCAGGCCGCTTCGGTCGCCGTGTCGATCCCGGACCAGCGCAAGGGCGAGCGCATCGTGCTGCTGACGACGGAGAAGAATGCCGAGCGCAGCGCGATGCAGGGCCAGGCCAAGGCGATCGGCGCCTCGGAGCTGACCGTGCCCGCGGCGATCATGGTGGTCGACAAGGTGCCGCTGCTCGGCACCGGCAAGACCGACTATGTCACCGCAACGACGATGGCCCGCGAGCAGGCGTCCGCGCCGGAGCGCGAGGTTGCGTGAGGTCCAGGCCACTTCCGTCGCACCGGCGGATGCGCGGTGCGACGGCGTGGCCCGACCTCACTTGAGCAGGAGATAGCGGACCGGGTTGTCGTCGCATTGACCCGCCCCGCACTCCAGCACGGTGGACAACAGATTTGCGGCAACCAGCAAGGCGAAGATCGCGAAAGCCGCGTTCGATGCGGGCCCCTTGAGGGGAGCGTCGCCGTCTCGCTTGCCGGCCACATCCTTCAGCATGAAGACAAGCGCAACATAGCCGACGATGCCGACCGCCGCGAGGAGCGCCCAGGTATAGAAGTGCAGCCCGAACAGCGTCGAGCCGTATCCGGGATCGCCGGGCGCGAGATGCAGCGACACCTGCCGGATCGAGATGAATCCGGTGACGAGGCTTGCCACGAGGATCATCGCGTAGTGCGACGGCCTCTCACCAAAGCGCATGTTGAACAGGAAGCCCATGCCGGTCGCAATGAACCCCGCCCGTTGCAGCAAGCAAAGCGGACAGGGCAATTCGCCGAGCGCAAGCTGATAGGTGAACGCGACCACCAGGATTGCCGAGATCCCGAGCAGCCCAAGCGTATTCAGGATCGCGCTGACGGCTCGTTGCTCGCTCATCGCGGTAGTGCCCATTTCGACACCGTCAGAACGACAGTTTCAGCGGATCGGTCGCGTGGTGGAAGAACCATGCGATCGTGACGACGATCGTTGCACTCCAGAGCGCATAGCTCAGTCCCGCGCGCGAACGCCAGACAGCGGCGCAGCCTGCAAGCGCCAGCAGAAAAGGCAGAAACATGTACATGAGCGCGGGCTCCCCGGGCGATTCGCGCACTGCGCGAACGGCCAAGAGATACGTCAGCGCCGCACGCCCCTCAAGACCCGGCTTCGCTGCGCCGCTCCTGCGCGTAACGCACCAGCGCCGCGAAACGATAGATGCCGTGGACGAACTTGCCGTAGGGCATGGTAATGAACAGCGCGAACACCGCGCCGAGATGCAGCGCCAGCAGCGGCCCCATCGCGGCGGTCTCGCGCAGGACCAGAAGCGCCATGCCGGTGAGGCCGGTCAGGAACAGCATGGCGATGAAGCCGACATCCATGCCGTAGCTGATCTCATCGAGCAGCGCCGGATCGCGCCGCAGCTTGGCCATGAACAGCCCGACCGGCCCGATGATCAGGCCGATGCCGCCGAGCGTTCCGAGCACGACAGGCAGGTCCCACCACGGATACGGCGCCTCGCGGCCGAGCAGATAGTGATACAGCGTTGCGACCGAGGTCGCGGCAAAGCACAGCAGGAAGCCGTAGAAGGTCAGGTGGTGATAGAGCTTGCGCCGGTCGGTCGGCTTGTCGTCCTCGTTGTAGCAGCCGACGCCGCCGCCATGGAGATAGCGCAGTTCGCCGGCATCGCGGATCGCCTGAAAGATCGATCCGCCGTCGGCGCGGCTGCCGATCGGCGGACCGATGTCGCGCCAGAAGGCGCGCACGCTCATGACGAGCGCAAGGACCGCATAAAGGAATGCGGCGCTGAACAGCGCGGCCATCGCATTATGCGGCATCAGCCGGTAGAACGCGCCGGGTCCGGTGTGTACGCCGAACAGCACGCTGCGGTCGTTCAAGACGGCGAAGCCGAGGATGAAGGCCGCCATGCTCAGCGCAGCAACGATGCTGATGACGAGACCATTACGTGCGAAGGCGCCGGACAGCGCGCCCGGCCAGGCATAGGCTGCATAGGACTCCGCGCGCGCGACCGCGAGCGTCTTGGGAACATTGACGTTGAATTCATGCGGCGGCGAGAACTGGCAATCGACATAGCAGGCGCCGCAGGCATGGCAGAGGTTAGCGAGATAATTGAGGTCGCCGTCGGAGAAGGCGCGGCGCATCTCCATAGCCGGGAATACCGCGCACAGACCCTCGCAGTAACGGCAGGAATTGCAGACCGTCATCAGACGGTCGGCTTCGTCCAGAATCCTAGTTCCGTGCATGTTTCGCCGCTTCCCGTCCTGCGATCCGTCCGAACACGCTGCCGATGGTCATGCCCATGCCGGCCGCATAGCCCTTGCCGAGCACATTGCCGGCCATGATCTCGCCGGCCGCGAACATGTTGGCCGACGGCTTGCCGTCCGCCATCAGCATCCGCGCCTCCTTGGTTACGCGTGTGCCGAGATAGGTGAAGGTGATGCCGGGCCGCACCGGATAGGCGAGATAAGGAGGCGTCTCGATCCGCCGCGCCCAATGGGTCTTCGGCGGCGTGATGCCTTCGGTTCGGCAGTCATCGAGGATGGTGTGGTCGAAGGTTCCGGGCCGCACAGCTGCGTTGAACTCTGTGATGGTCTTTTCCAGCGCCGCCGGATCGAGCTCCAGCTTGCCCGCAAGCTCCGCCACCGTTTGCCCGGCGATCGGCGGAAACAGCGTCGGCATGAAGCTCGTGACGACGGTCGAGTCGAAGATGATGTAGGCGATCTGGTCGGGCTGCGCCGCGACCAGCCGACCCCAGATCGCGTAACGCTTCGGCCAGATGTCCTCGCCCTCGTCATAGAAGCGCTGCGCATGCTTGTTGACGACGATGCCGAACACGACGGAGTCGTGGCGCGTGATGATGCCGCCGTCGAATTTCGGCGCGCGGGCGTCGATCGCAACCGCATGGCACTGGGTGGGATCGCCGACCTCCTGCACGCCTTTGTCGAGCAGCATCTTCAGGATCGAGCCGCGATTATAGGGCGTACCGCGGATCAGGAAATTGTCGGCGGCCTCACCCCAATATTGCTTCAGCCATTCGATGTTGGCCTCGAACCCGCCCGCAGCGGCGACCAGCGTGGTGGCGCGGATCTCGGTCTCGCCCTTGATCGGCCGCTTGAGGCGCGCGGCGAGGAACATGCCGTCCTCGATCACGAGGTCGGTGACCTCGGCGTCGTATTCGACCTCGACGCCGAGCGTCTCGGCAGTGAGATAGAGCGCGTTGAGCATTGCGCGGCCACCGCCGAGGAAGAACGAGTTGGTGCGACCGAGGCTCAGCGTGCCGCCGAGCGAGGGCTGCCAGCGCACGCCCTGCTCCACGATCCAGTTCAAGATGTCCTTGGACTCCCGGATCATGTGACGGGCGAGCACCTCGTCGGTCTGCCCGCCGGTGACGCGCAGCAGGTCCTCCCAGAACTCGTCTTCGGTGTAGGGGCCGGTCAGGATTTCGGTGGCGGCGTCATGGGCGCAACGCATGTTGCGGGTATGGCGGGTATTGCCGCCGCGATAGAATTTTGGCGCGCCTTCGAGCACCAGGACCGAGGCGCCACCGCGCCGCGCCGCGATCGCCGCGCACAGCGCCGCATTGCCGCCGCCGATCACCAGCACGTCGTATTTGCTGCCCATGCCGTCTGCCCGATGCGACGAGGTTAGAGAAATTCTGCCCGCCAGCGGCCACAACAGAACCGGGCCGCCATTGCGTACTTTTGTATACAAAGATATACAGAGCTGTCGCAAGCGGCATCTCTGCATGGGCAGGATGCGCTTTGCGCCCCGAGGACGCATGGCCAGACGCCCGGCAAAGGCAGGCGGATCGATCGCGCGCAGTGCCGGCGTCGCGCTGGGCGAAGCCGTGTTCCGCTCGCTCTGCGAGGCGCTCCAGGCCGGCAGCTACCGCGCCGGCGACCGGCTGCGCGAGGAGGAGGTCGCGCGGCGGCTGAGGGTCAGCCGCACCCCGGTCCGCGAAGCCCTGGGCCGGCTCGCGGCACGCGGCTTCGTCGAGCCCGCCGGCGGCCGCGGGCTGATCGTGCGCAACCTCGACATCTCCGAGGTGCTCGAGCTCTACGCCATGCGCGAGATCATGGAAGGCGCCGCCGCGCGCCTCGCCGCCGAGCACGCCTCGACGCCCGAGATCGATGCGCTGAGGGATATCGAGCAGGCCTTTGTCGAAACACCCGCGGCCGACGCAGCCGAGATGGCAAGGCTCAATCGCAGTTTCCACGAGGCCATCTGCCGGGCCGCGCGCAACCGCTATCTCGACAACGCCTCCCGCGAATTGCAGGACTGGATCGCCCTGCTCGGCCCGACCACTTTCACCGTATCCGGCCGCCCCTCGACCAGCCACGGCGAGCACCGGTCCATCATCGATGCGATCGCCGCGCGCGACGGCGACAAGGCCGAGCAGCTTGCGCGGGCGCATATCCGCGAGGCGCTGCGCTGCCGGCTGAAGCTGTTGCAGAAGCAGTAGGCGCTGCGCTCAGGCGACCACGTCGGCGGCGACCGCCTTCAACACATCCCGCACGTCGGCCGGCCTAAGCCGCACCTGCAATCCGCGCTGGCCGCCGTTGACATAGACCTGATCATGCGCGAACGCGCTCTGCTCGATCACGGTGCGCACCGGCTTGCGCTGCCCGAACGGACTGATGCCGCCAACCTTGTAGCCGGTGACGCGTTCAGCCTCAGGCGGCTTCATCATCTGCGCCGACTTGCCGCCCGCCGCAGCGGCGAGCTTCTTCATCGAGACTTCCTGGTCGGACGGAACGACCACGCAGACCGGTCTGCCATCGACCAGCGCCATCAGCGTCTTCAAGACGCGCCCCGGATCCTCGCCGAGCGCGGCGGCGGCCTGGAGGCCGATGCTCTCGGCGTCGGGATCGTAGTCGTAGGTATGAACTGTAAAGGCTACACCGGCGCTCGCGAGCGCGCGCGTGGCGGGAGTGACTTTGGACATGCGCGATGTGTAGCACCGTCATTGCGAGGAGCGAAGCGACGAAGCAATCCAGAACCCCGCCGCGGAAACAGTCTGGATTGCTTCGCGGAGCCTGTCATCGGGCCGCGCTCCGCGCGGACCCGTTGGCTCGCAATGAGGACGCGGGCCCGTATGCGCGCCATGTCCTCAGTGTCGTCCCGGCGAACGCCGGACCCATAACCACAGGGAGGAGTTTGGCGGAGACCGGTTGTTCGGTACCTAGACTGTCCAAGACAGCGAGATCACGCGGCATGGGTCCCGGCGTTCGCCGGGACGACAGCTGTGGGTTGGCGACACAATGCCGTCAAACGACGGCAGCACCCTACTCCGCCGCGTCGCGCATCTCGACGCGCTCGGCTCTCGCCGCGCAGAACTTGAACTCCGGGATCTTGCCGAACGGATCGAGCGCCGGATTGGTCAACAGGTTCGCCGCCGCTTCCGCGTAGCAGAACGGCATGAATACCATGTTCTCCGGCACGTCGCGGTCGGAGCGGACCTTGACCTCGACGGCGCCGCGGCGGGTCTCCAGGCGAATGAAGTCGCCGGGCGCGAGCTTCTTCCTGCGCATGTCCTTCGGCGACATGAAGGCGACCGCCTCCGGCTCGATCTGATCGAGCACCTGGGCGCGGCGGGTCATCGACCCGGTGTGCCAATGCTCGAGCACGCGGCCGGTCGACAGCACCATCGGATATTCGGCGTCCGGCAATTCATCCGGCGGGATGACCTTGGCCGGCACGATCTTGCCGCGGCCGCTCGCGGTCGGGAAGCCCGTGGTGAAGATGATCTCGTTGCCGGGCTTGTCCGGATCGTCCACGGGATAGGTGACCGCACCTTCGCGCACGAGCCGCTCCCAGGTGATGTTCTTCAGCGACGGCATCAGCTGCGCCATCTCGGTGAAGACGTCGCCGGGACCGGCATAGTTCCAGGGCAGGCCCATGCGCTTGCCGATCTCCTGGATGATCCAGAGATCCTGCCGCGCATCACCCGGCGGCTTGATCACCTGGCGCGCGAGCTGCACGCGGCGATCGGTGTTGGTGAAGGAGCCTTCCTTCTCCGCGAAGGCCGAGGCCGGCAGGATGACGTCGGCGTGGAAGGCGGTCTCGGTGACGAAGAGATCCTGCACCACGAGATGATCGAGCATCGCCAGCGCGTGGCGCGCATGCTGGAGATCGGGATCGGACATCGCGGGGTTCTCGCCCTCGATATACATGCCCTTGATCTCGCCGGCATGGATCGCGTTCATGATCTCGACCACGGTCAGGCCGCGGACGGGATCGAGATCCTGCTGCCAGAGCTTCTCGAAAGCGCCACGCATGTCGTCGCGTCCGACCGGCTGATAGTCCGGCAGGAACATCGGGATCAGGCCGGCGTCGGAGGCACCCTGCACGTTGTTCTGGCCGCGCAGCGGATGCAGGCCGGTGCCGGGACGGCCGACTTGGCCGGTGATCAGCGCCAGCGCGATCAGGCAGCGCGCATTGTCGGTGCCGTGGACGTGCTGGCTGATGCCCATGCCCCAGAAGATGATCGACGATTTCGCGCGGGCATAGGTCCGCGCAACTTCGCGGAGCGTCTGCGCCGGGACGCCGCAGATCGGCTCCATCTTCTCCGGCGTGAACTCCTTGATCTTCTCCTTGAGGTCCTCGAAGCCTTCGGTGTAGCCGGCGATATACTGGTCGTCGGTCAGCCCTTCGGTGATGATCGTGTTGATCATCGCGTTCAGCATGGCGACGTCGGAGCCGGGCTTGAACTGAAGATGCTTGGTCGCATGGCGCGACAGCGACTGGCGGCGCGGGTCCATGACGAACAGCTTTGCGCCATTCTGCTTGACCGCGTTCTTGATGAAGGTCGCGGCGACCGGATGGTTCACGGTCGGGTTGGCGCCGATCACGACGATGACTTCGGCATCCATCGCCGCTGAGAACGGCGCCGACACCGCGCCCGAGCTCAGGCCTTCGAACAGCGCCGCCACCGAGGAGGCGTGGCACAGCCGGGTGCAATGGTCGACATTGTTGGAGCCGAAGCCGGTGCGCACCAGCTTCTGGAACAGGTAGGCCTCTTCGTTCGATCCCTTCGCCGAGCCGAAGCCCGCGAGCGCCTTCACGCCCTTCTCCTCGCGGATCTTGACGAGGCCCTTGGCCGCGATATCGAGCGCTTCGTCCCAGCTCGCTTCACGGAAATGCGTGAAGGGATTGGCCGGATCGACCTGGTCGTTGGCATCCTTCTTCGCATTCGGCAGCCGCACCAGCGGCTTGGTCAGGCGGTGCGGATGGTGGATGTAGTCGAAGCCGAAGCGGCCCTTGACGCAGAGGCGATTGTGATTGGCGGGGCCGTCGCGGCCCTCGGCATAGATCACCTTCTCGTCCTTGACCTCGTAGGTCACCTGGCAGCCGACGCCGCAGAACGGGCAGAGCGAATCCACCTTTCTGTCGGCATAGGTGACGCGGGTCTGCTTGTCGTCGAGCATCACGGCCGGCATCAACGCGCCGGTCGGGCAGGCCTGCACGCATTCGCCGCAGGCGACGCAGGTGGACTCGCCCATGGGATCGTCGAAGTCGAACACGATCTTGGCGCCGTGATTGCGGTAGGCCATGCCGATGACGTCGTTGACCTGAACCTCGCGGCAGGCGCGCACGCACAGGCCGCACTGGATGCAGGCGTCGAGGTTGACGCGCATCGCCGGATGGCTGGCGTCGGTCGCCGAGCGCTCGGCGGCGGGGAAGCGGCTCTCGGTGACGCCGGTAGTTTCGGCCCAGTGCCAGAACTTCGAATCCGGATCGTGCGAGGTCTCGCGCGCCGGCTGATCTGCGACCAGCAGCTCCATCACCATCTTCTGCGCGGCGACGGCGCGGGCACTCTCGGTCTTCACCTTCATGCCGACCGATGGCGTGCGCTTGCAGGATGCGGCGAGCACGCGCTCGCCCTCGATCTCGACCATGCAGGCGCGGCAATTGCCGTCGGGGCGATAGTCGGGCGCGGGCGAATAGCACAGGTGCGGGATCTCGCGGCCCTGGCGCTGCGCCACCTGCCAGATCGTTTCGCCGGGCTTGGCCTCGACCTGCTTGCCGTCGAGCTCGAACGTAATCTTCGTCATTCGGCCGCTTCCTGGAACTCATCAGGGAAATATTTGATCACGGAGGTCAGCGGATTCGACGCCGCCTGTCCGAGCCCGCAGATCGAGGCATCGCGCATCGCCTGGCTCAATTCTTCCAGCAAAGCACGGTTCCAGACCGGCTTCTGCATCAGCAGTGCCGCCTTCTGGGTTCCGACGCGGCACGGCGTGCATTGGCCGCAGCTCTCGTCCTCGAAGAACTTCATCAGGTTGAGTGCCGCCGCGCGCACGCTGTCCTTCTGCGACAGGATCACGATCGCAGCCGAGCCGATGAAGCAGCCGTATTTCTCCAGCGTGCCGAAATCGAGCGGGATGTCGTCCATCGATGCCGGCAGGATGCCGCCGGACGCGCCGCCCGGAAGATACGCATAGAACTGATGGCCGTCGGCCATGCCGCCGCAATATTCGTCGATCAGCTCGCGCACAGTGATGCCCGCCGGCGCGAGCTTCATGCCGGGATTCTTCACACGTCCCGACACCGAGAAGCTGCGCAGGCCGTGGCGCTCATGGCGGCCATTGCCCTTCCACCAGTCGGCACCCTTCTCGACGATGTCGCGCACCCACCACAGCGTCTCGATGTTGTTGATCAGCGTCGGCAGGCCGAACAGGCCGACCTGGAACGGATAAGGCGGCTTGTGCCGGGGCAGGCCGCGCTTGCCCTCGATGCTTTCGAGCAGCGAGGATTCCTCGCCGCAGATATAGGCGCCGGCGCCGCGGCGCATGTGCAGCGTCGGACCGCCCGCGGGAAGCTTTGCGATCTCACGTTCGAGAATTTCGCGCGAGGCCGGATACTCGTCGCGCAGGTAGATGTAGACGTCAGAGGCCTGCACCACATGCGCACCGATCAGCATGCCCTCGATGAAGCGATGCGGATCGCTTTCGAGATAGACGCGATCCTTGAACGTGCCGGGCTCGCCCTCGTCGCCGTTGATCGCCATCAGCCGCGGTCCGGGTTCGCCCAGCACCGCGCGCCATTTGCGTCCCGTCGGGAAGCCGGCGCCGCCGAGGCCACGGAGCGAAGCGTCGTCGAGCGCCTTCAGCAGATCATCCTTCGAGAGGTCGCCGGAGCGCACCCGATTGAGCAGCTTGTAGCCGCCGCCGGCGACATAGGCGTCGTAGTCGACATAGTTGGGCAGATGCGCGTGGGTGTCGCCGGCCTTCGCGGCTGCCATGACATTGGCGACCGTGGCGTGGTCGACGAAGTTGTGACCGACTTCCGCCGCCGGCGCGGTATCGCAACGGCCGACACAGGGCGCGCGCACGACGCGGATGCCGGGGCCTGACGCGCTCTGCAAATCTTCGAGCAGCTTCTCGCCGCCCAGCATCGCGCAGGTCAGCGAATCACAGACGCGGATCGTCAGCGGCGCGATATCGGGCTCGCCCTCCTTCACCACGTCGAAATGCGCGTAGAACGTTGCGGTCTCGAACACCTCCGCGAAGGCGAGCTTCATCTCGTCGGCGAGCGCGGCGAGATGCGCGGCCGAGATCTGGTGATATCTGTCCTGGATCAGGTGCAGATATTCGATCAGAAGATCGCGCCGCCGCGGCCTGTCGCCGAGCAGCTGCTCGATCTCGTGCGCGGCCGTGGGGTCGACCTGCCGACCCTTGGGCGTGGCTTTGGCTCGCTTCCGCCCCTCGCCCGGATGTTCGAACGGGCGGACCTGTTGCACGTCGTGGCTCATCACTGCGTCTCGTAGCCTTTCTTTAGAACTCGTCCAAGTCTAACCTTTGGCATACCAGATGCCAAGAAAATTCGTACGTTCCGATAAGCATTTAAGGGGCATGGAGCCGACCGAGCTCCATACCCCCCTTGCGCGAATCGAATGAGGCGGCGCCTCAAGTCTTGTTCATGCACTCTTCGATGTAGAACCAGCGATCGTCGCCCGTTAGTCCCTTCGACTTCACGTCGGCGCGACAGGCTTTCAGCTTCGGTTTGTTGGCCGCCCACTTGGCCTTCATGTCCTTCGGCTTCTGCATGGTGAGCTTGACCTTGCCCGGCTTGGCCTCGGTCGTCGTGGCGGCAGCGGGCGCGGTCGCAGTCTGTGCCGATGCCGTGTGGAGGCCCGCGGCCAGCAGCATGGCGGCGAGGCAGATACGGGTGCGAAGCATAAGAATCCCCTAGATCCCATTCTTGATTTGAAAGGCGAGCATCGCGGGATGCAGAGCAAGCAGCATCCCGCGACGATGTGGGTTTGCGATCAGAAGATCTTCACCGCGCTTTCGAGCGTCTTGTACACACCCCATGCCAGCGGAACACCGACGAAGGCCCAGAACAGCGCGGCCCTCGCATCCAGGCCGCCCTTGCCGATGCCGAAGGAGCCATACTGGATGCCGGCTGCGGTCTTGGCACTTGCAGCCTGAAGCTTGGCAACCTCTTCCGCGCTCATGTTCCACTTCGGATCGACCGGCTTGATCAGGTAGTTGCAGACCAGGCCCGCGATCAGCATGGCACACAGGATGTACATGGTGGTGTTGTAGAGCTGGTCACGCGGTACGCCGGCCGCGAGCTGGAACTCGCGGATGTAGTTCACCACGACCGGGCCGATGATGCCTGCGGTCGACCACGCCGTCAGCAGCCGGCCGTGAATGGCGCCGACGAACTGCGTGCCGAACATGTCGGCGAGATAGGCCGGCACGGTCGCGAAACCCCCGCCATACATCGACAGGATGATGCCGAAGCCGAGCACGAACAGCAGCTTCGAGCCCATAGCCGCAAAGGTCGGCGCCAACGCATAGAGCACGATGCCGAGGATGAAGAACGTGTAGTAGGTGTTCTTGCGACCCATGAGGTCCGACATCGATGCCCAGAAGAACCGGCCGCCGATGTTGAACAATGACAGCAGACCGGCGAAGCCCGCAGCGATCGCAGCGATCGCGGCCTTCTGCTCAACCGAAAGCTGGCTGAAGGTCAGCTCCGGATGCCCGATCAGCTTGCCCGCGAAGATCTCCTGGAGCATGGGCGAGGCCATGCCGATCACGCCGATACCTGCCGAGACGTTCAAGCAGAGCACCCACCAGATCAGCCAGAACTGCGGCGTCTTGTGCGCGTTGTTGAGGTGCACATGGTGCTCGGTGATCATCGACTTCTTCTGGCTCGGCGGGGTCCAGCCTTCGGGCTGCCAGCCGGCCGGAGTCACGCGATAGGCGAAGGCGCCGATCATCATGAAGACGAAGTAGATCACGCCCATCGTGACGAAGGTCTCCCAGACGCCGACGGAATTGGGCGTCTTGAAGTAGTTGATCAGGAGATTGGCCAGAGGCGCGCCGATCATGGCACCGCCGCCAAATCCCATGATGGCCATGCCGGTCGCCATGCCGCGGCGATCCGGAAACCATTTGATCAAGGTCGACACCGGCGAGATGTAGCCGAGGCCGAGGCCGACGCCACCGATCACGCCGGCGCCGAGCCACATGATCCAGAGCTGGTGGACGTAGACGCCGAAAGCACCGATCAGAAGACCGCCGCCCCAGCAGCAGGCGGCGACGACGCCTGCCTTGCGCGGACCGGCGCGCTCGAGCCAGCCGCCCCAGATCGCGGCGGAGACGCCGAGCAGAACGAAGAACAGCGTGTACATCCACCCGAGGCTCGCGACCTTCCAGTCGCAAGTCGTGGTGAACAGTTCCTGCCACAACGAAATGTCCGGACAGGCCTTGCTCTGGCCGATACCGATGGCGCGCGACAGCGGCAGCCAGAACACCGAGAAGCCGTAGGCCATGCCGATGCAGAGATGGATGCACAGCGCTGCCGGCGGCACCAGCCAGCGATTGAAGCCGGCGGTCGCGATCGTGCGTTCACGATCGAGGAAGCCGGAAGCACCAGCCGGTGCAAGAACGGTATCGGCAGTCGTCATATGTATCACCTCCAAAGCGTGGCCTAGCCGGCACATCGGTTTGAGACCGGTCACGCGCGTGCCTGGCGGCCGCGCGTGACAGGTCGGACTTCATGCCGAAGTGGAATTGTCTGGCGCGCATCGCGTCATGTGCGCCGAGCAAGCAGCTGATCGCGGATGATGTCCCTTCGCCCGCAAGCAGCGTTGCCGTGACGGCTATTGCGCCCTCATCCCCCTCAACACCCTGTCTTGATATGAGCAACGCGCGTGCCAGAAGTCGCGTCGTGACGATTCAATGACTTCCCGCAGCGCAATGTGCCGCGCCGGACAGAATGTCCTGAATCCTGGGACAAAATGTCCAATCAGGTCGCTTCCGGGAGCCACACCGTGAATATACTTCCGGAACCGACGCGGCTTTCGGCCGAGATCTGTCCGCCCTGGCGCTTGATCAGCGTCTGGCTGATGGAGAGGCCCAGCCCGGTGCCCTGCCGCCGTTTCGTGGTGTAGAAGGCGTCGAATATCTTTTCGATCACGTCGGTGCTCATGCCGATGCCGGTGTCGGCGACCTCGATGGCGACGCCTTGATGGCCGTCGCGCTCGACATCGAAAGAGCGGAGCGTCAGGGTTCCGCCGTCCGGCATGGCATGGATCGCGTTGACGACGAGATTGACCAGCACCTGCTGCAGCTCGCTGCGGTTCATCAGCACGAACCGGCTGGCGCGGTCGTCCCTGACCACGGCGATCTCGGTCTTGTTCAGAAGATGCTGCACCAGAGGCAGACAGTCGGAGATGACGCTGGCCGGCGCATGGCGCTCGACATAGCCGGCGTATTCCTCCGGCCTCGCGAACTGCAGCAGCTTGGTCACGATCTGGCTGATGCGGTGAATCTGCTCGTCGAGCAGGCGAAACTCGACCTTCGCCTTGTCGGCATCGGCCCCGAACACGCTGCGGATGACGTCGAGATTGCCCTGCATCACCGCGATCGGATTGTTGATCTCGTGCGCAACGCCGGCGGTGATCTCGCCAATCGCAGCCAGCTTCTCCGACATGATGAGCTGCTTGGTCGTTGCCTCGAGCTTGAGATTGGCGTGCTCGAGGTCCCGGGTGCGCTCCCGCACGCGGACGTTCAGATCCTCATTCCATTCCCGAAGCTGCCGGTCGCGCTCCTGAATCTGGTCGAGCAGGCTGTCGAGATGGACCGCGACGCGGCCGATCTCGTCACCCAGCACCGGCATCTTGGTGCGGGCGGACAGGTTCCCGCGCTCTACCTCGCTGATCGTCGCCGTGACGCGCTCCAGCGGCATGAAGATGGAGCTCGCCCAGCGCAGGAAGATCGGTACGGTCGCGGCGGTGATCGCGATGAACGCTCCGATGATGATCACCAATGTCTGGTATTTGGCTTCGCTGAACGGCTTCTCCAGAAAGCCGACATAGAGCATGCCGACCCGCTTGCCATAACTGTCGACCAGCGGCTCGTAGGCGGAGATGTACCAGTCATTGACCACGAAAGCGCTGTCGAGCCAGGTGCGCCCCTCGCCAAGCACGGCCGAGCGCACCGCCGCCGACACGCGCGTGCCGAGCGCGCGCCGTCCCTCGAACAGACGGACGTTGGTCGATATCCGCACGTCGTCAAGGAACAGCGTCGCGGTGCCCTGGCTGCCCTCCGGCAGGCTCGCCGCGCGATAGACGAGATCATTGATCGTGTCGATGAATTCGAGATTCTGGTTGAGCAGTGTGCCGCCGACCAGCGCGGCTGCGCCGCCATCAGGTAGCATCGCCCGACTCGCCGCATGCACGACCATGCCGCGCGTCTCCGTGCTGCGGTCGGTCGGCACCGTGTTCGGGGTCGGCACGAGATCCAATCGCGCGCGCTCAGCCAGGGCCGGCGAAATTGCGGCGAGCTCGTCATTGCCGAAAATGTCGACGCCCGTCGCAGGGACCTGGCCCGACAGCGCCGAGGTGATGATCGGCCAGTCACTTCTCGGTTGATGCTGCAGCGGCGGCGACGAGGCCAGAACGTCGCCGCGACCGTTGGTCAGATACAGGAAATCGAGTCCGATTTCCTTGCGGGTCTCGTCGAGCAGATCTCGTAGGGAGCCGCGCGCATCCGACGCCAGCACCTCGTGGAAGCGGGCCGATAGGCTGAGCGCCCGGAGCTGGACGCCGGTCTTCTCCAGGATGCGGGCGAGATATTGGTGGGCGATGGTGAGGTCGCCGTTCACCTTGGAGATCAGGGTCGCATCGAATTTCGCGTTCCAGCGATAGATCGCAACGCCGAGCAGGAGCGGCAGGATGACCAGCATCGGCAGCAGCGCGATGGCGAGCAGCCGGAAGCGGACGGAGCGTCCCCGCATGAGCTCGTCGCTGCGGCCGGCAGCATCAGACATCCCACAACGCGCATTTGCGGTCGATGGTCTTGCGCGAGATACCGAGGCGCCGAGCCGCCTCCTCGCGATTGCCATTGACTTCCTTCAGCACGCCGAGAATGTGACGGCGCTCGAGCTCCGCGAGACTGTCGGCAGGCGCCGACTGACCGTCGTTGCGGGGACCGGCGAAATCGTCCGGGAAGGCGCCGAGGATCAGCGTGCGCTCGATCAAGTTGCGCAGCTCGCGCACGTTGCCCGGCCACTCGTAGCTCGCAAGCGCCGCCCGCACCGAGGCGTCGATCGGCACCGGCGGCATGCCGAGCTGTATCGACAGTTTGCTCATGAAGATGGTGGCAAGCTCCTGCACGTCATCGCCGCGATCCTTCAGGAGCGGCAGGCGGATCTGCATGACGTTGAGCCGGTAGAACAGATCGGCTCGGAAACGGCCCTTCTCGACCTCCTTTTGAAGCTCGGCATTGGTTGCGAAGATGAAGCGCAGGTCGACCGGAACCTCACGCTCGGAGCCGACAGGACGGACGCGTCGGTCTTCGAGCACGCGGAGCAGCTTGCTCTGCATCGGCGGCGGCAGCTCTCCGATCTCGTCGAGGAACAGCGTGCCGCCATGCGCATAGAGGAACAAGCCCTCGCGCCCCGAATCGGCGCCGGTGAAGGCACCCTTGATGTGCCCGAACAGCTCGGCCTCGATCATCTCTGGCGGGATCGCCGCACAATTCACGGGCACGAAGGGCTTGTCGGCGCGGTCGGACAGCGAGTGGATCGAGCGCGCGGCCACTTCCTTGCCGGTGCCGGATTCGCCGGTGAGGAGAACCGAGGTCGGCAGACCCGCGACGCGTGCGATGGTCTCACGCACGCGCAGCGTCGCTGCCGACTGCCCGATCAGATTGTCGCGCAGGAAGGTGCGGTCGGACGAGGCACGCAAAGCATAGCGCAGGACGTAATTCTCGCGCTGGAGGCGGACACGGTCGAGGCAGCGTGCCACGGCGTTGAGGATCTGGTTGGAGCGGAACGGCTTGAGCACGAAGTCGGCCGCACCGGCGCGCAGGGCCTGGATCGCGGTGTCGAGGTCGGCATAGGCGGTGATCAGGATGGCGTCGGCGAAAAAGCCGACGGCGCGCTGCTCGGCGAGCCAATCGACGCCATTCTTGCCTGGCATGATGTTGTCGAGAATGACGACGTCGTAGCGGTTGGAATCGAGCTTGCGCGAGGCCTGGTCGGTATCGGCCGCCTCGTCCACCAGCTTGCAGCGCGGCGCAAGCGTGCGCACCAGAAAATTGCGCATGCCCGGCTCGTCGTCGACGATCAAGATGGAGGCCTGCGCCAGCGCGCTGAACTCCGGCCCCGCCGTGGTCTTGCCGAGCTTGACGGCAGGCTCGCGCCCCACCGCGGGACTTGCGGCTGCACCTGCCCTCGATGTTGAGAAAGTCATTCCCGATGTCTTAGGTTTGAGATCATCCACCGCAATAATCGGCGCCTTTCGCATTGCAGCGAAACTCCGCCATTCCCCACGGGCGCAGCATAGTCAAACGCCGCTGCCGTGAATATTCGCCTTTCTACGGGGCGTCGCTCTTTTCGACCAGGAACACGATGCGCGCCGCGTTGCGCTCGGTGATCTCGACCTTGTCGCCGGTCTCGCGAATCAGATTGGGGATATCGATCACCGAGAGGGGATCGGTGCAGTGAACTTCGAGCTGGTCCCCCGCCTTGAGCGGTTTAAGCGCCTTGCGCGTCTTGAGCGCCGGTAGCGGGCATTTCAGCCCGGTAAGATCGAGTGTCGTCCTGGTCATCGCCGCACCATGGCGGGGCGGAGCGGCTGCGTCAACGCACGGAGACATCAGATCAGGCTGGCATAGGACAGGAAGCCGACGCTCTGCCCCGGCTCCACGCCCGTGATGCCCTCCCCGAGTTCAACGAGGCCATCGGTCTCGACCAGCGAGGACAACAGCCCGGCCCCCTCGCGCGGGAACTTGACCGCCTCCAGCGCACCATCCTCGCCGCGTCGCAGGGAGACGCGAACATATTCGCGGCGGCCTGCCTTCTTCTTGTAGGTGAAGGCTGCGCGCAGCGGGATCGGCGTCAGCGGCTCCGGCAGGCTGCCGGCGAGCGCCAGCACTGTCGGCCGCACCACATGGACGAAGGTGACAAAACTCGCGACGGGATTGCCGGGCAATCCGATCAGCGGCGTGCCCTCGATGATGCCCATCGCCACCGGCCGGCCCGGCTTGATCGCCATCCGCCACAGCACCAGCGAGCCGATGCTCTCGACCGCCGCCTTGACGTGATCCTCCTCGCCGGTCGAGACGCCGCCGGTGGTGAGGATCAGGTCGTGCGCGCCTGCAACTCGCTTCAAGCCGTTGGCGAGCGAGGTCTGCTCATCGCGCAGGATACCGAGGTCGCTGACCTCGCAGCCAAGCCGGCGCAGCATCGCCATCAGCATGAAGCGGTTGGAGTCGAACAGTTGCGACGCAGCGCGCGGCGCGCCGGGCGACGCCAGCTCGTCGCCGGTCGAGAACACCGCGACGCGGATGCGCCTGACGACGTCGAGGCTGGTCAGGCCGAACGCAGCAGCGAGCGCAACGTGCTGCGGCAGCAAGCGCTGGCCGGCGCGCAACGCGATAGACCCTTGCGGGATGTCCTCGCCCGCAGGGCGGACATTGGCCCCCGGTTTCAGTCCCGGCGGCAGCACGATCTTGCCAGCCTCATCGATGCGGACATCTTCCTGCATGAAGACGGTTTCGGCATCCGGCGGCATCGGCGCGCCCGTGAAGATGCGCGCGGTGTGGCCGGGCTTGACCGGCACCTGTGCGAGGCCGCCGGCCTGGATGCGGCCGTCGAGCGGAAACGCCCGCGCCTCGCCCTGCGGCAGGTCGGCGTTGCGCACGGCATAACCGTCGACCGCCGAATTGGTGAACGGCGGCAGCGGCAGGGGCGCCGCAACGTCCCGCGCCAGCACACGCCCGTCCGCATCGACGAGCGCAGCAGTTTCGAGATCGGCAATCGCGTTGACACGCGTCGTGATCAGGCCGACGGCCTCGTCGACCGACATCATCGGTCCGCCGAAAGCAAAACAATCGTCCGACAGTTGCGCCATGGTGCCTCGTCAGCGCATTGCAGCGCTTTTCGCGACCGCTTCCTCGACCGGCATCGCCATGCGCAGCAGCAACGCCGCGGCAGCCTCGATATCATCGAGATGGACAGTCGGCAGCCGGGTTTCAACGGCCACGTCGGCCACAATGCCGGCAATTCCGGGATCGTCGGGAAACAGCAGCGGCTTGCCGTTGGCGCCGCGATGCACCTCGATCTTGCGGTGCGGCTCGCGCTTGAAGCCCTCGACCACGACCAGATCGACCGCGCTCAGCTTGTCGAGCAGCTCCGGCAGCCGCGGCTCCGCGGCGCCGCGCAGCTCGTGCATCAAGGCCCAGCGGTTCGCCGACGAGACCAGCACCTCGGCCGCGCCGGCCTCGCGATGGCGCCAGGAATCCTTGCCGGGCACGTCGACGTCGAACTGGTGATGCGCATGCTTGATCACGGAAACACGCAGGCCCTGCGCGTTGAAATGCGGGATCAGCCGCGTCAACAGCGTGGTCTTGCCCGCCCCACTCCAGCCTGCAAGGCCGATGACTTTCATTCCAGCTCCGTCTCCGCGCGACCTGGTCTTTGGTGGAACCGCCGTCCGGCGTCCCCTCCCTGTCATTGCGAGCGCAGCGAAGCAATCCGGAATCTTCCGCGGCGGCACTCTGGATTGCTTCGCGCCGCTCGCAATGACGAACGGAGGCATTTCACCTGGTCCCCGCCATGCTTATATCGGCTTGAGCCGAATGTCATGCTAACGTCGCAACCATGATGAAGATCGACAAAGCCCCGGTGCCCCTGATCGTCCCTGATACGGACGACCCGCGCCTGACGCAGAGCGTGACCGGGACCGACCAGACCGGCGCCAAGGTCGAAATCAAGGTGCCGATGGAACGGCCGCTGACGCTCTACCTGAATTCCCAGGAGATCGTCACCATGATGACGATCGGCGACTATCCCGAATATCTGGCGCTGGGCTACCTGCTCAACCAGAACATGCTGAAATATAGTGACGCGGTGACCGAGGTCGAATACGACGACGACCTCCAGGTCGTCGTCGTGCGCACCGAGCACCACACCAATTTCGAGACCAAGCTGAAGAAGCGCACGCAGACCTCGGGCTGCGCGCAGGGCACCGCCTTCGGCGATCTGCTGGAGGCGGTCGAGAGCGTCGCGCTGCCAAAGGCCGAGCTGCGCACCTCCTGGCTCTACCAGATGACGCAGACCATCAACACCATGCCCTCGCTCTATCTCGAGGCCGGCGCGATCCACGGCTGCGTGCTGTGCAAGGAAGGCACCCCGCTCTGCTACACCGAGGATGTCGGCCGCCACAACGCCGTCGACAAGATCGCGGGCTGGATGTACCGCCACGGCGTCGATGCGTCCGACAAGATCCTCTACACCACGGGACGCCTCACCTCGGAGATGGTGATCAAGACCGTGCGGATGGGAATCCCGATCCTGGTGTCGCGCTCCGGCTTCACCGCCTGGGGCGTCGATCTCGCAAGGCAGGTCGGGCTGACGCTGATCGGCCGCACCCGCGGCAAGCGCTTCATCGCGCTCGCGGGCGAGGAACGCATCGTCTACGACCAGAACCTTGCTTACGTCGAGGAAGAGTCGGCCAAGCACAAGCGCAAGGGTGAAGGCGGTGACGACTAACGTTCCGACCACGAGTGTTCCGCCAACTCTTGGCGTGCTGCTCGCCGGCGGCCTCGCACGCCGCATGGGCGGCGGCGACAAGCCGATGCGCAGCATCGGTGGGCGCACCATCCTGGAGCGCGTGATCGCACGGCTTTCGCCCCAGTGCAGCGGACTGATCCTCAACGCCAACGGCGATCCCACACGCTTCGCCGCGTTCGGCTTGACGGTCGTCGCCGACGACGTGCCCGGCTTTCCCGGCCCGCTCGCCGGCATCTTGGCCGCGCTCGACTGGACTGCGGCGAACCAGCCGGAGATCGAATGGGTGCTCAGCGCCGCCGGCGACTGCCCGTTCCTGCCGCGCGATCTCGTCGCGCGCCTGCATGAGGCGCGAGAGCGAGAGAGTGCGCAGCTTGCGGTCGCAGCATCCGGCGACCAGTCGCATCCGGTGATCGGCTTGTGGCGCGTCGCCTTGCGCAAGGAACTGCGCCACGCCCTGGTCGTCGAGGACCTGCGCAAGATCGACCGCTGGACCGCGCGCTATCCGCTGGCGACGGTGACGTGGCCGACTGAGCCGCTCGATCCCTTCTTCAATGCCAATACGGTCGAAGACATCGCAGAGGCGGAGCGGCTCGCGGCGCTGGATGACGCGGCCTGATCAAGGCTCACGCCGCCAGCGGCGTAGTCCAGGCGTCGTAGCCATAGACCCAGCCCGTATCAGTCCGTTCCTTCAGCCAGACGTTGGCGCGCCATCGCGTCCCCCTGTCGCGCGGCTTGAACGCCGCGTCGTCGATCTACGCGGGCCGAAATCCAGCCCGCTCCAGCGCGGCGCGCGCCTCATTCGAGGCGAGTGCATCGAGAAAGGCCCGCACCGCCGGCCGGTCCTTGCGCGCCGTCACCAGCGCGAAGTCATAATGCTCTTCCGCGAGCGGAATGAAACCGAGGCCGACCGCATGGGCGACCGGCGCAATGGTCATGCCCCAATCGGCACGGTGCTGCGCGACGGCCGCGGCAACTGCGTTGTGCGAACGCGGCTGGTTCCAGTAGCCTTCCGGCCGCGCGCCGCCGAGCAGCCGATCGATCAGGATACGGGTGCCGGCGCCCTGATTGCGGTTGACCATGATGCAGGCTCGATCGGCCAGTGCCGCCGCAACGGCGTCCTTTGCGCCGAGCCCCTCGAAGCGCTTGTCGCCCTTCCGAAACACGATGCCCTGCATCCGCCGCCAGCCCGGTACGAGCTCGAGCCCCTCGACCAGATAAGGCGTGTTGTAGGCCTCGCTTCTGTCGTCGAACAGATGGATCGGCGCGAGATCGCATTCGCCGCGCCGCGCGGCGGCAAGCCCGCCGAGGCTGCCGACTGCGATCGAGCGCACGGTCAGGCCGGCATGCGCGAGTTGCGCGGTGACGAGATCGAGGCCCGTGCAATGGCTGCCGACGATGACGAGATCGGGCACGCGGACATGCGGCGTGAACAGCGTCACCTCGGCCTCGGTCCCGGCCGGCATCTGGTCGGCGAGCGCGTCGATGCGCAGGAAGCCGTCGGCCTGCGCGAAGGATGTGATCGCACCAGACCCCTTGCCGGAGGGATAGGCGATCAAGCCGTCCCTGCCCCTGCCCTCGACCAGCGAGACCATCACGAACTCGGTGCGGCCGAGCTCGGAGGCAATGCGCACCGGCACGGTCGCGTTCACCTTGGCATCGGAGCGCGGTGGCAGTCCGGCCATCCTGCGCAGCACCGGCACGATCGTGTCGTGGAAGGTGAACATCGCCGAGGTCGGAAAGCCCGGCAGGATCACCACCGGCTTGCCGTCGCACACGGCAAGGCACAGCGGCTTGCCGGGCTTGAGCGCAACGCCATGCGCGATGATGCCGGGCTGGCCGAGCCGGCCGATGATGCGATGGGACAAATCGCCCGTGCCTTTCGAGGTGCCGCCCGACAGCACCAGCATGTCGGCATCCGCCAGCGCGTTGCGCATGGCGGCTTCGAGCTTGGCTTCATCGTCGGGGATGGCGCCAAGAAAGATCGCCTCGCCGCCATTCTCGTCGATCGCAGCCGCGACGATCGCACCATTGGTGTCGTAGATCGCGGCGGGCGTGAGCGGACGGCCGGGCTGAACCAGTTCGTCGCCGGTGGAGATCACGGCAACGCGTGGCTTGCGCGCGACGTTCACCTCGGCAATGCCGCAGGCCGCCAGCATGCCGATCTCGCGCGAGCCGATGATCGTGCCGACGCGCAGCAGCGCCTCGCCGCGCGCGATGTCGGATCCCGCATAGGACACGAATTGCCCGGGAGAGGTGGCGCGACGGACCTCGATCGCGTCCGATCCCGCCGGCTGGGTGTGCTCGACCATGACGACGGCATCGGCACCGCGCGGCAGCGGACCGCCGGTGGCGATCGCCGTTGCTGATCCGGCCGCCACTTGCAAGGTCGGGGCTGTGCCGCAATGGATGGTCTCGCCGTTCAGCGCCAGACGAACAGGCGCGCCTTCGCCCGCCGCGACGACATCCGCCGAGCGCACGGCAAAGCCATCGACATTGGAGCGGTCGAACGGCGGAACATCGATCGGTGCCGTGACGTCTTCGGCGAGCGCCGCACCGAGTGCATCGGCGAGCTTGCGCGCTTCGCTCGGGATCGTGCGCGGGAACAGCGCCGCCTCGAAGCGTGCCAGCGCATCCTCCCGCGACAGGATCTTGAGGAATTGCTCCTGTTCGAGCGCGCTGCGGTCCTGCGATCGTGGATTCATCGTCATGCCGGAACCCATGTCATTGCCGCATCAGATAGGCATCGACCGGCGTGCCTGCCGCAAATCCCTCGTGGCTGGCGGGAACGAGCAGCCATGCATCGGCACGGGCAATCGCCTGGAGCGGCCATTCGCCCACGGCAAGCGGCATCCATGCACGATGTTCCTCCGCCAGCAGAGCGATCTCGGCGATGCCGACACTGGATGCGACCTTGCGCGCCAGCGGCAGGGTCACCTGTCGGCGCGGCCGGCGCGCAGATAACCGGTCGATCAGCGGCAGCATGAGCGCGAACCAGGCCGCGAGCGCATGGTCCGGCGAGCCGGGCAAAGCCACGACCGGAACCTTTCCCAATCGGCCGACCGCAGCGGTGCGGCCGGGCTGGAGCGCTAGACCACGCGCGATGACGTCGCCGCGCAGGGCCAGCGCGGTGACAACGGCATCCCGGCGGCCGACGCCGCTGCCGCCGACCGTTAACAGCACATCGCAATCGGATGCATCGAGCCCATCGGCAATCGATGCTTCATCGCGCGCGCCGGCTTCAAGCGTCTTCACATTCAGACCCACTGCGCGCGCGATCTCCGCGATCATCTGCGCCGTTGCCGTCGCGCCCGGCACATTGACGATGCGCAGCCGGGGCCGCCGCACGCTGAGTTTTTCCAGCCCCGCGACGCGCGCGATCAGCAGATCGGCCGCACCGACAGGACGTCCCTCGGCGCCGGCGGGCGTGTGCTCGGCGACGTCGCTGCCGGCGCGCCTGACGCCCTGCCCCGGGACCCCCTCTGCCAACACCTGAGACAGCGGGCCCGACAGCTCGACTGCATCCGCATCGAGCACGCAGTCGCATCCCTCCGGCATCGCGTCACCCGCATCGACCCACGCCGGTGCCCTGGTCAGAGGCAGCGGCGAATAGGCGGACGCACCGACGAGATCATTGGCGGATAGCGCCCAGCCGTCTGCGGCGGCGATGTCGTGGGAGGGACAGGCCGCCAGCAGCGGAAGGCCCGCGGCAATGCAGCCGGCCGCTTCCGCCAGCAGCAGCTCCACCGGCGCGACAGGTTCAATGCCTTGCAGCAACGCGGCGAGCGCAGTGTCGAGCGGCGTGAGCGGGGACGGCAGGCGCTGGGTCATGCGCCAAGATGGACCATGCATCGCCCGGTTTGGCAACCGCCGGTGCTGCGGGTCTCAGCCGCCCGACCTGTCCGAATTGGGGAAGAACAGCTGCTGACCGTCGACCTTGTAGCCGGCGATCGCCGTCTGCCCCTCAGGCGAGGTCAGCCAGTCGATGAAGGTCTGCGCGAGATCCTTCTTCACGTTCGGAAACATCCCGGGGTTCACCAGCATCACGCCGTACTGATTGAGCAGCCGCCTGTCGCCTTCGACGACGACGTCGAGATCGCCGCGATCCCTGAACGAGATCCAGCTGCCACGGTCCGACAGCACATAAGCGTTCGCGGCGCGTGCGGCATCGAGGGCCTTGGTCATGCCGGGCCCGGCCTCGCGATACCAGGCGCCCTTGGCGCTCGCGATGTCGATGCCGGCGACGATCCAGAGCGCGAGCTCCGCGGCGTGAGTGCCCGAGCGATCGCCGCGCGTCACGAACGGCGCGCCCTTGGCCTCGATCGCCTTCAGCGCGGTCGCGATGTCCTTGCCCTTCACGGCGGCGGGATCGCTCTTCGGCCCGATCAGCACATAGTCGTTGTACATCACGTCGAGGCGCTTCACGCCGAAACCATTGGAGACGAATTTCTCCTCCTGCGGTCGCGCATGCATCAGCACGACGTCGACCTCGCCCCTTCGCGCCCCGTCGAGCACTTCGTCGGCGCGCCGCGCGATCACCGTCACGTCGATGCCGGTCTTCTCGCGGAAGATCGGCAGCAGATAATCGAGCAGGCCGGACTCCTGTGTCGCCGTCGTCGTGGCGAGGACTATGCCGCGGTCCTCCGCGGACGACGCCGCAACGCCCACGGCAAGGCCGCAGAAAAGCGCGAATGCAACGGACAGGCGGCGGACGGCCATGATCGGGTTCCCATTGGCTAAGGCGCGATCATGATGATGATCGATTGCGCCGCACTCGTGACGCGTTTGCAGCTCGCGGCACCTGAGCGGACAACAGGAGATAGAGCGCACGTCGCGCCACTACCGGCGGCCGACTTCACCTCGCAACTGCGATCGTGCTGCGAACGGCGCACTCGGGAAATCTCGGCAACGCGCGGACGGAATGCCGATTGCAATCGCGCGGTGACCGCTGGGGCTCACACCAGACGAGCGCCGCAGATCGTTCACCAAAGCAAAAATCGCGAACTCTGATGTGTTGCAAAGCAACGAGATCATCGGGCATGGTTCCCAGCGAACACGAATTGAAATGCAGAATTCCACCTGCGTCGAACGTCAAAAAGAAGCAAGAATTTGCATAGGAATGCAGGATGGAATTCCTGACGACCAGCGAAGCCGCCGACTATCTCCGGCTCGGCGAACGCAAGCTGTACGAACTCGTCACCACCGGTGCGATCCCCTGCACCAAGGTGACCGGGAAGTGGCTCTTTCCCCGGCACGAACTCGACCTCTGGGTGCTGTCGGGACTGGCGCGCCCGGCCGGCATGCGGACCGCGGAGCCGCCGCCGGTCGTGGGTGGCAGCCAGGACGAACTCCTGGATTGGAGCCTGCGCGAGTCCGGCTCCGGCCTCGGATCGATGAGCGAGGGCAGCGCACGCGGGCTCGAGCGCTTGCAACGTGACGAGGTGATGGCCGCAGCAGTGCACTTCCACAGCCTGGATGCCGAAGGCAATCTCGCTCGCGATGCCAGCGTCGAAGCGTTGCGGGCCGCCCCGGACCTGCACGATGCGGTGCTGATCGCGTTCGTGCGCCGCGAGCAGGGCCTCGTGGTGCCGCAAGGCAATCCCAAGCGGCTGCGCGGCCTGTCCGACGTGCTCGCGCTCGGCGCCAGGATGGCGATGCGGCAACAGGGCACAGGGGCGCAGATGCTGCTGGACGGCCTGCTGAAGGGCGCCGGCGCCTCGACGCGGGACTTGCGACGGATGGAGCCGCCTGCCCTCACCGGGCCGGATCTCGCCGAGGTCGTCCGCGCGGGGCAAGCCGATTGCGGCATCGCGACGCGCGCCGCGGCGCGCTCGGCCGGGCTCGATTTCGTGCCGCTGGTCTGGGAGAACTTCGACCTCGCGATGCGGCAGCGCAGCTATTTCCGCCCCGCCATGCAGGCCTTGATCCGGTTCCTGAGCGAAAGGCGGCTGCGGCAGCGCGCCGAGGAGCTGACCGGCTACGATCCCTCGCCGGCAGGGCAGATCCGCTTCGCGGCCTGACATTGACGCCTGCCCCTGAATAGTTGCAAAAGAAACCAATTCAGCCGGGCCGTACCCGGGACAAAGCAACACCGGCCAACGAGCCGGATCAGGGGAGGAGGACAAGCGTGAATCCAATCAGATTTGGACTGCCGGTCGCTGCCGCCTTCGTCGTGACGTTCTTGGCGGCGGCGCTGCTGCCAGGCACGGCATCGGCGCAGGTTTCCGACAACGTCGTCAAGATCGGCGTGCTGACCGACATGAACGGCCCCGCCTCCGCGCCGACCGGCCAGGGCTCGGTGACGGCGGCGCAGATGGCGATCGACGATTTCGGCGGCACCGTGCTCGGCAAGCCGATCAGCATCGTGATCGGCGACCACCAGCTCAAGGCCGACATCGGCGGCACGATCGCGCGGCGCTGGTACGACGTCGACCAGGTCGACCTGATCGTCGACGTGCCGGTCTCCGCGGTCGGGCTCGCGGTGCAGAACGTCGCCAACGAGAAGAAGCGGCTGTTCATCACCCATTCCACCGGCACCGCGGATTTCCACGGCAAGTTCTGCTCGCCCTACGCGATCCAGTGGGTGTTCGACACCCGCGCGCTCGCGGTCGGCACCGCGGATGCGGTGGTCAAGCGCGGCGGCGACAGCTGGTTCTTCATCACCGACGACTACGCCTTCGGCCATTCGCTGGAGCGCGACGCCTCCGCCGTCGTCACCGCCAATGGCGGCAAGGTGCTGGGCTCGGTGCGGCCGCCGCTGGCAACGCCCGACCTGTCCTCCTTCGTGCTGCAGGCGCAGGCCTCCAAGGCCAAGATCATCGGCATTGCCGCAGGTCCCCCCAACAACATGAACGAGATCAAGACCGGCTCGGAGTTCGGCGTGTTCAAGGGCGGCCAGCAGATGGCGGCGCTGCTGGCGCTGATCACCGACATCCACGGCCTCGGTCTGCAGGCCGCGCAAGGCCTTCTGCTGACGACGTCGTTCTACTGGGACATGGACGACAAGACGCGCGAATGGTCGAAGCGCTATTTCGCCAAGATGAACAAGATGCCGTCGATGTGGCAGGCCGGCGTCTATTCGAGCGTGATGCACTATCTCAACGCCATCAAGGAGACCGGCACCGACGATCCGCTCAAGGTCGCCGCGAAGATGCGGGAGAAGCCGATCGAGGATTTCTTTGCGCGCAACGGCCGCTTGCGCGAGGACAATCTGATGGTGCACGATCTCTGGCTGGTGCAGGTGAAGACGCCGGAGGAAAGCAAGTATCCGTGGGACTATTACAAGATCCTCACGACGATCTCCGGCGACAAGGCGTTCGGGCCGCCGGACCCGGCATGTGCGCTGGTGAAGAAGTGACGATCGCTTAAAGCGATCGTCATTCCGGGGCGGTGCAAAGCACCGAGCCCGGAATCTCGAGATTCCGGGTTCGCGCTTTGCGCGCCCCGGAATGACCGTCGCCTTGAGCGACGGTCATTTCACCACGCCGATCTCGCGGAAATATTTCATCACCCCCGGATGGATCAGCTCAACCTTCGGCGCGGCCGCGACCGTGTTCGCGGCCGTGGTCTCGCAGGCCTGCGCGAGCGTCTTGCAGAACGTCGCTTCGACACCGTGCAGCGTCTTCGCCAGCCGATAGGCGACGTCGTCGGGCAGGTCCTCGCGCGTGAGGATAAAGCTCCATGAGCCGAGCGAGGCGATCGGCTCGGACTGCTTCGGGTAGGAGCCGGCCGGCACGGTCAGCGGCTTCAGGAACGCATGCTTGGTGCGGATGCGCGCGATCTCTTCCGCACTCGGGGCGATGAAGCGCGCGCCTGACGCGCTCGAGGCCACCGCCGCAAAGCCGGGCCAGCCGATGCCGGCGCCCCACAGCGCGGCGACGCGACCGTCCTCGACCATCGCGGGACCGTCGCCGGCGCGGTCGAGATAGATCGCCTTGAAATCCTCGTCCTGCTTGAGGCCGAGGCCATCCAGCACGTAGCGCGCCAGGATCGGCAGGCCGGAGCCCCTGGCACCGAACGCGACCGGCTGGCCGACGAGATCGCGGATGGTTTTGTAGGGACTGTCCGCCCGCACCACGAACATGCCGGGATTGGAATAGATCGCGGTGAGGATCTTGAGCCGCGCCGGCGCGCGGCCGACGCCGGCAAAGGCTTCATAGGCCGGCTCGCCCGCAACCAGCGCCAGATCGAGCTCGCCCTTCTCCAGCAGCGGAATGTTCTCGTTGCTGCCCTTGGTGTTGCGCGGAGCGATGGACATTTCCGGATCGGCCGCGTTCATCACCTCCGCGAAGGCATTGCCATAGAGCGGGAAACCGCCGCCGGGCGTCGCGGTGCCCAAACTGATCGTCGTGATCGGAATGGTCTTGCCTCCGGTTTGGGCAGCGGCGGGGCATGCGAGCAGCGCCGCACTGACGAGGATGGGAAAAGCGAATCTCATGGTCGTTCCCGATCGGCCCGCGTCAACATCGACTTGCGATGATGTAGGCAGCGGCCGAATTTTGTGAAAGCATGGTGCCCAACGACAATAGAACAATGGGAGGTGTCATGTTGCGAATTTTGCGTAACTCTGTTTTCGGGATCATCGTTCTTTCAACGCTTTTCGCCTTCACGCCTCGCGCCTCCGCCGCCGACTACCCCAACCGCCCCGTGCACTGGCTGATCGGCTTTTCCGCCGGCGGCCCGGTCGACATCGTGGCGCGGATCATGGCGCAGTGGCTGTCGGACCATCTCGGCCAGCAATTCATCGTCGAGAACCGCACCGGCTCCGGCGGCAACATCGCGGCCGCGGCTGCGATCAACGCGCCCGCCGACGGCTACACCCTGCTGTTCGTCGCACCCAACAACGCGATCTCGACCTCGCTCTACAAGAAGCTGCCGTTCGACTTCCTGCGCGACACCGTGCCGGTCGCGAGCATCATGCAGCTCACCAACATGCTGGTCGTCTCCAACGCGTTTCCCGCCAAGACGGTCCAGGAGTTCGTCGACTATTGCAAGGCCAATCCCGGCAAGATCTCCTTCGCCTCGTCCGGCAACGGCACCTCGGTGCACATGTCGGCCGAGCTGTTCAAGGTGATGACCAAGTGCGACATGGTGCACGTGCCCTATCGCGGCTCGGCGATCGCCTTCCCCGACATCATCTCCAACAAGGTGCAGCTGATCTTCGACAATCTGCCGTCCGCGCTGGAGCAGGTGAAAGGCGGCAATGTCCGCGCGCTGGGCGTGACCTCGCCGCAGCGCTGGCCGAGCGTGCCCGACGTGCCCGCGATCGCCGAGACCGTGCCGGGCTTCGAATCGGTCGGCTTCTACGGCATCTCCGCGCCGAAGGGCACCCCGCCCGAGGTGATCGAGACCCTCAACAAGGCCGTCGGCGAAGCGCTGAAGGACCCGAAGCTGGTCGCCCGCCTCACCGAGGTCGGCGGCCTCCCCAAGCCGATGACGCCGGCCGAGTTCGGCAAGCTGGTCACCGACGAGACCGAGAAGTGGCGCAAGGTGGTGGAGTTCGCCGGGGTTTCGGTGGACTAGGCGGCGGCTTGCGGGGCCTGTCACTCACCGGCAAGGCGTTTGAGGGGGCCGAGACGCCCCCTCAAAACAAAAAGTGCGAAAACAACCCCATGCACAGTAGAAGACGCCAGCAATCACAGCGGGTTAGAGGGGGCAAAATGAGCCCGGCGGGAACATTTGACTCGTCGGGCAAAACAGGGGCATAAGAGCATTATCGGCAATTTCGGTAATTCGAAAATGATCGGCGGTGCAGCGCCGGCGTCTCGGTCGGCCGGAACCGGCATTGCACCCCCGCCGCCATCCCTGTAAACGAACCGCGCACCGTTGCCGGCCGCTGCCAAAGCGGCCGCCTCGCGGCGGGGCCTGTAGCTCAATGGTTAGAGCCGGCCGCTCATAACGGTCTGGTTGCAGGTTCGAGTCCTGCCGGGCCCACCAATGAAATATGAGGGTTTGCGTGTTCTGATCTCGCCCCGCCTTTAGCCCCGAGAATGACCAAAGCACCGTTGGTCTCGCATTAGCTTTGATGCCGCTTGCCTCGAAGTGCCGGCTTGCGAAGCCGTGGCCGCGTGCTGTGAGGTCGTCAGACGATGATCGAGATCGAATATCTTGAGCGCTAGTTTTGATAAACGTTGCCGACATCAGTCACGGTTGTATAAAAGCTAGACACAATTTAGATCACCAAAGGGGGGACATTTGGAAAAGTTAAAGAACGCTGAGGAGCGGGCTTTGGCAGCGACCGAGCTCGAAGCATTTCCTATCCAGCTTTATGAGATTCGCAGGACGGTCAAGTCGATATTAGACCTTTTTGGGCGGAGCAACATCTTCGCCGAGTACACGGTCCACGACTTTTCGCACGTCGAGAAGATGCTGGATGATCTTGAGTGGATAATCCCGGCGGAAAGTAAAAGCAGGATGACCCCTGCAGATTGGCTTCTTATCGTTCTTTCGATCTATTTTCACGACCTGGGTCTAATTGTTACCGAAGATGAATTCTCCAATCGCGACAAGGCTGCATTTCAGGAATTTTGCAATAACGTTCTCTTTGCAAGCACTGACGGCAAAGACTATCAAATCAAGGTCGAAACACTGGGTCAGGACAAGGCCGAGAGATTCTTTTACCAAGAGTTCGTTCGATACAATCATGCGAAACGGGTAAGAGCTTGGATCGAAGGAACACCCAGCGACGCGCTTGGATATGCTAAGGCACAACGCGAAGAGTTGGCTCGACTCTTCGCACACATCGACCCTGATTTTCGAAGAGATCTCGCAATAGTTTGCGAGAGTCACAATCTTGATGACCTTGATGATTTGGGGAAATACAAGATCTTCAAACCCTACGGTCAAAGGTCAGAGGAAAGCGCCAATATTCTCTATGCGGCGGTGATACTTCGAACGACAGACCTTCTTCAAATCACCAGGCAGCGCGCACCGTCGGTGATGTTCCGAATGATAAATGCTACTGATCCTATAAGTCAGGTCGAATGGGCCAAACAGAACGCGGTCAAAGCTGTTATTCCCAAACCGGCCAGTGACAAGAGCGGACAGGTAAACTCTTCCATTCAGTCGGACACAATCTCGGTTTACGCTAAGTACGACAATGAGAATGGTTTTTTTGGTTTAACATCTTACTTGGCATATGCAGACAAGCAGTTGAAGTACGCCTTTGGATGCGTGCAGAAGTCCAAGGCACAAACTGCCAACTGGCTTGATTTCCCTTGGAAAGGGATCGACGACTCGCAGGTTGAAGCCGTGGGGTTCATACCCAGGCCATTCGAATTCCAAATTGATCAAGCCAAAATACTAGATTTGCTTACAGGCCATACTCTCTACAATGATAGTTCGGTCGCAATTAGAGAGTTAGTCCAAAATTCTATCGACGCTGTCCGCTTGCAGTGCGACTTGCAAAAAGTTGATTCGTTCTCGCACGGCAGAATATCCATCCATTGGAATTCAGCAGAACTCACACTCACGATCACCGATAATGGTACCGGAATGACGCAGGATATAATCGAGCGTCATCTGTTGAGTGTCGGCTCGTCACGCTATCAAGATGCCAAATTTAAAGAGCAGAATCCGACGTTCTCACCGATAAGCCGCTTTGGCATCGGCGTTCTATCTGCGTTCATGGTCGCGGACAATGTCCAGATTGCAACGTTTCATGACGAGCAAACGGAGGGACGCCAGATCTCCTTGAGATCTGTTCATGGGAAATACTTGATCCGGCTACTCGATAGACATTGTTCTGAAGCCAGAGAAATTGGGCGTCACGGCACTAAGATCGTCCTGAAAATGCGGGCTAGTGCAAAGCGCGTCAATGTAATGGATACTTTGCAAAGATGGATCGTTTTTCCTAGATGCCACGTTCAACTAACAATCGATGGTAGTCCTCCTCAATTAGTTGGATACCGCTCGCCAAGGAGCGCTCTTGAGAAGTATCTTTCGACGGCGCAGCACGGATTCAAACCCGAGCAAATCGAAGTTCATGAAAAGCGCATCAGAGGCATTACACTCGCATTCGCGACGTTCTATAGCTCACATTTCCGGGACAGAAATTTCCTTCAGAATAATGAAAGTTATCATCAGCGCGGTAAGCCGACCCCGCCGGTTGGCGTCTGTGTGGAGGGCATAAGAGTTGAATTTCAGTCACCTGGATTTCCCGGCAGAACTGGGCTGCTCGCCATTGCAGACTGCCATGGAAATGATGCACCGAAGACAAACGTTGCTCGATCGGCTCTAGAAAGCGAAGCGGATCAATCCAACATCGCGTCGGCCGCTTTCGAACTCTATCTTGATCAAGTGCGAAATGAAGTGAAGCGATTGCAAGAAGAGGAGGGGTTTACACTCGCGTATTCCATAGAGCAGTTCCCTTTTATTGCGGGCCCTCTGTACTCGCACACTGATAAGGTGACCGAAGCTTTTCGTCATTTTCCGATGTATATGCTGGAGGACAACAACGGACGCTCGGCAGCATCGGTATCGGATCTCCACGATCTAGGCGGCTTTTGGACCGTGGAATCAGCTTCAATGGCCTCGTTGATTCAGCTGCTCAAAGATACAACAAAGACAGTGACATGTAAGCAAGTCGCGGAGTTTGCGCAATTCAAAGGCGCTGAGCTGCCGAACGAACCTCTTATTACAAACTCCTACCTTTCTGTAATGCCAAAGCGGCTGTTAGAAGGAGAGTTCGAGATCTGCGAACTTCGAGCGTCGATTGCTGATCGTAGAATCGACGCAAAATGGTCACCCATTAACGGGGACGCGCCACGGTGGATAAACATCGCGGACATAGAGCAAAAGCTCTCCATCGAACTTCGCGAACAACTGCATCTGGCCAAGCGACGCAATGAGGAGAGGCGCCAGTACGTACTCGGTCGCGGCAGCTCAATCTCCCGAATAGCCTTGGCTGAGCTACCCTTACACGGTTTAGAGGGTTACTTTAGCGCGCGTGCGATGGGTACCCATCTAATGCTACCCGGTACGCCATTGGCAGATTATTTTAGGTCTTTGTATGCCTCTGGCGCCCTCGTCTCGCTCTTGTCCTGTCTTGACGTTCTCGGGCAGAACGCTCGCCTTACGGACGCTGTCATTGCTCAGTTTGAGTATCATTTAAACGAAACTGCCTCGCGATTGGCAGGTACGGCGAAGATCGACATCGCTGGTTTTACCGAAGCGCTTCTTAAGATGGAAAATCGTCTGGCTACGTTCAATCCGTGGAGTTGGGACCGCCGCGAGGAGGTTGAAAGATGACGCTCTCGTCCCCGCGGCTCAGGCCTATTGTGCGTATAGGCTGCAAAGCGATGCAGCGGAGAGGACTCCCAAAGGCGGAACTCTCTCCCTTCGACATTGCCATTAATGCACGAGATTTGTGGGCGCATTGCCGCTTCGCACGGACCGAGTGTACTGTGACGGTCTGCTAAATTCATAGCTTCCGATAAGTAACATGCGCCGTCGCGAACGAGATGCCTGCGCGCCCGGCACTTCCGCGAACGATGCAGGCGCGTCTCCATGAGATCACGATGAATCGTCATCGCGCTTTAGCGTAGTCATTTGAGCATGATCTCCGCGCAAACGCGTTCCGCGTTTGTCGCGAGGGAAAACCGCTGCGCACTTTGCGCTAGCGCACCCCTTCGTGCCCAGATCATGCTCTAGCCGGATCGATCGACGAGACCTGCACTCACGCCACTGCTCCAAGCGATGGCAGCCCTTGCGCCTCTACGTCGACCAACTCATTCAGCTCCGCTTCCAAGTCCAACACGATATCGCGAAGCAGAGCCGCCGCCACCGGGTCTGTCGTTTCGAGCGCCATCAAACGAAAGCGCTCGACATCGTGCCAGCGCTCCTTCCACTCGCTGTCAGTCATGGCTCCCCCATGCGCTGATCCCCCAGCGGGCACGGGTATTGGTTCCTCAAACTGTGAAATTATTGCGGCACGATGGGGCATAGTCCCTGTCCCAACCCCTTCGGCGGCGGGCAAGGTGAGCGCGAGACAGACGCCCGGCGCTGTCGGGACGACGACAGCAGCGGTATTTGCGTTCCCTCCCCCTTGCCGGCACCGCCATCGCATACGGCGAAAAAACTGGCGAATAGCTCGCCCGCGGCCACCCTTCGAGACGCCCGCCTGCGGCGGGCCCTCAGGATGAGGTCGGTTTTTGCGGCGAAGTATCGGATCCTCATGGTGAGGAGCCCGCCAAAGCGCGGCGTCTCGAACCATGCAGGCCGGGCTCATCCGGCAGCCTCCAACGTCATATGCGAGCGTTGAACCGAATTGACGCGCCGGCCGACCAATGAATTGGTGTCCGGCGGTCCACCTTCGAATGAGGTGCCCGATGTCAAAGGCAAAAGAGCTTGCCGACCGAGCCCGAGCGTTTGAAGAACGCGCTGCGACGGCGACCGATCGTTCAGCACGAGAACACTATCGCGAGATGGCCGCTCACTGCCGCGCGCTTTCCATCGAGCATCGCGAAGTCGAACAATTGCAAAAGCTTTCCCGGGCTGGATTTGAACAGCTGGCAAGGAGGAGCAGCCTGCCTTCATTTCAGAATGCTGACAGACCGACCTTTCAGCGCGCCATGGCGGTGGGCATAGCGCTCTGCGTCGCTTTTGTCGCCGTCAGCTTCTCATTGCGGCCGCAGGCCGCCGACGATCGCGTGCTGGTCAAGGCCGATCGCCTGATGCGGACCGCTGGCGATCCATCCAAGGCGAGATAGTCTGCCCCTGAAGCGCTAGTCCTGCCTGCAGATAGTCCTGCAGCCGGCCACCGGAGAGGCGGCCTGGCGAACATCGGCGATCGTCACGACTTTTGTGCGCGACGTCTCGGCAGAGGCGGGCGTCGCCACAGCCAGATCGAGGGCGCAAACGACGGCAAACAAATCTTACTCATGGGCGGGCGCTCCCCGGTCGGTCGTGCGGTTCAGGCCCAACGGCCGCTTTGCCGTACCTGCCCGCGCGGTCGTGCTTTGACCAGCAGCAGCCTCTGGCGAGCGAACCATGGCCCCAGCTGATGCTGCAGCATGGCCCACCGAATGGTTCGACTTGCGCTCAAGACGGAGACGAGCCCCAAGGCCATCAGCAGCATGCCAAGCCAGGTCCAGCCCTGCCCGCCATCTCCCGCCTCGGCGGTGGAAAAGGCGAGCGAAGCGGCAACCACGTCACTGGTGGCCGGCGCGACCGCCAAAAGTGCATCCACGTCGACTTGGCGCGACGCGATTTCGTCAGGCGTGAGCCGGTCGGCGCGCCTGGAAAGGAAGGCCGGCGACATGCGGGTCGCGATCCCGGTCGCAACGACGGGACCGGCATCAGCCACCTGCACGGGCGCAGACGGGCTGGGCCGAGACATATCCTCGGGTGCGGAGCGCTGCAGCTCCGCGCGCGCATCCACCACCGTCTTCCGCTTGGACACGGCGGACTTTCTCTCTTCGGCCGTAGCGACACGATATCTGGCGGCGCGCTGCCGAAGCAGCTTCTTCACCGTCTCCGTCCCTTCGGCGACCTCGAACCAGCATCTGCGCCGGCCCTCCACCCGATAGACCCAGCGCAGGCCGTCGGCGGTCGACCTGCCGGGCCGCGACAAGCACTTCACTTCCGCGACTTCCGCGGAAGCGGGCACAGAGGCTGTCGCGGGACCGGCATTGAAGAATCCGGAAAATGGGTTCGAAGACGCTGATGACGTCGAGAGACCTGCAACAAGTACAAAAGCGGTGAAACAAAATCGCAAATGACCGGACATGGAACCCCCGGTGTTGCGCCCCTGCCCGGACACGAGCTTTGGCCGTGACCTAGGTCGCAATGCGACTTAAATCCGGCAATGCGGTGGATTCATCTTGGCCGCAGGCAAGATGCGGGCACGAGGTCCGCACCAATTCTGCGGCGGCCGACGCAGAAGGTGGGACGCCCATCCAAGCTTGTTCCCAGTTTTGAACGGATTGACCGCGACTGGCCCCTACGACAACCTCTCCATCAGCCCGATCGTCCATTTTCGCCATCCCCTCAAGGTCGCACTTTCAAGCATCGGCCCGCGCAAGGTTGCACAGACGTAGCCCACCCGAACGGATGTAGCCGTTGTTACGGGTGCCGGACGAAGCGCCATATCCGAACTGACGACTGGGCATTCGACCTTCCCGGGATGACATTGTGTCCGGATTGCAGAACCCGTCCGATCGCACGGAGCGATCGCGATGAGGGAGGCTACGATGGATTTCTCGCGGATGTCGGATGGAATCCGGCTGCATCACGCCTCTCGTCACCACGATGGGTACGATGCCGAGTGCGGACCGGGCCCTGGGCCGAGTGCTTCGTTCGTAGCTGACGTGGTCGGCGGTGGCGCCCTGGTCCATGGTCCAGGCCCTTTTGCGGGTCAATTTGCTGGTCCTGGAGCCCACCACGCGAGCGCGAACATCCGGCATCATGAGTCCGACCCGCTTCAATCCAAACATCCCACATCGGGGGTCGACACCGGCGGCCACGCCGGCAAGCACGCCGCGGCGGGCCTGGACGTTTCGACCACGAAGCCTGCTGCCGGCGCATCGCATCCAGGGACGGGCATTGCTTCGGTCGAGAGTGGGGCGAACACGGCGGGGAACGGCGGGGATGGCTACTTTTACGGAGGGATCATTCACGCGTCCCTGCTGATCTATCAACCGATCAACATCTCGGTGAGCATGGGATACGGCTCGGTCGCCCTGGCCAACCAGTCCAACAATTTGAATGTCGATCAATCCGCTTTTCAGATGGCCGGCGTCGGCGGCCATGGCGGCAATGACAACATTGTATCGGGGGGGAGCGTCAGTACGTCCTTGGGCGCCGGCGTGATCGTCAGTGGCGACAACAACAGTGCCGGAAACGGCGGCAGCGGCTATTTCGCGGGTGCGATCGTGGACGCTCCCGTGGTGATCTATCATCCGATCAATATTGCCGTGGCGGGCTCGGGCGGCACTGCGCTCGCAAGTCAATCGAACACGGTCGACATCGATCAATCGGCCACTCAGATCGCGGGCGTCGGCGGAAGCGGCGGAAATGCAAACGTGGCCGCCGGCGGCAGCGTCATCACGCTCGACCCCAGTTGGGGATCAAGCAACGGAGCGGGCGTCTTCGACGTTCGAACGGGCGGAAGCGAGGCTGGCAATGGCGGCGATGGCGCGTTCTACGGCGGGCTCGTCCATACTTCCCTCGTCCTGTACAACCCGATCAACGTCGCAGTCGCGGGCTATGGTTCCAACGTTTACGCGGTTCAGACAAATGACGCCTACGTGGATCAATCCATCATTCAGATCGCCGGCACTGGCGGGTACGGCGGCAACGGCAACGCCGCGGCGGGCGGCCATGCAAGCCTTCTCTCCCACGGCTTGTGGGGCGGCTCCGACACGATCGCGACCGGTTCGAATGGCGCAGGCAATGGCGGCAACGGCTATTTTGCCGGCAGCCTGATCGATGTCAGCGTCGCGATCTATGCACCCATCAATATCGCAATCGCGGGTCCCCATTCGACGGCCGTAGCCGATCAGGTCAACAACGTGCACATCGACCAGAGTGCGATCCAGATCGCCGGACTTGGCGGGGACGGCGGCCACGGCAATCTCGCGCTGGGTGGCGATCTTTCCGCCCACCTTCTGTCGGATCTTCACCTGCTGGGATAGCGAAACATCGCGCCGCTCGCACAAGCCCGATCGCGAGCTAGCGTCGACACTCTGCGCATGCAAGCTCGCCCTGCGGGCTCTCCCGGATGTTTCGAGCTCCGATGTTGCACGACGAATGTCGTACTTTCGTACGTAGGTCGACCAAACCGGATGGTGTCCGATTTGGCATCTATCGCCATCGCGCGTGGGCGGATCAGATTTGCTGCGCGCGTCCGCCCGATCGGGATGGATGATGCGCGAAAGCCAACACAAAGAGGGAGGCTCAAATGTTGCCCAAAGCGATCAGCATCTCGGACTCGATCGAATTCAAATCGATCAGCACCGGTGGTCAAAGTGTCGGAAATGGTGGCGACGGCACCTTCAAGGGAGCGATCATCAGCAAGCCGACGCTCAACTTCGATCCAACCAACAAGGCGGAAGGTGCCGACGTGCACGTGAGCACCGGCGATCACGTCAAGCAGAAGGCCGATTGGGATGCCGGCGGGGCCAACGCGAAGGCCTCGTGGTTTTCGAAGGCCCATGGCGGAGACGCCGAGTCGAACGGAAGCCAGAAATCCTACAGCGGTTACGATACTTCCAAGGTCTACGCCAATACGGATGCGACCCAGATCAACAAGGTCTGGGTGGATCAGCACCAGGAGGTCGTGGCCGGCATCGGCGGCAATGGCGGAAACGGCAACGCCGCGGTGGGCGGCGAGGTGAGCTTCCATCTCGATACGTTCTGACCATCGGCTCGTCCGACTGGCAGGACCGGTGGCCTCCGCCACCGGTCCTGACGTTCGAGCCAATACCCCGCCGATACCGTTGGCAGATGACGTTCGCCACCGGTCAAGTGCGCCGGACCTCGATTTCAGGCGGTGACGATGATGCTGATGCCGCCCCTTCAGTGGCCTATCCTGCCGCAGATCCGGACGCCACTGCACGCGGCCCTCCGGTCCTGCGCGGGACCGCTCGGTCTCGTATTCGCCTATAGCTGCAGCTACAATCTGCTGCTGTTTGCGCCCTCCATCTATCTTCTTCAGATCTACGACCGGGTGTTGTCGAGCCGGAGCGGCGACACGTTGCTTCTGCTCACGCTCATTGTCGCGATCACAGTGGTCGTGGGCGGCGTGTTCGATGCATTGCGGCGCGCCGTCCTGGGACGCCTTGGCGCCTGGCTCGACGATCGCCTTCGTCCTTGCGTGCTTTCGGCCGGCCTCGAATCGGCGTTTCGCAGCGACTGGACGCAAGCGTCGGGCGCATATCGGGATCTCACCGTGCTGCGCCAGTTCGTCGAGTCCGGCGCATGCACGCTGCTGTTCGACGCGCTCTGGGCGCCCTTGTTCCTCCTTGTCCTCTTTCTGATCCATCCCCTGCTTGGCGTGGTGGGCGCCTGCTGCGTCGCCTTTCTGTTCGCGCTCACGGTTGCCGGAGAGCTGGTCACGGAAGACGTTCTGCAAAGATCCGGCGCCGCACTGTCCAGAAGCTGCGGCCGCCTCCAGACGGCCGCGGGCAACATCCACGTGATCCGCGCCATGGGAATGTTCGACAGCGCCGCGCGCATGATCCACCGTGAGGCGCAGCACGCGCGCAGGGAGCACGATGTGGCACTCCGGCGAGGCGAGATCGTCATGCTGTCCACTAGGCCGGTTCGCGCGCTGTCGCAGGTCTTGATCATGGGGGTTGCCGCGTGGCTCGTCCTCGATCACGGGAAAAGTCCGGCAATCATATTTGCTTCTACGCTGATGTTCAGCCGGGCGCTCGCGCCGGTCGAAAGTGCGGTCGCAGGCTGGAAATCACTCGTAACGGCCGTGAGCGCCTGTCAGCGGCTCGGCGCACTTCTCGCCGCATTCCCCGTCGCCCCGCAGCAGAGCGCGGAGGTTTCTCCGCCGCAGGCGCGAAGCGGCCTCGTCGTCGACAATGTCAGCGTGCGGCTTGCGGGGACCGACCATCTTCTGCTGAACGGCATCTCGTTCAGCCTCATGCCCGGAGAATGCCTTGGCATTATCGGTCCGTCCGGGTCGGGCAAGTCCTTGCTCGGCCAGGTGATCGCCGGGCTGTCGATGCCAACATATGGCCATGTCCTCCTCGACAATACCAGCGTCTCGCTGCTTCGCGAGGGCCGAAACGGCGACCGCCTCGGATATCTCCCCCAGGACATCAACCTGCTCGGCGACACGATCAACGACATCATCGCACGCCTTGAAGATGCCGACCGGCGGAAGGTCATCGACGCGGCCAGGCTCGTCGGGATCCATGAGGCGATCATGCGCCTGCCGCAGGGTTACGACACGGTGGTTCACAGTGAAACAAACTTCTCGCGCGGGTACCGGCAGCGCCTCGGACTTGCCCGCGCCTTTTTCGGCAGTCCACGCCTCATCGTTCTCGACGAACCTAACGCCAGCCTCGACTACGGGGGCGAGCGAATGCTCCTGGATGCCGTCGAGCGCATGAAGCTCGCAGGTGTCATCCTGGTCGTCGTCACTCACAGGATGGGTCTCCTCGCAGCCACGGACAAAATTGCCATCATGGAAGACGGTGCGATCGCCGCGTTCGGCGACAGTGAGGACATCTTTGAACGGCACCTGAGCCGCCCCCAAGTTACTTCGCAGATTGCGCCATGATCTGGAATTCCCTCACCATCCGGAAGTTTCCCGCCGTCTCGAGACTTCCCATGATCTGGGACCAGCTCATACGAACTCCGGCGCGCCCCCCGCCCGCCGGGCGATTTGGCGTCGTGGTGACCGCAATCGACGATTTCGAGCCGCTGGAATTTCCATGGTGCTCGACACCCACGCCGACCTCTCCGCGCGGAAGGCTTCGCGGCATCACAGTCGCGGGCAATCTGCTGGTGCTCTGCTTCATGCTGGGGCTTGGTACATGGGCGAGCCTCGCGCCTCTCGAGAGCGCCGCGATCGCGTCCGGCGTCGTGGAATCGGAGTCGAGCCGCAAGACGATTCAGCATCTGGAAGGTGGCATCGTCAGGAATATCCTTGTTTCGGATGGCGATATCGTGCGAAGCGGCCAAACGCTGATCGCGCTGGACGACACCCGGGCCGCCTCGGAGATGCAAAGCCTTCAAGGCCAATTGTGGGATGCAGTTGCTCGTGCCGCACGACTTCAGGCCGAGCAGCAGAGATTCGAGAGGATCGCAATTCCGGAGGCGCTGGAACAGGACAGCAAGCAGAACGGGGTGGCCGCCGCCGCGGTGTCGGCGCAGCAGTTCATTTTTCAGGCACGCCTGCAGGTTCACGAGTCGCAGCTTGCGGTCATTCGCGAACGAAGGCGTCAAGTCGAAAAGGAGATCGAAGGTCTCAAGGCTCAGGAGAGCGCCACCGGGCAGCGGGTCGACATCGTCCGGGAGGAACTGGATATGGTCGCGACCCTCGTCAACAAGGGACTAGAACGGAGACCGCGGCTTCTGAACCTGCAGCGGGAGCTGGCCGACGTTGAGGGCCGCCGCGGCGAGCTCGCCGCGCAGATTTCCCGCGCCGCGCAGGTCATCAGCGAACAGCAGGCCACATTGTTCAAGCTCGAGAGCGAGAGGCAGAACGAGATCGCACAGTCGCTTCGTGAAGCGCAGAACCAGATATTCCAGCTCCGCGAGCGGTTGCTTGCGGCCAAGGATCAGCTATCGCGAACGGAGGTCAAGGCGCCCGAGGACGGCGTGATAACCGATCTGCGGATTCATACGGCCGGCGGCGTCATCGGAGCGGGTGCTCCGCTCATGGACCTGGTGCCCCGGCAAGACCGCCTCGTCGTGACCGCGCGCCTGAGGCCCGAGGACATCGACGTGGTTCATCCCGGCCTCAATGCCGAGGTTCACCTCGTACCGTACAATCAGCGTCGCGTGCCTCGCCTGAAGGGAACCGTCGTGCACGTATCCGCAGACCGGCTCCTCGACAAGCGTGCCGACCAGCCATACTACGCGACCAAAATCCGGATCGACGACGCGCAGATCGTGGCAAACGACATCCAGATCGTCCCCGGTATGCCGGTTCAAGTGTTCATCACGACAGGGCGCGGTACCGTGGCTCTCTACGCGCTCCGGCCCCTGCTCGACAGCTTCCGTGGTGCATTCAGAGAGGACTAGTTTTCCAGCATTGGGGCTGTGCCGGGATCGTGATCGCGACTCTGCGCGGGCAACCGGCCGCGCCAGCGGAGGACAGCTTCCGTGCGATTGTGCGCAGCACATTTCCTCATGATATGCTGGATGTGCATTTTGACTGTGCTTTCCGAGAGGTTCAATTTGGCGGCGATCAGCTTGTTGGGCAGGCCGAGCTCCAATTCCGCCAGAACCTGTTGCTCACGAGGCGTGAGATCGGTCACGCTCCTGTCGATAGCCACTCTGACTCCCTCGTTCATCAGATATGCGGGCGCAAGCCCACGCGTATCCGACGGCTCCAAATCCACCATCCTGTTCGTCCCGGCCACGGGCAACGGCCGGTAGACGCCACCAACAAGAACAAGGCGCAGGCCCGCTATGGCGATCTCGATCGATAGCGAGGTGGAAAGAAAGCCGCGCACGCCCCGCTGCATCGCAGCCTGCACGGTCGGCTCGTCATCGTGGTTTGACAGGACTGCAACGGCGGCGTTGGGACAACACTCCGCAACGAAGGCGAGATCGTCCTCAACCGAGGGATCGCCGATGGGCTTCTCCGCGATACTCAGCACCACCAGACGAACATCGCGGGCTGACGTCGAGTCCAGGCTTTGGACCGTTGCCATGTCAAGGATCTCAAGGTCGTCCAGCTCCCGCCTGAGGACGTTCAGAATGCATGTGCGAGGCAACAGGAGCGGCTCGATGATTACCAGAACCGGCAAGTGAAGCGATTCATTGAGCCGTTTTGAGGTGTTCGTTATGTCGTGCATGATTTCCTCGAGATGAAAAGAATTTCCGCGATATTCCCATTCCGTATTGCGTCTCCCCTTGCAGCTGCATTCATTCTGAATGCATCATCACGAGGCGCAGTGCCGCCGTTAGTGCCGTATCCACTGCGGGATCACTTTGCGGCTGGGTGGAAATTCTTTCCGCTCAAATCACTTGGGCGCGTACCGCGCGGTGGCGCAGTCGACGCATCCCCTAATTGCAGATATTTCGATGCGCCGTTGACGCCGCCGACCCTGACTTGCCGTCGACGACATATGCTTCCTCCTCCTTCACGAGATAAAGAAACGGTCTCTCTGCGGTCTCGCCGCCCGACGCGCTTCTTCCTTTCACACGCCCGCAAATCGTATCCACGGGGCGTCCAAGCATGTTCTTTCGCATCGTGCGCTTCATATCGGTGAATTCGGTCGATTCTGGATCCTCCATCTTCGCCGAGATCGCGACCTTCGCCTTGTCCAGAACAGGATCTGATATTTCCGCGGGGCGTTCGGATGCCGGGACGCTGATCCTCGTCCGCGGGGACGCCGCCTTGGCAAGGTCGGCCGATCCACGCTTCTTCGGGGAAGATCTCTTGCCGGACCTTGCCGGAGTTGCAGAATTCGATTTGACGACCGCAGGATCTGGCGCCAATGCCGTCTGCATTGGCAGCGCGGGTCGGGCGACTGCGCCCCAGTCGAAACAGGGGCGTGACGCGCAATCAAGGAAATATCCTCGGGAAGGCGCGAACCAGCCACAGCCGATCAGGACTCCCGCCAGCACTCCGACAAAAAGCAGTCCCATCCGATTCCCCTCCGCGGGAGTTCGGCTCGCACTCGAAACCAAGGACTAATTGCGCGCTGGTGATCTATCTGTTGCGCAAAAGCGTTAAACGCTCATTAAGCGCGCGCGGTTGTCCGGTACGTCCTGGATGAGCTGATCTGCCGATCGCCGGCTTGTGGGCCAGTTTCAGAGCACCGCACCAGTTTCGCAACAGAAACGGCGTGCACGAAACGGAACGAAAGCCATTGGACTCGAACAAAAACGCACGGGAAGGTCAACGCCTGATCGATATTCTGCCGCTCCTAACGGTGTGGTTGCCTGCCGGACTGGATGAAACTTTCGACCGGCATGCCGGGAAGAAGCGTCGTGCCGTTGAGGCGTGCAACCTCCTGGTCTGGAACCACGATGCGCACCGTGAAGTAGTTTGCGCCGGACTTGGTGTCCTGGGTCGCGTCAGCGGAGATGCCGTCGGGTTTAGCGTTCGTCGAGAACGCAGTACCCGTGTTGTCAGAAACGCGAACAGGACAGCGACGAGGATGGCCCGGCGCCGCTTTTGATGATTTTGCGCACTCAGCCACCGCGCGGCATGCTGCGGTGCAGGGACGAGTCTACGGGCATCCTTCGATGCCCGCAGACTCAATGGCGCTCGATCCAATCGCTCATTGCGCCGACAGACCGACCGTTGTTTGCGCCTTCACAACCGGCGGCGGATTCCATTTGCCGGTCAGCGCATCGGACTTCGGTGCGTAGAGACGCATCGTGAGATTGAAGGGTCCTTTCGGAGCCGGCAGCCAGTTGGCTTCCTTGTCCTTGCCCGGCGACTCGTTCTGGAAGTAGAGGTCGAGCGATCCGTCCGCATTGTATTTGAACGGCATCCAATTGCTGACGGCAAAACGATTCAGCACATTGCCGACCTGGAAGCCTTCCGGATCGTAAAGGGTGATCGACCAGAAGGCGTTGGTCGGCGGGGCCGCGCCGTTCTCGAAAGTGATGGTGTACTTGTTCGCGCCATCAAGCGGCTTGCCGGATTCGTCGCCGAGGTTGAGCGGATAGATGGCGTCCTCGGGCAGATTGGCGCCGAGTCCCACTTGCGAGACGATCGCCCGCTTCAAATAATAGTTTCCGTAGACTCCCATGGTGTCGGTGTTCATCGACCAGTTGTTTGCAACCCGCGCCAGCGTCGGCACCTTCCAGGCCATCAGCTTCTGGCCGTCTTGCGGCGCGGTCTCCAGCGCCCGCTGCAGCACGGGGGCGAGCTTGCCGATGTCGAAGCTCTTGCCCGGCTCGATGCCGATTTTCTTCATCTGGGCGATGATTGGCTCGTCGGTGATGTGCGGCGGATGCAGCTTGAGCAGCTCCGCAGCATTGGCGAAATACACGCCGGCCGACATGCTATCGACCTGGGTCTTCGGCGGCGTCTTCATGTCGACGCTGGGATCGGGCTTGAATTCGACCTGCTTTGGCGTCTTGCCGTATTCGGAAAGCGGCGCGACCTTGTAGCCGGCCTGGATCTTGTGGACGGCATCGTAGTCGTGCGGGCCGTCCGTCTTGGTGCGGCCGATGACCCAGACATAGGGCGTCGGCGCGTCGATACGCTGAGTGTCCGCCGGCAGCTTGAACTCTTCGGCGAACTTCTCGCGCAGATCGGGCCGCCAGCCCGGGGGCGTTATCAGGAACGTCCCGGCCTTGGTGCCGGTCGTCCGCCAGCCCGGCGACGCAAACACGTCGGTCCACATGTCGAGCATCGGCAGCAGATAGTAGCGCCCGTTTGTATCCGGTACCGTGATGACCACCGGCTCCTTGGTCATGTCCAGCCACGCGCTTGAATATAAAGTGTCGAAGTTCGATCGAACGACACCCTTGAAGTCCGCGGGTGGATATTCAGGTACGTTACTGAACATGTTCATCGGCCCCTTCGCCATTTCCTTCCCGGGCGCGACGTTGGTGAACTGCTTCCGTGTAATGTCCATCGACAGCAGCGGATAGAAATAGACATAGGCGTCGATCGCGATTGCGCGCGCCTCCTGCTCCGTGATTGCCGGTGCCGCGCTTTGCGCAAGCGCTCCGGGCCCAGTTAGGGAACCGATGCAGAGTGATAGAGTCAGCGCCAGAATACCCCGATGCATGTCGAATCCTCCTGTACTGATGCGTGTTGCCGCGATTAGTCGTAGGTCTTGCGCCGGCGCAGCGATCGGACCCGCTGCAACCGCTAGCGCCGACGAGCGGAGAGGATCGCGCTTCGTCAAGATGACGTATGCTCCTGTCTCAATGACGTCTTGGCATTACCGTCACCTCTATTGGATCAACCAGCACTGGGCGCATTCGTTGACCTAAATCAACCGGCGCGCTGTTCGCGATCGAGGCGCGCAGCTCGCCGTTCGAGCGCTGACGCCGCTCTTTTGGCCTCAATAGCAAGGCGGTACGGATAGCAGCCGCAAGCCGGACGGTAGGAAGGGTAGTAGCCCGCAGCCGCTCCTTACGCCGCCGCACCGATTGTAATGCGCATGACATCAATTTCTTCTCTTGCAGAAGTATTGATCGGCGTCATAGCTCTCTCGCTTCCAAGCGAGAGGTCGTGCATCGAGACGTGCGATATCGGCTGCAGTTAACACCCCACGGTGTCCGCAGACTCAAAAACGCGCGCTGGAATCGAACGTGATGGGCTTGTAGTCTAACGGCATTTCAAAAGAGTGATGCTTCGGCTACCTCCACGCGCATCACACTAGCACAATCAGAGAATGAGGACCAGCCATGGTCATTATTCTGTACCTTCGGCTCGGCATGTCGGGCACCGCGACGGCTTTTGCCGACAATGCCGGGGTGATCGGGCTGCTCGCCTCCATCCTGGTATGGGTCGGCCTACACGGCCTATCTCAAGCCACCGGTCGGTTCATTCGGCAGGGAGATTACGTGCAGTGCGATGATCGCAATTGGAAGAACGGCGTTGTAGCGCAAGCTTGCGGCACACTTTATAAAAGTGGCGCGTATGCGCTTCTCGGGTTGTTCAAGGTTCTTCTGTCGGTCGCGGAGTTGGGGGTCCTTATGATGCATCGCAATGTCTCCACGCTTATTCATCTGTTCGCCGGCGCTGTTCTCCTCGCAGCATCGCTCCTGACCGGAGGTGCGCCTCTTACCCACCTGACGGTATCCGTCGCGCAGGCCGCGGAAGAGATGCCGAAGGACATGCTCGCTGCGCAGATCCGCACGCAAGGCTTTGCCTGTGACAAGGCGGTCCGCGCTACGAGAGATGCAAAACGCTCCAGGCCCGATCATGCCGTCTGGGTGCTGAAATGCAGCAACGCGACCTACAGGGTCAGCCGCGCGCCGGATATGGCAGCGCAGGTGCAGCCGTTGAAATAGTCGAATACAAGCAACGTTCCTACGGGGAGTATGCGAACGCTCTCGACGTAGATCAAGGCGTGCCCCCAAGGCAACACAGCGAGGCGATTTCGCGGTTCGCCAGTTTACGGCGAGACATTCATGATCTTGCTGGCATACTGTCGTGAACGGACATGGGGGAGCACATGACGCGCTGCATACCCGAACGCAGGTCTGGTCCTCGACTGATCTGCTCGGTGATCGGCACGGTCATGGCGATGTCCGCGGCCTTATCCGGCGCCGCCTGCGCCGACGAAAGCGGTGTTTCCTATTGGCTTCCCGGTCGCTTCAGCAGCCTTGCCGCAACACCCGGGGTGCCGGGATGGTCGATGGCCGAGGTCTACTATCACACCTCGGTATCGGCGTTCGGCGCCGCGGCCGCGTCAAGAGAAATTCAGATCGGCCGATTTCCGGCGGCCGTAAACGTCAACCTGGATCTGCATCTGAATGCGCAGGCCGATCTGGTGCTGCTCAACCCCACCTACACATTCGCGACGCCGGTTCTGGGCGGACAATTGGCCATTGGCGTCACTGGACTGTTCGGGCGGTCGGCCGCCGATCTCAACGGGACGCTGACAACCGGGTTCGGACCGTTTGCGACGACGCGCATGGGAAGCATCGGCGACTCCGTCACCTCCATCGGCGACCTCTATCCGCAGGTGACGCTGAAATGGAATCAAGGCGTCCATAACTTCATGGCGTATGCAACGGGAGACATTCCCGTCGGCGCCTACGATCCAAACCGCCTTGCCAATCTCGGCATCGGTCACGGCGCGATCGATGGCGGCGGCGGCTACACCTATTTCAACCCGCAGGCGGGACATGAATTCTCGGCGGTCGCGGGATTCACCTACAATTTTAGGAATCCGGACACGCAATACCGCAGCGGCATCGACTTTCATGTCGACTGGGGTGCGTCGCAGTTTCTCTCGAAGCAGCTTTTTGTCGGCCTCGTGGGATATGCCTATCAGCAGATCACCGACGATTCCGGTCAGCACCCGATCCTGGGCGGTTTCCGGTCGCGTGTCGTCGGCGTCGGTCCGCAGATCGGGTATTTGTTTCCGGTTGGGGACATGCAGGGCTATCTGAATCTGAAAGGATACGGCGAATTCGCCGCGGAGAACCGTCCAGCGGGCTGGAATACGTGGCTGACGTTTTCTCTCTCACCGATGGCGCCTGCCAGCACCGTGACGCCAACGCGACGGATCGTGACGAAGTAGGAGATCGAGCAAAGCGGATGTAAACGACATGCGACTGCCCGGAGGGCGAGGACATACCTCGCCAACAGGAACGCGGCCAGCGACCTACGACGGCGCCACGATCCCCGGGACGGGAAAGGCGCGGCACATCTCGATGCTCTTCGCCCGGAGCCGTCCTACGACGGCCGCATCTCCCTTCGACCTGAGGGACTCTGCGATGAGTTCGGCGATGAGCCGCATCTCCACCTCGCCCATGCCGCGCGTGGTCGCGGCTGGCGTGCCGAGGCGAACGCCGCTCGGCTTGAGCGGCGGACGCGGATCATCGGGGATGATCTGCTTGTTTGCGGTGATGCCGACGGCGTCGAGAATGTGTTCAGCCGCGCCGCCGTCCAAGCCGGCGCTCGTCACGGTATCCACGACCATCATGTGATTGTCGGTCCCATCGGTGATCAGCTTCATCCCGCGTTCCATCAACGCTTCGGCCAGAACCTTCGCATTGCGCATGACCAGCCGTGCGTAGGCCTGATAGTCGGACGTCGCGGCCTTCTTCAGCGTCACGGCGGTGGCGGCCACGACATTCATGTGCGGACCGCCTTGCAACCCTGGGAATACCGACGCGTCGATCTTGCCGGCAAGCTCCCGGCGACAAAGAATGATTCCCCCGCGCGGCCCGCGAAGCGTCTTGTGCGATGTCGTGGTCATGATGTCGAAGCCCGAATCGAGCGGATTGCGCATGCCGTTGCCGGCGATCAGGCCGCCGTAATGGCTCACGTCGGCCATGGTCAGTGCCCCGACCTCATCGGCGATGCTCTTGAACGAAGCGTAGTCCAGATCGCGCGGATAGGAGCTGTAGCCGCACAGGACCAGCTTCGGGCGGACCTGACGGGCCGTGGCGCGAAGCGCGTCGAAATCAATGGCGCCGCCCTTCGACGGATGCGTCTTGTAACGGGCGAAGTTGAACAGTCGCCCCATGTGCGACACGGGCGCGCCGTGCGTGAGATGGCCGCCGTGTGACAGGTCCATCGCCAGTATCGTATCGCCGGGCTGCAACAGGCCGAGATACACGGCCTGGTTCATGGGCGAGCCGGACAGAGGCTGAACGTTGGCGTGCTCGGCGCGGAACAGCGCGCAAGCGCGCTGCCGCGCAAGGTTCTCTATCTGATCGGTAAATTCCTGGCCGCCATAATAACGGCGGCCCGGATAGCCCTCGGAATATTTGTTGGTGAAGACCGAGCCAAGCAGCTCGAGAACCTCCGGATAGGTGTAGTTCTCCGAAGGAATCAGCTCGACGCCGTCCTGCTGACGACGCTCCTCGCCCTCGAGCGCGAGGGCAATTTCCGCATCATTGACGTGGAGTTCATTCCGGAATGACGGCATGTCTGGGCTCCCTAAGACGCTGTGAAATCAGCTGAAAGGTGCCCAGGCGAACGGCGTTGGAATCCTTCGCGCTTCACCGTGGTCAATTCCACGCAAGCTCGCCAGTCGCGCGAGGGAGCGAAAGAGCCTTTGATGCTCATCGCAACCAGAAGGCTAATCAATCCCCGGCGGACTCACAAGGGTCTCGTCACTCATATTTCGAGGCTCAGCCTCAGGGCTGATGACCCAACTTCACGATCATCTTCGGGTGACGTTCGCTCAGGGCTTTCAACGCGAGCAGGTTCTTCCGGGTGCGTTCGCGGTCATCGATGTAGCTTCCGGGTTCGACGCCGTTGTCCCAGCCCCAGCGCGTGTGGCAGGTGTCGCCGGTCAGGAGCACCGGACCTGCCGTCGTGCGCACGACGAACGCCATGCTGCCCGGCGTATGCCCGGGACTCTGGATCGCAAAGAACGAGCCGTCGCCGAAGACGTCGATCACCCCTTCGAGCCTCCCATCCGGATCTTTCGCGAACTGAAGCTCCTGAAGCGGGGGCCTTCCGGCGAGGAAGCTGTCTTCCATCCCCTGCACGAACATGTGCACGAGGCTCGAATATTCGGGTTCACCGGGACCGGTGTAAATCGGCACGTCCTTTGGAACGTCCGGCATTCCGGAGATGTGATCGAGATGGAGATGGGTCATGAAGACACCCTTGAGCGGGACGCCTTCGGACTTGATGACCGACAAGGTGTCCTGGCGGACCTGCATCCTCTCGATCTTGGCGAATGTTCTCAGCACCCAGCCGACCCCCAGGCTCGCAGGGTCCGCCACCAGCCGCTTCGAAACGCCGGTATCGACCATGAAGAATCCCTGGGTCGGATGCCGCAGCAGATGCGCATAGATCTGGATCGGCTCCTCGTGATCCCTGAGCCCGGCCTCGACGGCTTTCGGATCCTTCAGGTTGAGCAATCCCGAGAGATCGGCAATCCAATCCGCGCCGACAACCGTCTCGAGCTCGATCGGCCCCGGCTGATCGATCAACGCCTCCATGGCCGCCGAGCTGATCGCCTTGCCAAGATTGGCAGGCTTCGTCGAATGAGAGGTCTGCGTGCACGCGGACAGCGCGACGATGGTAAGGGCGCCGATGACGGAGAGCCCTGATTTGCGGAGCATGATGTTTTTCCTCATTTTCTGCTGCCGCTTTTGCCCTGGACGGGTAGAATAGCAATCGGCTAAAATCTTATATCGCCATCCATAATTGAATAGCCGCGCCGAGGAGTGAACGTGGATCTGCAATGGGACGACTTGCGGATTTTTCTCGCCGTCTGCGATGCCGGCAGCCTGAGCGGTGCCGCGCGGCGGCTCAAGGTGAGCCAGCCCACCTTGAGCCGGCGGATTGCCGAGATGGAGTACGGGCTCGGCGAGCCGCTCTTCGTCCGCAAGAACCAGGGCATCTCCCTGACGAAGACCGCGACAAGACTGCTCCCCGCCGCCCAAGGCATGGCGCAGTGGGCGACGGAAGCCAGTCGCTCGCTCGACGCAAAGACCTCACCCGTGAGCGGCCGCGTGCGCATCACGGCGGCACCGGCGTTCGCCTTCGATGTCCTGGCGCCGCTCGCTGAAACGCTCAAGCGGAAGCATTCGCAGATCACGCTCGAGGTTCTGGCCAGCACGGAGCTCCTGAACCTCTCGCGCGGCGAGGCGGACCTCGCACTCAGGAAACATCCGTCCGATGATCCCGATCTGATCACGGTCGATCAGGTGATCGTTCCGATCGGCGCCTATGTCAGCAGGGATTACGCGAAGAGCCTCCCCGCGAAATACGACTTCCGCGACGTCGACTGGATCGCGTGGGCGGGTCAGCACGAGATGGTGAGCCCGAATCCGCAGCTCGCCGGCAGGATCCCGGATTTTCGTCCCGCTTTCACATCCGACGATTACAGTGTGCAGGTCGCGGCCTGCCGGGCCGGCGTCGGCGCGATGGTCCTTCTGAAGACCTCCCATCGGGTCAAACGACCCGGCGAGCTCGTGGAGCTCAAGCTCGAGCTTCCGGCTGCGCTCCGCCCATCCCTCACGATCATCTGCCACAAGCGCATGGCGGATCTTCCCAAGGTCAGAACGGTCGTCGAGCTTCTCAGGAAAGAGTTTGCTGATCTGCGGAAGAGCCAGCCGGCAGAGGAACGTCAAACGGCGACGTCGACAGCAAAGCGGGCAAGAGAAGCCGCCCCCAAGCGTTCCCAGCGCGAGGTGCAGACCGGGTGAATGTCGCCCCGAAGTCCAACCTCGCTCACGTCAATCCCTCTCACTCCTCCACCCGATACAGCCGCCACCGCTCCGGCACGCCCTTGAGCTGGTGCATGCCGTGATCGGCGAAGCTGATCGTCGACTGCGTCTTCAGGAGGTCCTTGACTGCGCTCGAGACCAGGACTTCGCCGGCGCGCGCCTTCGCGGCGACGCGCGTGCCGATGTGGAAGGCGAGACCGACCATCTCGCCGCCGCTCACCTTGTATTCGCCCGCATGCAGCCCCACCCTGATCTCGAGACCGAGCGTGCGCACGGCCTTCTGGATCGCGGTCGCGCAGTTGATGCCGGCAGCCGGCGCCTTGAACGTCGCCAGCACACCGTCGCCCGTCGTCACGATTTCCCTGCCGCGCGAGGTCTTCAGCTCCTTGCGGACGGCCGCATAATAATGGCTCATCACCTTGGTCCAGCGGGCATCGCCGAGCTTTGCCGCCTTTGCGGTGGAGCCGACGATATCGACGATCAGGATCGTGGCGAGCGCCTGCTTGAGCTCGGCGCCACCGTCGGCGGCCCGGCGCCGGACCGCGATCGATCCGACCAGCGGCTCATAGCGATGGCTGCGCCGCCGCGCGATCGCGGCCTTCGTGTAGTCCTGCGCACGCTGCGCCGTGCCGCAGCGAACCGTTTTCTCCTGCGGCAGACGCGTCCAGTAGACGTTTCGCCCGTCGCCGGCGCCCTGGACCTCCACGGCGCCCCACTTCAGGAAAACCACCGGGCCGACCCGCCGAACGCACCACGCCTTCGACGTGTACCCGGAAACGTTGGACTGATGGACGCCGATGCGAAGGAATTTTGGCATGAACGCGGCCGATCGGAAGACCGTTTGGGCGGAGCTGGCGACAAGCGTAGTCGTGCAATCCAGCGTTGGCAACAGGACTCCCATCCCGCCACCCTGCCCTCCGCATCCTAGGCTCCCCTGCCGCCTGCCTGCCTGCCGATCGTGCAGCGCCATGCGGCCAGACGCTCGGCCGGATGTTGCGCCATCCATTCGGCGAGCTGCGGCGCGCCCATCAGGCAGGACTGCATCGTCACGTCGGCGAAGTCCGAGGTCGTGACGACCTGTTCACGACAGTCCGTCGGCGACGAGAGACTGCAGAGCACGGCAATGATCCTGATCATCTCACGCGAGCTCCCTCGACCAGTCGTATTCGGCTCTCGCGGCCGAGCGCGCCACCGACCTGGCGGCATCGACGCTCGAGGCTTTTTCGGCGCGCCGCTGATAGTCATCAGCCAGCATCTTCAACCGCGCCGCAACCACCTCGTCGGTCATGCTTCGGGCCGCGCGGAGCAGGCTCTGCGCAGTCTCCATATATTCCTTGCCTCGTCGTGACATCTGAATCGTCATAGGACCCTCGTGCGGTTCTCTGGAAGCATGTCGAAGGCGATCGGGAAACGGCCCACCCAGTCGCGGTCATCCTGACGGCGGGTCGCGAACCGTTCGACGCACTTCTTCGAGCAAAGCGGCTTGCGCCATGCGTAGTACCGGACGAGACCGAACTTGCCGTCGCAAACTGCGCAGCGCCTGGTTGGACAATGAAGATTTCCGGAGCAGCTTGGCATTGACGTCTCCTGTTGTTGTCACGCCGGATGTCGCCGATCACCTCTTCGAAACCAGCCTACGAGTCCTGCGCGGCGATCTCTTTCAACAAGGCGCCCTCGATTGCCCATCCGCACGACGGGCGGCCCTGCGCATGAGGGCTGGGCCGGCAACCGTGCGTTCGCGCAAGAATGAGCAGGGATGCATGAAAAAAAGCCCGGCCTCTGGCGAGACCGGGCTCAGCGACTGGAACGGGTCGTAAAGGTCAGTCGAACTTGTACATGAGCGCCGCGCGGACCGCGTGCGTGTCGAGCGTGAAGACCTGATTGTCGAACGTCGGCGGACCGAGACGGCCCGAGGTGTTGCCGAAATTGTCGTAGAGATACTCGCCGCGAGCGATCACGTTCGGCGTCACCTTGAAATCGATGCCGCTGCCAACGGTGAAGCCGACGCGCGTGGCGCTGTTGCTGTAGCCGGAATAGGCGACGCCGTTGAACGCGGTGGGCGCGATAAAGTTCAGATTGTCGTGCACGCCGGCAATCGCGGCACCGCCGGCGACGAACGGCAGCCAATTGCCGAACGAGTAGCCCAGGCGAGCGCGCGCATGGGCGGTCCAGTCGATCTTGTTGTCGATGGACGCGATGTTGGTCGCCAATCCATTGAACGGCGTTCCAATGGCGCGCGAACTGCTCACGTCGGCCCAGTTGCCGTCGAATTCGACACCGAGAACCGTATTGCGGACCTGGATGTTGGCGCCGACGATGCCGCCGGCGGTCCAGCCCGACGTGTTGTACGAGCCCGGGCGATAGGGCGCCGTCTCATCGGAGGACCATTCGTTGGTGCCCCACGCGCCGCCGGCGGAGACGCCGAGATACACGCCGGTCCAATCGGTGATCGGCGCGGCGACCGGAGCCTTGGTGTAATGCGCCGCAAGGTCCGCCGCGGACGCCGCGGAGCTCAGGGCGGTGGTTGCGATCAATGCGACAACGATTTTCTTCATGGCTCGACTTTCCAGCAGTTCGGTTAAAGCGATGACCGAACTCATACTTGCCGTTCAGCGATCTGGCTGTAGTCGGAACGCCACATAGGAATTTGCGAGGCGCGCGCTGCACGCCATCCGACGGCATGGCACGACGCGAGGCGCCGCCAACTGCCGGCGGCTGTTTACGGATGGCGCGAGAAGCAGTGCGCGCGCGCCTCACCCCTGAAACGCAAACAGCTCGATCGGATCGCTGAAGCCGCGCACCTCGTGTTTGCCGACGTGCTCCAGCTCGAACTCCCGCTCCACCAATTCGGCGAAGGCGCGGGACAGCAGCACGTTCCGTCCCAACTGCTTGGTCAGGGCTTCGAGGCGGGAGGCCATGTTGACGGCGGGGCCGATGACGGTGAAGTCGAGCCGGCTGCTCGATCCGATGTTGCCGTACATGACGTCGCCGACATGGACACCGATGCCATAGTTCAGCGGCGCGCGGCTCGTCGCGTTGTTCCTCTCGTTGAGCGCAGCCATGGCCTGGCGGGCCTCGGCCACGGCACGCAGCAGGTTCGCGCAGGCATTGGGCTCATGAAGCGGAAAGATCGCGAGCAGGCCATCGCCGATGAATTTGAGGATCTCGCCGCCGTGCCGCGCGATCGGCTCGGACATCGCGTCGAAATAATCGTTGAGGAGATCGATGACGTCGTCGCGCGGCCAGTTGTCGGAGATCTTGGTGAAGTCGCGCAGATCGCAGATCATGATCGCGGCGCGCACCGTCGTGCCGGTGCCGCGCCTTGTGGCACCGGCCAGGATCAGCTCGCCGGCATGGGAGCCGACATAGGTCTCCAGCAGCGTTCGCGCCAGGCGGTTCTTGACGCGGATCTCGCTGACCAGCGCCAGCACCGGCAACAGCTTCCTGAGACCGGCGATATGCCCCTCGTCGAACCCACCGGGCCGGTCGGTCGCGAAGGTGACGAGATGACGCTTGCCGAGCGTGTGGTGAAGCGGCCAGGCCACATAATCGGTGAGGCCGTTCGCCCGCATCTCGTCATAGAGAGCGTGCTTGCGGCCGAGCGAGGGATCCTGCTCGAGCCGCTCGCGGACCTCGGTGGCGCCGTCATGGATCTCGTTGGCGGCGCTGCCGATATATTCGGACCGTTCGCGAACATCGTAGTCGACGAGTGCGATCTCCGCCTCGCGCATCCCGTTGGACCACATCATGCGGGCCCCCAGCCATTGCGGGTGATTGATCAGGATGTGAAGCGTCGCCCGCTTGACCGGGATGCCCGCCTGCTGGAGGCGGATGCACATCTGCGTGAAGATATTGTCGATGAAGCGCTCGTCGCGCGTGCCGTTGGTCAGCCAGTCGACGACGCCGTCGGCTTGCGTGGCGGGGGCGTGGTTGTCTGGCGCGTTCATATCCTGCCCCTTCGCGGGTGACTGCATCTTGCGGAGATATCGTGCTCCGGCGCGGCGGCGTCAACCTGGCCAGTTGCCCGGTTTGGGCGCATCGGGCGATCGGGGGTGCTCGCCGTCTAGGCGGCGAGCCGGATCGATCCCAGCACGACCAGACCCGATGCGAGCGCGAGGCTCGATTGCTCGGTCAGTTCGACCTTCAGCGTGCCACCGCCCGGAATCGCGAAGCTCTCGCCGCCGAGGCGAATGCTGCAATCGCCGCGAGGCGCATGGATGAGATGCGTTCCGGCGGACAAGACGCGATCGCCGCGTGCCCTGAGCGCTTCGAGCTCGATCTCAACTGCACCCCGCCGCGCCATCAGGTTCACGACCTCGACCGGGCCGGCCTCGAGCTCGGTCACGATCGCGAGCTCGCCGGGGAAGCGCACCGTCGTAAAAGGTTCACGCTCGTCGAATTCCTGTCCCGGCGCCTTCAACACCAGACCACGCCCGCCCACGACCATCTGCAGGCGGTCGATGCCGGGCATGTGGGAGAACGGACCGGGCGCCACGATGGGCGTACTGGCAAAACGCCAGAGCAGGCTGTCCCAGTCCTTTGCCGGGCTATCTGCGCGATGGGCGTCCGCGATGTCGGTGAAAACGCCACCGCCGTTCTTCCAGGGCGAGCGGGTGTAGTCTTCGGATTTCAGCAGCGTGGTCTTCATGTCCTCATCATGCCCGTGACGGGCCGACTTTGCCAGCCGGTCTGAACTTCGTCGCGAGAGCCTCGGCCGATGTCGCTATTTCGACGTCAATGCCGCCACGGCGGCACCGGTCTGCCCGCTAATGCCGGCCGGGCGCACGGCCTGTGCGCGCTCGCCCAACCGGTCTCACGGACTCGTGAGCGGCTCGAAAGTAACTCGGGGTGCGGTCGAGACGAATGAAACAATGTGCTTTTCGCTCGCGAAGCGATTCCATTTCAAAAGGAGAGTCCTGATGTCTGCCAAGCATGCTGTCACTTCGATCGTTCTGGCCGGTGCGATGTCGACCGCACTCGCCAGTCTTGCCGCCGCGGGCCCGCTGACCAAGGCCGAGGCCGATGCGGCCGTCGCCGCCAAGAAGGAAAAGTGTTTCGGCGTCGCGCTGAAGGGCCAAAACGACTGCGCGGCGGGACCGGGCACGACCTGCCAGGGCACCTCGACCGTCGACTTCCAGGGCAACGCCTGGAAATTCGTGCAGGGCGGCACCTGCACCAGCATCGAGCTGCCGGGCGGCAAGAAGGGCTCGCTCAAGCCGATCTGACGCACCGCGTCGCAACCACGACAACAGAGGAACAGCGGAGAGGAACCATGACGATGGCAATCGCTCCCAAAACGTCCGCGGTGCCGCTCCGCTATTCCACCCCCATCGGCGGCGTTGCCGGGACGAGCTTCAAGCCAGAGCACCTGCCGGCCATCGTGAACGCGGGGCCGCAACGCGGCTTCTTCGAGGTTCACGCCGAAAACTACATGGGCGCGGGTGGGCCACCACATCGCGCGCTGGAGGCGATCCGCCGCGATCATTCGCTGTCGCTGCATGGCGTGTGCATGTCGATCGGCGGCCTCCAGCCGCTCGACAAGGCGCATCTGGCACGCTTCCGCGGCCTGGTCGCGCGCTATCAGCCTGCGCTTGTCTCCGAACACCTTGCCTGGTCGACACATGAGACCAGCTTTTTCAACGATCTGCTGCCGCTGCCGTATACGCAAGCGACGCTGGCTTGCGTCTGCGATCACATCGACCAGGTGCAGGATGCAATCCGCCGGCCGCTGCTGCTGGAGAACCCGTCGACCTATGTCGCCTTCCGCGACTCGTCGATGAGCGAGACCGACTTCATCCGCGCTATTTCCGAGCGCACCGGCTGCGGGCTGCTGCTCGACATCAACAACGTGTTCGTGTCGGCGACCAATCACGGGTTTTCCGCGCTGGACTATCTTGCCGACTTTCCGCTGTCGCGGGTTGGGGAAATTCATCTCGCCGGGCACACCGAGCAGACCGACGACGAGGGCGATTTGCTGCTGATCGACAGCCATGACGGCCCAGTCGCAGATGCCGTCTGGAAGCTCTACGAGATCGTCATCCGGCGCCGCGGCCCGGTCCCGACGCTGATCGAGTGGGACAGCAAGATTCCGGACTGGCCGGTGCTGCAAGCGGAAGCCGCCGCCGCGCAGGCGATCCTCGATGGCTGCCGGCCATCCGCCGCGAGCGGGGATCGTCATGCCGCCTGAGCAACACCTGTCCTTTGCCGCGACCTTCGCCCCGGCGCTGCTGGACCCGGCGCGGACCGCACCTGCGATCGTGACCGGCCCGAACGGCAAGGCGGCCGGCAAGCGCTACGCCGTCTACCGCAACAACGTCACCGTGAGCCTGATCGAGGCCCTCGCCGCGATCTATCCAACGGTGCAGCGCATCACGGGTCCGGACTTCTTCCGGGCGATGGCGCGCTTCCATGTCCGCAGCAACCCGCCGACATCGCCGCTGCTGTTCGACTATGGCCACGACTTTCCGGACTTCATCGCGCAGTACGAGCACGCGCAGACCATGCCCTGGCTCGCCGGCGTTGCGCGCATCGAGCGGGCCTGGCTCGACGCCTACCATGCGTGCGATGCCGCACCGTTGTCGCCGGCCCGGCTGTCCGCGATCGTCCCGGACCAGTTGGCCGAGATCGTGTTCACGCCGCATCCGGCGATGCGGATCATACGCTCGCCGTTTGCCGCCGTGACGATCTTCGCGGCCAACCGCGATGGCGCCCCCACCGCGCGCATCGATGCGTCCACACCCGAGGACGCGCTGATCACGCGGCCTGATGTCGAGGTCGCGGTGGGGCATCTTCCTCCCGGCGGTGCCGTCTTTGCCGCCTGCCTGGCCTCCGGACAGCCGCTCGGCGAAGCCGCCAGCGCGGCGCTCGAGGCGTCTGCGGACTTCGACATCGCCACGAACATCGCCGGCCTGATCGAGGCCGGCGCATTCACCTCGCTTGCTCTCGGAGACGTACCATGATCACGGACCAACGCATGGCGACAGGCGGCGGTCCGCCGTCGCTCGGGCTGCTCATCGACAAGGCCAATCAACTTGTGCAGACGATCGCCACGCCATCGCTCGTCCAGCTCGTGCTGCGCGTGGCGCTGGCGGTGCCGTTCTGGCGCTCGGGCATCCTCAAATGGGACGGCTTCCTGCGGCTCAACGACACCGCGGTGACGCTGTTCAGCGACGAATTCATGCTGCATCTGCCGGGCGGCCCCTATCACTTTCCGGCACCGACGGTGATGGCCTTCCTGTCGGGCTCCGGCGAAATCATGTTCCCGATCCTCCTGGTGCTGGGACTCGGCACAAGGTTCGCAGGGCTCGGACTGTTGTTCATGACGCTGATCGTCGAGCTCACCGTGCCGGACGGCTGGCCGATTCACCTCACCTGGGCGGCGATGGCGCTCGCCCTCATGGCTTACGGACCCGGGCACATCTCGCTCGACCATCTCATCTGTCGCGCACGATCGCACGCGTGATAGGGCGCGGCCGGCGTTACATCCCGCTCAGGCCGCTATCGACCGCGAGCGTCTGCGCGGTGACGTAGACGCTTTCGTCGGAGAGGAAGAACAGCACGGCATAGGCGATCTCCCAGGCCGTGGCCTGGCGGCCGAAGGGGACGTGACCCTTGCCGCGCGAGGGGCGGCCGGCGCCGGCTTCGCGGCCGTTGGGGGTGTCGACGAGGCCGGGATAGACGAGATTGGCGCGGATGCCGCGGCGCGATCCGAGATGGGCGATGTTGCGCATGAGGCCGCCGAGCGCGGCCTTGGAGGAATCGTACACCGCCATCTGCGAGCCGGCCTTCAGCGCGGCGATGGAGGAGATGAAGACGATGGCGCCGCCATCGTCGAATCTCGGCAGCGCGGCACGGCAGCACAGCATGGGCCCACGGACGTTGACGTCGTAGATCCTGTTCCACTCTTCGGGGCTGACGGCATCGAGGCCGACCTTGCCGAAGGTGCCGATGTTCAGCACCATGCCGTCGAGCCCGCCCATGGCGCAATGCGCTTCCTCGATCATGCGCTGAACGTCGGCTTCGCTCGTGACGTCGGCGGCGATGGCAAAGGCCTCACCGCCTTCGTCGGTGATGCGCTTCACCGTCTGTTCCGCCGAGGTCCGGTTGAGATCGGCGACGGCGACCTTCGCACCCTCGCGGGCGCACAAGATGCTCATGGCGCGGCCATTGCCGATCGGATCGGTGGCGGCGTCGAACACGCGCTGGCCGCCGCCGACGATGAGGATGCGGCGGCCCTTCAGCCGTCCCCTGCCCGGCGCCTCGCCTAATGACTCCGCGCTGGGCGAACGGACATAACGCTCCGGCTTGCTCTCGGTTTCCGTCATCTCAACCGCCTACTTCTTGCCGCCGTCATAGACCTTCATGCCGGCGGCGGGATCGAGATCGGTCTCGGTCGCTTCGGTGAGGCGCGCCATCATCATGTAGAAGCCGAGCGCGACGATGGATTCGACGATCTCCTGGTCGCTGAAGTGCGCGCGGGCAGCAGCGAACGTCGCTTCGGGAACGCGGACGTTCTCGACGACCTCGCGGCCGAACTTGAGCAGCGCACGCTCGCTCTCGTTCAGCGCCGCGGCGTCGTAGTCGCCGCGCTCGACGGCGTCGATCTGGGCCTGCGTGCAGCCGACGCCGAGCGCGATCGGCACGTGCTGGCGCCATTCATAGGCGCCGCCTTCGAGCTGCGCGGCCTGGAGGATCAGCAGTTCGCGGTTCACTGCCGAGAGCTTCTGCTTGTGCAGGATCGAATTGCCGAGCCGCATCGCCGGGATCATGTTGGCCTCGGCATGGGCCATCATGCGAAAGATGTTGAGCTTGACCGGCATGCGGTCGAACGAGGCGCGGATGTCGCCGCTCGTCGTCTCCGGATCAATCAGCGGCAGCCTTGCCACGGTTCTCTCCCTTGGTTTTTCGTTTCTTGTTGTCGTCGTTGCTCGCCGCGATCAGCGACAGGAAGAAGGCGAGATAGCGCTCGATCGCCTCGATCACCTTCGGCCGCGGCGAGGGTGCCGCGCCCATCACGTAATGCTCGAGGCGGATGTAGATGAGGCCGGCGGCGAACAGCCGCGCGGTCTCGCGCGGATCCGGCGTCGAGACAAGGCCCGCGAGCGCAAAGCCGCGGAAATAATCCGTCATCAGGCTCTGCTCGCGCGCATAGAAATGATCGGCAAATTTGGCGCGGATGCCGGGCACGCGGTTGCGCTCGGCAGTGATGACCTTCTGAAACTGGTGCTCGCGCGGATCGGACCATTGCTCGACGAGGTCCAATGCGAACTGCCGGCAGAACGCGGCGGGCTGGCGCGCGAGCTGCCTGTAGCGCGGCTCCTCCAGGCGGCTCGCCGAGCTGGCCGGGCCGTGCTCGGCAACAATCGCTTCCAGGATCGCGGCCTTGCCGGAGAAATGATTGTAGAGGCTGCTCTCGCGGATGCCAACGCGGCGCGCCAGCTCGCGCATCGAGGCGCCGCCATAGCCACTCTGCGCGAACAGGTTGAGCGCCTCGGTGAGGATACGCTCGCGGGTCGTGGGCGCAGCCGCTTCCGCCGCGCTGGAGGTGTGGACAGCCATGCGACTTGACTAACGAACGATCGTTCGCTAGTCAACCGTACGAACGATCGTTCGTTTGCCAGTCTGGCGGCGATGGTCGTGGCCCGCAAGATCGCTTTCGGGCGCCGTTCTCGCGTTTCAACTCCGCTCCATCGAGAAGCGGAGAGCAATTCCTGGGGAGACGATTCATGGCGCGCTTTGCCCGACTGCGCGTGGCCTGCATCCTGTTGCCGCTGCTCGCAGCAGGCCCCGTTCAAGCCCAACCCGCTCAAGCCCAAAACGCGAAATACGATCCCGGCGCCGACGACAAGACCATCAAGATCGGCACCACGGCGCCGCTGAGCGGCCCGGTGTCGGCCTTCGCCCAGATCGCCAAATCGGCGGAGGCCTATTTCCGCAAGGTGAACGACGACGGCGGCGTCAACGGGCGGCGCATCCAGATGATCATCGCTGACGATGCCTACAGCCCGCCGAAGACGGTGGAGCAGACGCGGCGGCTGGTCGAGAGCGAGGAAGTGCTGCTGATCTTCGGCGGCGTCGGCACGCCGACCAACAGCGCCGTGCACAAATATCTCAACGACCGCAGGGTGCCGCAGCTGTTCCTCGGTTCGGGCGCCGCGAAGTGGGACGATCCCAAGAACTTTCCGTGGACAATCGGCTGGCAGCCGACCTATCGCGACGAGGCGATCGCCTACGCCAGATACATCAAGGCGAGCCACGCCCATGCGAAGATCGGCGTGCTCTACCAGAACGACGATCTCGGCAAGGACTATCTGAAGGCGCTGGAGGAAGGGCTCGGCAGCGGCGAGGCGATCGTGGCGCGCGCCGCCTACGAAACCTCGGCGCCGACCGTCGACACCCAGATCCTGCAACTGAAGACCGCCGGCGCCGACGTCGTGCTGGTGGCGGCGACGCCGAAATTCGCAGCCCAGGCCATCCGCAAGATCGGCGAGATCGGCTGGAAGCCTGTGACCATCATCTCCAACGTCTCGGCGTCGATCAGCGGCGTGCTGGAGCCGGCCGGCAAGGACAATTCCACCGGCGTCATCTCCAGCCAGTATCTGAAGGACGCGACCGATCCCGCACTGAAGGACGATGCCGGTTACAAAGAGTGGCTCGCCTTCATGGACAAGTACCTGCCGGAGGCCAACAAGAACGACTGGCTCAACGTCTATGGCTACACCATCGCGCAGACACTGGTGACCGTGCTGAAGGCGGCCGGCAATGACCTCACCCGCGCCAATGTGATGAAGCAGGCAACGATGCTCAGGGACGTTCGCCTGCCGATGCTGATCAACGGCACCGCGGTGAACAATTCGCCCGAGCGCTATACGCCGATGACGAGCCTTCAGCTCATCCGCTTCGACGGCACGCGCTGGGTGCCGTTCGGCGACCTCCTGAAGAACTGAGCAAATGCGACAGATCAGGATCGGCAGCATGCGGGTCGATCTCGTCAGCGAGATCGCCGCGCTTGCCTTCGACAAGAGCTGGCTGTTCGCCAACGTCACCGACGAGGTGATCGCGGAGAACCGGAGCTGGCTCGATCACCGCTATATCGAGCCGGAGACCGGCCGCTTCATCCTCAGCCATCACTCCTATCTGGTGCGCTCGCCGCGCTGGACCGCCATCGTCGACACCTGCTGCGGCAACCACAAGAGGCGGCCGCGCGTGCCGGCGTGGAACGATCTCAACCAGCCTTATCTCGAAAACATGCAGGCGCTGGGCGTTGCGCCCGAACAGGTCGATTTCGTGATGTGCACGCATCTGCATGTCGACCACGTCGGCTGGAACACGCGGCTTCTCGACGGCCGCTGGGTGCCGACCTTCCCCAACGCGCGTTATCTGATGGGCCGCGCCGAATACCGGCACTTCGAGGCCGCGCACAATGCCGCGCCGAAGAGCCCGGTGAACCACGGCTCGTTCGAGGACTCCGTGTTGCCGGTGGTCGCGGCCGGGCTCGCCGAACTGGTCGAGACCGATCATCGCCTGTTTAGCGATCGCGACGCGGCCCTGCGCTTTGCGCCGGCGCCGGGCCATACCGCCGGCAACATGCAGATCCACCTGAACGGCGGCCACGATCACGCGGTGATGTCGGGCGACGTCATCCATCATCCGATCCAGTGCGCTGCGCCGTGGCTGTCGAATGCCGCCGACGTCGATCCGGCCGCTGCGGTCGCGACGCGGCTGGCGCTGCTCCAGGAGCTTGCGGACACGCCGAGCTATCTGCTCACCGGCCATTTTCCGGCACCGACCGCCGGGCGCGTGGTCCGGCACGGCGATGCCTACAGATTTCGTTTCGAGGATTAGGGGGAACCATCATGAAGCTGCGCACCGTCACACTGTCATTGCTCGCACTGCTGTCGGCGGCCCTGCCGGCACGAGCCGAGGATCCGGCGGCTTACCCCACCCGCAAGATCAGGATGCTGCTGCCTTACGCGGCCGGCGGCGGCGGCGACGTGGTCGGTCGGCTGCTCGCCGACAGGATGAGCAAGTCGCTGGGACAGAGCATCTATATCGAGAACCACACGGGTGCCGCCGGCACGCTCGGCACGCAGATGGTCGCGGCGGCCGCGAACGACGGCTACACCATCACCGTCGGCGGCATGACCACGCATGTGCTGGCGCCGGCGATCTATCCGAAGCTGGCCTACGACCCGATCAAGGATTTCACCACGATCGGCCGCGTCGGGACGTCCTCGATCATGCTGGTGGCGACCAAGGACTTTGCCGCCAACGACATCAAGGGCCTGATTGCGCTCGCCAAAAAAGGCGAGCCGGTCCAGTACGGCAGCTGGGGCGTCGGCTCGACCGGACAGTTCTGCGCGGAGATCCTGATGCAGCAGACCGGCATCAAGATGGATCACGTGCCGTTCAACGGCATTGCGAAGCTTGCCGGCGATCTGCTCGGCGGCCACATCTCGCTGGCGACGCTCGATGTGGCGACCGCGACGCCGCTGGTGAAGGACGGCTCGATCAAGGCGCTGGCCGCCTGCGGTGAGCGTTCGCCCAGCCTGCCTGATGTCGCAAGTTACAAGGAACAGGGCGTGCCGTTCGACCGCAGCCTGTCCTGGGCGATGTATGCGCCGGCGGGCCTCGCCGAACCGATCGCCAAGAAACTATCGGCAGCGTTGAAGGACGCGCTCGGCGATGCCGTGGTGAAGGAGAAGCTCCTCGGGCTCGGCATCACGCCGCAATTCGTTCCCGGCGACGAGCAGCGCGACATCAACGCGCGCGATATCGCGGTCTGGAAGCAGGTTGCCAAGGACGCCGGCATCGAGGTCAAGTGAGCAAGAACGTGGCGGGAAGCTTGCGTGCGGCCATCCTTCGAGACGCCCGCCTGCGGCGGGCCCTCAGGATGAGGTCGCGTGTTGCGGCAAGATTTCAGACCCTCATGGCGAGGAGCCCGCAAGCGGGCGTCTCCGGACGATGCTCCGCATCGCCGGGCGAACCATGCCGGCCGAGCTTGTCCCACGGCCTCCCGCTGTGCTGACGTGATTATGTTGAGAACAGGAGCGCGGGCATGAGCCGCATCTTCGGCGCGGTGCGCCAGAACGGATATGTGGTGCGGGACATCCACGCCGCGATGAAGCACTGGATCGAGGTGATGGGCATCGGTCCCTGGTATTACATGGATCGCGTCAAGACCGACTGGTTCCGCCACCGCGGCCAGGACTCCGCGATCGAGATGAGCATTGCGCTGGCCAACTCCGGCGATCTCCAGATCGAGCTGATCCAGCAGCGCAACGATGCGCCGTCGATGTACCGGGAGTTTCTCGACGCCGGCCACGAAGGCCTCCAGCACATGTCCTATTGGAGCCACGACTACCAGGCGCTCTACGACAAGGCACTCGGGCTCGGTTACAGGATCGGCCATGAGGGCCAGATCGGCGGCGACAAGGGGCGCTTTGCCTATTTCGACACGCAGGCCCATCCGGGCACCGTGATCGAGATCTCCGACATCAGCGGCACCAAGGGGCCGTTCTTCGAAAAAGTCCGGCAGGCGGCCTTGAGCTGGGACGGCACGCGGCCGATCCGCGAGGTCGGCGGCGCGAAATCTTAAATCCGATCGCGAATTGCGGCCGGAACAAGCTGCTGGCGCGGCAGGCGGCAATCCATGATAATTTGAGCCTCGTGTCCGAACCTTCAGCGAGGCAATCATGTCCAGCACTGACAAGGTTTTCGCCGGCTCGATTCCGAAAATCTACGACGAATATCTCGTCCCGATGATCTTCGCCGTTTACGCCGACGACATCGCGAGGCGCGTCGCTGCGCGTTCGCCCTCCGCGCTGCTCGAGATCGCGGCGGGCACCGGCGCCGTGACGCGCGCCGTGGCGGCGGCGCTGCCGCGCGGCGTCCGATATGTCGCGACCGACCTCAACGAGCCGATGCTCGCGGTCGCAGCGCAGCGTCAGGCGGATGACGATCGCATCAGCTGGCGCCAGGCGGACGCAATGGCCCTGCCCTTCGGTAACGCCGAGTTCGACGTGGCCTGCTGCCAGTTCGGCGCGATGTTCTTTCCGGACCGCGTCAAGGCGTACGGGGAAGTGAAGCGCGTCCTGAAGCCGGACGGCCCGTTCATTTTCAATGTCTGGGATCGCATCGAGGACAACGTGCTCACGCACGAGGCAACGGTCGCGCTCGGCAGGATGTTTCCCGACGATCCGCCACGTTTCATGATCCGGACGCCGCACGGCTATTACGACAAGGCCGTCATCAGAACCGACCTCGAACGTGCAGGCTTCCGCGACATATCGATCGAGACACGGCCTGAAATCAGCCGCGCGCCATCGGCCGAGCATGTCGCGATCGCACTCTGCCAGGGCACGCCGCTGCGCAGCGAGATCGAGGCCAGGGATGCCAGCAAGCTTCAGGCTGCCACCGACCTCGTTGCCGAGGCGCTCCGGACCCGCCATGGATCCGGAACGGTCGATGGCAAGATCCAGGCGATCGTGATCGAAGCGCGCGCATAAATCGCGGGCTTCGGGGCTCCGTACCTTACCAGAAACTCCGCTGCATCGGCTGCGCCGGCTGATAATACTGGTACTGGCCGCGCCGGCGCGGATTGACCGGTTGGGCGTACGGATCGCGCTGCTGGAAGAAGAAACCGAAGCCGCCATTGTCCCAGCCGTCATCGCTTGCAACGGCCATCGGCGCGGTCGGCTTGCGCGTGATGAAGCCGCCCTGGGGATGGCTGCTCAGCACCGCGACGAATTCGGTGCGGTAGTTGGTCTCGCTGCTCAAGGGCTCGTCCGAGATGATGATCGAGGAGCGCGGCAATGCGGTCGGCGCGATACGATCCCACACCTCCTGCGGGATGGTGACCCGGTCGAGTGCGTTCCTGGCGTCGTCGCCGTTTTCGATCGTGACCACGCTCCAGCGCAGGCCGTTATCGTTCTTCGCCATCGCCGTGAAGATGTGCGTGCCGAGCGGCTGGTCGGGATTGCGGATGGTGACGGGAACCTCGATGCTGGTGTCGAACACCTCGCCGCCGCCATCCGGCGCCGGCTTGTGCGTGTTACGCCGTACGTAGAGCTTCTGCGTCGCGCGGCTGATGTAGACCGAGACCGGCTCGAGCGCGAGCTTGGCGTCGGTCGCAGCCTTCACCGCGTCGGCCTTCCGGGTCGCGGCCGCCTTCGCGGCCTCCTTGGTGGCGGCGACGGCGTCACGCTTCGGCTGCGCTGCGGCCTTGGCGGCGTCGAGTTGCGCCGCTGCGTCGGCAGCCTTGGCGGCGGCCTTCTGCTTCAGCTCCTCGGCCTTGACCCGGGCCTGGTCGGTCTTTGCCGTCGCAAGCTGTTTGTCGACGAAGGCGAGCTCGGCCTCAGTGCGGCTCTTCTGCTGTTCCAGCTTGCGCAGCGAGGCCGGCAGCGAGGCGGCCTCTTTCGCAGCAGCCGCCGCGGCTTTCTTGGCGTCATCGGCGACCCGCGTGGCCTCCTCGGCCTCGGCGGAGAGCCTGTCGGCACGGTTCGGCACTGCCGCGATGGCCTCGCGCTTCGGCACGAACAGCGAGGGGTGAGCAAAATCAACCGGCGCCGCATCATCCGGTGAGATGATTACTCGCATCCCGATGTTGGTCTTGTCGAACAGGTTCTCGGCGAAGCCGAACGGCATCCGCACGCAGCCGTGCGAGGCGGCATAACCAGGCAGCGGGCCGCCATGCAGCGCGATGCCGTTCCAGGTGATGCGCTGCATGTTCGGCATCCAGGCATCGTCATACATGGTCGAGCGGTGGTCCTTGTCCTTCTCGACGATGGCGAAGACGCCGGCCGGCGTCTCGCGTCCCGTGGTGCCCGTCGACACCGGCGCGCGCAGGATCCAGCCGTCGGCATCGTAGAAGGTGACCTGCTGGCTCTTGATCGAGACGATCGCCATGATCGGCTCACCGGCCTCGCGCGGCGCAACCGCCTCGACCGGCTGGCGCGCCTGCTTGGCCGCGATCGCCGGGGCTGCCGCCGCAAGCATGGCCACCCCCGCGAGCGCAAGGATTCCGGGAGGCAACCGACGCCGCATCGCCTTGGTTGATTGCGCCGTCTTGGGTCGGTTTTTCATGCCATCCTCGGTCGAAAGCCAGTCGGCTTGTGCCAGTCAAACGCCAAATTGCGATCTTTGGATTAAGAGATCGCAGCCGCCATACGTTCCGTCTGTGGCGATATTCGGCACGCTTCGGCGACAAATCTCTCATATACGACGGCTCGCGCAGGCGGAAGGTCGCTTGCGGCCGGGGCTGGCCCGAAGCTGGCGCCTGCCGCTGCGGCAGAATGTCCGGGTAAGACGTGGCCGGGCCGACGCCAGCCAAGCCCTCCCCCACCCGGATTAGACGCCCAGCGCCTTCCGGTTGAACGTTCGCAGGAGGCGCAGTGACAGCGTTCGCACGTTCGCGACGTTCATCAGCCACGCCGCAGCGGCGTAAGCGAGGCCGCCTGCAAGGCTGACGATGGTCAGCGCCACGAGGCCGGTGCCGCCTGCTTGCGATCGCGCAACCAGGATCGCCGCCGCCATCGCCGCGGCGGAGGCGGCAACGCCGGCGAGGCGGTTGAGGTCGAACGGGACCGGGTGGGCGCGCCGCATCAGGACCACCGCGACGACGAAGCCGATCGCCTCGGTCGCGAGCGTCGCCAGCGCCGCGCCGTAGAGGCCGTGGCCTGCGACCAGCACGAACATCAGGACCACGCTGACGACCAGCGTGAGGAAGGACTGCGCCGCCAGCACGAACGGACGCTCGGCGAGCTGGAAGCTGATCTGCACGTAGAACTGATTGGCGATGCCGAAGAAGCGGGCGAGCACCAGGGTCGGCAGCAGCGCCGACACGCCGGCGCGGAAGTCGACGCCGACAAGCGTGCCCGCAACCTGGTCTGCCGCAAGCGCAAGCCAGACGGCGACGGGCGCGACGACGACGAGCAGCAGCTCGAGGCTTTCGCTCAGCCGCTCGCGGGTCGTCTCATTGTTCTTCTCCGACAACGTCCGAAACACGAGCGGCACGGTCGCAGCGGCGACGCTGGAGGCGATCATGACCATGAACTGGCGCGGCAGATCGGCGGCGACGCCAAAGATGCCGGCAGCATCCTTGCCGAGCAAATAGGCGACGATGAGCCGGTCGCAGGCCGAATAGACCGCAACGGACAATCCGGCCAAGGTCAGCGGCAGGCCGTAGCGCGCCAGCTGCATGAACTGGCTGCGCTGGAAGGATGCGATCCCGGTGCGGTCGCCGACGAGGTTCAGGACGATCCCGGTGAGCGAGCCGAGGCCGAACGCAGCGAGCAGCCCCAATCCACCCCAGCCGAGCCAGATGCCCAACAGGCCAAAGCCGACGCTCGACACGCTGCGCACGATCGAGATCGCCGCGAACCGATAGGGCCGCAATTTGGCCCGCTCGAACTCCTGGCCGACATCGACCGCATTCGCCATGATCGCGACGAACATGCTGGCGAGCAGCAGCTCGACACTGAGGTCGCTGCGGAACAGGAAGACCAGCGGGGTCGTGGCGCAGAGGACCGCGGCCGTCAGCGCGAAGGCGACCATCGCCGTACCGCGAAAATCGACCTCCGCCGACATCGCCTGATAGCGGGACACCGACAGCTTGATCCAGGCAAAGAAGATCGCGCCCAGGATGCCGGCGAGGCTGATGCCGACGACATAGACGCCGTACTCCGCCGGGCTCAGCAGCCTCGTGTAGGCCGTGACCGCGAAGAAGCCCACCGCCGCGGGCAGGATGTAGGCGACGAGATAGATCGAGAAATGGCGGTTCAGCATGCGAGCACGGGACCGTTAGCGGCCTTTGGGATTAACGGGTCGTTAAAAACAGTTGGACTTTGGTGTGGCAATCGGACTGCGCCGCTGGCTTCGGCCAGGATAGTCGCATAAGTCTGCAAATCGGATCGCCAATGGAGCGATCGCGCGGATATCGCGCGTTAGCGTTAAGTTTGCCCTGTCCTTGAAGAGACCGGCCGGATCACAGAAAAGAGCCAATGATATCAAAACGTCGTCCGACCCCCTCCGACGCGTGGACGTGACCGACATGGACATTGCCGAACGAACACGGGCGAACCCGACCTCTTCGCCGCATGGCGGCACCGAGGTTCCGGGCTATTTCGGCACGCGGGGCGGTGAACGGATGGTCCTCAACCTCTTCTTTGAGGAGCGGGACGACCGCTGGTTTCCCGGCGACCGTAACCTTCGGCCGCTGCTGCGGCGCCTGTTGCTGGGCAAGTCCTTCATCAGCGGCCAGCGGCGCGTCTTGCTCAACCTGTGTGCGGGCCTCGACCGGCTCGGCATCCGCTATCGCGTCAACGACTATCGTTACATCCGCAAGCATCCCGAGGAACTTGCCTGCATCATCGGGCGGCCGTTCGTGCTCGACTGGTTCGCCTGGAAGAACCCGCTGCTGCTCGGCGTCGCCATGTACGATCACCCGGTCGATGCGCCTGAGCGCCTGAAGGATTTCAACGTGAAGCGCGTTCTGGTGCCATGCGCCTGGTACGCCAACATGTTCCGTCCGCACTGGCCCCATGTCGACGCCTGGCCCGTCGGCATCGAGACCGATTTGTGGACGCCAACGCCGGCGGACCAGAAGAGCGTCGACGTGCTGCTCTACGACAAGGTGCGCTGGGATTACGGGCGGTACGAGCCGGAGCTGATCGAACCGATCCGCAGGCATCTCGAGGCGAGCGGCCGCACGGTCGAGGTCATCCGCTACGGCCATTACAAGGAAGACGACTACAAGAAAGCGCTGGCGCGCTGCCGCAGCATGATCTTCCTGTGCGAGCACGAAAGCCAGGGCATCGCCTGCCAGCAGGCGCTGTCGAGCGGCGTTCCCGTCTTTGCCTGGGACCGCGGCGGACCGTGGCAGGACCCGAAGTATTTTCCGCACAAGGTGCGATATGAGGGCGGCGTATCGTCGGTGCCCTATTTCGACGCGCGCTGCGGCATGACGTTCCCTGACGCAAGCGGCTTCGCGGCCGGCTGGAGCGATTTCTGGTCGCGCGCCAGCGCGGGCGATTTCGCGGCTCGCGACTATGTGCTGGACCATCTGACGCTCGAGAAGGGCGCGCTTCACTACTACGAGATCGCCGAGGCGGCGATGCAGAACCGCGAGTGACCAGTCTCGACAGACGCGAATTCCTGCTCGGCAGCGCGGCGATGCTCGCGGCGGGCGGATCGGCGTCCGCCGCGCCGGCGTCGAAGCTTGCCCAGCGCCGTCCCGGCTATGGCGCGGCAGTGACGCTCTGGGATCTGCAAGCGGACCCCCGGCTTGGGGATGCCATCAGCACCTATTGCACCCAGGTGGTGCCGGTGCTGGAGCTGAAATGGCCGATGCTGCGGCCGGACGCGCACACCTTCGCCTTCGAGCGTGCCGACGCGATCCTGGATTTTGCGCAGGCGAACGATCTGACGATGCGCGGCCACGCGCTCGCCTGGTATCACGACATTCCGGATTGGACCAAGCAGATCAAGGATTCCAAAGGCGTCGAGCGCGCCTTCGTCGATCACATCGGCACCGTCGTCTCCTACTACAAGGACAAGCTGACGTCGTGGGACGTCGTCAACGAGCCGATCCCGGACAATCCGAAGAAGGTCACCGACCGGCGCGACACGTTCTGGACCCAACACCTCGGCGACCGCTGGATTCCGCTGGCGTTCCGCACGGCCGCCGCGGCCGATCCTCTCGTGAAGCTCGCGATCAACGAATACGACATCGAGTCGGCCAAGGACTCCTTCATCGCCAAGCGCGCGGCCTACCGCAATCTCATCATGGAGCTGCTCGACCAGGGTGTGCCGCTGCACGCCGTGGGACTGCAATCGCATCTGCATGCCGAGCTCGAGATCGACACGCACGGGCTCGCCGAATTCGTCGCCGAGCTGCGCTCCTGGGGCCTGGACGTGCTCGTCACCGAGCTCGACGTCGACGACCAGAAGCTGACGGGCAGTCCGGCGGAGCGTGACGCCATCGTCGCCAAGCGTGTCGACGATCTGCTGACGGCCATTTCGACCAGCGGCCCGGTGCGCTCGATCCTGACCTGGGGGATCTCGGACCGCTACAGCTGGATCAACGGCACCTTTGCCCGCAAGGACAAGCAGCCCAACCGTCCCCTGCCGCTCGACGGCGAGTTCAAGCCGAAGCCGTTCATGGACGTGATCAGCAAGTTCACGAAGGCGGTTTAAGGATCTAGCGCGTCTTCGGCGTCTCGAATTCGATCTCGTCGCCCATGTGATCGGGCGACAGGCTCGGACCGCGGCGGTCGCGCGAGCTGAGGCGGAACACGTCGCGGATGTCGTCGATCGAGGTCGACGAATAGGACTGGATGCAGAGCGCGACCTGGTCCGGCGAGGCGGCACGCATCATCGCCTCGATCGCCGGCCGGTCGAGGCGCGTGTCGTCCCAGTGCGAGACGGCGATGCTGTCTTCGGTGATCCGGTGAGCTGCCAGATGTTCCGGCGAGTTCGCGACGAAGTTTCCGTAGAGCAGATATTCGGAGAACTTCTTCTTCCGGCACAACGCCAGGGCCCAGCTCAGGCCCGTCGCCGACTTGATGGCGTCAGTCATCGCGCGCGCGGCGTCCTTGTCCCAGACCAGCGCGTTGCCGACGTAGTCATCGGCCGGGAACGAGCGCTGCTTGATACCGAGAAGCTGATCGACGGTGCGGAGCCACAGCACATGCAAGGGGTGGTCGGCGTCGATCCCCTTGCGCGTGACGAACAGCGGCGTCTTCTCACCGCCCGCATACTGGCCGACGTCGAATTCGCGGAAAAACAGGTTGTCCGAATCCAGGATGCAGACGCGCTGCTCCGGCGCGTTGAGGACGCCGGCGATCTTCAGGATCTGCTGGATGTGCCAGCCGTGCACCGGCGACGACAGCAGCGACAGCCAGACGCGCCGGTTACCGAACTGGAGCGCCGGCGGCAGCGCAAAGAGCCATCTCGGCAGATAGCGCGAGGCGGGAACGATGACGCGCTTGTCGGAAGCGAACCGCTCAAACAGCGGCACGTCCTCATCGTTAACGAGAACATAATGCCGCGTGTATCCCGTGAGCCAGGTGTCGATGCTCTCGCTGAGCAGCGAAAAGCGTTCGATATCCTTGGCGTAGCTGGCAGTCAGCAGGGCAACGGAATGCATGGGCGCGCTCGAATGGCCGTCAGGCTGCACTCATAGCCGCGGCAAGAGATGCTGGAAACTCACAAACGGAATCAAGGTAAAACGAAACGAAGCATTAGCCATCCGACGGCAGGCCCTGCTCGAGCCTGCGAAAGCGCAGCGGCGCCAGCGCGGAGGCGCGCTGCCACCAGTCGGCGACGCGATCGTCGAGTGCGGTCGTTCCGCGGCCCTGGCCGGGGAATATCCGGATCTGCTGGACCGCCTCGGCCTCGAATCCCCTGCCCTTGCGCATGATCTTGACGGCGGCGCCTTCGCGATCCCGCTGGGTCAGCGGCACCAGAAGGCGGCCGCGCGGGCGCAGCGACTGAAGCCAGAGCGGGTGCGGATGCGAGAAGCCGGCATGCACGATGATGACGTCGGCCGGCACGCCGCGCGCCTCGCATCCATCACCGTGGACGACGTCGACATTGCGATAGGCGCGAAGATAAGTCGCGGCGCGAGCCGCAAGCCGCCCATCGCATTCGATGGCATGCACCCTGCCCTTTGGACCGACGATCTTCGACAGCACCGCCGAAAAATAACCGAGTCCGCAGCCGATCTGGACCACGCGGTCTTTCTGCCCGACGCCGAGCACGTCGATGAAATGCGCCCACAGGCTCGGCAATCCGGTGTCGAGCTTGCGGCGCGCGTCGATCGCGACCAGAACATTGTCGTAGAGATGGATTGGATCGGCGTCAGGCGTCAGCCGGTAGCTGCGGGCGGCCCCGCTCTTGATGCGCCAGGGGCCTTTCGCCAGAAAATCCTCGCGCGGGACAGCGGCGAGCGCTTCGAGCAGGCGCGGCGAGCCGATCCGCTCGCGCTTGGCAATCAACTCGACGAAGCGCGCACGCGCGGCGGCAAGATCACTCATCTCACGGGATCGGCCTGTTCGCGGACGGACGCGTCCACACTGAGCTCGTTCATCAGTTGCATCGCCCGTTTCAGGTCGGGCGTGTAAAAGCCCTCGCTGAACTTGCCGACGATCGGCGCGAGCAGGAGCCTAGCATGCTCACGCCTGCCGGCCTCGTGCGACAGGCGCGCGAGGCTGACGGCGGTGCGCAGCTCCCAGGACAGCGCGCCCTGCTTGCGCGCGACCTCCAGCGACAGGCCGAACAGATCCTCGGCCTCCCGCACCGACGCCGGGTCGCCGTCCAAGAGCATGATCTCGCCTTGCAGGCGATAGACCTCGGCGAGGTAGGAGTGATCGCCGGTCCGCCTGGCGGTGGCGAGCGCGCCGTCCAGCGCGCGCAGGGCGGCATCGCGCATCCCGACCTTGGCGTAGGCTTCCGCGAGCAGGCAGCGGAACCAGCAGCCGGCAAGCCAGGAATCCATCGCCTCGTATTCGTCGAGGCCGAAGCGCATCTGGCTCAGGCCTTCGTCGGCTTCACCGAGCTGGGCCAGCGCCCAGCCGCGCAGGATCGCCGCCTGCTGCTTCCAATGCAGGAAATTGTGCTCGGTGGCGATGATCATGGCACGGTTGGCGTGATCGCGCGTGCCCTCGACGTCGCGCAGGTGCTGGCAGAGATAGGCGCCGAACACCAGCGCGAAGGCGAGCGTGAAGGGATGGCGCACTTTCTCGGCGTTCGCGATCGCCTGCTCGCTGTGCTGTCGCGCCGCATCGGGCCGGCCGAGGAACCACAGCAGGTAGCCGAGATAGGACAGCGAGACGACGCCGGGCTCGATGCCGTGCCGCTCCATCAGATCGAAGTGCAGATCGGGACTGTAGAGATTGATGCAGCGGTGCAGGTGATGCTGGGACGCCGCGAAACGCCCGCGATAGAGCATGGTCATCGCGATCGCGCGGTGCGCCTCGATCAGATAGCCGGTCTGCTGCGCCGGCTGGGCCCGCTCGTTGAGCCGCTCGCGCTTGGCGAACTTCAACAGCTCGACGCTGAGATCGTGCGCGCGGGTGAGATCGGCGCGGATGAAATGGCAGACCCAGAGCCCGCGCGTGGCGGCAAAGGTCTTTTCGTCGTCGTCGAGCTGCCGGCCGAGCTCGAGCGCGCGGACGTAATTCTCCTCGACCTCCTGCACCGCATAGCCCTTGGCGGCGATCAGCGCATTGCCGAGCGCGATACGCAGCTCGAGCTCCATCTCGTCGGCGCCCTGCATGCGGGAATTGGCCTGCACCACGCCGAGGCCGCGGCGCAGATGGCCGATCGCCTCCAGATTGGCGCCGGTCTTGGCCGCCTGCTTGCCGGCCTTGAGCCAGAAGCTCGCGGCGCCCTCGCTCTGCCCGGACTCGGTCAAATGATGGGCGAGCAGCTCCGGCTCCCGCTCGGTCTTCTCCGGATACATCTCGGCAAGCACCTGGGCGATCCGGGAATGCAGCTTGCGCCGCTCGCTGTGCAGCAGGCTTGCGTGCGCGGCGTTCTGGATCATCACGTGCTTGAAGGAGTAGAGCGCGTCGGGCGGATGGCCGCGCCGCATGACCAGCCCCGCCTCCTCCAGGTGATTGAGCGCCGCCTCGATCTGCTCCGCCGGAGTGTTGGCGACCGCGTGCAGCGTCTCGTAGGAGAATTCGCGGCCGATGGTGGCGCCGATCTGCGCGACGCGCTTGAACGGGCCCATCCGGTCCAGCCGGGCCATCAGCGAGTCCGTCAGGGTGGCCGGGATCGCGAGCTGCCGCCACGGGCCCGACAGCACGTAGCGTCCGTGCCGCTCGGTGAGGAGGTTGGATTCGAGAACCGTCTTGGTCAGCTCCTCCAGGAACAGCGGCACACCGTCGGTCTTGACGATGATCTCCTCGACGACCTCCTTGGGAAGCTCGCGTCCGGCGACGCGCTCGACCAACGTCGCGCGCAGCTGCCGGCTCAGACGATTCAGCACCACCGTGGTGATATGCGAATGCGCGTTCCAGCTGGGCTGGAATTCGGAGCGCGCGGAGATGATGACCAGGATCGGCTGGTTCTGGACCCGGTCGACCAGGAGATCGATCACCTCACGGGAGGTCGGGTCGATCCAGTGCAGGTCCTCGAACGCGATGACCAGCGGCATCTCGCGCGCCAGGCCGAGGAAGTGACTGACCAGCGCCGCGACGGTCGCATCCTTCTGCTGCTGCGGCGACAGGTCGAGCGGCGGATAGCGATCGCCGGTCGGGATCGACAGCAGCGCGGCAAACAGCGGCGTGACCTGCTCGATGTCGCCATGGGCAGCGGCGATCGCAGTCTCCAGGCCCGCCAGCGACAGCGCGGATGCATCCTCTCGGTCGAGGCCCAGGGCGAATTTGAGCTGCGCGACGAAAGGATGGAACGCCGTCGACGTGTAATAGGGCGAGCACTGGAACGAGACCTGGCCGTGGCGGTCGCCCGCAATCCGCTCGAAGATTTCCTGAATGATGCGCGACTTGCCAATTCCGGGCTCGCCGAACTTGACCACGACCTGGCCGTCGCCCTCCTTGGCCTGCTGCCAGCGCCCCATCAGCAGCGAGATCTCCTCCTCGCGATTGACGAGCGGCGTCAGCCGCGTGCCCATGGCGGCGGCGAAGCGGGTCTCGACCCGCGAGGCGCGCACCACGTGCCAGGCCTGCACCTTCTCGGAAATGCCCTTCAGGACGTGGACGCCGAGACTGCGGTAGTCGAACTTTCCCTTCAGCAGCGACTGCGTCGAGGGGGAGATCACGACGCCATTGGGGGGCGCCAGGGCTTGCAGGCGCGCGGCCAGATTGACGGTTTCTCCAACCGCGGAGTCGCGCTCTTCGGTGCCCTGTCCGACGAGGTCGCCGACCACGACAAGACCGGTCGCGATCCCGATGCGGACGGCGGGGGAGTGGCTGAGCGCGCCACGCGGCTCGATCGCACGCGCGGTCGACAGCACCCGCACGATCTCGAGCCCCGCACGCACCGCGCGCTCGGCGTCGTCCTCATGTGCGGTCGGATAGCCGAAATAGACGAGGATACCGTCGCCGACGAAACGCGCCGCGAAGCCTTCATAATGCTTCACCACGCGGACGCAGGTCTCGCGAAAGCTTGCGATCATGTCGCGCACGTCTTCCGGATCGAACTGCACCGAGAGCGAGGTGGAATCCACCATGTCACAGAACATGGTGGTGAGCTGACGCCGTTCGGCGCCGACCTCCGTCCGCGCCTGCGGCGCCACTGTCGCCGGCGCCTCCGCCGTTTCAGCCTGGAATAGCGCCGCCATCGCCCGCTGGAGCCGCTTGCGATCGCCGAGCGGCATTCCGAGCTCGACCAGATCGGATTCGGTCAGGTCCCCCATGACATCGAGATCAAGGCGGTGCTGTGCGAACAGATCGCCGTAATGGCCGAGACCGATGCCCTCGAGCCAGAGCTTCAGCCTGCCTTCCGCTCCCGTGCCCGGCTCATTCTCCAGCATGGTGATATCTGCCCAACCTTCACTCCGTCGAAGGGCTTAGGGCCCCCTCAACCACAGATTTTGGGGCCAAAACTTCACCTCAGACTGGACGCGTTCCCATAGTTCTTGAAAGAATAGCTTAATCAGATCAAAAGGGAATGGCGTTGTCCGACATTACATCCGCGGTGGGAGAGGGATCGGAACGCGCAGGCGCCGAAACCAAGAGCTTTGCCCATATCGGCGGCCTTCTTGACGTCCATGCGCGGAAGACGCCGGCAGCACCCGCTCTCCTCGCCCCGGGCCGGCCGGCTCTCAGCTATGGCGCACTGGGCGAATTGACTCAGCGACTGGTCCGTATCCTGCGCGGGCTCGGCATCGACCCCGCAGACCGCATCGCCGTTGCGCTGCCACGCGGCGCCGACAGCGCTCTGGCGTTGATCGCGGTCGCTTCAAGCTGCGCCTGCATCCCCGTCAATCCCGATCTGACCGCGGACGAGCTGCAACGCTATTTCAGCGAGTTGAAGCTGACGGCGCTCGTCACCCGGGCCGACATGAACTCGGCGAGTCGCGACGTCGCCAGGGCGCTCGACGTCGCGGTGATCGATTTCGTGCCGGGGCCGCAGAACGATCTCGGCGGCTGCACTTTCATCGGTCCGGCGGTCGGGCCGGCAATCACCGGCGGCGCCTCACGCGGCGACGACGATGCGTTCATCCTGTTGACGTCGGGCACGGCGGCCCGGCCGAAGATGGTGCCGCTCACGCATCGCAATGTGTGCCTGTCCGCCACCAACGCCGGCCGCGTGCTGTCGCTCACCTCCCACGACCGCCTCCTCAACGTGCTGCCGCTGTTTCACGCCCATGGCCTGATCTCGGGCCTTCTGACGGCGCTGGCCGCGGGCTCCAGCGTGATCTGCACCGACGGTTTCGATGCGTCGTCCTTCTTCGGCTGGATGCGGGAGCTGCAACCGACCTGGTACACGGCTGTGCCGACCATTCATCGTGCGCTGCTGACGGCAGCGGAAGCGAACCCGGACCGCGCCCGGTCGTCGTCACTGCGCGTCATCCGCTCGGCTTCGGCCTCGCTCGCGCCTGCCATCCTCGAAGGGCTGGAGGCGACGTTCGGCGTTCCCGTGCTCGAGACCTACGGGATGACGGAAGCGGCCTCGCAGATCGCTGCCAATCCGTTCGAGTTGCGCAAGATCGGATCGGTCGGCCGCGCCGCAGGCCCCGAGATCGCGATCATGGACGAAGCCGGTCGCGTGCTGGCGAACGGCGCGCATGGCGAGATCATGCTGCGCGGACCCAACATGAGCCGCGGCTACTACAATGACGAGGCCGCGACACGGGCCGCATTCCGCAACGGCTGGTTCCGGACCGGCGATCTCGGCTATCTCGATCCCGACGGCTATCTCTTCATCGTCGGCCGCATCAAGGACGTCATCAACCGCGGCGGGCAGAAGGTCTCGCCCCTCGAGGTGGAAGAGGTCCTGCTCGGCCATCCCGCGGTGCTGGAGGCCGGCGTGTTCGCCGTCCCGCACCGCAAGCTCGGCGAGAACGTCGCTGCCGTGGTGGTGCTGCGGCCGGACTCCGGAGCGAGCTCGGACCAGTTGCGCCAGTTCGCGCGCAAACGTCTCGCGGCCTACAAGGTGCCGAGCCTGATCCGCAGCGTGGCCGCACTGCCGAAGGGCGCCAGCGGCAAGGTCAAGCGCAATGCACTGACGGAGCTGATCGCGACGGCGGAGGAGAGCGACGAGACACGGCTGCCGCGCAACGCGCTGGAGACCCAGCTTGCCGCGATCTGGGCCGATCTGCTGGAGCTGCCGCAGGTCGGCGTCGATCAGGATATCTTCGCGCTCGGCGCGGACTCGCTCGCGGTGACGCAGATGCGCTCGCGCCTGCGCGATCGCTTCAACGTCGATTTCTCGTTCGAGGATATCTTCGATTGCGCCACGGTCACGGCGCTTGCGGCCCGGCTGGAGACCGCCGCAACCCACCGCGCAGCGGCGCTGCCGGCCTGGCGCCAGGCCGCGGCTTCAGAAGCAGGCGCGCCGCTGTCGTTCCAGCAGCAGCGGATGTACGTGCTCTCGCGGCTCGATTCGACCGGCTACAACTATAATGTCGTCGAGGTCGCAATGATCGGGGGCCAGATCGATGCTGCTGCGCTTCGCGCGGGCCTCGCCGCAATTTGCCGGCGCCACGAGGTGCTGCGCTCGGTCTTCGTCGAACACCAGGGCGAGCCGCAGCAGCGGGTGCTGCAATCCCATCCGCACTTCGAGCGGATCAGGCTCAAGCCCTGCGCCGCGGACAGGCGGGCCGCCGTGATCCGGCGCGAGGCGCTCAAGCTCGCGCAATATCCATTCGATCTGGCACGCGAGCCACCGCTGAAGGTCACCCTGCTCTCGTTCGACAAATCCAGCCACGCGCTGGTGGTCAACGTCCACCACCTCGTCACCGACGGCTGGTCGCAACGGCTGTTCTGGGAAGAGCTTGCCGCGCACTATGCCGCGGCGCGCAAGACGAGCGCGACGCCGCTGCCCTCGCCGGCCTTCCAGTATCGCGACTTTGCGCTCTGGCAGCAGGGCTGGGCGCAGACGCCGGCCGTCAAGGAGCAGCTCGACTACTGGCGGACGCAGCTCGACGGCGTCACCACGTTGCCGTTGCGAACCGACCGGCCGAGGCCGGCGGCCTGGAGCGGTCACGGCGCCCGTCACTATCTCGAATTCTCCAAGACGCTGTCGGCCGACTTGAGGGCACTGAGCCAGAACCAGGGCGTCACGCCTTTCATGACGCTGCTCGCGGCCTTCCAGTGTCTCCTGTTTCGCCACACCTCGCATGAGGATGTCGCAATCGGCTCGCTGATCGCCAACCGCAACCAGATCGAAAGCGAGCGCCTGATCGGGCTGTTCGCCAACACCCTGATCCTGCGCAACGATCTTTCCGGCGATCCGACCTTCGGCGAAGTGCTGCGGCGGGTACGGCAGGTGACGCTCGATGCCTACCGCAACCAGGACCTTCCAATCGAGGAGGTGTTGCGCGCGTTGCAGGTCGCGCGGAGGAGCGATGGCAATCCGCTGTTCCGGATCATGTTCATCCTCCAGAACGCGTCGATCGAGGCTGCTCGCTTTCCCGGCCTCTCGTTGCGGCGCATCGAGGTCGATCCAAGGGTGGCGCGCTTCGACATCACGCTCGAGCTGGTCGAGGCCGACGGCCGTTTCTCGGGATTCTTCGAATACGCCACCGATCTGTTCGACGCCGCGACGATCGAAGACATGGCCGCTCAGTTCAAGACCCTGCTCAAGGCCGTCATCGCCGATCCGGAGCAGCGCATTTCGCGCCTGCAGCTCCTGACCGAGGCCGAACGCCGCCAGTTGCTGGCGCAGGGCCATGGTGTACCGGCCAATTTCACCGCGCGCGGCAACTTGAGCGAGCGCTTCGATCGTCAGGCCAGGGCCACACCGAATGCGATCGCAGTGTCGGACGGTCACGCATCCCTGAGCTATCGCGAGCTGGCGCGCCGCAGCCAGGCGATCGCGCGCTGGCTGGCCCGCGAAGGCGTCGGCGCCGAGACGGTGGTCGCCCTGCTTGCCGAGCGCGGGCCCGACCTGCTCGCCGCAATGATCGCCGTGCAGCGCGTCGGCGCGGCCTTCCTGAACCTCGATCCCGACCAGCCGCCGGCGCGGCTCACGACCATCCTCGGGTCGAGCTGCGCCCGCGTGCTGCTGACCGGGCGCGTCCAATCCGTCATGGTCGACACGCTGCTCGAGCCGCTGGTCGAACGCATCCGGGTGGCCGAGCTCGAGGATGCGATCACGCCAGGCACGACCAGGCCGGCCCGCGCCGCCCGGCGTACGCCCTCGAGCCTTGCCTATCTCGTCTATACGTCCGGCTCCTCCGGCGCGCCGAAGGGCGTCATGATCGAGCAGCGCGGGCTGTCGAACCATCTGGCCGCGCTCATCTCCGAGCTTGGCCTCTCGGCCAGGGACGTGATCGCGCAGACCGCGCCGCAAAGTTTCGTGATCTCGGTCTGGCAATTCCTGGCCGGGCCGATGGTCGGCGCGCGTGTGCACGTCTGTGACAACGCGACCGTGCAGGACCCGGTTCTGCTCGCGCGGGAGATCGCGCGCGAAGCCATCACGGTGCTCGAGATCGTCCCTTCGCTGCTGCGCGTGATTCTCGATCGCATGGACGAGGCACCGATCCAGCGTGCCTTCGCGAAATTGCGGCTGCTGATCTCGACCGGCGAGCCGCTGCCGGTCGAGCTCTGCCACGCCTGGTTCGCCCGCTGCCCCAAGGTGCCGCTGATCAATGCCTACGGCGCGTCGGAATGTTCCGACGACGTCTCCCTGCATCGCCTGACCAAGGCGCCGGCGGAGACGACGACAAATGTCCCGATTGGAGCCCCGCTGCCGAACACCCAGCTCTACGTGCTCGATGCAAACCTCCAGCCACAGCCGGTTGGCGTGGTTGGCGAGCTCTGCATCGGCGGCGCCGGCGTCGGCCGCGGCTATGTCAACGATCCCGCTCAGAGCCGGCAACGCTTTCTGCCCGATCCGTTCACCCGCCAGGCCGGCACGCGTCTGTATCGGTCCGGCGATCTCGCCCGCCGCCGCGCCGACGGGACGATCGAATGCCTCGGCCGAGCCGATCACCAGGTCAAGATCCGTGGCTACCGGATCGAGCTCAAGGAAATCGAGCATGCGCTCGCCGACCATCCGGGTGTGCGCGCCGGCATCGTCGAACCGCGCCGCGAGGCCGGCGGCGATGTCAGGCTGATCGCCCACATCGTCGCAACCTCCGGCAGCCGGATCAGCGCCAGCGAGCTGCGCGAGTTCCTGAAGCGCCGGCTGCCGGAGCACGCCATCCCGTCCGCATTCCTGTTCCTGGATCAGGTGCCGCTCAATGCCCACGGCAAGCTCGACCGGTCCGCGCTGCTGGCGCCCGCGCAGCAGGAAGCGTCCGGCGCGGATGCGGCCGTGCCGGCGCGGCGTTTCACCGAAAAGGTGCTCTCCGACATCTGGATCGACCTGCTGAAGGTCGAGAGCCTCGGGGTGACCGACAATTTCTTCGACCTCGGCGGCCATTCGCTGCTGGCGGGCCAGGTCATGGCGCGGATCGCGCGTGCACTCGGCGTATCGCTGCCGATCAAGACCATCTTCGAGGCACCGACGATCGACGAGCTCGCCCGGCGGGTCGACGAGGCCGTGGCGGCGAAGCCGCGAAAGTCTGCCGCAAGCATGCCGCGGCGGGCCAGGAGCGGGCCTCCGACGCTCTCGATCGCGCAGGACCAGATGATGCGGATCCAGCGGAATCTGCCGGGCCTGCCGCTGTTCAATCTGCCCTTTGCCTTCCATCTCCAGGGCCCGCTCGATACGGCTTCCCTCGCGCAGGCGTTCGACGACATCGTGCGCCGTCACGAATCGCTCCGGACCGGGTTCGGCTGGCGCAGCGAGGAGCCGGTCAGCCTGGTCGCCGCCCCCGGCCCGCTCGGCCCGGTCCTGACCGTCGAGACGATCGGCAACGGGCGACCCCACCACAACAAGCGGCGCAAGGCCCTCGAGCTCAGGAAGGTCAATCTCCTGATCGAGCAGGAGACCTATGCTCCCTTCGACGCCGCACGCCCGCCGCTGTTGCGGGCGCGCCTGTTGCGGCTCCACGCCGAGGATCACGTGCTGCTGCTGACGCTGCACCACGCCATCGCCGATGGCTGGTCGATTGGCGTGCTGTTCGAGGAATTGTCGGGCCGTTATGCGGTGCTGGCCGGATATCCGTCAGTGCCGCTGCCGAAACTGCCGCCGGCCTTTTCGGACGTCGCGCGCTGGCAGCGCTGGTGGTGCGGCACCGACGCCGCTCGCCGCCAGGCTGCCGACTGGACGGCGAATCTGCGTGGCGCGACCCCGCTCTTCGACGGCAAATCGAGCCCGGGCGCGTCGACCGGGTACCATCCTGTCAGCCTCGAGCGCGAGCTGATCAGCCGGCTCACCGCCTTTGCCGGTCAGCAGAGTGCGACGCTGTTCATGTGCCTCCTGACCGGCCTGAAGACCCTGTTGCTGGCGCGGACCGGCCGCACCGACATTTCGATCGCCACCGCCATGGCCAATCGCGCCCAGCCGGACGCCGACCGCATCATCGGTCCGTTCGAGAACACGGTGGTCATCAGAACCCGAATCACGCCCGAACTGTCGTTCGCGCAGGCCCTGGCGCGGGTGCGCCAGAGCGTGGTGGACGCGCATGCGCGGCAGGAGCTGCCGTTCAACATCCTGGCCGACCATCTGGAAGAGGAGGGAATCGATCCCGCCTCGCTGCTCCAGGTCTATTTCACCCTGCAAAATCCGCTCCGCCAGCCACTCGATCTGCCTGACGTCACGGTCGAATCGACCGGCAACATCGCACGCGAAGGCCAGCCGGTGCTGCAGATCGACCAGACCTGGCTGTCGCTGATGCTCAAGGAGCGCCCGACCGGAATCACCGGATCATGCAGTTACAAGGGCGAACTGCTGGACGGTCCTATGGTCGCAGACTGGATGAAGGACCTCGTAGCGCTGCTGGGCGGGGCCGTGATTCAACCCAACATGCCGCTGGGCCGTTTGCTCGATCGCAAAGCGGCATGACCGGCCGTACGGCTCGGGCGAATACGGGTTCACTCGCCAAAGCTGTGAATGACCAAGTTGCGCCTTGATTCTTTGGCGTCATCGCGCAAGATTATTCCCGTCTTTTGAGTGGACGATTATTTTTGACCCGGGGGAGTGTTATGGGTTTCATCAAATTTACCAAGGGCACCTCGTTAAGCCCCAAGGACCGCAAGGCCCTGCAAAAATTGCTGAACTTCGAGAAGAAGAAGCTCCAGACCGCTTTGAAGGACGTCGACGCCAGCCTTTCGGTGCTGGGCGTGACGAAGAAGGCCAAGAAGAAAAAGAAGAAGTAAGGCTCGTCGGCCGGGACGCCGCACGAATCCTCTCACTTCGCCTTTCGGACATGGGCCGCTCGCCTGTCGAGCTGGGGTCTCGCACAAGCTTGCGCCTGTAAACCGGCCTCCAAATCGACAAGAATTTGCCCGGGTGGACCGCTAACAACGGTCCGCTCAGTTGATTCTTGCTCCAGTTGATTCTTCCGTCCGGACCGGGGATCCAGCCTCGGCCAGACGCCAAAGGCCCGATTGATGGCAGACGACAGAATTGAATTGTTTGTCGGACTGATCGAGACCATTGACGCGCCGGGCGCAATCGATGCGTGCCGACGTCTGCTCTCCGTCGACGAACGAGTCCGCGCCGACCGTTTCATGCTCGAGCGGCATCGGCGGCAGTATATTTTCGCCCATGCCATGCTGCGCCTGGCGCTGTCGCGGGTCGCCCCCAACGTTGCGCCCTCCGACTGGTCCTTTGCCGCCGGCAGTTACGGGCGACCGTTCATCACGGCGCCTGCGACCTCGACTGCGCTGCATTTCAGCCTGTCGCATGCCGACGGCTGCGTCGCCTGCATCGTGTCGAGACACGAAGCCGTCGGCGTCGATGTCGAAACCGTGTCGCGGCGGGTGGCGCCGCTATCCACCGCACTTCGCTTCTTTGCGCCGGAAGAGGTCGAGACGCTGCGCGGACTGCCGGAGCCCGCTGCGATCGAGCGCTTCTTCGACTACTGGACGCTCAAGGAGGCCTATCTGAAGGCCAGGGGCTTTGGCCTCAATCTGCCGCTCGACGCCTTCGCGATGCAGGTGTCGCGCGAGGCGATCGAGATCAGCTTCAAGCCGGATATCGCCGACGATCCGCAAGGCTGGCGCTTCTCGCTGTGCTCGCCGTCCCCCTCGCATCGCCTCGCGATCGCCGACGGCTCCCGTGCAGCCGGCGGCCTTCCCATCAGCCGCAATGCCTGGCCGCTTCAGGAAGCGGCTGAATGAGGTCGGCGAGCTGACGCCGGTGGCGCAGTTCGTCAATGCGACGAGAGGCGAAGATCAGCGGGCCTCTTCGAACCCCGCCAGCACCGAGGTCAGGTTCGCGCCCAGAATGTCCGAGAGATAACCGCCCTCCTGCACGAACACGGTCGGCAGGCCCATCTTCGCGATGGCCTGGCCGATGCGGCGGAAGCCCGGCGTGGTGACGGCGAGGCCGCGCAGCGGATCATGCTCGGAGGCATCTAGGCCGAGCGCGATGACGAGAGCTCCGGGCGCAAAGGATTCGATCGCCTTGCGTGCGACCTCCATCGCCTGGATATAACCGTCGTCGCCGGTGCCGATGGCGAGGGGGATGTTGAGATTGGTGCCGAGCCCCTCGCCCTCGCCGCGCTCATGGGCGTAGCCCCACACGTACGGGTAGTACGCGACCGGATCGGCATGGATCGAGATCGTGTAGACGTCCGGCCGCGCGTAGAAGATTCCTTGCGTGCCGTTGCCGTGATGGACGTCGACATCGAGGATGACGACGCGCTCGTGCTTCTGCCGCAGATGCGCCGCCGCGATCGCACTGTTGTTGAGGAAGCAGAAGCCGCCGGCCATGTCGCGATAGGCGTGATGGCCGGGCGGACGACAGAGCGCGTAGGTTGCGTCCTCGCCGTCCATCACCATCTGCGCCGCGGTGACCGCAACGTCCGTCGCGGCGCAAGCGGCGGCCCAGGTGCCCGGGCCGATCGGCGCCGCGGTGTCGGCGGTGTGCCAGCCGAGCTTGCCGACGATATGCGTCGGATAGGTCGCGGCGTGGCGCACGGGATGGATGTTGCCGATCATCTCCGGACCGGAATCGCCGAGCGCGGTCCAGGCGTCCCAGGCTTCGCTTAGGAACGACAGATATTCCGGACTGTGGATGCGCGCGCGAGGCCCCTGCCCGAATGTCGTCGACTCGACCAGTTGATGCTTGCCGTCCTTCAGTCCCTTAAGCAGGCGGTCGGCGCGCTCGGGCTGCTCGGTGGTGCGCTTGACGACACCGCGAACCAGGAAGAATTGCGGATCGTGGCCGCGATGCAGTTCGGTATGGACGGCTTTCACTCAAACACTCCGTGGTCGGTGCCACAGATGTCTTGATCCCCGTGGCGGCCAGATGCAAGCAAGAAGAATGCCGCTCCTGTCGCACCGCCCTGCGCCGGAAGCAGATCGGCCCTCTGTTTCTCTTTTATTTGAGCATGATCTCCGCGCAAACGCGTTCCGCGTTTGTCGCGAGGGAAAACCGCTGCACACTTTGCGCTAACGCGGCCCTTCGGGTCCGGATCATGCTCTAGCAGCGCCCGCGCTGGAGGCAGTGCTCGCGGCCCTGCTGGTCGGTGCGGAAGGACTCGATGAATCCGCCCTGGCGCTGGGTGACGAAGACGGTCTTGCCGTCGCTGCCGCCGAAGGCGAGGTTGGTCGGCTCCTTGGCTTTCAGCGTGATCTCCCGCTCGACGGCGCCATTGGGCTTCATCAGCGCGATGGTGCCCTTGAGAATGCGCGCGACGTAGAGGCGACCGGCCACGTCCGTGCGCAGGCCGTCGACGGTGTCGGGCTGAAACGCCTTGACGAGCTTTGCGCCGGTAAGCTCGTTGCCCTTGATCGTGTAGGACCAGATCTGGCCGTTGCTGGACTCCCCGACATAGAGCGTCTTGCCGTCGGGGCTGAGATCGATGCCGTTGGTGGTGCCCATCGCGCGTGGCGCCGACATGATCTGCCCCTGCACCGAGCCGTCTGCGGCTCTCGCGATGCGCCAGATGTGGCCCTCGCGTCCTTTCCAGTTCGGATCGCTCGCGTAGATCGTGCCGTCGCGCGCGATCGTGATGTCGTTGGGCTGATTCATCTCATCGGAATGAAACCAGACGGCCGGCGCGGTGCTTCCCCTCGGAACGGTGAAGACGTTGTGCTTCTTGTAGTCGGCAATGAACATCGCGCCACTCCGATCGAAACGGATCGCGTTGCCGACGCTGCCTTCGGGGAGTGTCGTGAACAGCTCCGAAGCCGCACCGCCCGCGGGCAACCTGCCGATGGTGCCGGGCTTGCCGAGATTGACGACGAACAGGTTGCCGTCGAGATCGGCGGCAGGCCCTTCGATGCCGAAGGTGTATTCGCCCGCGGGCGTCACCTGCACGCTTTCGAACAGTTTCGTGTCGGCAGCTGCCGGCAGGGTCGCGATGAGCAAGATGCTACTGCACAGGCACCAGAAATTCCTGCCGGATGTAATAGCCATCGTCGTCGGTGCACTCGCCGTTCAGATAGGGATCGGCCGGCCGGAAGAATCGGCTGAAGCCGGGTTTGTCTACAGCCTTCCTTTGTGTCACGACGACGACCTTGGCGGCCGGTATTTCGCCGCATTCCCTGCCCGCCTTGCCGTAGAATTTTCGCTGCGGCGGGCCGGACTTGATCCGCATCCGCGTGCCCGGAACCATTTTCGCCACCAGCAGATCCGCGGTGTCGAGCAGGTGCGCGTAACCGGGCTCGGTCTTCGGCAGGCTCTCGCCGCCCGGCGGCATCAGCTTCTCCGCGCCTGACCCACGAAGCCGCGTCCGCAGCATGCCGGAGTCGGGATCGCCCGGATAGATCCAGCCGTCCTGCGACAGCATGAAGCGGAGCGCGGTGACGTCCTTGTCCGCGTCCGATTGCCCGGCCTTCAGGCCGAAATCCGAATGGCAGCCGACGCAATGCTTTTCGACCAGACCCTTGCGCAGCGTGGTGAGCCGGATGCGGTTCTGCGCGTCGCTCGCGACGAACGCCGCGAGCTGGTCGATCAATGCCTGGCTGCGCGTGTCGCAGGCCAGCGGCTGCGGCGGATCGCCTGCGGCGCGGTCGATCCGGATCACGGTCTTGTTCTTGTCCTCGACCAGCCAGATCGCGCCATCCTCCGCGACCGTCATGCCGACAGGGGCGCCTTGCGGCCGCGCGCCGTTGACGCGGTGCCAGCCCGCGATCAGCTCCTCGAACGGCGCGGCAGCCACCTCGCCGGCGTCGGTGCGAAAGCTGCGTGTCGGCTCGGCCGCGCAACTGACGTGATAGCGCACCGGCGCCGGGCTCAGTCTGGGGAAGCCGTGGTCGTCGACGTCGTAGACGAGGACGCGGCTGCCGGTCGGGCGATAGCCGTGCAGGCCGACCAGCAGCTTGCCCTCCAGCTCCGGGAATCTGGTGCCGTGATAATAGAGCATCGCGAGCGGCGCGCCATGCGGCGGCAGCAGCGAGAACGGCGGCTTGTAGAGCGCATTGGCAGTGCAGAGCGACTTGTAGGCTCCCGATTGCAGCACGCTCCTGAACTCGGGACTTGGCGTCGACACATCGTAGCAATAGGGCCAGCCATAATGCCTGCCCTGCTCGATCGCGTTGATCTCCTCGTTCGGCTTGAAGATGTCGGGCAGGTCGCGGCCGTTCTCGCCTTGCAGGAAGGCATAGCCGGCATCGGGGAAGTTCGGATGCAGCGCCAGCGCCATCGAGTTGCGCAAGCCGCGCGCATAGACGGTGTGCGGCGGATCGGTATCGCCAGGCTTCAGCGCCGGAAAGACGCCGCCCGGAGGCGGCGTGAACAGCCAGATCGCGGCCATTGCCGAAGCGCCCTCCGCCGGCGCACAGGGCTTCGTGATCGGCGCCGGCGTGATGCAGTCGTCGTTGTGCGAGCCGACGTTGACGAACAGCCGCCCGTTCCTGTCAAAGACAAACTGCTTGAGCGGATGCGCGCCCTCATCGAGCCTGGTGCCGTCGGGCAGCGTGATCCGGCGTCCCGGCATGTGACGGATGATGGTCTCGACCGTGCTCCGCGGGTTCTCGGCGAGCGGATCGAACCGGAAGATCGTCTCGGCGGTCGAGGCGTACAGCTTCCTGTCCGGACCGATCACGAGACCGAACGGATATTCGATTCCCGTCAGCAATTCCTTGAACCGCTGGCCCTGGGGCGCGTGCGGATCGAGCAGCAGCATCCGGCCGTCGGTATGGCCCCAGCCGCCCATGTCGGCCACGACGAACAGGTCGCGCCCCGGCAGCTGGACGATCGAGCGCGGAAACTTGAGATGATCTTCCTCGCTGGCGACGAGGCCGGCGCAAAATCCCGCCTCCATGCCGATCTGGACTCTGGGAAAGGCCAGATCGCCGCTGCCGCAGGTGTCCGGGCCGACCGCATAGCCGCTTTTCCTCACCGGTTCGGAGGGGGCTCCCGAGACAAGGCCGAACAGTGCCCCGGCGATGACCGCCGCAAACAGGCGCAGGCGTCGGTATTCGCGCCAGACTGTGAGGTGATTCACGGCAGCCCCCGGACTTTCCAGCAAAACTTGTTCCATGCCGCCCGAAAGCCGTCCAGTTGAACATCACCCCCCTGTGATCAAACCGGTGAGGGCCTTGGACCCGACCAATCTCCGTAAATTCCCTTACCGGGTCCGACCCGAATGTTTCGCGAATGCCTCGGGTGGTATCAGTTTGCCATCCCAATCGCGCCCTACAGGAGGCGTATATGGTCCAGGTCTACTTTCATTGCTCCAATACCGAGGGCACCCTGATCGATCGCTACGGCGCCGCCGTCGCCAACCTGACCGAGGCACGCGACCGCGCCGCCCAGATCATGCGCTCGATGATCCTGACGCCCAGCAACGAAGACTGGCGCGACTGGGTGATCCATGTCAGCGACGACGACGGCGAGGAGATTTTCGATCTCCCCTTCACCGCCATGCTCGGCAAGCCGCATTGAGGTGATGCCATGTTGCTCGCTTCCCTGACCATGCTCCGCCAGCCCCTGAGCTTCGTCGCCACCAAATGGCAGCGGCTGATCCGGGTCGCCGGCGATCCCTACCGCCCCGAGCTTCACTACATGCGTGGACCCGGCCCGAAATGGCGCGCCAAGTATCAGGCCAGCCGGCTCGACCGCTCACTCTGAGCGCGGCCGCCGCTTTCCCGCCGACGGTTTCTCCACGCGTCATGCCCGGGCTTGTCCCGGGCATCTACGTTTTGGCCTCTGCGAATGCACGTGGATGGCCGGGACAAGCCCGGCCATGACGGCTCAGGAAAATCTCACCTGCCGGTGAACCTCGCCTTGCGCTGCTCGACAAAGGCGTTGCGGCCCTCGATGGCGTCGGCGCTCCTGCGCATGGTGGCTTGAAACCCGTCGAGCGCCATCCCGCGCCTGTCTCACACCAGCCATGTCGCGGCTCCCTTTTGATGTTCTCATTGACTGCAATGTGCCATTGTCCGCGGGCTTCGCGAATTGCGGAGCTTCAGAGTTAGCGCGACGAAGCCACGACAGATATCAAGACGACATCATGCCTCACCAGTTCAGCCTCGCCCAATCCATCCGCAAGCCCGCAGTTCGAACCAAGGGCGGCATCGTTGCCGCGCAGTCGCGGCGGGCGGCCGAGGTCGGCGCACAGGTGCTGGCGGCGGGCGGAGACTGCGTCGACGCGGTCGTCGCCACCACCTTCGCGCTCAACGTGCTGGAGCCGTGGATGAGCGGCATGGGCGGCGGCGGCGCGATGGTGCTCTACCGCGCCAGGGAAAATCGGTACGAGGTGATCGACTACGGCATGTGCGCACCGCAGAGCCTGCGCGTCGCCGATTATCCGATCACCGGCGCGGGCGCGGCGTCCGATCTGTTCCCCTGGCCGCGGGTGAAGGATGATCGCAACATTCACGGGCCCGGCTCGATCGCGGTGCCCGGGGTCGTCGCCGGCATGGAGGAGGCGCATCGCCGCCACGCCAGGGTGTCGTGGAAAGAGCTGCTGGAGCCGGCGGCGACGATCGGCTCCGAAGGGCTGCTGGTCGACTGGTGGACGACGTTGATGATCGCGAGCACGGCCGCCGATCTCAGGCGCTATCCCGCCAGCGCGGACATCTTCCTGAGGGACGGCCTGCCGCCGAATGCGCCCTGGGGTATCAAGGCCGAGACGCGGCTGCCGCAGGAAAAGCTGAAGGCGACGCTGGCCCATCTCGCCGCCGCCGGCCCACGCGATTTCTACGAGGGCGATCTCGCCAGGAGCATCGCCTCCGACATCAAGGCCGATGGCGGCTCGCTGTCCGTTGAGGACCTCGCCGCATTCCGCAGCCATCTGCGCGAGCCGCTCGCGATCCCTTATCGCGGCGGCAAGGTGTTTGCGACGCCGGAGCTCACGGCCGGGCCGACCATGGCGCACGCACTGCGGCTGCTGCAACAGAACCTGAAGCCGGCCAGCACGCCGGATGCGGCCGCCTACGCCGAATATGCGCTCGCGCTACAATCGGCCTATCGCCAGCGGCTCGACGACATGGGCGATGCCGACGGCAAGCGCTCGCTCGGCGCGGAATATCTGGCGCCGGCCTGCACCACGCATTTCTCCGTGGTCGATCGCCACGGCAACATGGCCGCGGTGACGCAGACGCTGCTCTCCACCTTCGGCTCGAAATACGTCACGCCGCACACCGGCATCCCCATGAACAACGGCATCATGTGGTTCGATCCGACGCCGGGCACGACCAACTCGCTCGCGCCCGGCAAGCGCTGCCTCACCAACTACACGCCGGTCATTGCCGAGACCAAGGACGGCAAGCGCCTCGCGCTCGGCGCTTCCGGCGGCCGCCGCATCCTGCCGGCGGTGATGCAGCTCGTCTCCTTTGCGATGGATTTCGGCATGGACCTCGATGCCGCCATCCACCAGCCGCGCATCGATGCCAGCGAAGGCGCGGTCGTGATCGGCGATGCCCGCCTGCCGACGGACGCGCGCAAGACGCTGGCGGCTCGCTTCGACTACGAGGAGACGCAGGTCCAGGCCCTGCCGATGAAGTTCGCCTGCCCGAGCGTGGTGATGCGCGAGGGCGACACGAATTCGGGTGCGGTCGAGATTTTTCAGCCGTGGGCCGAAGCCGTGGTGGAAGGCTGAGCGCACCGATCGATGCGAGATTGTGCCAGCGCGCGTTGAGCCGATGCGCGATTGCGTATCTCCGCGAGCGTCACGACTCCTCCACATTCGCAGGGAATTTGGCAACGCACGGTTCGTTCAAAGAACGGACAAGTGCGCCCGCCCCCATTGGAGGACATGATGAAGAAACTTGCGCTCGCCGCGTCGCTGATCGTTGCCGCCGGCCTCACACTCGCCAATCCTGCGCTTGCCAAGGGCGGGCATGGGCACGGACATGGACACGGTCATGGACACGGTCGTGGCCACGCGATGGGCCATCACTATCATGGCACCCCGCCGGGATGGTACCACGGGCGCAAGGTCGGCTGGCGCGGTTACGGCTGCCCGCCCGGCCTGTGGAAGCAAGGCCGCTGCTGAGGCCCTAGAGCATCATCGATTCTGATTGAATCAGAACCGAAGCTCTAGATTCTTGTTTTGACGCGTTTTCTTCACGCGAACCGGTACCCACTTCGCTCGAAAACGCTCTAATCCGCCAATCATGCAAGGCGTCGCCTTCTAACGGGGCGGCGCCTTCTCATATGCCGAGCCGGTCCCGTATGCGGCCCGCGATCACGGCGCTCGTGACGCCGAGCGGCCAGAATGCGTGCATCGGGATCGGCTTGATGCCGGTGATGGGCATGTCGATCTCGGCCTTGACGCCGCCGATCAGGCGACGGGCGAGCTGCGCGCCCATTGCGGTCGAGAGCGCGACGCCTCGGCCGTTGCAGCCGAGCGAAATCAGGATGTTCTCCGCAGGCTCGTGCACATGCGGATAGTGGTCCTTGGTGATCGCGAGCCGGCTGTTCCAGCCATGAGTCCAGGCCACACCCCTCAGCTCCGGCCACAGCCGCTCGGCATAGCGCATGAGATAGTCGACGTCGCTGGGCGAGTTGATCCAGCGCATCGGCCCGCGGCCGCCCATCAACAGGCGATTGTGCTGATCGATGCGGTAATAGACCGTGATGTGGCCGCTCTCGTAGAGCACGGGACGCGTCGGCATGATCGAACGGGCGACCGCGTCGGATAGCGGCGCGGTGGCAGCGATCGACGAGAATACCGGCACGATGGTGCGACGGAGCGCGGGCCAGAGATCGTCGGTAAAACCGTTGGTGGCGAGCAGGACCTTGTCGGCATGAACCACTGCGCGCGGCGTCTCGATGCGCCAGCGCGTGCCCTCGCGGCGCAGCGACAGGGCCAGTGTCTCGCCATGGACTTTTGCTCCCGCCGAGATCGCGGCGCGCGCAAGGCCGCGGGCGTAGCTGAGCGGGTGCAGATCGCCGCCGCGCGTATCCAGCATCGCGCCGATGTAGCGGTCGGTGCCGGTCATCTCGCGCAGCTGCTCGCGGTTCAGATATGTCACCGGCATGCCGCGGCGGATGCATTGCTGCGCGGTGTTTTCGATCGCGGCGGCGCTGGCCTCGTTGTAGGCCGCGCGCAGCGTGCCGTTCTGCCGCGCCTCGCATGGGATCTGGTAGCGGCGGATCAGCTCATGCGTGAAATTCGTGGTGCCGTAGGAGAAGTCGATCATGCGCCGGCCGAGCTCAGTGCCGAAATCGGCCTCGATCTGATCGGGATCGTGCTTCAGGCCGGGATTGGTGTGGCCGCCATTGTTGCCCGATGCACCCCAGCCCGGCTCCTGAGCCTCCAGCACCAGCGCCTCGACGCCTTGCTCCGCCAGATGCAGCGCCGTGGACAGCCCGGTATAGCCGCCGCCGACGATCGCGATGGAGACGGTCTTGTCGACATCGAGCGGCGGCGTGGCCACAGGCGCGACGGCGGTGTCGGCATAAAGCGAGGGCGGCAAAGGCAGACGCGTCGTCATGGCAAGGTCCGGTCAGAGCGGATGCAGCACGCGGCGCAGGAAATCCTGGGTGCGCGGGTGCTGGGGTTGATTGAGCACCGATTTCGCCGGTCCCTGCTCGACGATGACGCCGCCGTCGATGAACAGCACGCGGTCGGCGACGTCGCGGGCAAAGCCCATCTCGTGGGTGACGACGACCATGGTCATGCCGTCGTCGGCGAGCTTGCGCATGACGCCGAGGACATCGCCGACGAGCTCGGGATCGAGTGCCGAGGTCGGCTCGTCGAACAGAATGGCCTTGGGCTGCATCGCGAGTGCGCGGGCGATGGCAACGCGCTGCTGCTGGCCGCCCGAGAGCTGCGGCGGATGCGCGTCGGCCTTCTCGGCAAGCCCGACCTGGGCAAGCAGTGCGCGGCCTCGCTCGAGCGCCTGCCCACGCGATTCCTTCTTCACATAGAGCGGCCCCTCGACGACGTTCTCCAGCACTGTCCGATGCGGGAACAGGTTGAAGCGCTGGAACACCATCGAGACCTGGGTGCGGATGTTCACGATCGACGGCGCGTCGCGGTCGACCTTCAATCCCTCGACGTTGATCTCGCCGCGGTCGTAGCTTTCGAGCCCATTGATGCAGCGCAGGATGGTCGACTTGCCCGAGCCGGACGGTCCGATGATGCAGACCACCTCGCCTTTTTGCACGGAAGCCGTGATGCCCTTGAGCACCTCAACCTTGCCAAAGCTCTTGTGGACGTCATTGAGCTCGATCATCGCTTGCCGGCCCGCTTCTCGAAGTGACGGACCAGCAGGATCAGCGGGATGCTCATGGTGAGATACATCAGCGCCACCAGCGTGAACACGCTGGTGTTCTTGAAGGTCGAGGACGCAATCAGCTTGCCCTGCAGCGCGAGCTCGGCGACCGTGATGGTGGAGGCCTGCGAGGAGTCCTTCAGCATCATGATCATGACGTTGCCGTAGGGCGGCAGCACGATGCGCACGGCCTGGGGCAGCACCACGCGGCGCATGGTGAGCCACCAGCCCATGCCGATGGACTGCGCCGCCTCGATCTGCCCCTTGTCGATCGCCTCGATGCCGGCGCGGAAGTTTTCCGCCTGATAGGCCGAGTAGGCGATGCCGAGCCCGAGGATCGCGGCCTGCAAGGCCGACAGCGTGACGCCGAGATCCGGCATCACGAAGTAGAGGTAGAACAACAGCACGATGATCGGGATGCCACGGATCACATTGATCAGGCTGGCGCTGAGCATCGACAGCGCCTTGATGCCGGAGACCCGCATCATCGCCCAGATCAGGCCGAGCACAGTCGAGAGCAGCAGCGAGCCGATGGTGACGATGATCGTCAGCGCGACGCCGTTCAACAGGATCGGGAAGAACTCGACGGTGTCGTGCCAGAAGCCTTTCATCGATCAGCCTTCGATGAGTCGTTATCAACCCTGCGCCTTCAGGCCCCATTTATCGAGGATCTTGTCGATGGTGCCGTTGGCCTTCAGCTTCGCCAGCGAAGCGTTGATCTTGCCAAGCAACGCGGCCTCGCCCTTGCGAACGCCGATGCCGACCGAGCCGACGGTGACCGGCTTGTAACCGTCGACGAGGCGCACCTCGGGGAAACCGCCCTGCTTCAGATTGTAGGCGAGGATCGGATAGTCGGCGTAGCCGGCCTTGAGACGGCCGGTGTTCACGTCGCGCAGGATGTCGGGAATGGTGTCGTAGGCCTTGACGTCGGCGAACAGGCCGGACTTCTTCAGCGCATCGACGAAGGCTGTGCCGACCTGGGCGCCGACCGTCTCGCCCTTCAGATCGTCCTGCGTGGCATAGGCCTTGGTGTCGCTCTTCGGCACCACCAGGCCTTCACCATAGGTGTAGATCGGGTCGGAGAAGTCGACGACCTCCTTCCGCGGCGCCGTGATGAACATCGCAGCGGCAATGATGTCGATCTTGCTCGAGGTCAGCGACGGGATCAGCGCCGAGAACTGCATCGGCTCGATCTGCACGTTGAAGCCGGCATCCTTGCCGATCTCAGTGACGAGATCGACCATGATGCCCTGGATGGTGTTGGTCTTGGTGTCGAGGAAGGTGAAGGGAATGCCGGTCGGCGTCGAGCCGACCTTCAGCACCTGTTGCGCCGAAGCCGGCGTCGCTGTTGCAATTGCGAGTGCCGCGATCGCGGCCAGACCAAAACGCTTCATCGCATCCCCCTTTGGGCCTGGCCTGTGGCGGCGCTCGCACATGTCTTGATCGCAGACGTTGCGGGCCAAGCCGTTTCGGCCTATTTTCACCAGTATGAAAATTTGGTCACACTTTTGCGGATGACGCAAGCGGTTTTCATGCACATGAAGGAAGCGGTTTGACGTGAGCGGTGGCAAAAGAATGCGCAAACCGGCCGCCGCAAGGCCGGCGAAGAAGGCCAAGGCCAGAACCGGGACCGGAACCAGGCCTATCGCCCAACCGGCCGAGCCCGCGATGGACGTCGCGGTCGGCCGCCGCATCCGCGATCTCCGGCGCGTCAGGCAGTTCTCGCTCGAGACGGTCGCGTCGCGCACGGAGCTGTCGATCGGCTTCCTCAGCCAGATCGAGCGCGGCCTGTCGTCGCCGTCGCTGCGCGTGCTGGCGACGCTGGCCGACGTGCTCGGCGTCGGCATCGCCGCGCTGTTCGGCGCGAGCCCGAGCAGCGACGGCGGATCCGACCAGGTCGTCACGCGCGGATTGCAGCGGCCGGAGCTGAAACTCTGGCGCACCGGTGTGTCGAAACAGTTGCTGAGCCCGGCCAGTGCCGACAACCGGCTCAATCTGTTCCTGGTGCATCTGGAGCCCGGCGGCTCCACCGGAGACGAGCTCTACACTCACGACGGCGAAGAGGCCGGCCTGGTGCTCGAAGGCGAGATGATGCTGACGGTGGACAGCGAGACGTGGTCGCTGAAGACGGGCGACAGCTTTCGCTTCGCGAGCCGAAGGCCGCACCGGTTTTCCAATCCGGCGCAGGATGCGAAGGCCGTGGTGCTGTGGGTGAATTGCGTGACGGGGGCGGGGTGAGTCACTGTCATTCCGGGGCGATGCGAAGCATCGAACCCGGAATCTCGAGATTCCGGGTTCGCCTCTTCGAGGCGCTCCGGAATGACGGCATCAATCACCCAAACCGGTGCGCGTACCGGTCCACCGTCAGCGCGCTGACATCGATCTCCGGCTTCCTGCCCGACAGCATGTCCGCGAGCACGCGGCCGGAGCCGCAGGACATGGTCCAGCCGAGCGTGCCGTGGCCGGTGTTGAGGTGGAGATTGGCGTATTGCGTCGGGCCGATCACGGGCGGACCGTCCGGCGTCATCGGACGCAGGCCGCTCCAGAACGTCGCCTTGGCGAGATCGCCGCCGCGCGGGAACAGATCGGTCAGCGAGTGATCCAGCGTGGCGCGCCGCGCGTCATAGAGCTTGCTCGAATAGCCGGAGATTTCCGCGGTGCCGCCGACGCGGATGCGATTGCCGAGGCGCGTGATCGCGACCTTGTAGCTCTCGTCCATCACGGTGGATTCCGGCGCGCCGGAGGCGTCCTTGATCGGCACCGTGATCGAATAGCCCTTCACTGGATAGACCGGTAGCGAAATGCCGAGCGGCGCGGCGAGCCGCGACGACCAGCTTCCGAGCGCGAGCACATAGGCGTCCGCCTGCAACAGGCCGGCGCTGGTCACAACGCCGCCGACGCGCGCGCCGTCCGTGACGATGCGATCGATCCCGGTGTTGAACATGAAGCGCACGCCGAGCGCTTCGGCATGCTTGGCCAGCGCCTGCGTGAACATGTGGCAGTCGCCGGTCTCGTCCTGCGGCAGGCGCAATCCGCCGGCGAATTTCTCCTTCACGCCGGCGAGCGCGGGCTCGGCCGCGGTGCAGCCCTCGCGGCTCAGCACCTCGAAGGGCACGCCGTATTGCTTGAGCACGGCGATGTCCTCGGCCGTGCCATCGAGCTGCGCCTGGTAGCGGAACAGTTGGAGCGTTCCTTTCGAGCGCTCGTCATACTGGATGCCGATGTCGCGCCGCAGATCGCGCAGGGCATCGCGGCTGTATTCCGCGATCGGGATCATCCGGCTCTTGTTGACGGCGTAGCGCGCGCTGGTGCAGTTGCGCAGCATCTTGAGCAGCCAGACCCACATGACGGGATCGAACTTCGGCCGGATCACCAGCGGGCCGTGCTTCATCAACAGCCACTTGACCGCCTTCACCGGCACGCCGGGGCCGGCCCAGGGCGAGGAATAGCCGGGCGACACTTCGCCGGCGTTGGCGAAAGAGGTCTCCAGCGCCGGCTCGGGCTGACGGTCGACGACCGTCACCTCGTGGCCGGCACGTGCGAGGTAGTAGGCAGAGGTGACACCGATGACACCGCTGCCGAGGATCAAGACTTTCACGCTTCGTCAAACTCCCGCGGCATCGCGCTCGCCGCTGCAAGAAAAACACTCCGCAACGGCGAGAGCAATTATCAGGCCACCTTCTTGATGGCGTCGCCGAGGATCGAGACCATCTGGTCGATGTGGCTCTTCTCGACGATGAGCGGAGGCGACATCGCGAATGAGTCGCCGCTCATGCGCAAATAGAGGCCGGTGTTGAAGCAGTCGACCATGACGTCGTAGCCGCGCGCACCGACGACGCCGTCGCGCGGCGCCAGCTCGACCGCGCCCATCAGACCGCAATTGCGGATGTCGACGACGTTCGGCAGGCCCTTGAGCGAATGCAGCGCATCGCGCCAGTATTCGGCAATCGACGCGCCACGCGTGAGCAGGCCCTCGTCCTTGTAGATGTCGAGCGTCGCGATGCCGGCGGCGCAGGCGGTCGGATGCGCCGAATAGGTGTAGCCGTGGAACAGCTCCATCTGGCTCTCGGGGCCGACCATCATCCCGTCATGCACCTTGCGGCTCGCGAACACCGCGCCACAGGGAATGGTGCCGTTGGTGATGCCCTTGGCCGTCGTCATGAGGTCCGGCGTGACGCCGAAGAAGTTGGCGGCGAACGGCGTGCCGAGACGGCCGAAGCCGGTGATGACCTCGTCGAAGATCAGGAGGATGCCGTGCTTGTCGCAGATCTCGCGCAGGCGCTGGAGATAGCCCTTCGGCGGCGGCAGCACTGCAGTCGAGCCGGGCACCGGCTCGACGATGACGGCGGCGATCGTCTCGGCGCCATGCAAGGCCACCAGGCGCTCGAGATCGTCGGCGAGCTCGGCGCCATGCTCGGGCTGATCCTTGGCGAAGGCGTTGCGGGTGAGATCGTGGGTGTGGCGGATATGGTCGACGCCCGGAAGAAGCGTCGCGAAGGCGCGACGATTGGCGACCATGCCGCCGACCGACGTGCCGCCGAAGCCGACGCCGTGATAGCCGCGCTCGCGGCCGATCAGACGGGTGCGGCTCGACTGGCCGGTGGCGCGGTGATAGGCGAGCGCGATCTTCAGCGCAGTGTCGACCGACTCGGAGCCGGAATTGGTGAAGAAGACGCGGTCGAGGCCCTTCGGCGCGATCTCGGCGAGACGCTCGGCGAAGTCGAAGGCGAGCGGATGGCCCATCTGGAACGTCGGCGCGAAGTCCAGCGTCATCAGCTGCCGCTCGACGGCGGCCGCGATCTGCTTGCGGCCATGGCCGGCATTGACGCACCAGAGGCCGGCGGAGCCGTCAATCACCTTGCGGCCGTCGACGGTGGTATAGTGCATGCCCTCGGCCGAGGAGAACAGGCGCGGCGCCTTCTTGAACTGACGGTTGGCCGTGAACGGCATCCAGAACGAGTCGGTCTTGATAGTGTTCGGAATCTGATGAAGGGTCACGGGCCACGCTCCTTTGCTGCCCCATTAGCAGAGCCACGGCTTCAAAAGCGCAACAAGTCCTTTTCTTATAAGCTGCAAGCCATTGATTTCACTAGGGCTGCCGGTCCATATTTGCGCGATCCGCAACACCTGCAACACCGGATCAGGGCAAGGACCAGGGCATGAGCGTCGACATCGGTGGACGGCTGCGATTCATCCGGGCGCGCCACAAGCTGTCGCAGCGCGAGCTGGCCAAGCGCGCCGGCGTCACCAATTCGACGATCTCGCTGATCGAATCCAACCAGATGAACCCCTCGGTCGGCGCGCTCAAGCGCATCCTCGACGGCATTCCGATGGGGCTCGCCGAGTTCTTCGCACTGGAGCCGGAGACGAGGCGCAAGATCTTCTATCGCGCAGAGGAGCTGACCGAGGTCGGCAAGAAGCCGATCTCCTACCGCCAGATCGGCGACAATCTGTTCGGCCGCAGCCTCCAGATCCTGAAAGAGCGCTACGAGCCCGGCAGCGATACCGGGCGCGTCCATCTCGTCCATGACGGCGAGGAAGGCGGTATCGTGATCTCCGGAAAGCTCGAAGTCACCGTCGAGGACGAGCGGCGCATCCTCAATCCGGGCGACGCCTATTATTTCGAGAGCCGCCGCCCGCATCGCTTCCGCTGCGTCGGCGGCAAGCCGTGCGAGGTAATCTCGGCCTGCACGCCGCCGACGTTCTGAGGCGCAATCGATCCCATCCGGAATGTTACGGAGCACCGTTATCTTACGGAGCTTGAGCCATCTCAATTTCCGAAACCCCGGCCGCTATATATTACGAATTGTAGCCGAGCAGCCTGGCGCAAAGGTGCTGAGGTTATGGCCCCGGACTCCTAGGCACTCCGGGGCCGCTTCGTAACAAGGCTCGCAGATGAAGATCACGCTCGCCAATGCGGAAGCCGTGCTCGACGAAGTCCAGCGCGACGCCGACAAGCTCCATTCGCGAGAGCTGCGCAGGGCCATCGAGAATCACATCGAGGCGCAGCGAGCCGCGATCAGGGCTCTCCGCAGGAAGATGAATTGACGTGCCGCGGCGGAGCGAGAAGGCCTCGCCCCGCCCGCCGCCTCAACGCTGTGTCAGCAACTCCTCGATCCGGATCGGAAAGCGGCGGACCCGCACGCCGGTCGCGTGCCAGACGGCGTTGGCGACCGCGCCGGCACTGCCGGTGATGCCGATCTCGCCGACGCCCTTGATGCCCAGTGCATTCACATGCGGGTCATGCTCCTCGACCGTGATCACGTCCAGCGGCGGCACGTCGGCATTCACGGGGATGTGGTACTCGCCGAGATTGGCATTCATGATGCGGCCGGTGCGGCGATCGGTGATGGCCTCCTCGTGCAGCGCGAAGGACAGGCCCCAGATCATGCCGCCGAACAGCTGGCTCTTCACCAGATGCGGATTGACGATGCGTCCCGCCGCGAACGCGCCGACCATGCGGGTGACGCGGACCTGGCCGAGCTCGGGGTCGACCTTGACCTCGGCGAACACCGCGCCATGCGCGTGCATCGCATATTCCTGCATCGCCGCAGGGTTCGGCGCGCCGGTGCCGCGGGCTTCGACCTCGGCCAGCCCCGCTCGTGCGAGGATCTCGGCGTAACTCTCGCCGCGGCTTTCGTCGTCACGCCGGAGCAACCTGCCGTCGCGCGCGATCACGCCGGCATTGCCGGCGCCGAACAGCGGCGAGCGCTCGTCACCGGTCGCGAGATCGGCGAGCTTCGCAATCACGGCCGCGCCGGCGCTGTGGATCGCCGCACCGGCGGTCGCGGTGTGCGCCGAGCCACCGGCGATGCCGGCATCGGGCAGGTCTGATGTCCCCGCCTTGAACGCGACGCGGTCGATATCGAGCCCGACCGCATCGGCTGCGATCTGTGCAAGTGCCGTCCAGGCACCCTGCCCCATGTCATGCGCGCCGATCTCCATGACGCCTGAGCCGTCGCGGCGGATCGCCGCGCGGGCCTCGGCCTGGAACATCAACGCCGGGAAGGTCGCGGTGCCCATGCCCCATCCGACCAGGAGGCCGGCATCGTCACGCATCTGCCGCGGCTGGAGCGCACGTTGCGCCCAGCCGAACCGCGCCGCGCCCTGCTCGTAGCAGGCACGCAGCGCCTTGGACGAGAACGGCTTGCCGGTGATCGGCTCGACCTCGGCATAGTTCTTGAGGCGAAAGGCGAGCGGATCGATGCCGCAGGCCCAGGCCATCTCGTCGATCGCACTCTCCAGCGCGATCGAGCCGGTCGCCTCGCCCGGCGCCCGCATGAACAGCGGCGTGCCGGTGTTGACGCGCACGGCATCGTGCGCGGTGCGGATCGCAGGCGCCGCATAAAGCGTGTGCGAGGCATCCGCCGCGGGCTCGTAGAAATCGTCGAACGTGCTCGACACCGTGCGGGCGTGATGATCGAGCCCCGTCAGACGCCCCTCGCCGTCCGCGCCGATGCGCAGGCGCTGGCGCGTCGGTGCGCGATGGCCGACCGGCCCATACATCTGCTCTCGGCGCAGCACGAGCTTGACCGGCCGGCCGACGAGCTTGGCAGCCATGATGCCGAGGGTCTGCGGCCCGGCCATCAGGCCCTTGGAGCCGAAGCCGCCGCCGAGGAACGGGCTGCGGATGTGGATCTTGTCGTGCGTAATGCCGAACAATTCGGCGATGCGCGCCAGCGACATCATCAGGCCCTGGGTCGGCATATCGACCGACAATCTGTCGCCGTCCCAGGACGCGACGATCGCATGCGGCTCCATGGCATTGTGATATTGCGGCGGCGTCTCGTAGACCGCGTCGATCTGTTTCTCCGCGGATGCAAGGCCCGCCTCGACGTCGCCGTGGTGATGCTCCGCCGGGTTGCCGACACCGACGACGGGCGGCACGAAGCTTTCGCCGGCATCGAGGCCGACCAGCGCTGGCAGCACCTCGTAGCGCGGCGCCAGCAGCGCCGCGCCTTCCGTGGCGGCCTCGAGCGTTTCCGCGATCACCACCGCAATCGGGTGATTGGCGTAGCGGACCTCGTCGCTCTGCAACACCTCCATCCGGAATACGAACGGGTTGGTCTTGATCTCAGGGTCGACCGCGAGCTGTGGCTTGTGGCTCGGAGTCATGACGTCGACCACGCCGGGATGGCGCTTGGCGGCGTCGACATCGAGCGAGGTCACGCGACCCCGCGCGATGCTGGCCACGGCCATCACCGCGAACAGCATGCCGGGCGGATGATTATCGGCGGCATAGGTCGCCTGCCCCTTGACCTTGAGAATGCCGTCACGGCGGGTCAGCGGCTGACCGATATTCGAGCCGTGGCGCAGATGCGCGGGCGCGCTGGTGAGGTTGAGCTCAGGCATGGATGGCTCCGGGGATCGAGGCAAAGGGAGAGGCCGGCAGCGCCGGCAGGCGCGCGGGCGTGCCGGCCGCGGCCAGCGTCAGCGCGCGCACCACGATGCGGCGTGCGAGCTCGATCTTGAAGGCGTTGTCACCGGACGGCTTGGCGTCGGTCAGCGCGCGCAAGGCGGCTTCCTGGAAGGCATCGGCCGTGGGCGCGACGTTGCCGAGCACATCTTCCGCGCTCCGGGCGCGCCAGGGCTTTGCGGCGACGCCGCCGAGCGCGAGCCGCGCTTCCCTGATCTTGCCGTTCTCGATCCGCAACGCGGCCGCGGCCGAGACGACGGCAAAGGCATAGGACGTGCGCTCGCGGACCTTGAGGTAGCGCGCATGCGCGGCGAAGCCGCGCGCCGCAGGCGGCAGGCGCACCGCGACGATGAGGTCGCCGGGTTCGAGCGCCGATTCACGCTCAGGCGCATCGCCGGGCAGGCGATGCAACGCATCGAGCGGGATTTCGCGCCGGCCGTTCCTGCCCTCGATCTCGACGATGGCATCGAGCGCGACCAGCGGGACGCAGAAGTCGGAGGGATGCGTCGCGATGCAGCTGTCGCTCCAACCGAGCACGGCATGACTGCGGTTCTCGCCCTCACGCGCGTCGCAACCGCTGCCGGCCTCGCGCTTGTTGCAGCGGCTGGCGGTGTCGTAGAAATACGCACAGCGGGTCCGTTGCAGCAGATTGCCGCCGACGGTCGCGGCGTTGCGCAGCTGCGCAGAGGCCCCGGAGAGCAGCGCTTCCGCAACGGCGGGATAAGACCTTGCAAAGTCCGCGTCGTGCGCGAGATCGGCGTTGCTGACCAGCGCGCCGATGCGCACGCTGCCATCGGCGAGATGCTCGATCTGATCGAGTCCGTCGAGATGCGTGACATCGACCAGGCGATCAGGACGGCTGACGCCGCCTTTCATCAGATCGAGCAGATTGGTGCCGGCGGCAAGATAGACCGCGCCCGGCTGGGCGGCGGCGGCAACGGCTTCAGCGACCGTGCCGGGCCTGACATAATCGAACGGTTTCATGCGGAGCGCCTCTGATTGGATTCGTCCATGCGTTCTTGCGCCTCACGCACGGCATCGACGATGCCGGCATAGGCGCCGCAGCGGCACAGATTGCCGCTCATGCATTCGCGGATGCGCTCGGGATCGTCGCCGGCCTGCGCCTCGCGCATCATGCCGATCGCGCTCATGATCTGGCCGGGCGTGCAGAAGCCGCACTGAAAACCGTCATGAGCGATGAAGGCGGCCTGCACGGGATGAAGCTGGTCGCCGCGCGCGACGCCTTCGATGGTGAGGATGTCGGCGCCGTCATGGCTGACGGCGAGCGCAAGGCAGGAGTTGATACGCTTGCCGTCGACGAGAATGGTGCAGGCGCCGCACTGGCCGCGGTCGCATCCCTTCTTGGTTCCGGTGAGATGGAGGCGCTCACGCAGGAGATCGAGCAGCGTGACGCGCGGATCGTCGAGGACGAAATCGCGCCGCGCACCGTTCACGGTGAGGCTGATGGAGTGGTTCATACAAGGCTCCGATCAGATATGGACATGACCAATCGTGCAGCGCGCCACCGCCGTGGCCGCCGTCAATTTCGCGCCGCCCGATCGTGATCCGGGCCGACACCCGCGAAGATACGGAGGCACCCTCCGTTTAACAAGAGCCACCGAGAAATATTTGGAATTCGTCAAAAGCCCGTGCGCCACCAACGCGATGCAGCCCTGCAAGGGTTCAACAAGGGTTCAATCTAACCAATTCGTGATCTACATTGCCGCCATGGACGACCACACCGACCAGACCCGCAAGCCCCGCGCCGACGCCGTGCGCAATCGCGAGCGCGTGCTCGAGGCGGCGAAAGCCGTGTTCAGCGCGGGAGGTCCGGAGGCGAGTCTGGAGGCCGTGGCAAAACGCGCCGGCGTCGGCATCGGCACGCTCTATCGGCACTTTCCGACACGCGAGGATCTGTTCGAGGCGGTGTACCGGCGCGAGGTCGAGCAGCTCAGCGAACTCGCCGAGCAATTGAAGAACGCCAAGGATCCGGTCGATGCACTTCGACGCTGGCTGCGCTCCAACGTCGAGTTCGTCGCCACAAAGAAAGGCATGTCGGCCGCGCTGGCGCTGACGTTCCAGAGTTCCTCGGAGCTCGCGGCTTTCTCGATGGACCGGCTGACCAAGGCGATCGGCTCGCTGCTCGACCGCGCGGTCGCGGCCGGCCAGATGCGCGCCGATGTCAGCCCGGAGGACCTGCTGCGGGCGCTCGTCGGCATGTGTTACATGCACGACCAACCGGGCTGGCAATCCTCGGTGCTGCGGATGCTGGACGTGTTTGTCGACGGCCTGCGCGTGCAGGCCGGAGCCAAAGCCAAAGCGCTTCCCGCCAAGGCGCGCACTGTCAAGGCGCGCACTGCCAAATCGGAGAAGGCGGCCCCGAAGCGGAAGCGTTAGCCGCGCCGACATGCTAGGATCGGCCCCGCCGGGACTTCAACGCGGAGCCTGTCATGCGCATTGCCGCCGTGCTCGTCGCCCTCAGTGCTGCCTTCGGCCCCCTCGCCGCACGCGCCGATGACGTCGCGACGGCGCAGAGCGTCATCCGCGCCCAGGAACAGGCATTCGTGCGGGACGATGCGGCCCTCGCCTATTCCTACGCCGCACCGGCGATCAGGGAGATATTCCCGGCGCCCGACATCTTCATGTCCATGGTGCAGAACGGCTACGCGCCGGTGTACCGGCACCAGAGTTTTGAGTTTGGCGACAGCAAGAGCGAAGGCGGCTGGATCGCTCAGCGCGTCCACATCGTCGATGCCAATGGCGAGGCCTGGGAAGCGCTGTACACGCTCGAGCGGCAGAGCGACGGCAGCTACAAGATCACCGGCTGCTCGCTCTTGAAGGCGGGACAGGCGGTTTAGCTCGCGTATCCCGGTTCGGCCTTCGCCGAATTCATCCGCGAGCGGATCAGTAGCAGCAGGACGATGCCGATGTTCAGTGCATTCCAGGCAACGCCATTGGCGAAGGCCGCCGCATAGGAGCCGGTGGCATCGAAGATGACGCCGGACACCCAACCGCCGAACGACATCCCGAACACCGAGGCGAAGATGACGATGCCGACACGCGTTGCAGCCTCGCTTGCCGGCATCGCCTCGCGCACGATGATGGCATAGCTCGGCACGATGCCGCCCTGGAACAGGCCGAACATCGCGGAGATCAAATAGAGCGAGGTGAGGCTGTCGAAGAACAGGTAGAACACCAGCGCAAAGCCTTGCGCCAGCGACCCGACCAGCAGCGTGCGGATGCCGCCGATCTTGTCGGCAAGGAAGCCCGAGCCGATGCGGCTGACGATGCCGCAGGCCATCATCAAGGACAGCATCTCGGCGCCGCGCGCCACGCCATAGCCGAGATCGCCGCAATAGGCGACGATATGCACCTGCGGCATCGCCATGGCGACGCAGCAGGAGATGCTCGCGATCGAGAGCAGCACCGTCAGCGTGTTGGTGGAGAGCCTGAGATCGACCCGCGGCGGCGGCGCGTTGGCGTGATTGCGCACCTTGTCATCGCCCATCTGTGCGCGCAGGACCAGCACCAGGACCGTCATCAAGCCCACGCAGACGAGCCCGATTCCAATATGAGTGTAGCGCCAGCCGATCTCCTGCATGCCCCAGTTCACGAGCGGCGGCCACATGGTTCCGGCGAAATAATTGCCGCTGGCGACGATGGTCACGGCAAGTCCGCGATAGCGCTCGAACCAGTGCGAGGCTTCCGCCATCAAGGGTGCGAAGGTCGCGGACGTGCCGAGGCCGATCAGGAAATACGCCGCGACGAACTGCCAGAGTTCCCTCGACAGGCCCGCGAGCACATTGGCGACGCCGAGAAAGGCGATGCTGATCGCCATCGCCGGCACGATGCCGAACCGGTCGGTGATCTTGCCGGCGATCACGCCGCCGAGCCCGAAGCCGAACATCATCAGCGTGAAGGCCAGCGACACCGCGCCGCGCGTAGCGGCGAATTCGGCCTGCACCGCGGGAATCATGACCACGATCGCCCACATGCCGACGCCGCCGATCGCGCCGATCAGGAGCGCGATGACGAGCCGGATCCAGGCCTGGCGCGAATCAGGGCCGAATGTGTCAGGTCTTTGTTCTGGATGATTTGGTGCGTGCACGGGCCGGACCATGGTCGGGGCCGGCCACACGGTCAAGCATCGTGGCGCGATATTGGGCATGCGCGGTGCGCTGCGGTAAGAAGGAGCTTGGCGAACGCGGGTTTTGCCATTAATTTGCAATCCGCGTGTGCAACATTGCCGCGCGAAGAGCATGTCGGCGGGATGTTGCTGCGATTGACACGATCGATGCGGATCAGGGTGGGGCGCCTCGTTGCCCTCGCCTATCTGTTTTGCGTGCTCGCGCCGGCGGCAGCGCTCGCTTGGGGCAGCGGTCCGGCGCCGTGTCTTGCGGACGAGGCCGAGCTCGTGCCGGCGCATCACCAGATGCAGGCAAGCCATCAGCACGGCGTCCCCTCACATGACCACGCGGGCGCACATGCACATCACCAGACCGCCGCACAGGATGCGCCCGCTCCGCATCATCAGGGCAAGGGCACGGCGGGTCCGTGCTGCGGGATGATGTGCGTGAGCGCGCTGCCGGCCGATCTGCCCGTTGTCGCCAAGCCGCTTCTGCCCGTCTCCGCCTGCACGCCCGAGATCGTGGCCAGCCTGCACAGCGCGGCACCTCCCCTGCACTACCGCCCTCCCATCGCCTGATCTGACTCGACGACATCAGGGTCGAGCGCGCGTCTGCGCGCGTGAACCTGTGGTCTTCATGCACAGATCAGGGATGAATCATGCTTACGCTTTCCGGGGCGAAGTCCGCCGCCGCATCCGCGGCGCGTGGACGACACTTTCGATTCAATTGGCCGCTGCTGGCCTTGGCGGCATTGGCGTTGTCCGGCTGCATGCCGGCAACGACACAAATCGCTGCCGCGGATCCTGCCGATCCCGCGGCCAAGGTCGCGCCTGTCGGCTATCGATCGACGATCGCGCCCTACACCAGCCTGCGGCCTGCGACGCCGGCACCATGGCGCGAGCGCAACGAAAGTGTCGCGCCGCAGCCGAAGCAAGACCGGTAGGAGCGCGGCATGGCACACCATTTCGCGCGAAGCCTGCTCGTTCTCGCCTCGCTCGGCCTGTCCGGCTGCGCCGCGTTCTCGCCCGACAGCGGCATGAATGCCGTCTCGGAGCTGACGAGCCAGACCATCCACAAGGACGTCGCCTTCGTCCGCACGGCCGAGGGTGCGGAGACGGTCAACGCAGGCGTTCGTCGGCTGCTGTCACGCACGCTGAGCGCGGAGGCGGCCGTGCAGATCGCGCTGCTCAACAACAAGGGATTGCAAGCCGTCTATAACGAGCTGGCGCTCGCCGAGACCGAGCTGGTTGAGCAGAGCCTGCCGCCCAATCCCGTCTTCGCGATCTCGCGGATCTCGGGCAATGGCGCCAGCGAGATCGAGCGTCAGGTGGTCGGAGACATCCTGGCGCTGGCGACGCTGCCGTTCCGCTCCGATATCGCCCGCGACCGCTTCCGCCAGGCCCAATTGCGCGCGGCGCTGGCGACGCTGCGGCTTGCCGCCGACGTGCGGCGCGCCTATGTCCGCGCCGTTGCCGGCAACGAAATGGTGGTGCTGCTGACGGATGCGAAAGCGACGGCGGAATCGACCGCACAGCTCGCGGTCAAGCTCGGCGAGACCGGTTCGCTCAACAAGCTCGACCAGGCCCGCGAGCAGGTGTTCTACGCCGAAACCACCGCCGACCTCGCCACCGCACGGCAGATCGCGACGAGCGCGCGCGAAAAGCTCGCACGGCTGATGGGATTGTGGGACGACGGCCTCGACTTCCGCCTGCCGAACGCGTTGCCGCCGCTGCCGCGCCGGCCCCAGGCACTGCCCTCGATCGAGGTCGACGCGGTCGCCCATCGCATCGACTTGCAGATTACGCGGCTGGAACTGACGGCGCTGGCGAAATCGCTGGGTCTCACTGAGGCGACGCGATTCGTCACCCTGCTCGACCTCGCCGGCATCTCCCGCCGGACCCAGGATCCCGAGGGCCCGCCATTTCGCGAGCGCGGCTTCGAGGTGCAGTTCCAGATCCCGATCTTCGACGGCGGCGAGGTGCGGGTGCGGCAGGCGGCCGAGACCTACAATCTCGCCTTCAACCGCCTGACCGAGCGCGCCGTCAACGTGCGTTCGGAGGCCCGCGACGCCTATCGCGCATACCGATCCACCTACGACATCGCGAGCCACTACCAGCGCGAGATCCTGCCGCTGCGCAAGATCATCACCGAGGAGATGCAGCTCCGCTTCTCCAGCATGCAGGTCGACATCTTCGCGCTGCTCACCGAGGCGCGGCAGCGCCTCGCATCGCTGCGCGGCGCCATCGATGCCAAGCAGAGGTTCTTCCTCGCCCAGTCCGAGTTGCAGACCGCCGTCAATGGCGGCGGCGCGCCTGCGGCGGGCGGCGACAATCCAACCACGATCGCCGCGGCAGCGCCTGCCGATGGCGGACACTGACATGGAGGCAAGGATGTATTCCCGCAGAGGTTTTTTGGGCACCGCCGCACTTGCCGGCGCCTCCGTCGTCAGTGGCCGCGTCCAGGCGGCATCGATCCCGGAAGCGCCGCACATGGACAAGGTGGTGATGCAGCCGCCGCTGCACCCCATCAGCGGCCCCGACTATCGCCCCGTCGTCACGCTGAACGGCTGGTCGCTGCCGTTCCGCATGAACGGCGACTGGAAGGAATTCCATCTCGTCGCCGAGCCCGTGGTGCGCGAATTCGCCGAGGGCATGAAAGTGAATCTGTGGGGCTACAACGGCCAGTCGCCGGGCCCGACCATCGAGGCGGTCGAGGGCGACAAGGTCCGCATCTTCGTCACCAACAGACTGCCCGAATACACCACCGTGCACTGGCACGGCATGATCATTCCCAGCGGCATGGACGGCGTCGGCGGGCTGACCCAGCCGCACATCCAGCCGGGAAAAACCTTCGTCTACGAGTTCGAGATGAAGAAGAGCGGGACCTTCATGTACCACCCGCATTCCGACGAGATGGTGCAGATGGCGATGGGCATGATGGGCATGGTCGTCGTGCATCCGCGCGATCCGAACTTCCGGCCCGTCGATCGCGACTTCGTCTTCGTGATGAGCACCTATCGCGTCGATCCCGGCACATACCTGCCGCTGGTCAACGAGATGACCGACTTCAACATGTGGACCTGGAATGCGCGGGTGTTTCCCGGCATCGATCCGCTGCCGGTGCGGCTCGGCGACAAGGTGCGCGTGCGCATCGGCAATCTCAGCATGACCAATCATCCGATCCATCTGCACGGTCACAGCTTTGCCGTGACCTGCACCGACGGCGGCTGGATTCAGGAGAGCGCGCAATATCCGGAGACGACCACGGACGTGCCGGTCGGCGCGGTGCGCGTGTTCGACGTGCTCGCCGACAATCCCGGCGACTGGGCATTCCACTGCCACAAGTCGCATCACACCATGAATGCGATGGGACACGAGGTGCGCAACCTGATCGGCGTGTCGCGCAAGGATCTCGCCAAGGCCGTCGGCAAGCTCGCGCCGGACGGGATGGCGATGGGCTCGACCGGCATGGCGATGGGCAACATGGAGATGCCCGCGCCCGACAACACGCTGCCGATGATGACCGGCACCGGCCAGTTCGGACCGATCGAGATGGGCGGCATGTTCACGGTGATGAAGATCCGCGAGAACCTCGCGCGCGACGATTATCGCGATCCCGGACCGTACCAATTCCCGAAAGGCACCGTCGCCTACGAGGTCGAGGCGCCTGGCGCCGCGCCGGCACGGCAGCCCGGCACGCCGATGCAGAAAATGAAGATGTGACCATTGCGATGAACCACCAACAGGAGAACAAGATGAAGACGATCAAACTCGCTCTCGCGCTGCTGGCGCTTTCGGCCGTGCCGGCCTTTGCCCACGACAAGCGCGGGCACGGGCACGAAAGCTTTTCGGCCGGCGAGCCCGGCGATCCGAAGAAGCCGGCGCGGACCATCGAGATCGCCATGAGCGAGATGGACTATGCGCCGTCCAGGATCGAGGTCAAACGCGGCGAGCAGATCCGCTTCGTGCTGCGCAATGTCGGCAAGGAGGACCATGAATTCCTGCTCGCCACACCTAAGGAGAATCTCGCGCATGCGGAGGTGATGAAGAAGCACCCGCACATGGAACATGACGATCCCAATGGTGTCAGGCTCGCGCCGAGCAAGACGGCCGAGATCCTCTGGAAGTTCACCAAGGCCGGCACGTTCGAATTTTCCTGCCTCATCCCCGACCACCGCGACTACGGCATGGTCGGCCACGTCACCGTGAAGTAACGAAGGAGATTCCCATGAACCGCATCATCCGCATCACTGCTGCGCTGGCGCTGACGTTAAGCGTTGCCACCGGGGCCCTGGCGGCCGGGGCCGCCTCGATCAGCGGCGAGGTCAAGAAGATCGACGAGGGCGCCGGCAAGATCACGCTCAAGCACGGACCGGCGAAAAGCCTCGGCATGGAGGAGCCCATGACGATGGTCTATCGTGTCAAGGACCCCGCTCTGCTCAAGCAGGTGAAGGTCGGCGACAAGGTGACCTTCGAGGCCGAGGAGGCGGCGTCGGGGTACACGGTGACGAAGATGGAGAAGGCGAAGTAGCCTCCACTGTCATTCCGGGGCGCGCCGCTTGGCGCGAACCCGGAATCCATCCCTCCAGAATACCTTTGGCCCGATAGATTCCGGGCTCGCCCTCCGGGCGCCCCGGAATGACGCCGGTGCCCCCGAAAGCCCTCCTGCCGCACCCTCCGTTAACCCTTTGCTAACCATACACCGGGCAAAAATTGCCGGGTGAAGTCGAGTGTCGTCGGCCGTTAGAGCGGGAGATCCCCCGTGGACGCCAGTGCGGTGCCTCACTTTCGGAACGGCGGCCCCTCGGCCGCCGCGCAGACGTTTGGGGCGCGCGGGCGGAAGTCGCGCGGGGAGGCAGCTACCATGGTCGATGTCACCGCGGGACAGGGCGTAGGCGCAGCAAGGCCCTCGATCCCCTCCCTCAACGAGATCGTCAATATCCTCAAGCGCGGCGACATCGCGCTTGCGCTCGGCGTCCTCACCATCCTGGTGGTGCTGATCCTCCCCCTGCCCGCGATCGTGCTGGACCTGTTCCTGGCGATCTCGATCACGCTCTCGATCCTGATCCTGATGACGTCGCTGTTCATCCAGGCGCCGTTGGAATTCTCGGCCTTCCCGACCATCCTCCTGATCTCGACCATGCTGCGCCTGTCGCTCAACATGGCCTCGACCCGACTGATCCTGTCGCATGGGCACGAGGGCACGGCTGCCGCAGGTCACGTCATCGAGGCCTTCGGCAACTTCGTGATGGGTGGCAATTTCGTCATCGGCATCATCGTCTTCGCCATCCTGATCATCGTCAACTTCATCGTCATCACCAAGGGTTCGGGCCGTATCGCCGAAGTCGCCGCGCGCTTCCACCTCGACGCCATGCCCGGCAAGCAGATGGCGATCGACGCCGATCTCTCCGCCGGCCTGATCGACGAGAAGGTCGCCAAGGAGCGCCGCAAGGAGCTGGAGGACGAGAGCGGCTTCTTCGGCGCCATGGACGGTGCCTCCAAGTTCGTCCGCGGCGATGCCATCGCCGGCCTCTTGATCGTCTTCATCAACGTCGTCGGCGGCATGATCATCGGCGTGGCGCAGCAGGGCATGTCCTTCGCCGACGCCGGCCGCAGCTACACGCTCCTGACCGTCGGTGACGGCCTCGTCACCCAGGTGCCGGCGCTGATCGTCTCGACCGCGGCCGGCCTGCTCGTCTCCAAGGCCGGCGTGTCCGGCGCCGCCGACAAGGCGCTGATGAAGCAGTTCTCCGGCTATCCGCAGGCGCTGGCGATGTCCTCGGCGGTCATGCTGGTGCTGGCGGCGCTGCCGGGCATTCCGACCATTCCCTTCCTGGCGCTCGGCGCCGGCGCCGGCGCGCTCGCCTGGCACGCCCGCAACCACAAGAAGACCGCCGTCAAGGCCGAGGAAGCCGCCAAGGCCGCGCCCGCTGCGGGCACGCCCGGCGCCCCGGGCGCTGCGGCGGCCGAGGAGCCGATCTCCGCCGCGCTGAAGATCGACGACCTCAAGATCGAGCTCGGCTACGCGCTGCTGCCGCTGGTTAACGGGCCCGACGGCACCGACCGTCTCACCGAGCAGATCAAGGCGTTGCGCCGCTCGCTCGCCATCGAGATGGGTTTCGTGATGCCGGCGGTCCGCATCCTCGACAACGTCCAGCTCGAAGCCAACACCTACATCATCAAGATCAAGGAGGTCGACGCCGGCAGCGGCAAGATCTGGCCGAACCAGTTCATGGTCATGGACCCCGGCGGCAGCCAGGTGCAGGTGCCCGGCATCCACACCACCGAGCCGACCTTCGGCCTGCCCGCGACCTGGGTCGATGCCAGCCTCAAGGAGGAGGCCTCGCTGAAGGGCTACACCGTCGTCGACGCCGCGACCGTGCTCTCGACCCACCTCACCGAGTTGCTCAAGGCCAACATGTCGGACCTGCTCTCCTATGGCGAGGTGCAGAAGCTGCTCAAGGAGCTGCCGAAGGAGCAGAGCGAGCTGGTCAAGGACATCGTGCCGGCGCAGGTCACGGTCTCCGGCATCCAGCGCGTGCTGCAGCTGCTGCTGGCCGAGCGCATCTCGATCCGCGACCTCTCCACCATCCTAGAAGGCATCGCCGACTCGCTGGCGTTCTCGCGCAATCCTGCGACCATGGTCGAGCATGTCCGCGCCCGCCTGGCGCGGCAGATCTGCGCGCAGAACACCTCCTACAACGGTTATCTGCCGCTGATCGCGCTGTCGGCGCGGTGGGAGCAGGCCTTTGCCGAATCCATCATCGGCCAGGGCGAGGAGCGCAGCCTCGCGATGCAGCCCTCGAAACTGTCGGAATTCATGACCGCCGTGCGCGAGGCCTTCGAGCGCGCCGCCCGCGAAGGCGAGGCGCCGGTGCTGGTCACCTCTGCGGCAATTCGCCCCTTCGTTCGCTCCCTGGTTGAGCGGTTCCGTGCCCAGACGACCGTCCTGTCGCAGGCCGAAATCCACCCGAGGGTGAGGTTGAAAACCGTCGGAAGCATCTGATTTGCCTTAAGAAGCCGTGTGTTTTTCGGCCACAGGCAAATGGTTTTTGAGTTCCTGGCGCCTTGTAGACCAGAGCCCGACAAGGCGCCACGCAAGCACATTACAGCTTTGAAATAATTATATAATTGAACGATCAAGGATCGCTTTTGATCGCGATCTTTCACGTCCTTTCACGCTCTTGTGATGGCCCCTTGGGAACGAATCTCCCCAATACTAGGTTGATGGGCACCGGAAGCATGAACCTGCCTGAACGGGCCGGCGACTACTTCGGGTAGATGGCGGCAGGAGGCTTCCATGAACCACTCGATCTACAGCGCCGATCGCTCGACCCATCTGAAGATTGTGGTCGTAGCCCTCGTCGCAGGGATCGCGGTGGCTGGCCTCGGCATCACGGCACGCACGGGTTCGGATGAAGGTCTGACCCAAGCGGCCCGCGTCATCAAGGCCGACAAGCCGGTCGTTATCACCAGTTCGAACGCGTCCCTCGTTCGCTAAGGAGATCTGACGAGTTTTGTGAATTCACGCGGCTCTTTACCAGCCCCCCAAAGTCGCCACGTGGATATGTAGACGACCCCAACCCCAAGTCGACTACAGAAAGCGCCCGCCCCCCACGGGCGCTTTCTCACGTCTGGGGTATCTCGTCATCGCGGGCGCACGCGCGTCCCACTCGTCATTGCGAGCGCAGCGAAGCAATCCAGGCTGTTTCCGCAGAGACAGCCTGGATTGCTTCGTCGCAAGGGCTCCTCGCAATGACGGAGCACGGCTATCGTCCGACCAGCATGCATCCGTTTCTACCGCACTCCATACGTCGGCGGCGGCGCCTGTACGGTCGGCGCAGCGGCGGCGAACAGGTCGTCCTTGTTGCCAGTGAGCGGCGGATAGATGCGCTTGCGGTTGATCGTCTGCTTGGTCGTCTTTGCAGCCGCACCGGTGGTGCGGACCTCGCGGTCCCAGCCTTCGGTGTAGAGCGCGCCCCAGCCGCCGAGATCGAGCACGGTCACGTACCAGTCGATCCGCAGCGGCAGCATCGGCAGGCCGGCGAGATCGGCCACCACATTGTGGCCGGCGAAGCGGCCCATGGGACGGGCGAACTGGCAGGACATCACCGTCGGATGCAGCCCGTCGACCACGCTCGAGGCGACGTCGCCAGCCGCGAACACGCCGCCGACATCGGCGACCCGCATGAAGGGATCGACCAGCAGGCGCCCGAGGCGATCGCGTGCGTCCGGAAAGCTCGCCGCCAGGGGACTCGCGCGCATCCCGGCACACCAGATCACCGTCTGCGTCGGAATGACCTCACCCGAGTTCAGGTGGATGCCGGCTGCCTCGACGGAGACGACGCGCACGCCGAGCCGCGTCTCGACCTCGAGCGACGACAAGGCCGTCTCGATCACGGGACGCGCGCGTGCGCCGATGGAGGCGCCGACCGCTGGGTTGTGATCGACCAGGACGATGCGGCGACTGCCGGTGATGCCGGCGCGCGTCAGCCTGTCCGGCATCTCGGCCGCGACCTCGATACCGGTGAAGCCGGCGCCGACCACCACGACGGTCGAACGTCCCGGCGAAGGTGCGCTGCGTCCGAGCGAGGCGAGATGGTCCTCGAGGCGGAGCGCCGCAACATAGGTGTCGACATCGAAAGCATGCTCGGCGAGGCCGGGAATATCGGGGCGCATCACCTCGCTGCCGAGCGCCAGCACCAGGCGGTCGTAGGTCAGCGTCTCCTCGCCCCTGCTCGTGACCAGCGAAATCGCGTGCCGTGCCGGATCGATCGCCTCGACCTCGCCGATCCCGTGGCTGACGCCGATGGGATCGAGCAGCTGCGGCAGCGGTATTGCGACCTCACTGAGGTCGACTTCGTAATTGCGCACGCGGATGTTGTGATAGGGATTGCGGTCGACGAGGCGGATCTCGATGTCACGTCCGGCCGCGCCGATCTCGTCGCGCTTGCGCGCGGCGCCGATGGCCGCCCACAGACCTGCAAACCCGGCGCCGAGCACGACGATACGCGCCATGTCCGTCTACTGCGTTTCCGTCTACTTCGTGTCCAAGACATCGAGAAGCGATCGGGCGGTCTGCCCGCGCCGACAGATATAGCTCATCCGGGCGGAGGGACCAACTGCCGCGGGCGGGACGGATTGGGCGCGCAGCTCAGGCCTCGCGCAATTCCGACGGCGTCGCGCCAAAGCGCTTGCGGAAGGCGCGGTTGAAATAGGACAGATCGGAGAAGCCCGAGGAGTGCGCGATGTCGCTGATCTTGCGTGTTCTGGCGCGGGGATCGCCGAGCAGCTTGCGCGCCTGCAGCAGGCGCTGCTCCAGCACGAATTCGGTGAAGGTCGTGCCGGCCTGCTCGAACAGCCGCTGCGCCTGCCGCGGGCTGAGCCCCGAGCGCGTCGCGATCTCGGACAGGCAAAGATCGTTGCGGCCGAGCGCGGCCATCACGTCGGCACGCATGAGATCGAGGCGAGCCGCCGCATGTCCACGGCCGCGTGCCATGCTTGCGTGCTCGGCATCGGTGCCGAGCAGGAGGCCGACGAGATCGACCATGTGCTGCGCGGTCAGGCGCTGGCCGACGGCGTCGAGATGCGGGGCGTGATTGGCGGCGAGCGCGTGATAGCGGAAGATGGTCTCGGCTACCGCACCGTCGGAGAGCACCTGCGACAGCTTTTCTTCGGCGCGCGGATTGATCTCGAGCAGCGCGCGGCGCGGCATGCGGATGGTGGTGAAGCGATCCTGATCGGTGTGCCCGACGGTGCCGGTGACGCTCATGTCGACGAGCACCATCTGGGCGGGCGCAAGCTCCACGGTATGGCCGTTCTGCCCGACGCGAACGAGGCCCGCCTGTCCCGCAATCAGGACGAGGTCGTCGCTGCCGTCGGCAAGATGGCTCTGCGTGCGTGAATATTGCGCGGAGGCGCCTTCGGGAATGGCCAGCGCGATGTTGTCGACCACGCTGATCTGGAGCCGGCAATCGATGCACTCGCCATGGCTCGGCCCGATATCGAGACCACAGGAACCGAAGGCCCGCTCGCGCCAATGTTCGAACGCCGGGCCGTGCGGCAGCCCCGCATATTGGTGAATGAAGATGCCCGGCGTCTTCGCTGCATCCATCTGATTTTCTCGCCCCTCTCGCGCGCCGCGACGATCCACGGCATCCGCTTCAAATTCCGGGGATTTGACGCCGCGAATTGCGGGGAGGTTCAAATCGGGGCCGGATTCGGCGGGACTTGTCGAAACACGACGGCGGGATGGACCGTGGCGACAATCATGCGCCCGGGTAGCCATGAAGCCCGCATGAGCGCAGCGATATGCGGGGCGGTGGCCGCGGATATCGCTTCGCTCATCCGGGCTACGACACCTACTTCTTCGCGGGCGCCTGCGGCTGGGACGGCGGCACGGTCTCGATCAGCTTGCCGGAAAACACCGGCGCCGAGGTCGGCTGGCCGGAGGGCGAGCCGCCGGCCTGCTCGATGGTGACGGCGTAGGTGGCGCCGTTGACGACGTCGGCATCGTAGGAGCCGAGCACCGGACGCGCGGTGAATTCGCCGGCGCCGATCACGCCGAGCGAGCGCGGACGCGGCAGCTTGTCGGAGATCAGCCAGAGCTCGAAACTCTTGCCGGGCTCCGGCGTCGCGCCGACCTTGCGCACCGTGAAATTCCGCGTCGCGCCGTCGATCGTGAGAATGAAGGCGGGGCCGCCGCCCTGACCCTGCAACAGCGCGACATATTGCGAAGACGCCGCAAGCGGCGCCGGTGTCTTCACCTCGACCGTCTGGATGCGCGGCGCAGGACGCAAGACACCCGGCAGTGCGTCGGGCTGGAAGATCTGAAGCGACAACGTCACGAGCAGCGCGGCCGCGAGCGCGCCGACGGCCGATGCAACGGTGCGCCAGCGCTTCACGCGGCTCTCGAGCCGGATCACATTGGTGTTGTCGACGACAGGGGCCTGCGGCGCGCGCGCGACTTCCGGATCGGGCGCATGGACCTGCGGCATGAAGATCGGCGCGACGTCGGACAGCGCTTCGGGCGCAGGCCGCGCCGTCTCGGGCTGCTCCGCTTCGGGAGGCGGCGGCTCCGGCTGCGACCTATCCTCCGATGAGATCTCCGGCGGCGCAGTCTCGGCCGGTACGGGTGGTGGCGGCGCGACATCCGGCAGCGCCGGCGTCTCCTGTGCAAAATCCGTCCGCGCGAGCTCGGACCTGATGTTCTCCCACACGATCGGACGCGGCTCGACCGAACCGACCATCTGGTTGAGGACGCCGATCCGGTAGGCCCAGGCCTGCACGACCTCGGCGAACGCCTCGTCGACCGCCATCATGGTCTCGACCTGCGCGCGCTCGTCGGCGTCGAGCGTGCCGAGCGCATATTCCGCGGCGAGCGCGATATGGTCCTCCGTATAGGCCATCAGTTGCGTTCCAAAGCCACCCTCGCAGTGCAAGCGCTCATAGTCCGAGGCACTCCCGGATATCCAACATGCTGCGCCGGAGCCACGTCTTCACCGTGTTGACGGGCGCGGCGAATTTCTCCGCCAATTGCTCGCGGCTCCAGCCGTTGTAATAGGCGAGCAGAACGAGCCGCTGACGGTCCGGCTCGAGCCGGCCGATACATTCCAGGAGCCGTTTCAACTCCTCGGTCATCTCGCGGCGCGCCAGCGGATCGGGACTCTCTGCCGCGACTTCCATCGCTTGAGGCTCTTCCTCGATGGAGACTTCCGACTTCTTGCGCACGATGTCGATGGCCCGGTTGCGCGCGATCGACGCCATCCACGTGATCGGCGACGACAGGGCCGGATCGAACCGGGCGGCGCTGTTCCATATCTTGACGTAGGTCTCCTGAATGACCTCCTCTGCGAGATCCTGTCGGCGCAAGATACGGAGCACGACGCCATAGAGTTTCGCGCGCGTGGCGACGTAGAGGCGCTCGAACGCGGCCTGATCGCCCTTCGCCACCGCCTCTATCAGCCCGACCAGCTCTGCTGGCGTCAGCATTCAGCCCCCCACGCACGGCCCGTCGCCTCTCTCCCTCTCCCCGCCTGCGGGGAGAGGGTCGGGGTGAGGGGGAGTCTCCACGAAGGAGGTAACAGACGGACTCGCGGAGAGTCCCCCTCACCCGGATCGCACCTTACGGTGCGATCCGACCTCTCCCCGCAAGCGGGGCGAGGTGAACCGAGCCAACAGACAGGCCCTTCAACCCAAAATCGTCCTTACCATAGCGCGTGGCTAAGCCGACCACCAAGGGGCGCAGTGCCACGTTGTGGATAGCAAAATGCGAAAACCCGGACCTTGCGGGTCCGGGCTCGCAAATTCTCGGCGATTTGGCGGTTGGCGCCGTTAGGCGACGGCGCCGATGCGGGCGCGCATCAGGCCGATGCTGTCGAGGTCGGCCTGCTCGCGGGCATTTTCTTCGGCGCGTTCGCGGGCCTGGTCGCGCTCGTCGAGCAGCTCGACCTTCTTCAGTTCCTCGAAGGCCTCGGCCAGCGCGGCCTTGGCTTCGTCGAGCTGGCCCTTCAGCTCGTCGGCCGAGCGGGTCAGGTTCTCGCGGCGCTGGATCGCCGCCTTGGCATAGGTCGGGTAGGCGAAATGCGAGGGATCGTTGATCCCGGCACGCTCCTGCTCGGTCTGGATCTCGCGTTCGAGATCGACCGACATCCGCTGGAAGTCGGCGATCATGGTCTCGATCTGGGTGACCCGGCGGCGCTTCTCGTCGACCTGAAACTTCTTCAGGCGGATGAGGGTATCACGTGACTTCATCGACTCGTACTCCCCAGAAGTCCCCTCGCTGCACGTGGGACGACACCGGTCTCCCCACAGGCCCGATTGGGGCCCAGACCGGCTCTGTTACTCTGTGGGATCGGATGATGACCTGACAAAGTTAGCGTTCCGTTTCCAAATTACCGAGGATGTGCGCCAATTGGCGGTAGCCGTCGGCCAGCGAGGCGTTTTCGTCCTTGCGCTGGCGCAGGAAGGCCTCCAGCGGCTCGTGCAGGCGGATCGCCTCGTCGACCTCGGGACTGGAGCCGGCCCGGTAGGCGCCGAGCCGGATCAACTCCTCCATGTCGGCGTAGGTCGCCATCACCTGGCGGGCCCGCTGGATGGTCGGCCAGAACTGCGGATCGGCCGATTTCGGCATGGTGCGGGAAACGGATTTGAGGATGTTGATGGCGGGGTAGCGGCCGCGCTCGGCGATGGAGCGCTGCATCACGATATGGCCGTCGAGGATGCCGCGGACCGCATCGGCGATCGGCTCATTGTGATCGTCGCCATCCACCAGCACCGTGAAGATCGCGGTGATGGCGCCGACGCCGAGGCCCGGGCCGGCGCGCTCCAGCAGCTTCGGCAGCTCGGTGAAGACGGTCGGCGTATAGCCCTTCGCGGTCGGCGGCTCGCCGGCGGACAGGCCGATCTCGCGCTGGGCCATGGCAAAGCGCGTCACGGAGTCCATCAGGCAGAGCACGTCCTTGTCCTCGTCGCGGAAATATTCGGCGACCGCGAGCGTCAGATAGGCGGCCTGTCGCCGCATCAGGGCCGGCTCGTCCGAGGTCGCGACCACCACGACCGAGCGCGCCAGCCCCTCCTCGCCGAGGTCGTCCTGGAGGAATTCCTGCACCTCGCGGCCGCGTTCGCCGATCAGCCCGATGACGCTGACATCGGCATCGACATTGCGCGCGAGCATCGAGAGCAGCACCGACTTGCCGACGCCGGAGCCCGCAAAGATGCCCATGCGCTGGCCGCGGCAGCAGGTGAGAAACGTGTTCATCGCGCGCACGCCGAGATCGAGCGGGGCGCCGACCCGTTTGCGCGAATGCGCCGGCGGCGGCGCGTTGCGGAACGGCATCGGCGATGCGCCCTGCGGTAAAGGTCCCTTGCCGTCGATCGGCTCGCCGAGCGCGTTGACGACGCGGCCGAGCCAGGCCGGCGACGGCCGCACCAGGTTGGCGGCGTTGGCGATCACCGCCTTGCAGCCGCGCCGCACGCCGTCGAGTCCGGCGAACGGCATCACGACGGCATTGTTGCCGGAGAAGCCGATCACCTCGCAGGGAATGGAGCGGTTGGCGCCGGTCTCGATCACGAGCCGCGCGCCGACCGACATCGCATGGATCGGGCCAGCCACCTCGACCATCAGGCCGCGCACGCCGACCACACGGCCATAAATATTGACGCCGTCGATGTCGCCGATCTGTTCGGCAAGGGCCTTCATAACAGGTTCGCCTTCATAAGAGGTTCGCCTTCATGATGAGGGCCTTGATGAGGTGATCGCCCTTCGTCCCCGGGACTTCACGGTGAAACTCTTAAGTTTCGCCATATTTCTGAACGGCGCTTAACTTCGTGTTTACCCGCATCATTAATCATTGCGTCACTGTCTTTGTGACTGAGCGTGGCTCCCCTTCAGAAGAAGGCTGAGTCGCGGGAGTCGGTTAGGCCCGTCTCTTAAAGTGGAGCTTGAACGGAACGGGGTGACAAAAGCTGCTTCGCACGCAATACCTTAGGGCGATTCGACAAAAATTGCACCGGGGGGACTTGCGTTCCAGAATCAGAGTTTGTTAACCATCTGTTGTCAGGATCCGAATCAGTTGTTCAAAGGCGTTTTGTTGAGTGCCGCGAATGCGGCCGACCTGACGCCCAGGAGCGGCGACTATGGGGAACTGGCATGCGCGTTTTGCTGATTGAAGATGACAGCGCCGTCGCGCAGTCGATCGAGCTGATGCTGAAGTCGGAGAGCTTCAACGTCTACACGACCGATTTGGGGGAAGAAGGCGTCGATCTCGGTAAGTTATACGATTACGACATTATCCTTCTCGACCTCAACCTGCCCGACATGTCCGGTTACGACGTGCTCAAGCAGCTCCGGGTCTCCAAGATCAAGACACCGATTCTGATCCTCTCCGGCCTCGCCGGCATCGAGGACAAGGTCAAGGGTCTCGGCGTCGGCGCCGACGACTACATGACCAAGCCCTTCCACAAGGACGAGCTGGTTGCCCGCATCCATGCGATCGTGCGCCGCTCCAAGGGCCATGCCCAGTCGGTCATCCAGACCGGCGACCTCGTCGTCAACCTCGACACCAAGACGGTGGAAGTCGGCGGCCAGCGCGTGCATCTGACCGGCAAGGAATATCAGATGCTGGAGCTGCTCTCGCTCCGCAAGGGCACGACCCTCACCAAGGAAATGTTCCTCAACCACCTCTATGGCGGCATGGACGAGCCCGAGCTGAAGATCATCGACGTCTTCATCTGCAAGCTCCGCAAGAAGCTCGCCAACGCGTCCGAAGGCCGCAACTTCATCGAGACCGTGTGGGGCCGCGGCTACGTGCTGCGCGAGCCGCACGAGGCCGACGAGCGCATCCCCGCCTGATCCTGGGTTTACGTCGCGAGCCTTGTCAGGCTCGCTCCTCCCAGCCTGGACCCCGCCGCAAATGGCGGGGTTTTGTTTTTTGGCGGATCGCTTCATCCGAAGCTTAATGTTTGAACCGCTATCCTTCCCCCGCCGACGAATGGTCGCTGCACGATGGGGGAACGATGATCCTGCAATCACTCGCCGGCCTGCCCGCCTTCCTGGTCTATTTCTGCACCGGGCTGATCGCGATCGTGGCGTATCTGTTCGTCTATACCCGCATCACCCCGCATAACGAGTTCCAGCTCATCCGCGACAACGAGCCGGCCGCGGCGATCGCGCTCGGCCTCAGCCTGCTCGGCTTCGTGGCGCCGCTGGCGAGCGCCATCGCGCATTCGGCCAATGTGCTGGACTGCATGATCTGGGCGATCATCGCGCTGATCGTGCAGATCATCGTGCTCTTTCTGGTGCGGGTGCCGGTGCCGAACCTGTCGGCACGAATTGCCGCAGGCGAGCTTGCGCCTGCGATCTGGCTCGGACTGTCCTCACTCGCGGCGGGCCTGTTGAACGCCGCCTGCATGATCTACTGACATGGCCGACAAACCCGCCATAAAGGAATTCGGCAACCGCCGGCCGATGGCCGAGCCACCGCCGCCGCGCCCGCCGGTGAAGCGCTCCGGCCATGTCGCGCTCCTGGTGATGGGCACGATCGCGGTCGGCACCACCGCCTACACGATGATGCCTCGGCAGAATTGCGAGCCGCCGCCTCCCGGGGCGACAGTCTCCGGCGCGGAAACGCCGGTGCAGGCAAGCACCGCGTGCAGCAGCCGAAGCGGCTCCTCGAGCGGCGGCAGCAGCTCGCGCTGGTCGTCGCGATCGAGCCTGTTCAGCAGCGACTCCTCGAGCCATTCCTCGTCGGGAACGTCGTACGATTCCGGACACAGCAGCGTGAGCCGCGGCGGCTTCGGCTCGTTCGGCCACGGCTTCTCGGGCGGCGGCTGAGCCATGCAGCGCATCACTTGTCTCGAGCGCGACGACTGGCGAGAAACCGCAGCGCAATGCGGTTTCGTCTTCCACACCATCGACGGCGAGCGCTATTGGGACGAGCGCGCCTATTACGGCTTCACGCTCGACGAGATCGAGCGCGGCATCGAGACCCCGACCGGCGAGATCGACGCGATGTGCCTGGAGCTCGCCGGCCGCGTCATCGGCGACGAGCGCCATCTGCGCCGCTTGAAGATTCCGGAAGCGTTCTGGAGCTTGATCGCCGAGAGCTGGGAGCGCGACGATCGCAGCCTTTACGGCCGGCTCGACCTGAAGTTCGACGGCAAAGGGCCGGCAAAGCTGCTCGAATACAACGCGGATACGCCGACCTCGATCTTCGAGGCCGCGGTGTTTCAATGGACCTGGCTCGAACAGGCGATCGAACGCCGCGTCATCCCGGCGCGCGCCGATCAGTTCAACTCCATCCATGAGCGGCTGATCGCGGCGTGGAAGGAGATCGCCGCCGGCCGCTACGTCCATCTCACCGGCGTCACCGGCAATGACGAAGACGCCGGCACGCTCGCCTATCTCGAAGACACCGCACGCCAGGCGGGACTCACCACCAGGCTGCTCGACATCGAACAGGTCGGCTGGCGCGATGAGGGTGGCGGTTTCGTCGATCTCGACGACCGCGACATCGCGCTCGCCTTCAAGCTCTACCCCTGGGAGTGGATGTTCCAGGACGCCTTCGGCACAAAGCTCAAGGACGCCGCGACCCGCTGGATCGAGCCGCCGTGGAAGGCGGTGCTCTCCAACAAGGGTATCCTGCCGCTGCTCTGGGAGATGTTTCCGAACCATCCCAACCTGCTCCCGGCCTTCTTCGAGGACGATCCTCGCGCAGCCGAGCTCGGCAGCTCCTATGTGCGCAAACCGCTGCTCTCGCGTGAAGGCGCCAATGTCACGCTGGTATCCGGCGGCAGGCCGCTCGACGAGCAGGCCGGCCCCTACGGCGCCGAAGGCTTTGTGCGGCAGGCATTGTCGCCACTGCCGAACTTTTCGGGCTTCTATCCAGTGATCGGAAGCTGGCTGGTGAATCACGAGCCCTGCGGCCTGTCGATCCGCGAGGACGAAAGCCCGATCACGGGCAACCGCTCGCGGTTCTTGCCGCATGCGATTTTGTGAAGTGTTGCTTTCTTCCTTCTCCCCTTGTGGGAGAAGGTGGCGTAGGCGGCCTTCGGCCGCCGTTTTTAAGAACGCCGAAGCGAAGCTTCGGCTATGGCGCCGGATGAGGGGTCTCTCTCGGCAAATTCAACGAGAGTTGGACTCGCAGAGAGACCCCTCACCCGGCTTCGCTATCGCGAAGCCACCCTCTCCCACAAGGGGAGAGGGTGAAGAAGCATATCACCTCGCCGGCAAGGGGCACGAGCGCAGCGATTCGCGTGCTTACTTAGGGGGTCTTGACGATGAGTCTCCCGTCGTACAGGCCGGCACCCTTGAACGCACTTTGCACGCTTTCGAAGCCGCCCGTACCCGTCGCGTTTGCATACGTCCCGGTGCCGGACAGGATCGTATATTCGCCCTTTGTCCGACCGTCCTTGATCGCCCCGGTGTAGCGCGCCGTGATCGAGGACCCATCGTCGAAGGTGTAGGTGCTATAGCCGTTGATGGGTCCTGAGCCCTTAAGCAAGTCGGCCGAATTGACGAAGTCTTTCACGGCAACGCGGCCGTCCTTGAAGAACGCGACGCCGAACATCTTGCCGGACATCACCGTCTGACCTTCGACGTTTGTGACCTCAGTGATCTTGACGTCCATCGGCTTGGTGACGAGCTTGAATTCGAGCACCTGCTCGCCGGCGAGAGCCGTCGCGGGCAACGAAAGCGCTGCCAACACGAAATATGAGGCACAAGACATTCGCATGGTATGTCCTCCTCAAAGCAGATCATGATGGAATGGAGCCCCGCCTCAATTCGGCGGGGCCATCGGCACCATAGCACAACCGTCAGATGCTGATCAGAGCCGCGATTGCATTTCATCGCGGCACAGCTCTATTGCGCGGTAGCGGAGTAATCCGCAGTGCTCAAACGCGCGTGAAGCCTCGCGCACCGGATGGCGTCAGTTGCTGTCGATCACTTGCGACGCAGCGTTCAGTGAGGCCGCCTGTCATTCGGCCAATCACCTCGCCGCGGCGATCTTCAGCGGCTGCGGCATCAATCCGCCCATGGGGCGGCCGGAGCGCGCGGGGTTGAGCTGGTAGAGACCGCGGCGCTCAGTGATCGGGCGGAACGCATCGGTGATGCCGACGACGGACTCGGCGGCGCCAAGCAGCAGCGTGCCATCCGCCTCCAAGCCCTTGGCCATGCGCTCGAAGATCACCGCCTTGGTGTCCTGGTCGAAATAGATCAGCACGTTGCGGCAGAAGATCACGTCGAAGGTGCCGAGATGGGAGAAGTCCTGCAACAGATTGAGCTGGCGGAACTGCACCATCGCGCGAATGTCGGCATTGAGCTGCCAGAGCTCGCCGACTTGCGTGAAATACTTCATCAGGTGCTGAATCGGCAGGCCGCGCTGGACCTCGAACTGGCTGTAGACGCCGGCCCTGGATTTCTCCAGCACCTCCTGCGACAGATCGGTGGCGACGATCTCGATGCGCCAGCCGGCCAGGGCCGCGCCCATCTCCTTCACGCACATCGCGATCGAATAGGGCTCCTGCCCCGTCGAGGACGCCGCCGACCAGATACGCAACGACTTGCGCGCCGCGCGCGCCTGGATCAGGCCCGGCAGGATGGTGTCGCGCAAGTGGTCGAAGGGGATCTTGTCGCGGTAGAAGAAGGTCTCGTTGGTGGTCATCGCCTCGACCACGTCGGTCGCAAGCCGGCCGTCGCCGTTCCTGATCTTCAGCACGAGATCGGGAATGCCGGGAAGGCTCGCCTTGCGGGCCAGCGGCAGCAGCCGGCTCTCGACCAGATATTGCTTGTCGGCGGACAGATCGAGGCCGGAGCGCTCTTTCAGGAACTTGCGCAGATATTCGTAGTCGACCGGCGTCACGAGCGGTCTCCCGCGAACAGGCGATTGACCTTGGCGCCGATCTGGTTGAGCGGCAGGATCGCCGCGCAGATGCCGGCGTTGGCCGCGGCGCCCGGCATGCCCCAGACGACGCTGGACGCTTCGTCCTGCGCGATCACGCTGCCGCCGGCGGCGACGATGTCCTTGCCGCCACGCATGCCGTCCGAGCCCATGCCCGTCAGGATCACGGAGAGGATGCCGCCATGCCAGATGTCGATCGCGGAGGTGAAGAGCGGATCGACCGCGGGCTTGCAGAAATTGACGGCGGGGCCGTCGTCGAGCGCGATCGCGACGTCGGCGCCGCTGCGCACGACGCGCATGTGCTTGCCGCCGGGCGCGAGATAGATCCGTCCCGGCTTCACCGGCTCGCCGTCGACGGCCTCGGCCGCGGGCTTACGGCTCGAACGTGCCAGGTGTTCGGCGAGAATGGTGGTGAAGGTCGGCGGCATGTGCTGGGTGATCAGCACCGGGAAGCGGTCGATCACCGGGCCGAGCTCGGTGACGAGCGCCATCAGCGCCTGGGGACCACCGGTCGAGGAGCCGATCAACAGCACCTTTGGTGCCTGGCTCGAGAACGGGCGCGTGGTCAGCGACGTCGAGGACGGAGCATGCACGGCCGGGGCAGGTAGAGGCGCGGCCGGCCGCGCAACAGCCGGTGCACGTGCAGCCGGTGCGGGGCTCGCCGGTGCCAGCGGCGGGCTCGCAACCGCGGGCTTGCGACGCAGCCGGGCGCCGAGGTGACGGATCTTCTGGATCAGATCGTGATGAAAGGTGTCCGCAGCCGACGCGTCGCGCGTCGACTCCGGCTTCGGAATGTAGTCGGCCGCGCCGAGCGACAGCGCCTTGAAGCTGATCTCCGCGTTGCGGCGGGTCAGCGTCGAAGCCATGATGATGACGAGATCGCGCTTCTTCGCCAGCAATTTCGGCAGCGCCGAGATGCCGTCGAGCTCGGGCATTTCGATGTCGAGCACCGCGACGTCGGGATTGATGCGTTCGAGCTGGTTGACCGCCTCGAGCCCGGTGCGCAGCGAAGCTGCGACCTCCATGTCGTGTTCGGCGCCGACCCAGCGCGAGATCAGACCGCGGATGACGACGGAGTCGTCGACGATCATCACACGCAGCGGCCCGGCTTCGCGCGACGGGCCCGTGGTCGAATTACCTGCGAACGCAACACTCATTACACACCAACACAGACTGAAACGGTTAATTGAAGACAGACGCCGAAGGATCCGTTCAGCCTCCGGGCGCTCGCTCAGATCAGGCCGACTTCCTGAAATTTCGCCGTCACGATATCCTTGTCGAACGGCTTCATGATGTATTCGTTGGCGCCGGCGTGCAGCGCGCGCGCGATGTGCGCGACGTCGTTCTCGGTGGTGCAGAACACCACCTTGGGCTGGTCGCCGCCGGGCATGCGCCTGAGATGGCCGAGGAACTCGTAGCCGTCCATCACCGGCATGTTCCAGTCGAGCAGCACCGCATCTGGCAGTCCGCGCTTGCAGGCTTCCAGGGCCTTCTCACCGTCCTCGGCTTCGAGGATCTGGAAGTCGAGGCCCTCCAGGATCCGGCGCGCAACCTTGCGGATGACGCTGGAATCATCAACGACGAGACAAGTTCGCATGTGAACCTCTGCTTCCTATCCCCTCGCGAGGGGCACTTCCAATTGCAAGTCCGCCGGCGGCGTTGCCGCCGTATCAGGCCGCCATCATCTCGGGCGCGAGCTCGAGGACGCGATCGACGTCGAGGACGACCATGAGCTGTCCGTCGAGGCGATGGACGCCGCCGGCGAGCTTGGCCATGCGGGGATCGAGGTTGACGGGGTTTTCCTCCATGCCGGCCTCGGGCAGGCGCAGCACCTCGCCGATCTGGTCGATCAGGAGGCCATAGGATTCGCCGCGCAAATCGACGCCGACCGCCATCGGCACCTTGCCGTCCTCGGCCCTGGGCAGGCCGAGCCGGGCGCG
>NZ_WQNE01000109.1 GCF_009759665.1 Bradyrhizobium cajani
CCGCAGGACCCGCCGGACCAGGCGCTCCAGCCAGAGCGCCGCCGCCCGCGGAGGGCTCTGCAGGGCGGTGAACAGCAGCAGGCAGACGAAGAGCTGAAGGGTGTAGGCGAAGGCCTGCGGAGCGAAGTAGTTCTGGGCTACCCAGTTGGACAGGGCGAAGAGCGTGGCGGCGCTCCAGCACCACCTGTGGTCACGTGAGATGGATCGGGCGATGGCGAAGACCAGCAATGCGTCGAGCAGGGCGAAGGCGGGTTCGAGCAGACCGGCGTACCTGACGGGATCGAGAAAGCCGGTGAGCTCTCCGAGCTCGGCCGTCCACGCGAAGAAACCCGGCCATCGCTGGTAGATGTCGATAGCCGGGTTCACCGAGCCCTGTTGCTCGATGTAGCGGGTGAC
>NZ_WQNE01000110.1 GCF_009759665.1 Bradyrhizobium cajani
GTGCCGATGACCTGCAGGGCGAAGGCCACGTTGTCGGTCACCGACTTGTTGGGCAGCAGCCGGAAGTCCTGGAACACCGTGCCGATCTGGCGACGCAGCGCCGGGATCTTCCAGTTGCGCATCTTGTTGAGCTCGCGACCGTCCACGAACACCTTGCCGCGTGAGGGGCGCAGCTCGCGCATGATCAACCGCAGAAACGTGGACTTGCCCGAGCCGCTGGCCCCGACCAGGAAGACGAACTCGCCTTTTTCGACCTGCACGTCGACCGAGGCCAGCGCGGCGCGTCGGGAGGGGTCATAGCTCTTGGTCACGCCTTCAAAACGAATCACAATGGACGCCTCAGCGGTAGACAACGAGTTCAGCGCTCGAGATCGCCCACCCTGCAGT
>NZ_WQNE01000111.1 GCF_009759665.1 Bradyrhizobium cajani
GCTTGGCGGCCTGATTGCGGGACATCCCGCCCTCGATCGCGGCCACGACACGCTTGCGAAGATCCAGAGAATAAGGCTTGCCCATCCATGCTGGCCTCCAATCCAGCCAGCATGGTGAATCAGAAATACACTGATTTGGGAATCCCAAATCGATTCAACCTAACCCCATCCCGCTTTAATCTTACTGTGTCATAAAATCATTCGCACCGTGCGGCTTTGGATAAGAGCAGTACAGCACGGACATCGTCGCAGGCGATTGATGAGCGCAACGCTCAGGTATCGTCGCATCGTTGCGATCGAGTTTGGGATGTGACGTTCGGTCCTGAACGGCAGAG
>NZ_WQNE01000112.1 GCF_009759665.1 Bradyrhizobium cajani
ATGGTCTTCCAGCGGCCGTGGGGAACCTTGGCGTGAAGTCTGTGCCCGCGGGGGGCCCATCCCCGCAAGGGCGCCATGTCGGTCCGGGTCCAGGTCTCGTCGATAAAGACCAGCCGCTCAGCTTCGACGCGACCTTGATACTTTGCCCACTGGGCTCGCCGGCGCGCGACCTCGGGACGATCGCGTGGTAGTCGACCTTCAGGCCGCGACCGGCAAGCTCGGCAACGAGCCCGCGGATGGTGAAATCGCCGTCCCTGATCCGTTGCGACAGCCAGACCGCGTGGTCTCCCGAAACCGCCTTCGGCTTGTGC
>NZ_WQNE01000011.1 GCF_009759665.1 Bradyrhizobium cajani
GAGCTATAGGCGTGGATGGGTGGGTGGGCAAGGGGCAAAGACGAGGAAGTGAGTTATCCCCTGATCTGTCTCCCACTCAGTCATTCGGGGATGGCGCGAACGCGCCAGACCCGGAATCTCGAGATTTCCGGGTTCGGCTCTTCGAGCCGCCCCGGAATGACAGGGGAAATGAATGCGCTTCGCTAGACCAGTTTTGATTCCATTTCTCGCAATCACCTCAATCTCCGCAGCCCACGCCCAATCGCTCCCCGGCGGCTTCGTCTATCTGCGCGACATCGACCCGACCATCGTGCAGGACATCCGCTACGCCACGTCGAACAATTTCGTCGGCCGTCCGCTCGCCGGCTACGGCGCCGGCGAATGCGTGGTGAAGCGCGAGGTCGGGCTGCGGCTGAAGGCCGTTCAACAGGAGCTGGCGGCGCAAAGCCTGTCGCTGAAGATGTTCGACTGCTATCGTCCGGCGCGGGCCTCGCTCGACATGGTGAAGTGGTCGCAAAATGGCCACGAGACCGCGGCCGAGCGGCGCTACAACCCGAAGATATCCAAGACCGAGCTGTTCCGCCTCGGCTACATCGCGAGCCGTTCGCAGCATTCCACGGGCGCCGCGCTCGACCTCACTTTGGTCGACCTCAAGGCCGACAACTCTGCCACGTTCGATCCAGCGAAGGTCTATGCCGATTGCACGGCGCCGGTCGAGGCGCGATCGCCGGAGGGCAGTGTCGACATGGGCACCGGCTACGACTGCACCGACGCGAGGGGGCATACCGCGGCACCGTCGCTCACGCCGGAGCAGCGCGCCTGGCGCAAGCGGCTGGTCGCTGCCATGGCCAGGCAAGGCTTTGTGAACTATTCGAAGGAGTGGTGGCATTTTTCCCTGCCGGGGGCGGGCGGGGCGGCCTATGATTTCCCGATCCAGCCGCGGCGGAACTAAAGGTCCGACCCGAGGAAGCGCAGATGACCCAGCCGAGTTTCGCGACCCACGAGGTCTTCAACCAGTCACCGCCGTTCGAGGATGTCGACCTCTTTGCGGTGGATCGGCCGCTGGTCGATGCGGTCAGGGCCAATGGCGGCGCGGCGGCGGAGCGGCAGCTGTCGGAATTCGGCAAGCATTGGGGCTCTGCCGCGATGGCCGATCGCGGGCGCCTGGCGAACGAGAACACGCCGAAGCTGCGCACCTTCGATTCGAAAGGCAACCGGCGTGACCAGGTCGAGTTTCATCCCGCCTATCACGAATTGATGGCGCACAGCGCGCATGCCGGCGTGCACAATTCGACGTGGACGGCGGACGGAAAGCCTGCGGGCGATGCCGCCGAAGTCATTCGCGCGGCGAGATTCTACATGGCTTCGCAGGTCGAGACCGGCCATCTCTGTCCGATCACGATGACGCGCGCCTCCGTCGCGGCGCTGGCGCTGCAACCGGATCTGCTCGCGCGCGTGATGCCGGTGCTGTCGACGAAGAGCTATGATCCCGCCTTCGCGCCGTGGTGGGAGAAGCGCGGCATGACGCTCGGCATGGGCATGACCGAGAAGCAGGGCGGCACCGACGTGCGCGCCAACATGACGCGCGCGGTGCGCGACGGCGATGCCTATCGCATCACCGGCCACAAATGGTTCATGTCGGCGCCGATGTGCGACGCGTTCCTGGTGCTGGCGCAGGCCGAAGCGGGCCTGACCTGCTTCTTCATGCCGCGCTTTGCTCCGGATGGCTCGGTCAACGCGATCCAGTTCCAGCGGCTGAAGGACAAGCTCGGCAACCGCTCCAACGCCTCCTCGGAGGTCGAGTTCGTCGGCGCCTATGCGGAAGCGGTGGGCGAGGAGGGCAAGGGCATCCGCACCATCATCCAGATGGTGCAGCTGACGCGGCAGGATTGCGCGATCGCGTCCGTCGGCCTGATGCGCTCGGGGCTCGCGCATGCGCTGCATCATGCCCGCCACCGCAGCGTGTTCCAGAAGCATCTCGCCGACCAGCCCTTGATGCTGGCGGTGCTGTCGGACATGGCGCTGCATGTCGAGGCGAGCACAGCCCTGGTGATGCGGCTCTGTCGCGCCTTCGACCGCACGCCGCACGATGCGGCGGAAGCCGCGTATATGCGGCTGCTGACGCCTGCGATCAAATACTGGACCTGCAAGAGCGCGCCGCCGTTCCTCTACGAGGCGATGGAGTGCCTCGGCGGCAACGGCTATGTCGAGGACGGCATTCTGGCGCGCCACTACCGGGAGTCGCCGGTGAACGCGATCTGGGAAGGCTCGGGCAACGTCATGTGCCTCGACGTGCTCCGGGCGCTCTCGCGCGAGGCGGAGGCTGCGATGGCGGTGCTGCAGGCGCTGGCGGCCGAGACCAAGGGCTTGCCAGGGGCAGGCGAGGCGGTCGCGTTCATCGGCAAGACCTTCCGCCGCGCCGACGGCGAGCGCGTCGCGCGCCTTGCAGTCGAGAAGCTGGCGCTGCTTGCGGCCGCCGCCGCGCTGAACGGCGTCTCTCCGCGTCACGCCGACCTGTTCGCCGCCACGCGTCTCGCCACCAATCATGCCAGCATGTACGGCGCGGTGGATCTGGACAGCGGCGACGAGCGTGCTCTGCTGAAGCGGGCGCTGCCGTGAGCCTCCCTAACGAAAGCCTTCTGATGGACACCCTCAATCCCGACCATCCGCCGCTGATCGAGACTCCTGCGACCCCGCGCGTCTGGAAGTTCTGGGGCACGGCGCTGTGGGGCCTCGTCATCTTCGTCGCGATGTTCGTCGGGCAGATCGGTGCCATCGTGCTGCTGGTGGCGCAGCGTGATCTTCCCATGGATATCGCTTCGCTCCAACTCGTCGGCCATGAGCCCCAGGCGCTCGCGCTGTCGGTGATCATGGGTCTGCCGGCGACGCTGGCCGTGGTCTGGCTTGCCATCCGTATCAAGAAGGCGTCCTTCGCCGACTATCTCGCGCTGCATTGGCCGTCCTGGAAGCAGCTGCTGTTCGGCGCCGTCGGCCTGATCCTGGTCGTTCTGGTCTGGGAGACGATGTCGCGCGCGCTCGGCCGCGAGGCGACGCCGGGCTTCATGACCGATCTGTTGAAGTCGGGCCGCGACAAGGGCGCAGCGCTGATGCTGCTGGTGGCCTTCGCCGTGGCGGCGCCGATGTCGGAAGAAGTCCTGGCGCGGGGCTTCCTCTATCGCGGCTGGTCGGCAAGCTTCCTGCGCGTGCCCGGCGCGATCATCCTGTCGTCGCTGGTGTGGACCGTCGTGCACCTGCAATACGACCTGTACTTCCTCGCCGAGGTCTTCACCATCGGCGCCTGGTTCGGCTACATGCGCTATCGCGCCAATTCGCTCTGGCTCACGGTCGTGCTGCACGCGCTCAACAATCTGACCGCCGTGGTGCTGACGATGTGGCTTGGGGGCTAGCCGCGCAGCCCGCTCCACGCTCCGTCATTGCGAGCGAAGCGAAGCAATCCAGACTGTTTCCGCGGAAGCAGTCTGGATTGCTTCGTCGCAAGGGCTCCTCGCAATGACGAACTCTAAGCCGCCAGCGCGATCGCGACCGGCATCGTGATGGCCGCAAAGATCGTCTGCAGCGTGATGATCTGCGCCAGCAACGGCGCATCACCGCCCATCTGGCGCGCCAGCACATAGGCGCTGGGCGAGGTCGGCACCGCCGCGCAGATCGCCACGATCGCGAGGCTGCTGCCGGAAAGCCCGAACCAGGCACCGAGCGCCAGTGCGAGCGCCGGCATCAGCACGAGCTTGAAGACGACGCCGATGGCCGCGCCCAGGCTCGGGCGCAACAGGCCTTCGAGATGCAGGCCGGCGCCGGTGACGAGCAGGCCGATCGCGAGCGAGGAGCGGCTCAGCGCGTCCGCCACCTCGTGCCAGAGTTTCGGCAGCGGCAGGTGCATCAGATTGACGGCGAGCCCGATCGCGCAGCCCCAGATCAGGGGATTGCGGATCACCGTCATCACGATCGCACGCACGGACCGCTTTTCGGGCGATGCATAGTGGGCGAGCACCGCGACGCTGAACACGTTGACCAGCGGAATGATCGCGACCATCGCCACCGAGGCGAGCGCCAGCCCGACATCGCCGAACATGTTGGCGGCGACCGACAACCCGACGAAGGTCTGCCAGCGCGTTGCGCCCTGGAAGATCGAGGTGAAGGCGGGGCCGTCGATGCCGAGCCGCGACAGGACGGGGCGCAGCGCAAGGCACAGCAATGACATCGCGAACGCCGACAGCAGCAGTGCGCCGCCGACGCCGGCGACCGGTACCTTGGAGAGGTCGGCCTTCACCAGCGTCTGGATCAGCAGCATCGGAAACAGCACGAAATAGGTCAGCTGCTCCAGCCCGTGCCATTGCGTGTCGAGCCGCATCAGGCTGCGCTTCAGCACGATGCCGAGCACAATGAGGATGAAGACCGGCAGCAGCGCCGCAATCACGACGGCCATGGATCAGTCGGTCCCCGAGGCCGAGCGGAGATTGGCGAGGCGGTCGAGCGCGCCTTGCAGGATGAAGATCGCGGCGTGCTCGTCGATCACCTCGGCGCGCTTGGCGCGGCTGACGTCCATGCCGATCAATTCGCGCTCGACCGCCGCCGTCGAAAGCCGCTCGTCCCACAGTCCGATCGGAAGAGTGGTGAGCCCGGCAAGGTTGCGCGCGAACGCGCGGGTCGATTGCGCGCGCGGGCCCTCGCTGCCGTCCATATTGATGGGAAGTCCGAGCACGAAACCGGTCGCCTTGCGCTCGGCCGCGATTGTGAGCAGCCGGGCTGCGTCCTGCTTGAACGCCTTGCGCTGGATGGTCTCGACGCCGGTGGCGAGCCGCCGGTCGGGATCGGACGCGGCGACGCCGATGGTCTTGGTGCCGAGGTCGAGCCCGATCAGGGCGCCGCGCGCGGGCCAGTGGGTTGCAGCATCGACCAGGGAGAGGATAAGAGCCGGCATGGCATCAGCGCATAGCATGCGTCGTGCCGTGGAGTGAACCCGGGACGATGGATGCACTGACACTATTCGGCCTGTTTGCCGTGACGGCGATGCTGGTCTGCTATGCTCTGGAGGATCGCAGCCACTGGTTCGTGCTGCTGTTCGCCGCGTCCTGCGCGCTCGGCTCGGCCTATGGCTTTCTCCAGGGCGCCTGGCCGTTCGGCCTCGTCGAGGCGATCTGGGCGCTCGTGGCGCTGCGGCGGTGGTCTCTGAAGGGATAGTGACGGAACCTCAGCTTAGGGCCCTTGTCCCAAGCCCTTGCGAACTCGTGATGTGCGGAGGCGAGAACATGGGCCATTTGTTGCGCACTTCACAAAAGCGACGTCGCATCCCATGACATGATGTCGCGCGCAGGGCAGCCGGCATCGATTGACGCTTTGGTTGTGACGCGATAGGTTTATCTGGCTAAAGTAGTAGGGGTCACCGACCCCGATTTTCAAGAATCATTGGCAGTGAACGGCAGACAGGCCGCACTGCAGCCTTGGCGCAATTTTCAGCGTCCACACGTCGATATTCATCCGAATTTTCGAGAGGTCATCATGTTCATCAAGCCAAGCCTGATCGCGGGCTCAGAACGGCGATTCAAGCAAGCCGAGTTTTCACCAGAAGCCTTGAACCGGAAATTGGGCGACGGCCCGATCGAGATGAGCGTCGAGAAGAAGCGCCTGCGCCAGCGCCAGCTCTTCGCCGAGACACGCGACGTGCAGGCGGCCGAGATCGGCCTCGAGCGGATCATCAAGGGCAACGATCTCGACAGCATCAACTATCTCGCCAAGGGCACGACCGCCTCACGCTCGGTCTGTCGCATCCAGCTCAGGGATCTCAAGTCAAATCTGATCGGCTATGGCTCGGGCTTTCTGATCGGGCCCGACCTGCTGCTCACGAACCATCACGTCTTCGGCAAGCCGACAGACGCAGCCAATTCGATCGCCGATTTCAACTACGAACTGGACATGTCGGGACAGGAGCGCGTGCCGGTCAGATTCGGATTTGAGCCGGGCAAGTTCTTCTACACCAACGACAGGCTGGATTTCTCGATCGTCGCGGTGGCGCCGACCTCGCTGTCCGGCGGCGAACACCTCGAGGACTGGGGATGGTTGCCGCTCAGCGGTGCGCCCGGCAAGGCGGACCTGGGCGAGTACCTCACCATCATCCAGCATCCCAGCGGGCAGATGAAGCAGGTCTGCGTCCGCGAGAACAAGCTGCTCAAATATGTCGGTGACTTCCTCTGGTACAACACCGATACCACCGCCGGCTCGTCGGGCTCGCCGGCGTTCAACCGCTTCTGGCAGGTGGTCGCATTGCACCACAGCGGTGTGCCGAGGAAGGATGCGCGGGGCCGCACGCTGACCAAGGACGGCAAGGTGTGGAATGCCGCGATGGACGAAACCTCGATCGACTGGATCGCCAACGAGGGCATCCGGATCAGCGCGATCGTCGCCGATCTCAGGATTTCCGTGGGCTCGCATCCCCTCATCAAGCCGGTGCTCGACGAGGAAGAGCCGCCGACCCGGCACGAGGCCGAGAGAGTGCCGCAGCAAGCCGCGGCAACTCCCTTCGGAGCCAATCTGTGGGTCGAGCAAACTGTCGACGGGACCTCGCTGGTGGTCCCGGTCCGCGTGCCACTGCCGATGCTCAGGAAGGAAATCCCGATGGTCCCGCCCGTTCCGGGCCCGGGAGGAGGCAATGGTAGAGCGCCGAACGGCGGCAAGCAGAACGGCGGCAAGCCCTTGCTCGTTCCGCCGGTCCGCCTGTTGCCCCACATCAGCGCGAAGAACGGCCTGCCCATGGAGGCCGTGCATATCGATCAGAGCACGCTGAAATCGCGGCCCGGCTACAGGGCGAATTTTCTCGGCAGCGGCAAATTTTCCGTCCCCCTGCCGAAGATACCCGCCGCCCTCAAATCCAGGGTCGCAATGCTGAAGGGGAGCTCCAAGCAGTCCGAGCTGAAATATTTCAACTACAGCGTCGTCATGAACAAGGAGCGCGGGCTCGCCTTCTTCAGCTGCGCCAATATCGACGGCGGGAAGCAGCAGGACGTCGGCAAGCGGGAGGGCGATTCCTGGCTGCGCGACCCGCGCATCGATGACGACGCCCAGATCGGCGACGAGTTCTACCGCAAGCAGGCCACGTTCGAGGTCGACCGCAACAAGAATCCGTTCGACCGCGGTCACCTCGTGCGCCGCCTGGATGCGACCTGGGGCGACACCGTCGCCGCGGCCAAGCAACATGGCGACGATTCCTTCCATTTCACCAATTGCTCGCCGCAATTCTTCTCGTTCAACCAGGGCAAGCAGCTCTGGGCAGGACTCGAGGACTACACGCGCGATGTTCTGCTCGAAGGCGAGGAGAAGGGTATCGTGATGAACGGTCCGGTGTTCGACGGACCGGATGCCAGCGGATCCGACTTGCCCAATCCGGCCGGCAAGTCGCACAAGGATCCGAGCTTCGGCGGCATTCAAATTCCAAAATACTTCTGGAAGATCCTGGTCCGACGGGACGACGACGGTCTCAAGGCAGCGGCATTCCTGATGAGCCAGCGCAAGCTGGTCATGGGGATCGACCGAATCCAGGAGGCGGATCTGCTCGAGCGGATGTCCAAAGAGGACGTCAGCGTCTTCCAGGTCTCGATCGCGGACCTGACGAGACTGACCAAGCTCGACTTCGGCAATCTCGTCGACGCGGATTCGCACGAGGAGACCTCGGTCGGCCCGCGTCGGATCGAGTCCTATGAGGACATTCGGCTCAAATAGCGCTTCGGTTCGCGAGCCGTGAAACCGAGGCGGCGTTCGGGTGAGGGCAGCGGTGGTCTCTATCGAGACACTGCAAGACCCTCACCCGGCTTTCCTCCGGGCCGTGTGGGCGTCAGCGGATCGCGATCGGATTGATCATGGCCTGCACGCCGCCGGTCCAGCGCGGCTGCCCGAGCACGAACAGGAATTCGTAGCCCTTGTCGCGGGCGAGCGCGGCGGTGTCCATGTTCTCGAGGATGTAGGTCCCGTTCATCGCGAGCAGGATCTGGTGCACCTCGAACACGTTCTTGGATTCGAACGGCAGCACCTCGAGGCCCCAGGTGTCGGCGCCGACCGCGACCACGCCCTTGCCGGTCAGGTACTTCGCGCCTTCGACGCCGAGGCCGGGCTCGCCCGCCGAGTAGCGCTTGTCGTCCTTGCCGATCAGGCTGAGCCAGCCGGTGTGGAAGATGACGACGTCGCCCTGGCGGATCTCGACGTTCTGCTGCTTGGCGGCTTCCTCGATCTCCTTGACGTTGAAGGCGGTGCCTTCCTTCACCACGTCGGTTTTGAAATAGGCGGCCATGTCGAGCAGCACGCCGCGCGTGACCATCGGCGGCACCTTCTCGATGCCGAGCTTCTTCAATCCGTTGGGATCGGCGAAATCGGCGAGCTTGTTGCCGTTGTAATAGACGTGCTCGATGCCGAGATGGCCGAGCCCGTCGAGCTGGCTGCCGATGCCGACCCAGCTGTCGAGGATGTCGTCGTTGTAGGTCGCCTTGTTGGGACCGAGGCCCGGGCTGCCGGCCTGTCCCGGCTGCACGATGGTGAGCTTGAAGGTGCGCGGCGGATAGGCCGGCGTGTTCGGCGTGACGGGAATGCCGAGCGCATAGGTCTTGCCGGTCTTCACCAGCGAGGCGGCCTTCACCACGAGCTCGGGCGTCATGTAGTTGGCGGCGCCGATCTCGTCGTTCGGCCCCCATTTCGACTTGGTCCAGTCCTGTGCGCTTGCTGTTTCGATCGTCGCCGACAACGCGGCGACACAGCACAACACGAGCGTATTGCGCATCGATAGTCCTCCCGATGTTTTTGCCGATGTTTGGCTTCGTTATGGTTTCGCGCTGGCCAGTGGCGCATCCTAACGTAGAAGGAGCGGGGGCTTCAAAGCTTTTCGAACTGCTGCGCTGCGATGTTCGAACGCAACGCGTGGCGCCGTTTGATTCAATCTCGACAGATTTGTGTCGGGGAATTTCGTGCCGTGGAACACGACGTCGTCTCAGGCAGCGATGATGTCGTCGTCCTTCTTCAGGCAGGAGACGAACCCGCTGAGCGCGCTGGTTTGATGCCCGGCGCCGCGCTGGATGAAGAGTGTTTCGGCGCGTGCGTGCGCCTGGCTCAGCGTATGCATCGACACGCCAGCGTTCAGCGCGTTGCGTTCGACCACGGCGCGCGGCAGCAGCGTCACGCCCATATTGGCGGCGACGCAGCCGATCATGCCGTCGAGGGTGCCGAGCTCGAAGCGCGCCGCCGAAGGCCAGCCGAACTCGACGAAGATCTGTTCGAGGCGCTGGCGATAGGTGCAGCCGGTGCGGAACACCAGCGCGGTCGGGCCGGACTCGGGCGTGCCGGCGCGCAGCTCGGCCAGCGAGGTCCAGCGCTTCGCGCTGACCAGCACCAGCTCCTCGCGGAAGGCGCTCGTCGCGGTGAGATCGGCATGCGCAATGGGACCCGCGACGAAGGCGCCGTCGAGCGAGCCCTCGAGCACGCTTGCAACGAGATCGGCGGTGGTCGCGGTGCGCAGCGAGAGTCGCACCGCCGGAAAGCGGCGGTGAAAATCGGCGAGCAGCGGTGGCAGTCGCACGGCTGCGGTGGTCTCCATCGAGCCGATCGCGAGCGGTCCCTTCGGCTCGCCATCGTCACGCGCAGCCAGTATGGCTTCACGCGACAGCGCCGCCATTTTTTGCGCGTAGGGGAGGAGACGCTTGCCGGCGCCGGTCAGCGTCATGCCGCGCGAATGCCGCTCGAACAGCGCGGTGCCGATCTCCGCCTCCAGCGCCTTCACGCGCTGGGTGACGTTCGACTGCACGGTGTTGAGCTCCTCGGCGGCGCGGGTGATACCGCCGGCGCGGGCGACGGCGGCGAAGGTCTGGAGGTCGCTGAGTTCCATGGCCCGTTTCTCTTTTGAGATGGCAGCGTTCTGTAGAATTCAATTTTGAAGAATGCTATTCGCGCCTAATCTTCCTGTCCAGAGTGGGAGGACTCATGCCGATCGCCACGCCGCTGACGGAGCTTCTCGGGATCACGCATCCGATCCTGTCGGCGCCCATGGATACGATCGCGGGCAGCCGGCTGACACGCGCCGTCAGCGAGGCCGGCGGATTCGGCATCCTGGGTGGTGGATACGGCGACCGTGCCCGACTTCAGACAGAGGCCGCAGAGCTGAAGGGCTTTGCGCCGTTCGGCATAGGCTTCATCACCTGGAGCCTGGCTCAACAGCCCGAACTGCTCGACATCGCGCTCGACGCTCGCCCGCAGGCCATCATGCTGTCATTCGGCGATCCCGCGCCGTTCGCGCCCAGGATCAAGGCGCGCGGTGCACGACTGATCTGCCAGGTGCAGAGCGAGGACATGGCGAGACAGGCGCTCGCTGCCGGGGCGGACATCCTGATCGCACAGGGTACCGAGGCCGGCGGCCATGGCGCATCGCGCACCACGGTCGACATCGTGCCTGCGATCGTCGATCTCGCGGCAGGGCGCGTACCGGTTGTCGCGGCCGGCGGGATCGCCGATGGCCGCGGCCTCGCCGCAATGATGATGCTCGGCGCATCCGGCGTGCTGATCGGCACGCGCTTCTATGCCAGCGTGGAGGCCAATGGCGCCGAGGAGGCGAAGCAGCGCATTTGCGCGGCTGATAGCAACGACACGGTGCGCGGCGTCGTCTTCGACTGGTCGCGCAATCTATTCTGGCCGGCCCCGTTCACGGCGCGCTCGCTGGTCAATGATCACGTCAGGCGCTGGACCGGCCGCGAGATCGAGCTCATGCAACGCGCGAGCGAGGTCGCCGTGGAGTATGCCGCGGCGAAGGCCGCGGGCAATTTTGAGGTTGCCGCGGTCTTTGCCGGCGAAGCCGTCGGGCTGATCCATGATATTCCACCGGCGGCCGAGATCGTCGAGCGGATTGCAACGGAGGCCGAGCAGTTGTTGGCCGGACGACGCAATTCGATGACAGCAGCGAAGAATTCTTCACCGTCCCCTGGAGGGGGAGGTAAGGACGAACAACCAGAGAGACCGAGCCATGTGGCCTGACCGTCGACTGATCGACCTCTTCAAGACCGAATTCCCGATCGTGCTGGCGCCGATGGCCGGCATCATGGATGCGGAGCTGGTGATTGCGGCCGCGCAAGGCGGGGCGCTGGGCTCGCTGCCCTGCGCGATGATCTCCGCGGAGAAGGCGCGCGAGCAGGTCGGTCTGATCCGCCAGCGCGTGAAGGCGCCGGTCAACATGAACTTCTTCTGCCACACGCCGGTCGAGCTCACGGCTGAGGCCGAGACGCGCTGGAAGCAGCGGCTCACGGGCTATTACACCGAGCATGGTCTCGATCCCGCCGCGCCGATCGCCGCGGCGAACCGCGCGCCGTTCGATGCCGCCTTTTGCGAGGTGGTCGAGGAGCTGAAGCCGGAGATCGTCAGCTTCCATTTCGGCCTGCCGGAGGAAGCTTTGCTCAAGCGCGTCAAGGCGGCCGGCTGCCTCGTCATCTCGTCGGCCACGACGGTGAAGGAAGCGGTCTGGCTCGCGCAGCGCGGCGTCGATGCCGTGATTGCGCAAGGCGCCGAGGCGGGCGGCCATCGCGGCATGTTCCTGACCGACAAAGTCGCCGAGCAGCCCGGCACCTTCGCGCTGGTGCCGCAGGTCGCCGATGCCGTGAAGGTGCCGGTGATCGCGGCCGGCGGCATCGCCGATGGGCGCGGCATCGCCGCAGCCTTTGCGCTCGGTGCCTCCGGCGTGCAGATCGGCAGCGCCTATCTGCGCTGCCCGGAATCCAAGGTCAGCGCCGGCGGCCGCAGGGCGCTCGCTGAAGCGCGGGACGATTCCACCGTCATCACCAATGTCATGACCGGCCGGCCGGCACGCGGTGTCCAGAACCGCCTGATGCGTGAGGCCGGCCCGATCTCGCCGGACGCGCCCCCATTTCCCCATGCGGCGACCGCGCTGGGGCCGCTGAAGGCGGCTGCCGAAAAGCAGGGCAGGGTGGATTTCACCAATCTCTGGGCCGGACAGGCCGTTGCCCTGGGCCGCGAACTGCCGGCGGCCGAATTGACCCGGGATCTGGCCAGATCAGCCATGGCCCGCATGAAAGCGCTGGCTGGGTAAGGGGAAAGCCCCGGTTGCGGCGCAAAACCGGCCTCTGCTATACGGCGGTTAGGTTTTGCCGTGAGAGGCCTTATATAATGTCCGTCGACGCCACCACCGTCCGCCGCATCGCGCATCTGGCGCGCATTGCGGTCTCCGAGGACGAGGTTCCGCACTTGCAGGGCGAGCTCAACGCGATGCTCGCCTTCGTCGAGCAGCTCTCGGAGGTCAATGTCGAGGGCGTGGAGCCAATGACCTCGGTCACCCCGATGCAGATGAAGAAGCGGCAGGACGTGGTCAATGACGGCGAGATCGCCGACGATATCGTTGCGAACGCGCCGGCGACCGAGGGGCATTTCTTCCTGGTGCCCAAAGTCGTTGAGTAACTTTTAGGACGTGGTCCGATGTGTCTGCTTTGCGACGATGAGAAGGCCTATCAGGCCTACATGAATTATCTCGACAAGATGGAGCGGCAGGGCAAGGCTGCCGACCCCAACGTCGCCGTCAATGCCGTGCTCGACGAGATCGAGGCCGCCGCGAAAGCAGCCGCCAAAAAAGACGACCCGGCCAACGACAAGACCCTGTCTCCTTTCTTCTGCAGCCCGATCAATAAATGACTGATTTGACATCGTTGACGCTCGCCGAGGCCCGCAAGGGCCTCGCGGCCAAGACTTTCACGTCGCTGGAGCTGACCGACGCGCATCTGTCCGCGATCGAAGCTGCGCGCGTGCTCAACGCCTTCGTGATGGAGACGCCGGAGCAGGCGCGTGCCATGGCGCGCGAGGCGGATGGCAAGATCGCCAAGGGCGACGCCGGCCCGCTTGCCGGTATTCCGCTCGGCATCAAGGACCTGTTCGCGACCAAGGGCGTGCGCACCACGGCGTGCTCGAAGATCCTCGACAATTTCGTGCCGACCTACGAGTCCACCGTCACCTCGCAGCTCTGGCGCGACGGCGCGGTGATGCTCGGCAAGCTCAACAATGACGAGTTCGCGATGGGCTCGGCGAACGAGACCTCGTGCTTTGGTCCCGTCGGCAATCCCTGGCGGCGTGAGGGCAGCAACACGACGCTGGTGCCGGGCGGCTCGTCCGGCGGCTCGGCCTCGGCCGTGGCGGCGCTGCTCTGCATGGGCGCCACCGCGACCGACACCGGCGGCTCGATCCGCCAGCCGGCGGCGTTCACCGCCACCGTCGGCATCAAGCCGACCTACGGCCGCTGCTCGCGCTGGGGCATCGTCGCCTTTGCCTCCTCGCTCGACCAGGCAGGTCCGATCGCGCGCAGCGTCCGCGATGCCGCGATGCTGCTGCGCTCGATGGCCGGTCACGATCCGAAGGACACCACCTCGGTCGACATTCCCGTGCCGGATTACGAGGCCGCGATCGGCAAGTCCGTGAAGGGCATGAAGATCGGCATCCCCAGGGAGTATCGCCTCGACGGCATGCCGGCCGAGATCGAAAAGCTTTGGGAAGCGGGCGCGGCCTGGCTCAAGGCGGCCGGAGCCGAGCTGGTCGAAGTGTCGCTGCCGCACACCAAGTACGCGCTGCCGGCCTATTACATCGTGGCGCCGGCGGAGGCTTCGTCGAACCTCGCGCGCTACGACGGCGTCCGCTACGGCCTGCGCGAGCAGGCTAAGAACATCATCGAGCTCTACGAGAACACCCGCGCCGAAGGCTTTGGCGCGGAGGTGCGCCGCCGCGTCATGATCGGCACCTATGTGCTGTCGGCCGGCTATTACGACGCTTACTATTTGCGCGCCCAGAAAGTGCGCACGCTGATCAAGAAGGATTTCGAGGACTGCTTCGCGAGGGGCGTCGATGCGATCCTGACGCCGGCGACGCCGTCGGCGGCCTTCGGCATCGGCGAGAAGGGCGGCGCTGACCCCGTCGAGATGTATCTCAACGACATCTTCACGGTCACCGTGAACATGGCGGGCCTGCCGGGCATCGCCGTGCCCGCCGGCAAGGACTCGCAGGGTCTGCCGCTCGGCCTGCAGCTGATCGGCCGTGCGTTCGAGGAGGAGACGCTGTTCTCGCTCGGCGAGGTGATCGAGCAGGCCGCAGGCCGCTTCACGCCCGCGAGGTGGTGGTGAATGTCGCTGACTTCATCGCAAGCCTCGACGGCGCGGCCCCTGCGCCGGACCTGAACGCGCCGCTCGCCGGTCTCTGGTGGGCGGCCAAGGGCGACTGGGACCGCGCGCACAAGATCGTTCGGGACGACAGCAGCCGCGACGCGGCCTGGGTGCATGCGTACCTTCACCGCGTCGAAGGCGATCTCGGCAATGCCGGCTATTGGTACCGCCAGGCGGGCCAGCTCGCGGCAAAGGATTCATTGGAGGCGGAGTGGGAGCGGATCGCTGCCACGCTGCTCGGGAGCAAGACATGAGCACGGCCACGCACAAGCTTCTCAAGGGCGCCACGGGCGATTGGGAGATGGTCATCGGCATGGAGATCCATGCCCAGGTGACTTCGAACTCGAAACTGTTTTCGGGCGCGTCCACTGCGTTCGGCGGCGAGCCGAACACGCATGTGTCGCTGGTGGACGCGGCGATGCCGGGCATGCTGCCCGTCATCAACGAAGAATGCGTCAGGCAGGCTGTCCGGACCGGACTGGGCCTCAACGCCAAGATCAATCTGCGTTCGGTGTTCGACCGCAAGAACTATTTCTATCCGGACTCGCCGCAGGGCTACCAGATCAGCCAGTACAAGTCGCCGGTGGTGGGCGAGGGCGAGGTGCTGGTCGAGCTCGACGGCGGCCGCAGCGTCACCATCGGTATCGAGCGGCTGCATCTGGAGCAGGACGCCGGCAAGTTGCTGCACGACCGGTCGCCGAACATGTCTCATGTCGATCTCAACCGCTGCGGCGTAGCGCTGATGGAGATCGTGTCCAAGCCCGACATCCGCGATGCCGAGCAGGCCAAGGCCTATGTGACCAAGCTGCGCTCGATCCTGCGCTATCTCGGCACCTGCGACGGCGACATGGAGAAGGGATCCTTGCGCGCCGACGTCAACGTCTCCGTGCGCAAGCCGGGCGCGCCGCTCGGCACCCGCTGCGAGATCAAGAACATGAACTCGATCAACTTCATCGGCCAGGCGATCGAGTACGAGGCGCGGCGCCAGATCGAAATCCTCGAGGACGGCGGCGAGATTGACCAGGAGACCCGGCTCTACGACCCCAACAAGGGCGAGACGCGCTCGATGCGGTCGAAGGAAGAGGCGCATGACTACCGCTACTTCCCCGATCCTGACCTTTTGCCGCTGGAGTTCTCGCAAGGCTTCGTCGACGAGCTGAAGGCGGAGCTGCCCGAGCTGCCGGACCAGAAGAAGATGCGCTTCGTCGCCGACTTCGGCCTGTCGGCCTATGACGCGAGCGTGCTGGTCGCCGAACGCGAGAGCGCGGTGTTCTACGAGACCGTGCTGGACAGGCTCGGCAACCGCGCGCGCGACGGCAAGATGGCGGCGAACTGGGTGATCAACGAGCTGTTCGGCCGTCTCAACAAGGAAGGCCGGGATATTACGGGCTCTCCCGTCAACGCCGAGCAGCTCGCCGCGATCATCGACCTGATCGGCGAGGGTACGATCTCGGGCAAGATCGCCAAGGATCTGTTCGAGATCGTCTGGCAGGAGGGCGGCGATCCTCGCGCGCTGGTCGAAAGCCGCGGCATGAAGCAGGTCACCGACCTCTCGGCGATCGAGAAGGTGGTCGACGACATCATTGCGGCCAATCCCGACAAGGCGGCGCAGGTGAAGGACAAGCCGCAGTCGCTCGGCTGGTTCGTCGGCCAGGTGATGAAGGCATCCGGCGGCAAGGCCAACCCGCAAAGCGTCAACGACCTGCTCAAGTCCAAGCTCGGCGTCTGACGTCACACGTTCGAACGAGGTGACGGACACGTGCCGTCACCTCGCCTTCGGCTCGCGATGCGACCATCGCGCACGTCCCCGGCGGCAAACTTCATCCCGATCGACGGCGATGCGACGACCGAATCGCCGTCACGCGATTCGCGCAAAACGGCGGCTTGCACGCGCTCCGACGGGCGCTTGCGCCGTTAAGCATGAAAATATTTTCGTTGCCAAAATTCGCGACTCAGAGTCCGCGGAACGCGTCCGCGAGGTGATCGCGGGATCGGCGATGCGCGTCGCCGCATCGATCACGCGCGATGCATGCGTGCAGAAAAATACTTGCTGCATAGTGTTTTCCTGCAATCGCATCGCTTGCAAACATCGACGATGCGCTCGCTCTCCGCGATCGCAAGCACGGGGCATGCAGTGTGCCTGCGTCGCGCTGGCCAAGCGCACGCGCGTTGCGCCGTCAACACTTCTTTAAGCGAGACGCTGTTTTTTTCGTCGTGTTGGTGTATTCGGGATGAAGTGCATTCGATCCCCGAGTGCACGCAGCGATTAAAGCCATCTCACACATCGGAGGGCAACATGGCCAAGAAAGCGAAGAAGGCGAAGAAGGCGAAGAGCGCAGTGAAGAAGACTGCGAAGAAGACCCGCAAGGTCGCGAAGAAGAAGAAGTAACTTCGCTTCTGAAGTTGCCGGCTCTTAAAGCAGCCGGCACGTCATCAGCGCCTCCCAGAGGTTCTGGTCGACGATAGAGGGTGTCGGCGAGACATCAGGTCAACGGTCGGATCGTTCTCTTTCGCGGGTTTGCCCGCCAAGGTCGATCCGGCAGAAGAAACGAGTTTTCTTCGATCGGTGCGGTTCTCTTTCCAAGGGCTCCGCAATTTCACAAGCGGCCTTCGGGCCAAGGTGAAATCTGGTCCTGACGTGTTCGCCGACGCCCTCGTTCCCTTGAAGCCGGGGCATTGCCGGCATTTCCTTTCCCGACATCGCTGACCTGATCACGACGTGGCTGCGCTGCCCTGGAGCAGGCGGGGGCTGCGGCCGGACGCATGCCGTTCGCGCGTCGCTTCTCCATTCACCGTGTCTTCGCCCCGCCTCCGACCGGGCGATCCAGCACGGTCACCCGTCTTCGCGGGTGATGACAGCCGGCGGGGGACGCCACAGGACACCAGCCACTGCAGGCGATGGTTATCGTTCTCCCAAAATTCCAGGGTAAACCGAATCTGACGAATCGCAGAAGTGTCTGCAAGACAGTCGCTTTTTGAATTTTGCGCGCCGGTGGCCTGTGCTCGCGTTTACGTCTGCTTCATCGCGATACTTAAACTGCCATTCAAATTTGCCCGCCATCATCGCCTTCAACAAGCCGGCAAACGGCATGGGCAAAAGACTCGGGGATGAGTTGAACGGTTATCTGGACGGGAGCCGCGCTCGGGGGAACGAGGCGGCATAAGAAAAAAGGGGATGCGACATGTTTCAGGGTACTTTCGATCTGGAGGCAGCAACGCCGATCGATGCCAGCGCGCTGTCGGACGTGCTGTTCGAGCGCGGGATCTACTGGGCGAGCGGCCGCTCCGGCCTCGTCGACCTCGTCGCCGCGCACAAATGGTTCAATCTCGCAGCCCTGAAAGGCCGCAAGGACGCCGTGGCGCTGCGCCAGGAAGTCGCCGGGCAAATGTCGGACGCCGAGATTTCGGCCGCCCAGCGCGAGGCGAGGGCCTGGGTCTCAGCGCACTGAGCGGTTCACGTCGCCGCGAGGGAACCGAGCTTTGACCGGTCGGTGCGATCGCGCCAAGGCGGCCTCATGGTGAGGTTTGGACGGCAAACGAGGCCGGCGCTTCGCCGGCGCAATGCCGGCGCCACATTTCATCGAAGGCCTTTTCGATCTGTCGCGTCATGCCGACAGTATCGAAGTGGGGCCAAGTGGACCGGTGCGCCGCCAGCTTGCTCTTGAGGGCGGCTCGGAGTTCGGGATCTTGCGCGATCCGAAGCGCCAAACCCTCATATTCGTCCAGCGATCGCGTCACCAGCTCAGGAAGGCCGCCGGCATTCAGGAGACTGGCTGCAACACGTCCCGCAAAGGCGGTGCCAAGGCAGGTCAGGACCGGCAAGCCGGCCCAGAGGGCGTCGCTGGCCGCGGTATGGGCGTTGTAGGGCAACGTGTCCAGGAATAGATCGGCGAGCTGGTGGCGCGCCAGGTGTTCGTCGGGAGGCATGAATGGGGCGAACACGATCCTCTCGGCGGCGACGCCGCGCGCGACGGCTTCGCGCCTCAGATTCTCCGTGGCAATCGGGTCTCCATCAAGCAACCAAAGGACGCTTCCGGGGGTCCTTGTCAGCAGTCTCATCCAGACATCGAACAGCAGGGGCGTGATCTTGATCGTCCTGTTGAACGCGCAGTACACAAATGCATCGTCCGGCAATCCGACCGCGCTGCGGGCCGGTACATTTGGTAGGAGCGGTCGCCTCGCATCGGTCGGCAGATAGCTATCCGGGAGATAAATGACCTTCTCGGCATAATACTTCTGCTCTCTTTCCGGGATGACGATCCGGTCGGCCAAGACGTAGTCGATATATGACGCTCCCATCGTGCCGGGAAAACCGAGATAGCTGACCTGGATCGGAGCAGCCCGGCGCACAAGGATGTTCGTTCGCGCACCTGGAGTTAAGCCGCCCAAATCGACGAGGACCTCAATGTCGAGCCGGCGTACCAGCCTGACCACGTCCTCGTCGGCAAGATGGCTGACATCCTCAAAGCGTTCGAATGCCGCCTTCAGGCGGTTGCGCATCGTGCTGCGGTCATCCGGTCCGGAAGAGATGGCGCTGACCGCGAAGCGCTTGCGGTCGTGCTCCTCGAAAACTCCGGCCATCAATTGCGCCATGGCGTGATTGCGAAAATCGGCAGACAGGTAGGCGACGCGAAGTCTGGAATCCGGTGGCGGCGTTCTGGGGACCGGGGCACCTCGTTCTGGGACGACGTTTGCCACAAATATCTTCGCACAGTTCAACTGATGTGAAGGAGACGAGGAGGCATAAAGGAAGCTGAGAGGGTCGACTGGCACGCCGGATTCGACGGCCTCGTCCAGTGCGGCCTGTTCACGTTCGAAATTGCGCCAATCGGCACGATGCCGCTTGGACGCAACCAGCTTGCTCAGCGCGAAAGGGAAGGCCTTGTCCAGCGCGACCGTTCTTTCGAGCGCTGCAATCGCTTCGTCGTCCCGACCCATTTGGGAAAGGACCCCAGACAAGGCAAAATGATACTGTGGATCCGACGGTGCAAGCTCGATGGCACGTCGATAGCTATCATGCGCTTCGTCGAGCTGGCCGAGCTGCTGGAACGCGCTGCCTCGGTTTGCGAACGCCGCGCCCGATGGCGCGATCGCAATGGCGCGATCGAATTCCGCGATGGCGCCGTGAAGCTCCTGCCGTGCGATCAGGATCGCTCCGCGATTGAGATGCGCATCGGCGAAGTTCGGAGACAGGGCAATCACTTTCGCAAACCAAGCGAGCGCATCGTCCGTCTTGCCCAATGCACGCAGCACGTTGGCATAGTTGAAAAGAACGTTGGGATTGCCTGGGTCGACGCGAGCAGCCTTCTTGAGCAATGGCTCGGCGTCCGCAAAATTGCCGCGCTGGGCGTGCAGCAGCCCCAGCATATGGAGCGCGACGGGATGCGTTCTGCTTCCCTTCAGGATGGCCGCGTACGCCCGTTCCGCATCCGACAGATTGCCCGAACGGTGCGCCGCAATTGCCTGGTCCAGCACAGTGGACGGATGGAGTGAGGAGGGGACCGAAGCTCCCTTGTTGCGGCCTTGCTGCGACATGTGATTGGGCTTCTGGACCCCGATGTCGGGATCTGTGCTTTGGCGAACTGCCGCAAAAACTCTAGTCGCCTTTGCTGGAGAGAGCAACCGCCGCGTGTGTGCCGGGATTTCGCGCGCGCCAACGCGCCAAGGCGGGCCTCATGATGAGATTTAGACGGCAAACGAGGCCGGCGCTTCGCCGGCGCAATGCCGGCGCCACATTTCATTGAAGGCCTTTTCGATCTGTCGCGTCATGCCGACAGTATCGAAGTGGGGCCAAGTGGACCGATGCGCCGCCAGCTTGCTCTTGAGGGCGGCTCGAAGCTCGGGATCGTGCGCGATCCGAAGCGCCAAACTCTCATATTCGTCCAGCGATCGCGTCACCAGCTCAGGAAGGCCGACGGCATTCAGGAGACTGGCTGCAACACGTCCCGCAAAGGCGGTGCCAAGGCATGTCAGGACCGGTAAGCCAGCCCAGAGGGCGTCACTGGCCCCGGTATGGGCGTTGTAGGGCAACGTGTCCAGGAACAGATCGGCGAGTTGGTGGCGCGCCAAATGTTCGTCGGCAGGGACGAATGGGGCGAACACGATCCTCTCGGCGGCGACGCCGCGCGCAACGGCTTCGCGCCTCAGATTCTCCGTGGCGATCGGGTCTCCATCAAGCAGCCAAAGGACGCTTCCGGGGGTCTTGGCAAGCAGCCTCATCCAGACATCGAACAGCAGGGGCGTGATCTTGAGGGGTCTGTTGAACGCGCAGTAGACGAACGCTTCATCCGCCAGTCCGACCTCGCGCCGGCCGGGTGGATTTGACGGGAGCGGTCGCTTCGCGTCGGTCGCCTGATAGCTGTCGGGAAGATAGATCACCTTCTCGGCGTAATGCTGCTGCTCTGCTTCGGGGATGACGATCCGGTCGGCCATGAGGTAGTCGACATATGAAGCGCCCATCGTGCCGGGAAAGCCGAGATAGTTGACCTGGATGGGAGCCGGCCGGCGCGCAAGGATTTTCGGCCGCGCACCGGCGGTGAAGCCCCCCAGATCGACGAGAACCTCAATGTCGAGCCGGCGTATCAGCTTGACCACGTCCTCGTCGGTAAGATGTCTGACGTCTTCAAAGCGTTCGAATGCCGTCTTCAGGCGGTTGCGCATCTTGCTGTGGTCATCCGGTCCGTAGGAGATGGCGCTGATGTCGAAGCGCTCGCGGTCGTGCTCCTCGAAAACTCCGGCCATCAAATGCGCGGTGGCGTGATTGCGAAAGTCGGCAGACATGTACGCGACGCGCAGCCGGGAGGCCGGTGACGGCGTTCTGGGTATCGCGGCACCTCGATCCGGGGCCACGTTGGCGACATATGTCTTTGCACAGGTCAATTGGTGTGCAGGAGATGACGAGGCGTGAAAGAAGGTGAAGGGGTCGATCAGAACGCCGGATTCGACGGCCTCGTCCAGGGCGGCCTGTTCACGCTCGAAACTGCGCCAGTCGGCGCGCTTCCGCCTGGAAGCAACGAGGTTGCTCAGCGCGAACGGAAAGGCCTTGTCCAGTGCGACCGTTCTTTCGAGCGCTCCGATCGCTTCGTCGTCTCGACCCATTTGGGTAAGGACCTCAGACAACGCGAAATGATTCTGTGGGTCCGACGGTGCAAGCTCGACGGCGCTTTGGTAGCTGTCATGCGCTTCGTCCAGCCGACCGAGCTGCTGGAACGCACTGCCTCGGTTTGCGAACGCTGCGCCCGATGGCGCGATCGCAATGGCGCGATCAAATTCCGCGATGGCGCGGTGAAGCTCCTGCCGTGCGATCAGGATCGCTCCGCGATTGAGATGCGCATCGGCAAAGTTCGGCGAAAGAGCAATCACCTTCGCAAACCAGGCGAGTGCATCGTCCGTCTTGCCCAATGCACGCAGCACGTTGGCATAGTTGAAAAGAACGTGCGGATTGCCGGGATCGACGCGGGCAGCCTTCTTGAGCAATGGCTCGGCGTCCGCGAAATTGCCGCGCTGGGCGTGCAACAGCCCCAGCATATGGAGCGCGACGGGATGCGTTCTGCTTCCCTTCAGGATGGTCGTGTAGGCACGTTCCGCATCCGACAGATTGCCCGAACGGTGCGCCGCAATTGCCTGGTCCAGAATCATGGACGGATGGAGTGAGGAGGGGGCCGAAGCTCCCTGGTTGCGGCCTTGCTGCGACATGTGATTGGGCTTCTGGACCCCGATGTCGGGGTCTGTGCTTTGGCGAACTGGCGCAAAACCCTAATCGCCTTTGCTGGTGAGAACAACGGCCGCGCCGCTCGCCCTTCAAGGCACGAAACTGCCGCGCTTATGTCGAGATTTCGCGGGCGACAATGCCGGTCGGCCGGCGTTCGAACGTTCACCAGTCCCGATCCGTTCTTGGCATCCATCGCCCTCAAAGCTTTTCATATGCAAAGAAATCCGCCAGCCCCAATTCTGCCGCTTGCGGCCCGCCTCCGTGTCGGGCATACCCGCCGTATTGGAGACGTGGCCGAGTGGCTGAAGGCGGCGGTTTGCTAAACCGTTATAGGCTTGTAAAGGCCTATCGAGGGTTCGAATCCCTCCGTCTCCGCCAGACGTATCACATTGAAACTGTAGATATTTTTCAAGAGTGGCCGCAGGCCTCGGCGTCGAAGACCCGCCGGAAGCAGGCTGAACGGCGTCACCATCCTGAATGGTCCATGGCGGCCGGTTGCAGCCCGGCGAATCGCCGCAGGAAGCTTGCTAGGACCTCAAATCCGCTATCTGCGATTGTCGGAGCCCCGGGGGGCGCGTTCTGTCCGAACCCCGTCGGCTGACAACATGCCGCCGGGCATATATTCAACCGGGCCGGCGTGGAGTACTTCACACCGCTCTTCCGCTGAATTTGGCGAATGTGTGCATGGTTTGGGTGCTGAACGTGGCGTCGGTCCAGCCATGTGAGGGCCGCCGTGAAAGGGTCTGTTCCGTCGATGAAGAACATCGCAGCAATCTTCAATGAGGCGCTCGCGGCCCTGAATGCGCGCGATTTCAGGAAGGCCGAAGAGGGCTTCAGGCGCGTGATCAAGTCTGAGCCGTCCCATGTTCCGACGCTGAACCTGCTGACGATCGTTCTCATGAACTCGAACCGGTTTGCCGAGGCCGAGCCGTTCATCGCGCGCGCCGTCAAGCTCAATCAGGGATCCGATGTATCCTTCTATAATTACGGGCTGATCGCGAAGCAGCTTGGCAAGCCCGCACTGGCGCACGAGCAATTCACCAAGGCCCTGCGGCTCAATCCCAATGTGCGCGAGAGCTGGAACAACCGCGGCGCGGTCTGCAACGATCTCGGGCAATACGAGGCGGCGATATCCGACTTCGACAGGTCGATTGCCCTCGATCCGAACTACGCCGATGCTCATGCAAACAAGGGCAAGTCGCTGCTCGAACTCGGGCGCCATGCCGAGGCGTTAGCCGCCTATGACCGGACGCTTTCCGTCAGGCCCGAACTGGCGGAAGCCTGGCTCGGCCGCGGCACGGCGCTGGCTCGTGGCAGGCGCCGCGATGAGGCTCTTGCCGCCTTTGACAGGGCACTCTCCATCAAGACCGATCTGGCGGAGGCCTGGATCGGCAGGGGCAACGTCCTGTACGAACTCAGGCGTCACGCCGATGCCCTCGCATCCTACGACCGCGCGCTCGGCATTGCGCCGCAAGCGGCGGCCGCGTGGCTTGGCCGGGGCAACGCCTACACGGATATCAAGCGCCATGACGAAGCGCTTGCGGCCTACGACAGGGCACTCGCAATCAAGCCGGATTCGATTGAGGCCATGGTTGGTCGCGGCAACGTCTTCGTGGGCCTCAAGCGCCATGACGATGCTCTCGCGCTTTATGACGCAGTGCTCTCGAGCAAAGCGAATTCGGCCGAAGCTTCGCTCGGGCGCGGCAATGTCTTCCTTGATCTACGGCGCCATGATGAGGCGCTTGCCGCCTACGACAAGGCGCTCTCCATTGCGCCGGACCTGGCGGAAGCCTGGCTCGGTCGGGGGAATGTCTTCGCGGACGTCAAGCGCCACGGGGAGGCGCTCGAGGGCTACGACAAGGCGCTGTCCCTCAGGCCCGATTTGGCGGAAGCGTGGTTCGGGCGAGGGAATATCTTCGCCGAACTTCGTCGCCACGACGATGCGTTCGCAGCCTTCGACAGGGCGTTGTCGCTGAATCGCGACCTGCCCGGTGTGGAGGGGGCGCGGCTCTATTCGAAGCTGAATTGCTGCGACTGGACCGATATAGAGGCCGAAAAGACACGCCTGATCGAATCCATTCGCGCGGGCGAGGGAGCATGTCAGCCTTTCGCGCTTCTCTCGATTGCCGCCTCGGCCGAGGTCCAACGACGAAGCGCCGATTTCTGGATCGAAAGAATGCTTGGTCTTGCCGTGCGCAAATGGGCTGACGCTGTCCCCACCGAGGCTGACAAGATCCGCATCGGTTACTTGTCGGCGGATTTTCGCACCCACCCGGTGAGCTATCTGGCCGCAGGTCTTTTCGAAGCCCATGATCGCGGCAGATTTGAAACGCATGGATTCTCGATCGGTCCGACCGAGGACAGCGATTTGCGTGCACGGCTGGAGAAAAGCTTCGTCCGGTTTACCGATCTCTGCGGGCGGAGCGATGACGAAATCGTCGGCTGCATCAAGGCGGCCAAGATCGACATCCTCGTGGACCTGATGGGACATACGCTTGGAGCACGGCTCGGTGTCCTCGCGCAGCGGCCGGCGCCCATTCTCGTCAACTATCTCGGCTTTGCAGGCACCGTCGGCGGGAGCTTGCTGGATTATGTGATCGCCGACGAGAGGGTTATTCCTGCCGAAGATCGCAAGCACTTTTCGGAGAAGGTCGTGTGGCTGCCGCATTGCTTCATGCCCCACGATGCCAAGGGACGTGCGCTATCGCATGTCGGGCTCGACAGGCGGGAGCAGGGACTGCCGGCCGAGGGCTTTGTCTTCTGCGGCTTCAACAACGCCTACAAACTCAATCCGGCGACGTTTCAGAGCTGGATGCGCATTCTGAAGGAAGTCGAGGATTCCGTTGTCTGGCTTTCCGATCTCCCGGATGTCGCAAAATCCAATTTGCGGAGAGCGGCAGAGGCAAGCGGCGTTGATCCCCAGCGCCTGGTCTTTGCGACGCGCGTTGCCTCGACGGCGGATCATCTGGCGAGGCACCGCCTGGCGGACCTGTTCCTGGACGCGCTGCCATATAATGCTCACACCACTGCAGGCGACGCCCTCTGGGCCGGCCTGCCGCTGTTGACGCTGGCCGGAGAAGCCTTCGCGGGACGGGTCGCGGCCAGCCTGCTGCATACTCTCGGACTTGCCGAGCTGATCACGCATTCTCGTGATGAATATGAAGAACGCGCGATTGCGTTGGCTCTCGATCGTGAGAAGCTTCGCGGCATCCGGGAAACGCTGGAACAGCGGCGTCTCACGACACCACTGTTCGATACGCCCCTGCTTGCCCGGAACCTGGAAGACGCGTTCGAAGGCATGGTTCGGCGGAATCGGGCCGGATTGCCGCCGGATCATATCGAGATTTCCCCTGCACGGTCCGCTTGATGCGGGTGCGCCGCGTCAGGGTGTGTGGGCCCCGGCGCGCCACGGCCTGCTCCGCCCTGATCTGACGAAGCGCAGTCCGGATTCGACGCGGATTCGCGCGCCCGATTCGTGGGATGAAGGGGACAGGGCGTCGATCGACCTTACGTGCCCAAACCGAGGATTTTTGAAGGCGAATGGAACCGTCAAAAATTTCCAATAGTTATTAAGTGGTTACAAGGGCGCTTCGATCACATCCGCGTGTTATTTGTGCAACACCCATGGGAAAACAGGAGTCATGGGCCCGCTTCGAAGCGTTCTTTTGTTGTGTGTGCAAGGACGTTCAGTAATTGTGATCGAGCGACGGAGGGGGGCATCCCGAGGTCGTCCCGTTCTAGGTGGTTCGCTTAAGTCCCTCGCGTTTCAGCGGGTGTGTCCGAAGGCGCGAAGCGGCTAAGCGGTGGTTACAAGGGACAAGGGAACCAACCTTAGGGTGTCGTCACCCAGCGGATCCGGAACCTTCCCTATAGAGCAAACTTGGAGGTTTAACATGAAGTTTAAGAGCCTTTTGCTCGGTTCGGCGGCGGGTCTGATCGCCGTTGGCGGAGCTCAGGCAGCCGATCTTCCCGTGAAGGCCAAGGCGGTCGAATACGTGAAGATCTGCTCCCTGTACGGTGCCGGATTCTACTACATGCCGGGCACTGACACCTGCATCAAGTTCGGCGGCTACGTCCGTGCCGACTTGCTGGGCAACACGAACAGCGACTACGGCATCGGCCAGGGCGCTCCCGGCGGTGCAAACAACCGTCTGGACAACTACTACCAGACCCGCGCTCGTATGGACTTCAACGTCGATACGCGCACGGCGACCGAGTACGGCGTGGTCCGCACTTACGCCGACATGGTGTTCTCCTGGGATTCCCAGTCGGTCACCGGCAGCAGCCCGTCGGCGTTCTCGACCGGTTCGGCTACGCTCGGCCTCTACCATGCGTTCATCCAGTTCGCTGGTTTCACCTTCGGCCGCACGGTCTCGATCTTCGACGCGCCGTGGCAGAGCTATCCGGCTGGCGGTCCCGACTTCCTTCCGGGCGGCAGCAACAACGTCACCGGTGTGAACCAGGTTGCCTACACGGCTGATTTCGGCCAGGGCATCACCGGTTCGGTCGCACTGCAGGATCTGACGACCGCCGCAGGTGGCCAGTCGAACCTCTGGAACGTCACTGGCTTCACCTCGGCTTCGGCCGCTGGCGCTGCTCTGATCCAGGGCAACTACGGTGTGTCGGATTGGGGTGGCACGCGCGTGCCCGACATCGTCGGTGCGATTCGTGTCGATCAGGCTTGGGGTCTGGCCCAGGTCTCGGTTGCCGCGCACAACATTCACCCGGCCTACTATGGCACGACGGAAATCACCGGCCACCCCGACGACAAGTGGGGCTGGGCGGTGCAGGGCGCTTTGTCGATCAAGAACATCCCGACTGGTGCGGGTGACTCGATCAACTTGCAGGCGGTCTATACCGACGGCGCATCGCGCTACAACTTCCAGAGCCTGTTCCCGCAGAACATCTTCATCTACGGCGGCAGCGGCATTGCGTTCCAGAGCATCGGCTTCGCCGGTATTTCTGATGGTGTCTTCGGTCTTGGTACCGGGGTCGACACGGTCAAGACCTGGGGCTTCCGCGGTGGTTACACCCACAACTGGTCTCCGAACTGGGCTTCGTCGATCTACGGCGCTTATGCCCAGCTGAAGTACGGCAACACGGGCAAGGCTCTGATCTGCGCCAACTTCGTCGCTGCTCTGGCTCCGTCGAATGGTCTTGCCGGATGTAACCCCGACTTCAACCTCGCGGTTATCGGCGGCAACGTGGTCTGGACCCCGGTCAAGAACCTGGCCTTCACGGCCGACGTGAGCTACGTCTGGCTCGACCAGAAGTTCTCGGGCACGATCGGGCCCACTGCGGGCACGGCGAACCTCGCGGTTGCGAAGCCCGCAGCCACCTACGAGCTGAAGGATCAGGGCAACCTCCAGTTGCTCCTCCGCGCTCAGCGCAACTTCTGATCAATTTTACGATTGATCGGCGAACCCCGGCAGGAAACTGCCGGGGTTTTTCTTTGCGAGCCTTTTTCTTTGCGAGCCCTGAAGAGGTGGTCTAGAAGGCGGCGTCGATGGGCTGCACAGTACTGGAGTTTCTGCGCGTGAAGGTTCTGACGAGACGGATGCTGCCCGTGATCGCGGCATCGGTGGTCGCCGCGATTATGGCGCTTGTTGCGCCGGCAGCTGCTGAACCCCTGGATCCCCGTTACCCGGTCTGCCTTCAGAAATGGGAGTGGGGCGGCAGCAGCAGGACTTACTGTAGCTACCTGTCATGGGAAGACTGCAGAGCGTCCGCGATGGGATTGTCGGCGATGTGCCTGGCCAATCCATATTGGTCCGGGCCGAATCCCGCCGGCACCCCGCACGGCCGGTCCGCCCCGACCAGGACGTGGTGAGAATCACCCCCCGCGCGTGGCCAGAGCCGGCCTTGCAGCTTCCGTAAGCGGAGATGCCGGGGGGAAGGCGGTCAGACTACCATCTTGGACCCTTCCATTCCTGGAAGGCATAGGTTGGGTTCAGACCGCAGGAATCGATCGTGCCCGACGCGGTCGCCATGCACTGGCTGTAAGTGGAGAACTGGCAGTTGCCAGGATACCCCCAACGCCGTCCCTGCAGGCAATAGCGATCCTGAATGCCGGCTGCCTGCGGCTGGGAAGGATGGCGATTCTTGCCGTAGGCCGGCGAACCACCGCCCGGGAGGCCCGCCAAGATCACCGCTGCGAATACCAACGCACCGACCACGCGCAGCATGACACGTCTCCAGGTGTGTGAGGCGCAAACGCCGAGTGGGACGCTTGGTCCAGCTCTATCACCACGCCGTTGATGCAGTAACGGAATCTTGCCGACGCCTGCCGCACCAGCGCCCCGGCTCTGGGTTCGATCGGGTTCATCGACGCGCTGCTACTCCACGCTGCCGGTGCCGCGGCGCAGGTCGGCCTCGATCTGCAATCGCGTGCCGCCGCCGAAACGGGCGCGGTAGACTTGGAGGTTCTCCATGATCCGCTGCACATAGTTGCGCGTCTCGGAGAACGGAATCAGCTCGACCCAATCGACCGCATCGACCTTCGGGTCGCGCGGATCGCCGTAGCGATCGACCCACTTCTTCACGCTGCCGCGGCCGGCATTGTAGGCGGCGAACGTCATGATGTAGGAGCCGCGATAATCCTCGAGCAGCCCGCCAAGCTCGGCCGAGCCGAGCGTGGCGTTGTAGACCGAATCGTTCTTCAGCCGCCCCAAATCGTAGGTCGCGCCGTGCCGCTTGCAGACATAGCGCGCGGCATCCGGCGTCACCTGCATCAGCCCGTAGGCCTGCGCCGGCGAGACCACCGAAGGGTTGAACGCGCTCTCCTGCCGAGCGATGGCGTAGACGATGCTGCGCTCGACCTCGGGACCGATCGGCGTGAACTGCGGAATGCCGTTGACCGGGTAGGCATAGAAGTCGAAGGGCAGGCCGCGGTTGAGCGCGGCCTTGCCGAGCAGCAGCATGCCGCGCGCGTCGCTGTAGCGCTGGGTCAGCTCGCCAAGGCCGGCAAGCGCTTCGGGATCGCCGTTCTCACCCATGTCGGCGAGCATGGGCACGGCGAGCTCGCGCTCGTCGAGCTCGTAGAGCAGATGCGCGGCGCGCACGATCTCGAGCCGCTCGGCGCCGCGGCCGCGCGGCTGGTTGTTGAGCTCGATCTGCGGCAGGCCGAGTTTTGCGCGCGCGAGCTGGCCGTAATAGCTGGTCGACTGCTCGGCTGCGCGGGCATAGGCGTTGCGCGCCTCCTGCTGGCGGCCCGCGGCTTCCGCGGCGCGGCCCTGCCAATAGCCGGCGCGCGCCAGCGTGGTCGGATTGACGCTGCCGACCCCGATGCGGGCGAAATGCTGGGTGGCGGTCGCCGGATCGTTGAGGAAGCGGAGCGCGATCCACCCGGCGGTGAACTCCTGCTCGGTCTTGTAGATATCGCGCGAGGGCAAGGCCGCATCGCGCGCGATCAGATAGGCGCTGCGGAATTCCTCGGTGTCGATCATCTTGCGCGCCAGAAGGCGGCGCTCGATCCACCATTCATCCAGATTGTAGAGCCGGTTCGGATCCTTCGGCGCCGACAGCATGAGCTGCGCGGCTTCCGCGAATTTCTCCTCGCGGCGCAGGAGCTGGATCTTGCTGAAGGTGAAGCCGGGATCGCTGTGCAGCTCGCGCGGCACGGCGTCGAGCAGTGCGCGCGCGTTCGGCGCCTTCTTGACGGCGGCGATGCGAGCCTTGGCGAGCGCGACATAGCCGGCGCCGAGGCGCTTTGCGGCGCGCAGCGCCGCCTCGTTCTCGCTGCCGTACAGCAGCGTGTCCATCCGCGCCTTCTGGTCGCCCGGCGTGAGCAGGGCGCCGAACTGGTCGAGCGCGTTGTTCTCGGTGTCTTCAGACATCGGATCGCTGCGCCAGGCCTCGCGCACCAGCCGCTCGGCATTGGCGCGGTCGCCGCGCGCCAGCATCGCCTTGGCAAGCGTGAAGCGGCCCTTGGCGGAAACAGGGGATTCGTTCTCGAACCACGACCACGCGACCGAATCGTCGCGCCTGTCGTCCCACATCGCGGCCTCGAGGCGACGGCGCAGGAAGGTCTGCGACGGCCAGCTCGGATTGGCGGAGAGGAAGGCGCGGTAGCGTTCGACAGTTGCGCCATTGTCCTCGCTGCGCAGGATGATCCACTCCGCGAGCTTTCGCGCGACGGGATCCGAGATCGAGGCTGCGTAGTTGGTGGCGTCGGCGGGCTTGCGCTTGCGCACCAGCTCGATGACGTTCTCGAGCGTGTCCTTGTCGGCTTGCGAGGTCGACGAGGTTGCGGCGACCGCGGCCGGCGTGATCGGCTTGCGCGGGGTGGCATGCTGGCGGGTCGCCGGAGCAAGCACAGGAGCCGCGACGGGTTTGGCGACCGCCGGGGCGGTCGGTCGGACGGTGGCCGTCACGGCCGGCGCGGGTGCGGTTTTGGGGGCCGGACTGTTGGCGGCCGGATGCGGTTTTGGCGCGGAGGCGGCCGCCGCCGCAGGCTTGGACGCTGCCGCGGGCTTGGGCTTGTCCTTCGCGGGTTCCTTGTCGGCGCTCTTGCCGGCGTCCTTGGCAGGTTTCTTCGCGGCATCCTTGGGCGGGGCGCTGCCCGCACCCTTGCTCGCACCCTTGGCTGCGTCCTTTGATGTTTCCTTGGACGTTTCCTTGCCGGTTCCCTTGGACGAGCCTTTTGCGGCGTCCTTGGCGGCTGGCTTTGCAGTCTCCTTCGACCCTTCCGCGGGCGTCTCATTGGACTTTGCCAATGCGGCGCAGCCGACTGACAGTCCTGCCATCAGACACACGACCAGACCGGTGGATCGCCATGCGGCACGAGGAAGGGAGGTCACGGCGTTTCGTCGCCCCGAATCAGTGAAGTGGCCCAAGACCTAGCTGTACAAGGATCTGACTGTATTTGATTGAATATGCGGACAAAATACCAACAGCCGCTTACCTTGGGCGGGTTTGCACCATCACCGCGGCAAAATCGCGGCCTAAACGGTGCGTCACGCTGCGGCGGCCCTTTTACCGGCGGGATAGACCCGATATGAATGGGGCTTGCTCAAGAGATAGCCGCGTACGGAGGAAGTCCATGGCAGCCAAGACGAAATTCCGGGGGTCGTTCACCGCCTTGGTCACGCCGTTCAAGAACGGCTCGCTGGACGAGGCGGCGTTCCGCTCCCTGGTCAACTGGCAGATCTCGGAGGGCACCAACGGCCTCGTCCCGGTCGGCACCACCGGCGAGAGCCCGACGCTCAGCCACGACGAGCACAAGAAGGTCGTCGAATGGTGCATCGCTGAAGCCAAGGGCCGCGTGCCGGTGGTCGCGGGAGCCGGCTCCAACTCGACCAAGGAGGCGATCGAGCTCTCCCAGCATGCCGAGAAGGCGGGCGCGGACGCCGTGCTGATCGTCACGCCTTACTACAACAAGCCCACCCAGGAAGGGATGTATCAGCACTTCAAGGCGATCAACGATGCGATCGGAATTCCGATCATCATCTACAACATCCCGCCGCGCTCGGTGATCGACATGTCGGTCGACACCATGAAGCGGCTGTGGGAGCTGAAGAACATCGCCGGCGTCAAGGACGCCACCGCCAGCATGGTCCGCGTCTCGCAGCAGCGCGCGGCGATGGGCGAGGACTTCAACCAGCTCTCGGGCGAGGACGCGACCATCCTCGGCTACATGGCCCATGGCGGCCACGGCTGCATCTCGGTGACCTCGAACGTCGCGCCGCGCCTGTGCTCGGAGTTCCACGTGGCCTGGCAGAAGGGCGACCATGCCACCGCGCTGAAGCTGCACGACAAGCTGATGCCGCTGCACAACAACCTCTTCATCGAGAGCAATCCGGCGCCGATCAAGTACGCGATGTCGCTGCTCGGCAAGCTGGATGAGACGCTGCGGCTGCCGATGGTCCCGGTCTCCGAGCCGACGCGCGTCGCCGTGCGCAGCGCGATGGTTCATGCTGGCCTGATCAACTGAGGCCTCCCGGGAGCCTTGCATGAGCGTCGAGGAAAGGGGCACACGGATGCTCAAGGAGTTCCGCGAGTTCGCCATGAAGGGCAATGTCGTCGATCTCGCGGTCGGCGTCATCATCGGTGCGGCGTTCGGTGCCATCGTCAACTCGCTGGTCGGCGACGTGATCATGCCGATTATCGGCGCCGTCACCGGCGGGCTCGACTTCTCGAACTACTTCACCCCCTTGTCGAAGGCGGTCACCGCCACCAACTTAGCCGATGCGAAAAAGCAAGGCGCCGTACTTGCTTGGGGCAGCTTCCTCACGCTGACGATCAACTTCCTCATCATCGCCTTCGTGTTGTTCCTGGCGATCCGCGCCATCAACACCTTGAAGCGCAAGGAGGAGGCGGCACCTGCCGCTCCGCCGAAGCCGTCCGCCGAGGTCGAGCTGCTGACCGAGATCCGCGATCTCCTCAAGAAGTCTTGACGCGCGCGCTTCATCCGAACTGTTAGAATCCGTGCGCATCTTGATCAGGTTTGTTTGCGATGGCCGATAAGAACGAACGTCCGATCAAGGTCATGGCGGAAAATCGCAAGGCCCGCTTCAACTACGCGATCGAGGATACGATCGAGGCGGGCATTGCGCTGACCGGGACCGAGGTCAAGTCGATCCGCAACGGCAAGAGCACCATCGCGGAATCCTACGCCGACTCCAAGAACGGCGAGATCTGGCTGATCAACGCCACCATTCCCGAATATCTCCAGGGCAATCGCTTCAATCACGAGCCCAAGCGGCCGCGAAAGCTGCTGCTCCACCGTCGGCAGATCAACAAGCTGATGGGCGCGGTCGACCGCGAGGGCATGACGCTGATCCCGCTCAAGCTTTACTTCAACGAGCGTGGCCGGGCCAAATTGCAGCTCGCGGTTGCGAAGGGCAAGAAGCTGCACGACAAGCGCGAGTCCGAGAAGAAGCGCGACTGGAGCCGGGAGAAGGGTCGCCTGATGCGGGCGAGGGGATAGGGAATGACTCAGAGAAATCTGCTCGAGGTCGATTGGAGCCAGATTCCCGTGCCCACCGACGACGGCGATGCCGCGCATCTCAAGGGCAGGACACTGCCTCCAATCGGCCTGCGCGCGACCGACGACACGTCAGTCACGCTGTCGGCGCTGCCCGGTCGCACCGTCGTTTTCGCCTATCCGCGCACCGGCGAGCCCGGCAAGATCGCGCTGGTCGATGACTGGGACATGATCCCGGGCGCGCGCGGCTGCACGCCGCAGACTTGCGCGTTCCGCGATCTGTTCGCCGAGCTGAAGGCTGCCGGCGCCGCCCATGTGTTCGGCCTCTCGACCCAGAGCAACGAATACCAGACCGAGATGGCCTCGCGCCTGCATCTGCCGTTTCCGGTGCTCTCGGACGAGAAGCTGGCGCTCACCCGCGCCCTCGATTTGCCGACCATGGAGGTCGCGGGCCTGACCCTGATCAAACGGCTTGCGCTGATCATCGATGACGCCAGAGTCACACATGTGTTCTATCCGGTGTTTCCGCCGGACCGGAACGCCGGCGACGTCCTGGACTGGCTGAAGGCCAATCCAGCCAAGAGCTAAGTCCGAGGCCTAAGTCCGCGGGCTAATCAAGGTCGGCCTTCACCTTCGCGAACACGGACCGGAACATGTCCGGCGTCAGTACGCCCGTGTTCGTGTTGTAGCGCGAGCAGTGATAGCTGTCGTAGAGCTTGAGCCGGCCGGCCTGATGCACCGCGCCATGGCCGAACGGGGCTTGTGAGCCCTTCAGATTGAGCGGCTTGAGCACGCTATCGTGCGCAATCCGCCCGAGCGCGACGATCGCGCGCAGGTTCGGCATCGTCGCAAGGTTCGCCGCGAGAAACTGGCGACAGGTGGTGATCTCGACCGGCAGCGGCTTGTTCTGCGGCGGCACGCAATGCACCGCATTGGCGATCCGGCAGCCGACCAGCTTCAGCCCATCGTCGGGGCGCGCCTGATAGCTGCCCTTGGCAAAGCCGTATTCGAGCAGCGTGGCGTAGAGCAGGTCGCCGGCATAGTCGCCGGTGAACGGCCGCCCGGTGCGGTTGGCGCCCTGCATCCCCGGCGCGAGACCGACGATCAGGAGGCGCGCCTTGAGGTCGCCGAAGGGCGCAACCGGCGCATTGTGCCACAATGGCTCGCGCACGCGGTTGGCCTCGCGAAAGGCAACCAGGCGCGGGCAGAGCGGGCAGTCACGGTCGGGAACGAGGGGGGAAGGCTGGCGACTTGACCGGACCGCCTCACTCCTCGAAGTCGTCATCGCCCCTCGGCGCCATCGTGGTCGCGCGCTGGAGGAATTGCGGGGCGTGGTGGCGCGCCTCGCGATCACCGCGGTCGCGCGGGGCAGGGCGTTCGGACGGGTCGCGGCCGAGCTTGGATTGCAGCTCGACGAGGTCGGTGAAGACGTCGGCCTGGCGGCGCAGCTCGTCGGCGATCATCGGCGGCTGGCTGGCGATGGTGGAGACCACGGTGACCCGCACGCCGCGGCGCTGGACGGCCTCGACCAGGGAGCGGAAGTCGCCGTCACCCGAGAACAGCACCATCTGGTCGATATGCTCGGCGAGCTCCATGGCGTCCACCGCGAGCTCGATGTCCATGTTGCCCTTGACCTTGCGGCGGCCGGAGGCGTCGATGAATTCCTTGGTCGCCTTGGTGACGACGGTGTAGCCGTTGTAGTCCAGCCAGTCGATCAGCGGGCGGATCGAGGAATATTCCTGATCCTCGATGATGGCAGTGTAGTAGAACGCCCGAAGCAGCGTCCCGCGGCTCTGAAACTCCTTCAGCAGGCGCTTGTAGTCGATGTCGAAGCCCAGAGTTTTCGCCGTCGCGTAGAGATTGGCCCCGTCGATGAAGAGCGCGATCTTGTTGGTAGGAGAAGGTGACATTCAGTTTGCTCGCGTAGTGCTCGTGATTGATCGTTTATTGTTGGCGCGGCGGCTGCAAGCCGCGCAGTCGTCCTAAGGTGGCCGCCGAAGCCCGTCGAAACCGCAAATCCGGAGAAGTCGGGGCAATCAAGGTATAGTTATGGCGGACTTGCAAAGACCCGGCGCCACCCCCGATGGCAGCCCGGGAAACCGCCCATCCCAGCCCCAATGTGGGGGTAGCAGAGCCGTTTGGCGAGGCCAAATCACAAATTGGTCTTGCGAAACCGCCCCGGCCCCTATAACTAGCCCCGATCATCCACATATTTCGTCCCACCCACAACGGAGCGACAGTCCATGGCTCGCGTCACCGTAGAAGATTGTATCGACAAGGTCGACAACCGGTTTGACCTGGTCCTGCTGGCCGCCCACCGCGCCCGCATGATTTCGTCCGGCTCACAACTAACGGTTGACCGAGATAACGACAAGAACCCTGTTGTGTCTTTGCGCGAAATTGCTGACCAGACCATTTCGCCGGAGGACCTCCGCGAGGAGCTGGTGCACTCGCTCCAGAAGTTCGTCGAGGTCGACGAGCCCGAGCCCGACACGGTGCCGCTGATCGGTTCCGCTGGCGCGAGCGTCGATGCCGACGATACCGAAGTCGCCGTCGAGCGCATGACCGAAGAGGAGCTCCTGAAGGGTCTCGAAGGCCTCGCGCCACCCGAGGAGCAGCCCGAGGAAGACGAGTAGATCGTCCCGTCGCAATCGTCGACTTCTTGTGATCTTATCAAAGGCCCGAACCCGTGTTCGGGCCTTTGCTTTTGTTGGCGTTTTCGTGGTTACCATAGCGTTGTCGGTTCGCGTGCGCCCTGTCACTGAATTGATCGGACGCGCCCGGGATCGGAGTTAAGATGTATGCAACGGGCCGCCTCTGGGTCCGTTTTGAAGGCAGGACGGCATGGTGTATCGGCGCCGGAGATCATTGCAGATGCAGGCCGCAACCGAATCGGTTGCCGTGGCCCCGACTGCGCCGCTGGCTCGCCCGACGAAGCCGCGCGCGCGCATGATGCGTCAATATGACCTCGTCGAGCGCGTCAGATCCTACAATCCGAACACCAACGAAGACCTGCTGAACCGCGCCTATGTCTATGCCATGAAGGCGCATGGCTCGCAGACCCGCGCCTCGGGCGATCCGTATTTCTCGCACCCGCTCGAAGTGGCGGCGATTCTCACCGATCTGAAGCTCGACGACGCGACCATCGTGGCCGCGCTGCTCCACGACACGATCGAGGACACTGAGGCGACGCGGGCCGAGATCGACCAGATCTTCGGGCCCGAGATCGGCGCGCTGGTCGAGGGCCTGACCAAGCTGAAGCGGCTGGAGCTGGTGTCGCGCGAGGCCAAGCAGGCCGAGAACCTGCGCAAATTGTTGCTGGCTATTGCCGACGACGTCCGCGTGCTTCTGGTCAAGCTCGCCGACCGCCTGCACAACATGCGCACGCTGGAATTCGTGCCGACGGAATCGCGACGGCGCATTGCCGAGGAGACGCTCGACATCTATGCGCCGCTGGCGGGGCGCATGGGCATGCAGGAAATGCGCGAGGAGCTGGAGGACCTGTCCTTCCGCACGCTCGATCCCGAGGCCTATTCGGTGGTGATGCAGCGGCTCGATGCGCTCGCCGAACGCAACCGCAATCTGATCGGCGAGATCGAGGCCCAGCTGTCCAACAATCTGCGCCACCGGGGCCTGGGGGCGCGGGTCTATGGCCGCCGCAAGAAGCCGTTCTCGATCTGGACCAAGATGGAGCGCAAGTCGATCGGCTTCGAGCAACTGTCCGACATCTTCGGCTTTCGCCTCGTCGTCAACGACATCGAGGCCTGCTATCGCGCGCTCGGCATCGTCCACACCACCTGGCCGGTCGTGCCGGGGCGCTTCAAGGACTACATCTCGACGCCGAAACAGAACGACTACCGCTCGATCCACACCACGGTGATCGGTCCGGGCAACCAGCGCGTCGAGCTCCAGATCCGCACCGAGGCGATGGACCAGATCGCCGAGCGCGGTATCGCCGCGCACGTCTTCTACAAGGAAGGCGTGGGCTCGCCGACCGAATATCTCAAGCGCGAGTCCAACGCGTTCGCCTGGCTGCGCCACACCATCGGCATCCTCTCGGAGAGCGCCAATCCCGAGGAATTCCTCGAGCACACCAAGCTCGAGCTGTTCCACGACCAGGTGTTCTGCTTCACCCCGAAGGGCAAGCTGATCGCGCTGCCGCGCCATGCCAACGTGATCGACTTCGCCTATGCCGTGCACACCGACGTCGGCAATAGCGCGGTCGGCTGCAAGATCAACGGCAAGTTCGCGCCGCTGTCATCGGAGCTCCAGAACGGCGACGAGGTCGAGGTGCTGACCTCGGAAGCCCAATCGGCGCCGCCGTCGGCCTGGGAAACGCTCGCGATCACCGGCAAGGCGCGCGCCGCGATCCGCCGCGCCACGCGCACCGCCGTGCGCGATCAATATGTCGGCCTCGGCCGGCGCATCGTCGAGCGACTGTTCGAGCGCGCCAAGATCGAATATGCCGACGACAAGCTCAAGGGCGCGCTGCCGCGGCTGGCGCGGACCTCGATCGAGGATGTCATGGCGGCGGTCGGGCGCGGCGAGATCAAGGCGTCCCACGTCGCGCGCGCGATGTATCCCGACTACAAGGAGGAGCGCATCGCGCGTTACGGCGTCAAGAAGGGGCTTGCCGCCAAGCTGAAGGAGAAATCGTCGGAGCCGCCGCGCAGCCCGGTCGCGATCCCGATCCGCGGCATCAATTCCGACCTGCCGGTGAAGTTCGCGCCGAACGGCGGCGCGGTGCCCGGCGACCGCATCGTCGGCATCGTCACGCCGGGCGAGGGCATCACGATCTACCCGATCCAGGCGCCGGCGCTGAAGGATTTCGAGGAGGAGCCGGAGCGCTGGCTCGACGTGCGCTGGGACATCGAGGACTCCGCGCCGCAGCGCTTCCCGGCCCGCATCAAGGTCGAGAACGTCAACGAACCTGGCGCGCTGGCGCAGATCGCGACGGTGATCGCCGAGCACGACGGCAACATCGACAACATCAGTATGCAGCGCCGCTCGCCGGACTTCACGGAGACGACGATCGATCTCGAAGTCTACGATCTGAAACATTTGAGCGCGATCCTCGCCCAGTTGCGCGCCAAGGCAGTCGTCGCCCGCGTCGAACGTGTTAATGGATAGACGCATCTCGCATGCGTCTGTTCCTCTGATCCCGTGAGTCCTGAAATGCCCGCAACTCCGCTCCGCCTTGGCGTCAATGTCGACCATGTCGCGACCCTGCGTAACGCGCGCGGCGGCCGCAATCCGGATCCGGTGCGCGCCGCGCTGATGGCGATCGAGGCGGGCGCCGACGGCATCACCGCTCACTTGCGCGAGGACCGCCGGCACATCCGCGACGAGGACATGGCGCGGCTGAAGGCGGAGATCTCCAGGCCGCTCAATTTCGAGATGGCGGCGACCGACGACATGATGCGGATCTCGCTCGCCACCAGGCCGCACGCGGTGTGCCTGGTGCCGGAGCGGCGCCAGGAAGTGACGACCGAAGGCGGTCTCGACGTTGTCGGCCAGCACAATGCGCTTGCGCCCTACATCGCGCGGCTGAACGATGCCGGCATCCGCGTCTCGCTGTTCATCGCCGCCGATCCCGCCCAGATCGAGATGGCGGCACAGCTGCGTGCCCCCGTGATCGAGATCCACACCGGCGCCTGGTGCGACGCCGTCGTCGACGGTCATGCTGACAAGGCTGAGGCCGAATGGCAGCGGATCGTGGCAGGGGCAAAGCTCGCGAAGGACGCGGGGCTGGAGGTTCATGCCGGACACGGGCTGGACTACGCGACGGCGGAGAAGATCGCAGGCCTGCCGGAGATCATGGAGCTCAACATCGGCTACTACATGATCGGCGAGGCGCTGTTCGTGGGGCTGGCCGAGACCGTGCGCAGCATGCGCGCGGCGATGGACCGCGGCCGGAGCCGGGCATGATCATCGGCATCGGCTCCGACCTGATCGACATCACCCGCGTCGGCAAGGTGATCGAGCGCCATGGCGAGCGCTTTCTCGACCGCATCTTTACCGCGGCCGAGCGGGCCAAGGCGGAGCGGCGCGCCAAGAGCGAGAGGATGGTGGTGGCGACCTACGCCAAGCGCTTTGCCGCCAAGGAGGCCTGCTCCAAGGCGCTCGGCACCGGCATAAGGCACGGCGTCTGGTGGCGTGACATGGGCGTGGTCAACCTGCCGGGGGGGCGGCCGACCATGCACCTGACCGGTGGCGCCCTGGCCCGGCTTCAGGCCCTGACGCCGGAAGGGTTCGAGGCGCGGATTGATGTTTCGATCACCGACGACTGGCCGCTCGCGCAGGCCTTCGTCATCATTTCCGCCGTCCCGCTGGCGAAGCCCTGACGAGATCCGGTCGATTTTATAATTCACATTGAAATTCAATGGCTTATTCAGTTTTGATGCGATCCTTGATTGCGTGGCCTCCGACAACCGTCTAAAAGTCCGCCGACGCAAATCAGCTTGGGTGAATTCGGCTTTACGCCGGAATTGGCCCTCACTATCAGAATCAGGACAATCTCCTTGGGCCGCGAACCGGTGGGCTGTTCGCGGGAGGAGGGCGCTCTGTGACCGCCGGCCGGAATTGAGAGAGCAATGAGCGTGACTTCGGGAACGAAAACTGAGAGCGGCGTCGGCGAAACGATCCGGGTCGTGATCCACGCTCTCCTGATCGCGCTGGTGATCCGCACGTTCCTGTTCCAGCCCTTCAATATCCCGTCCGGCTCGATGAAGGCGACGCTGCTGGTCGGCGACTATCTGTTCGTCTCGAAATATTCCTACGGCTACAGCCACTACTCGATCCCGTTCTCGCCGCCGCTGTTCTCGGGCCGGATCTGGGGCTCGGACCCGAACCGCGGCGACATCGTCGTGTTTCGCCTGCCCAAGGACGACTCCACCGACTACATCAAGCGCGTGATCGGCCTTCCCGGCGACCGCATCCAGATGCGGGACGGGCTGCTCTACATCAACGACACGCCGGTCGAGCGGCAGCGCATGAGCGAATATGTCGGCGAGGATCCCTGCGGCTCCGAGGGCGGCGGCATCTCCCGGGTGAAGCGCTGGAAGGAGACGCTGCCGAACGGCGTGTCCTATGAGACGCTGGACTGCGCCGACAACGGCTACATGGACAACACCAACGTCTACAACGTGCCGCCCGGCCACTTCTTCATGATGGGCGACAACCGCGACAACTCCACCGACAGCCGCTTCCTCGGCCAGGTCGGCTATGTGCCGAAGGAGAATCTAATCGGCCGCGCCCAGATGATCTTCTTCTCCATCGCCGAAGGCGAGCATGCCTGGATGTTCTGGCGCTGGCCGTGGGCGGTGCGCTGGAATCGTTTCTTTAAAATCGTCCGATGAAAGACGAAGCCAAGGACATCCCGATCCAACCGACCGAGGCGCAAGCGGGCCCCGACGGCGAAGCTGCGACCAAGACAGTTGCGACCAAGACGCCTGCAAAGAAGAAGCGGGCGCGGAGCAGCAAGGCCAAGGGCTCGGATGCCAATGCGGCGCTCGAGGCGCGCATCGGCCACAGCTTCACTGACCCGAACCTCCTGATGCAGGCGATCACCCATGTCTCGGCGCTGAAGTCCGGGCGCAAGCGCGGCGACAGCTATCAGCGGCTGGAGTTCCTCGGCGACCACGTGCTGGGCCTCGTCGTCTCCGACATGCTCTATCATGCCTTCCCGAATGCCGATGAGGGCGAGCTGTCCAAGCGCCTTGCCGAGCTCGTCCGCAAGGAGAGCTGCGCCGACGTCGCCAAATCGCTTGGTCTGCTCGAGGACATCAAGCTCGGCTCGGTCGGCCCCAGCGCCGATGCCCGCCTGCGCAAGAGCGTGTTAGGGGACATCTGCGAGGCCGTGATCGGCGCCATCTTCCTCGACGGCGGCCACGCGGCGGCGGCCGAGTTCGTCAAGCGCAACTGGACCGAGCGCATGCACAAGCCGCGGCGTCCGCTGCGCGATCCCAAGACCGTGCTCCAGGAATGGGCGCAGGGGAAGGGACTGCCGACGCCGGTCTATCGCGAGGTCGAGCGCACCGGCCCGCATCACGATCCCCAGTTCCGTGTCGCGGTGGACCTGCCTGGGCTCGCCCCGGCCGAAGGCATCGGCGGCAGTAAGCGCGCGGCCGAGAAGGTGGCGGCCTCAGTCATGATCGAACGCGAAGGCGTTGGCGGCGGCAATGACGGCTGAAACAAGCGGCGAGGCGCCTGCCGCAACGCGCTGCGGCTTCGTTGCGCTGATCGGCGCGCCGAACGTCGGCAAGTCCACACTGGTCAACGCGCTGGTCGGCGCCAAGGTCACGATCGTCTCGCGCAAGGTGCAGACCACGCGCGCGCTGATCCGCGGCATCGTGATCCAGAACAACGCGCAAGTGATCCTGGTCGACACGCCCGGCATCTTCCTGCCCAAGCGCCGGCTCGACCGCGCCATGGTCTCGACCGCCTGGAGCGGGGCGCATGATGCCGATCTCGTCTGCGTGTTGCTCGACGCCAAGACGGGGATCGACGAGGAGGCCGAGGCGATCCTCGCCAAGGCCGCCAGCGTCAATCACGACAAGATCTTGGTCATCAACAAGGTCGATCTGGTCCAGCGCGAGAAGCTGCTGGCGCTGGCGCAGGCCGCCAACGAGCGCATGACGTTCGCGAAGACCTTCATGATCGCGGCGATCTCGGGCGACGGCGTGGACGACATCCGCACGACGCTGGCCGAGATGGTGCCGCCGGGGCCGTTCCTCTATCCCGAGGACCAGATGTCGGACGCGCCGATGCGGCAGCTCGCCGCCGAGATCACGCGCGAGAAGATCTATCAGAAGCTGCACCAGGAATTGCCCTACCAGTCCACGGTCGAGACCGACAAGTGGGAGGAGCGCAAGGACAAGTCGGTGCGGATCGAGCAGACGATCTTTGTCGAGCGCGAAAGCCAGCGCAAGATCGTCCTCGGCAAGGGCGGCGCCACCATCAAGTCGATCGGCGCGGACTCGCGCAAGGAGCTGATGCAGATCCTGGATGTGCCGGTGCATCTGTTCCTGTTCGTCAAGGTGCGCGAGAACTGGGGTGACGATCCCGATCGCTATCGCGAGATGGGCCTGGACTTCCCCAAGGAATAACCAAGAAAAGATCGGTATCCGATGAGCGTGCCCAGCAACGTCCGGCGCTTCGAAGCGCTGCTCTATGCATCGTTGATGCTGGATGCCCTGTCGGTCGCGGTGCAGGATCGCACGCCCAATGCCGAGATGACCGAGCAGATGATCATGACGGCGACGCTGCTCGCCGGCGGCATGATCCTGCTGCTGGTCTATTTCGTCTGGCTCGCCGCGCGCTGGCGCAAGAACTGGCCGCGCTGGGTGCTGGCGGCGGCGCTGGTATTGTCGGTGATCTCGCTCGGCCAGATCATCGGCGAGAAGGGCATGGAGCTCGACAGCGCCATCGAGATCGTTTCCTGCGTGCTGACGACGATGGGGCTGTATTTCTCCTTCACCGGCGACGCCCAGGGCTGGTTCAACGCCTAACGTCATTCCGGGGCGCCTCGCAGAGGCGAACTCTGGTGCGCAATTGCGCACCCGAGAATCTCGAGATTCCCAGGTGCGCAAGGGCGCACCATAGTTCGATGCTTCGCATCGCCCCGGAATGACGGTAGGGCTATCGCATATGGCATTTTGCGTGATTTGAGCGCGCGCCTCGTCCTTCGAGACGACCGCTTCGCGGTCTCCTCAGGATGAGGCTAAGCGGCATCGGCGCTCGTCGAAACTGCTGCCACGCACTCGGTCCTCATCCTGAGGGCCCGCCAACGGCGGGCGTCTCGAAGGATGGCCACAAAGAAATTGGCAGCATATGCGATAGCCCTGGGAATGACGGGGAGAGGCACTGCGCTACTCACTGGAATCCTGTAAGCTTCACCCCATGGAATGGACCGACGAAGGCATCGTGCTGGGCGTGCGGCGGCATGGCGAGAGCAGCGCCATCGTCGAGCTCTTGACCCGCGCGCACGGCCGGCATCTCGGTCTGGTCCGTGGCGGCGCCAGCTCGCGGATGCGGCCGCTTTTGCAGCCGGGGAACAGCGTCAGCGCGGTGTGGCGGGCGCGGCTCGACGAGCATCTCGGCACCTATGCCATCGAAGGCTTGAGGCTGCGCGCGGCGACGCTGCTGGGATCGTCCCACGGCGTCTACGGCGTCACCCATCTGGCCTCGATTGCGCGGCTGCTGCCTGAGCGCGATCCGCATGAGGAGATCTTTGCGCTGCTCGAACATTCGCTCGACGACTTCGACGACATCGGCAGCGCCGCCGTGCACCTGATCCACTTCGAGCTGGCGATGCTCGCCGAGCTCGGCTTTGGGCTGGCGCTGGAAAATTGCGCGGTGACCGGCGAGACCACGGACCTGGTCTACGTCTCGCCGAAATCCGGCGGCGCGGTGTCGCGCGGCGCGGGCGAGCCGTGGCGCGACCGGCTGTTGCGGCTGCCCCCGTTCCTGCGTCATGGCGAAGCCGCGAGCGAGCTGACCGAGCAGGATCTCCAGGATGGCTTTCGTCTGACCGGCCTGTTCCTGCTGCGCCACGTGCTGGAGCCGCGCGGACAGGGCCATTCCGACGCGCGCGCCGGCTTCATCAACGCCTTGATCCGGCAGCAGGCCAAAGCGGCGCTCCCAGCGCCATGAGCCGATCGCGCCTCTGCCTTGCCCTTCAACATGGAGTTCCCCCGGAACGAAATCGGGCCAGTCGAGTTCGCTCTCAGGTTCCACAATGGGGACAGCCTAAATGTTGATCAGGGGATTTGCGCTGTCGGCGGCGCTGCTTGCGTTTGCGCCGGACGCGATGGCTGGCGACCCGCAACCGGGCGTGTTTCGGCGCGCCTCCTGCACGGTCGTCCGGTACTATGTGGCGAAATATTCCGCTGTCGCCGCAGAGGCATGGGCGAGGTCCCATGGTGCGACCGAGGCCGAAATCGAGGCCGCGCGCCGCTGTGTGACCAACGTGCCGGCGCCTGCCCAAACGCCCGGTCAGGCCAAAAACCAGCCTGTCACCGCCGGCTGGGCTGGGCAGTAGGCCGCCCACAGGGAACCAATCGATCCTTGCCCGATTCGCTTCCACGGTTTAACCGGGCGGCATGGGAAAACGAATCGTTCCGCCGGAAGAACCGGCCGAAATTCACGAGGTGCCGCTGCGTGAAGCGCTGGAAGAGCGCTATCTCGCCTATGCGCTCTCCACCATCATGCACCGTGCGTTGCCGGACGCTCGCGACGGCCTGAAGCCGGTGCACCGGCGCATCCTCTACGGCATGCGCCTGCTCAGGCTCGATCCGGGCACGGCCTTCAAGAAGTCCGCAAAGATCGTCGGCGACGTGATGGGCTCGTTCCATCCGCACGGCGACCAGGCGATCTACGACGCCATGGTCCGCCTCGCGCAGGACTTCTCCTCGCGCTACCCGCTGGTCGACGGCCAGGGCAATTTCGGCAATATCGACGGCGATAACCCGGCCGCCTACCGCTACACCGAAGCGCGCATGACCGACGTCGCGCGGCTTCTGCTTGAGGGTATCGACGAGGATGGCGTCGAGTTCCGCGCCAATTACGACGGCCAGTCGAAGGAACCGGTCGTGCTGCCCGGCGGCTTCCCGAACCTGCTCGCCAACGGCGCGCAGGGCATCGCGGTCGGCATGGCGACCTCGATTCCGCCGCACAATGCCGCCGAGCTCTGCGATGCCGCGCTGCATCTGATCGAGAAGCCCGACGCGAAGTCGAAGGCGCTCTTGAAGTGGGTCAAGGGCCCGGATTTCCCGACCGGCGGCATCATCGTCGATTCCAAGCAGGCCATTGCTGAAGCCTACACCACCGGCCGCGGCTCGTTCCGCGTCCGCGCCAGGTGGTCGCACGAAGAGGGCGCACGTGGCACCTGGGTCGTTGTCGTCACCGAGATTCCCTTTCTGGTGCAGAAGTCGCGCCTGATCGAGAAGGTCGCCGAGCTGCTGGACCAGAAGAAGCTGCCGCTGGTCGGCGACATCAGGGACGAGTCGGCCGAGGACGTCCGCATCGTCATCGAGCCGAAATCGAAGAACGTCGATCCGGCGCTGATGATGGAATCGCTGTTCCGGCTCACTGAGCTCGAAAACAAGATTCCGCTGAATCTGAACGTCCTGATCAAGGGCCGCATCCCCAAGGTGGTGGGGCTCGCGGAGTGCCTGCGCGAATGGCTCGACCATCTGCGCGACGTCCTGATCCGCCGCAGCAATTATCGCAAGGCGCAGATCGAGCACCGGCTGGAAGTCCTCGGCGGCTTCCTGATCGCCTATCTGAACATCGACAAGGTGATCAAGATCATCCGCACCGAGGATGAGCCGAAGCCGGCGTTGATGAAGGCGTTCAAGCTCACCGAGGTACAGGCAGAAGCCATCCTCAACATGCGGCTACGCTCGTTGCGCAAGCTTGAGGAAATGGAGATCCGCACCGAGGACAAGAATCTCCGCGCCGAGCTCAAGGGCATCAATGCGGTGCTCGCTTCCGAAGCCGAGCAATGGAAGAAGGTCGGCGAGCAGGTCGGCAAGGTCCGCGACATGTTCGGACCGAAGACGCCGCTCGGCAAGCGCCGCACCACCTTTGCGGATGCGCCCGAGCATGATCTCGCCGCGATGGAGGAAGCCCTCGTCGAGCGCGAGCCGGTCACGGTCGTCGTCTCCGACAAGGGCTGGATCCGCACCATGAAGGGCCATGTCGAGGATCTCTCGGGCCTTGCCTTCAAGCAGGACGACAAGCTCGGCTTCGCGTTCTTCGCCGAGACCACCTCGAAGCTGTTGCTGTTCGCCACCAACGGCAAGTTCTATTCGCTCGATGTCGCCAAGCTTCCCGGCGGGCGCGGGCACGGCGAGCCGATCCGCCTGTTCATCGACCTCGAGCAGGAGGCTGCGCCCGTCGCGCTGTTCGTCAACAAGGGCGGACGCAAATTCCTGGTCGCAAGCCACGAGGGCCAGGGCTTCGTCGTCAACGAGGACGACTGCGTCGGCACCACCAAGAAGGGCAAGCAGGTCCTCAACGTCGACATGCCGAACGAGGCGCGCGCGATCACCGAGGTGCTCGGCGACACCGTCGCCGTCATCGGCAACAACCGCAAGATGCTGGTGTTCCCGCTCGATCAGGTGCCGGAGATGGCCCGTGGCCGCGGCGTGCGCCTCCAGAAGTACAAGGACGGCGGCCTCTCCGACGTCGCGGTGTTCGACGCCAAGGCGGGCCTGACCTGGAAGGACTCCGCCGGCCGTGAATTCTCGGCGACCATGAAGGAGCTCGCCGAATGGCAGGGCACCCGCGCCGACGCCGGCCGCCTGCCGCCGAAGGGTTTCCCGAAGTCGAACAAGTTCGGCAGGGTGATCGGGTAGGGCCGCTCTCGCCCCAGCACCGCTGTCATGCCCCGCCTTGTGCGCAATTGCGCACTGGGCCGGGGCATCCAGTACGCCGCGGCTCCTCGGTTCGATCTCCGGCGTCACGGAGTACTGGATCGCCCGGTCAAGCCGGGCGATGACAGCGAGGGATGCGTCGCCGTCTCCCCACGGTCATTGCGAGCGCAGCGAAGCAATCCAGAATCTTTTCCGCAGCGGCAGTCTGGATTGCTTCGCTGCGCTCGCAATGACGAGCGGCGAAAGCGCTACTGTGCAAATGACATCCCGCTGATATCATCCGGCCATCCCGGTTCTCGAACGTTGAGAAGTAGCGCGATGTACGATGTCATTGTTGTCGGCGGCGGCTCCGCCGGCGCTGCTGTTGCGGCACGGCTCTCCGAAGATCCAGCACGGCGTGTTCTGCTGCTCGAAGCGGGTCTCGATTGGCGCGCCGATGAGGCGCCCTGGGAGGTGATGACACCGAACCCGATCCCGATCATCCACAAGCGCGAGTATCAGGAGAAGTGGCAGTGGCCGGACCTGCTGACGCGCCGGGTGGCGGGACAGGAGCCGCGCTTCTACTGGCGCGGCAAGGGGCTCGGCGGCTCATCGATGATGAACGGCCAGATCGCCATCCGCGGCGTGGCGGACGCGTTCGACGAATGGGCCGCCAATGGCTGCACCGGCTGGTCGGCCAAAGAGGTGATGCCGCTGTTCTCGGTGATCGAGGACGACTTGGAATTCGGCGACGCCGACGGCCACGGACGCGGCGGACCGCTGCCGGTCTATCGCGCGCCGCCGGAGAAATGGGGGCCGATCGATCGCGGCCTGCGCGATGCGGCGCTGGCGAGCGGCTATCCCTGGTGCGCCGACCTCAACGGCCCCGATGGCGAGGGCGTCGCCTGCTATCCCATCAACAGCCGCAACGGTCGCCGCATCACCACCAACGAGGGTTATCTGGAGCCCGCGCGCGGGCGCGCCAATCTGGAGATCCGCGGCAAGGCGCTGGTCGATCGCGTGCTGATCAGCGACGGCCGGGCGACCGGCCTCCGCGTTCACATCGAGGGCCAGGGCACCCACGAGATCAGCGCACGCCAGATCGTGCTGTGCGCGGGCGCGATCCACAGTCCGGCGATCCTGCTGCGCTCTGGCATTGGGCCTGCCGGTGAGCTGAAGGCGATGGGGATTGCGGTCGAGCGTGACCTGCCGGTCGGCCGGCACTTCTTCGACCACCCGCTGTTTCGCGCCACGATCCAACTCCGCGAAGATCTGCGGCCCATCGATCCCGATACCCGTCACACCAATTGCTGCGTGACCTATTCCTCGGGCCTCGGCGATGGCGGCAAGCGCGACATGATCCTGATCGCCTTCAACCACCGCGGCATCGGCATGCCCGGGGCGATCGGCGCCGGACTGTTCAACGCCTATTCGCGCGGCACGCTGAAGCTGGCCTCGACCGATCCCGCGATCGATCCTGTCGTCGAGGAGAACATGCTGGCTGATCCCCGCGACATGCTGCGCATGATGGATGCGGTGAAGCGGCTCGCAGTGATCACCTCGCAGCCGGCGCTGGCCGGCATCGCCGACTGGATCAGGCTCACCGACACCGATCTGACGCTGCCGCAGGCTGCGGCCTTGCCCGATCACGAGCTCGACGCGTTGCTGCGGCGAGAGACCGGCGACATCCAGCATGCCGCCGGCAGCTGCCGCATGAGTGGCGTCGGCGACGCCGATGGCGTGGTCAATCCCGACGGCACGGTGAAGGGCATCGCGGGCCTGCGCGTCGCCGACGCCTCGATCATGCCGTCGGACTGCCGCGCCAACACCCACTTCACGACGGTGGTGATCGGCGAGGCGATCGCGCGGATGATAATGCGATAGCTTTACGCGTCAAATTCCACGATGACGGTGATGGAGCGCGCTCGCCGTCTCCCCACCGTCATTGCGAGCGCAGCGAAGCAATCCAGAATCTTTCCGCCGGAGGCAGTCTGGATTGCTTCGCTGCGCTCGCAATGACGGAGCAAGCGGCGAGGCCATTGCTCTCCACTTCACATTTCAAATAGCGGACAAGGAAGCGCCTTCTCGCGGCGGATTTCGCCCGAGTTTTGCTCCATCGCGTCGCCCTCACTTATCTACGGCAGCTTCTGAGGGCAAAGCGGAAGTCGGCCCGCATGCCACTATCGATGGCTCATGACTCTAAGCCGACGATTGCGAGCATCCAAATTAGACCGGCGGCTCGAATAGCCAGCGGTTCACCGCTTGATGAAAGTTCAGCGGACCGGGGACAGTCATATGTGTCTTTACGTACTTGAAGCCAGCTCGTTGTAAGGTTCGATTTGGGCCGACATTAAACGCGTTCGGCTCACAGAAGAGCTGTTTGATCTTCAACTTCTGAAAATAGATCTCAACACTGAGGCGAACGCACTGCGTCCCTATCCGCGTTTCCGTTCTGCGGGTTTGGTAACGTGCAGGTGCATGTTTGCTTGCGCGCCAAATACGATCTTGTCGCAGCTTGAGAATCCTATCGGATCACCATCCATCAGCCAGATGAGGAAGAACCCCCTTCGTTCTTCTATTTCAGCGCCGTATAGAGTGTTGAAGATCGTTGCCCAGGCCTCCCTCGAAGGAAGGCGGGTCGGATCGACGCCCAACATCTCAAGATGCTCAGGCGTCGAAGAATGAAAATAGTCGATAACGAGTGGTGTCTCGTCCAGGCGCATTTCTCGGACATCCAGTCCCATTCGTCATCCCCATCGCGCTCGGCGGAGGCCTAAGCCTTGCAATCGAACAATCGGTAAAGACCGTAGCGCAAGGCCGTGGGCGTTGTCGCCAGTCGGCCCAGAGCCGCCATGCCGCCCTGACGGCTTCAACGTGCCTTCCGACCGCAAACCGGACGCGACGACCCTTTGAGGATACGCGCTAGATCACCCCCGCCAGCCGTAGCGCCACGCCCGCCGTGCAGCTGCCCGCCAGCACCGTCAGCATCCCCAGCTTGAAGCGGAAGATCGCGGTCGCCGCTGCGATCGACAGCAGCAGCGCGGGGATGTCGACGCTGGTCGGCACCGGCATGTCGAACGATAGCGGGAAGGCGTGCACCGGAACGGTCTCGCGGAACAGCGTATGCAGCGCGAACCAGATCGAGAGGTTGAGGATCACGCCGACGACGGCGGCCGTGATCGCACTGAGTGCGCCGGCCAGTCCCGTGTTGCCGCGCAGGCGTTCGATGTAGGGGGCGCCGACGAAGATCCAGAGGAAGCAGGGCGTGAAGGTGACCCAGGTCGCGAGCAGTCCGCCGAGCGTCGCCGCGAGCATCGGCGACAGGCCGCTTGGGTCGCGGTAGGCGGCCATGAAGCCCACGAACTGGAGCACCATGATCAGTGGGCCCGGCGTGGTCTCGGCCATGCCGAGGCCATCGAGCATCTCGTGGGGCTTGAGCCAGTGATAGTGCTCGACCGCCTGCTGCGCGACATAGGCCAGCACGGCGTAGGCGCCGCCGAAGGTGACCAGCGCCATCTTCGAGAAGAACAGCGCGATCTGGCTGAACACATTGGCCTGCCCGAACGCCAGAAGCAGCGCGGCCACCGGCACGAGCCAGAGCGCCAGCCACAACGCACCGACGCGGATCGCGCGGGAGGTATCGGGCCGGACGTGATCGGGCACGGCCTCGCCGAGCATGCTGTCGATCGCGGCGCTGCTGTCGCCATGGCCATGCGCGGCCGGCGCGAACTCCGGGCGGCCCTGCCTGGCGCCGACATAGCCGATCAGGCCGGCAGCGATGATGATGATCGGGAAGGGGACGGCAAAGAAGAAGATCGCGACGAAGGCGATCGCCGCGAGCGCTATCATGACGCGGTTCTTCAGCGCGCGCTTGCCGACGCGCACCACGGCCTCGACGACGATGGCGAGCACGGCGGCCTTCAGGCCGAAGAACAGCGCCTCGACGAAGCTGACATTGCCGAAGGCTGCATAGATGTAGCTGAGGCCCATGATGGCGATGATGCCGGGCAGGATGAACAGCCCGCCCGCCATCAGCCCGCCGGCGGTGCGGTGCATCAGCCAGCCGACATAGGTGGCGAGCTGCTGCGCCTCCGGCCCCGGCAGCAGCATGCAATAGTTCAGCGCATGCAGGAAACGGCCTTCAGAGATCCACTTCTTCTCCTCGACCAGGATGCGGTGCATCACCGCGATTTGGCCCGCGGGCCCGCCAAAGCTCAAGGACGCGACACGAGCCCAGACCCGAAACGCCTCGTTGAAGCTGACGCCGTGGCCGGCGTCAGCTCCTGCTTGAACGTTACGGGTATCCATTACGCCTTCACCTTGTTGGTCGGCCAGTTGTGGGTCTCGGCCGTAGCATCGCGGCACCAGCGGTAGAAGGCGTCGTAGAGCAGCATGCCGGCCTCGAGCTGTTCGAGGTCGTCGTCATACATCCGCGACAACCCGAGCGAGGCCGCGAGCAGGCCGGATGCTTCCGGCGCGAGGTCGGGCCGCGCGGTGTCGGCGCCGCGCACCAGCGTCGCGAGGCGGAGCAGGGGCGTCGTCGCGATCCCGAACTCCTCGATCATGACGTCGAAGGTGCAGAGCTCGCCGCGGTGGCTCCAGAACACGTTCTCGATGTCGAAGGGCGCTGCATTGAACCGCTCGCCAACGCCGACCACCTCGGACGGCGCGACGTACAGGAACACCGCGTTCGGGTCGACGAAGCGCCGGATCAGCCAGGGGCAGGCGATGCGGTCGATCTTCGGCCGGGCCCGCGTCACCCAGACGGTGCAGCCCTTGGCGTCGCGCGGCGGCAGCTTGCGCGTATCCAGCAGCGGCAGGTTTGCGGCCTTCCAGCCCTCGAAGCCGCCCTCGAGCGTCTCGGCCTGAACACCAAGCTGGCGGAGCCAGGCCGCCGTGCCCTGCGCGAGCTTTTCGCCGCGAAGGCAGGAGACGACCGCCCGGCGGCCGGCGAAGTCGCGGCCCCAGTCCGTCACCTTGTCGTGGCCGAGCTTGATCGAGCCGGGAATCAGCCGCCGGTCGGCGGCAAAATCCTCCTCGGTGCGCACATCGATCAGGGCAGGCGCGTTCGCGGTGCCGATCAGGCGGGTCAGTTTGTCAGATGATATGGTCGTGAATGTAGACATGATGCGTCCTCGCAAGAACCGAACGGGACGCGATACTTGGGCATGTCGCCTCGTGGGGAGATCGCTCAAATCCCCATGGGGCAGATTACAGCGAAACTAAGAAGCACTGTCAATCCGCGGAACGATTGGACCTTAGAAAAGTGCCGCCTGCCGGTCTATATTGAGGCCCAGTACACCTGAATCTCCTGGAGAATTCGATGCATTCCCACTCCATCGAACAATGGACCCATGACCACGCGTTCCTGGGCGAGAAGCACGACGAGAACGAGCGGCGGACCTGGCTCGTGGTCGTCCTGACGCTGGTGATGATGGTCGGCGAGATCGTGGCCGGCTCGCTGTTCGGCTCGATGGCGCTCTTGGCCGACGGCTGGCACATGGGCACCCATGCGGCCGCGCTCGGCATCGCGGCCTTCGCCTATCGCTTCGCGCGCCGGCACCTGGGGAACGCGCATTTCACCTTCGGCACCGGCAAGTTCGGCGATCTCGCCGCCTTCTCCAGCGCGATCATCCTGGGGCTGATCGCGGTCGAGATCGCCTATGAGAGCGTGCTGCGGCTGATCACGCCGGTGCCGATCGTCTACGGCGAGGCGATCGCGGTCGCGGCCCTCGGCCTCTGCGTCAATCTCGCCAGCGCGTGGCTCTTGCGCGGCAGCCACGACCATCACCATCACGGCCACAGCCATGCGCATGATGATCATCATGATCACGACCATCACCATGACTACGATCATCACGGCCATCACCACCACCATCACGACAACAACCTTCGCGCGGCCTATGTGCACGTGATGGCGGATGCTGCGACTTCCGTGCTGGCGATCGGCGCGCTGCTGGTGGCGATGTATTCGGGATGGGTGTGGGCCGATCCGGCCGTCGGCCTGATCGGCAGTGCGATGATCGCGAGCTGGGCGTTCGGCTTGATCAAGACGTCCGGCGCGGTGCTGCTCGACGTTCGCGCCGACGAGCGGCTGGAGCGCACCATTCGCGCGCGGATGGAGGTCGGCGAGGATCGTGTCACCGACCTGCATCTGTGGCAGGTCGGCCCGGGCCATTGCGCCGTGCTGCTCTCGGTGGTGACGCACCAGCCGAAGCAGCCGGCGGTCTACAAGAAGCGGCTCTCCGGGCTGAAGGGTCTCAGCCACGTCACCGTCGAGGTCGAGACCTGTCCGCATTGACGCGACCTGCCGGAATTCCGCCGGCGCGGGTCGATGCTGCTGCCACCATGCTGGCAGCAATGATGTGCTAGCGCTCCCGCAAAGTGCTCCGGGACAGGAGACGATTGTGGGAGAGTGGCTCGGGGTCGCGATCGCGCTGGCATCAAGCAGCATCGGCGGGACCGCGGCGGCGATCACCCGCTATCTTGTTGGCGGCGCGGATCCTGTTCTGCTTGCGATCCTGCGCTGGGGTATCGGCTTTCTATGCCTCTTGCCCTGCGCCCTTGTGCTCGGCGTACGCTGGCCACAGCGAGCGGATTGGCCGGCCGTGGCACTGCTCGGCATCTGCTTCTTCGGCCTGTTCTTCATCCTCTACAACATCGCGGTGTCCTACACGACCGCGGCCCGCGCCAGTCTTGCACTTGCGACGCTGCCGCTCCACACCATGGTGGTTGGCGCGATCCTGGGCGCGGAACGCCTGACGGCGCGCAAGATCGCGGGCGTCGGCATTGCGGTGCTCGGCGTGACCGCCGCGCTGGCTGCGGGTCTGGCGCAAAGCCCGCCCGGCGCCTGGCGGGGCGAACTGATCATGACGGGCGCCGTGTTCTGCATGGCGTTCTACAACGTGCTGTCGCGTCCCTTCATGCAGCGCTCCAGTCCACTCGGCTTTCTCACGGTCGGCATGGGCGCGGGCGCTCTCGTGCTGGTGATTGCGGGCATCTTGAAGGGCAGCCTTGCGGCACTTGGCGATTTCTCGGCAGCGCAGTGGGTCGCCGGCGTCTATCTCGGCATTGGCGGCGGCGCGCTCGCCTTCATCCTCTGGGTGTTGGCGCTGGCGCGGGCGACGCCGACCCGTGTCGCCAATACGATGACGGTGAACCCGATCGCCGCCGCGGTGCTGGCGGCGCTGCTGATCGGCGAGCCGATCACGCCAAATCTGATCGTCGGGCTGATTGCGGTGTTTGCCGGGATCGGGATCGCAACCAGCGAGGCGAAGACCTGAAGTGCGATGAGTTAGGATGGATCGTCGTCGCGCGGCACGATCATTCTGGCCGTGATCCGGGCTTGATCAGGAACAGTGCAGCCAGCGCCGACAGGCTGAGCGCGGAGGAGACGATCAGCACCTTCGCGCCCATGACGTCGATCAGCAGGCCGAAGGCCAGCGGCGCCACCGCCTGCGCCATGCGTGCCGGTGCGCCGATGATGCCGAGGCGGTAGCCAAAATCCTTCGGGCCGAAGATCGACAGCGGCAGCGTGCCGCGCGCGATCGTCAGGATGCCGTTGCCGGAGCCGTGGAACAGCGCGAATGCGCTCGCGGCGGCGCCGCCGAAGATCGCAACGACCACCGCGCCGATCGGGTGGGTGAGGCAGGCAAGCCGCGTCGACCACAGCGGATGGAAGCGGCTGAGGAAACCCGCTTCGAGCATGCGCGCGCCGACCTGCGCCGGGCCGATCAAGGCGCCAGCCGCGATCGCCTCGACCGGCGTTGCGCCCGTCGTCTCCAGGATGCGCGGGAAATGCGCGGCCATCGCGCCGGTGACGGTCCAGACCGCGGCGAAGATGAAGGCGAGCAGGATCATGGTGCGGTCGAGCGGCAAATGCGGCTTCTCGGCCGTCGCCGCGGCCTGCTTCGCGCCCTTGATCGCCGGCAGCATGAAGAAGTTGAGCGGCAGGCCGATCAGGAGGTTGGCGGCGGCCCAGGCAAAGCAGGTGTCACGCCAGCCGATATGGGCGAGCCCCCAGGCGGTAAGCGGCCAGCCGACCGTGGAGGCAAAGCCTGCCATCAGCGTGATGCCGGTGATGGGCCTGCGCGCTTCGGTGCCGTAGATGCGACCGAGCGCGGCGAAAGCAGCGTCGTAGAGGCCCATCGCCATGCCGATTCCGAGCACGAGCCAGGCGAACGCCATCACCGCGACCGATTGCGAGAGGCCGAGCAGCACGAGGCCGGCGGCGATCGTCAGGTTCGAGGCCGACAGCACCTGGCGGCCGCCGACGAGGTCGATCTGCCGTCCGATGCGCGGGCCGAGCATCGCCGAGATCACCAGCGAGGCCGAGAAGGCGCCGAAGATCCAGTTGGAGGAGATGCCGAGGTCATGCGCCATGGGATCGGCGAGCAGGGCCGGCAGATAGTAGCTCGAAGCCCAGGCCAGGGTCTGGGTGGTGCCGAGCGCCAGGATGATCGGAAGCTGGCGCTGGCTCATGTCCTCGCATTTCTGGTCGGCGGCAGGGTCATTGGTTGCATTTGCAGCCTGCGCGCAGAATGCGTCAACCGCATCTGCGGCATATTCGACCTGCCGCGGGCGGGAGCCTTGGCCGGGCCTGCCTTTCGCTCGTCAAGAATGCACGCCATAATGGCGCATGCAATTGACCGCGCGCCTTGCGTTGATGAACTGGTTGGCCGGCCAGGGGCTCACCGGCCTGCCCGAACCCGATCTGCTGCGCGGCTTCTGCGAGCGCTGCCGCGCCGAGGGGCTGGAACTCTCGCGCGGGCTCGTCATCATCGATACGCTGCATCCGATCTACGAGGGCCGCGCTTTCCGCTGGAGCGATACGCCGACCAATGAGAGCGACGTCATCGAATACGGCTCGACCGCCGAAGGCGATGCGAACAAGAACTGGCGCCGCTCCGTGTTCTTCCACATGCTCGAGCACGGCCACGACGAGATGGTGATCGATCTTGCCGACGCGCCGTCGCTGGATTTCTCGCAGATCGGCGAGCTCGCCGAGAAGGGGCACAAGCACTATCTCGCCTTCGTGCACCGCTTCGGCGAGAACGGTGCGCTCGGGCAGATGGACTGCCTCTACTCCTGCTGGACGACGCGACGCGACAGCGGCTTCTCCGAGCCGGAGCTTGTGGCGCTGCGCGACCTCGTGCCGGTGCTGGGGCTCGCGATCAAGTCGGCGCAGCAGGTCGACATCGCGCGCACGCTCGGCCGCGTCTATCTCGGCCGCGACGCCTCCGAGCAGGTCCTGCGCGGACGCATCTCCCGCGGCGTCACCGAGCGCATCAACGCCGTGCTCTGGTATTCGGACCTGCGCGGCTCGACCGGGATCAGCGAGAGCATCGGTCCCGACGAGATCATCCCGTTCCTCAACGACTACGCGCAGGCCGTGATCGACCCGATCCACGATGCCGGCGGCGACGTGCTGAAGCTGATCGGCGACGGCGTGCTGGCGATGTTCACCGGCGAGGACATGGCGGCGGCGCGCCGCGCAGCGCTACGGGCGGAGCACCTGTTCCGCAAGAACGTCGCGGCACTCAACGCGCGGCGGGCGGCCGACGGCCGTCCCACCACGTCGGCCTATATCGGCCTGCATGTCGGAGAGGTCTTCTACGGCAATATCGGCAGCGAGGATCGGCTCGATTTCACCGTGGTCGGCCCGACCGTCAACGAAGTCAGCCGCATCGCCTCGATGAGCCGCTCGGTCGACCGCGAGCTGCTGGCCTCGTCGGAGTTCTACAAGGGCCTCGACGCCGCCGGCCGCCGCTATCTCGTATCCACCGGCCGCTACGCGTTGCGCGGCATCGGCCGCGCGCAGGACCTCTACACGCTCGATCCAGACGTCGACGCCAGCGAGCCGGTGACGGGCAGCTACGAGCGGTATCTGGCGAATTAGCCAGGCTGCTGTAGCACGCTCCGTCATTGCGAGCGCAGCGAAGCAATCCAGGGTCTTTCCGCGGAGGGATTCTGGATTGCTTCGTCGCTTCGCTCCTCGCAATGACGATGCGGCTAGCACCGCGCCGCCACTTCATCGCCCACCATGTCCGGCTGCCGGTCCAGCGCCACGGCCGGTGATAGCAGGATCACCAGCGCCTGCGCGCCGAACACGGCGGCGGCGAGATAGAGGCAGGCTTCCGCGCTCCAGAGGCCGCCGACGATCGCGCCCAGCGCCGAGCCGAGCGGGCGGGCGCCGTAGCTCATGATGTTGATGGCGGAGACGCGGCCCAGCAGACGTGGCGGCGTCACCGACTGGCGCAGCGTCGTGGTCGAGATCACCCACAGGATCGGCCCGACGCCGAGCAGGAAGAAGCTCAGGGCCGCAAGCCAGGGCGAGGGGACCAGCACCGTCAGCGCCATCACCAGTGCGGCGACGAAGCCGGTGACCGGGCCGAGGCCGACGACGGTGCCGAAGGCAACGCGCTGCATTACGCGCGTGGCGACCAGCGCGCCGATCACCATGCCGACGCCGTACATCGTCAGCACGGTGCCGACGCCGGCGGCGGTGAGGCCGAGATGGCGCACGGCGTAGGGCACGAACACGGCGATCTGCAGGAACCAGCCGGTGTTGAAGATGAATTGCGTGATGAACACCGGCCGCAGCAGCGGATGGTGAAACACGAAGGCCGCACCCTCGCGGATGTCCTGGAACGGATGGCGCCGCGGCGTCGGCGCGCGCGTCGGCTCGTAGATGCCGGAGAGAAGCACCACCGCGACGGCCGAGAGCGCGGCGGCAAAGCCGAAGGCGGGACTCGCTCCCCACCAGCCCACCAGCGCGCCGCCGAGCGCAGGTCCGCTCGCAAAGGCAATGGTGCGCGCGAGTTCGATGCGGGCGTTGGCCGCCGACAACAGGTCCGAGCTCACCAACGACGGCACCAGCGCCGGCGCGGCCACGCTGTAGACGACGGTGCCGCATACCGCCGCGAAGCCGAGCAGCGCCAGCAGCGGCAGGTTGAGGGCGCCCAGCGCCAGCAGGAGCACGATGGCTGCGAGTGCGGCGGCCCGCAACGCCTCGGCTCCCGCCATCAGCCAGCGGCGGGAGATGCGGTCGGCGAGCACGCCGGCGGGAATGGCGAACAGGACGAAGGGCAGGGTGAGGGCGGTCTGAAGCAGGCCGGTCTGGCCTTCGGCGACGCCGAGCGTCAGCACCGCGACGATGGGGGCTGCGGCCAGCGCGATCTGTTCGGCCGATTGCGCCGCGAGGTTCGACCAGGCGAGGCGGTTGAAGGTGTCGGGGAGGCGGGGCGTGGTTGACATGGCTCATATCCTGCAAGAGCGAATTCGCGCCAATGTTCGCCGCCGAGGACCACCAAGCCCACCCGCTTCCCGACAAGAGGCGGGGCCGTTCGCGTCCGCGGCGGGAACTGGCGGCTAGATGCAGTTGCAAATGAGTTGCAATAAGGGTGAACTTGGGTATTGTGCCAGCATGGATGCCCGATCACCCCACCTGACCCCCGACGCTGCCGGCTGGCGTGCCGACGCGCCCACCACCAAGAGCCTCGCCGAGGTTAATTCCACAGTCGCCATTCCGGCCGCCGGCCGCTGGTGGCGAACGTTGCTGGCCTTCGTCGGTCCGGGCTATCTCGTCTCGGTCGGCTATATGGACCCCGGCAACTGGGCGACCGACCTCGCCGGCGGATCGAAGTTCGGCTACACGCTGCTCTCGGTTATCCTGCTCTCGAACTTGATGGCGATCCTGCTCCAGTCGCTGGCGGCTCGGCTCGGCATCGTCACCGACCGCGACCTCGCGCAGGCCTGCCGCGCGACCTATTCGCCGGGGGTGAACTTCCTGCTCTGGCTTGCCTGCGAAGCGGCGATCATCGCCTGCGATCTGGCCGAGGTGATCGGCACCGCGATCGCGCTCAAGCTGCTGTTCGGCATTCCCCTGATCGGCGGCGCGCTGCTCGCCGCGCTCGATGCCTTCCTGCTCCTCATCCTGATGAACCGCGGCTTCCGCTTCCTGGAAGCCTTCGTCATCGCGCTGCTCGTGGTGATTGCGGTCTGCTTCGCGGTGCAGATCGTGGCCGCGGCTCCTCCGGTCGCCGAAGTCCTGCACGGCTTCGTGCCGAAGAGCGAGATTTTCACCAACCCCGAAATGCTCTACATCGCGATCGGCATCATCGGCGCGACCGTGATGCCGCATAATCTCTACCTGCACTCCTCGATCGTGCAGACGCGTGCCTATGAGCGCAACGATGCCGGCCGGCGCGAGGCGATCAAATGGGCGACGACGGACTCGACGATCGCGCTGATGCTGGCGCTGTTCATCAACGCCGCGATCCTCGTGGTCGCCGCAGCAACCTTCCACAAGACCGGCCATGCCGACGTCGCGGAGATCGGCCAGGCCTTCGAGCTGCTGTCGCCGCTGCTCGGCCTCGGCATCGCCTCGACACTGTTCGCAGTGGCGCTGCTTGCCTCGGGCCTCAACTCGACGGTGACGGCGACGCTCGCCGGCCAGATCGTGATGGAGGGCTTCCTCGATCTGCGCCTGCCGAGCTGGGCGCGGCGCCTGCTCACGCGCGGCATCGCAATCGTTCCGGTGATCGTCGTCACCGCGATCTATGGCGAGCGTGGCACGGCGGATCTGCTGGTGTTCAGCCAGGTCGTGCTGTCGATGCAGCTTCCCTTCGCGGTGATCCCGCTGGTGCGCTTCGTCTCCGACCGCCGCAAGATGGGCAAGTTCGCAATTCCGGTGTCGGTCGCCGCCGTCGCGTGGATCGTCGCGGGCGTGATCGTGATTTTGAACCTGAAGCTGCTGGCCGATACGCTGTTCGGGTGAGGGCGATCAGGGCCGCCAGCGACGTCGCGGCTGGTAGGGGCTCAGCGGATTGACGTCGAGATCGACGTCTTTCACACATTGCTGACGTTCACGATGGCTCGAGCCGGCGTGCCACTCTCCGGCGCGAAGCTCGACGTTGCTCATCCCGGCGACCTTGAGACATTTCCACTCGCCTGTGCGAGGAAGGCCCTTGCTGGAGCCGCCAGCGAACTGGAAGGCGAGCGTGTATTCCTCGCCGTTTGTATGCCCCAGCAACGCTGGGCATAGTGCGCGCGGGTAACCCTGATAGGAGCAATGGACCTGGAGTCGTTCGATGATCGCGCGGGCGATCAAATCGTAGGTTTGGCTCGACAAGGATACCTCCGCATCCACTCGTACCTACGGACTTGGCGATGGAGACGACGCAAGCGAGACTACTGTGCCCGTCAATCCTGCGGCTCAGAGGCTGTATCGCCCTGCGCGTCGATGCGCAGCCAGCCTGAGGGCGCGAGGCGCTGCTGCGGCAGGAAGCGGGCCTTGTAGTCCATCTTCTTCGAGCCCTCGATCCAGTAGCCGAGATAGACGTAAGGCAGGCCTTGCCGGCGGGCGCGCGCGATGTGGTCGAGGATCATGAAGGTGCCCATCGAGCGGCTGACCTGGCTCGGCTCGAAGAAGGAATAGACCATCGACAGGCCGTCGCTGAGCACGTCGGTGAGCGCCACCGCGATCAGCTCCTCACCGCGGCCGGTGATGCTGCTGTCGGGGCCACGCCTGCGGTACTCGATGATGCGGGTCTCGACATGGCTGTCCTCGACCATCATGGCGTAGTCGAGCACCGTCATGTCGGCCATGCCGCCATGACGGTGACGGGCGTCGAGATACGCGCGGAACACCGAATACTGCTCGGAGGTCGGCACGGCGCTGCGCTGCTCGCCGATGATGTCGGCGTTGCGCGCCATCACTTTGCGGAAGTTGCGGGAGGGCCGGAACTCGTTGGCGATGACCCGGACCGAGACGCAGGCACGGCACTGGTCGCAGGCCGGCCGGTAGGCGATCGACTGGCTACGCCGGAACCCGCCATGGGTCAGCAGATCGTTGAGATCGCCCGCGCGCTCCCCGACGAGGTGCGTAAACACCTTGCGCTCATGCCGGCCCGGCAAATAAGGGCAGGGCGAGGGCGCCGTGAGGTAAAACTGAGGGGTGTCGCGCGAGTGTTGGGTCAAGGGACGTCGTGGGCCTCCGAAGTGAATATCAGCATCGCGCTACGGAAGCCCCCGGTCAATCGGTCTGCTCGGCAGGTCAGATCAGTCAGCTTAGGTGATCCTGGTTGACAGGTCCTTGATCACCAGGTTCTGGCCGCCTGGGGCACGTGCGCGCGGACGGAATTGTTGATCACCACCGTTCCAAGGACAAAATCGTGCAGCAGGCGACGGCGGCCGTTGAAAAGGCCGACCAGCACCACGAAGGGCGACAGGAACGAGACCGTCACCCAGAACAGCACGGCATGGGTGGCGCCGAGCACGAAATAGCCGGGGGCGCCGTACCAGGTGCGCAGCTCGAGATCCATCAGGCGCATCCCCACCGTGGCAGAGGAAGGTCCGCCAATGCTGGCGCCGTAATAGACGATGGCCCAGACCACGGAGGCCGGCCAGGCGATCCAGAACAGCGCCCAGCCGATGCCGAGCGTCACCACGCCGAACACGGCGATGAAGATGTAGCCGAGGATCACCGGCACCGAGATCACGACCATGTCGATCAGGAAGGCGAATACCCGCCGCGTCGCAACGCCGCGGAACAATTCCGGGTGCAGATAGGGGTCGTAGGCGTGCGGCTGCACCCCGCCGTCGTTGCGCCAGGCGCCTGAACTACCCGAGTCATACGACATGGTCCATCTCCCAAGGGGGAAACACCCCCGCTGCACGACATGGGAACACCTCATCCCCGTGCCAAGGGTATGCGGACATCAGGAAGCGGAAATATTCCGGCGATTCGGGGGCGGCAGCGCTAGCGCCGCAAACACCGATGTCGTCCCGGACAAGCGAAGCGCAAAGCCGGGACCCATAATCACAGGGAGGCGATTGGCGAAGATCAGCAGTTGATCCCTTCGCCGGTACAAATACCGCGCATCACAGTTAGATCACGCGGTATGGGTCCCGGCGTTCGCCGGGACGACAGCGAGGATGCCGCGCGAGCCTACCCCTGCGCCTTCAGCTTCTCCGCCGCCTTCGGCGCAAAATAGCTGAGCACACCATCCGCGCCGGCACGCTTGAAGGCGAGCAGGCTTTCCATCATGGCGCGGTCGCCATCGAGCCAGCCGTTGTTCGCAGCGGCCGCGATCATCGCGTATTCGCCGGAGACCTGGTAGGCGAAGGTCGGCATCGCAAACGTGTCCTTCACGCGGCGGACGACATCGAGATAGGGCATGCCGGGCTTCACCATCACCATGTCGGCGCCTTCGGCGATGTCGAGCTCGACCTCGCGCAATGCTTCATCGGTGTTGGCGCTGTCCATCTGGTAGGTCCGCTTGTCGCCGGTCAGCGTCTTGGCCGAGCCGATGGCGTCGCGGAATGGGCCGTAGAAAGCGGACGCGTATTTGGCTGCATAGGCCATGATCTGCACGTCGAGCAGGCCTGCGCGGTCCAGCCCTTCGCGGATCGCGGCGACGCGACCATCCATCATGTCGGATGGCGCGATGATGTCGCAGCCGGCTTCGGCCTGCACCAAGGCCTGACGCACCAGCACCGCGACCGTCTCGTCGTTCAGGATCTTGCCGTCGGAGATCAGGCCGTCATGGCCGTGGCTGGTAAAGGGATCGAGCGCGACGTCGCAGAGAATGCCGATCTCCGGAAACTCCTTCTTGATCGCGCGCACCGCCTGGCAGACCAGGTTGTTCGGGTTGGTGGCTTCCGAGCCTTCCTCGTCGCGCAGGGACGGATCGGTGTAGGGAAACAGCGCGATGCAGGGAATGGTCAGCTTCATGGCGCGCTCGGCCTCGCGTACCGCCTGGTCGACGCTGAGGCGGTCGACGCCCGGCATCGAGGCGACCTGTTCGCGCTTGTTGTCGCCGTCGATCAGGAACAGCGGCCAGATCAGGTCGTCGGTGGTGAGCACGTTCTCGCGCACCATGCGCCGCGCCCATTCGGCCTTGCGGTTGCGGCGCGGACGGACGGTCAGATCGAGGGCAGGGGAGGCGCTGGCGCCATCCCGGCGCGAAACCTCGCGCAATTCGATCGGACGTCCGTATTTGATCGCCATCACTCTTCCTCCGGCTGGAATTATTCTTATACCAGCTCGCACGGTTCCCGCCACCGCGGCTTGACCTGTCGCAAGGGATGGGCAGCCGATTGATTTTACGGGGCGAAGCAGCGACAAGGGGCCATGTCCGAGATATCCACCCGCGATAGCGCCAATGCCAGGGACGCTGCCCGAGACAATGCCAGAGACAGTGCAATGTCGGTGGCGGCGATCTCGTCGGAACGGGCCGAGTCCGACGACAATGTCTGGACGCGCCGGCTCGTGCTGTTTCTGCGGGTGATGGCGCTGCTCTCGATCCTGAAGGGTCTCTATCACTGGGCGCAAGTGACGGGTTTCGTCGGCGGCGAGGACGAGGCGTTCGAGAACCAGTCGATGGCCTGGCAGGCCGCGACCGTCTACTTCGCCGTGATCGAGCTCGTCGCCGCCGTCGGTCTCTGGCTCGCCACGCCCTGGGGCGCGGTGGTGTGGCTGACGACCGTGGTGTCGATGGCGGTGATCGAATTGATGTTCCCCGGCATCTATGGCGGCAGCCTGGTCGTGGTCGGTGTCGAAGCCTTCATGCTCGCTGCGTATCTCGCGCTGGCCTGGATGGCGGCGCGGGAACGGCCGCCGTAGGGCAAAGACGATTCAACGCACGTGCTCTCGTGCCCCGTACGCAATGCAGCGCGCCCCTGGCGATGCGAAGCATGGTCCAGTGCGGCGTGATGCGTTGCAGAGCCGGTGCCCACTTCTCCACGATCTCGTTTTGGCTTGCTGGGTCCCGGACCTGCGCCTCGCTTGTCCGGGACACGATAGTGACGTTAGCGGAGTTGTGCGCGATTGGTTGACCGCTGGTTGCCTAAAATTTGCGGTAAGTTTTCATTGACCAGCCTGTTCCGCCACAGCTGTTACGCGCCCGTTTCGAAACGGGGCGGGGCTGTATTGGAATGCGACAACCCCGGCGGACGGAGGGTGAACAGGACCTTGCGAAGGTCAACAGACGGTTGCGAAAAGTCCTTGTGGCACAGGCTTAATCCGCAATTCACTGTCTTAAATTCATGATCTCTTTATTCTCTTATTTAAGCCGATCTTCAAACGAGCCCCTTAAGTTGCACCTATCAGACGGGACACAAGTTTCGTCGAATAAGTGTCGATAAAAACGACAACAGGGGAAGTGTCATGATGAAAGCCGTCGCAACTGCGGCAGATACCGCAGAGCGCGTCTCCGGCCAGCAGGGTTCGGTGCAGTCGCTCTATCTGGAAGCTTTGACTCTGGTGGAGCGGCTGCATCGCCGGCTCCTCGACGTCATCAAGGACGAATTCGATCGCCGCGGCCGCGCGGACATCAATTCGGTGCAGGCCCTCTTGCTCTACAATATCGGCGACAAGGAGCTGACCGCTGGCGAGCTGCGCACGCGCGGCTACTATCTCGGCTCCAACGTCTCCTACAATCTGAAGAAGCTCGTCGAGCTCGGCTTCCTCGATCATCAGCGCTCGCGCGTTGATCGCCGCTCGGTGCGCATCCGCCTGACCCCGCAGGGCCAGGAAGTCCGCCGCATCGTCGACGCGCTCTACCAGAAGCACGTCAAGACGGTCGAGCAGGTCGGTGGCATCTCCGGCGAGGAATTCTCCACGCTGAACAAGTCGCTGCACCGTCTCGAGCGGTTCTGGACCGACCAGATCCTGTACCGGCTCTGATATTTCAAGCGACCAAGGCCAAGCCGGCCCCCAACAAGACCGGCAAGCCTCCCGAACGTGCCTGACTTCCCCAAGCGCGCCGGCCCGGATTCTGTCCGGACCGGTGCGTTTTGCCGTTTTTGCAGGTGCGAAAAAAATCTTCGGCCGGCGGGAACCAGATGGGAGCTCGCGTGCTTATCTCCTCCGGATCGGAGGATTTCGATGCTGGTCGAGCGCGGGCTTCAGGCAATGAACGTGGAACTCGTGAGCGAGGCCTACGCCATCGCCGCGAATTACCTTCGCCGTTCCGGCGCGATCCCCGACTCCCTCGTCACGGACGAGCGCCTGCTCGGGATCATCGTCAAGCTGCTCCAGCACGGCGAATTCAACAAGATCAGGCTCGCCAACAAGGCGATCACGTGGTTCGAGACGCAGTCCGAGGCCCGCGCGGTTGCCTGATCAAAGTTCCAGCAATTCAAGTGAACCAGGGGGTGCCATGGAAGCCGCCATCGACCGCATCATGCAGACCTATGACCTGCTCGCCAACCGTACGGCGGCGGCCAGCGAGGAGGCACGGGCCAAGGTGACGAACTACCTCAACACGTTGATGGAAGCCGGCGAAAGGGACACCCACAGGTTGACAGTCTGCGGCCTGACCTATCTGCGCCAGCTCGACGGCAGTGTGGACCCGGTGAAGGCGGGGTATACGGGGTTGTAGCGGCAGGTCGGCTCAGCTGGACTGGGGCAGCGTTCAAGGTCCGAACCGGACCCTTCAGGGCTATTCGGCGCGCGGGCGGTTGATGGAGCCGCCGGCCGCCCAGACCCTCCAATCCCCACCATATCTTGCATAAATATCAGGCCCGACCCGCAAATGCTTGGCCGGGGGCGGGCGATGTGGTAGATCGCGCTCGCCGCTTCCGATCGCCACACCAGACCCGCCCGTAGCCCGCCAAAAGGCTGCGGCGGTGGAGATATTCGCAAGATGACGTCAGCCAAGACCGCCTCCGCGCCCGATTCGTTTTTCACCGCCTCGCTCGAGCAGGCCGACCCGGAAATCGCCGCCGCCATCAAGGGCGAGCTCGGCCGGCAGCGCCATGAGGTCGAGCTGATCGCTTCGGAGAACATCGTCAGCCGGGCCGTGCTGGAAGCGCAGGGTTCGGTGATGACCAACAAATACGCGGAAGGCTATCCGGGCGCGCGCTACTATGGCGGTTGTGAGTGGGTCGACGTCGCCGAGAACCTCGCGATCGATCGCGCCAAGAAACTATTCGGCGCCAACTTCGCCAACGTGCAGCCGAACTCCGGCAGCCAGATGAACCAGGCGGTGTTCCTGGCGCTGCTCCAGCCCGGCGATACCTTCATGGGTCTCCACCTTGCGGCCGGCGGTCATCTCACCCATGGCTCGCCCGTCAACATGAGCGGCAAGTGGTTCAAGGCCGCGCACTACACCGTGCGTCGCGAGGACCAGATCATCGACATGGACGCGGTCGCCAAGCAGGCCGAAGAGGTCAAGCCGAAGCTGATCGTCGCCGGCGGCTCGGCCTATTCGCGCGCCTGGGACTTCAAGCGCTTCCGCGAGATCGCGGACAGCGTCGGCGCCTACCTCCTGGTCGACATGGCGCATTTCGCGGGCCTCGTCGCCGGCGGCGTGCATGCCTCGCCCGTGCCGCATGCCCACGTCACCACCACCACGACGCACAAGTCGCTGCGTGGTCCGCGTGGCGGCCTGATCCTCAGCAACGACGAGACGCTCGCCAAGAAGCTCAATTCGGCGATCTTCCCGGGTCTCCAGGGCGGCCCCCTGATGCACGTGATCGCGGCGAAGGCAGTCGCCTTCGGCGAGGCGCTGCGTCCGGACTTCAAGGTCTATGCCAGGAACGTCGTCGAGAACGCCAAGGCGCTGGCCGAGGCGATGAAGAGCCACGGCTTCGACATTGTCTCCGGCGGCACCGATAACCACCTGATGCTGGTCGACCTCCGGCCGAAGGGCCTGAAGGGCAACGTCTCGGAGAAGGCGCTGGTTCGCGCCGCCATCACCTGCAACAAGAACGGCATTCCGTTCGACCCCGAAAAGCCCTTCGTCACCTCGGGCCTGCGTCTCGGCACCCCCGCGGCGACGACCCGCGGCTTCGGCGTCGCCGAATTCCAGCAGGTCGGCGGCATGATCGCCGAGGTCCTCAACGCGATCGCGCAGTCCGACGACGGCAAGGCGCCGCTGGTGGAAGCCGCGATCAAGGAACGGGTCAAGGCGCTCACCGATCGCTTCCCGATCTATCAGTAAGGCCAAGAAAACCGGTCAAGGCAAACGGATGCGCTGCCCGAACTGCAACAGTCTCGATACGCAGGTAAAGGACTCGCGTCCGACCGAGGACTCTTCCGTGATCCGCAGGCGGCGCGTGTGCGTCGCCTGCAACTTCCGCTTCACCACCTTCGAGCGCGTGCAGCTGCGCGAGCTCACGGTGATCAAGCGCAACGGCCGCCGCGTGCCGTTCGACCGCGACAAGCTGATGCGCTCGGTGCAGATCTCACTTCGCAAGCGCCAGGTCGAGCCGGAGCGGGTGGAGAAGATGGTCTCCACCATCGTGCGCGAGCTCGAGACCGGCGGTGAGGCCGAGATCTCCTCCGAGGTGATCGGCGAGACCGTGATGGAGCATCTGCGCACGCTCGACGACGTCGCCTATGTGCGCTTTGCTTCCGTCTACCGCAATTTCCGCGAGGCCAAGGATTTCGCCGACGTGCTCGGCGAGCTCTCCGGCGAGGAGGAAGCGCGGCTCGCCGCGATCCGCAAATGATCTTCCGCATCCTGGAGGATCAGTTCGCGCAGAAGGCGCGCGAGGCCAGGGACGCCGACCTTCGCTTCATGCAGCTTGCGCTGGCGCTGGGTAAGCGCGGGCAGGGACGCACCTCGCCCAATCCGGCTGTGGGCGCCGTCATCGTCAAGGACGGTGTCATCGTCGGCCGCGGCTGGACGCAAGCAGGCGGGCGGCCGCATGCCGAGCCCGAGGCGCTGCGGCGCGCAGGCGAGGCAGCGCGCGGCGCCACGCTCTATGTCACGCTGGAGCCGTGCTCGCATTTCGGCAAGTCGCCGCCCTGCGCCGACGCGGTGATCGCGGCCGGCATCAAGCGCGTGGTGGCGGCGGTCGAGGATCCCAATCCGGAAGTGGCCGGCCAGGGCCATGCGCGCCTGCGCGCCGCGGGCATTACCGTTGACGTGGGTCTGTGCGCGGCAGAAGCCGCATTCGACCACGCCGGCCATTTCCGCCGCATCCGCGGCAAGCGCCCCCATGTGATCCTGAAGCTCGCGGTCTCGCCCGACGGCAAGATCGGCGCGGCCGGCGGCAAGCCGGTCGCGATCACGGGCGAAGCCGTGCGCGATCGCGTGCATCTCTTGCGCGCGCAGAGTGATGCGATCCTGGTCGGCATCGGCACGGTGCTGGCGGACGATCCGCTTCTCAACTGCCGCCTGCCGGGCATGGCGGCGCGCTCGCCGGTCCGGGTGGTGCTCGACCAGAGCCTGCGGATTCCGGCCTCGAGCCAGCTGGTGCGCTCGGCGCGCGAGACTCCGCTCTGGGTGATCCGCTCGGAGCTTGCGGAAGCTGCGGCCGCCACGCGGCTGGGCGCTGCCGGCGCACAGCTCATCCGTGTACCGCCCGCAAGTGCTTCCGGGCTCGATCTTGCGGCCGTACTGCATGCGCTGGCCGAGAAAGGCATCACGCGGCTGATGGTCGAGGGCGGCAGCCGCGTCGCCGCTTCGTTCGTCGCGGCCGATCTCGTCGACGAGATCTGGCTGTTCCGCGGCGCGGAAGAGGTCGGCTCCGGCGGCGTCGATGCGCTCGATGCATTGCCCCTGTCGAAAATCACGCAGTCGCCGGCCTATAAGGTTCATGCTAGCGAGACCTTCGACAAGGATACTCTCACCATCTACGAGCGCGCCTAACATGTTCACCGGCATTGTCACCGATATCGGCGAGATCGTCGGCTTCACGCCGACCGCGCAGGGCCAGTTGCACCGGCTGCGCATCGCCTGCCGCTATGATCAGACCACCATTGCCGACGGCGCCTCGATCGCCTGCAACGGCGTCTGCCTGACGGTGGTCGCCTCCGGCGCTGAGAGCGGCAGAACCTGGTTTGACGTCGATGCCGCCGCCGAGACGCTGGCGCTGACGACGGCAAAGCACTGGAAGGTCGGCACAAAGCTCAACCTCGAGCGCGCGCTGAAGATCGGCGACGAGCTCGGCGGCCACATCGTCGCGGGCCATGCCGACGGCATCGCGACGCTTCTCAGCCGCGAGGATCTGCCCGACATGGCGCGGTTCGAGCTCTCGACCACGCGGGAGCTGGCGCGGTTCGTCGCCACCAAGGGCTCGATCACGCTCGACGGCGTCTCGCTGACGATCAATACGGTGAAGGACGCGACCTTTTCGGTGCTGATCATTCCGCACACGCTGACAGTGACCACGATCGGTGCCTGGAAGGCGGGCGCCGAGGTCAATATCGAGGTCGACCTGATGGCCCGCTACGCAGCGCGGCTGACGGAAATGAAGTGACCGGCGAAGCCGGTCATTCCGGGCGATGCGCAGCGTCGAACCCGGAATCTCGAGATTCCGGGTCGCTTCGCGCCCCGGAATGACAATGTCTTTGAACTTGGCTTACCAGCCTGCGGCGACTACATAACGCGCCGACCACTGTAGAACGGATTTGACGATGGCAGACGCGCGGCGCGCACCCCTGAAGGACCAGACCGACATCGCCGGCGCGCGTGCGCTGATTGTCGAGGCCCGGTTCTATGACGATCTCCAGGACGCGCTTCTGGACGGCGCGGTCGCCGAGCTGAAGGCGGCTGGCCTCACGCACGACGTCATCACGGTTCCCGGTGCGCTGGAGATCCCCGCGGCGGTGGCGATCGCGGTCGATGCCGCGGCGGCGAGCGGCAAGCCCTATGACGCGGTGATCGCGCTCGGCTGCGTGATCCGCGGCGACACCATCCATTTCGAGATCGTCTCGCAGGAATCCTCGCGCGCGCTGATGGACCTTGCGGTGGTGCGAAAGCTGCCGCTCGGCAACGGCATCCTCACCGTCAACACCGAGGCGCAGGCTTGGGCGCGGGCGCGCGCCAGCGAGCTCAACAAGGGCGGCGATGCCGCACGCGCCGCGCTTGCGATGCTGCGTATCAAGCGCCGTTTGGCGCAGGCCTGAGCCATGGCTGACAACAGCAAAAAGCCGGCGGGCACCCAGGAAAAGAAGGCGAACCGCCGCGGTGCGGCACGGCTCGCCGCCGTTCAGGCGCTGTATCAGATGGACATCGCGGGTGCCGGCATCAACGACATCTTCGCCGAGTTCGAGAGCCACTGGCTCGGCAACGAAGTCGAGGGCGACACCTACCTGCCGGCGGAAGCCGCGTTCTTCCGCGACGTCGTCTCCGGCGTCGTGCGCGACCAGAAGAAGCTCGATCCCCTGATTGACGAGGCGCTGTCGAAGGGCTGGCCCTTGAAGCGGATCGAGGCGATTCTGCGCGCGGTGCTGCGGGCGGGGGCCTATGAGCTCCAGCACCGCAAGGATGTGCCGGGCCGCGTCGTGGTCTCCGAATATGTCGACGTCGCGAATGCCTTCGTCGATCGCGAGGAGACCGGCATGGTGAATGCGGTGCTCGACCAGATCGGCCGCCAGTTCCGCGGTGACGAGTTCGGGCGGGGGTAAGTCACACATTCCGCTGTCATCACCCGCGAAAGCGGGTGATCCAGTACGCCGCGGCAGCGGTAATTGGTATCAGGCGTCTCGGCGTACTGGATCGCCCGGTCAGGCCGGGCGATGACAGTGGAGTGCAGGGCTGACATCGATGACCACTCCGCAAAACCCCTCCGGCGAAGACTCCCTCATCGCGCGCTATTTCAAGCCGCTCGCGACAGATCCTGGCGCGTTCGGGCTGGTCGATGATGCCGCCATCCTGTCCGCATCGGGCGACGACATCGTCGTCACCACCGACGCCGTGATCGAGGGCGTGCACTATCTTGCCAGCGATCCCCCCGATACCATTGCGCGCAAGGCGCTGCGGGTGAACCTGTCCGATCTCGCTGCCAAGGGCGCGGTGCCGGCCGGCTTCGTGCTGACGCTGGCGCTGCGCAGCAAGGAGGACGCCTGGCTCCAGCCGTTTGCGGACGCCTTGGGCGAGGACGCAAGAACCTTCGCGTGCCCGCTGCTCGGCGGCGACACGGTGTCGACACCGGGGCCGCAGATGATCTCGATCACCGCTTTCGGCCGCGTGCCGCAGGGGCGGATGGTTGGCCGCACCGGCGCGCGGCCGGGCGACCGCATCCTGGTGACGGGGACGATCGGCGATGCCGCGCTCGGCCTCGACGTGCTCACAGGCGGAGAGGTGGCGAAGGCGCTCGCATCCGATCCCGTTGCACGGGACTATCTGGTCTCGCGCTATCGCGTCCCGCAGCCGCGCAATTTGCTGGCGCAGGCCGTGCGGGACCTTGCGTCAGCGGCGATGGACGTGTCCGACGGGCTCGCCGGCGATCTGACAAAACTATGTGCGGCGTCCGGCGTATCGGCTACGGTCAACGTGGCGGGCGTCCCCCTCTCAGCCGCGGCGGCCGGACTGGTTGCGCGAAACGCTGTTTGCGTTGAGACGCTGTTGGCCGGGGGCGACGATTACGAGGTGCTGTGCACGGTGCCGCCAGCACTGAGCGACGCGCTGATTGCCGCGGGGCAGGCGGCAGGCCTTGCCGTCACGGCGATTGGCACGATCCTCGCAGGCCGTGAGCGGCCGCGCTTTTTGGACGGGCAGGGCCAGGAACTGGCCCTGAAGCAGCTGTCCTACAGCCACTTCTGAATTCAAGTCCGCCCCGACCCCGATTCATCCTCCGGCTCTTCCCGGCTGCCGCGTGTCGCAACCCCGGCGACAGCAAGCCGATGTATCACCGCCATAGATGCGACAGCAGCCAATGGATGTGATTCGATGACAGCGGCCGTTTCGAACTCGAGCGAGGCGCGGACTGTTCCCGGAAGGGAGTGCGGAAGCTGCACGCTCTGTTGCAAGGTCTACAACGTGGTCGAGCTCGGCAAGGCCGCCGGCAAGTGGTGCTCGCATTGCAAGCCCGGCAGGGGCTGCACAATCCACGACAATCTGCCGAGCGAGTGCGCAGCGTTCAATTGTCTCTGGAAAACCATGCCGGCGATATCCATGCAATGGAAGCCCGAGCAGTCGAAGATGGTGCTCACCCTGCATCCCGAGACCAACAACATCCAGGTCGTGGTTGATCCTGGCTTGCCATCGGCCTGGACCCGGCAGCCTTATCACAGCCAGTTGCGTCTGATGTCGAAGAACAACATGCCGAAAGGTCATCTCGTGGTGGTGTTCGTCAACGAGCTGGCGACGCTCATCCTGCCTGACCAGGATGTGCAACTCGGCGTCCTCACACGCGAGCAGGTCGTTTCGGTGACGCAGGAGTCCGGTCCCGGTGGCAGCGTCTATGAGGTCAAGATCTTCAACCGACGCACGACAGCCGACGGGCAGACCTTGGAAATGGCGTCAACATCCCGTCATCCCGTAAGGTCCGCCGCCTGAGGCGGAGGCAGGAGGGGTGGCCCTCGCCGATGTCGGCGAGCCGCTTGCAGGCATTTCCCAAAGCGGGCGTCTGCGACCTAAATACTTGCCGAGATCGGCTTTTTCGGCCTTATCCGGCGTTGCACCCTCAATTTGATTTTGGCAAGCTCGCAACCGACTAAGGCCGCCCCTTCGGGCAAGGGGCGGCTTTGTTCAAAATCAAGGCGCCGCACCGCACGACGGACAACAAAAGGCGCCGGGGGTACATCAAGGATCTGAGGCAAAAAATCACATGACAGCATTATGGTTGATAGTGCTCTGCGGAGTGCTTTCCGTCGTCTACGCGATTTGGGCGACGTCTTCGGTTCTGGGCGCGGATGCGGGGTCGCCGCGCATGCAGGAGATTGCAGGAGCGGTGCGCGAGGGCGCACAGGCCTACTTGCGTCGCCAGTACACCACGATCGGTCTCGTCGGCATCGTCATCTTCGTGCTGCTTGCCTATTTCCTCGGGCTCTATGTCGCGATCGGTTTTGCCATCGGCGCCATCCTGTCGGGGGCGGCCGGCTTCATCGGCATGAACGTCTCGGTCCGTGCCAATGTGCGCACCGCCCAGGCCGCGACCACGTCGCTTGCCGGCGGCCTCGAACTCGCCTTCAAGGCGGGTGCGATCACCGGCCTTCTGGTGGCCGGCCTCGCGCTGCTCGGCGTCACGCTCTATTTCGGCTTCCTGGTCCACTCGCTGAAGCTCGCGCCCGATAGCCGCACCGTGGTCGACGCCATGGTGGCACTCGGCTTCGGCGCCTCGCTGATCTCGATCTTCGCCCGTCTCGGCGGCGGCATCTTCACCAAGGGCGCGGACGTCGGCGGCGACCTCGTCGGCAAGGTCGAAGCCGGCATCCCCGAGGACGATCCGCGCAACCCGGCCACCATCGCCGACAACGTCGGCGACAATGTCGGCGACTGCGCCGGCATGGCCGCCGACCTGTTCGAGACCTATGCGGTGACCGCGGTCGCCACCATGGTGCTCGCGGCGATCTTCTTCGCCAAGACACCGATCCTCGCCAACATGATGACGCTGCCGCTCGCGATCGGCGGCATCTGCATCATCACCTCGATCATCGGCACCTTCTTCGTCAAGCTCGGGCCGAGCCAGTCGATCATGGGCGCGCTCTACAAGGGCCTGATCGCTACCGGCATCCTGTCGCTGATCGGTATCGCGGTGGTGATCTACTACCTGATCGGCTTCGGCAAGCTCGATGGCGTCGACTATACCGGCATGGCGCTGTTCGAATGCGGCGTCGTCGGCCTCGTCGTCACCGCGCTGATCATCTGGATCACCGAATACTACACCGGCACCGATTATCGTCCGGTGAAGTCGATCGCCCAGGCCTCGGTGACCGGCCATGGCACCAACGTGATCCAGGGCCTCGCCGTCTCGATGGAAGCGACCGCGCTGCCCGCGCTCGTCATCATCGCCGGCATCCTGGTCACCTACAGCCTGGCCGGCCTGTTCGGCATTGCCATCGCGACCGCGACCATGCTGGCGCTCGCCGGCATGATCGTCGCGCTCGACGCTTTTGGCCCCGTCACCGACAACGCCGGCGGCATTGCCGAGATGGCGGGCCTGCCGAAGGAGGTGCGCAAGTCGACCGACGCGCTCGACGCGGTCGGCAACACCACCAAGGCGGTGACCAAGGGCTACGCGATCGGCTCCGCCGGTCTCGGTGCTCTCGTGCTGTTCGCGGCCTACAACCAGGACCTCAAGTTCTTCGTTGCGGACTCCGCGAAGCATACCTACTTCGCCGGCGTCAATCCGGACTTCTCGCTGAACAATCCCTACGTCGTGGTGGGCCTCCTGTTCGGCGGCCTCTTGCCGTATCTGTTCGGCGCGATGGGCATGACCGCGGTGGGGCGCGCGGCGGGCGCTATCGTCGAGGAGGTTCGCCGGCAGTTCCGCGAGAAGCCGGGCATCATGCAGGGCACCGACAAGCCGGACTACGGCAAGGCGGTCGACCTGCTCACCCGTGCGGCGATCAAGGAGATGATCATCCCCTCGCTGCTGCCCGTGCTGTCGCCGATCGTCGTCTACTTCGTGATCTATGCGATCGCGGGCGGCGGCGTGGCCGGCAAGTCGGCGGCGTTCTCCGCGGTGGGCGCGATGCTGCTCGGCGTGATCGTGACGGGCCTGTTCGTCGCGATCTCGATGACCTCGGGCGGCGGCGCCTGGGACAACGCCAAGAAGTACATCGAGGACGGTCATTTCGGCGGAAAGGGCAGTGACGCTCACAAGTCGGCGGTGACCGGCGATACCGTGGGCGATCCCTACAAGGACACGGCCGGCCCCGCGGTGAATCCGATGATCAAGATCACCAACATCGTGGCGCTGCTGCTGCTGGCGATCCTCGCGCACTGAGCAGAACTGGTGAAGACAAGACAAAACCCCGCGGCGCGAGCCGCGGGGTTTTTGATTGGCCGGCTGAGACCTCGCACCGCGTCATTGCGAGCCATCGGGTCCGCGCGGAGCGCGGCCCGATGACAGGCTGCGCGAAGCAATCCAGACTGGCTCAGCGGAAGACTCTGGATTGCGTCGCTGGGCTCGCAATGACGGTAGTTAGCGTTTGCGCGAACGCCTACTGCACGTCCATCTGCAGCCCTTCCTTCTGGATGATGCCGGCGAACTTCTTCGTCTCGGCGTCCACGAAGGCGGCGAACTGCTGCGGCGTACCGTAATCGGCGCGGGCGCCCATGGCGGCGATCTGCTTCTTGATGTCGTCGCGCTCAAGCATCGCCTTGACCTGGAGATTGAGCGCGTTGAGCACCTCGGGTGAGACCCCCTTCGGCAGGAAGATGGCGAACCACGAGGACACGTCGAAGTTCGCCAGCTCCGGCGCGCTCTCGCGCATGGTCGGCAGGTTCGGCGCAAGATCGCTGCGCTCAGTGGTGGTGACGCAGAGGCCATTGAGCGTGCCGTTCTGGACCTGCGGCAGGCTCGGATAGAGATTGTCGAACAGGATCTGGATGTCGCCGGCGAGTGCGGCCTGAAGTGCGGGGCCGGCGCCGCGGAACGGGATGTGCGTCATCTTCAGCCCGGTGAGCTGGAGGAACCAGGCGCCGGTGAGGTGAGGGCTCTGGCCGACGCCGGAGGAGGCATAGCTGAGCTTGTCCGGATTGGCCTTCAGGTACGCGATCAGCTCGGCAACCGACTTGATGCCGGTCTTCGGATGCGCCGAGACGATGTTCGGAATCCGGATCATGTTGGAGACCGGCTGGAGCTGGTCTGGCTTGTAGGTGAGGTTCTTGAAGATGCTGTAGGCGATCGCGTTCGGGCCGGGATTGCCGACCAGGATGGTGTGGCCGTCCGGCTTGGCGCGGATCACCTCGGCCGCGCCGATCGTGCCGCCGCCGCCGGAGCGGTTTTCCACGACGGCCGACTGGCCCCAGGCGGTTTGCAGATGCGCAGCCAGCAGCCGGCCCATCACGTCGGTCGAACCACCGGCCGCAGCCGGCACGACCAGGCGGACGTTTTCCGTCGGCTTCCAATCCGCCAGGCTCGATCGCGGCAGAATCGCTGCGGCCGAGAGGCCGGCAGCACCGGCGATCACGTGGCGGCGGGACAACAAAGTTTTAGGCACGAATCCTCTCCCTGCTTTTTGCTTTGCAGGAAGGGTAGGGAACCCGACGCGGAACGGCAAGCCGCGCGCGACGGCAAGCGCCATGCGGGCAGTGGCAGGACGCCGCAGGCTCGAGGCTCAGTTAAAAGGCGAGCAGCTTGAACAGCGGCGTGAGGTAGCTCATTTCCTGACCCGAGGTCGGCGTGGTCCGGCTGATGAAGTCGAAGATCTTGCCGTCCTGGAGCCCGTAATTCGCAAGACGGCGCACGCGCCGGTTCTTGTCGAAATAGATCGCGATCACGCGCTGATCGACCACCTTCTGGTTCATGAAGGCGACCGCGCGCTCCGAGCGCTGCGAAATGTAGTAGAACACCTCGCCGTCGAGGGTCGCGACGGTGGAGGGCGTGCCCATCACGATCAGCACCTGGTCCTGGCTCGCGCCGATCGGAATCTGCTCCAGCGCGCCGGGCGGCAGGATGTAGCCCTTCTGGAATTGCTCACCTGTGCAGCCGGCAAGCGCGGCGCCGACCAGGGTCGCGGCCGCGAGCATGCGTAAGCCGCGCCAGCGTGCATGAAGGCCGCGCCGCTTGTCAGCGCGCAGGCTGGTCTGATTGGTTGTCGTCATTGCGGAACTGATTCCGTCCCCTTGCGTCGCGCGAGGCGCTGAAGTACCGGGCGGAGGCTCTGAATGCAACACGCGCGCGCCCGCCTGCGGAAACCACAATGCTTTGGCCGTTCAATCACTTCAGGAAACCCCGGCTAACCCCGCCGGGCACCATCGAGGCCATCTATGGCATGATCGTGACGCAGGCGCGAGAACCCATATTTTACCGCGACTTGGGCGTGCCGGATACGGTTAACGGACGTTTCGACCTGTTGCTGCTGCATCTCTGGCTGCTGCTGCGCCGCCTGCGCACCGTCCAGGGCGCCACGGAGCTGTCGCAGGCACTGTTCGACCGCTTCTGCGAGGACATGGACGACAATCTGCGCGAGATGGGGGTGGGCGACCAGACCGTGCCGAAGCGGATGCGGGCCTTTGGCGAGGCCTTTTACGGCCGCGTCCAGGCCTATGACCAGGCCATGGAGGGCGGCAGCGAGGCGCTGGCATCGGCCATCTGCAAGAATATCTTGAATGGCGCCGGCATGGATCAGGCGCGGCGGCTCGCGGCCTATGCCCGGGCCACCGAGGCCGATCTCGGCGGCACCAGCGAGGCCGCGCTGCTCGGCGCGTCCTTCAAATTTCCCCCGGCCTTCGCTGAGGATGTCACGCCATGACCAGACCAAATGCCGGATCCGAGCCAGATCCCTGGCGGGCGCCCGTGATTGTCGCCCAGATTCCCGATGCCGGCCTGCGTCGCGAGATCGAGGCCTCCGCCGCCGAACGCAAGGCGATGGCCGAAGTCGCGGGCCTGCGCGAGATCCTGTCCGCGAAGGCCGACTTCGACGTCGTGCCGAAGAGCGGCGGCCGGTTTCAGGTCACGGGCACCGTGCGGGCCCGGGTCGGTCAGACCTGTGTCGTCACGCTCGATCCGATCGAGAGCGAGATCGACGAGGAGGTTGACCTGATGTTCGCCCCCGAGGCCGAGGCCCGGCGGTTGGCCGACCTGATCGAGGAGGGCCAGGACGACGAGGAGCCGCCGGAGGTCGCTGATCCGCCGGAGGCGATCGTCAACGGCATCATCGATCTCGGCAGGCTCGCCACCGACGCGCTGTTCCTGGCGATCGACCCTTATCCCCGGAAGGATGGGGCCGTGTTCGAGGCGGAGGTCACCGCCCCCGATCCGGAAGACCATCCCTTCGCGGCGCTGAAGGCACTCCAGGACAAGAAGAAGGGCCCATAGTCCGCTCGGTCCCCGTAAGAACGCTTTACGCCCCGAGGCGGGTTTGCCAGGATGGTTTGAGAGGCTTGATTATCCGTTTGATTTCAATGTGCTTCTTGCGAAATGGCGAATCCGTTGCCGGATCGTGCGGAATCCAAAAGGCTGGGGGCAAGAGGTTGTTTCGCGATGACAAAACGCTATTGTCGCGCCCCGGTCCGGGTGCGGCGTGGCGCTTGACCGGTCGCCATGTCCATGGCGAACCCATTTTGCGGCCCCGCTAGCACAGACCGCACCAGACCAGGTTTCCAGGACTTTTATGCCAAGCAAGGTTCGCATCGCGCTGGACGCCATGGGAGGCGATGTCGGCTCCGCCGTGGTCATTCCAGGCGCTGCCATCTCGCTTCAGCGGCATCGCGATAGCGAATTCCTCCTGGTCGGCGACCGCGCCAGGATCGAGCCCGAGCTCGACCGCCACCCCGCGCTGAAGGCCGCCTCGAAGATCATCCACACCGACGTTGCCGTCAGCGGCTCGGACAAGCCGCGCCAGGCGCTGCGGCGCGGCCGCAAGACCTCCTCGATGTGGCTCGCGATCGATGCCGTGAAGAAGGGCGAGGCGGATGTCGCGATCTCCGCCGGCAATACCGGCGCGCTGATGGCGATGGCGCGCTTCCACTTGCGCACGCTGCCGGGCATCGACCGTCCGGCCATCTCGGCGATATGGCCGACCATGCGCGGCGAGTCCGTCGTGCTCGACCTCGGCGCGACCCTCGGCGGCGATGCGCACCACCTGGTGTCGATGGCGGTGATGGGCGCGGCCAAGGCCAGTGTGCTATTCAACAAGAAGCGGCCCACGGTCGGGCTGCTCAACATCGGCGCCGAGGAGATCAAGGGCCACGAGGAGATCCGCGAGGCCAGCGAGATCCTGCGGGCGCGGAACCTGCCCGAACTCGACTATATCGGCTTCGTCGAGGGGGACGGTATCGGCAAGGGCTTGGCCGACGTCATCGTCACCGAGGGTTTCAGCGGCAATATCGCGCTGAAGGCCGCCGAGGGAACCGCGCGGCAGATGGCGGAATTACTCCGCAACGAGATGCGGCGGAGCTGGCTGTCCAAGCTCGGCTACGTCTTCGCCCGCAGCGCCTTCCAGGCCCTGCGCGACAAGATGGACCCCAACAAGTCCAATGGCGGCGTGCTGCTGGGACTGAACGGGGTCGTGGTCAAGAGCCACGGTGGAACCAACGCCGAAGGCTTTGCCTATGCGATCGATGTTGGCTATGAGATGGCTCACTACGATCTCCTGAACAAGATCAATCAGATGCTCAACCGCGAGGGTGGTGCACTTAGTTCCGTGCAGGCCGCGCAGGAGGCTGTTTCGTGACGAAAATTCGTTCGGTCGTGCTTGGCTGCGGCTCTTACCTGCCGGAGCAGGTGGTGACCAACGCCCAACTGGCGGCGCGCATCGACACCTCCGACGAGTGGATCGTGCAGCGCACCGGCATTCGCGAGCGGCACGTCGCGGCCGAGGGCGAGTTCACCTCGCATCTGGCGATCAAGGCGGCGCAGGCCGCGCTCACCGATGCCGGTGTCGACGCACAGTCGATCGAGCTGATCGTGCTGGCGACCTCGACGCCCGATAACACCTTTCCCGCGAGCGCCGTCGCCGTGCAGCACGGGCTCGGCATCAACCATGGCGCCGCTTTCGACCTGCAAGCGGTGTGCTCGGGCTTCGTGTTCGCGCTCGCGACCGCCGACAATTTCCTGCGCACCGGCGCCTACAAGCGCGCGCTGGTGATCGGCGCCGAGACCTTCTCGCGCATCCTCGACTGGAACGACCGCGGCACCTGCGTGCTGTTCGGCGACGGCGCCGGCGCGGTCGTGCTCGAGGCGCAGGAGCAGCCGGGCAACGCCGCGACCGACCGCGGCATCGTGACCACCCATCTGCGTTCCGATGGCCGCCACAAGGCAAAACTGTTCGTCGACGGCGGGCCGTCCTCGACCCAGACCGTCGGCCATCTGCGCATGGAGGGCCGCGAGGTCTTCAAGCATGCGGTCGGCATGATCACCGACGTGATCGTCGACGCCTTCGAGGCGACCGGGCTCAATGCCGACAGCATCGACTGGTTCGTGCCGCACCAGGCCAACAAGCGAATCATCGACGCGTCCGCGCACAAGCTCCATATCGCGCCGGAGAAGGTGGTGCTGACGGTGGACCGTCACGGCAACACCTCGGCCGCCTCGATCCCGCTGGCGCTGGCGGTGGCGCGCAAGGACGGCCGCATCAAGAAGGGCGACCTGGTCCTGCTCGAGGCCATGGGCGGCGGCTTCACCTGGGGCTCTGCGCTGGTGCGCTGGTAGCCACAGTCGATAAAATTTTGCCCGAATCAGCGCCGATTATCGATGCGTCTGCATTGATGAGCGCTGTTGACCGCCGTATTGTAACCTCCTAATTTCAGACAACAATTGTTCGCCGTGATGTGGGGCAGGGCGATGACCGATCAAAGTAAAACCGTAACGCGTGTTGACCTGTGCGAAGCCGTCTACCAGAAGGTGGGCCTGTCGCGCACGGAATCGTCCGCCTTTGTGGAACTCGTGCTGAAGGAGATCACCGATTGCCTTGAAAAGGGCGAGACGGTGAAACTGTCGTCGTTCGGTTCCTTCATGGTCCGCAAGAAGGGTCAGCGCATCGGCCGCAACCCGAAGACCGGCACCGAGGTGCCGATCTCGCCGCGCCGGGTGATGGTGTTCAAGCCGTCGGCGATCCTGAAGCAGCGGATCAATTCCCAGCACCGCACCAATGGCGATGCCACCAAGGCTCAACCCGAGGCGTAACCGCCTTTCGGAAAGGATTGGCATTTGGACAAGGCGCCGGATGCGTTCCGAACCATCAGCGAAGTAGCGCAGGAACTCGACATTCCGCAGCACGTGCTGCGTTTCTGGGAGACCCGTTTCTCCCAGATCAAGCCGATGAAGCGCAGCGGCGGCCGCCGCTATTACCGCCCCGACGACGTCGACCTGCTCAAGGGCATCCGCCGCCTGCTCTACGGGGAGGGCTACACCATCCGCGGGGTGCAGCGGATCCTCAAAGAGCACGGCATCAAATCGGTGCAGGGCCTCGCCGACGGCGCCGCCGCCGTCTCCTTCGGGGCGATCGAGGACGCCATCGGCGCGAGCCTGATGGAGCCCGACGACGAGGCGCCGATCAAGGGCATCACCGACACCGACGATGACGACTACCAGGGCGAGGAGGAGGAAGGCATCGACTTCCGCTTCGCCGAGATCGACGACGAGGAAATCCTCACCACCTTCCGCAAGGGCGGCGCCGCCGCACCCGCCGGCCCCAGCGCGATCGACCGGGAGCGCCTGGGACGGGCGCTCGCCGACCTCGTCGCCTGCCGGGAGATGCTGGACCAGGCGCTGAAGGACGGGTAGGGCCGGTCCGTCGGCTTTGCGGCCAGTTCCGGGGGCTTTGGACATCAGCCCAATCGGGGAGAGAGGCACCAAAATGGTGCGGCCTCGCCTTGCGCAAAGCAGCGATCCTAGCTAATGGAACGACGTTCGGAGCGTGGCGCAGCCCGGTTAGCGCACTAGTCTGGGAGACTAGGGGTCGGAGGTTCAAATCCTCTCGCTCCGACCATTTTTTCAAACTCATCTGTCGGGTGGACTGACCGTCGGTGTGGGATTTGCTCCCGAGCGGCGGCGGATGTGCGACGATTCGGGGCGGGTGACCGCCCCGGTGGCCGGCGCACGAAAATGTCGAAAACAACCCCATGCACAGTAGCGACGTCATTGGAAGATAACGTTTTTCCGAAGCGATTTGACGCGTCGGGCAAAACAGGGGCATGATGTCATCGTGCCGGGCTTGCGGGATGACTTCGGAGCGCGACCTCCTGAAGCGTGGCGCAGCACGACTGCGATCTCCGGCGCCCCCTTCCTCGGCAGCTGAATCACGATGGCGCGGCCGAGACGACCGGCCGCCGCTGTTTCGGCATCGAACTCAGCCCCGACTATTGCGGGCTGGCGATCGCGCTGGGAGCAGCTGACAGGCCGCAAGGCCAAACTGCTTTCGAGAGCCTCGTGAAGCGGAGGAGGGCGGCGCACTGCCGAAGTGGGCGCCTCGGCCCGGCGGATGTACCCAGGAACGGACTAGGAGCTCTCTCGGAAAGCAAGTTCGGCTTTGGCCCACGATTCGGACATCAACTTTGGCAATCGGAATGCCAGCTAAGGGCCAGAAGGCGACCTAGGAGCTCGCGTTTACGTTTAGCTTGGTATTCCGTTAACGTCCCTCGATCAATGTCTCAAAAGAGAGCTGGAGGTGGGAGCTATGATCCGTGGAGCAGGTCTAGCAAGTATCCTTCTTGCGCTGCTAGTTACCAACGCTCCGGCCTTGGCCTGCCGCGGCTGGATATATGAAAGGACGATCCTACTCGATGCGATCCCGCCAGTAGCGAAAGAGAGCGAGGTCGTCGCTCGGGTCGAAATTCTCGAGGTGCACATCCGCGAATTGCCGGGACTGCGCCCCTTTCATGTGGCTCGAGCACGCGTCCTGCAATCAGTCCGAGGTACTTCGGATGGACAGACCGTCGATATCTATGCCGAGCCAAGCTCATGCGGTGGTGGTCTCAATCAGAACGATGTTGGACGCAAGGGTTTCATCGCCGGACGTTTTCAGCCGATTGCTGATCAAACCTTCTTTTCTGGCAGTTGGGCCTACGGCCAGATCGGTCAAGACTGAGGAACGGATCGCATTGACGCTGTGCGGCACCCGAAGTCCGCAACGGACATTCTGACCTCATACAATTTTCTCAATCGAGTATAGATCGCCGCTAGGTTGTCCGTGGTAATGAGGCTACTGCGTGCGACATCATGGGTAGGATCAGATAATGCTGGATTGGTTCGTCGCAACTATTTCGCTCGTCCTGCTGGTCGGCTTTATTGGCTTCGCATTCATGCAAGGATTTAGGGTGAGGCCGGACAAAGACAATTCAGATAATCAGTATCCTGGCGGACCAAGTGGGGACGCTCACGGATTGTAACGTCCACTGTCGGGGCAATGCCGAAGACGCGCATTATGTATATCGAGAACAAATCCGCATCGCTGAATGGGCCGGCGCGGATTGGCCGCGTCACATTCTCAAAAACAGGCAAATCTATTAGCTACGGGGGGGCGCACTTTTCAAAGCCTGAAAGGTAGTGGGTTCAAGGCCAACTACTTCGATCTTGAAACTGGCGAAAGATTTTGGATTTCGGGTCCGCGGAAGGATGGCAAAGATCGGCTCTACGCAGAAAGTTCCGCGCCGATCGAAGTCGACCCTGACGTCGCTGACGAATACTGGCGTGACATCAGGGGAGAGCCCTCTGAATGAGTTTCAACGAATGTCGTCCGACTTCGGCTTTTGGGTCACATGCAGACGTCGCAGACGGGAGCTTTCTCGCTAATCATCGTCCTCGGCAAGAAATGGCATTTTGTGGAGGCGAGCACGCACCGTGGTGTCACCACTGCGGTCAAAGTCGATTTCGGGATGCTCTGCAAAGATTTCTTCCGCTCGGGAGATGGCCCCAGCCTCGTCTGCCGCGTGAAGGACTGCCTCGTGGAGCTTTTCGCCGTCGCGCTCCCAGACGACTTCGTACATTTTCATACCGGGCTGAAATTTGAAGACCATCGAGGAGTCCTTTCGCGGGCGAACTGTGTCATGGCGACAGCAAATTGCACTAACATCACGGCGTCCGCTTCGGGCCAACCAGCTCTGCGTCGTGCAGACCACAAGTTTACCGAACCTTAGACCGTTTCCCTGCACAACTAAAGGATGTTGGCGTGTCAAAAGACTCCCAACGGCTTTGAGACGGGGAGCGGTGAAGCGATGGCTCTATTGCGCGCAAGATGGCTGGCCGCGCTCTGGATTTTTGCGAGCATTCTAACAGGTTGTGGCTCCCTGAGCGAAATCATCACGTACCGATTGACGGTTAACGTAGAGGTTGACGGTAGGCTCGTCAGTGGTTCTGGCGTCATCCAAGTCAAGCAGTCTGACATGAGACCCATCTTTGGGTCTATGGGCGGCGCCGGCAATGAGGTCAGCGGCGAAGCTGTGGTCGTTGACCTCGGCTCTCGCGGTACTCTCTTCGCGCTTCTGCGAGGACCGAAGGCTGGATTTGGAGATCTAGGTGGTCCTGCTTGGATGCTGTTTCATGTTTTTGCCGACCTGCTCAAGGGCGAGATCGATCCTCTTCCGAAAGTGCGGCTGTTGAGAGAGCGACGCCCTCATCGCGTATTGCAGCTCGATGTGATTCCAATGCTGGTTCACTTCAGCGACCTCAATGATCCGAAGTCGGTGGTGCAGGTTGATCCAACGGATCTCGGAGCGTCGTTTGGAACGGGAGTCGTGCTTCGCGACGTCATCATCGAAGTGACAGAAGAACCGATTACGACCGGAATCGTAGCAAGGCTTCCGTGGTTGAAGACAATCGAGGGACAGCTCGATGGTAGTCGTCTCCACACTGGCGCGACGTTCGCCAATGAACTGAACAAATATGACTTCTATCGAGGAGGCAAATAGAAATTGATCATTGGTTTCGACGCGAGCGGAGTCTGCTTCGGGTCACAAGCGGTAGTCGAGGCGAAACCAACCCCGCGCCCGGTTTACCGCCGACAGCCGACGTGACGATGGGCACCTCGTTGTTCGGCTAGGAGCAGAACGGTGAATACGCTTCTGAGACGAGCATTTATATACCCCAATAAGCTTCTTTGCGCTTGTATCGTCCAAGTCATGGCTTTTTGTGCCTTGATGCAAGCGCGTGACGCCCCGGTCTACATGGTTCGCAGAAGGCGTAGGGATTGAAGACGACGTATGGCTGAGCGATCATCACCTCAGGGATCAAGGCCCGTGAATACGAAGTCTTTTGCTAAGCTTGTTGGAATGGTAGCTATATCGGTGGTGGTGGCCACATTGCTTCTCGGTGGGAGCAAGGATGCAAACACCTTTGGTTTTGTTGGTCTCTTAGTAGCAATCTTCTGGGGGATACCAGCAATCGTTGTGATCACGCTGTACCGGTATGTTGAAAAGCGCGGTCATGATCGGTGACTGCTAAAGGTCTGCAGTGGGTCATGTGCAGGCCATTCCGTGATCGGGCGCTGGTGTCCGATACGCGCCCTTAGCGGACTCCAGAGCACCCAACGCGAGGGGCGGGCCGCCAGTGGCAATCCGCGCAGCACCAAGCTTCAGTCTCCGACGGTATTATCGCGGCCGCGCGCCAGCGCGCGCGAGTCGCTTCCAAGCCCCAATCTTCGCGCGCCTACCTCAAATACCCCACCACCATCCTTGTCGTCTCGTTCACCAGCGTTCGCACCGTCTTCTCCGAGAGCATCTCGGCGTGGTTCAGCACCGTTTTCCGGCACCGGAATCTCGACCGCGGACGCGGCCCCCTAGCGATTCTTGCGCCAAAGCTCGTTGGCCTGCATACGACCTTTAGGACGTTCCCGAGCAGGCTTCGATTTGGAGGAAGACTTGCTCTTAGATGGTTTGGAGACGCTGCGACGTGTTGAACCGTCTACTATGAATTTCATTCCTTTTAAGTCCTGCAGCGTCCGACTCAGGATGGTGTCTGCCGATGGCGTTGCGCCGCGGGCGATCTCATTTGCTTCTCTAGCAAGCTGAACCTGTTCCTGTGCGGCTTCAAAAGATTTCTTGCTGTAATAGAGACTCGCAATGCCGGCGACACCAGAGAGGAATGCTACGGCGCTGAGACCGATGTTGAGAGCCTTTCGTAGAAGGTCGCCGAGATGTAGACTTTTTGCCTCAACTCTAGCGATCGCATCTGCAGGCGTTGAGCGTCCGCGCAAGATCTCGTTAGCTGCATCACGCAGACACTCGACCATTGCATGGGTGATATCGGGTGCGCTTATGATTTCGACGGTGGCCTTGGTGAGGTCGAACAGACCCTCACTCAACCTAGCGTGCTCGAAGCGGCAGTTCGGGCAAACCTCCTCGTTGTCCCATGCGTTGAAGTAGGCCCCGGCGAACACATAATTCCGCGAAGGGAAGATGGCTTTGCAGTTCGGGCAGAATGATGGGAGTGGCGGGCCAACTGGTCTGCGCCATCCCGTGGTCGATTGAAGTTTGGGGTCGTTCTTGATCCGCGACCCCCTCATGTCGACTCTTGAGCCGCCCGTTAGGTCGAAGGGTATCTCAACGCCATCGAAACTATTGTTTTCTAACTTCACATGGACGTCCGATCCAGCATTGACGCGAAGGCCATTGCGCCCCCTAAATCGGTTACCCGTGATCTCAATGGTCTTTTTGGCCAACATAATCCTCCAGTTGGAAGATAGAGATTGGGAACTGCGGTGACCCAGCACTGTCACCATAATTTCATGTATACTGTTCGCGGGTCTCTTCGAACAGAGAGTCCCCCGTACAGCTCCACTTTCAAAATCTCCAGGATATGAGCCGCCGTCTCGATGGATCAGCCATCGGACGCAACGGCGAAGAGCGGTCGGTTGTGAGCTTGTACTTATCCAATCGCAGCCTTAGGGCGAACGCAAGGGGGCTATCTCTACGGATCGAGTGGCGGCGCAGATCAATAAGGGACCGGATCGTTGCGCCGTTGGCCGCAGCACACTCCTTACGCATTCTTAGGAGGGGGAGCGGCCGCGCCCCCGCGTTGTGAAGGATAACCTCGTCTCGCAGCCAGCGGGTAGCGTCCAAATCCGGCGATCGTTCCACTCACCTCAAATACCCCACCACCATCCGCGTCGTCTCGTCCACCAGCGTCCGCACCGTCTTCTCCGACAGCATCTCGGCGTGGTTCAGCACCGTGTTGTGCGCGACCGCTTCGATCGTGCTGACGCAGATGAAGGTGGCCAGGCCCGGATCGATCTTGCGCATCTCCTTGCGGCGGCTTTCGAGGTATGCGCGCACGAGGGTGTGGACCTCGCGGTTGAAGGCTTCGACGTCCTTGAGCTGGCCGGTGCGCGGAATCTGCTCGGCGAGGACGCGGTGCAGCTTGGGGTCGATGCGGTGGGCTTCGATCGCGACGGTGACGAGCTTGCGCACCGCCGTCTCGATCGGCAGGTCGGCGACCTCGGTGAGCGCGGCGCGGACCAGCGCCATGATCTCCTCGTTGTGACGGTCGATCACGGCGGCGACGAGGGCCTCCTTGCTCGGAAAATACTGGTAGAGCGAGCCGACGCTGACCCCGGCCACTTCGGCGATGCGGTTGGTGCTGGCCTTCTCGAAACCTTCTTGGACTAAAATGCGAGCGGTCGCCTCGACCAGCGCGTCGACGGTGGCGCGCGAGCGCGCCTGCAAGGCATTTTTCCGGGGTTTTGTCGGCGGCGTGCGCGTCATGGCCAGTGCGATCCGAATGCGAGTAGGAAAAGCGAGCGAATGCTCGCATTATATCCGCCCGTGGCGGCCTGTCGGCAAGCCTCTTCGTCGCCATATGGATGCCCAGCCAGGCGGAGAACTGACCATGAGCGTTGCACGACTTGTGTCGGCCTTGCAGTTTTGTCCTGATATCTGCGCGCCGCGGAGCCGCGATCCCGGGCCGAGCTTGCAGAGCCGCGGCTTCAATGCGCTGCTCGGACTGCTCCCCTACAAGCAGCAGCTCGCATCCGCCGAGGCCGTGCAGGCGCATGTGCAGAAGCTCGCATTGGCGCCGGCATCGTTCGAGCCGACGGGACTTGGCCGCGGCGTCGAGGCAACGCTGACCAAGATGGGCGGATGGCCGGTCTATTACACCGCGCCGTCGTCGGGCCATGAAGGCTGCAACCACGTCATGTTCCTGCATGGCGGCGGCTTCATCAACGAGATCGTGCCGGCACATTGGCGCTTTATCGGCCAGATGACGCGCAAGGCGCGCGTCGTCTGCGTCGTGCCGATCTACCCGCTCGCGCCACGCGCCACCGCGAAGGACGTCGTCCCGAAGACGGCCGAGCTGCTGCGGATGCTGCTCGAAGATGCCGGGTCCGCGAAGGTCACGGTGGTCGGCAATTCGGCCGGCGCGGGCCTCGCGCTCGCCGCATGCCAGTGGCTGCGCGATCGCGGCCATCGGCAGCCGAGCCGGCTGGTGCTGATCTCGCCCGCGGCGGACGCGTCGGTCAGCCGTCCGGAGCAGGTGGCGATCGCGGCGCGCGATCCGATCCAGGACATTCCCGGCATAATCGAGGCGGGGCGGCTCTATGCCGGCGAGCTCGATGTCGGCCATCCCTTCGTCAGCCCGCTCAAGGGCGCCTTCCGCGCGCTCGCGCCGATGACGGTCTTCTCGGGCACGCGCGATCTTCTGTATCCCGACAGCGTCGATCTTGCGGAGCGGGCGAGGGCGGTCGGTGTTGCAGTCGAGCTGCATCTGCTGCGTGATCAGCCGCACAATTACGCGCTGATGCCGACGCCGGAGGGGCGACGGGCGCGTGCGATGATTTTACGCGCGGTAGCTTAAAGCGAAGGCGTGATCGTTGTCACAGAGCGCATGGTCACAGAGCGCATGGCGCATTCGGATTGACGCTATCGAGCCCATGCGGAGGAAGAACAGGGCGCGCCTCCGGGGCGTTTCCTCGAAGTTTCGGATTCTTACGGGCCTACGCGTGGCCCTTGATCTCGTAGTGGCCCGGCACGCATTTGTAGCGCTCGAGACGCCAGTTGGCGTGATAGATCGGATGCTCGCCCATCCATTTCGCCAGGGGGGCCTGTGCGCCGACCGCGCACTGCATCATCGAGATCTCGGGCGTCATATTGCTGTCGGTCACGATTTCTTCGACGCAACTGCCGGTAGCAGATGCGCCAAGCCGGCAGAGTACGGCCACGACGGTCACAAACATTCCTGTCACCTCATCGGTAGTTACTGACCACGAGGAAGATGCAAGCGGAGTGCCAGAGCCTGTGACACGGACAACACGCTGGCCTGGCCGACTCGACCCAGCGTCCGGATTCCATTTGACGATTCGGATTGAAAAAAATGCCATTAACCCGAAGCCGGACAAATACGGGGAACCGGATGAGCGATTGTAAGGGCTGCGCCGCTTTTCGCTTGTGAGGCCCTTCACAGGGTCGCGCAGCCGATAGGCTCGGTTTGGTACGGATACGCGCCACGAGAGCGGGGCCGCCACACGTCCGCGCCATGGCGGACGAGAATGGCCTGCCCATTATCGCTACGACGTCCTGCCGTGCTCGGACCCTTCGAATAGCCCGCCGCCCGAAATAACGGATGCCAGCCACGGCAGCGCCGATCCGCTTTTACCTGCCGATGCGGCGCTGCTACATTTCGCGCGCGCCGATGCTGCGCACAGCTACGAAAAAACATACCGACAAAGGGAGGGGCCGAAAGTCCCATGAAGGATTTTGCAGGAAAGATCGCCGTCATCACCGGTGGAGGCACGGGAATGGGGCGCGAGCTCGCGCGGCAGCTCGTGGCCGAGGGCTGCAACGTGGCGATGTGCGACGTTTCGGAAGCCGCGATGGCCGAGACCAGGCGGCTCTGCGAGGTCGAGAAGCTGCCGCAGGGCCTGCGCGTGACGACGCATGTGGCCGACGTCGCAATCGAGGATCATCTGAAGCGCTTTCGCGACGAGCTTGCCGAGCAGCAGAAGACGGACCGGATCCATCTCCTGTTCAACAATGCCGGCATCGGCGGCGGCGGCAGCCTGTTCACCAACACGCGCGAGCAGTGGGAGCGCACCTTCAACATCTGCTGGGGCGGCGTCTATCTCGGCGTGCGGACCTTCCTGCCGATGCTGGTGGCCGCGGACGAGGCCCACATCGTCAACACCGCGAGCGTCAACGGCTTCTGGGCCTCGATCGGCCTGAACCAGGCCCACACCGCCTACAGCTCGGCGAAGTTCGCGGTGAAGGGATTTACCGAAGCGCTGATCAGCGACCTGCGCCTGCATGCGCCGCACGTCAAATGCTCGGTGGTGATGCCCGGCCATATCGGCACCTCCATCGTCTCCAATTCGCGCAAGGTGCAGAGCGGAGATGGATCGGAGCGGCTCAACGCCGACGAGGTCGCGCTGACCCGCAAGCGTATGGTCGCGGCCGGCGTGCCGGATGCTGACAAAATGTCGGACGAGGACGTCCAGGCCGCATTCGCCGAGCGCGTCCGCAGCTTCCTCGAGGATGCGCCGACCACCGCCGCGCAGGCTGCGAAGATCATCCTCGACGGCGTCAAGGCGGAGCGCTGGCGCATTCTCGTGGGCGAGGACGCAAAGCGCCTCGACGAGCGGGTGCGCGCCACGCCCGAGCAGGCCTACGACCGCGCCTTCTTCGAGAGTCTCACGCAGGAGGTCGGCTGGCGGCTCGGCTGATCGCCCAAGGCGATCGCCCAAGGCGCGCGCGCATGCAGGTATGACCATCGTCATGGCAAGAGGTGCGCCGCCGACAATGCGTGCCACCTCCTGCCAATGTCCGGCGCCTCATGCCGAATTGGCATGTCACGCATGCGACGCGATCGGCGTTCAAGCGATGGTGATCTCGAACGGCTCTCGTCCGGCGCGCGGCGGCTTGGTTGGGGAACTAAAATAGTTTAGTCAATCAGGGGTAACGCGATGATAGAGCGTAGCTCCCGATGATTCCCGCATGCCTCTCCGACGACTGGACCCTTTGCCCGGAGCGAGAGGACATCTCCGCTGAATTCACGCGGCTCCTCACCGCGGCCCAGGAGGGCGGCGCCACCATCGCCGAATGCCTGATGATCGCGGGGCAGCTGAAGCGGGGCGACGATCAGTCCTGGCATCGCGAGTGGAAGAAGCTGGCGCAGGCCAACCGGCAGCGCGCCGAGGCGGCGTTTGCGGAAGGCCACATGGCGACCGCGCAGCGCAACTGGCTGCGGGCGATGAACTATTACAGTGCAGCGGCGATGCCGCTCGACCAGACCGACGAGCGCCGCTGGGTCGCGGTGCTTGCGATGCAGGAATGCGCCCGCCGTTATCTTGCGGCGCGCGGCCCCGCCGGCGAAGTCGTGACGATACCCTGGCTCGACGGACATGCGCTGCAGGGCTATTTCCTGCCCGCGCCGACGGGAAGGGAGCGGGCTCCGACCGTGATCTGCATCGGCGAGCCCGGCCACCGCAAGGAGGAATTCCTGTTCAAGCTCGCGCCGCATGCACGCGAGCGCGGATTCTCGATGCTGGCGCTGGACCTGCTGGGTGACCAGCGCGACGATTACCTCGACGCGCTGCGGCGTCGCCGGGATATCGAGAGCGCGATTCCCTGCGTCATGGATTACCTGGAGACGCGCAGCGACGTCGATTTCGAGCGCGTGGCGATCGTCGCCGATGGCTGGGGCTCGTCCTTCGTGGCGCGCGCGGTGTTGCAGGAGCCGCGGCTCGCCGCCGCCGTCTGCGACGGTGGCCTGTGGGACCTGCATGAGCGGGACTTCTTTGCCAGCCGATTCGCGGTGAGCGACGTCAGCATCATCCCGGTGCCGCATGCGCCGCTCATGGCCACCAGCACCGGCTGTCCGATGCTGATCACGCTCGGTGAGGATGGCTGGCTCAAGGCCGACCGGGCGCGTCAGATCGTGCAGAAATCCTGGCTCGGCAGCTCGGACGTGGTGCTGAAGGTGTTCACGGCGGCGGAAACCGGCGCGGCGCAGGCCCATGCGGACAATCCGAGCCTTGCCAACGAATATATCTTCGACTGGCTCGAATCGCGGCTTGGCGCCGCCGGGCGGATCTAAAGCGCGATGAGATTGGGATGAATCGTCATCGCGCTTTAGGTTGTTGTTTGAGCATGATCTTTTCGGAAAACCGCTGCGCACTTTTCCGGATCATGCTTTAGGCGCCGCCGGCGTCAGAGGTCGAGCGTGACGCGGACGCAGGCCTTCTCGAGGCGCGTCTTCAGCGTCGCGAGCTTGGCGGTGAACTCCGTCAGCTCGTGCTCGTCGAATTCCTGAAAGACAAATTCCTTGATGGTCTTGTACTGCTCGTTGAGGCTTGCGAGGTGCTTCTGCGTCTTCTCGGTCAGGGATAGCCGGACCACCCTGGCGTCGGTCGGCGAGGGGCGACGACGCAACAAGCCGTTCTTCTCGAGCAGCTTGGACTGGGTGGTGACGAACGACGGATCGACGTGGAGGAGCTTCGACACAGCATTGACGGGAATGCCATCATCCTTGTCGAGGTCCGAGATCGCCATCAGGATCATCCATTGCGGGCCGCTGATGCCGAGCGTGCGTGCCCAGACCTGGCGCAACTCCTCCAGGTAGATGTTGATGGAGGAGATTTCCCAGGTGAAGCGCCTGATGATGTCCAGATTGCCGGTGGGACGGGATCGTGTTCCCTCCTTCCTCGACATGGACATCCTTTCGCTCCCAATTCGACCTTCGCCACTGACGCTTCGATGATCCATTGTTCACGCAAGTCTGCTCTGACGCAAGTGCAGGGCAGGGTAATTATGTCAGCCATTCTACAAATATGAGCTGATCAACAATTTCGTTGCCTCGACTGCGGTGTTGCCCGTGCGACACAGCCCGGCCGGAATGCGATAGCTGATCTAATAAACTATTTTAATTAGGAAAGGCACGTATGCATATTGGACTCGGCGGTGGGGGGAGTCTCGATCGTCCCGTTGCAGGTGGTTCGCTCAAGTCCCTCGCGTCAATGCGGGTGTGCCGAGGCCGCGAAACCCCAGAGCGGTTTTGAAAGCGAAGGAAGCGTAGGGCTGCGACTGGCCCGAGCTCCTTCGCAAATGAGCAACTTGGAGATTGAATATGAAATTGGTGAAGAGCCTCTTGCTCGGCTCCGCGGCGGGTCTGATCGTCGTGGGTGGGGCGCAGGCGGCCGATCTTCCCGTGAAGGCCAAGGCGGTCGAATACGTGAAGATCTGTTCGCTCTATGGTGCCGGCTTCTACTACATGCCGGGCACCGACACCTGCATCAAGTTCGGCGGCTATCTGCGCGCCGACGCGATCCTCGGCGGCGCAGGCGACTATAACTTCCAGCAGGGCGCGAACGCGGGTTCGAACAACCGTCTGACCAACTACTATACCGGTCGCGCTCGTTTCGACTTCAACGTCGACACGCGCACGGCGACCGAGTACGGCGTGGTGCGCACCTACGCCGATATGGTCTTCTCCTGGGATTCCCAGACGGTCACCGGCAGCAGCCCGTCGACGTTCTCGACCGGTTCCGCAACGCTCGGCCTCTACCATGCGTTCATCCAGTTCGCCGGCTTCACCTTCGGCCGCACGGTCTCGATCTTCGACGCGCCGTGGCAGAGCTATCCGGCCGGCGGTCCCGACACCCTCCCGGGCGGCAGCAACCACACCAACGGCGTGAACCAGGTCGCCTACACGGCTGACTTCGGCCAGGGCATCACCGCTTCGCTCGCGTTGCAGGATGAGACCACGGCGACAAACGGCCAGTCGAACCTCTGGAACGTGTCAGCGGGTACGGCCTCTCAGTTCGTGACCGGCGTCTACGGTGCCAACTCCTGGGGTGGTACGCGTTCTCCCGACATCCTCGGTTCGGTGCGCGTCGACCAGGCCTGGGGTCTGGCCCAGTTCTCGGTTGCCGCTCATGACCTCCATGCCGGCTACTACGGCGCGACGGAAGTCACCGGCCACCCCGAGGACAAGTGGGGCTGGGCTGTGCAGGGCGCGTTGTCGATCAAAAACATCCCGACCGGTGCGGGCGACATCATCAACCTGCAGGCCGTCTACACGGACGGTGCAACCCGTTACAACTTCCAGAGCCTGTTCCCGCAGAGCTTCTTCATGTTCAGCGGTAGCGGCACCGCGTATCAGAGCACCGGTTTCGCCGGTCTTTCTGACGGCGTCTTTGGCGCTGGTACCGGCATCGATACCGTCAAGACCTGGGGTGTGCGCGGTGGCTATACCCACAACTGGAGCCCGAACTGGGCGAGCGCCATCTATGGTGCGTATGCCCAGCTGAGGTACGGCACCACGGGCAAGGGCCTGATCTGCACCAACTTCGCTGCGATCGCCGTGGCCGGTTCGACTTGTAATCCGGACTTCAACTTCGCGGTCATCGGTGTCAACACCGTGTGGACTCCGGTCAAGAACCTGGCCTTCACTGCCGACCTGAGCTGGTCGCGCCTGGACCAGAAGTATTCCGGCGCAATCAACAGCCCGGGCATTGCCACCGCTGCGAAGCCGGCGGCCGTGTACGAGCTGAAGGACCAGAACTCGATCACCATGCTGCTGCGCGCTCAGCGCAACTTCTAATCATCGATCGCGCAGATTGATGAGAGAGCCCCGGCGGGAAATCGCCGGGGCTTTTTTGCAGCTCGATACAAGTTTCGAAATCCCGAAGGCGCGCTGCACAGCTCGAAGACGAGCTATGCGAATCCTCCGTCGCCAAACTTATTTACTTACCTGAGTTACTCAGCTATATAGCCGTTAGCGGAATATCAAAGTTCCGGCTCTTAGCTTCATGCTAAGCCTCTCGAAACCTCCGGCAATGCCCTGCCGGAGGTTTTTCGTTTGTGATGAGGTGGCGGACTAGAGGCGCGCGACACGCAAGCGCGAGTTCGGCCGGTAGGCAAGGCGGCTGTGGCCGGCGCAATAAGGCTGCCCATCCGGTGCGGTGTTGCCGCAGAAGCAGAAATCGTCCGCCCCCGGCGTCGAGATCGGCCAGCGGCAGCGGTTCTCGGAAAGCTCCAGCAGCGAGCAGCGATTGGCCTCGTCGATCGGGCCGGTGACCACGGGCGCATCGGTCTCGCCGTAGATCGTTGCGAGCATCTCATATTGCAGCCGCGGCACCGTCTTCGGCGCGCGCGCCGGTGCGAAACCCGCATCCTGACGCTTCCGCTCGCTGGCCGGGCGGCCACGAGTAAGATTGAGTCGCGACAGCTTGCCGATCACGGCGTTGCGGCTGACGCCGATATCGGCGGCGATCTCACTGCAGGACAGGCCGGCCTCGAAGTGCCGCTTCAGAAGTTCGATTCGTTCGTCGGTCCAAGTCGGTGAATAAGTCTGTGAAGGTGAGAGAACAGGCATTTGTAGCGGTCCCAGGTTGCAGATGTCGGCCATCCGCCTCTCGAGATCCGTCCGCCTCACGTTCGGCGCGCGCTCACGTCCTGCCATTGTCGCGAATCGACAAAAGCCCGTCCTTGATGGCGAGACGGATGCCTTCCTCGATCAATGTCCGCGCGACGCCGGGAACGCTGGTGCCGTGGGTGCCCTGTCTCACCAGTTTCTCCAGATAGGTGATGGTCGAGAGCGCCAAGGTTACGGGAATGCGGTCAGTCTCGGCTTTTTCGGTGGCCATGGCCCGAACGCTAGCCTCTTACTCGGGTACATAAAAGTAACGATTAAGATTCTATTTAGGTTCGAGGCCGGAAGTCAAATCCAGATCTCGACGGTGCTTCAGCATATTGGAATCGCTGGAGAAATTCGCCACGACGCGTCGCGCCGCGCGGGACTGCCAGGCGGCGGGAGCGTCGACAGGTCGGGGAAGGCGGCGGCGGCTCAGCCGTGCACGATCGCCTTTTCGATCATGCAATGGATGCCCTTGGAGCCGTTGACGGTCTGGGTCACCCGCAGATCGGCGGCCAGGCTGCACAGCGTGTAGGCGTCCTCGCGCGAGAGATTTCGGGTCTCACCGAGCAGCGCGATCATGTCGCGCAGCGCACGCACCACGCACTGGTCGAGGTCGGGGTCCATGGCCATGGTGATGTAGTGCGTCGGCGTCTCGGCGCGGGGATATGCAAAGTTGAGGTCCTTGCGCAGCGTCAGGCGGAAGCGGCCCTGGAGCGCGGTCTCGATCGCGGTGACGCAGACCTCGCCGTCGCCCTGCACGCCATGGCCGTCGCCGCACGAGAACAGCGCGCCCGGAACGAACACCGGCAGGTACAGCGTCGCGCCAGCGCCGAGTTCCTTGTTGTCGAGATTGCCGCCCATGGCGCGCGGAATCAGCGAGGAGATGCGGCCCCAAGCCGGCGGCGGCGAAACGCCCATCACGCCGAAGAACGGCTTGAGCGGCAGGTCTAACCCCCAGGGCATGCGGCCAACCATTCGCGTCCGATCCAGGGGGATGTTGAGGAGGCGCGTCTCGTGGAAATCGTCGGGCAGGGTGCCGGACAGCGGCTTGATCAGATTCCAGCCCCAGTCCTGCCGCAGCTGGACGTCGAGGATATCGACCTGAAGCACGTCGCCGGGCGCGGCGCCTTCGACCGCGATCGGGCCGGTGAGGATGTGGCCGGGCAGCATGCGTTCGTTCCTGGCGTGAACCTCGAACATTTCCGGCGGAATGTGAAATTGGCTGCGGTCGGGGAGCACGTCCGGGCCGCCGCTGATGGTGTCAACCGTCACCTCGTCGCCGCTCGCGATGGCAAGGACAGGCTTGAGCGCGGCTTCGAAGAAGCCCCAGTGACAGGTCTCGGGGCCGGAATGCAGATGGTGATGCGTCATTTGCCGCGTCCGATCGGTTTCATGAGAACTCGCCGTGAGAACCTATCATGCCCGCGCCTGGAACGGACCGGCGAGTTGCTTCCGGGACCGGGCAGGGACTAGAACGAGAGCTGCAAAACAAGAAAACAGCACCGGCGCGCGATCGCCGGCCCGGAGGACGCCATGCAGCTGAGCACTGACAGGATCGATCTTGCCGGCGTCGTCGCCGATCTCAACAGCCTGTTGCGGCTGAAGACGACGGTGATCGGCATGAAGCTGTTCGCGCAAGTCGCGGAGATGGAGGCGATCCCGAAGATCCGGCGGCCGAATGCGATTCATACCACCGACCAGATCGTCAGCATGGCCGCGCGTCTGGGCTGGACCGTGGGCATCACCGCCGACGATCTCGTAGGCAGCCAGTGCCGCGCGGTGATCGGTCTTGCGCCGCAGGATGAAAAATGGATCGCCGGCGAGAACTATGTCGGCGTCTGGCACGGCACGGCGGAAGACGCGCGCAAGCGGCAAGAGGCGCTGGACGTGGTGCCGTTCGGGCAGTATCAGGCGCTCGCGGTCAGTCCGCTGGCGAGCGGCCGGCTCGATCCGCCCGACATCTGCCTCGTCTATGCCACGCCGGGGCAGATGATCATCCTGATCAACGGGCTGCAATATACCGGCTACAGGAAGTTCGAATGGGGCGTGGTCGGCGAGACGGCGTGTGCGGATTCCTGGGGGCGGGCGCTCAAGACCGGTGAGCCCAGCCTGTCCTTGCCATGCTATGCCGAACGGCGCTATGGCGGCGTGCCGGACGAGGAGATGCTGATGGCCTTGAAGCCCTCGCATCTCGCCAAGGCGATCGAGGGCATGAAGGCGCTGGCCAGGAACGGCCTGCGCTATCCGATCCCGCCCTATGGTATTCAAAGCGACGTCCGTGCCGGCATGGGCGTGAGTTACGCGAAGAAGTAAAGGCCGACCATGAGCTCTGCGAAATTCGACATCGTCGTCTACGGCGCGACCGGTTTCACCGGCCAGCTCGTCGCCGAATATCTGGCGGCGCATTACAAGGGCGACCAGACGCTGAAATGGGCGATGGCGGGCCGCAGCCTCGACAAGCTCAAATCCGTGCGCGACGCCATCGGCGCGCCCGCGGACCTGCCGCTGATCGTGGCCGATGCGTCGGACGCCGCGTCGCTGAAGGCGATGGTGGCGCAGACCAAGTCGGTGATCACGACGGTCGGTCCGTACCAGTTCTACGGCGAGGACCTGCTCGCAGCCTGCGTCGCCGGCGGCACGGATTATTTCGATCTCTGCGGCGAGCCGGTCTGGATGCGGCAGATGATCGACAAATACGACGCGGCGGCCAAAGCCAGCGGCGCCCGCATCGTGTTTTCGTGCGGCTATGATTCCGTGCCGTTCGAGCTTGGCACGTTCTTCGTGCAGGAAGAGGCCAGGCGCGTGTTCGGCGCGCCGACCGCGCGCGTGAAGGGCCGCGTGCGCGACATGCGCGGAACGCTGTCAGGCGGCACCGCGGCGAGTGCGAAAGCGACCTTCGACGCGGTTGCCAAGGATCTCAGCCTCGTCGCCATTCTCAACGATCATTTTGCGCTGACGCCGGGCTTCACCGGCCCGAAGCAGCCGAAGGGCAACAGGTCCGTCCTCGAGGAAGATCTGCAATCCTGGGCCGCGCCGTTCATGATGGCACTGATCAACACGCGCAACGTCCATCGCTCCAACATGCTGATGGGCTTTCCTTACGGGAAGGAATTCGTCTACGACGAGATGGTCCTGACCGGCCCCGGCGAGAAGGGCGAGGCCAACGCCAAGCGCGTGATGGCGGCCAATGCCGAGAAGACCGGTCCGAACGCGCCGAAGCCGGGCGAGGGGCCCTCGAAGGAAGAGCGTGAGAAGGGTCTCTTCAATCTGCTTTATGTCGCGATCGCGCCGGATGGCCGCCAGGTCCGCGCCGGCGTCACCGGCGACCGCGATCCCGGCTACGGCTCGACCTCGAAGATGATCTCCGAATGCGCGATCTGCCTGCTGCGTGACGCAACGGACGTTCCGGGCGGCTTCTGGACCCCGGGAGCTGCGATGCAGCACAAGCTGATCAAGCGGCTGGTCGATCACGCCGGGCTGACGTTCGCGGTGGAGACGTAGGATCTTCGCCTCTCCCCGCGTGCGGGGAGAGGCCGGAATTTGCGCAGCAAATTCCGGGTGAGGGGGACTCTCCGCGAGTCCGGCTCTTACCGTTTTTGCGGAAGCAGCCCCTCACCCCGACCCTCTCCCCGTAAGAACGGGGAGAGGGAGAAGAGGCTACACCGCCCGCGCGTCATACGCGTACATGAAGTCCATGCCCTTGGCGCCGAGCGGCAGCAGCCATTTCAGCATCTGGTTGCGCATCCAGGCGCCGGTGGCGCTGAATTCGCGCTTGCTGTTGCCGTTGCGGCGCGCCATGGCGACGATCTTCTCGGTGCGCGGGCGCCGCTCGGCCTCGAAAGCCTGGAAGGTGGCGCCGAGCTCCTGGCCCTCCTGCATCAGGCGCGCGAGCCGCATCGCATCCTCGAGCGCGAGCGAGGCGCCTTGGCCGGCATGGGGACTGGTCGCGTGTGCGGCATCGCCGATCAGCAGCGAGCGCTTGCGCGACCAGGTCGGCAATGTCGCGACGTCGAGCGTGTCGGTGACGACGATGTTTTCCGCGGCTTCGATGATGTCTGGGATCGGGTCGTGCCAGGCGCGGTGGAAGCCGCGCAAATGCTGCTTCAGCGTGGCGTGGTCGAGCGCGCGGAACATCGCCGCGTCCATGCCGTGCGCTGGCTGCGTGCTCCACCACATCACGCCGTCGTTCGGATCCGGGCTGCAATAACCGTAGCCGAAGAAGCCGCTCTGGCCGAACGTGGTCTCGACGTGCCGGCCGATCGATCTACCGTCGAGCAGGGCGTGCGGCACGAAGCCGCCGAAGCCGATCAGTCCGGTGTCGAACGGCTGCGGCCCGTCCGGCACGACCTGGCGGCGCACGACCGAGTGCACGCCGTCGGCGCCGATCAGGAAGTCGCCTTCGGCCGTGGTGCCGTCGGCGAAATAGGCGATGATCGGCTGGTCGCCGCGGTCCTCGACCTTGATCAGGCGCTTCTCGAAATACAGCGAGACACAGGCGCACCAGGCCTTGTCGATCAGCATCTCGTTCAGCGTGGCGCGGCAGACATTGACCGCCGGCTGGCCGAAGCGCCGCTCCATGTCGCGGTTGATCGAGCCCAGCCTCTCGCCGCTCTGCGAATAGAAGTCGAAGGCCTCCGCGATCGAGCCGCGGCTGATCAGCTCGTTCGCAAGCCCGATCTCGTCCATCACATGCATGCCGTTCGGCGCGATCTGGAGGCCGCCGCCGATGCCTTTCGAATAGGGCCAGGCTTCGTAGATCGCGGACTCGATGCCGGCGCGGCGCAGCAGGATCGCGGCGACAGGCCCGGCGATGCCGGCGCCGATGATCAGGGCCTTGCGGGGACGGCTGGACATGGCTTGCTCCCGACGTTTCCGTGGTGCTAGGAGAAATTACGGTCGCTAAATCTCTTAGTGACTAAGATATATATCGGGTAAGAGAAGAGGTCGGCCTTGTCAAGGACGAAGGCGCGCGCGGCGCTGTTGCGGGAGCTGGAGGAGGCGATGCGCAGGTCGTCCGCGCAAGGCGTGCTCTATGGCCAGACCGTTGCGAACGTTGCGGGAATTGCCAATTCCGACCTCGAATGCATGGACATCCTGTATCTCGAGGGACGCGTCACAGCAGGCCGGCTCGCGGAGGTCACGGGGCTGACGACCGGCGCCATCACGGGCGTCGTCGATCGGCTCGAGAAGGCCGGCCTCGTGCGCCGCGAGCGCGACGAGAAAGACCGCCGCAAGGTGTTCATTTCCGTCGTGCCGGAGACCGCGATGAAAATCGGCCAGCTCTACGTGCCGATGCAGCAGGCGATGGAGAAGGTCTTTGGCGCCTATTCCGACGAGGAACTGCGCCTGCTGCTGCGCTTCGCGACCGAGGGCTACAAGGGCGTGCTCGCCGCAACGGAGGCGCTGAAGGGTCTGCTCGATACGCCGCCGGAGAAGCGGCCCGATCTCAAGCTGAAGAAGCTTCGTCGCTAGTTGTCTTATAGATCTGCGCGGCCGCGATCATGCCCCACATCGCGCCCAGCATCATCCAGAAATGACGCCAGTGGTCGGTGTCGATCACAAAGCTTTCGCCGACCGTGCCGATGAAGGCGGAGAAGATCGCGAGATAGGCGCGCTGCCAGGGCACGCGGACGAAGACGTGCCGAAAGCCCATGATGACGGTGGTGAAGACCAGCGCGGGGTAGCACACGCCGGAGAGCCAGCCGCCGGACATGAAGGCGTTCAGGTAGGAGTTGTGGGTATCTTCGGGGAAGTAGCGGTGGAATTGCAAGGGACCGATGCCGAACGGCAGGTCGAGCGCCATCTCCGCACCCAGGATGTGCCGGCCGAACCGGCCGAAGCGGCCCTCGTCGTAGCTCTGGTCGAAGCTCGCGCGCTGCTTGAACATCTCGGCGGTGGAATCGAATGACAGCAGCACTGCGATCAGCGCCAGGCCCAGCACCGCGGCGACGATCGCCATGACGACGATGCGCGAGCGCTGCGCGTTGGTGCGGCTGGTCAGCACCATCAGCGCCAGCATGAAGGCGGAGGTCAGCACCAGGCCGCCCCAGGCGGCGCGGGAGAAGGCGAGCAGGATCGCCAGCGACATGATGCCGAAGGCGATGACGTTGCGGAAGGCCTTGGCCAGCTTGTCCGACACAACGCTCTGGAGCGCGAACAGCGCCGGCAGGATCAGGAAGGCGCCGAGCACGTTCGGGTCCTTGAACGTGCCACGCGCGCGCCCGTAGAGCGTGAGGAGGTCGTTTCCGCCGGGAACCAGATGGAAATAGCCGGCGACCGCCGACAGCGAGGCGACCATCGCGCCGACCACGAGCCCCCGGCGCAGCATGTCGAGCCGGGCCGCGGTGTCCTCGGACGTGACCATCGCGAAGAACACCACGGTCACCGCCATGTACCAGGAGGTCGCGATCCAGCTCACGACCTCGGGCTGCTCGAACAGCGGGATCGCGCTGATCGTGTAGCCGACATTGAGCAGCACGAGCATCAGGATCAGCGGCATCAGAACGAGCCGCAGGCGCAGGCCGGTGGCGAAGAAAGTGATGGTCGCGAGCAGCGTCGCGATCTCATACGGGCTCGGCTCGATGAAGACGATCGCGCCGGAGGCGCCGACCAGCCACACCAGCGCGCGCTGAAGCGCCAGCACGCCGGGCGCAGCCGGTGCGGCTACGTTCACTCCACCGGCTGTCGCCGCATACGTCATCACACGCTCACACGCTCACGCTACTCGTACGCCACAAACACTGCTGTCATCGCCCGGCTTGACCGGGCGATCCAGTACTCCGCGGCGCGCGTTACAGGAAACGGCTGGCGCTGCGGCGTACTGGATGCCCCGGTCAAGCCGGGGCATGACGGAGAATTCAACTCAATACGCGTTCTCGTTCTTGGTCAGCAGCGAGATCGGCGTCTTCAGGAGAATGACGAGATCGAACAGCACCGACCAGTTTTCGATGTAAAAGAGATCGAACTCGACGCGCTTCTGGATCTTCTCTTCGTTGTCGATCTCGCCGCGCCAGCCATTGACCTGGGCCCAGCCGGTGATGCCGGGCTTGACGCGGTGGCGGGCGAAATAGCCGTCCACGGCCTCGTCGAACAGGCGGCTCTGGAGCTTGCCCTGCACCGCATGCGGGCGCGGGCCGACCAGGGAGAGGTTGCCGGAGACGACCACGTTGAAGAGCTGCGGCAGCTCGTCGAGGCTGGTCTTGCGGATGAAGCGGCCGACGCGGGTGACACGCGGATCGTTCCTGGTCACGACCTTGGAGGCGGTCGGATCGGCCTGATGGTGGTACATCGAGCGGAACTTGTAGACGTCGATGCGCTCGTTGTTGAAGCCGAAACGCTTCTGGCGGAACAGCACCGGGCCGGGGCTGTCGAGCTTCACCGCGATCGCCACCAAGGCCATCACCGGCAGGGCTGCGAGCAGGGCGAGGCCGCCGACGATGCGGTCGAACAGCCATTTCATCACCAGATCCCAGTCGGTGATCGGCGCCTCGAACATGTCGAGCGTCGGCACCTCGCCGAGATAGGAGTAGGAGCGGGGCCGGAAGCGCAGCTTGTTGGTGTGCGCGGAGAGGCGGATGTCGACCGGCAGCACCCAGAGCTTCTTCAGCATCTCCAGGATGCGCGTCTCCGCCGAGATCGGCAGAGCGAAGAGGACGAGATCGACGCGGGTCCGGCGAGCGAACTCGACGATGTCGTCGACCTTGCCGAGCTTGCGCGCGCCCGCGCAGGTGTCGAGCGCGCGGCTGTCGTTGCGGTCGTCGAACACGCCGAGCACGTGGATGTCGGAATCCTCCTGCGCATTCAGCGCCTCGACCAGCTGCTCGCCGTTGCTGTCGGAGCCGACGATGATGGTGCGGCGGTCGAGCCGGCCCTGGCGCGCCCAGGCGCGGACCAGCGAGCGCAGCACCAGACGTTCGCAGACGAGCGCGGCGAGCCCAAGGAAATAGAAGGCAGCAAGCCACAGCCGCGACATTTCGCTGCCGAACTTGGCGAAGAAGGAGACGCCGATGAACAGCAAAAAGACGAACGACCAGGACGAGATCATTCGCGTCATCTGCCGCAGCTGCCCACGGAACAGTTGCACCTGATAGAGGTCGGCGGCCTGGAAGCAGACCACGGCGGCGACCGCGACGGCGACGATCTCCGCAGGGTAAACCCAGCTGAAGCCGGCGAGCGGCATGACATAGCCGACATAGACGGCGATGCCGACGAGGCTCAGCAGCGCGAAATCGACCGCGCGGACGATGCCGGCAATCACGATTGGCGAATAGGCGCGGGCGACCTTCTGGTTGACGACCTCGAGCGCAGCGGGCGAGAGCCGGCGGCGGCGCTCCACGAACGGTTGGTCAGCGGGCTTCGCAGCGGCGCTGGTCGCGGCATCGAGCATCGAGCGTGCGTTGAGCGGTTCCACGGGCGTCCACGTCCATTCCAAAGACCCGCGGGCACGGCCTTGCGCCCCGGGCAGCATCCCCTGGGACTTCGATTACCGAACAAATCGGAAGATTTTCTAAAGCGCTCTTAAGGTTGGTTAGTGATTGGTAAAGGCGTCCCGATAGCCCGCGAGCACGCCATCGACCATCGCCTGCTGGGAGAAATGCGCGGAGATGCGTTCGCGCAAGGAGACTGCACGCTGCGTGGTTCCTTGCGGGTTGTCGAGTGCGGCGGCAATCGCCTCAGCCATGGCCTCCGCGTTGCTTGCGGCGAACAGGGCGGGGCTCTCGGGTCCGAAGATTTCGGGGATGCCGCCGACGCGCGCGGCGATCATGGGAATACCGGCTGCGCCCGCCTCGATCACGACATAAGGCATGGAATCGCCGCGCGACGGCACGACCAGGAGACGGCCCTTCGAGAAGCCGTAGCGCGCCTTGACGTGGCCGATGAAGCGGATCGCGTTCGTGAGGCCGAGTTTCTCGACCTGCGCCTTCAACGCCGCGGTTTCCTCGCCGTCGCCGCCCAGCGTCAGCGTGACCTTCCTGCCGCCCTCGTGCAGGCGGGCCACCGCATCAACCAGCAGATCCGCGCCCTTGATGTGCCTGAACTCACCGACATAGGCGAGATCGGTGGCATCGTCGGCGGTGACGACCGGCTCGAATTCCTCCGGCGTCACGCCGTTGAACACGCAATGCACGACGCCCTTGGGCTTGCCGACGATGCGCTGATAGGTGTCGCGGGCAAAGGCGCTCTCGAACAGGAACAGGTCCGTCGCATCCATCAGCGTGCGTTCGAGCCGCGCGTAGAACTCGCCCTTGAAGGTGTTGAGCGGATAATGCAGCGAGCCGCCATGCGGCGTGTAGATGCGGATAGTGTCGTCCGAGCGCCGCCGCATGCGGACGAAGGCGCCGGCCTTGGCGCCGTGGCCGTGCATCACGTCGGGCTTGAGCTCGCCGATCAGGCGTCGCATGCGCAGCCACACCATGACGTCGTCGGGGGACGGTTCGCGCCGGATCGCCAGCCGGTGCACGCCGAGCTTCAGCCGTGGCGCGAGCTCGGCAAGGGCCTTTTCCGCGCGCTCGCCGCCGGTAAGGCTGTCGGCGAGGATGCCGACGTGGTGACCGCGATCGACCTGGCCGTTGGCGAGATCGAGGATATGGCGAAAGATGCCCCCGACGGGCGCGCGCACGGCGTGCAGGATGCGAAGCGGCTGATCGGGAGAGGGGGGCATGGACGCCGGACAATTTTGCGAAATATCGAGACGGATTAAGAGCCCTCGTGGTTAACAAACGATGACGGCGATGCGGGCTGCGCGTCACAGCGGAGCGCGATTAACCCAGCGGCAACCTTAATGGAGTGTAATCGTCCCGGTTGAGGTAGAGTCGCAGCGTTGCCCTGCGGGAGTGTTCGATGCGTTTAGCGTTCTGGCGTGCCGGCAAGGACAAGGCGGTGGTCGAGCGGGCTGTTTCGAAGTCCAAAGCCGAAGCCAAGACCAAGGTTGAGTCCAAGGTTGAGGCCAAGCTCGAAGCAAGGCCTGCGCCCGTTGCCGCGAAGCAGGCGCCAGCCGAGTCCGGTGACATCGATCTGCATGCGCTGGGGTCCGCATTGGCCCGCAAGCGCGGCTGGATCATCGTGCCGACGGTGCTGGCGCTCGTCGCCTCCGTCGCCGCCGTCAATCTCGTTACGCCGCGCTACAAGTCTGAAACCCGTATCCTGATCGACGGCCGCGAGAACGTGTTCCTGCGGCCGAACAGCGACCGCACCGAGGAGCGCCAGGCACTCGACGCCGAGGCCGTGACCAGCCAGGTGCAGCTGGTGCTGTCGCGCGATCTGGCGCGCGAGATCATCAGGAAGAACAAGCTTGCGGAGCGGCCGGAATTCGATCCGGTGCTGCAAGGCATCTCGCCGCTGAAGTCGCTGGCGGCGATGATCGGCATCGTCCGCGATCCGTTCTCGATGACGCCGGAAGAGCGCGTGCTGGACTCCTACTACGAACGTCTCCAGGCCTACGCCGTCGACAAGTCGCGCGTGATCGTGGTCGAATTCCAGTCCGCCGATCCGGAGCTTGCCGCCCGCGTCGCCAATTCGATCGCCGACGGCTATCTCGTGCTCCAGCAAGGGGCGCGCCAGGAGCAGGCCAAGAACGCCAGCCAATGGCTCGCGGGCGAGATCGAGAGTTTGCGCAAGAAGGTCTCCGACGCCGAAGCCCGGGTCGAAGACTTTCGTTCCAAGTCGAGCCTGTTTATCGGCACCAACAACACCACGCTGTCGAACCAGCAGATGGGCGAGGTCAACACCCAGCTCAACAATGCGCGCGCGTTGAAGGCCGATGCCGAAGCCAAGGCGCGCCTGATCCGCGAAATGCTCCAGAGCGGTAAACCGATCGAGGCCTCCGAGGTGCTGAACTCCGAGCTGGTGCGACGGTTGTCGGAGCAGCGCGTGACGCTGCGCGCCCAGCTTGCCGAACAATCCTCGACGCTGCTCGGCAACCATCCGCGCATCAAGGAGTTGAAGGCCCAGCTCGGCGATCTCGACACCCAGATCCGCGACGAAGCCAGCAAGATTTCGCGCTCGCTGGAGAATGACGCGCGGATCGCCAGCGGCCGGGTCGATAGCCTGACCGCGAGCCTCGAACAGCTCAAGAAGCAGGCGACCTCGACAAATGGCCAGGACGTCCAGCTTCGCGCGCTCGAGCGCGAGGCCAAGGCCCAGCGCGACCTGCTCGAGACGTATCTCGCCAAATACCGCGAGGCCAACACCCGCGAGACCATCGACACCGCGCCGACGGACGGCCGGATCATCTCGCGCGCCATCGTCTCGAACACGCCGGCCTATCCGAAGAAGCTGCCGATCGTGCTGATCGCGACGATCGCGACGCTGCTGCTCTCGTCCGGCGTCGTCGTCACCGGCGAGTTGTTGCGCCAGACCGCGCCGCGCGCGGTTGCCGCGCTCGCCCCGGCGCAAGCTCAGCCGCAGGCGACAATTCGCCACGAACCGGTGGTCGAGCCGGTCGTCGCCCCCGTGATGGAAGAGCCCGCGCCGCTTCAGCCGGAGATGGCGAGCGATGCCGATGTCAGCGAATTCGCCGAGATCGAACGCCTGGCCGACAGCCTGCGCGCCGCGGGAGCGGCCGCGAAGAAGGTGACGGTGCTCGGCACCGCATCGGGCGAAACCGTCACGTTGTCGACGCTGACGCTCGCCCGGCATCTGGCGCGCGATGCGCGCGTCGTCGTGGTGGATCTCGCGGCGTCCTCGCCGACGATTGCCGCAGTGTCGGTCGATGCTTCCGCGCCCGGCCTTGCCGAGCTGATGCAGGGCGAAGCCTCGTTTGCGCAAGTCATCACCCGGGACAAGCTGTCGCGGCTGCATCTGGTCATGGCCGGCCGCCCCGGCTTCGACCGCAGCCTGCTGCAATCGCCGCGGGTGACGCTCGCGATCGACGCGCTGCTGCGCGCCTACGACCACGTGCTGCTCGATGCCGGCAGCGCTTCGGACCTCCCGGCGGAACTGCTGACGGCGCATGCCCGCGCCGTCGTGGTGCCCGACGCGTCGATGACGGCGGACGCGCGCACGCTGATGTGCGAGCAGCTCAAGGCGGTCGGCTTCAGCGAGGTGACGATGCTGAGCAGGCCGGTGCAGCCGTCGAATGCGGTGGAGACGCCGCGCGTGGTGGCGGCGTAGCTTTCTTACCCTCTCCCCTTGTGGGAGAGGGTGGCTTCGCGAAGCGAAGGCGGGTGAGGGGTCTCTATCCTCACGAATAGTCTGGCGAGTGGAGAGAACCCCTCATCCGGCGCTTCGCGCCACCTTCTCCCACAAGGGGAGAAGGGAAGGGCAGCTCGCGAGCGGAGAATTGTTACCCGAACGCCTGCCGCAGCCTGCGCGCCAGCTCGAACAGCATCTGGTTCTGCTTCACCAGCCGCTTGCCATGGCTCAGCGAGGACATCGCCATCGCCGCGAGCTTTCCGCGCGAAGTCAGGGGCACGAAGCTGTCGAAGATCTCTTCGTCGTCCTTGCAGAACATCCGCTTGTAGTCGTCCGAGCCGATGCCGAGGTCGAGCCCGCAATAGCCGCGTTCGGCGTAGCGATCGATGATGTTGCGCAGCAGGATCAGGCCGGGGCTGTAGCGGGCATGCTCCGACATCGTGTAGGTGTTGAACATCATCGAGAAGCGCTGGCCGTCCGCGACGCCGGCGAAGATCGCGATCACCTCGTCGTCGCATTCGAGCGCGTGGATGTCGATGACGCGGCCTTCGCCGCGGGGCGCCAGGCACGCGCTGCGGACGAACGCTTCGACCCCCGGTTCGGCGAAGACGTTCGGCAGCTTCTGCTCCGCCATCCGCGCCGGCTTGACGCGGAAGAACCAGTCGAGCAGGCGAAGGATGTCCGCATCCGTGGTGGCAAGGTGGTAGCGGTAGCCGCTCAGCGTCTGAAGCTTCTTTTCCTTGCTCTTCAGGCGGCGGCGGAAGGAATTGCTGATCCGCGACGCGGGCGGGCCGCCAGGCTCCACCGCCAGGAGGGGGCAGCCGTTGATCGCGCTCTGGCGCGGCAGCAGCGCGAGCGGGTTCTGCTGGCCGTGCCAGCGCAGCGGCTGCTGCGTCAGCGAGAGCACGTCGGCATGCTCGCGCAGCGGCGCGAGCAGCGCGTCGAGATCGGCGATAGCGGCGTTCGCCGCGAACTCGGCGTGCCACAGGCCCATGTTGAAGGTCGTATGCTTGCCGCCCATGAAGCCGGCGGTGCGCACGCCGTGGCCCTGGCGCAGCGAGAGCGGCAGCAGCGCGAGCGGATGATGCTCGGCATCGCGGGCGATCACGATGAAGGGGCGGGCGCCTTCGCCGCCGCCGACCAGCCGCTGCCACGGGCCGAGCAGGTCGAAGCGCTGGTAGGGCGTGAAGAGGTGGCCGCTTTCCTCGAAGGCGCGCCAGATCGGCTCGGCCGCGTCGAGATCGGTGACGACATCGACATGCGCGATACGGCTCGCTTTCGACCGCGCTGGCGCTTCTGCCGTCCGGCTTTGCATCGCCGCAGCCATGGTCATTCGCGAAACCTGTCGAGAAATCAAAAATACGCGGAATTCGGCCTGTGGCCGACCTTTGCAAAGAAATGTCAACAAAGGGTAATGACAATAGGAGACGGAACGGGCCGTCGCGAGCACGAAGGCGGGATATTGGCGTCCGACGACAGATGGCTGGAACGGCTGCGGCTCGAGCTGGCCTGGTTCTCGGGCCGGGCTGCGCTGCGCGGTCGTGGTGCCGGCGCCATCCTGCGCTTCGCGCATGTGCGGCCGCGGCGGCGCGGGGCGTTTCAGCCGCTGCGCGAAAGCGAGATCACGCCGCGGTTCCTCGATCGCGCCATCCGCGCGCTGAAGCGCTGGGGTTATGATTTTGTCGGCATGGACGAGGTCTGCCGGCGTGCGGTGACGCTGCCGGAGAGGCGGCGCTTCGTGGCGCTCACCTTCGATGGCGCGCCTAAGGATCTGATCGACTTCGCCTACCCGGTGCTGGCGCATCACGCAGTGCCCTTCACGATCTATGTGCCAACCGCGTTTCCCGATGGCGTCGGAGAGGCCTGGTGGCTCGGGCTCGAACGGATGATCGCGCGCGAGAGCCGCATCAGCCTGATGATGGGCGAGAGGGAGCAGCGCTTCACCGTCACCGGCAATGCCGAGAAGCGGGCGCTGTTTTCGTATCTCGAGAGCTGGCTGCGTTCGCTGCCGCCGGCGGATCTGTCGGCCGCGATCAGCGATCTCTGCACGCGCTACCGGATCGATCTTGCCGCACTCTCGCGCGAAGCGTCGATGGATTGGGAGGATCTGGCCAGACTCGCGGCCGATCCGCTGGTGACGATCGGCAGCGCGACGGTGAACTATCCCGTTCTCGCCAACATGAAGGACACAGCCGCGCTGCGCGAGATGACGATGGGCAGGGCGGTGGCGGAGGCGGCGTTCGGCCGCGATGTCAGGCATTTCGCGTTTCCGTTCGGCGATCGCACCTCGTTCCGGCGCAGCCATGTCGTGATGGCGAAGGAGGCTGGCTTTGCCAGCGCCGTGTCGACGATCCCGGGCATCGTGGAGGCGGAGGGGCGCACCAACCTGCGCGCGCTGCCGCGGATTTCCTGGGACGGCCGGGTGGGCTCCCTGCGCATGATGCGCGTGCTGGTGTCCGGCGTCGCCTTCGCGCCGGTAAGGCCGACGCGCAGCGCAACGAACTAAAGCGCGATGAGATTGAGATGAATCGTCATCGCGCTTTAGGTCATTGTTTGAGCATGATCTTTTCGGAAAACCGCTTCACACTTTTCCGGATCATGCTCTAGGATTTCGCGCGGTCGGGCCGCTGCATCCAGCTCACGATCGGCATCGCCGGCAGCACCCAGCCCATGCCGACCACCACGTAATAGATCGCCTGCCGCCAGCCGGACTCGGCGATCCATGGCATCTGCGCCAGCGCCATGCCGAGCAGTGCCCACACGGTGGCCAGCACCAGCAGCAGGATGGCGCCGAGGAACTTGCGGGTGCGGATCGTCATGACGGGAGCTTGCGGCTTTCGCGTAACTTGCGCTGCGGGAGTGGGGGACTATAAGGGGCATGCAGTCCGGTTCAAGCCTCATTGGTTTAAAGCCCTGGTTTCAGCCTGAAATGACGACGATTTCCGCCCCGTCCGAACCGCATCGCGCCGTGCGCTGGTGGCTGATTTCCGTGGCCGCGCTGATTGCGCTGATGGTGCTGGTCGGCGGCGCGACCCGGCTGACGGAATCCGGCCTCTCGATCGTCGAATGGAAGCCGGTCACGGGCAGCGTGCCGCCGCTCACCGAGACGCAGTGGACCGAAGCGTTCGAGGCCTACAAGAAGATCCCGCAATACCGCGAGCTGAATGCAGGCATGAGCCTGTCCGAGTTCAAGGAGATCTTCTGGTGGGAATGGAGCCACCGGCTACTCGGCCGTTTCATCGGCGTCGCCTATCTGCTGCCGTTCCTGTTCTTCCTGTGGCGCGGTGGGCTGTCGGGTGAGCTGAAGCGCAGGCTGTGGCTGCTGTTCGGGCTCGGCGGGCTCCAGGGCGCGGTCGGCTGGTGGATGGTGGCCTCAGGCCTGACCGAACGTGTCGAGGTGTCGCAATATCGGCTGGCGACGCATCTGCTGCTCGCGCTGCTGATCTTCGCGGGCATCGTCTGGACGGTGCGGCGGCTTGCCGATCGGCCACAGATCGTTGCGCCCGCGCGGCTGCGCCTTACAAGCGCGCTGCTCCTCGTTGTGACCTTGGTGCAGATCTATTTCGGCGCACTAGTCGCCGGCCTGCGCGCCGGGCGCGCCTACAACACCTGGCCGCAGATCGACGGGGCGTTCATTCCCTCAGGCGAGCGGCTGTTGTTCGAGACGCCATGGTGGCGCAATATGTTCGACAACGTGCTGACGGTGCAGTTCGAGCACCGCATGACGGCCTATGCGCTGTTCGTGCTGGCGGCGCTGCATGCGTTCGACGCGGTGCGGTCGCGCGCTGGTTCAGCGGCAAGCGGTGCGCTCTGGCTGTTCGCGGCGGTGAGCGTGCAGGCGCTGCTCGGCATCCTCACGCTGCTCAATCAGGTGCCGATTGGACTGGCCCTCGCACACCAGGCGGTCGCGATCGTGGTGCTCACGCTTGCGGTGATGCAGGTGGAGCGGCTCGCGTCGCGGCAATCTGTCGAAGCGCAGCCGCGCGCGGTTCCGGTCGGTCAGACCGGCTGATCACCATCAGCCCGGCTGATCAGCAATAGCCGTAGACGCCGCAGGCATAGGGCAGCCGCCAGAAATAATCGACCTGCTTCCCGCCGTAATATGCGCCCTGATAGTCGTAGGACCAGGGACGGCCGTAATAGCCCGGCAATGTATGCGAGCCCGGCAGCAGCGGCGTGCCCGGCAGATTGCTGATGTAGCTGCCGATGCCATAGGCCGGCGAGATCAGCGCATCCGGATCGGTCTCGACGTAGACCTCCGGCGGCGGAGCGACGGCCCGGCGCTTCGGCGTGGCAGGCAGATCGGCAGCAACCGCAGCCGAGACCGTCAGCATCGCCGCAAGGGCAGGCACCATCCAGCGCAGCATCGTCGGCTCCGAATCAAAGGGGTGATCCAAAGGTGATCTATGCGGCAGATATGGTTAAGGACTGTTAACTGCGGTCCAGTCATTCCGGGGCGGCTCGTAGAGCCGAACCCGGAATCTCGAGGTTCTCAGATGCGCAATTGCGCACCATAGTTCGGTGCTTCGCACCGCCCCGGAACGACGTGGGAGACTAGGCGCCCAGCGCCTGCTCCAGGTCGGCGATCAGATCTTCCTTGTCCTCGATCCCGATCGAGAGCCGCACCACGTCCGGGCCGGCGCCGGACTTCACCTTCGCCGCGTCGTCGAGCTGGCTGTGCGTGGTCGAGGCGGGATGGATGACCAGCGAGCGGGTGTCGCCGACATTGGCGAGGTGCGAGAACAGCTGCAATTTCGACACCAGGCTGACGCCGGCGTCATAACCGCCCTTCAGGCTGAAGGTGAACACGGCGCCCGCGCCCTTCGGTGCATATTTGCGCGCGAGCTGGTTGTACTTGTCGTTCGCAAGGCCGGCATAGCTGACCGAGGCCACCGCGGGATGTCCGGCGAGGAATTCGGCGACCGCCTTGGCGTTGTCGCAGTGCTTCTGCATGCGTAGCGGCAGCGTCTCGATGCCGGTGAGGATCATGAAGGCGTTGAACGGCGACAGCGCCGGCCCGAGGTCGCGCAGGCCGAGCACGCGGCAGGCGATCGCGAAGGCGAAATTGCCAAAGGTCTCCTGGAGGCGGATGCCGTGATATTCGGGCCGCGGCTCCGACAGCATCGGATATTTGCCATCCGTGGACCAGTCGAAGGTGCCGGCATCGACGATGATGCCGCCGAGCGAATTGCCGTGGCCACCCAGGAATTTCGTCAGCGAGTGCACGACGATGTCGGCGCCGTGGTCGATCGGACGGATCAGATAGGGCGAGGCCAGCGTGTTGTCGACGATCAGCGGCACGCCGGCCTTGCGCGCCACCGTCGAGATCGCCTCGATGTCGGTGATGCTGCCGGCGGGGTTGGCGATGGACTCGATGAAGATCGCCTTCGTGCGCGGCGTCACCGCGCGCTCGAAGCTTGCGATGTCGTCGGGATCGGCCCACACCACGTTCCAGCCGAAGCTCTTGAACGCATGGGTGAACTGGTTGATCGAGCCGCCATAGAGTTTTCGCGCGGCGATGAACTCGTCGCCGGGCTGGAGCAACTGCTGCAAAATCACGACCTGCGCGGCATGGCCCGAGGCGACCGCAAGCGCGGCGGTACCGCCTTCGAGCGCCGCGACGCGCTCTTCCAGCACCGCGTTGGTCGGGTTGCCGATGCGGGTGTAGATGTTGCCGAACGCCTGTAATCCGAACAGCGAAGCGGCGTGGTCGGCGTCATTGAAGACGAAAGAGGTCGTTTGATAAATCGGAGTTGCGCGCGCACCGGTGGTGGGATCGGGCTGTGCACCGGCATGCACGGCAAGCGTTGAAAATCCCGGAAGGCGATCGCTCATTGATGGCGTCCTGTTCTTGTGGTCTGAAATCGCGCGGCATGCTGATGGGCGCCGCGTCCGCCGTCAAGCCGCCGCTTCATATCGGAATGATCGTGCTACGCATTGTCGCGTTCGCGACATGAATGCTTCGCGATTGCGTCAGCCTTGCTCGGTCTTGTTCTTGGCGGCGCGATCAGAGGCCGCGGTGTCGCCACCGCCCATACTCATCCGATTGAGGGATAGCCGCATGCCTTGCGTCGGTACCGGCGCCCGCTTGGAGCTGAGCGTGCGTGAATTGACGCCCATCCAGGAGATCTCGGACGACAAGCGCCCGTATTCGATCTTGGGGCAGCGGTTCATCACCACCTTGATACCAACTGATTCCGCTTTCGCAGCCGCCGCATCGTCGCGCGCGCCCAGCTGCATCCAGATCACCTTTGGGAGTGGATCCAGTGTCAAGGCTTCCTCGACCACGGGCATGATGTGGCTGGAATTGCGAAAGATGTCGATCATGTCGACGGGGCGGCCGATGTCGGACAGCGAGGCGACGAAGGGTTTTCCGAGCAGCTCCTTGCCGACATGGCCCGGGTTGACCGGGATCATGTCGTAGCCGCGCTGCGCCAGATATTTGAACGCAAAGTAGCTCGGCCGCACGTTGACCGGCGAGGCGCCGACCATTGCGATCGACTTCACGCTGTTGAGGATGCCGCGGATGTAATTGTCGGGATAGGCGTCGTGGTTCATCTTTTCTTTCCGTCATTCTGGGGCGCGCGAGAGCGCGAACCCGGAATCTCGAGATTCCGGGTTCGGCTCTGCGAGCCGCCCCGGAATGACGATGCTAGAGTGTCACTCATCCCGCCATGTCGGCGTGCGCTTCTCGATGAACGCGCCGATGCCTTCCTCGGCGTCGCGCGCCATCATGTTCTCGGTCATCACCTCTGCCGCATAGCGATAGGCCTCCGCAAGGTTCATCTCGACCTGGCGGTAGAATGCCTCCTTGCCGAGCTTGACGGTGTAGGCGGACTTCAGCGCGACCTTCTCCGCCAGCGCGATCGCGGCATCGCGCTCGGTGCCGGCTGCAACGACGCGATTGACGAGCCCGATCTCGCGGGCGCGCGCGGCCGGGATCGGCTCGCCCGTGAGCAGCATCTCCATCGCCTGCTTGCGCGGCACGTTGCGCGACAGCGCCACCATCGGCGTCGAGCAGAACAGGCCGATATCGACGCCGGGTGTTGCGAAGCTGGCCGCTTCGGAGGCGATCGCGAGATCGCAGCTCGCCACCAGCTGGCAGCCGGCCGCGGTCGCGATGCCCTGGACGGATGCGACCACTGGCTTGGGCAGGTGCACGACCGCCTGCATCATCGCGCTACAGGCGTTCATCATCTCGGCGAAGAAGGCGCGGCCGCGATCGGGGTCAGTGCGGCGCGCGGTCAGTTCCTTGATGTCGTGGCCGGCGGAAAAGGCGGGGCCGTTGGCGGCGATCACCACGCCGCGGACCGCCTTCTCGTCGCCGATCTCATTGAGCGCGGCATGCAGGCTTGCGATCATCGCTTGCGACAGGCTGTTGCGGGCGGCCGGGCGATTCAGGGTCAGCACCGCGATGCTGCCGACGGTGTCGCGCAGCAGGATCGGGGCTTGCGGGGAGGGGGCGCGGGCGGCCTGGGCGGACATCGGAGCGTTTCCGGTTGGATTATTGCAGTTGGATGACGCAGATAACTTAATGTAACAGGGCAGGTGAAGCGAGGGTGGGAACAGCATGGCGTTAGCGAAAATGAGCGTGGCGGAGCTCGAGCAATTTCTCCGCGATGAATTTCCCCAGGCCTTCAGTGGCGACGACATCATGATCGAAAGCGCGGACGGCCAGACCTGCCTTCTGCGTCAGCGCTACAGCGAAAGGATGCTGCGACCAGGTGGAACCGTATCCGGCCCGACGCTGATGGCGCTCGCCGATTTCGCCATGTATGTGGTGCTGCTGTCCGCGATCGGCCCGATCGGGCTCGCGGTCACAACCAATCTCAACATCAACTTCCTGCGCAAGGGGCAGCCCGGGCAGGACGTGCTGGCGGAGGCCCGGCTGCTCAAGCTCGGCAAGCGGCTGGCGGTCGGGGAGGTGAACCTGTTGTCCGGAACCTCGCCGGATCCGATCGCCCATGTCACATCGACCTATTCCATTCCAAATGTTTGAGCTTTTCGCAGGTACTTTGATACCGTATTTTTAAGCCATTGATATTCAACATACAATTTCGGTTCGTGGGCATTGACCGTTGCGCCGCTCTTCTCTAGAAAGCGCCGCAGTCCGGTGCGGTGTTCGCGCCGATGTCTCCCTCACGGAAATTCTGACATGAAAACCTTTTCGGCAAAGCCGGCCGAGGTGACGAAGAAGTGGGTGCTGATCGACGCCAAGGGTCTGGTCGTCGGCCGTCTCGCCACCATCGTCGCCATGCGCCTGCGCGGCAAGCACCTCCCGACCTACACCCCGCACGTTGATTGCGGCGACAACGTCATCATCATCAACGCGCAGCATGCGGTCCTCACCGGTCGCAAGCGCGAGCAGAAGACCTACTACAAGCACACCGGCTATGTCGGCCACGTCAAGGAGCGCACCGCGCGCCAGATCCTCGAGGGCAAGCATCCCGAGCGCGTGCTCGAGAAGGCCGTCGAGCGCATGATCCCGCGTGGTCCGCTCGGCCGCGTGCAGATGGGCAACCTCCGCGTCTACGGCGGGGCCGATCATCCGCACGAGGCGCAGCAGCCCGAGAAGATCGACATCGCCAAGTTGAACCGCAAGAACACGAGGGCCGCATAACATGGCCGAATCCATCCAGTCGCTCGACCAGCTCTCGCAGCTCAAGACGGCGGCCGCGCCCGACGCGCCCAAGCACGAGAAGAAGGTCGACAAGTTCAACCGCGCCTATGCCACCGGCAAGCGCAAGGACGCGGTCGCCCGTGTCTGGATCAAGCCGGGTGCCGGCAAGGTCACCGTCAACGCGCGCGAGGTCGAGGTCTATTTCGCCCGTCCCGTGCTGCGCATGATGATCGAGCAGCCGTTCTCCGTGGCCCAGCGGTCCGGCCAGTACGACGTGATCTGCACCGTCGCCGGCGGCGGCCTCTCCGGCCAGGCCGGCGCGGTCCGTCACGGCATCTCCAAGGCGCTCACCTATTTCGAGCCGGAGCTGCGCGGCGTGCTCAAGAAGGGCGGCTTCCTCACCCGCGACTCCCGCGTGGTCGAGCGCAAGAAGTACGGCAAGGCCAAGGCCCGCCGGTCCTTCCAGTTCTCGAAGCGTTAATCGCTTCTGTCGCATTCGCCGCGAAAGCGGCTTCAATGAGATGCAAAAGGGCGCTGTTTTCAGCGCCCTTTTTGTTGTTCGTTTGCATGCAAATTGATGGCGTGTTTCCCGAAAACTTGGGCCCGCGCAAAAACCTGAATGGAACCCGCGGGACATAGCGTCGCATTCGGAAGGGCGCGCAAATCGGCTGGGCCGATCGCGTAACTGCTATGTCTAAGAGGGGGCCGACATGATGTCGCTCGATAGCATCACGCTCTATTTGGTCGCCACCATGGTTGCCGCACTGCTCGGCGCCATGATGGTGTTTTTCGGCAGGCAGGAGAACAGTCCTGCGCTGAAATGGTGGGGCACCGCCTATCTCCTCGGTGCCGCCTCCGTCGCGCTATGGACTGCGGCCGGTGACAGGCTCGGGCCGCATCTCTATCTGGCGTTAAATGCCGTCGGCTTCGTCGCCTGCGGCATGGTGTGGAATGCGGCGCGGGTCTTCCACGGCCGCAAGCCGAACTGGCCCGGCCTCGTGCTCGGCGCGCTCGCCTGGGTCGCCGCCGTCACGCTGCTCGATCCCGCGGCGTCCATGCTGCGCATGATCGTCGGCGCCGGCATCGTCTCGGTCTATGCGGCGCTGACCGCGAGCGAACTCTGGGTCGAGCGGCGCAAGAGCCTGCAACGGCGCTGGCCGGCCTTCGTGGTGCCGGTGATGCACGGCTGCGTGCTGATGCTGCCGATCCTGATCGGCAGCTTCCTGCGCCCGAACGATGCCGGATTCTCCGGCAGCATCTGGGTCACCGTGTTCGCGGTCGAGCTGGTGCTCTACGCCGTCGGCACCGTGTTCGTGATCTTCATGCTGGTGTCGGAGCGTACGGTCACCGCGCACCGGACCGCCGCCTCCACCGATCCCCTGACCGGCATGCTCAACCGCCGTGGCTTCTCCGAAGCCTGCGGCCGCGTGATCGAGCGCGAGGCCAAGGCCGGGCGTCCCGTGACCGTGATGATCTTCGACATCGACCACTTCAAGTCGATCAACGATCGCTTCGGTCATCCCGCCGGCGACGAGATGCTGAAACTGTTCTCGACGGTCGTGGTCAGCAACCTGCGTATCTCCGATCTCTCGGGCCGCATCGGCGGCGAGGAGTTCGCGGCGCTGTTGCCGTGTTCACTGGAGGAGGGCGTGCTGGTTGCCGAGCGCGTGCGCGAAGCCTTCGAGACCTCCGGCGTCGTGGTCGACGAAGGCCCGGTCGACACCACCGTCAGCATCGGCGTCGCCGGCGGCCCCGCCGGCACCGAGCTCGAAGTGCTGCTGGCCTCCGCCGACACTGCGCTCTACCAGGCCAAGCGCGGCGGCCGAAACCGCGTCGAGGCGGCGGAGGAGCTGCCGCTGTCGCTGGAGAACTGGCGCCGCCAGAGCGCCGCGCGGACGGGTGCGCCGCAGGCGCGTCCGGTCACGGCCTGACACGCAAGGGAGACCCTGCGGTAATTCCCTGTTTACCATTCGATCCCTACCATTGCGGTCATGGAATCGATCCGTCGACAGAATCCGCAGGCCGCCCTGATGTCGCTCGAAGCCCAAGCCGCCTCGGCACGCGGCGGCTTCGCCTGCCTGTTCTCGACCGCGGACGAGTACGAGACGGCCCTGATCACCGCGCGCCGCGCCCAGGGGCGCTATACGCAAGGCCGGAGCTACTGGCCGCTCACTCTGTTCATCGGCTGCGCGCTGATCGTTGTCGGCACCGTGCTGCTGTTCGCCTGAGAGCACCCGCATTTTTGGCCGAGCAGGGCGCCGATCCGGCGCCTTTTTCTTTCGTCCCGGCTGCGGTAGACACGCCCATCGAACAAAAAGGGTGGAAACCGATGATCACCGAGATCGCGCAAATCGACGTCAAGCCGGGCAGCGAGAAGGACTTCGAGGCGGCCGTTGCCAAGGCCAAGGCTGCTTTCGGCCGCGCCAAGGGCTTTCACGGCTTCGAACTGCACAAGTCGATCGAGAAGCCGCAGCGCTACCGGCTGATGGTGAAATGGGCGACGCTGGAGAACCACACGGTCGATTTCCGCGGCTCGGAGAATTTCACCGAGTGGCGCGGCCTCGTCGGCCAGTATTTTGCTGCGCCCCCTGAAGTCGAGCACACCGAGACCGTGCTGACGACCTGAAGCGGAATGAGCTTAGGTTGAATCAAGCGGCCGCGGGTCAGTGCACCTCTCCCGCTTGCGGGAGAGGTCGGCGCGACGCGCCGGGTGAGGGCTCCCTCCTCTTGGGGGGTCTCGATTGCGGAGATACCCTCTGCCCAACCCTCCCCCGCAAGCCAGGGCAATCGCATATGGCATTTTGCGCGACCTGAGCGCGCGCCTCGTCCTTCGAGACGACCGCTTCGCGGTCTCCTCAGGATGAGGCTAAGCAGCATCGGTGCTCGTTGAAACTAAAGCCGCGCACTCAATCCTCATCCTGAGGGCCCGCCAACTGCGGGCGTCTCGAAGGATGGCCACAGGCGAAATCGCTCCCATATGCGATTGCCCTGCCCCGCAAGCGGGGGAGGGAGCACACCTGCTCCAAGGCCGCCTCAGGCCGCCTCCGCCAAAGGCGGCGCCTCATACGTCTTGAAATGGTCGATCATGACCTTGGCGATGGCGACCAGCGGCAGTGCCAGCGCCAGGCCCCAGATGCCGAACACGACGCCGAGCAGGATCTGGAACGCGAACAGCGTCGCCGGCGGAATGTCCAGCGCCTGGCGCTGGAGGATCGGCGTCAGCACGTAGCTCTCCATGGCGTGCACGCCCATGAAGAGGAGGAAGGCCGACAGCGCCGGAATCCAGCCCGAGGCAAGGCTCGCCAGCACCACGACGACGCCAGCGATGATGGCGCCGACGGTCGGGATGAAGGCGAGCAGGCCGGCCTGGATCCCGAGGATGAACGAGCCGGGGATGCCGATGATGGCAAGCCCGATCCAGGTCACGACGCCGACCGCAATCATCACGACGATCTGTGCGATCAGCCAGCGCTCCAGCGTGTCGCTGATGCGGTCGATGATCAGGGCCGCGCGGCTACGATGCCTCGCCGGCGCCAGGAACAGCAGCCCGTCGTGATAGAGGCTCGGCTGGGCGGCGAAAGCGAGCCCGAGAAACAGCACGATGAAGATGTTGCCGACGGCGCTGATCGCACCGAACAGCAGCTTGAAGGTCTGGCTCACGATCGCCCCGCCGCTGGAGGCGAGTGCGCCCGCGCCGGGCAAGCCGCCGTGCGAGGCCGGGGGCGGGGCGGGCGTCGACGCCGCGTCGGTCGTGGCCGCAGGCGCGCCGTTGCCGAGATCGAAGAAGCTGGTGTCGATGCCATGGTTCTCGAGGAAGGACCGGACGTTGCTGATCTGCGACTTGATGGTCTTGCTCAGCAGCGAAGCCTGCTCGGCGATGGTGGCGCCGCCGAGATAGGCGACGCCCGCGAGCATCACGGCCAGCGCGATGCAGACGATCGCGAGCCGGACCGGGTGCGGCAGGTGCACGCGGCGGCCGAGCGCGCCCGTCAGCGCGTTGAGGCCGACGCCGAGCAGCATGCCGGTGAAGATCAGGAGCAGGGTGGCGGCAAAATACCAGGTGAAGACCAGCATCGCCGTGAACAGCACGATACTGACGCCCCCGACCGAGATCGCCCAAGCCAGATCCCGAGCCTGGTCGTTGCGGCTCCGGGGCCGTTCGTCTCTGGGAATCGTCACGTCATGTCCTTTTCGAGGGCCACTGCGGAAGCACTCTTTCGCGAAATCACCGCTCGGATCAAGCCGGGCTCTGGCGCGATCTTGACGTGTCCACGGCCTCGCAGGCCAGCGCTGCCGGCGCGAAAGGGTGCCTCGGTCCCCCTCCTGCCGGCCATTTGCGCGAAAATAGCATTGCCGTCCCGCGATCCCTTCTGTTGAATTTGTTCCATCCCAAGGGCATCTTTGGAGAATCTTCTTGCGAGGAGGTCGGAACGGGAGATGAGAAAGCCGGTCGTCGGCGTAATCGGGAATGCCCATCGCGTCGAAAATCGATTTCAGGTCCAGATGGTCGGCGAGCGAAACTTGCGCGCGGTGGCCGAGGTCTCGGGCGGCTTGCCGGTGATGTTTGCGGGCTCGCCCGACATCACCGATATCGCGGCGCTGCTCGATACCGTCGATGGCGTCATCCTGACCGGCGCCCGGGCCAACGTGCACCCGACCCGTTTCAACGTCGATCCCTGCGAAAAGCACGAGCCCTACGACATCCATCGCGACGAGGTGGCACTGGCGCTTTCGGTGGCCTGCGTCGCCCGCGGCATCCCGCTGTTCGGCATCTGCCGGGGCCTGCAGGAGATGAACGTCGCCTTCGGCGGCTCGCTGCATCCCGAAATCCGCGAAATCCCCGGCCGCATGAACCATCGCATGCCGAGGCTTGAGAACGGCGACATCCATCCCGATCCGACCGTCGTGTTCGCCGACCGCCACGACGTCGACCTGACGCCGGGCGGCGCGTTCGCAACGCTGCTCGGCTGCGAGAAGATCAGGGTCAATTCATTGCATGGCCAGGGCATTCTCGACCCCGGCAAGCGCGTGCTGGTCGAAGGCGTCGCCGAGGACGGCACCATCGAGGCGATCCGCATCGCGGAAGCCCCGACCTTCGCGCTCGGCGTGCAATGGCACGCCGAATACGACCCGCAGCACAATCCCATCAACCGCAAGCTGTTCGAGGCCTTCGGCGAAGCGCTCGTGGCGCGGCAGAAGGCAGCGGCGTAGGCGGCCGGCGCGATAGAGGTTTCGGGCAGGAGGCCCGCCACACCGTCATTGCGAGCGCAGCGAAGCAATCCAGAATCCCTCCGCGGAAAGACTCTGGATTGCTTCGCTGCGCTCGCAATGACGAGGCTTGGGCCACCGGACTACAAACGGTCATTGAGTGATCGTTCCATGATGATCGTGCGTTCATCGCCATAATAGCTGTCGCGCACGGCCGCGAACCCAAGCCGCGCGTAAAAGGCTTCGGCGGTGACTGAAGAAGGGACGGTCAACGAAGGGATGCTTCGCTCACGTGCTGTGCGCTCAATCTCGGCCATCAGCAGCTTGCCGATGCCCCGGGCTTGAACATCGGGAGCCACAAAAACCGTTCGGACGACGCTTCCGTCGAGGCTTGCCGTTCCAACGACGCGACCGCCAAAGGTGGCAACAAAGACGGTGCGCTTGCCGATCAGTTGCCGCACCGCGTCAGGACTGAAGCTGCGCTCGACCCTTTCGATGATCTCGGCCGTATAATCCTTCGCATTCGTTTCGCGCAGCGCCCGCAGGATGACCGCGCTGATTTGGTCGGCATCATCTTCACGCGCCGGGCGGATTGTGCATTCCATCGATAACTCCACTCACCCGGTCGAGGCGGGCTCGGTTACGCCGCTTGCTCCATGCGCCGCGCGCGATAGGCCTGCGGCGACATCAGTGTCAGCTTGCGGAACGCCTTGCGAAAGCTGCTTTCATCCTCGTAGCCGGCCGTGCGTGCGATGGTCTTGATCGGCTGCGTGGTCGTCTCCAGCAGCGTGCGCGCGTGCTCGACGCGGCGGCGCATGATGAAGGCCTGCGGCGGCTCGCGCGTGAGCTCCTGAAACTTCCGGTTCAGCGTGCGCTCGCTGAGGCCGAGCGCGTCGGCGAGGCGCTTGACCGTCATCGGACGCTTGCCGGTGCGGCGAACGAGCAGGTCGGCCCTGGTCAGCAGCGGGTCCTGCGAGAGCAAATAGCCGACGGGCATGAAGATCGACTGGGTGCGCTGGGCGGTGTCGATGACGACGTAGTCCGCGCATAATTTTGCTGTCTGCTTGCCTTCGATCATCTCGATCAGCCTGAGCAGGAGGTCGACCCACGACATCGGTCCGGCCGCGCAGACGATACGATCCGCGACCGTGATGACGGCGTCGGCGGCAAGATCGATCGCGGGATGGCGCTGCCGCAGCTCGCTTTGCAGCCACCAGGTGATGGTGGCGCGGCGGTTGTCGAGCAGGCCGGCCCCTGCCAGTAGGAAGACGCCGCTGCAAAACGCGCCGATCAGGCGGCCGTTCGCGTGCTGCTGCCGCAGCCATGCGCTGGCACGCTCATATTGCGGTTGCAGGCGCTCGGCCGTGACGTGATCGACCAGGCTGCCGGGAACGATGATCGCGTCAAAGCCGCCGCGCTTGCCGATCGCGCCGTCGACCGCGACCGTCTGGCCGCCGCCGGCGCGCACGGCCTTGCCGTCGAGCGAAAGCGTCTGCCAGCTGAAGCGGGATTTCATGCCGCTCTGCTGCATCACATGGTTGGCGAGCGACAGGACGTCGGCGATGCCCACGATCGCCGAATGCATGCAACCTTCCAGCGCGAGAATTGCGAGCTTCATGAAGCCTCCGGGGCAGGTGCGGCGATCCTATCCGATCGGTGCGGGAGCCGCATGGCGGAAATTGCCCGATCTCTGTCTTATCCGCCACTGCCTCGCCGGTGCTGCCCAGTCCAGTCTGCCGCCGTCGTCACACGACATGATTGGAGAAAGACATGCCTTACGTCACCATTTCCACCGTCCGCGGCATCCTGGACGCCGCGCAGAAGAAGACGTTGCTCGAACGCGTCACCGACCTCCTGGTCGAGGTCGAAGGGCAGGGCAACCCCGATTTCCGCCGCAACGTCTGGGTCAGGATCGAGGAGCAGGAGCCCTCGCACTGGTCGCTCGGCGGCATGCAGCCGACGCCGGAGATGATCGCCGGCATGTTCGGACCGATCGGCACGGACGGCGTGCGCGCGGCCCGGTAGCCGCGCAGGGCGGATCAGTCGCAGGCATGGTCCGCCCCGTTCTTTGCCCAACCGATCGCATCGCCATCCTGCATGGCCATTTCCATTGCGTTGCACAATCGCAACGTCGGTCTCCACGCATAGCATTGAGGTTCGCGAGCGGAACACCATATGCTCTGCAAGGGAGCCCGTGCCGTGCAGACCATGAAGGCGGCCCTCGTTGCGGCGATCAGTGCCGTGGCTTTGATCTGCTGCCTCCTTCCCAGCTCAGCGGAGGAGAAAGGCCGTCTTGCACTGATCGTTTCGATCGACGGGGCCATTGGCCCTGCGTCGGCCAGCTACGTGAAGGAGGCCCTGGCCAAGGCAAGCGAACGGCATGCCGAGGTGGTGCTTCTGAGGATGAACACGCCCGGCGGTCTCAATTCCAGCATGCGCGAGATCATCGCGGATGTGCTGGCCTCGCCCATCCCTGTCATCGGCTACGTCGCTCCCTCCGGCGCCCATGCGGCGAGCGCCGGGACCTATATCCTTTATGCGACCCACATCGCGGCGATGGCGCCCGGCACCAATATCGGTGCCGCGACGCCGGTGCAGATTGGCGGGCCGCTGCCGGGGCTGCCGAGCGGCACGCCGGACAAGGATGGCAAGGACAAGAAGGACGAGCCGAAGGACGCGATGACGGCGAAGGCGACGAACGATGCCGTCGCCTTTATCCGCAGCCTCGCCGAGTTGCGCAACCGCAATGCGGACTGGGCGGAGAAGGCGGTCCGTGAGGCTGCCACGCTCTCTGCCAACGGCGCGCTGGAGGCACATGCCATCGAGCTCGTCGCGCGCGATCAGGCTGAATTGCTGCGGCAGCTCGATGGTCGCGTGGTGGAGGTTGCAGGCGGCAGGACGCAACGCCTCGCGACGAAGGATGCCGTCGTCGAAGCCGTCGACCCCGGACGGATATCCCGCTTCCTGGCGGTCATCACCGACCCGAACGTGGCGTTCATTCTCCTGATGATCGGCATCTACGGCCTGATCTTCGAGTTCATGTCTCCCGGTGCCGTCGCGCCGGGGGTCGTCGGTGCGATCTGCCTGCTGATCGGCCTCTATGCGCTCAATCTGCTGCCGATCAATTATGCCGGGCTCGCGCTGATGCTGGTCGGACTCGTGCTTCTCACCATCGAAGCCTTCAACCCGACCGTGGTGATCGGTCTCGGAGGGGTCATCGCTTTCGTGCTGGGAGCGCTGATGCTGTTCAGGGCCGAGGCGCCCGGCTACCAGCTGTCGTGGTGGGTGATCGGCATCACCGCGGCCGTGTTCGCCGGCTTTGCTCTCGTCGTGCTCGGGTCGCTCCGGCGCATCGGCAAGGCTCCTGAACGGGTCGGCGCGCAGGCCATGCGGGGCTTGTCCGCCGAGGTTCTCGACTGGAACGGAAACGAAGGCCATGTCTTCGCCCATGGCGAGCGCTGGCAGGCGCGCGGCGCCGAGACGTTCAAGCCCGGCGAGACCGTCGAAGTCGCTGACGTCATCGACCTGACGCTGCTGATACGCACACCCGCCCGAACGGGCGAGGGAGGTACATCATGATGCTGGAATATCTGACTTATGCGGCGCTTGCGCTGCTTGTCATCATGTTTCTATCCCAGGCTATTCGCATCCTGCGCGAATACGAGCGTGGCGTCATCTTCACGCTCGGCCGCTTTACCGGTGTGAAGGGTCCGGGCCTCATCATCCTCGTTCCGATCGTGCAGCAGCTCGTCAAGGTCGATCTGCGGGTGATGGTGCAGGTCGTGCCGCCGCAGGACGTGATTTCGCGGGACAACGTGTCCGTCAAGGTCAACGCGGTTCTGTACTTCCGCATCGTCGACCCCGAGCGGGCCATCATCAAGGTCGGCGACTACATGGCGGCCACGAGCCAGCTCGCCCAGACCACGTTGCGTTCGGTGCTCGGCAAGCACGAGCTCGATGAGATGCTTGCCGAGCGCGACAGGTTGAACGCCGACATCCAGGAGATCCTCGACAAGCAGACTGACGTCTGGGGCATCAAGGTCACCGGGATAGAGATCAAGGACGTCGATATCAACGAAACCATGGTTCGCGCGATTGCCAAACAGGCCGAGGCGGAGCGCTTGCGGCGGGCCAAGGTGATCAATGCGATGGGCGAGCAGCAGGCCGCCGAGAAGCTCGTCGAAGCCGGCCGGATTCTCGCGCAGGAGCCTCAGGCGATGCAGCTGCGTTATTTCGCGGCTCTGCACGACATTGCGGGCGAACGGTCGTCGACCGTCGTCTTTCCGCTGCCGACGGGCTTGCTCGACCATTTCATGCCACGGCGTGACAACCCGTAACCAAAAGCAGCAGGCTGACCATCTTCGGCCTCAATGGGCGTATCGAATGCCGATCCCTACTTGAACGGGAGGACCATTCGATGACGAAGCCTACCGCCAGCCCAGCCAGCTGCCGCCAACGTCGAACATCCGTGCTCGCCATTCCGCTGCTGTCCTTTGCGCTCTGGTCGGGCAGTATCGGCGTCGCCGCGCAGGCCGCAGAGCCGGGGAAGGACGGGGCGACTGGCAATCTGCCCCGCATCCTCGTGCTTGCGACGGGAGGCACCATCGCTGGCCAGGCCGACCCGCGCGCGACGGGCGCGTACAAATCCGGCCAGATCACCGGCGAACAGCTGATGCAGTCGGTGCCGGGCCTGGACAAGCTCGCGAAGCTGAACGCGGAGCAGATTTCGTCGATCGGATCCCAGGACATGAACGACAAGGTCTGGTTTGCGCTGGCCCGCCGCATCCAGGAGGCCTTCGACAAGAACGAAGCCGATGGCGTCGTCATCACCCACGGCACCGATACGCTCGAGGAGACCGCGTTCTTTCTCGACAATGTCGTGCGCGGGGACAAGCCGGTAGTGATCGTCGGCTCGATGCGGCCGGCGACGGCCGTGAGCGCGGACGGCCCCGGCAATCTCTACCAGGCGGTGCAGGTAGCCGCCGATCCGCGCGCGCGCGGGCGCGGCGTCATGGCCGTGCTGAACGACAAGATCCAGGGCGCGCGCTCGGTGACCAAGACCAACACCACGAGCATCGAGACGTTCAGTTCGCCCAATGACGGGCCGGTCGGCTATGTCGACACCGCCGGTGGCATCCGCTTCATGACCCAGGCTGCCGGCTTCAAGCGCGCGACCTATAAGCTGCCGGCAGGCGAGCAATTGCCGCGCGTCGCGATCGTCTACTCGCACGCCAACATGGACGCCATTCCGATCGAGGACGCCATCTCCCACGGCGCAAAGGGCATCGTGCTGGCCGGCGTCGGCGACGGCAACACGTCGAAGCCGGCGCTCGATGCGCTCGAGGCGGCGGCGAAGAAGGGGATCATCGTCGTCCGCTCCACGCGGGTTCGATCCGGCTTCGTCACAAGGAACGTCGAGGTCGACGACGACAAGAACGGCTTCGTCGTGTCGGAGGACCTCAATCCGCAAAAGGCGCGCGTTCTGACCCAGTTGCTGATCGTGGGCGGGGTGACGGCGCCGGCCGAGCTGCAGAAGGCGTTCACCGCGACGTGGTGATGAGCTGCGCGTAACCCACCCCACGATTCCTCAAACGAAAAGGCGCTCCTTTCGGAGCGCCTTTTGCTTGTCGCATGGAGTTCCGGCCGCTCAGCCCGAATAGTACATGTCGAACTCGATCGGGTGCGGGGTCATCTCGAAACGCTCGACCTCGGTCATCTTCAGCTCGATGTAGCTGTCGATGAAGTCGTCGTCGAACACGCCGCCGGCCTTGAGGAAGGCGCGGTCCTTGTCGAGGTTTTCGAGCGCCTCGCGGAGCGAACCGCACACCGTCGGGATCTGCTTCAGCTCTTCCTTCGGCAAGTCGTAGAGGTCCTTGTCCATCGCCGGACCCGGATCGATCTTGTTCTTGATGCCGTCGAGGCCGGCCATCAGCATCGCAGCGAAGCCGAGATAGGGATTGGCGAGCGGATCGGGGAAGCGCACCTCGACACGCTTGGCCTTCGGCGAAGCGGTGTAGGGGATGCGGCAGGAGGCCGAGCGGTTGCGCGCGGAGTAGGCGAGCAGCACGGGGGCCTCATAGCCCGGGACCAGACGCTTGTAGGAGTTGGTCGAGGGGTTGGTGAAGGCGTTGATCGCCTTGGCATGCTTGATGATGCCGCCGATGTAGTGCAGGCAGGTCTCCGACAGGTCGGCGTATTTGTTGCCGGCGAACACCGGCTTGCCGTCCTTCCAGATCGACTGGTGCACGTGCATGCCCGAGCCGTTGTCGCCGTAGACCGGCTTCGGCATGAAGGTGGCGGTCTTGCCGTAGATATGGGCGACCTGGTGGATGCAGTATTTGTAGATCTGCAGGTGGTCGGCCATCAGCGTCAGCGTGTCGAACTTCATGCCGAGCTCGTGCTGGGCGGAGGCGACCTCGTGGTGATGCTTCTCGACCTTGACGCCCATCTTGGCCATGGCGCCGAGCATCTCCGAGCGCATGTCCTGCACGGAGTCCTGCGGCGGAACCGGGAAGTAGCCGCCCTTGGTGCGGACGCGGTGGCCGAGATTGCCGCCTTCATATTCGGTGTCGGAGTTGGTCGGCAGCTCCGACGAGTCGAGGCGGAAACCGGTGTTGTACGGGCTGGAGGAGAAGCGCACGTCGTCGAACACGAAGAACTCGGCCTCGGGGCCGACGAAGACGGTGTCACCCACGCCCATCGACTTCACCATCGCCTCGGCCTTCTTGGCGATGCCGCGGGGGTCGCGGTTGTAGGGCTCGCCGGTGGTCGGCTCGAGCACGTCGCAGGTGATGACCATCGTGGTCTCGGCGAAGAACGGATCGATCGTCGCGGTCACCGGATCGGGCATCAGGCACATGTCGGACTCGTTGATCGCCTTCCAGCCGGCGATCGAGGAGCCGTCGAACATCGTCCCTTCGGCGAAAATGTCCTCATCGATCATGCTGACGTCGAACGTGACGTGCTGCCACTTGCCGCGCGGATCGGTGAAGCGCAGGTCGACGTATTTGACGTCGTTGTCCTTGATCGATTTCAGGACGTCTTTGGCGGTCTTCATGCATACCCCTTTTGGCTCTGCGGGTCGGTTTCCAGATGAGCAAGATTGTTCTCGCTTTGGGCGAGTTCGCGCGCGATCGCACAAACGAAATCAGGCCGCCGAAGCAGCCTTATTTCTTGTCAGAGTGTCGCAAAATGCGGGATAGCACCCGGCTCAGATAGCGTCCAGCCCGGATTCGCCGGTCCGGATGCGGATCGCCTCTTCGATATTGGAGACGAAGATCTTGCCGTCGCCGATGCGCCCGGTCTGCGCGGCGCGGCGGATCGCGTCGATGGCGCGCTCGACCAGATCGTCGCCGATCACGATCTCGATCTTCACCTTGGGCAGGAAGTCGACGATGTATTCTGCGCCGCGGTAGAGTTCGGCGTGACCCTTCTGGCGGCCGAAGCCCTTGGCTTCGGTGACGGTGATGCCCTGAAGGCCGACTTCCTGAAGCGCTTCCTTCACCTCGTCGAGCTTGAACGGCTTGATGATGGCTTCGATTTTCTTCACTGCGCGTCTCCCGGCCTTTCGATCAAATAGCAACGTCTTCGTCAGGATGCGCTTTTCTCAACGCACGGACTTTGTCTTCGTTGTCCCGGGATGCCTGACCAGCCCGGCGTCGGCCGGCCACACCCAGATTGAATGCCAGTGAGCACGACGAACCGAAGCGGCTTCCTCGAAAGCAGGGTCTATGCCAAGTTGCACATGCCCTGATTATTGGAGCGTTATCAGCCTTTTAACGAGCATCTCTGATAGGTGGAGCCGACCTGCCCAAAATACCGAAGACTGCGAAATAGGCAAACGGTTCAATATATGTGCAGATCGGTGTTCCGTCGGCCGGATCGGCACGAAAGATGCCTGTTGAAGAGGCGAATGTACCAGGGAAGTGGCATGGAAGTACTGACCAACGCGGAAATGCAGCGGGCCGACCAGCTCAGCATTGCGGCAGGCACGCCCGGCTTCAAGCTGATGCTGAGCGCGGGCCAGGCGGTCGCCGAGGCCGCCAATGCGCTGGTGGAGGAAGGGCCGATCCTGATCGTGGCCGGCCCCGGCAACAATGGCGGCGACGGTTTTGTCGCTGCCGCCGAGCTCGCCGCCCAGGGGCGCGAGGTGTCGGTGATCCTGATGTGCGAGCGCGACCAGCTCCAGGGCGATGCGGCGTCCGCCGCGCGCGGCTGGAAGTATCCGGTGCTGCCGTTCAATCCGCAGGCGATCGGGAAGCCCGCGCTGATCATCGATGCGCTGTTCGGTGCCGGCCTCAGCCGCACGGTCGACGGCGAGGCGGGCGCCATGATCGAAGCGATCAATGCCAACGGGGCCCCGGTGCTGGCGGTCGCCCTGCCGAGCGGCATCAACGGCACCAGCGCGGCCGTGATGGGCGCGGCGGTGAATGCCACCGAGACCGTCACCTTCTTCCGCAAGAAGCCGGCGCATCTCTTGCTGCCGGGCCGCATGCATTGCGGCCGCGTGCGTGTCGCCGACATCGGCATCGACGCGCAAGTGCTGGACGAGATCGCGCCGCAGATCTTCGAGAACGACCCGGATTTCTGGGGCGCCGCCTTTCCGGTGCCGCGGATCGACGGTCACAAATTTGCGCGAGGCCATGTTCTCGCGGTCTCCGGCGATGCCGCGGCGACCGGTGCGGCGCGGCTCGCCGCGCGCGGCGCACTGCGCGCCGGCGCGGGCCTCGTGACGCTGGCGACCCCGCGCGATGCGCTCGCGATCAATGCGGGGGCGCTCACGGCGGTGATGGTTCGCCCCGTCGACACGGTGGTCGAGTTCGGCGAGCTGCTCGGCGACAGGCGCTACAATACCTGCGTGATCGGCCCCGGCGCGGGCGTCGGGGAACGCAGCTGCGATCTCGTCCACACCGCGCTGACGGCGCAGCGGCATCTGGTGCTGGACGCGGATGCGCTGACGAGCTTTGCCGCAACGCCCGAGCGCCTGTTCGAGTCGATAAAATCCTCGCAGGACAATGCGGTGGTGCTGACCCCGCACGAGGGCGAGTTTCCGCGCCTGTTCTCGGACCTCAGCAACAAGCACCCGGGACGCTCGAAGCTCGAGCGCGTCCGCACCGCCGCCGAGCGCTCCGGCGCCGTCGTGCTGCTGAAGGGCCCGGATACCACCGTCGCCGCCCCCGACGGCCGCGCCACCATCGCCGCCAACGCGCCGCCCTGGCTCGCCACCGCCGGTGCCGGCGACGTGCTCTCCGGCATTATCGCCGGACTCTTGGCGCAGGGCGTGCCGGCCTTCGAAGCCGCCAGCATCGGCGTGTGGATGCATGGCGAGGCGGCAAGCGAGGCGGGGCCCGGCCTGATCGCGGAAGACCTCACCGAGACGCTGCCGGCCGTGCACCGGCGGATCTATGACGCGCTTGGGGTCGAGTACTAGTGCTCAGGCAGCTCGCGCTCACCGACATTGGCGCGGCGGCGCAGGTTCATCGGGTTGTGTTTGACCAGGCAATGCCGTGGCTCGTCGGGCTGCATACGCCGGAGGAGGACTGCTGGTTCTACCGCGAGCGCGTCTATCCGACATGCTGGGTGTGGGGACGGTTCGATGATGACGCCCTGCGCGGGATCATCGCTTTCCGTGACGGCTGGATCGAGCAGCTCTACGTGCTTCCCGCAGCGCAAGGGCGCGGCGTCGGCACCGAACTCCTCCGCGTCGCCAAAGAGGCCTGCGACCGGCTCGAGCTCTGGACCTTCCAGCGCAATGCGCCGGCGCTGCGCTTCTATGAAGCGCGGGACTTCGCACTGGTCGAGCAGACCGACGGCGCGCGGAACGAGGAGAAAGAGCCCGACGTCCGCTACCTCTGGACGCGCCGATAGGTGCTTCACTCCACCGCGTACCAGCGCACCAGCCGCGGCGCGGCCCAGTCGGTCACGACGGATTCGAGCAGCCAACGGCCGGGCGCGGTCGCGGCGAAGGCGATGCGCTGGGTCTGGCCGGGCTCGATCGCCAGCGTGTCGAGCCAATAGGGCTTCCAGCCATCGTCGAGCTTGTCGAGCAGGCGGAAGTGGTGGCCGTGCAGGTGGAACACATTGGTGACCGGGCCGGAGTTCTTCAGCGCCAGCACGATCGTCCGGCCCGTCTTGGCGCGGAAGGCCGGGGCAGAGGCGGTGGAGAAATTCGCCGGCCGTGTCCAAACAGGGTCGGGTGCGCCGAGCGCGACATCGAACCGCAGGGCGCCTCTCAGATCGAGCTGCTCGGGCAGGTCATTCGGTGGGAGCGGCTGGGGCGGCAACAGCGGTGCGCGCCGCTCCAGCTGGCCTGTCACCTTGAGGCTGCCGACCGGGCGTGCCTCCTTGCCGTCATGCAGCAGGAATGGGGCCGATGTCGTCGCATCCACAAAGGCGTCGGCGCGCCCGCCGGGGGCCAGTACGAGGGCGCCGTTGCGCGCCGGGAACGGCTCGGCCGGCTGACCATCCAGGGCCATTACCCGGACCTCGTGGTTTTCCAATTTGATTGCTAGAACAGTGCGTTGGGAGCCGTTGATAAAGCGCAGCCGCAACCGCTCATTGGCCGCGGCTGAGAGTTCGAATGAAGTCCGCCCGTTGAGCGTATAGAGCGGTGTCGTGTCCTTCGGGTCCCGGCCCGGCGGAAGCGCGGTCCCGTCCGGCCGCAGGCGCCATTCCTCGATCAACAGGACCTCGTCGCGGTCGACGGCGATGCGGTTCGTCTCCCCGGCGACGATCGGAAGCGGCCGTGCGGGCTGGTTCAGGCCGGCCTCGAAGAGGCGGAAGTCCGCAAGCAAGGTTCCGGCGTTTGGTATTGAAATAATTGATGTTTCAGTTGCATCCGGTGCGGTCGGCGCGCGTCCGCGCAGCGGGTCGGCCGTGGCGGGGGCATTCCGGCCGTACCAGACTGGCGCAAGTGGCACAGGCAGGTCGTTGCGAAAGACCACTTCGCAGCGGTCGCCGCGCTTGAGACGGACGGTCCCGAGGTGGCTTACGGCGGCCAGCTCCCAGACTGGTGTCGCTGGCTGATCCGGCCTCAGAGCCAACGTTGCCGGCCTGGCCTGGAGGGCGAGCTGGGCGGTGATGGACGGAGCCGCGCCGCCGGCAATCAACCCGGCGGCGGGAGCTCCAAGGGCAGCTCCAAGGGAAGCTCCAAGGCCGGCCAAAACCTCACGTCGGGTCGGGTCAAAGATCGGCGTTCTCATGGCTCGATCCGGACCACGGCGCGCTGGATAAGTCCAGCCATCGTGCCTATCTCAGGAGGGCGTAGACACGGCCATTTTTTTGCTGCGAACCGGCGGGCTCATGTTATAAGCCCGGCCGCCCGCGGCATCGCGGCCGGTCTTGATGCAAATTCACGCGGGCGTGGCGGAACTGGTAGACGCGCTGGATTTAGGTTCCAGTGACGAAAGTTGTGGGGGTTCGAGTCCCTCCGCCCGCACCAAGCGCTTTCAGCGTTTGCACGGATTACGAGGCCTGCTTCCTCTCGGACGTTTGTCCGCTTGGAGCTGGTCCGATGAACCACCGGCGTTGAGGCGTTTGCCTCGCGCCGGATCGATTAATGACAGCGTCCCGACGCATGCGCGCCGGGACCGAACGAGAAGAAGATTGAACGCCATGCAGGTCACAGAGACCCTCTCGGAAGGATTGAAGCACGAGTTCAAGATCAGCGTTTCTGCGTCTGATCTCGACGCCAAGGCCGGTGCCAAGCTCGTCGACCTCAAGGACAAGGTCCGCATCAACGGCTTCCGTCCCGGCAAGGTGCCGGTCGCGCATCTGAAGAAGGTCTATGGCCGTTCGGTGATGGCCGAGACCATCGACCAGACCATCCGCGATACCAACACGCAGCTTTTCTCCGAGCGCGGCTTTCGCCTTGCGACCGAGCCGAAGATCACCATGCCGAGCGAGCAGGCCGAGGTCGAGGAACTGCTGAGCGGCAAGACCGATCTGACCTACACGGTCGCGATCGAGGTGGTGCCGTCGATCGCGCTCGCCGACTTCAAGACCTTCCAGGTTGAGAAGCCTGTCGCCGAAGTCTCCGACACCGACGTCGATGAGGCGATCAAGCGCATCGCCGATTCGAACCGCGGCTATGCCGCGAAGGGCGAGGGCGCCAAGGCCGAGTCCGGTGATCGCGTCACCATCAGCTTCAAGGGCACCATCAACGGCGAAGCCTTCGAGGGCGGCACCGGCGAGGGCATCCAGGTCGTGATCGGGTCGAACACCTTCATCCCCGGCTTCGAGGAGCAGCTCACCGGCATCGGCGCCAATGAGACCCGTACGCTGAAGGTGGCGTTCCCCAAGAACTACATGAACGACAAGCTCGCCGGCCAGCCGGCCGAGTTCGAGACCACGGCGACGCTGATCGAGGCGCCGCAGGATCTCGCCATCGACGACGAGTTCGCCAAGACGCTTGGCCTGGAATCGCTGGACAAGCTGAAGGAAGCCGCGCGCGAGCGGCTCGCCGCCGAGTTCGCGACCGCCACGCGCCAGCGCGTCAAGCGCGCACTGCTCGACCGCCTCGACGAAGCGCATCGCTTCGAGGCGCCGCCCTCGCTCGTCGACGAGGAGTTCAATCTGATGTGGAATTCGGTCAAGGCCGAGATGGATTCCGCCGGCAAGACCTTTGCCGACGAGAGCACCACTGAAGACGCCGCCAGGGAAGAGTATCGCAAGATCGCCGACCGTCGCGTGCGCCTCGGCCTCGTGCTCTCCGAAATCGGCGAGAAGAACAAGATCACCGTGACCGACGACGAGGTCGGCCGCGCGGTGATCGAGCGGGCGCGCCAGATGCCCGGCCGCGAGAAGGAGGTCTGGGACTTTTATCGCAACAACGCCCAGGCGCTGGCCCAGCTTCGTGCACCGATCTATGAGGACAAGGTCGTCGACTTCATCCTCGAGCTCGCCAACGTGACCGAAAAGAAGGTCTCGCGCGAGGACCTCTACAAGGATGATGAGGAAGCAAAGTCCGCGGCCTGAGGGCTTTGAAAAAGCCTTCCATTAAGGATGATTGGCAAACGGGCCCGGCTAGCCATGTGGCTGGCTGGGCCTCTTTGCGAGAATCAGCTTCAACTGCCCCGTGGATTAAGCCTTAATGCGCTCCGCACTTGTCTGACGCGAATTGGGCTATATCTGTCGGTACGCCCTGTACCTAAAGTTCTCTACCAAAGTTCCTGCATCACGGGACGTCCATCCGCCTACCGGCAAACCCAGCTGAAACTGGCAGCCAGAAGTGGCGATGTCCGCGTCCGAAAACCCTAGGTGACTCATGCGCGATCCGGTTGAAACCTACATGAACCTCGTGCCCATGGTGGTCGAGCAGACCAACCGTGGCGAGCGCGCCTACGACATCTTCTCGCGCCTTCTGAAGGAGCGCATCATCTTCGTGACCGGCCCGGTCGAGGATGGCATGTCGACGCTGATCGTCGCGCAGCTGTTGTTCCTCGAGGCGGACAATCCGAAGAAGGAAATCTCGATGTACATCAACTCGCCGGGCGGCGTGGTGACATCGGGGCTTGCGATCTACGACACCATGCAGTTCATCCGCCCGGCGGTCTCGACGCTGTGCACGGGGCAGGCGGCCTCGATGGGCTCGCTGCTGCTCGCCGCCGGCGAAAAGGACATGCGCTTCTCGCTGCCGAACTCCCGCATCATGGTGCATCAGCCGTCCGGCGGCTTCCAGGGCCAGGCCACCGACATCATGCTGCACGCGCAGGAAATCCTGAACCTGAAGAAGCGGCTCAACGAGATCTACGTGAAGCACACCGGGCAGACCTACAAGACGATCGAGGACGCGCTGGAGCGCGACAAGTTCCTGACCGCGAACGACGCCAAGGAGTTTGGTCTGGTCGACAAAGTCATCGACAAGCGCGCCGAGGAACCGGCGCCGGTGAAGGTCCCGTAGCACTACTGATCCGTAACGGCGATCCCTCGGGATCGCCGTGGGATCGTCAGGGTGGCGTTCACCTTAGGTGCGCGTGTGCGCATCGCAAAACGGTGTTTTGCGCCCTGCGGCAAGCAGAAAGTTCCGCTTTCGTGCTTGTTTTTCGTGGCAATCCAGCAACGCCGGGGTGATTTCGATCACTTCGTCCGTGCCAAGACCGGAAATCACGGTATTGTCACGGGTAGCCGGCGAGCCCCGATTAGCGAATTCTTGATAGTCGGGTGACAGCATGGTTGGCTACGACTGATCGGCTATGATCGCGGGAGAATCGAGTGACCGTGATTCGCACGGGATGTAACGCGTAGGGTCTTTTTTGGTACGGAATTTGCTCTATTTGAACTTCATACCGGCCATCGTGTCGGAATGGAGTGATCGAGCGGAACGGGATCGAACCGCGGACGGAGACATGAATGAGTAAGGTCGGCACGAGCGACTCCAAGAACACGCTATATTGCTCGTTCTGCGGCAAGAGCCAGCACGAAGTCCGCAAACTGATCGCGGGTCCCACGGTCTTCATCTGCGACGAGTGCGTCGAGCTCTGCATGGACATCATCCGCGAGGAGAACAAGTCCTCGCTGGTCAAGTCGCGCGACGGCATTCCGACGCCGAAGGAAATCTGCAAGGTCCTGGACGACTACGTGATCGGCCAGAACCATGCGAAGAAGGTCCTGTCGGTCGCGGTGCACAATCACTACAAGCGCCTCAACCACCAGACCAAGCACAACGACGTCGAGCTCGCGAAGTCGAACATCCTGCTGATCGGTCCGACCGGCTCGGGCAAGACGCTGCTCGCGCAGACGCTCGCCCGCATCCTCGACGTGCCGTTCACGATGGCTGATGCGACGACGCTGACCGAGGCCGGCTATGTCGGCGAGGACGTCGAGAACATCATCCTGAAGCTGCTCCAGGCCGCCGACTACAATGTCGAACGCGCCCAGCGCGGCATCGTCTACATCGACGAAATCGACAAGATCAGCCGCAAGTCCGACAACCCCTCGATCACGCGCGACGTGTCGGGTGAGGGCGTTCAGCAGGCGCTGCTCAAGATCATGGAAGGCACGGTGGCCTCGGTCCCGCCGCAGGGCGGCCGCAAGCATCCGCAGCAGGAATTCCTGCAGGTGGATACCACCAACATCCTGTTCATCTGCGGCGGCGCCTTCGCCGGCCTGGAGAAGATCATCTCGGCGCGGGGACGGTCGACCTCGATCGGCTTCGGTGCCCAGGTGCTCGCGCCGGAGGATCGCCGTACCGGCGAGATCTTCCGTCACGTCGAACCTGAGGACCTCCTGAAGTACGGCCTCATCCCCGAGTTCGTCGGCCGTCTGCCGGTCGTGGCGACGCTTGAGGACCTCGATGAGACCTCGCTGAAGAAGATCCTCACCGAGCCGAAGAACGCGCTGGTGAAACAGTACCAGCGGCTGTTCGAGATGGAGAACATCGAGCTGACCTTCGCCGACGAGGCGCTTGGCGCGGTCGCCCGCAAGGCGATCGAGCGCAAGACCGGCGCGCGTGGGTTGCGTTCGATCCTCGAAGCGATCCTGCTCGAGACCATGTTCGACCTGCCGGGTCTGGAAGGTGTGGAAGAAGTCGTGATTTCGCGCGAAGTCGTGGAAGGAACGGCCCGTCCGCTCTACATCTATGCCGATCGGTCCGATCGCGCCGTCGAGAACGCCAGCGCCTGATTTTCGGCGCTGGAACGCTCCAACCGTCTCATCTAGTAAGGCTGCGGAAATGTATCTCCGCAGCCGGTGTTGCGTCGCTTACCTGCGTGCGTAAGCGCCTGATGGCGCGCGTTTTTCAATGACTTGACACCCCCGGGGTCGATAGCCACCTAATGTCGGCGGCGAGCAAGAATTCCCTTCAAGATTCGCCTCAGTTCCGATCCGGCAAGCCGGTCCACCTCGTAAAAGGACCGATCGGTTCTGCGGATCACCTCGGCACCTTGTGGCGGTTGCGCATGATCAGCGGGCTGCGTGCAAGGGGGCAAAGCAAAAGGAAAAGGCCATGACTAATCCCAAACCCCGGCCAACCATCGTCCATGGCGAAACGCACGCTTATCCCGTGTTGCCGCTGCGCGATATCGTCGTCTTCCCGCACATGATCGTGCCGCTCTTCGTCGGTCGCGAGAAGTCGATCCGCGCGCTCGAAGAGGTGATGAAGAACGATGCGCTGATCATGCTCGCGACGCAGAAGAACGCGTCCGACGATGATCCGGCGCCCGATGCGATTTACGAGACCGGTACGCTTGCCAGCGTGCTCCAGCTCTTGAAGCTTCCCGACGGTACCGTGAAGGTGCTGGTCGAGGGGCTCGAGCGTGCGCGCGTCCAGAAGTACACCGATCGCGCCGACTATTATGAAGCCACCGCCGTTGCGCTCGCCGATACCGATGCGAAGTCGGTCGAGGCCGAGGCCCTGGCGCGCTCGGTCGTGTCCGACTTCGAGAGCTATGTGAAGCTCAACAAGAAGATCTCGGCCGAGGTCGTCGGCGTCGTGCAGGCGATCACCGATTTCGCCAAGCTCGCCGACACGGTTGCTTCCCATCTCGCCGTCAAGATCGCGGACCGCCAGGGCATCCTGGAGACGCTGTCGGTCACCACGCGCCTCGAGAAGGTGCTGGGCCTGATGGAGAGCGAGATCTCGGTGCTCCAGGTCGAGAAGCGCATCCGCTCGCGCGTCAAGCGCCAGATGGAGAAGACCCAGCGCGAGTATTATCTCAACGAGCAGATGAAGGCGATCCAGAAGGAACTCGGCGACGACGACGGTCGCGACGAGCTCGCCGATCTCGAAGAGAAGATCGCCAAGACCAAGCTCTCCAAGGAAGCGCGCGAGAAGGCGCAGCATGAATTGAAGAAGCTGCGCCAGATGTCGCCGATGTCCGCGGAAGCGACCGTCGTGCGCAACTATCTGGATTGGCTGCTGTCGATCCCGTGGAACAAGAAGTCCAAGGTGAAGAAGGATCTGGAAGCGGCGCAGGCCATCCTGGATTCCGATCACTACGGGCTCGAGAAGGTCAAGGAACGCATCGTCGAGTATCTCGCGGTGCAGTCGCGCGCCAACAAGCTGACGGGCCCGATCCTGTGCCTCGTCGGGCCTCCGGGCGTCGGCAAGACCTCGCTCGGCAAGTCGATCGCGAAGGCGACGGGGCGCGAATTCGTGCGCGTTTCGCTCGGCGGCGTGCGCGACGAGGCCGAGATCCGCGGTCATCGCCGCACCTATATCGGCTCGATGCCCGGCAAGATCATCCAGTCGATGCGGAAGGCGAAGTCGTCCAATCCGCTGTTCCTGCTGGACGAGATCGACAAGATGGGCGCCGACTTCCGCGGCGATCCGTCCTCGGCTTTGCTCGAGGTCCTCGACCCCGAGCAGAACGCGACCTTCAACGACCACTATCTCGAGGTCGACTACGATCTGTCCAACGTGATGTTCATCACGACCGCGAATACGCTCAATATTCCCGGGCCGCTGATGGACCGCATGGAGATCATCCGGATCGCGGGCTACACCGAGAACGAGAAGGTCGAGATCGCGCGCAAGCATCTGATCCCGAACGCGGTGTCCAAGCACGGCCTGGACTCCAAGGAGTTCTCGATCGACGACGACGCGCTGCTGCTTCTGATCCGCCGCTACACCCGCGAAGCGGGCGTGCGCAACCTGGAGCGTGAGCTCTCGACACTCGCCCGCAAGGCGGTGAAGGAGCTGATGATCTCCAAGAAGAAGTCGGTCAAGGTCACCGAGAAGACTCTGGAAGAGCTGCTCGGCGTGCCGAAGTACCGCTTCGGCGAGATCGAGAGCGAGCCGCAGGTCGGTATCGTCACCGGACTTGCCTGGACCGATGTCGGCGGCGAGCTGCTGACGATCGAAGGCGTCATGATGCCCGGCAAGGGCAAGATGACGGTCACGGGCAATCTGCGTGACGTGATGAAGGAGTCGATCTCGGCGGCGGCGTCCTATGTCCGCTCGCGCGCGATCAACTATGGCGTCGAGCCGCCGCTGTTCGACAAGCGCGACATCCACGTGCACGTGCCGGAGGGCGCGACGCCGAAGGACGGTCCGTCCGCGGGCGTCGCCATGGCCACCGCGATCATCTCGGTCATGACCGGAATCCCGGTCCGCCACGATGTCGCGATGACCGGCGAGATCACGCTGCGCGGCCGCGTGCTGCCGATCGGCGGTCTCAAGGAGAAGCTGCTCGCCGCGGCCCGCGGCGGCATCAAGACGGTGCTGATCCCCGAGGACAACGCCAAGGATCTCACGGAGATTTCCGATGCGATCAAGGGCGGCATGGAGATCATCCCGGTCTCGCGTCTCGACGACGTCGTCGCCAAGGCGCTGGTCAAGAAGCCGGTGCCGATCGTCTGGGAAGAGGACACCAAGGTGACGGTGAAGCCGGACGGCGATGAAGCCGCCGGCGGCCTGACCGCTCACTGAGGTTCAGCGAAAGATGATAGAACGGCGCCTTCGGGCGCCGTTTTGTTTTGGAAGCTGGCCATGCACATCGATGGGCAATGCCATTGCGGGCAGATCACCTATGAGGCCGACATCGACCCCGAGGCGGTCTCGGTGTGCCACTGCACCGATTGTCAGACGCTGACCGGCTCGCCGTTCCGGGTGACGGCGATCTGTTCCGCGACCGATGTCCGCCTGACCGGCGGCACGCCGAAAGTCTACGGCAAGCGCGGCGACAACGGCCGGATGCGCCTCCAGCACTTCTGCGCCGACTGCGGTTCCCCGCTGTTCACCAGCGGCGAGGGCGACCAGGCCGACGATTGGGGTATCCGCTGGGGCAGCATCCGCCAGCGGGACAAGTTGCGGCCCGTCAGGCAGATCTGGTGCCAGTCGGCCGCGGTGTGGATCGATGCGGTGCCGCTGCTGCCAGGGAGGCCAGGGGATTGAGGCGGAAATGACGTTCCGCGCTTGCCCGTGCGGGGCCAGTGAGGCTAAAGAGGCGGCGAGGGCGGTTAGCTCAGCTGGTTAGAGCATCTCGTTTACACCGAGAGGGTCCGCGGTTCGAATCCGTGACCGCCCACCAGCCTTCGCTCGCTTCGCGAGCTTCGGCTTGGCAGGCCGGCCTCTTGCTCAGCAAAACGCGACGCGCACCGGGTTCGCACGACCATCGTGGGACTGCCAAATGTCCCACAATGGCGCTCGGTCATTCCTGATGTCAGGCAGCCCGCGGTGTCAGGCAGTCTTGGTGAACATCGTCAGCACACCGTCCACGATGTTGATGGCAACGACTTGCGACGAGGTCAGACCCTTGGCCTTGAGCGCAGATGCCGCCGCCGGAGTTGCATCGATCGTTTTCCGAAGCGATTGGATATCTTCATCGGTCGTCTGTGCGACGATTTCATCGACCTTCGAGCGAACCGCCGGCTGCAGCTCCTTGACGTCGACAACCTGGATCTGGCGGATGACCGTGCTGGACTTGGCAGCCGGTGATTCCGCACCGGCTTGCGACGATGTGCCTTGCGCCAGCACGTGGGCTGGCGTTCCGAGGGAGAGGACTGTGATGATGATGGATGCCGTGAAGGTGCGCATGGTCATGCCTTTTCAAGGTGGGCAACCCAAGAATCCTATTCACGAAATCTGGTTGACGTCTGATTCCTATGGGGCCATTCGGTGAAACCAATGCGGCCGCAATGCGAGCGCGTCCCGCCGGAAGCACGGCCAAGTTTACGAACTCGAACGAGGGGTCCTCATGGAACAGCCTAGCGGACACGCAGAGAATGCCGACCAGATCGCCTATTGGAACGGCCCCAGCGGGCAGCGCTGGGCCGATCGCCACGCGGCGCAGGAGAATTTGCTTGGACCCATTGCCGATGTTCTGATCGACCGCGCCAGGCCGAGACCTGGCGAGCGCGTCCTCGATGTCGGCTGCGGCTCCGGTGCGACGACGTTCGCGTTCGCGAAGGCGGTCGCGCCTGATGGCTTCGCGCTCGGCCTCGACGTCTCCGACCCGATGCTGTCGCAGGCGCGTGCGCTGGCGCCGAAGGGGCTGCCGCTCGATTTCGTGCTGGCAGATGCGACGGTGCATCCGTTCGAGCCGGCCAGCTTCGACTTGCTGGCGTCGCGCTTCGGCGTGATGTTCTTCGCCGATCCGATCGCGTCCTTCACCAACCTCCGCCGGGCGCTGAAGCGGACCGGGCGGCTCGCTTTCGTCTGCTGGCGCGAGCCGAAGGAAAATCCGTGGATGATGGCGCCGCTGATGGCGGTCTACAAACACGTGCCGAAGATGCCGCCGGTCGGGCCGGAAGAGCCGGGCCCGTTCGCCTTCGCCTCGGAGGAGCGCGTCACGCGCATCCTGAAAGGTGCAGGCTTCGTCGACGTGGCGATGGAGCCGCATAATCTTCCGATGGACGTCGCGATCGGCGGCGGGCTCGATGCCGCCGTCGACGGCGCGCTCCAGATCGGCCCAGCCAGCCGTGCGCTGCAGGGCCATCCGCCGGAGACATACGAGGCCGCCAAGGCTTCGATCCGCGAGATGCTCGCGCCGTTCCTGAAGGGGCAGTCGGTGGCGCTGCAGGGCGCGATCTGGATCGTGACGGCGAAGGTGTAGGCCGCGCTCTCTCCGCGCCGTCATTGCGAGGAGCCCTTGCGACGAAGCAATCCAGACTGTTCCCGCGGACAGATTCTGGATTGCTTCGCTGCGCTCGCAATGACGACGTGGAGGCAGAGTGCCCCCTTTCACACCACATCATCCGGCGCCAGCGCGCAGCCATTGTCGGGATGGGTCTCGACCTGAAGCGTGGTGTGGCCGATGCGGAAGGACGCCTTCAGCAGCTGCGCCGTCTCCATCAGGAATGCATCGTCGCTCCCTGTGGGCATGACGAGGTGGCAGGTCAGCGCGGTCTCGGTGGTCGAGATCGGCCAGACATGGAGATCGTGGATCCCTGACACGCCGGGGCGCGCCAGCAAAAACGCCCTGATCGCGGCGAGGTCGGTGCCCTTGGGCGCCGCCGCCATCGACATGTCGATGGAGCCGCGCAGCAGGCTGGTCGTGCTCCACAGGATCGTGGCGCAGATGACGAGGCTGGTGACGGGGGCGAGCCAGAGCCAGCCGGTCCAGATGATCAGCGCCGCCGAGACCACGACGCCGAGGGAGACCGCGGCGTCGGCCGCCATGTGCAAATAGGCGCCTTCAATGTTGATGTCGTCCTTGCGGCCGCCCGCGAACAGCATGGCGGTAAAGCCGTTGATGAGGATGCCGATGCCGGCGACCACCATCACCGTGACGCCTGCGATCGGCTGCGGTTCGCGCAGCCGCAGGATCGCCTCCCAGCCGATCGCACCGGTGGCGACCAGCAGGAACACCGCATTCGCCAGCGCCGCGAGGATGGTGGAGGCGCGCAGGCCGTAGGTGAAGCGGCCGCTCGGCGCGCGCCGCGCCGCGATCGAGGCGCCCCAGGCCACGACCAGGCCAAGCACGTCGGAAAGGTTATGGCCGGCGTCCGCGAGCAGGGCGGTGGAGTTGCCGATATAGCCGTAGACCGCTTCGGCCACGACCAGCGCGACGTTGAGCGAAATGCCGATCGCGAACGCCTTGCCGAAGTTCGCGGGCGCATGGACATGCGCGTGCCCGTGGCTGTGGTTATGACCATGGTCGTGGCCATCGTGATCATGGTGATGATGGCCGTGATGGTCGTGGCTGCCCACCTCTAGCGCTCCCCGGAAGCTGCCAAATCAGGCGCCATTGTAGGCGTTTCGGTGCCTGCGTCACGGCGGAACAGCACGTAGAGCGCCGGCAGCACCAGGAGCGTCAACATGGTCGAGGAGATGATGCCGCCGATCACCACGGTCGCAAGCGGCCGCTGCACCTCGGCGCCCGCGCCGGTTGCGAGCGCCATCGGCACGAAGCCGAGCGAGGCGACCAGCGCCGTCATCAGCACCGGCCGCAGCCGCGTCAGCGCGCCCTCGCGGACCGCATCCACGACGGATCGCCCCTCGCTGCGCAGCCGTTCGATGAAGGCGATGATGACGAGGCCGTTGAGCACGGCGACGCCCGACAGCGCAATGAAGCCGACGCCGGCGCTGATCGAGAGCGGGATATCGCGCAGCAGCAGCGCCGCGACGCCGCCGGTCAATGCCAGCGGCACGCCGGAGAACACCAAAGCCGCATCCGCCGCCGATCCCATGCCCATGAACAGCAGCAGGAACACCAGCAGCAGCGCCACCGGCACCACGATCATCAGCCGCTTGGTCGCGGAGACCAGTTGCTCGAACTGTCCGCCCCAGCCGATCCAGTAGCCCGGCGGCAGCTTGACCTTCTCGGCCACCACCGCCTCGGCCTCGCTGACGAAGGAGCCGAGATCGCGCGCGCGGACATTGGCGGTGACGACGATGCGCCGCTTGCCGTTCTCGCGGCTGATCTGGTTGGGGCCGGGCGTCGCATCGACGGTGGCGACCGACGACAGCGGCACATAGCGCATCTGGGTGAGGGGGGAGGCGGACAGCGCCGTTCGAACGGCCGTGCCGGATGTGGCCTCCTCACCGGGCGGCAGCGGGATCGGGATGGCCCGGATCGCCTCGAGATTGCCGCGCAGGTGCTCGGGCAGGCGCACGACGATGTCGAAGCGGCGGTCGCCCTCGAACAACTTGCCGGCCGACTTGCCGCCCACCGCGATCTCGACGATGCCCTGCACCTCGCTGATGCTGAGGCCGTAACGGGCGAGCGCCTGGCGGTCGAGGCGGACGGTGAGGATCGGCAGGCCTGCGACCTGCTCGATCTTGACGTCGCTGGCGCCGCGGATGCCGCGGATCGCGGCCTCCACCTGTTTTGCCGCGCCTTGCAGAATGTCGAGATCATCGCCGAAGATCTTGACGCCGACGTCGCTGCGCACGCCGGAGATCAGCTCGTTGACGCGGAACTGGATCGGCTGGGAGATTTCGTAGGCGCTGCCTGGAATGTCGTCGGCGGCATGGTCGATGGCCTCGATCACCTCCGATTTCGGCTTGTCCGGGTCGGGCCATTCGGCGCGCGGCTTCAGCATGATGTAGCCGTCGGTCTGCGCCGGCGACATCGGGTCGGTGGCGATCTCCGCGGTGCCGATGCGGGTGAAGAACTCCTTCACTTCGGGTATCTGCATGATGCGCTTTTCCAGCGCCTTTTGGAGGTCCAGCGATTGCGTGAGGCTGGTCCCGGGAATCCGGATGGAGGCCAGCGCGACGTCGCCTTCGTCCAGGCTCGGAATGAACTCGCCGCCCATGCGCGCGGCGGCGATGCCGCTCGCGATCACGATGACGACAGCCATGATGGCGACTGCGGCGCGATTGTCGATGGCAAAGCGGAGCAGGGGGAGGTAGGCGCGCTTCGCCAGCCGCATGAACAGGTTTTCGTGTTCGGACACCTTACCGGTGACGAAGATGGCAACCGCCGCCGGCACGAAGGTGATGGAGAACAGCACCGCGGCGCCCAGTGCCATCAGCACGGTCAACGCCATCGGCGTGAACATCTTGCCTTCGACGCCGGTCAGCGTCAGGACCGGCAGATAGACCACCGCGATGATCAGCGTTCCGAACAGGCTCGGCTTGATGACCTCGCTCGACCCGCGCAGGATCGCATGCAGCCGTTCGGAGGTCGTGAGCAGGCGGCCTCTCTCGCGCTGGGCCAGGGCCAGCATGCGCAGGCAATTCTCGACGATGATCACGGCGCCGTCGACGATGATGCCGAAGTCGATCGCGCCCAGGCTCATCAGGTTGGCGCTGACCTTGGTCTCGACCATGCCGGTGATCGTCATGGCCATGGACAGCGGAATGACGCAGGCCACCACGAGCGCGGCGCGGATGTTTCCGAGGATCAGGAACAGCACGGCCACGACCAGCGCCGCGCCTTCCAGCAGGTTGTTCTTGACCGTGCGGATGGTGGCTTCGACCAGATCGGTGCGGTCGTAGACGGTTCGCGTCACGACGCCCTCGGGCAGCGATTTGGCGATGTCCTCGAGACGGGCTGCGACGCGGCGCGCGACGCTGCGGCTGTTTTCGCCGATCAGCAGCATCGCGGTGCCGAGCACGGTCTCCTCGCCATTGCGCGTCGCCGCGCCCGTGCGCAGATCGCGGCCTTCCGTGACCGTCGCGACATCCCTGATCCTGACGGGATTGCCGCCGCGCGAGCCGATGACGATGTCCTGGATTTCGCTGATGTTGCCGACCTGGCCCGGCGAGCGAACCAGATATTGCTCGCCGTTGCGCTCAATATAGCCGGCGCCGACATTGGCGTTGTTGGCGGCGAGCGCCGTCATGACGTCGCGAAAGCCGAGCCGGTAGGCCATCAGCTTGCCCGGATCCGGCAGCACGTGGAACTGGCGCTCGAAGCCGCCGATCGTGTTGATCTCGACCACGCCCGGCACGTTGCGAAGCTGCGGCCGGATGATCCAGTCCTGCACGGTGCGCAAATCGGTCAGCGAATAGTCGTGGCCGCCTTGCGTCTTGGCGCCCGCCTTCGCCTCGACGGTGTACATGAAGATCTCGCCGAGCCCGGTCGAGACCGGACCCATCGCCACCTCGACGCCGGCCGGGAGCTGGTCCTTCACCTGCTGGATGCGTTCGCCGACGAGCTGGCGGGCGAAATAGATGTCGGTGCCGTCCTTGAACACGACCGTCACCTGGCTGAGGCCGTAGCGCGACAGCGAGCGGGTGTAGTCGAGCTTGGGCAGGCCGCCCATCGCGGTCTCGACCGGGAAGGTGATACGCTGCTCGGTCTCGAGCGGCGAATAGCCCGGCGCGCGCGTGTTGATCTGGACCTGGATGTTGGTGATGTCGGGGACGGCGTCGATCGGAAGGCGCTGGAAATTCCAGGCGCCGAACGCGACAGCTCCGAGCGCGAGCAGCAGGACCAGCCAGCGCTGATGCAGCGAGACGGCGAGGAGACGCTCAATCATGTTCGGCCTCGCCCTTGCCCATCTCCGCCTTCACGACGAAGCTGTTCTCCGCGACGTATTGCTCGCCGGCGGAAAGGCCGGCCCTGATCTCGACATGGCGCGGATCGGAATCCCCGAGCTCGACCGGGCGCGCCTCGATCTTGTCGCCATCCTCGCGCACGAACACGATGGTCCTGTTCTCCAGCGTCTGGATCGCGCTCTTGCGCACGGCCACCGCGACGTTGCGCGCGGCGAGGATCAGCCGCGCCGTGACGAACAGACCGGGGCGAAGCCGGCCGTCCGGATTCGGCAGCACCACGCGCGCCAGCGCGGTCTGGGTCTCGCTGGAGCCGATCGGCGCCATGTACGAGATCGTGCCCTTGATCTCGCCGCGTCCGTCGTCGGGATCGATCAGCACCTCGTCGTTGAGGCGAACGCGCCTTAAGTCTTGCCGGTAGATCGACAGGTCGACCCAGATGGTGGAGAGGTCGGCGACGACGAAGGCCGGCTTCTGCTCGGAGGCGTATTCGCCGAGCGAGATCTGCCGTTCGATGATGGTGCCGGCGATCGGCGCCTTCAGCTCATAGACGGTGAGGCTCTGGTTGCTCTCGATCGCGGCCAGCAGATCGTCCTTGGCGACCCTGTCGCCGATGCGCTTCTGGATCGATTTGGCGAGCCCGGGAAAGCGCGGCGTCACCTGAACGACCGCCTCCTGGTTGGCGCGCAAGATGCCGTTGAAGGACAACGTATCGGTCAGCGTCGCGCTCGTGGCCTCCGCCAGCACCACGCCGGCGGCGGCGAGCTTGACGTCGGAGATGCGGATGCGGTCGGCACCGTGCTCGTCCTGCTCGACATGGTCGTTCGGCTTCTTCTGTTCGGAATGCTCGGCATGCTCGGTTGGCGCGACCTTGCCCGGAGCGAGCAGGGCATAGCCGTAAGCGCCGAGCGCGGCGGCAACGACGGCAACGAGAATGGTGGAGGACGTCTTCATCGTGCGCTCTCCCGCGCCAGCGTGAATGGATTGCCGACGAGGCCTTCGATGGTCGCGACGCCTGTGTGGAAGTTCTGGAGTGCCTCCTGCTCGCGCAGGCGGGCCTGGGTGACGCTCGCCTGGGCGTCGAGCACTTCGAGCAGGGTGAAGCGGCCCTGGCCGTAGCCTTGCGAGATCGCCTCGGAGGCTTCAACGGCCTTGGGGATGGCGGTCTCACGCAGCACCGCAAGCTCGCGCAGCGAGCCCTGGAGCGAGTCATAGGCGCGGCCGGCGATCACGATCAGCGTGTTGCGGTTGGCCTCGCGCTCGGCCCTGGTCTTGGCGAGGCTCTCTTGCGCCGAGAGGATGTTGCCCTGGTTCTGGTCGAACACGGGGATCGGCACCGAGACGGTCAGGCGCGCGGCGTCGTCATTGGTCTCGTTGAAGTGACGCCAGCCGGCGGCGATCCGCACGTCCGGGTAGGGCCTGAGCCGAGCCATCAACAGTTCGGCGTTGCGCTGGGCATAGACGGCGGTCCAGCGCACCAGTTGCGGATTGGCATCGATGGCCGTGACGACCGACTGGAAGGTCGGTGGCCGTCCCATGGTGTCGAGCCGTCCGGAGACCTCGCCGAACTTTGCCGCGGGATCGCCCATCAGCACCGCCAGCTCGCGCCGGGCGCTCGCCAGCGTCGCCTTGAAGCGCTCGCGGTCGGCCTTCACCAGGGCCGAGGCGACCTCGGCGCGGCCGGTCTCGGCCGGGGAGGAGGCGCCCGCCTCGACACGGCGGCGCAGGAGCGGCGTCAGGCGGTCGATCGCGGCGATCTGCTCGTCGAGAATCTGGATGCGCCGCTGCGCGCCGAGTACGCTGAGAAAGACGATTGCGGTCTCCGACAGCACCTCCAGCCTCACGGCCTTGCGCTGGATCGCGGCGACTTCGACGCCGGCTGCGCCTGCGGCGATCCGCGCGTCCCGCTTGCCGAACAGCTCGAAGGCCTGGCTGATCTGGAGCGTGGTTTCGGCCGATCGCGTGCCGCGATAGATGCCGGAGCCGAACGAATTGTCCTGCTCATAGGACAGTTCCGGATTGAGCAACGCGCCCGCCTGGATGCGCTGGCCCGTGGCGATGCCGACGTCGCGCTCCGCCGCCGTCAGGCGCGGGCTCGCGGCCAGCGCGCGCGACAGCGCACTCCGCATCGTCAAAGTCTGGGCGTGCGATGGCGCAAGTGCCAGTCCGGCAACCAGACACGCTGCCGCGCACGCGAGGCGCGCGGCCATTCCCCTGCAAAGCATGAAATCGACCTGTGAAGGATGAACCTAATGGGCGCGGGGCGCCCGACCAATCCGTTCAGGCAATGGGCTTGGGAGGTGGCGACGTCGTGTCGGGTGCGATGCCGACCAGCATCGCCTGCTGCTGCGCGACCGGTGCGGCAATGATGCCGGCTGCGGTTGCTGAGTGCAGTGGCTGCGCGACCGCGATCGAGAAGCAGCCGTGGCAGTGATGACCGGCGAGGGCCTTGTGATCGCCATGACCGGCTGCGCCGTCGTCGAGGATCGAAGCGATCTCCGAGCCGCCGGACGGGCTGGTCACATCGATGTCATGGGCGCCGTGAAGTGCGCCCGACAGCAGGTACATGACCGCAACGAGCACAGCCACGAGCCCACGCCAATTGTGCGTGCGGCTGAGTCTGAAGGGCCGGCGATTCAAGACCACGAATTCACTCTCGCTGTCGGTTCAGGCTGACCTAGCATGGCGACGGGAACAGTGTCGACCCGCAACAATGTTACGTGTGGGGAACTCAACGTCGCAGCCGCACGTTTTCGCGCGACTGCGACCAGCTCGCACCATGGAGAAAGCCACAAATTCATTCGGCGGCCTCCGCCACGTGGGCGGGTATGACTGCATCTCCGGCCGTGCCCAGCCCAATCCCTTTCACCAGGGCGAAAATCGCGGGGATCACGATCAGCGTCAGCAAAGTCGAGGAGATCATGCCGCCGATCATGGGCACGGCGATGCGCTGCATGATCTCCGAGCCGGTGCCAGTGCTCCACATGATCGGCAACAGGCCGGCCATGATCGCGACCACGGTCATCATCTTGGGGCGGACGCGCTCGACGGCGCCTTCCATGATGGCCGCGTAGAGGTCCGCTCGTGTGAGCGCGCGGCCCGCGAGCTCACAGCGCGCCTTGGTCTCCGCCAGGGCATGATTGAGATAGATCAGCATCACCACGCCGGTTTCGGCCGCCACGCCCGCCAGCGCGATGAAGCCGACGGCGACCGCGACCGACAGGTTGAATCCGAGCCACCACATCAGCCAGAGGCCGCCGACGAGGGCGAAGGGCAGCGAGAGCATGACGATCATGGTCTCGGTGACCGAGCGGAAGTTGACATAGAGCAGCAGGAAGATGATCAGCAGCGTCACCGGCACCACGATCTTGAGCCGCGCGGTGGCACGTTCGAGATATTCGTACTGCCCGCTCCAGACCACGTAATAGCCGGGCGGGAACTGGATGCTCGCCTGCACGGCGTGCTGGGCGTCAGCGACGTAGCCGCCGAGGTCGCGGTCGCGGATGTCGACATAGATGTAGGTGGCGAGCTGGCCGTTCTCGGTTCGGATCGAGGTCGGCCCGCGCGCCGGCGTCACGGTTGCGACCTCGCCGAGCGGAACGGCGCCGCCGCCCGGCATCGGCACCAGGATGTCGCTGCTGATGGCCTTCGGATTGTCGCGCAGGTCGCGCGGGTAGCGCATGTTGACCGTGAAGCGCTGACGTCCCTCTACCGTCGTGGTCACGGTCTGGCCGCCGAGCGCGGTCGCGATCGTGTCCTGCACATCCTGCATCACGATGCCGTAGCGGGCCAGCGCCTCGCGGTTCGGCGTGATCTCGAGATAGTAGCCGCCGAGGCCGCGCTCGGCATAGGCCGAGGAGGTGCCGGGCACGGCCTTGAGCACCTGCTCGACCTGCCGCGCAAGCTTGTCGATGCCGGCGAGATCGGTGCCGATCACCTTGACGCCGACGGGCGTGCGGATGCCGGTCGAGAGCATGTCGATGCGCGCCTTGATCGGCATGGTCCAGGCGTTGGAGACGCCGGGAAACTGCAACGCCTTGTCCATCTCGGCGATCAGGCTGTCGACCGTCACGCCCGCGCGCCACTCCGCCTTCGGCTTCAGGTTGACGATGGTCTCGAACATCTCCGACGGCGCGGGGTCGGTCGCGGTCGCGGCGCGGCCGGCCTTGCCGTAGACCGAGGCGACCTCGGGAAACGAACGGATGATGCGGTCCTGGGTCTGCATCAGCTCGGCCGCCTTGGTCACGGAGATGCCGGGCAGCGTCGTCGGCATGTAGAGGAGGGTGCCTTCGTTGAGGTTCGGCATGAACTCGGTGCCGAGTTGTCGCGCCGGCCAGATCGAGGCGGCGAGTATGCCGAGCGCGAGCAGGATCACCGGAATCTTGGCGCGCAGCACGCCTGAGATCACCGGGCGATAGATCCAGATCAGGAAGCGGTTGATCGGATTCTTGTGCTCCGGGATGATCCTGCCGCGAACGAAGATCACCATCAGCGCCGGCACCAGGGTCACCGACAGCAGCGCCGCCGCCGCCATCGCGAAGGTCTTGGTGAAGGCGAGCGGACTGAACAGTCGCCCCTCCTGCGACTCCAGCGTGAAGATCGGCATGAATGAGACGGTGATAATCAACAGGCTGAAAAACAGCGCGGGTCCCACCTCAGAAGCCGCCTCGATTAGGATCGCAACGCGTGGCTTGCCGGGCTCGGCGCGCTCGAGATGCTTGTGGGCGTTCTCGATCATGACGATCGCGGCGTCGATCATGGCGCCGATGGCGATCGCGATGCCGCCGAGACTCATGATGTTGGAGCCGATCCCGAGCAGCTTCATGGCGCCAAAGGCCATCAGGACCCCGACGGGAAGCATCAGGATCGCGACCAGCGCGCTGCGCACATGCAGCAGGAACACGATGCAGACGAGGGCGACGACGATGCTCTCCTCCACCAGCGTGTGTCTCAGCGTGTCGATCGCGGCGTAGATCAGGTTCGACCGGTCGTAGACCGGAACGATCTCGACCGATTTAGGCAGGCTGGTCGCAATCTCCCTGAAGCGCTTCTTGACGTTCTCGATCACGTCGAGCGCGTTCATGCCGAAACGCTGGAGCACGATGCCGCTTGCGACCTCGCCCTCGCCGTTGAGCTCGGCGATGCCGCGCCGCTCGTCGGGGCCGAGCTCGACGCGGGCGACGTCGCGCAGCTTGACCGGTGTGCCGTTGTCGGTCTTCAGCACGATGTTGCCGAGATCGTCGACGCTCTTCAGATAGCCCTTGCCGCGGATGACATATTCGAATTCGGAGAGTTCGACGGTGCGACCGCCGACATCGGCATTGCTGGCGCGGATGGCTTCGCGCATCTTCTGCATGGTGATGCCGAGGTCGCGCATGCGCTGCGGATCGAGGATGACATTGTACTGCTTGACGAAGCCGCCGACGCTCGCGACCTCCGCGACGCCTTCCGCCTTGGCCAGCGCGAATTTCAGGTTCCAGTCCTGGATCGTCCTGGTCTCCGCGAGATTCAGCTCTTTCGACATCACGGCGTATTGGTAGACCCAGCCGACGCCGGTGGCGTCCGGGCCGATCGTCGGCGTCACGCCGGCCGGCAGCCGCGATGCCGCGCCGTTGAGGAATTCGAGCACGCGCGAGCGCGCCCAGTAGATGTCGGTGCCATCCTCGAAGATGACGTAGACGAAGGAGACGCCGAAGAACGAGAACCCGCGCACCACCTTCGATTTCGGCACGGTCAGCATCGCCGTGGTGAGGGGATAGGTGACCTGGTCCTCGATCACCTGCGGCGCCTGTCCCTGATATTCGGTGTAGATGATGACCTGGGTGTCGGAGAGATCGGGGATGGCGTCCAGCGGCAGATGCACGAGGGCATAGAGGCCTGCGGCGGCGGCAAAGCCGGTGCCGAACAGCACCAGGAGCAGGTTGCGCGCCGACCATGCGATGATGCGCGCGATCATGGTTTTGCTCCCATCGCCTTGTCGCCGTCTTGCGGTTCGCCGGCTTCGGCAAAGCCTTTCAGCGCCGCCTTCAGATTGCTCTCGGCGTCGATCAGGAAGTTGGCGGAGGTGACGACGGCGTCGCCCTCGGCGAGGCCGTCGCGGATTTCGACATAGCCGTCGCCGCGCCGTCCGGGCTTGACCTCGCGCGGCTCGAAACGGCCCTGGCCCTTGTCGAGCAGCACGGCCTGCCGGCTGCCGGTGTCGAGCAGCGCGCTCTCGGCGACGCTCAGCACCGGAGTCGGCGTGCCGGTGTCGATCTCGGCATCGACATACATGTCCGGAAGCAAAGCGAGGTCGGCATTCGCCAGCTCAATTCGCACCCGAGCCGTGCGCGTTTCCTTGTTCACCTGCGGATAGATCACGCTGATCCGGCCCTTGAAGTCGCGACCGGGATAGCTGCGGGCCCGCACCGTCACGGGCTGGCCGACAGCGACGTTGCCAAGATCGCGCTCGGCCACATCGATCGTCGCCCAGACCAGTGAGACATCGGCGATACGGAACAGCACGTCGCCCGGCTGGGCGCGCATGCCCTCGATCGCGTTGCGCTGGAGCACGATGCCGTCGCGTGGCGAGGACCACTGCACCGTGATCGGCAGCGCATGGCTCTTCTCCATTTCGGCGATGACGGGTTCGGGGACGTCGAGATTGACGAGGCGCTGCCGGGAGCCGCGGCCATAGGGCTCGATGCCTGCCGTCGTCTTCGAGGTGATCGTCGCGAGGTATTCGGCGGCTGCGGAAGCGACCGCAGGGCTGTAGATCTCCATCAGCGGCTGGCCCTTCGTCACGCGACTGCCGGTGGTGACGTCAGCGACCTTCTGCACAAAACTGTCGGCGCGCATCGCGACCACCGAGACTCGGCGTTCGTCGAGCTGGATCGTGCCGGGCGCGCGCACCAGCGTTCTGATCCGGCGCAATTCGACCGGCTCGGATTTGACGCCGCTGCGCTGAATCTTGCCAGGAGAGAGCTTTATCGAACCGTCGTCGCTGTCCTCGCCGTCATAGACGGGGATGTAGTCCATCCCCATGGAGTCCTTCTTCGGCACCGGCGAGGTGTCCGGCAGGCCCATTGGGTTGCGGTAATACTTGATCTTGCGATCGCCCTTGTGATCGCCCTTGGCGTCCGCCGTCATGGCGCCGGGCGCTTCGCCGGGCTCGTCGAAGCTGATGTCCTCGCCCGCGCGCACGGCGCGATAGTCGCGGCCGTCGGCGGTCTTCTTCGGGGTGAGCGAATAGAACGGCTTGCCGTCCGGATCCCGGAAATAGATTGGTGGGCCCGTGTCCGCTGCATGCGCGGCGAGGGCGAGCAAACCTGGACTTGGCTGAGGCTGCATCGCGCGGCCGGCAACCAGCGCGACACCAGCCGCCGCGAGGATCGCAGCGGCAGTGCCGATGGTGGCAAGGCGGGTCATTTCTCGGCCGTGACGACGAGCTTGTTTTCGACCGTGCCGGTCTCGCCCTGCACCTTGGCGCCGAGCGAGAGCTGCCAGCGTCCGGCCATGCTGAAATTCGCCTTGAAGCGGTAGGTGCCGGGCTCGGTGCCCGGCATCGGCGTGACCTTGGTCACCATCTCCTGCATGCCGTCCGGCGCCATATCGAGCCGGCTGGCGAAGATCACCGCGTCTGGTATCGCCTTGCCGCTGGTCTTGTCGACCAGCCGCACGGTCACGATGCGATCGGCGCCGGTCTTGATGGTCGGCTGAACCAGCTGGAACTCGTAGTTCTTGATCTCGGCATGGGCCGTGCCCGCGATGGCGGAACCGATCAGCGCGGCCATGACGGCGCGCGCGAGGTAGGACGTTCTCATGATTTCTAATTCCTCGATTGGTCTGACGGGGATCGCCGTGTCGACTTGCAGCACGGCGGCAAGCGTCGGTACGCACAGCCCGACAGGCCGCGCGTCATCGCTAGGGCGCCTCGGCGCCGATCAGACGTTGGTTCGAGGAGGGTGGTCCGGTGGCTTCGCGGCGAGACCGTCGCGGAGGAGATCATCTCGCAACACGAGCGCATCCCGGCGCGGGTGGCGCACGATCAGGGAGCTCGCTCCGGACGGAGCGGAGAGCGAGAGGCTCAGCATGCACAAGGCGACGAACGGACAGGAGTCGCAGGTCTTGCTCTTGGTCTCATCCGGGCAGCAGGGCATGTCTTCGGACATGCTCTGCATGTCGTCGGACATTGCGGGCATGCCGCCTCCTGCACCCGATACCGCCATGGCGGACGCCGGCGTCGCCAGCGGCGCGAGCAGAAGCCCGACCGCTACGAGCAGCATCACCACAGTGTTGGCGAACCGATACAGGTGCATGCCCCACTGTCGCACGGCGCGGCGGAACCTGTAAACCGGCCCGACATCACGACTTGGCCATTGGTTGGCGCGCCATGTGCGACGGAGGGCGCTGGCAATCCCATGTTAACCAGCGCGGGAGGAGCGTCCCGTTACCGCGACGACGTTCGTTCGGTTGCCGGCGGGGAGATCGCGCAGAGCTCGCTCGGTTCGACCGTGACGACGGCATGGCAGCCCGCTTCCATCGCGCGCTCCAGCCATCTGATGGCTTCATCGATCCATTCGTCGTGGTGCTCGGGATCGGCGATGGCCTTCTCCCGGAATGCATTTGCCTGATGCAGGCAGGCTGTTCTGCGATCCACGCGGCGCTCCCGATCCGGAGGTTCCGCCCCGATCGCATCTTTGATGATCCCGCCCGCGGCGTCGTTAACATAGGACAGGCAAGGGGTGAGCAAGGCGGCCGCAAACGCGGAAAGGCCCGGCCGGTGCTGACCGGCTGGGGCCTCTTGTGCTCACAATTTTCATCCTTGGGACTTGAGCAGACAACCCGCATCTCGCCGGTTCGTTTCCGGCGGATGCCGAATAGGAACGTTCGTCATTCCTCCCGATTAGCGAGCAGAACTGTTTGAGGAGGATGGGACTATGGACGGACTGATCTATCTCATCGGCTTGATCGTCGTGATCATGGCGATCCTGTCGTTTTTCGGCCTGCGCTGAGAGAACGGCAATGGCTATCCAAACTCTCGTGCAGGACGACGTCATGGAGGGCAGCATCGCGGCCGTCGAAGATCGCCAGACGATCCAATGGAGTTCGGTGCTCGCGGGGGCGTTCGCCGCCGGGGCGATGTCGTTCATCTTGGTCAGCTTCAGCGTTGCCATCGGCCTTGGTGTCAGTTCGGCCTCGCCGAGCTGGCGCGATGCCTCGGCGGCACTGGCGCTGCTTTCCGGGCTCTTTCTGATCATCCAGGCGATCATCAGCTTCGGCTTCGGCGGTTATATCGCCGGCCGCACCGCGCATCCGGCGCCCGCGCTCGCAACGATCGAGGACGATGCCGAGCGGCGGGACGGGCTTCACGGACTGACGTCCTGGGCTCTGGCCGTGCTGATCGGCGCGGCATTGCTGGCGATCATCGGCGCGGCTGCGATCGACCGTTCGCCGATGCGCAGCTCGGCCAGCAATACCTCCGTGGCCGAACCCCTGTTGAGCTATGAGCTCGACAAGCTGTTCCGCGCGCCGCGGCGCCCGCCGAACACCGATATGCGGGAAGCCCGTGCCGAAGCGGGTCGCATCCTGATGACGTCATCGAGCCACAGCGGTGTCAGCACTGATGACCGGACCTACCTCGTGCAGCAGGTGGCCGCGCTCACGGGGCTCGCGGCACCCGACGCGGAACGACGGGTCGACGCGCTGATCGCAGACTCCAAGACGGCCATCAACCGCGCGCGGCGCAACGCGATCATCGTCGCGTTCTCGGTCGCGGCCGCGACGCTGATCGGGGCGGCAGTGGCCTGGGCTGCGGCCGTCGCCGGCGGGCGGCACCGTGACGGAGAACCGCTGCCGAACTGGATGGCGAGCTCCAACCGCTTCCATCGCAGCCCGCGCGCGATGCCGGTGCCGTAATTGGCCGGGCGCTAGCCCGGCCATTTCGGCATGTTCAATTATTAGACGCGCCAAAACATGATCCGGAAAAGTGCGCAGCGGTCTTCCGAAAAGATCATGCTCAAACAATAACCTGAAGCGCGATGAAGCGCGCTTTAGGCCCGTTCCTCCCAGATCATGGCGAGGTGAACGATGGTCTGCACCGCCTTCTCCATGTCCTGCCGGCTGACCCATTCCAGCCGCGAATGAAAGGCGTGCTCGCCGGCAAAGATGTTGGGGCAGGGCAGGCCCATGAAGGACAGGCGCGAGCCGTCGGTGCCACCGCGGATCGCGGTGCGCATCGGGCGCAGGCCGGCACGGCGGATCGCCTCGATGGCGTATTCGAGGATGTGCGGGTGACGGTCGATCACCTGCTTCATGTTGCGGTACTGCTCCTTCACCTCGAAGGTGTAGGTCGAGCGCGGATAGTCCTTCATCACGTCCTTGACGATGTTCTCGAGCAGGACTTCCTTCTCCTTCAGCCCTTCCTCGGTGAAGTCGCGGACGATGAAGGACAGCGTCGCCTGCTCCAGCGCGCCGTCGATGCCGATCGGATGCAGAAAGCCCTGCTTGCCTGACGTCGTCTCTGGCGAGCAGCCTTCCTTCGGCAGACGCTCGACGATGGCGGCCGCGATCTTGATCGCATGCTCCATCTTGCCCTTGGCATAGCCGGGATGGGCGCTGACGCCGTTGATGGTGATGGTGGCGCCGTCGGCCGAGAAGGTCTCGTCCTCGACGGAGCCTGCGCTCTCGCCGTCCATGGTGTAGCCGAAATCGGCGCCGAGCTTCTTCAGATCGACATTGTCGACGCCGCGGCCGATCTCTTCGTCCGGCGTGAACAGGATCTTGATGGTGCCGTGCTTCACCTCGGGATTGGTGATGAAGAAATGCGCGGCATCCATGATCTCGGCGACGCCGGCCTTGTTGTCGGCCCCCAGCAGCGTGGTGCCGTCGGTGGTGATGATGTCGTTGCCGATCTGATTCTTCAGCGCGGGGTGCTCGGCGAAGCGGATCACTTGGCTGGTGTCGCCCGGCAGCGTGATGTCACCGCCGCGATAGTTCTTCACGACCTGCGGCTTGACGTCCTTGCCCGAGCAATCGGGCGAGGTGTCCATGTGCGAGCAGAAGCAGATCACCGGCACCTTCTTGTCGGTGTTGGCCGGGATCGTTGCGTAGACATAGCCGTAGTCGTCGAGATGGGCATCGGCGACGCCCATGGCCTTCAGCTCGGCGGCGAGCACGCGGCCGAGATCCTTCTGCTTCTCGGTTGAAGGTGAAGCCGGAGATTCCGGATCGGACTGGGTGTCGATGGTGACATAGCGCAGGAAGCGCTCGGTCACGGTATGCGAAAAAATGAGGGAGGACATTTCTGGTCAAACCGCCGGGTCAGGGGAGGCAAGCGATATACCAGAAAAGCGTCATTCCGGGGGCCGCATTGGCATGATGCGCAGCTTCAGATCGCTTCCTTGAGCTCCTTGACCGGGCGGAAGGCGACTTTCTTGCTGGCCTTGATGTGGATCGGCTCTCCGGTCGCGGGGTTGCGGCCGGTGCGCGCGGCGCGCTTGCGGACCTGGAGAATGCCGAGCCCCACGATCCGGACGCGGTCGCCTTTCTTGAGGTGCCTGGTGATCAGTTCGACCATGTCGGTGAGAACGGCTTCGGCGTGCTTCTTCGACAGGTCCTGGCTCTCCGCGATGTCGGCGGCGAGATGCTTGAGGGTGATGGTCGCTGGAGCGGCTGCCTTCTTGGCCATGTCTGGCCTCCTCGATTGTCTCGGGAATGCCTCAAAGGGCTCCCCAACCTGCAGGTTCCCGCAGGCCTAGACGATTCGGTGTCCGACTGACTACGCCATGGTTCCAGTAGGGAGGATGCGCGACGTCTGACGAAGCCCGTCGACTTTCGGGCCAAACAAGAGGCGCTGGACGATCCGTCCCACGGAATGCGCGTCAGTACGCATAAAAAAATGCCCGCTTGAGCGGCGGGCATCGGGTCTCCTGATGTCTCCCGGGGGGGCCTTACCAGGTGTAGCGAAGCCCCGCCTGCGTACCCACGACTTGGGTCCCACTGGTGCCGAGCGCAAGCCCTGTTTTCGGGAGCGTCGTCCCGCTGGCATGGATTTCGATAAAGGACGAGAACTGCGGCGTCCACAGCACCGTGATCTTGCCTGAACCGCGGCCGCCATAGGCACCATCGACGCTACCCGCGCCGAACCCGCTCATGTCGACGATCTTGAAGACCTGCCCCGCCACCGTCGGCTGGATCGTGAAGCCGATCCACTTCGTCTCGAAACCAGCGCGAGCGCCGCCGTGAACTTCGGTCGTTTCGCCGGTCTTGGTGCCGAAATTGGCCGTGTAGGCTTCCGTGTAGGTCACGCCGGCAGTCGGCTCGATCCAGACCGTGTAGGGGAAGTCGAAGCGGTACTGACCGTTGAGCGTGTAGGCCGCGCTGCTGGCGTCGGGGATCCCGCCCACGATGGCCAAATTGGTCGTGCTGCGGGTCCAGCTTGCGAGTGCGGTGAAGTCGGCCGAGAAGCCGCCATTGATGTAGGACAGGGTACCGGAGGTCGATGGAATCGAGCCATCAAACACGAAGGGCCCCCCAAAGGCAGTGCCGCCAGTGAAGGCATGCGACCACGTCTGGGAGCCCGTACCGATGAAGGTCAACGCGTCGGTTGCAGTGAAGATGCCGATCTTGGTCACGTCGAACGCGCCGGTCACCGTTGCGACGCTGGTTTCAGTTCCGAGCGTCGTGCCCTTGTCGCCGCTCCCGACCAGGTTGGCGCCATACAGCCAGGTCGCCACGGGCGGCGCCGCCAGCGCCGGAGCCTTGGTGTAGGGAGCTTTGGCGTAGGCCAGCGCGCTGAAGGGATCACTGATGCCGTTCGAAGCGAAGGGATCGCGGCCGTTAAAGTCCGAGGTCTCGCCGCTGAAGCGCATCACGCCAGTTCGAGAGACGATCTTGCGTTGCTGAATCTGATCACGAACGTTCTGGATGATGTTCTGGACGACGTTGTTGACGACTTCCCGCGGGATGTTGGAATTCGTCTGCGCGACTGCTGGTTGCACCATGACGACCGCGAGAGCCGCAGCAGCCAACAGGCCCTTGAACAGCTTGGAGAACTGCATCCTCGCCCCCGAGAAAGAAATGAAATAAACGGCAGGACTATTAACCCATCATCGGGGCGCTGGTAGTGCAAAAAGAACACACCCACTTGGTTAGATCGCCCTATCCAAACTGGACGAACCGCCTTTCGTAATTTGGCACCGTGCAGCATCGCTGCGCGCATCACTCTCTCGATCGGTTGGCTTGCCGCGATTTGTCGGCCTTCGAGAGGTGACGAGCGCGAACGCTTGATTTGGTCTTCGAGGCGCGTTGCTCGGCCTCTCTTTGCTTGATCTGCCGTCGCACGTCGTCGCGCACGCCCTGAATGATCGATTCCCGCGACGCTTCGGCCGGATCATCGCAGCGGGCCGCGCCGGACAACGCCATCAGCAGTCCGAAGGCTGCGAGGGGCAGGCGGAAAGCCCGGGGCATGTGCATCATCTGTAAATCTCCAAGGTATTTCGTCTGGGCTCGTGCCGGCTGCACCATCAACCCGGGTCCTGCACGAACGGTTTCACCGTGCGCGAGGCGCCGGCGGATTCGTCGGTGCGAAGCCGGTATCGGTTCACAGGTCGGTGGGAGACCGCCGTTTGATGTCGTCATCCCCCTGATTTCAATGTAAAACAGGCGCTCGACCTTGGCTCGGCGCCGCAATCGATATTTTCCGATTTCCGAGATTTTCTGGATGTTTGAGCTCTATTGCCCTGGAATCAATGCTTGTGGAAAACGGCGTGAGGTCTCCAAATCCCTGGCTCTTGTGCGGCGTCTGATCTTTCTGGGCCTGGTTGCGCTGTCATTCCTCGTTGCGGCGCCAGCCTCGGCTGGGGAGAGGATTGCGCTGGTGGTGGGCAACAGCGACTATCGCATGGTGCCGAAGCTGGCCAATCCCGCCAACGACGCAGCCGACATGGCCAACGCGCTGGAACGTCTCGGGTACAGCGTCAAGCACCTCGTCGACCTCGACTACAATCGCTTCCGGCAGGCCCTGATCGACTTTGGCAACGCTGCGAAGTCGGCCGAAAAGGCGGTGATCTTCTTCGCCGGCCACGGCGTCGAGATCGATGGAAAGAATTGGCTGATTCCCGTCGACGCCGCGATCAAATCCGAGATCGATGTCTATGCCGAGGCGATCAATCTGGAGACACTGATCGACATCTCGGTGATGCCGAAGGTCATCGGCCTCGTGGTCCTTGACGCCTGCCGCAACGACCCGTTCAAGGCGACCAACGTCGCTGCTGCGGGGCGGTCGCTCGTCTCGCGATCCACTCCGGCGAAGGGATCGGCCGAGCGGCCGTCCCGTGCATCGGGCCCGCCGGCACCGATCGCCACGGACATGCGTGGGCTGGCGCCCGTCGAGGTCAGCGACAATGTGCTGGTTGCCTTCGCTGCCGCCGCCGGCACCACCGCCAGCGACGGTGCCGGACGCAACAGCCCTTACTCCGGCTCGCTGCTGCGCCACGTCGAGACGCCGCAGCTGGAGATCAACTATCTGTTCCGGATCGTTCATGACGATGTCTGGAAGGAGACAGGGACGCAGGAGCCCGCGATCTACGGTACGCTTCCGAAGGCAGACATCTATCTCAACGGCGATGCCGCCGTTGCAATGAGCGATGGCGGAGCGGATGCAGAGCGGGTCGCCTGGGAGTTCGTCCGCTCGACCAACGAGATCGCGACACTGCGTCGGTTCGCCGTGCAGTTTCCGGCCGGTCTGTACACCGCCGAGATCAACGACCGCATCGCGCAATTGAAAACGGCGGAAGAGAACGCCTGGACGATCGTCGAACGGCAGAAGTCTCTCGCAGCCTACCGCGCCTATCTCGATCTCTATCCCTATGGCGAGCACGTCGAGAGCGCGCGCGTCACACTGGCCTCGCTCGAGAAATCGGCGAGGTCCGGCCCGTCCGGGGGGCAGGTGGACATGCCCGGCCCGCCGCCGGCGAGCTACCAGCTCGCTTCGGCCGACACGACGGCCGGCAATTCGGAATCGGTCGAGAAGGCCTGGGACGTGCTGAAGGAATCGCGCGATCAGGGCGTGGTCGGCCGGTTTGCCGAACGTTATCCGAGCCTGCGCCACAACCGCTTGCCGCCCGGAAGCGACCTTGCGCTGCGGCCGGTCAATTCCACCGACTGGATGTTGCGCACAAGCCAGGACAGCGACGTGAACTCCTGCTTCGATGGCGATGCCGGAGCCTGCGCCAGGTCCGTCAAGACATACCCCGACTACGTGCAGCTTCAGTTCCAGCTCTGCCGGTCCAAGGGCAATCCCAAGGGATGCATGATCAATGCCGTGACCGAGGCGCGCAAGCGCGGCCTGTTGGTCTCGGCCTACACCCGCTCTGAAGAAGAGAAGGTTCGCAATCGCGAGTATCGGCGCGTCGTCGCGCGCGTGCATCAGAATGTCGGCAACGTGGTGAGCGGTGTCGTCAGCAACGTGGTTGGCAACGTGGTCAGCAATGCCGTCAGCGCCAGCGTTTCGGCCGCGGCCAGCAATGCCGCGGCCAACGCGGCGTCGAGAGCTGCAAGCGCGTCTGCGTCGCACGCAGCCAGCAGAGCGGCCTCGTGGGCCGCTTCAAGCGCTGCGAGCAGGTCGGCATCGGGCGCAGCGTCAAGCGCGGCCAGCAAGGCGGCGTCCTCGGCCGCCTCGAATGCCGCAAGCCGCGTCCCAATTCCCTCCGATGTTCGCCTCAAGGAGGACATCACCGCGCTCGCCGACACCGGCAACGGCCTTCGTCTCTACCGCTATCGCTACAGGGGCGATGGCACGTTCTATGTCGGCGTGATGGCGCAAGAGGTCGCGCAGCTTGTGCCTGCCGCGGTCTCGCGGGGAATGGATGGATATCTCCAGGTCGATTATGTCCTGCTCGGCCTGGAATTCCTCACCTATCGGGACTGGATAGCGCGTCATTCCCATTCAGCACTCCATTAAGGGACGCGACCTCGCCTTGCGATCGCTGGTCCTGTTCGCTGTCGTCGCCATCGGGCTGATCCTTGGTGCGGACGCCGAAGCCGCCGACGGCCGCGTCGCCCTCGTCATTGGCAATTCCAGCTACAGGCATGCGCCGCAGCTCGCTGCGCCCGTCAACGACGCCGAGGACATCGCGGCCGCTCTTGCCGGCCTCGGTTTCGATGTCGACCTGCGGAAGGACGTGACCATCGCGGAGCTGCGGACGGGGCTTCGCTCTTTCAGCGAAAGGGCGGCCAGGGCCGACATCGCGGTCTTCTATTTTGCCGGATACAGCGCAGCCGCCGGCATCGGCGGCTATTTGATCCCGGTCGATGCGCAGCTCGCCGCGCCGCCGTCGTTCCGTGCGGAGACGATTCCTCTGCCGGCAGCGATCGCCGAAGCCGCCCGCGCGCGCACGCTCGGGCTGGTGATACTGGACGCCATGCGGGACAATCCGTTCCCGAGCAAGCCCGACGGCCGCAGCAGTGGCGGCGATCTCGGCGCCTCGGCAGGAGGCGCTCCGCTCCGCAATACGCTGGTGTTCTTTCCGACCGAGCCGGGCCGGATCGCGGAGGAGGGCGAGGGCCGCAACAGCCCGTTCGCTGCGGCGCTGCTGAAATATCTCCCGCAGGCCGACCTCGAGATCAATTTCGTGTTTCGTCACGTCCGCGACGACGTGCGGGAGACGACACGGCAGAAGCAGACGCCGTACATGTACGGCCAGCTCTCGAAGGACAGGATCTACCTCAATCCCGTCAAGCAGGCCGCCATCGTGCCGGCCGATCCCGCCGTGGCGCGGCGCTGCGACGACCTCGCCGCCGCGCTGGAGGATGCAAGGAAGGGCACCGTTGACCAGGGCGGCGCGCGCGACGACGCGAAGGACGCGGTTGCGGCCTGCACGGACGCGGTCAAGCAGTCGCCGGGTGCCGATCGATTGCAGTATCAGCTCGGGCGCTCGCTGTTTGCCGCGCGCGACTACGCCGGGGCCATGGCGAGCTACAAGACGGCATCCGAACTCGGCAATGCGCGCGCGATCTATGAGATCGGCCGGATGTACGACAGCGGCACCGGCGTGGAAAAGGATGCCGCGCGGGCGCGCTTCTACTACGAGATGGCAGCCGAGAAGAAGGTTGCGCCGGCGATCGTCGGTCTCGGCGTGCAGCAGGAACGTGGGATAGGGGCGGACAGCGATCCCGCGAAAGCCTATGCCCTCTACCAGCGCGCCGCCGATCTCGGCGATGCGATCGCCATCAACAGGATGGGGGAGCTCGCCGAGAAGGGACTGGGCATCAAGCAGAACCTGAAACAGGCGCGCGCCTTCTACGAAAAGAGCGCCGCCATGGGAGCGCCGGAGGCGATGGTCAATCTTGCCCGATGCAATGCCAACGGCATCGGCGGCCGCAAGGACATCCCCGGGGCAAGGCGGCTCCTGGCGAAGGCCGCGCAGGCCGGCAGCGCCGACGCAAAGCGCATCCTCGCCCACATCGAGGATGCCAAGCCGAGATAGGCAATTGGCGGCTTTTGACAGCCGTCTGTGCCCCGCGGAACCAGCAGCGGCTCTGGCTGGAACCGGAGCCCTCGGGCGCGCCCCGGCCTCGTGCACCCGATTTCACGCGAATCGGCAGTCGGGAAAGCAAGATCGGCCGACTGGGCGCGTTCCCAGGGCAGAGGGGGAGAGAAGGATGAGGGCGCAGCAGTCGAATTGCGACATGCGCGGGGTCGAAATAGGGTCTGGGAGGGGTGCTAAGCCATTGATAAATGGCGCGAGAGACGGGGCTCGAACCCGCGACCTCCGGCGTGACAGGCCGGCGCTCTAACCAACTGAGCTACTCCCGCGTGGCTCGCTGAACGCGCGCGGAACGAGGGGGGACTTAAAGGCGGGGCTTGGTGAAGTCAAGGATGTTGCGCTTCGCCGGGGCGCCTCAGTTAAGTATTGCTCTGGAAAACGAAAAGGCCGCCCGGAGGCGGCCACTGGGTTTGCCCGGATGGGGCCGGAGTCAGCGAATCTCGGACGTTCCGGCGCTCGTGACCGCCACCGGCTTGCCGGCCTTGATCACGTGGGTGGCCTGGGCTGTCTGGCCGTAATCGGCATTGGTGCGGGCCGCGATTCCGAAGCCGGCCACCGCAATGCCGGCCACCAGCGCCACCACCACGATCTTGAGGTGGGTCGCACGATCAGCAGAGTGAATTGAGTGGTTCATCTGAGCCTCCCGACGGGCTTTGCCGCCGTCTATGGCTCTGTCTTAAGGACCATCTGTTTCCGGATGGTTTCGCGGGTTCCGTAAAATGGTTTCATCTGGTCGCCCGGCTGGTTTCGCCGGGCGGCGGATGTGCGGGCCGGCCTCAGGCGGCGGCCCGGCCGATGTCGTTGCGGATCGAGCGGGCGGCCCAGACGAACAGCAGAGCGCCCAGCGTGGTGGTGACCGCCGCCGAGAGCAGGGAATAGCGCACGGCGTCCGTGCCATAGCTGCCCTTCAGCGCGTCGTTAACCATGCCGACCGCGAGCGGGCCGACGCCTTGGCCGAAACAGGTCGCAGTCAGCGCGATGAGTGCGGAGGCCAGCGCCCGCATGCTCGGCTTGGCCACGGTCTGCGCGATCGCGAAGATCGGTCCGAGATGGAAGCCGACCAGGAACGAGGTCAGCGCCAGCATGGCCACCATCATCGCGAAATCCTGCGTCAGCATGCACAGCGCGAACACGGGGCCGGCAAGGCCGGAGGTGATCGCGGGCGCCCACAGCTTCCAGCGGTCGTCGCGGCGGCTCACCTGCGCCACCACGAAGCCGCCGAGCAGGGTGCCGGCCATGCCGGCGAGCCCCTTGAAGGTGCCGGCATAGGTGCCGATCTCGGCGCTCGACAGATGATGTACGCGCGCGAGGAACGGCGGGATCCAGGCCGCGGTCGCATAGTTGGTGTAGGTGGTCAGGCAGAAGCCGATCAGCACGATGATGAAGCTCTGCTGCGAGGCCAGGAAGCGCAGCGTCGGCCCGAGCGGCTCGGGCACAAAGCTCTCCTGCATCGCGCCGCGCTTCGGCTCGGAGATCGTGAGCCACAGCACCAGTGCGAGCAGGATGCCGGGAAGGCCGGCGACATAGAACGCCATCCGCCAGCCATAGTGCTGGTTGACGTAGCCGCCGACGAAATAGCCGAGGAAGACGCCGAGATAGGTGCCGATGGCGTAGATGCCGAGCGCGCGCGGGCGCTCGTTCTTGGCAAAGAGATCGGCGACGATGGATTGCGAGGCGGGAGAGCCTGCGGACTCGCCGATGCCGACGCCGATGCGTGCCAGCGCCAGCGAGGTCACGCTGGTGGCCGCGCCGCACAGCGCCGTCATCGCGCTCCAGAACGCGAATGCGACGGCAACGATGTTGCGCCGGTTGAGCCGGTCGGCGACGCGCGCGATGGGGATGCCGAGCAGGGAATAGAACAGCGCGAAGCCGAAGCCTGCGAGCAGGCCCATCATGGTGTCGCTGAGCTGGAACTCCTTCTTGATCGGCTCGATCAGCACGTTGAAGATCGTGCGGTCGAGGAAGTTCAGCGCGTAGATGATGGTGAGCAGCCCGAGCACGTAATAGCGCCGCGCCGAGGGCTTTGCCGCGGCGGCCGTTTGCACCGACACTTGTGACGTCACATCGACCATCGCTTCCCCCAATCTGTCTTTGTTGTCGTTGTCGGTCCAGCCCTGATCGGAGCTGGCTGCTTTGGAGCGTTTTCGAGCGAAGTGGACACCGGTTCGCGTAAGGAAAACGCATCAAAACTCTAGGCGTCGCGGATGTAATTCCCCGCTTCGAATTCGACCGGCGGCGCGCTTGCATCGAAGGACACGCCGATCGGGTCGCGGCCTGCGGCGAGTGCGTCGAGCTGGTCGCTCAGCATGCGCCGGATCAACAGGATGCCGCGGTCGCTCTGGCCGAAATGCTCCTCGGAGTGGACGGTCACCTCGCCCTGACCGACCTGGGCTTCGTAGTCGCCCGGGAATTGCTGGTGCTCTTGCTCGGTCATGTCCCACCAGAACTTGCCGTTGAATTTCGAGCGCATGCGGCCGATGTCGCCGGGAGTCTTGACGCGGCCGGCGACATAGATGCGGAAGGACGTATCGTCGATCGGAAGCACCCAGCCGAGCGACTCGACGCGGGCAAATTGCGCAACGCGCGGGTTCGGCACCACGCGCAGCGTCGGCAGTGCGGCCTCGCTGACGCGATAGAACACCTTGCCGTCGTCCTGCCTGCGCTCCGAACGCACGAGGACGCCGCGCGGCGATTTCTCGAACTTCACCTCCGGGATCGAGGCCATCATGTTGGTGAATTGCGGGCCCGAGAACGAGCCGTGCAGCACCGGCACGTGATAGGGATCGACCACGTTCTCGAAATGCTGGAGCCAGTTGCAGGGGATGATGGCGGGGCCGCCGCCGCCGATCGAGGAATCGTCGGCCTCGACCAGCTCGCCATCGTCCATGTTTTCCAGGCATTCGTAAGCCGGCAGCACCGGGCGTTTCTCGGCCGGGCCCATATAGGCAAAGATCAATCCGTAGCGCTCCTCGACCGGGTACCAGGGCTGGCGCACCTTGTCCTTGAACTGGCCGCCCTCGGGCTCGCAGGGCTGCTCCAGGCAGTGCCCCTCGGTGTCGAACTTCCAGCCGTGATAGCAGCAGCGGATGCCGTCCTCCTCGACCTTGCCATAGTAGAGCGTGGTGCCGCGGTGGCAGCAGCGGGCGTGCAGCAGGCCGGCGCGCCCGTGCTTGTCACGGAAGAGGACAAGATCTTCCCCGAGCGCGCGCACCTTTTTCGGCGTGTCTGTGGCATCGCCGGTGAGCCCGACTGGGTGCCAGTAGCGACGGAGCAGCTCGCCCATCGGCGTGCCGCGCACGACCGAGGTGAGCTCGGTGCGGGTATGCGCCGGTTTCATCGCATAGGCCGTGCCGAGATCGCGATCCCGCTGGGTGATCGTCATGCTGGTCCTCCCGCTGTGGGCCGTGCCGGCCGGGCCTTTTTGATGCCTTGTCTCAGTGAAAAATAATTCGATGACAATGTCAACGATCTTCCAAATGCCTCTTAGACGCATTTGGGTGAGGCGGGCAGGCCGCCATGGCCCGGGCTTGGCAGGCTCCGGCTTTCTTGGCAGAGGTGGAATGATGAGCCAGACTGAGAGCAGGGGCGGATCGTCCGAAACGGACGACAGCGAGTCGGCGGCGCCGATCACCGCGATGCTGTCGTCGCGGCTGATGGTGCTCGCCAACCTGCTCAAGCGCGGCGCCATCCTGCGCTACAAGCGCCTCACCGGACTGAACTCGGTCGAGTTCGGTCTCGTCGCCTCGCTCGGCCGGCGGCCGCCGATGAGCGTGGCGCGGCTTGCCGAGGCGGTCGGTCAGGACAAGGGACAGATCAGCCGTGCGCTGGCAAATCTTCTCTCGCGCAAGCTGATCGCAAAATCGGCAAATCCGAAGGATAGCCGCGAGGTCCTGATCTCGCTCACCGCGGCGGGCCTCGCCGCGCATGATGCGATCGTCGATGGTGCGCAGGAGCGCAACCGGCGCCTGCTGGAACATCTGAGCGAAGCCGAATTCCAGACATTGCTGCGACAGGTTGACCAGCTCACCGCGATCGCCGCCGACATGCTCGAGATCGAGAAGAATTTGCGCTGACGTCTCAGCAACCTCCGGAAATATTGGAGCGTCTCTAAGAATCTTTCTAAGAAGCATTCAATTAGGGAATTCGCGCGCCCTCCAATAAGCGTCACCGTAGCGCATGCCGCCCCGGGACTGGCGGCATGACGCATTGAATAAGCAGCTTTGGGGTGGCGCGTTGAACAGTCTTGGAATGCTGCGGTCGGCCGTGTTGGCGACCGCGTCCGCTTGGGTCTTGGTGCCGCAGGCATCGCTCGCACAATCATCGGCGCAGAGTGGCGCACAGAACATTCCGTCGGTGACCGTCGCTGCGCCGGAAGCGCGGCGGCGCGCGCCCGCCGCTGTGGTGCGTAGCGCGCCGCGGCGATCGGTGCAGACCGCCAATCGCAACAGACCGCAGCCGCAGCGCGATGTCGGCTTCGTCGAGACGCCGCGCGGTCCGGTGAACGGCTACGTCGCCGGCCGCAGCTCGTCGGGCACCAAGACCAACACGCCGATCATGGAGACGCCGCAGTCGGTGTCGGTGATCGGCGCCGAGCAGATCCGCGACCAGAAGCCGAACAAGCTCGACGAGGTCCTGCGCTACACTGCCGGCGTGCGCGCCGGAACGTTTGGCACGGACACCCGCAACGACTGGTGGCTGATCCGCGGCTTCAAGTCCGAAGACATCGGACTGTTCCTCGATGGCTTGCAACTGTTCTACACCTCCTACGCGAGTTGGAAGCTGCAACCTTTCAACATGGAGCGCGTCGAGGTGCTGCGCGGTCCCTCTGCGGTGCTTTATGGCGGATCGAGCCCGAGCGGCATCGTCAACGTCATCAGCAAGATGCCGCCGGCCGAGCCGATCCGTTACATCGAGACCGGCGTCAACAATTTCGGCAACGCCTATGTCGGCTTCGATTTCGGCGGACCGGTCGCGACGAGCCCCGAGAACGGCAAGCTGTTCGCTCGCGTGGTCGGCCAGGTCCAGAACGGCGGCACGCAGGTCAACTTCACGCCCGACAACAACTATTTCATCGCGCCCTCGGTCACCTGGAAGCCGGATGCCGACACGACCTTGACGGTGCTGGCCTCGGCCTCGAAGCAGGACACCCGTGGCATCAACTTCCTGCCCTACAGGGGCACGGTGACCAACGCGCCGTTCGGCAAGATTCCCACCAGCTTCTTCGTCGGCGATCCCAGCGTCGACAAGTTCACGCGCGAGCAGGAGATGCTCGGCTATCAGTTCGAGCGCCATCTCACCGACGACCTGACATTCCGTCAGAACGCCCGCTTTGCGCATGTCGACATTACCTACCGCGGCTACGTCGGCAACGATTGGGCCGACATCAATACGGCCACCCTCAATCGCTACAATTGGTACGCGAAGAACACTGCCAACCAAGCCAATCTCGACAACCAGCTCGAGTATCGTTTCAACACCGGCCCGGTCGGGCACACGATGCTGTTCGGGGTCGATCTGAAGGGCTACCAGATCGACGATTATCAGGCCTTCGGGTTTGGCGTGCCTGCGATCAATGTCTTCAATCCCGCCTATGGGGCGGCCGAGGTTCCGCTACCGAGCGCTCCGTTCCGAAACTTCCTGATCACGCAGAAGCAAGCCGGCACCTATCTTCAGGACCAGATGAAGCTCGGCAATTTCACGCTGGTGCTGAGCGGCCGCAATGACTGGGTCGAGACGACGCAGGCCGCCCGCGACACGGGCGCTACGGTCGCCAGCCGCGACGACAGCAGGTTCAGCGGCCGCGCCGGGCTGATCTATAATTTCGACAACGGCATCGCGCCCTACGTGTCCTATGCGACGAGCTACAATCCGATCATCGGCCTCAACGCCCAGAACCAGCTGTTTCTGCCAGAGACCGGCAAGCAGGCCGAAATCGGCGTGAAGGTCGCGCCAAGGGGCTTCGATGGCTACTTCACGGTCTCGGCTTTCGATCTGGTCCGTCAAAATGTCGCGACGACATTGCCGGGCAGTGTTCCCGTGTTGCAAAACCAGACTGGCGAGGTGACCTCGCGCGGCATCGAGCTCGAAGCAGTGGCCAATGCCACCAAGGAGCTGAAGCTGATCGGCTCCTTCACGGCCTATCATCTCTTCAACAGCAAGGATCTCGATCCGACGCTGGTCGGCAAGACGCCGACCAACACGCCCGAGATGCTGGTGTCGGGCTGGGCCGACTACACCTTCAAGGACGGACCGCTGGAAGGATTTGGTTTCGGCGGCGGCGTCCGCTACATCGGCTCGTCCTGGGCCGATGCCACCAACACGCTCGAGGTTCCCGCGGTCGTGCTCGGCGATCTCGCGCTTCATTACGAATGGCAGAACTGGCGCACGGCCCTCAACGTCATCAACCTGACCGACAAGATCTATGTCGCGAGCTGCGCGTCGGCCACGTCCTGCTTCTACGGCGACCGCCGGCGCGTGACCGCCAGCGTTTCCTACAAATGGTGAGAAACGGCGAGGGGAGGGCCCCGTGAAGGCGCGCACGGTCAGACTCTGGTCCGTGGTCCACACCTGGACCAGCCTGATCTCGACCGTGTTCCTGCTGCTGCTCTGCCTCACCGGCCTGCCGCTGGTGTTCCACCACGAGATCGATGAGCTCCTGGGCTATGCCCCCCAGCCCGAAGCTCACGCGAGCGCGGCGCGCGCGACGCCGCAAGCCGTCGCCGACGCCGCGCTCGCCGCCGATCCCGGCCGGGTCATGCAATATATCTCCTGGGACAAGGACGAGCCCGGGATCGTGATGGCCTTCACCAACAGCGCGCCTGACGGGCTTCCCGACAACGCGACGGTGCGAGCCTTCGACGCCGTCTCGGCCAAGCTGCTCGGGCCGGTCGGCGTCGGGCCGATGCTGATCGTGCTCAAGCTGCACACCGACATGTTCGCCGGCCAGGCCGGGAAACTGTTCCTCGGTGCCATGGGGCTGTTGTTCGCCGTAGCAATCGTCTCCGGCGTGGTGCTGTACTGGCCATTCACCCGCCGCCTGCGCTTTGCCACCATCCGCGGTCATGCGTCCCATCGCGTGCGCTGGCTCGACTGGCACAATCTGATCGGGGTGGTGACGGTGGCCTGGGCGCTGGTGGTCGGGCTGACCGGCGTCGTCAACACCTGGGCCGAGCTGATGCTGAACCAGTGGAAGGCGACCGAACTCGCCAGCATGGTCGCGCCCTATGCCGGCAAGCCGCCGCCCGCGCATCTCGCCTCGCTCGACGACATCGTCGGGAGGGCGAGGGGGGCGGCTCCCGGCATGGAGGTCGCCTTCATCGCCTATCCGGGCACGCCGTTCACGTCCTCGCACCACTTCGCGGCCTTCATGAGGGGCGACACGGCGCTGACGGCGCGGCTGCTGAAACCGGTCCTGCTGGACGGCGAAAGCGGCGAGGTCGCCGACAGCCGGGCACTGCCGCTCTATCTCCAGGCCCTGCTGATCTCGCAGCCGCTGCATTTCGGTGACTACGGCGGCATGCCGCTCAAGATGATCTGGGCCGCGCTCGACCTGTTCACGATCGTCGTGATCGGCAGCGGCCTCTATCTCTGGCTGGCGCGGCGACGGAAGCGGACGTCCGCCCGCGCCGACGCATTCGCCAGACGAGCCCCGGTCCCGTCGTGATGCATGGCTCCTCTGATCGCTCGCGCCTGTGGATACGTGTCTTTGCAGCACCCATCCTGCTGGCGGCTGCGACCGTCACCGGTCTCCTGGCCGCGCTGCTGTGGGGCGCGATCGGCCAATATGTCGCCTGGGTGACGGTGGGGGCACCGGTGCTGGTCGTCGCCTGGGTTTGGGTGCGCTGCCGTACTCAAAAAACCGGGCAATTTTCGCGGACGATACGCGGCAAATAGCCGGCGCGGCGTGGGCGTCGCAAGCTCGGACCGGCCACCCTGCAAGACCGCGGGCACTCTTGCTGGCTCTGGCGATCTGCTCCATACCAGCCGCGGGGTGATTCCGGGATTTTCACTGCCATTGGGGCGGCAAAGGGCCTAAAAAGAGCGTGTCTTGCGCCCATTGGTGCACTGCGCTAAGGCTCAGAATAATTCCAAATCGGACGAATCCGTGGCTGTCCCGAGGCCACGGCAAAAAGGGCTCGTCAATGAGCGGCATTCTGCAGAACTATCTTCCACTCGTCGTCTTTATAGGGGTAGCGGGCCTCATCGGCCTCGTGCTGCTGATCGCGCCCTTCATCGTGGCGTTCCAGCAGCCGGACCCGGAAAAGCTGTCGGCGTATGAGTGCGGTTTCAACGCCTTCGACGACGCCCGAATGAAGTTCGACGTCCGCTTCTATCTGGTCGCCATCCTCTTCATCATCTTCGACCTCGAGGTGGCGTTCCTGTTTCCCTGGGCGGTGGCGTTCGGCAAGCTTGGCGCGACCGGCTTCTGGTCCATGTTGGTGTTCCTCGCCGTGCTGACGGTCGGGTTCGCCTATGAATGGAAGAAGGGAGCACTCGAATGGGATTGAACCCTGCATCGTCCACAGGTCCGGTTCTCGCGCCGGCCCCCAAGGGCATTCTGGATCCGTCGACCGGCAAGCCGGTCGGGGCCAATGATCCGTTCTTCCTCGAGGTCAATTCGGAGCTGTCCGACAAGGGCTTCTTCGTCGCCGCGACCGACGACCTCATCACTTGGGCGCGCACCGGCTCCTTGATGTGGATGACCTTCGGTCTCGCCTGCTGCGCGGTCGAGATGATGCAGGTGTCGATGCCGCGCTACGACGTCGAGCGCTTCGGTTTCGCGCCGCGTGCCTCGCCGCGCCAGTCCGACGTGATGATCGTCGCCGGCACGCTGACCAACAAGATGGCCCCGGCTTTGCGCAAGGTCTACGACCAGATGCCCGAGCCGCGCTACGTCATCTCGATGGGCTCCTGCGCCAATGGCGGCGGCTACTATCACTATTCCTACTCGGTCGTGCGCGGCTGCGACCGCATCGTGCCGATCGACATCTACGTGCCGGGCTGTCCGCCCACGGCGGAAGCTCTGCTCTACGGCGTGCTGCTGCTGCAGAAGAAGATCCGCCGCACCGGCACCATCGAACGCTAAGGTTTTACGTCATGGACGACGCCAAGCTCGACGCACTGGGGCAGACGATCGTTAGCGCGCTTCCGGGCGCCGCCACCGGTCACTCGGTGGCCTTCAACCAGCTCACGGTGGACGTCGAGGCCGCCAAGATCGTCGAGGTGGTCAAGTACCTTCGCGACGACCCGGGCTGCCGCTTCGTCAACATCACCGACGTGACCGCGGTCGATTACCCCTCGCGCGAAAAGCGCTTCGACGTGATCTACCACTTCCTGTCACCGACGCTGAACACGCGGATCCGGCTGCGGGTCGCCGCCGACGAGACCACGCAGGTGCCGTCGCTGATCGACGAATTCCCCGGCGCCGACTGGTTCGAGCGCGAGGCCTACGACCTCTATGGCGTGTTCTTCGTCGGCCATCCCGACATGCGCCGCCTCCTCACCGATTACGGTTTCGAGGGCCATCCGCTGCGCAAGGATTTCCCGACCACCGGCTTCGTCGAGGTCCGCTACGACGACCAGGAGAAGCGGGTGGTGTACGAGCCCGTCCGGCTCAACCAGGAATTCCGCAAGTTCGACTTTTTGTCTCCGTGGGAGGGGGCGGATTATCCGGTCCTTCCGGGCGATGAAAAGGCGAAGCAGTGACTAGCGAATAGCGAGTGGCGAATAGGGATGTTAGTTGAGCGACCAATCGATCAATTCGTATCGGGACCTGAGAGTATGGCAGGATGCCATGTCTCTGGCGGAGTCCTGCTATCGATTGACGGCTCAATTCCCTCGCGACGAACTGTTCGGACTGACTTCGCAGATCAGACATGCAGCAGCGTCTATTCCGGCGAACGTCGCGGAAGGACATGGGCGCGAAAACACGGGCAGTTTCGTGCAATCGCTGCGAATTTCGCAGGGATCGCTCAAGGAGCTGGAAACTCATCTGCTCTTGGCCGAGCGCGTTGGCATTTTAGCCGCGTCCGATCTGGAGCCAGTCTTGGGTCGAAGCGAGAGCTTGGGCAAAATGCTTCGCGCGTTGATACGTTCTCTGCAGGACAAGTCCACGAAATGACTATTCGCCATTCGCCATTCCCCATTCGCCTCGCAGCAGGAGCTGCGTCATGAACGAGCAACCCGAACAGCTTCGCAATTTCACCATCAACTTCGGGCCGCAGCATCCGGCGGCACACGGCGTGCTGCGCCTCGTGCTGGAGCTTGACGGCGAAATCGTCGCGCGCGTCGATCCCCATATCGGCCTGCTTCACCGCGGCACCGAAAAGCTGATCGAGCAGAAGACCTATCTCCAGGCGATCCCGTATTTCGACCGCCTCGACTACGTCGCGCCGATGAACCAGGAGCACGCCTTCTGCCTAGCTGCCGAAAAGCTGCTCGGCATCGAGGTGCCGCGCCGCGGCCAGCTGATCCGCGTGCTCTATTGCGAGATCGGCCGCATCCTGTCGCATCTGCTCAACGTCACCACGCAGGCGATGGACGTCGGCGCGCTGACCCCGCCGCTGTGGGGCTTCGAGGAGCGCGAGAAGCTGATGGTGTTCTACGAGCGCGCCTCCGGCAGCCGTATGCACGCGGCCTTCTTCCGCGTCGGCGGCGTGCATCAGGACCTGCCGCAGAAGCTGGTCGACGACATCGAGGCCTGGTGCGATCCGTTCCTCAAAGTCGTGGACGACCTCGACCGGCTGCTCACCGCCAACCGCATCTTCAAGCAGCGCAACGTCGACATCGGCGTGGTGCCGCTGAAGGAAGCCTGGGAGTGGGGCTTCTCGGGCGTGATGGTGCGCGGCTCGGGCGCGGCCTGGGACCTGCGCAAGTCGCAGCCCTATGAGTGCTACGCCGAGATGGATTTCGACATTCCGATCGGCAAGAACGGCGACTGCTACGACCGCTATCTGATCCGCATGGAAGAGATGCGCCAGTCCGTGCGCATCATGAGGCAGTGTATCCAGAAGCTGAACGCGCCGGAGGGGAAGGGACCCGTCGTCGTCGCCGACAACAAGGTCTCGCCGCCGCGCCGTGGCGAGATGAAGCGCTCGATGGAAGCGCTGATCCACCACTTCAAGCTCTACACCGAAGGCGTCCGCGTGCCGGCCGGCGAGGTCTACGCCGCGGTCGAGGCGCCGAAGGGCGAGTTCGGCGTCTATCTCGTCTCGGACGGCACCAACAAGCCCTACAAATGCAAGATCCGCGCGCCGGGCTTTGCCCATCTGCAGGCGATGGACCACATCTGTCGCGGCCATCTGCTCGCCGACGTCTCGGCCATTCTCGGCTCGCTCGACATCGTGTTCGGAGAGGTCGATCGGTGATGGCGCAGGCGCCAATCCAGTTTGACCGTGCCTCGGGGGCCCTTGAAGGGGCCAACCTGTGGGAGCGGACGGCTGCCTTGGCGCTGGTGACGGGATCGAAGATCTCCTCGCACTTCTCGCATATGGGCTACATCGCCTGCGCGAACCTGCTGCGGAAGACGCTGCCCGAGCGCAACATCGCGATCAGGCTCAATCCCGACGCCGTGTTCGAATTCCCTTACGGCGACGGCTACTGGAGCAAGCTGCTCAACCGCTCCTATAATTACGAGGATGAGCTGGAGCTGCTGTTTTCCGACTCCGTCGACGTCGACTACACGCTGCTCGATTGCGGCGCCAATTACGGCTACTGGTCGGTGCTGGTGTCGAGCAGGCCGTTCGGTTCGCACAAGGCGATCGCGATCGAGCCGTCGGGGCAGAACTATCCGAAGCTCGCCAACAACGCGCGCGTCAACGATGGCCGCTTCGAGACCATGAAGTGCGCGATCGGTGCCGCCCGCGGCACCGCGCACCTGTCCGGCACCAAGCACGAGGCCTTCAGCATCGCCGGCGATGCGTCGGCCGGTGGCGAGGAGGTGCCGGTCATCGCGCTCGACAATCTGATCGACGACGGCAAGGTCGCACCCAGCGGCAAGTACCTGATCAAGCTCGACGTCGAGGGCGTCGAGATCGAGGCGATCAAGGGTGGCGCCCGGCTGCTTGAGGCCGACAGCGTCATCATGTGCGAGGAGCACGGCAGCGACCGTTCGCATGCGGTGTCGCGCTACATCCTCGAACAGACCCCGCTGAAGCTGATCGTGTTCGATCCGCGCAGCAACCGGATGGAGACCGTGACCGAGCTGTCGATCCTCGACCGGATCAAGGTCTCGACCCACGTCGGCTACAACGTTTTCGGCACCGCAAGCGCATTCTGGCAGGACAGGATCGATGCCCTGAATGCGAAAACCGCGCGCCGCATGCAGTGAGAGATAAGAGATGTCCGTTCGCCGATTAGCACCGAAGGAAGTCCAGCCCGCGAGCTTTGCGTTCACGGAGGAGAACCTTGCATTCGCCCGGCAGCAGATCGCGAAATATCCGGCCGGCCGCCAGGCCTCCGCGGTCATCGCCATCCTCTGGCGGGCGCAGGAGCAGCACGACGGTTGGGTGTCGGAAGCCGCGATCCGCGTCATCGCCGACATGCTCGACATGCCCTATATCCGCGTGCTGGAAGTCGCGACCTTCTACACGATGTTCCAGCTAGCCCCCGTCGGCAAGAAGGCCCACGTCCAGGTCTGCGGCACCACGCCGTGCCGCCTGCGCGGCGCCGAGGATCTCATCCACGTCTGCGAGCACCGCATCCATCACGAGCCCTTCCATCTCTCCAAGGACGGCAATTTCAGCTGGGAAGAGGTGGAGTGCCTGGGCGCCTGCGTGAACGCGCCGATGGTGCTGATCGGCAAGGACACCTATGAGGACCTGACCAAGGAAAGCTTCGGCAAGGTGCTCGACGGCTTCGCTTCGGGCAATCCGCCCAAGCCCGGTCCGCAGAACGGCCGCCAGTTCTCGGCGCCGACCGGCGGGCCGACCACGCTGAAGGAGATCACCTGATGCGTGATATCTCGTCGCCTTCGGTGGAGGGGAGCGGTGCCATGAAGAAGTGGGGCTTCATCGCGTTGCATGCCGCCGTGGCGGCCATCTTCATTTTCCTGCTTCAGCGTTTCAGCCTGAACGCGTCGCTGGAATCCAGTCTGCTCTGGGCGCTGACGTTTGGCGTCTGCGCCGCCGGGCTTGCCTACAAGCAAGCCAACCGTTGATCGGAAAGCACTGAAATGCTCGAGGACAAGGACCGCATCTTCAAGAACCTCTACGGCCTCCACGACTGGGGGCTCGCGGGCGCGCGGCGCCGTGGCGCCTGGGATGGCACCAAGGCCATCATCGACAAGGGCCGCGACTGGATCATCAACGAGATGAAGGCGTCGGGCCTGCGCGGGCGCGGCGGCGCCGGCTTCCCGACCGGCCTGAAATGGTCGTTCATGCCGAAGGAATCGACCGACGGCCGCCCGAGCTATCTCGTCGTCAACGCCGACGAGTCCGAGCCCGGCACCTGCAAGGACCGCGAGATCATGCGGCATGATCCGCATCTGTTGGTCGAAGGCTGCCTGATCGCGAGCTTCGCGATGAACGCGCATGCCTGCTACATCTATGTCCGCGGCGAGTTCATCCGCGAGCGCGAGCACCTCCAGGCCGCGATCGATCAGGCCTATGAGGCGAAGCTCGTCGGCAAGGACAACGTCAACGGCTGGCCGTTCGATATCTACGTCGCGCACGGCGCCGGCGCCTATATCTGCGGCGAGGAGACCGCGCTGCTCGAAAGCCTCGAAGGCAAGAAGGGCCAGCCGCGCTTGAAGCCGCCGTTCCCGGCCAACGTCGGCCTGTTCGGCTGCCCGACCACCGTCAACAACGTCGAGTCCATCGCGGTTGCGCCGGACATCCTGCGCCGTGGCGCAGCCTGGTTCGCCAGCATTGGCCGTCCGAACAATGTCGGCACCAAGCTGTTCTGCATCTCCGGCCACGTCGAGCGGCCCTGCAACGTCGAAGAGGCCATGGGCATCCCGTTCCGTGAGCTGATCGACAAGCATTGCGGCGGCATCCGTGGCGGCTGGGACAACCTCAAGGCCGTGATCCCCGGCGGCTCGTCGGTGCGCATGGTGCCGGCCGAGCAGATCATCGACACGCCGATGGATTTCGACAGCCTGAGCAAGCTGCGCTCGGGCCTCGGCACCGCGGCTGTGATCGTGATGGACAAGTCGACCGATCTGATCCGCGCCATCGCCCGCATCTCCTATTTCTACAAGCATGAGAGCTGCGGCCAGTGCACGCCGTGCCGCGAAGGCACCGGCTGGATGTGGCGCGTCTTGACCCGCATGGCCGAAGGCCGCGCCCACAAGCGCGAGATCGACATGCTGCTCGAGGTGACAAAACAGGTCGAAGGCCACACCATCTGCGCGCTCGGCGACGCAGCCGCATGGCCGATCCAGGGCCTGATCGCGCATTTCCGTCACGAGATCGAAGCGCGCATCGACCAGTATTCGCACAAGGCCGACATCGACGATGCCGGCGTCCGCGATCCCGTGAACATGGTCGCGGCGGAGTAGGAAGAATGACCAAGCTCATCATCGACGGCAAAGAGATCGATGTTCCGCCGGAGTACACGCTGCTCCAGGCGTGCGAGGCCGCCGGCGCCGAGATTCCGCGTTTCTGCTATCACGAGCGGCTGTCGATCGCCGGCAATTGCCGGATGTGCCTCGTTGAAGTGAAGGGCGGCCCGAAGCCGGTCGCGAGCTGCGCCTGGGGCGTGCGCGATTGCCGTCCGGGCCCCAAGGGCGAGCCGCCGGAAATCTCCACGCGTTCGCCGATGGTCAAGAAGGCACGCGAAGGCGTGATGGAGTTCCTTCTGATCAACCATCCGCTGGACTGCCCGATCTGCGACCAGGGCGGCGAGTGCGACCTGCAGGACCAGGCGATGGGCTATGGTGTCGACACCAGCCGCTTCGCCGAGAACAAGCGCGCGGTCGAGGACAAATATCTCGGCGCGCTGGTCAAGACCTCGATGAACCGCTGCATCCAGTGCACGCGCTGCGTCCGCTTCTCGGCGGAGGTCGCCGGCGCCCCCGAAATGGGCGCCACCGGCCGCGGCGAGGACATGGAGATCACGACCTATCTCGAGCACGCGCTGACGTCGGAATTGCAGGGCAATCTCGTCGACATCTGCCCGGTCGGCGCGCTGACCTCGAAGCCCTATGCCTTCGCGGCGCGCCCGTGGGAGCTCGGCAAGACCCAGTCGATCGACGTCATGGATGGCCTCGGCTCGGCGATCCGCGTCGACACCCGCGGCCGTGAAGTCATGCGCGTGCTGCCGCGCATCAACGAGGCCGTGAACGAGGAGTGGATCTCCGACAAGACCCGTCACATCATCGACGGCCTACGCACCCAGCGGCTCGACCGGCCCTATATCCGCGAGGCCGGCAAGCTGCGCGCGGCGAGCTGGCCCGAGGCCTTTGCCGCGATCGCCGCGAAAGCGGCGCGCACCGACGGCAAGCGCATCGGCGCGATCGCCGGCGACCTCGCCGGCGTCGAGGAGATGTTCGCGCTGAAGGATCTGCTGGCCAAGTATGGCTCGGCCAATCTGGCGGTGCAGGGCGGCGACGCCTTCGATCCGGCGCTCGGCCGCGGCTCGTACATCTTCAACCCGACCCTTGCAGGTGTCGAGCAGGCGGACGCGCTGCTGATCATCGGCGCCAATCCGCGGAAAGAGGCGGCCGTGTTCAACGCCCGCATCCGCAAGCGCTGGCGTGCCGGCGGCTTCAAGATCGGCGTGATCGGCGCCAAGGCTGATCTGACCTATGACTACGACCATCTGGGCGCAGGCACCGAGACGCTCGGCGAACTCGCGGCCGGCAAGCACTCCTTCATGGACGTGCTGAAGAAAGCCAAGCACCCGATCATCCTGGTCGGTGCGGGCGCGGCCTCGCGTCACGACGGCGCCGCCATTCTGGCCGCTAGCGCCAAGCTCGCGCTCGATGTCGGCGCGGTGAAGGACGGCTGGAACGGCTTTGGCGTGCTGCACGAGACCGCCTCGCGCGTCGGCGCGCTCGACATCGGCTTCACCGCCGGTCAGGGTGGGCTGAACGCCGCGCAGATGACGACGTTCGGCACGCTGGACCTCCTGTTCCTGCTTGGCGCCGACGAGATCAAGGCGCCGGACGGCACCTTCGTCGTCTATATCGGCACCCATGGCGACCGCGGCGCGCATCGCGCCGACGTGATCCTGCCGGCGGCGGCCTACACCGAGAAGTCGGCGATCTACGTCAACACCGAAGGCCGCGTGCAGATGACCGGCCGCGCCGCGTTCCCGCCGGGTGAAGCCCGCGAGGATTGGGCGATCGTCCGCGCGCTGTCGGAAGCGCTCGGCAAGAAGCTCGGCTATGACTCGCTCTCCTCGCTGCGCCAGGCGATCTTCAAGGCCGTGCCGCACCTGATCCGTCTCGACCAGATCGAGGCCGGCTCAGCCGACCAGATCAAGAAGCTGGCGGGGAAGGGCGGCTCGCCCGAGAAGGCGCCGTTCAAGCCGCTGGTCGAGGACTTCTACCTGACCAACCCAATCGCGCGTGCGTCCGCCGTGATGGCGGAATGTTCGCGCCTCGCCTCCGGGCACATGCTGACCGCAGCGGAGTGAGCGTGATCTGATGGAATTCTTCGAAAGCGCATTCTGGACCGGATTTCTCTGGCCGCTGATCATCATGGTCGCGCAGAGCGTCCTCGTGCTCGTCGTCCTCCTGGTCGCGATCGCCTACATCCTGCTCGCCGACCGCAAGATCTGGGCGGCGGTGCAGATCCGCCGTGGCCCGAACGTGGTCGGCCCGTGGGGCCTGCTGCAATCCTTCGCGGACTTGCTCAAGTTCGTGCTGAAGGAGCCGATCATCCCCGCCGGCGCCAACAAGGGCGTGTTCCTGCTGGCGCCGCTGGTGTCGTGCGTGCTCGCACTCGCCGCCTGGGCGGTGATCCCGACCAATCTCGGCTGGGTGATCTCCGACATCAATGTCGGCATCCTCTTCATCTTCGCGATCTCGTCGCTGTCGATCTACGGCATCATCATGGCCGGCTGGTCGTCGAACTCGAAATATCCGTTCCTGGCCGCGCTGCGCTCGGCGGCGCAGATGGTGTCCTACGAAGTCTCGATCGGCTTCGTCATCATCACCGTCCTGCTCTGCGCCGGCACGCTGAACCTGTCGGCCGTGGTCGAGGCCCAGCATGCGCGCGGCCTTGCCAGCCTGATCGGGCTGCCGCAGCTCACCATCCTGAACTGGTACGTCTGGCCGCTGTTCCCGATGTTCGTGGTGTTCTACGTCTCGGCGCTGGCGGAAACCAACCGTCCGCCCTTCGACCTCGTCGAAGCGGAGTCCGAGCTCGTCGCCGGCTTCATGGTCGAGTACGGCTCGACGCCGTACCTGCTGTTCATGCTCGGCGAATACGTCGCGATCGTCACGATGTGCGCGATGGCGACGATCCTGTTCCTCGGAGGCTGGCTGCCGCCGGTCGACCTGCCGCCCTTCAACTGGGTGCCGGGGATCATCTGGTTTTCGCTGAAGCTGTTCTTCATGTTCTTCCTGTTCGCGATGGCGAAGGCGATCGTGCCGCGCTACCGCTACGATCAACTGATGCGTCTCGGCTGGAAGGTGTTCCTGCCGATCTCGCTCGCGATGGTGGTCGTGGTGGCCGGTGTGCTGCATTTCGCCGGCATCGCGCCGAAGTGAGGGCCGTCATGGGTATCAACATCAACGCCACTGCACGCTCGCTTCTGCTGTCGGAATTCGTCTCGGCGTTCTTCCTCGCCATGCGCTATTTCTTTCAGCCGAAGCCGACGCTGAACTATCCGTTCGAGAAGGGCCCGATCTCGCCGCGCTTCCGTGGCGAGCACGCGCTGCGCCGCTATCCGAACGGCGAAGAGCGCTGCATCGCCTGCAAGCTGTGCGAAGCGATCTGCCCGGCGCAGGCTATCACCATCGAGGCTGGCCCGCGCCGCAACGACGGCACCCGCCGCACCGTGCGCTACGACATCGACATGGTGAAGTGCATCTATTGCGGCCTCTGCCAGGAGGCCTGTCCAGTCGACGCCATCGTCGAAGGTCCGAACTTCGAGTTCGCGACCGAGACCCGCGAGGAACTGTTCTATGACAAGGCCAAGCTGCTCGCCAACGGCGACCGCTGGGAACGCGAGATCGCGAAAGCGATCGAGCTCGACGCGCCGTACCGGTGAGGTGAGGGCATGATCCTTCCCGCCATCCTCTCGTCATTCCGGGGCGCGCGAAGCGCGAACCCGGAATCTCGCGCCACAATCTCTGGATTCTCCGATGCGCAATTGCGCATCGTAGTTCGCGGACTTCGTCCGCGCCCCGGAATGACGGGAGTTTCTCGATGATCCTTCCCGCGCTCTTCTTCTATCTCTTCGCCGGCGTCTGCGTCGCTTCGGCGGTGATGGTGATTGTCTCGCGCAATCCCGTGCACTCCGTGCTGTACCTGATCCTGGCCTTCGTCAACGCCTCCGGCCTGTTCGTGCTGATGGGTGCCGAATTCCTGGCGATGATCCTGATCGTCGTCTATGTCGGCGCGGTCGCGGTGTTGTTCCTGTTCGTGATCATGATGCTCGACGTCGATTTCCTCGAGCTGCGCGAGGGCTTCATCGAGTACCTGCCGGTCGGGCTGGTGATCGGCGGCATCTTCCTGTTCGAGCTGCTGCTCACCGTCGGCTTCTGGGTGATCAACCCCGGCGTCTCCAAGACCATCACGGCGGCGATCCCGGCCAATGTCAGCAACACCGAGGCGCTCGGCCTCGTGCTCTATACGAAGTACATCCACTACTTCCAGCTCTCGGGCATGGTGCTTCTGGTCGCCATGATCGGCGCGATCGTGCTGACGCTGCGCCACAAGGCCAGCGTGAAGCGGCAGGACATCAACGTTCAGAACGCGCGCACGCCGGAAATGGCGATGGCGATGCGCAAGGTGGCGCCGGGGCAGGGGCTCTCGGATGCCGATGCGGCGGAGTGGGTGAAATGACGATCGGGCTCGGACACTATCTGGCGGTCGGCGCGATCCTGTTCACGCTCGGCATTCTCGGCATCTTCCTGAACCGCAAGAACATCATCGTCATCCTGATGTCGGTCGAGCTGATCCTGCTCTCGGTCAACATCAACTTCGTGGCGTTCTCGACCTTCCTCGGCGACATCGTCGGCCAGGTCTTCGCGCTCTTGGTGCTGACGGTCGCGGCTGCGGAAGCCGCGATCGGTCTTGCCATCCTGGTGGTCTATTTCCGCAACCGCGGCTCGATCGCGGTTGAGGACGTCAATCTGATGAAGGGTTAACCCGGCTATGGTTCAGGCAATTGTCTTTCTGCCTTTGCTGGGCGCCATTCTGGCCGGCCTGATCGCGCTGGTCGGCGCGCATGGCCGCAACCCCTCAGGCGACGAGGTCGAGCATCACGGCGACCACGGTCATGGCCACGACGCTCACGCGTCGACGGCCCATGACGACCATGGTGACGACGCTCACGACGACCACGGTCACGGTCCGGTCGAGCCGGCCGCGGCCGGCTCGCGCGGCGCCGAGCTGATCACGACCGCGCTGCTGTTCGTGTCGGCGGCTCTGTCCTGGATGACGCTGGTCGATGTCGGCTTCATGCACCACGACGCCCGCGTCCAGCTGCTGCCCTGGATCTTCTCCGGTGACCTCCAGGTCTGGTGGACGCTGCGGGTCGACACGCTCACGGCCGTGATGCTGGTGGTGGTGACGACCGTGTCCTCGCTCGTGCACCTCTATTCGATCGGCTACATGGACGAGGATCCGTACCGGCCGCGCTTCTTCGGCTATCTCTCGCTGTTCACCTTCGCCATGCTGATGCTGGTGACCGCGGACAACCTCGTGCAGCTGTTCTTCGGCTGGGAAGGCGTGGGTCTGGCCAGCTACCTCCTGATCGGCTTCTGGTACCAGAAGCCCTCGGCGAACGCCGCCGCCATCAAGGCCTTCGTGGTCAATCGTGTCGGCGATTTCGGCTTCGCGCTCGGCATCTTCGCGATCTTCATGCTGGTCGGCTCGACCGATTTCGAGACCATCTTCCATGCCGCGCCTGGTCTCACCGGCAAGACCATCAACTTCCTCGGCTGGCACGCCGACGCGCTGACCCTGACCTGCCTGCTGCTGTTCATGGGCGCGATGGGCAAGTCGGCGCAGTTCCTGCTGCACACCTGGTTGCCGGACGCGATGGAAGGCCCGACCCCGGTCTCCGCGCTGATCCACGCCGCGACCATGGTCACCGCCGGCGTGTTCATGGTGGCGCGCCTGTCGCCGCTGTTCGAACTCGCACCTAATGCGCAGGCCGTCGTGATGTTCTTCGGCGCTACCACGGCGTTCTTCGCGGCGACCATCGGCCTCGTCCAGAACGACATCAAGCGCATCGTCGCCTATTCGACCTGTTCGCAGCTCGGCTACATGTTCGTGGCGATGGGGGCGGGGGCCTATTCGGTCGGCATGTTCCACCTGTTCACGCACGCCTTCTTCAAGGCGCTGCTGTTCTTAGGCTCCGGCTCGGTGATCTACGCGATGCACCACGAGCAGGACATCCGCAACATGGGCGGCCTCTGGAAGAAGATCCCCTACACCTATGCGGTGATGGTGGTCGGCACCCTGGCCCTGACCGGCTTCCCGCTCACTGCCGGCTACTTCTCCAAGGACGCGATCATCGAGTCCGCCTACGCCGCGCACAATCCGTTCGCGATGTACGGCTTCCTGATGACGGTCGTCGCAGCCGGCCTGACCTCGTTCTATTCCTGGCGCCTGATCTTCAAGACCTTCCACGGCGAGCCGCATGACGAGCACCACTACGAGGCCGCGCATGAGAGCCCGATCTGGATGCTGATCCCGATCGGCGTGCTGGCGGTCGGCTCGATCCTGGCGGGTTTCCCGTTCAAGGAGCTGTTCGCCGGTCACGGCATCGAGGAGTTCTTCCGCGAGTCCGTGAAGATGAACCCGCACATCATCGAGGAGATGCACCACATCCCCGCGACCATCGCCTTCCTGCCGACGGTGATGATGGTGGTGGGCTTCCTGATCTCGTACCTGTTCTATATCCAGCGGCCCTACATCCCGGTCCAACTCGCCAAAGAGCAGCCGGGGCTGTACCAGTTCCTGCTCAACAAATGGTACTTCGACGAGCTCTACGACGTCATCTTCGTCCGTCCGGCGAAGTGGATCGGCTACCAGCTCTGGAAGAAGGGCGACGGCTTCATCATCGACGGCTTCGGTCCCGACGGCGTCTCCGCCCGCGTGCTGGACGTCACCCGCAACGTCGTGAAGATCCAGACCGGTTATCTCTATCACTACGCATTCGCCATGCTGATCGGCGCCGCCGGCCTGATCACCTGGTTCATGTTCGGCTTTGGAGGCCAGTAAATGACAACCTGGCCCATTCTTTCGGTCACGACGTTCCTGCCGGTGGTCGGCGCGCTGATCGTCTATCTCAGCCGCGGCGATGACGAGGCCGCGCAGCGCAACTCGCGCTGGATCGCGCTGTGGACCACGCTGATCACCTTCGCGGTGTCGGTGATCCTGGTCATGCGCTTCGACCCGTCCAACGCCGACTTCCAGTTCGTAGAAAAGGCGAACTGGCTCGCCACCGGCATCACCTACCACATGGGCGTCGACGGCATTTCGCTGCCGCTGGTGATCCTGACCACCGCGATCATGCCGTTCTGCATCATCGCGAGCTGGAAGGCGATCACGAGCCGCGTCCGTGAATACATGATGGCGTTCCTGATCCTGGAAACGCTGATGGTCGGCACCTTCTCGGCGCTCGATCTCGTGCTGTTCTACCTGTTCTTCGAGGGCGGCCTGATCCCGATGTTCCTGATCATCGGCGTCTGGGGCGGCCCGCGCCGGGTCTATGCGTCGTTCAAGTTCTTCCTCTACACGCTGCTCGGCTCGGTCCTGATGCTGCTCGCCATCATGGCGCTGTACTGGAACGGCGGCACCACCGACATCCCGACCCTGATGCACACCGCCGTGCCGCGCGGCTTGCAGACCTGGGCGTGGCTGGCGTTCTTTGCCTCTTTCGCAGTGAAGATGCCGATGTGGCCGGTGCACACCTGGCTCCCCGACGCGCACGTCGAGGCCCCGACCGCCGGCTCCGTGGTCCTCGCCGCGATCCTGCTGAAGATGGGCGGCTACGGCTTCCTGCGCTTCTCGCTGCCGATGTTCCCGCTGGCCTCGCACGACTTCGCGCCGCTGATCTTCACGCTCTCGGCCATCGCCATCATCTACACCTCGCTGGTGGCCTTGATGCAGGAGGACATGAAGAAGCTGATCGCGTACTCCTCGGTCGCGCATATGGGCTTCGTCACCATGGGCATCTTCGCCGGCACCATGCAGGGCGTTGCCGGCGGCATGTTCCAGATGATCTCGCACGGCATCGTCTCCGGTGCGCTGTTCCTTTGCGTCGGCATCGTCTACGACCGCCTGCACACCCGCGAGATCGCCGCCTATGGCGGCCTCGTCAACCGGATGCCGCTCTACGCGCTGACCTTCATGGTCTTCACAATGGCCAATGTCGGCCTGCCCGGGACCTCCGGCTTCGTCGGCGAGTTCATGACGCTGATCGGTACCTTCAAGGTCTCGATCACGACCGCGTTCTTCGCCAGCTTTGGCGTGATCCTCTCGGCAGCCTACGCGCTGTGGCTCTACCGCAAGGTCGTGTTCGGGGCGCTGGTCAAGCCGTCGCTGATGAGCATGAAGGATCTCACCTTGCGCGAGTGCGTGACGCTGTTCCCGCTGATCGCGCTGACGATCCTGTTCGGCGTCTATCCGAAGCCGGTGCTCGACATGTCGGCCGCCTCGGTCCAGCAACTCGTCAACAACTACAACACCGCTGTGACGGCCGTGAAGGCCGCCGCACTGCTCCAGTGATCGGGCAGGTCAGGATATCGCCATGAGCTTTGAGACTGCAGGTTATCAACTGGCGCCGGTGCTGCCCGAGATCGTGCTCGCGGTCGGCGCGATGGCGCTTCTGATGCTGGGGGCCTATCGCGGGCAGGAGACGACCAGGACGGTCACCTCGCTGGCGGTGGTGCTCCTGATCGTGGTCGGTGCGCTCGTCTACATGCAGCCTGCGGGCAAGCAGGTGACCTTCGGCGGCAGCTTCATCGTCGATGACTTTGCCCGCTTCATGAAGATCCTGGCCCTGATCGGCTCGGCGGTGACGCTGGTGCTGTCGACCGAGTTCCTGTCCGACCCCTCGCGCCGCATCTTCGAATATTCGATCCTGGTGCTGCTCTCGTCGCTCGGCATGATGGTGCTGATCTCGGCGGGCGATCTGATCTCGCTTTATCTCGGCCTCGAATTGATGTCGCTGGCGCTCTACGTCGTGGCGACCTCGAACCGCGACAACGCCAAGTCGACCGAAGCCGGCCTGAAGTATTTCGTACTCGGCGCGCTGTCCTCGGGCATGCTGCTCTACGGCGCCTCGCTGGTCTATGGTTTCACCGGCACGGTCAGCTTCGCCGGCATCGCCTCGACCGCGACGGTCTCGAATGTCGGTCTCGTCTTTGGCCTCGTGTTCCTGCTCGCCGGCCTCTGTTTCAAGGTCTCGGCCGTGCCGTTCCACATGTGGACGCCGGACGTCTATGAGGGCGCCCCGACGCCGGTCACCGCCTTCTTCGCCTCGGCGCCGAAGGTGGCCGCGCTCGCCGTCTTCACCCGCGTCACGCTGACCGCATTCCCGGGCATCGTCTCGCAGTGGCAGCAGATCCTGGTGTTCGTGGCGATCGCCTCGATGGCGCTGGGCTCCTTCGCCGCGATCGGCCAGAGCAACATCAAGCGCCTGATGGCCTATTCCTCGATCGGCCACATGGGCTTCGCGCTCGTCGGCCTTGCCTCCGGCACAGTCGAGGGCGCGCAGGGCGTGCTGATGTACATCGTGATCTATGTAGCGATGACGCTCGGCTCCTTCTCGATCATCCTCGCGATGAAGCGCAACGGCCAGGCCGTGGAGCAGATCAGCGATTTCGCCGGCCTGTCGCGCACCAATCCGCTGCTCGCCTTCATGTTCGCCATGCTGCTGTTCTCGCTCGCCGGCATCCCGCCGCTCGCCGGCTTCTTCGCCAAATGGTACGTGTTCGTCGCCGCCATCAAGGCGAACCTGTTCACACTCGCCGTGATCGGCGTGCTGACCAGTGTCGTCGGCGCCTACTACTATCTCGCCATCGTCAAGACGATGTACTTCGACGAGCCGGCCGGCCAGGTCGATCCCGTCAGGATCGAGGTGCGGACCGTGCTGGCGGTTGCGGGCCTGTTCAACATCCTCTTCGCGCTGTTTGCGGGCCCGGTGGTGACCGTCGCCTCCGCCGCGGCAAAGTCGCTGTTCTAGGATGGGGTTCGCGCTCGGTCCTCGCGCATTGTCCGCGGGCTATAAGCTCGCGGCCTTCGAACGGACCGGCTCGACCAATACCGATGCGATCGAGTACGCTCGCGCCGGCGAACGCGGCCCGATGTGGTTCGTGACGTCCGAGCAGACCGCCGGCCGCGGCCGGCGCCAGCGCGCCTGGATCGCGCCAAAGGGCAATCTTGCCGCCAGCATCCTCGAAGTCATGGACATCGCCCCGGCCGTCGCGGCCACACTCGGATTTGCCGCCGGCCTGGCGGAGGAGGCGGCGTTGGAGAAGATCAGCCTGGAGGCCGCGCTGCGCCTCGGCGAGGGCCGCCCCCGCTACGCCCTGAAATGGCCGAACGACGTGCTCGCCGGCGGCAAGAAGCTGGTCGGCATCGCGCTCGAGGCCGAGGCCATCGGGGACCGCCTCGCGGTGGTCGCCGGCATGGGTACCAATGTGATTGCTGCGCCCGAGGGCACGCCGACGCCGGCGGTGTCACTGGCCGACCTCGGCGTCCAGATCAGCGCGGAGGAGCTGTTTGCGGCGCTCTCCGACGCCTGGGTCGAGTTCCGCGGCATCTGGGACAATGGCCGCGGCTTTGCCGAGATCCGCAAGCTCTGGCTGGAACGCGCCGCGGGGCTCGGCGAGAAGGTCGCGATCCACACGGGAACGATGACGGTGGACGGCATTTTCGACACCATCGACGACACCGGCTGCCTGATCGTCCGCACCGCGGAGGGCCGCCGCGTGCCGGTCGCCGCGGGCGAGGTGTTCTTCGGCTCCGCCGCCTCCGTGGGAGCTGCCTGATGGCGCGGCCTGATGAACTGGTGTTTGCGCCGCTCGGCGGCGTCGGCGAGATCGGCATGAACCTGTCGATCTACGGCCTCGGCAACCGCCACCAGCGCGCCTGGCTCGCGGTCGATCTCGGCGTCTCCTTCGGCGACGAGGAGCATCTGCCGGGCATCGACCTGATCATGCCGGACATCTCTTTCCTGGAGAAGGAACGCAAGAACCTGATGGGCCTGGTGCTGACCCACGCCCATGAGGATCATTTCGGCGCGATCATCGATCTCTGGCCGAAGCTGCAATGCCCGATCTACGCGACCAAATTCAGCGCGGCGCTGTTCGAGGCCAAATGCGCCGCGGAGCGCAATGCGCCCAACATTCCCGTCACGGTGATCCCGTCCGGCGGCCGCGTCGATGTCGGCCCGTTCAACGTCGAGTTCATTCCTGTCGCGCACTCCATTCCCGAAGCGCATGCGCTGGCGATCCACACCGAGGCCGGCACGGTGCTGCACACCGGCGACTGGAAGATCGACCCGACCCCGACCCTGGGCGCTCCGACCGACGAGAAGCGGCTGCGCGAACTGGGCGAGGAGGGCGTGCTCGCCCTGATCGGCGATTCCACCAACGCCGTGCGCGACGGCCGCTCGCCGTCGGAAGCCGAGGTCGCGAGGACTATCATCGACCTCGTCAAATCAGCCAAGGGCCGCGTCGCGGTGACGACGTTCGCCTCCAACGTGGCGCGCATCAAGGCTGTCGCCGAGGCTGCGAAAGCCGCCGACCGCGAGGTCGTCGTGGTCGGCCGGGCCATGGAGCGCGTGGTGCAGGTCGCGCGCGAGACCGGCTATCTCGATGGCGTGCAGAACTTCCGCTCGCCCGAGGTCTATGGCCACCTGCCGCAGGACAAGGTGCTGGCGCTGTGCACCGGCAGCCAGGGCGAGCCGCGGGCGGCGCTGGCGCGCATCGCCAATGACGATCATCCCGAGATCACGCTCAATCGCGGCGACAGCGTGATCTTCTCCTCGCGCACCATCCCGGGAAACGAGAAGGCGGTCGGCTCGATCATCAACAATCTCGTCCTTCAGGGCGTCGAGATCATCACCGACCGCGACCACCTGGTTCACGTCTCCGGCCATCCGCGCCGCGACGAATTGCGTGACCTGATCTCCTGGGTGAAGCCGCAGCTCCTGATCCCCGTTCACGGCGAGGCGTTGCATCTGCACGAGCACGCCAAGCTCGCGCGCGCCGCCGGCGTGCCGCGCGTGCTGGTCTGCCGCAACGGCGATCTCGTCAAGCTCGGTCCCGGCGATCCCGGCATCGTCGGCGAGGTGCCCTCGGGCCGTCTCTACAAGGACGGCACGATTCTCGAGGATTCCAAGTCCCGTGCCGTGGTGGAGCGGCGCCGCATGGCGTTCTCCGGCTGCGCCTTCGTCGCCATCGCGATGACCGGGCAGGGCGAGCTTGCCGACGATCCCGAGGTCGATCTGGTCGGCATCCCCGAGAAGAACCGGGCGGGCGAGACCTTCGACGACATCGTCTTCGACGCGGTAATGTCGACGATCGAGGGCCTGCCGAAGGCGCGCCGCCGTGATTCCGACGCACTGGCAGAATCGGTGCGACGCGCGGTCCGTGCCGTAATCAACGAACATTGGGGTAAAAAGCCCCCCTGTCTGGTACATGTGCTGACAGTATAACGGGAGAGAAACATGCTGGGCCGGCTCAACCACGTCGCGATCGCGACCAAGGACGCCGTCAAGGCCGCGAAGATCTACGGCGCGGCGTTCGGGGCGCAGATTTCGGAAGCCGTTCCGCTGCCCGAGCATGGCGTCACAACCGTGTTCGCGACCCTGCCCAACACCAAGATCGAGTTCATCGAGCCGCTCGGCGAAGCCTCGCCGATCGCAAAGTTCCTCGAGCGCAATGCCGACGGCGGCATCCACCACGTCTGCTACGAGGTCGTCGACATCATCGCCTCGCGCGACACGCTGGTGAAAGAGGGCGCGCGGGTGCTAGGCGACGGCGTGCCGAAGATCGGCGCCCACGGCAAGCCGGTGCTGTTCCTGCATCCGAAGGATTTTTCCGGCGCGCTGGTCGAAATCGAGCAGGCGTAAGGCCGCCCCATGGCCATCCAGATCTCAACCGCGATTGCGATCTACTTCGTCATCTGGTGGGTCGCGCTGTTCCTGACGCTGCCGTTCGGCGTGCGCAGCCAGCACGAGGACGGCGTCGGTGCGCCCGGCACCGATCCCGGCGCACCGATCCTGACGCGGATGGGACGCAAGCTGATCTGGACCACGATCATCTCGGCGATCATCTACGGCCTCGGCATGGTCGCCTATCACGCCGGCTATCTGTCGATCGAGCGCCTGTCGAAGATGATGGGAATGCCGTTCTAAGTTCATCTCTCACCGGAGCGGGCTATCGTATTTGGGGGCGGTTTCCGTGCGGCACATCCTTCGAGACGCCCGCAATTGGCGGGCTCCTCAGGATGAGGACAGAGCGCGCGGCAGCAGTTTCAACGGGCACCGCTGTCCGTTAGCCTCATCCTGAGGAGACCGCGAAGCGGTCGTCTCGAAGGACGAGGCGTGCGCTCGCTTCGTTTCATCGCTCGCTTGGATTTTGCGTCTGTTTCGTTGTTTCGGGGGGAATAAATGACTTTTCAGAGGATAGTCATCGCGCTTCTGGTGCTGATCGTCGCCGGCCTTGGTGCCATCGGCTATTTCGAGTGGAAGATGGCGGTGCAGGTGCGCACCCTGAAGGCGTTCGTCGAGGGTTATGTCTTCAACGAGGCGGTGATGGCCTGCGAGCAGGCCAAGAGCTCGACGCCGTTCAAATGGAACGGGGCAAGAGCACCTCGGTCATCGGGCTCAACTCGGTCAAAACAGACAAATACAGCGTCTACGCCAGCTACACGCTGGTGGCGGACAGCGTTTATTGCGATTACGATCCGATCAAAAGAAAGGCCGAGATCGGCTCGAGCTTCCTGGAGCGGGAGTAGCGATCCGGCCCATACATGTGGGAGGGATCGTCATGGGGCAGGGGGATTACCGGATTCTGCATGAGGCGGCCTTGCGGGATTATCTCGCGGGCCTGCCGGAGCTTAGGGCACTGCTCGGCGGCGAGCCGGCCGCCTGGGCGATCACCGAGGTCGGCGACGGCAATCTCAACCTCGTCTTCATCGTCAAGGGCACGCGGGGCGGCATCGCCGTGAAGCAGGCGTTGCCCTACGTCCGTCTTGTCGGCGAGAGCTGGCCGCTGCCGCTGTCGCGCGCCCACTATGAATACCTCGCGCTGTCCCGGCAGGCGCAGCTCGCGCCCGGCCTGGTGCCGGCCCTGCTGCATCACAACGAGACGCTGGCGCTGACGGTGATGGAGCTGCTCGAACCCCACATCATCATGCGCAAGGGGCTGGTCGCGGCAACGCCATATCCGCGCTTCGCGGACGACATCACCACCTTCATGGCGCGGACGCTGTTCTTCACCTCGGACCTCGCGCTTACCGCCGCCGAGAAGAAGGAGGCCATCGCGGCCTTTGCCGGCAACCATGCGCTCTGCAAGATCACCGAGGATCTGATCTTCACCGATCCCTACCGCATCGCCGAGCAGAACCGCTGGACCGCGCCGTACCTCGACGCGCTCGCAGCGGCCTTGCGCGATGACATGGAGCTGCATGTCGCGATCTCCCGGCTGAAGCTGAAGTTCATGGCAAGCCCGGAGGCGCTGATCCATGGCGATCTCCACACCGGCTCGATCATGGTCACGGAGAGCCAGACCCGCGTGATCGATCCCGAATTCGCGTTCTACGGCCCGATGGGGTTCGACGTCGGCGCCGTGCTGGCCAATCTGCTGATGGCGTATTTTGCCTCCGCCGGCCATGAGCGCTCGCCAGGGGAACGCCATGCGTTCGAGGGCTGGGTGCTGGAGACCGTCGAGCAGGTCTGGGCCGGGTTCGCCGGCAAATTCCTCGACCTGTGGCGGGCTGGCGCCAGCGGCGATGCCTATCCGGTCTCGCTCTTCGCCGGCGAGAAGGGGGCCGCGCGTCTCGAGGCCGAGCGGCAGGCCTACATGCAGCGCCTGTTCACAGACACGGTCGGCTTCGCCGCCGCCAAAACCATCCGCCGCATCTTCGGTCTCGCGCACAACATCGATTTCGAGCTGATCGAGGAGCCGAAGAAGCGGGCCGTGAGTGAGGCCCGCGCCGTGCGGCTCGCGCGCGGGATGATGGTCGAGGCGGTCGCGTTTCGGACGATCGCTGACGTCACGGGCGCTGCGCGGAAGCTGAGGGACTGGCAGCCGGAATTATCCGGCTGACGGAGCCTCATGGTGAGGAACCCGCCTTTGCACTCCGTCATTGCGAGCGTAGCGAAGCAATCCAGGCCGTCTCCGCGGAACCAGTCTGGATTGCTTCGTCGCAAGGGCTCCTCGCAATGACGGTGGAGAGAGCTGCGCTCGCAATGACGCGGGAGAGACGGTCGCAGAACGCTAATAGAGATGCACCGGCAGCAAGACGCCATTCGTCTCGACCAGCAGGCCCCAGGTCTCGTTGGCCGCGACCTCGAACTCCCGGCTGCGTGCCATGCTGCCGTCCACCGTCAGGGTGACCTTGTACTTGCCCGGGGGCAGATCGATCTTTTGGCTGTCGGGCAGTTCGCCGGCTGCGTTGTCCGAATTCGCCAGGTTCTCTCCGGCGTGCGCCGCCAGCTTGATGGTCCGCTCGTTGACGGTGACGACTGCCGCGTCGTCCGTCTTGTTGCCGAGCATCAGCCGCCCTTGCTCCGGTTTTGGCAAGAACTCTGCCGTTGCGACACGGCGCTTGCGCAGCGACAGGTCGGCGATTGTCTTGCCGTCCTGACGGGTGAGGCGAAGCGACGCCGGCCCATCTGAAGTCGTGAAGGCGATCACGGCCCGATCCGCCTCGACCACCGCGCCGTCGGTCTCGGTCCAGCCGCTGTTGGCGAGTGCGGCGCGATAGAAGCCGAGCACGGTCTTGAGATCGAGCGGTGTCTCGACGTGAGCCGACCGGATGAAGGGCGAGTTGTTCGCGGTCATCAGGCTCCAGCCGCCGGGGAGTGGCAGGCCCACGTCTGCGGACATTTTGCTCTCAAAGGTCCGGCTTGCGGCGCGCGCCAGCATCCTGAGGGCATCGCAGAGCAGGCGCTCACCGAGATAGTCGGGGGAGCAACGGTCCCTGACCGCCCACCAGATATCGGCAACATCCCCGTTTGACCGCGAGGTGTGGGACCAGCCGGCCTGGATGGTGTCGGTCGAACTGTCCCGGGCAGGGTCCGACGTGACGGGGATCGCCATCGCAGCCGTCGCGGCGACCAGACTGCCGGCGAGCAAAACACCCAGCGTTCGGCGATGCATTTTTCGCAATCCTCGGGGCTCAGATAACGATCCTGAGCTTGGTCGCGTTGGTTGCGAAAAATGTTCACTGGTCCGTCCGCTCTATGACGCACCGCGTCAATCGGCGACTTGCATCGCGGGAGCATGCAACCTCACCCACGAGGCCGTCGCTGCCTCAGGAACCAGCATCGATTGCCACTAAAACGAAGCTTGCATTCGACAGGCGACGAATGATCAAATCTCTGATCGGAATACCTGCGTTGTTGAGGGACACATGATGTTCAGGATGTTTGCGATCGTCGCTGGTTTGGGGCTGGCACTCGCGGCCACGGCGGAAGCCCAGACACCACGGAAGGGCGGAACCATCCGCATGACCGCGCCTTATGGCTCGAGCTTCACGAGCCTCGACATTCACACCACCCAGCGCGCCCAGGACGAGATCTACGCCAAGGCTCTGCACCGGTCGCTCTACATCTGGAATTCCGCGGAAGGCAAGCCGGTTCTGGAACTTGCCAAGGAGGTCACCGTCTCAGGTGGAGGCCTCGTTCACACCTTCAAGCTGCGCGACGACGCCTATTTCCACAATGGCCGCAAGATGACGGCCGACGACATCATCTGGTCCTACAACCGCATCATGGACGGCACCAAGGCCTATCCCGGCGCGCGGTTCGTCCGCGTGATCGAGGGCGCGGCCGCGGTCGAGAAGGGCCAGGCCAAGGAGATCTCCGGCCTGAAGAAGATCGACGACTTCACCCTCGAAATGAAGCTGACCGAGAAAGTCGATCCGGGCTTCTACTTCTTCACCGCGCTGACCTCGATCTATCCCGCCGACGAGGGCGCCAAGGAGAGCTTCATCCAGAAGCCGATCGGCCTCGGACCGTTCAAATTCGTCGAGCATGTGCCGGGATCGCGCATCGTCCTGGAGCGGTGGGACCGGTTCTACAAGCCGGGCAAGCCCTATGCCGACAAGATCATCGTCTCGATCATGGGCGAGGCCGCGGCCCGCGATGTCGCCTTCCGCAACAAGGAGATCGACACCTCCGTGCTCGGGCCCGCGCAATATGTCGCCTATCAGGCCGACGCCGACCTCAAGGGCACCATCGTCGAAGTCGCCGAGGTCTTCACGCGTTACATGGGGATGAATCCCGCATTCAAGCCGTTTGCCGACAAGCGCGTCCGGCAGGCGATCAACTATGCGATCGATACCGACCTGATCATCAGCAAGCTGGTGAAGGGCAAGGCCTATCGCGCCACCAGCTGGCTGCCGCTGACCGCTCCGGCCTACGACAAGGCCATGAAGCCCTACGCCTACGATCCCGCCAAGGCCAAGCAGTTGCTCACCGAGGCCGGCTATCCCTCCGGCTTCGAATTCGAATGGACCACCAGTCAGAATGAAAGCTGGGGCTTGCCGATCGTCTCGGCCGTCATCCCGATGCTGGACAAGGTCGGTATCAAGGCCAAGGTCAAGCAGGTCGAGACCGCGGTGCTGGCGGAGGTGGTGCGCAGCGGCGACTACCAGGCCTTCATCTATTCCCAGGCGAGCGGCCCGGATCCCCAGGCCGCGCTCAAATGTTTCCACTCGTCGACGCCGCAGCCGGCCTGCAACTACACGAACTTCAAGAATGCCGACTTCGACAAGCTCGTCGATGAGGCAGGGCAGGCCGACGATCCCGCAAAGCGCGTCCAGCTGCTGCAAAAGGCCAATGCTCTGCTCTACGAGGAGGCGCCGGTCTGGTTCTTCAACTACAACAAGGCGGTCATGGCGGTTCAGCCGTGGCTCAAGGGAATTCAGCTGAATGCGACGGAGCTGACCCATCAGAACGTCGAGGACCTCTGGGTCGACGAGACCTCGCCCGCGAAGTGACACGCGCGCTCGCGCTCCCTCCATCGCGATGAACGGTGGAGGGAGAGAGGAAAGGTGCCGATGCTCTCCTTCCTGATCCGCCGTCTGCTGCAGACCATTCCGACCGTGCTCGCTGTCGTGCTGCTGGTCTTCGTGCTGTTCAGCGTCGTTCCGGGCAGCATCGTCTCCTCCATGAGCGACGATAGCGATCCGCAGGTCGAGCTGCGCCTGAAGAAGCAGCGCGGCCTCGACGATCCCGTCTATGTGCGCTTCGGCTCCTATGTCGCCAAGCTCGCGACCGGTGATTTCGGGACGTCGTTCCGGACGCGCGAGCCGGTCACTGCGATGATCGCCAAACGGGCCTGGCCGACGCTGCAACTGATATTCGCAGCCATGGCGTTTGCCATCGTGATCGGCGTGCCGCTTGGCTTCATCGCCGCGCTGCAACCCGGCAGCATCGTCGATACCCTCGCAATGGTCGTCGCGGTGTCGGGCCTTTCGATCGCCAAATTCTGGCTCGGACTGGTGCTGATGTATCTGTTCGCGTTGAAGCTCGGCTGGCTGCCGAGTTTCGGCTATGGCGATGGGGGGCTGAAATATCTGCTGCTGCCGGCCGTGACGCTGGGCGTCTCGCCGATGGCGCTGCTGGCCCGGACGACACGCGCCGCAGTGCTCGAGATCATGACCGCTGATTTCGTCCGCACGGCGCGATCCAAGGGCATGAGCGAGACCCGCGTCGTGAAGTGGCACGTGATGCGCAACGCGCTGGTCCTGATCCTTACGACGATGGGGCTGCAATTCGGCGCGTTGATGGGACAAGCCGTCGTCGTCGAGAAATTGTTCTCCTGGCCGGGCATCGGCTCGCTGCTGGTTGACAGCGTCTTGCAACGTGACATTCCGGCCGTCCAGGGCTCCATTCTTGTCGTGGTGCTGGCCTTTCTCGCGATCAATTTGCTGATCGACGTGCTCTACGGCGTGATCGATCCCAGGATCAGATACGCATGAAGCTCCGCGCCAATCTCATCATCGGTGGGGCGCTGTTCGCGCTTGCGATCCTGGTCGGGCTGCTCGCGCCCTGGCTGGCGCACACCGATCCCGTCATGGACGCCAATCTGTTGAACGCGGAAGAGCCTCCGAGCTGGACCTGGTGGTTCGGGACCGACGACCAGGGCCGCGACATCTATTCCCGCGTCGTCTACGGCGCGCGCGTCTCGCTGACGGTCGGCATCATCTCCCAGCTCATCAACAGCATCATCGGCGTCGCCCTGGGCCTGAGCGCCGGCTATTGGGGCGGCTGGTGGGACGATGTCGTCAACGCCCTGACCAACCTCATGCTCGCGATCCCCTCCCTGATCTTCGCGCTTGCCATCATGGCGGTGCTTGGGCCAGGCCTGACGAGCCTGCTCATCGCGCTCGGCCTGACCAACTGGTCCTTCACGTGCCGGATCGCACGGGCCTCGGCCCTGTCGCTGAGGAGCCAGGGCTATGTGCAGGCCGCAACCGTGCTCGGCTACGGCGATCTGCGCATCATGATGACGCAGCTGCTGCCGAACATGCTCGGACCGATCGTCGTGATCGGGACGCTGGGCATGGGCAGCGCGGTCCTGTCCGAAGCCGCACTGTCGTTCCTTGGCCTCGGCGTCCGCCCACCATTTCCAAGCTGGGGCAGCATGTTGTCGGAAGCCCGCGAGCAGATCACCACGGCGCCGTGGCTCTCGGTTTTTCCCGGCCTTGCCATCTTCCTGACGGTGCTCGGGCTCAATCTGCTGGGCGACGGCCTGCGCGACATTCTCGATCCCCAGTCGCGGAGCCGGCGAGCATGACGGGGGCGCCGCTGATCGAAGTCGAGGATCTGCGCATCGATCTCGACGACGGATCAAGGCGCGTTGCGGCGGCCGAGGGCATTTCGTTCCGCATCTCACGTGGCGAGACGTTCGGCCTGGTCGGCGAATCCGGCTGCGGCAAGAGCATCACGGCGCTCGCTTTGATCGGCCTCCTGCGGCCGCCATTGTCGATCGGCGGCGGTGTCATCCGGTTTGAGGGACGGGAGATCCAACACCTTTCGGCGGCCAAACAGCGGGACCTGCGCGGCAACCGCATCGCCATGATCTTCCAGGAGCCGATGACGGCACTGAACCCGGTCTCGCCCGTGGGCCGGCAGATCGCCGAGATGTTCGTGCTGCACAAGGGCAAGAGCTGGCGGGAGGCCAACCAATTGGCGGTCGAGGCGCTGGCGAGTGTCCGCGTCCCCGCGCCCGAGCGACGCGTCAACGACTACCCGCACCAGCTTTCGGGCGGCATGCGCCAGCGCGTCATGATCGCCATCGCGCTCGCATGCGGCCCGGACCTCCTGATCGCCGACGAGCCGACCACCGCGCTCGACGTGACGGTGCAGGCCGAGATCATCGAGCTGATGCGGAATCTGTGCGCCGAGCGAGGCACGGCCATCCTGATGATCAGCCACGATCTCGGCCTGGTCGCCAATGTCTGCCGCCGCGTCGCCGTCATGTATGCCGGCCGCATCGTCGAGGAGCGCGGCTCGGCCGACATCTTCCGGACGCCCTCGCACCCCTATACGCAAGGCCTGGTCGCCTCGCTGCCGCGGCTGGGCAGCCGCGCCGCGCTTGGCCGCACCAGGCTCAAGGAGATCGCGGGCGTCGTTCCCGCGATCACGAGTTTCCCGGATGGCTGCCGGTTCAATCCGCGTTGCGCGCATGCGACCGATATTTGTCGGACAGTCGTCCCCGAGACGGATTTGCTGGAGGCGGGCGGTCTGGTGAGGTGTCACCATCATGCATGAGCCGCGGGGGAGGCCGGACGACGATGTCATCCTCAGCGTCGAGGATCTCGCGGTGCATTTTCCGCTGGGCGGCGGCTTGCTGGGCCGCGAGCGGCGGCTTCTCCGTGCCGTCGACGGCGTCGATCTCATACTGAAGAAAGGCGAATGCCTCGGCCTCGTCGGCGAGTCCGGCTCGGGCAAGTCGACGGTCGCGCTTTCGATCCTCGGTCTCCTGACGCCGACGCGCGGCCGCATCGTGGTGGACGGGCAGGTCGTGACAAGCCGGCAATCCGGCGATCGAAAGACTCTGGCCCGCACCGTGCAAATGGTCTTTCAGGATCCCTACGCCTCGCTCAATCCGCGCCAGACCGTTCGCCGCACGCTCGAAGATCCCCTGCGTGTCCATGGCGTGACCGCCGCCAGCGAGATCAGGGATCGCGTTGCGACGATGCTGCGGCACGTTGGACTGCGGCCGGAGCAGGCCGATCGTTACCCGCATGAATTCTCGGGCGGCCAGCGCCAGCGCATCGGCATTGCGCGCGCGCTGATCCTCAACCCCAAGATCGTCATCTGCGACGAGCCGGTGTCGGCGCTCGACGTCTCGATCCGCGCCCAGATCATCAACCTGCTGCTGGAACTGAAGGACACGCTCGGTCTCTCCTACATCATGATCAGCCACGACCTCGGCGTCGTCGAGCACATGAGCGACCGGGTCGCCGTGATGTATCTCGGCCGCATCGTCGAGAACGGCGGCTGGCGCGAAATCTTCGAACGGCCGGCGCACCCCTATACGCAAGCCCTGATCGCCGCCATCCCCGATCCCTTGCGCCATGCACCTCTGGCGACGACAGGCGGCGATCTGCCCAACCCGCTCAACCCGCCGAACGGCTGCGCCTTCAGCCCGCGCTGCCGCTATGCCGAGGCGGTGTGTCGGGGCGAGCCGGGGCCGGCGCTGGAGACGCGGCCGGATGGACACGCGGTGAGGTGCTGGCGGAGTGAGGAGATTGCGGGGCAGGCGGTGATGGCAACGACAGAGGGCGGGCAGCTTTAGGAGGGCCGTCCACCCCCGTGGCCTTGGATTGCTCCGCTGCCTCCACATCGTCATTGCGAGCGCAGCGAAGCAATCCAGACTGCCACCCAGCAAAGACTCTGGATTGCTTCGCTTCGCTTCGCTCGCAATGACGAGATCGGTGCAGCGAGCGCCGCTCTATCACCGTCACCCCCGCGCAACGGCAAAGCCGTTGTCGCGGAGGCGGCCGCTTCTTCAGCGGCCCTCGAAGGGCGACGGCCCGGCTAGCACCTTGGCCGTTCATCCTTCGAGGCTCCGCATGCGACGCGTTCGCATCGCACGCTACGCACTTCCAGCGACAACGGCTTCACCGTTGCGCGGGGATGACGAGTCATGGTTTAGCGGTGTCTTGGGAGAGCTGCGCGGACGCGCCGGCCGCCACGATGACATCATGCTCCTGTTTTGCCCGACGTGTCAAATTGACTTCGTGAAAACCGCAATCGCGCGGCGTAACTGGCAAGCATTTGATTTCGCTAACCCCGGCTACTGTGCATGGGGTTGTTTTCGCGGTTTTTGTTTTGACGCCTGCAAAGGATCGTTATGCCCGGGCTTGTCCCGGGCATCCACGTTCTATGTTTCGCTCGGCAAGGCGTGGATGGCCGGGACGAGTGTTTAGCCCGGAGACATAGCTGACACCTGTTCGGACACATCACTGACAGGTTGGCGATTGGTCAAGTCGATCGATGCGACCTGCCAGCTCGCGAAGAAGACACCGTAGTGGCCGTCGCGATCCAGC
>NZ_WQNE01000012.1 GCF_009759665.1 Bradyrhizobium cajani
GGAGAGGGGTAGCCACAAGCGAGGTCTAAAGTTCGTGGCTACCCCCCTCCCTGCCCCTCCCCCCTGGTGGGGGAGGGAATGAGAGAGAAACGCGTCCCTCACTTCGCAATGCGCGCTTCTTCAGAATTCCTCTACGGCCACACCGAGTTATCACCGTTCACCGAGCGCCGACCGCCAAGACCCACTCTACTGTGCATGGGGTTGTTTTCGAGGTTTTTTATTCCGATCGGGCGCGGACAGGCTCGGCGAACGTCATTCAGACCCCATTCATTCCGGTTCCCGTTCCATGGGGCCATTCACGCCAGAGGGACCTCACTTATGTACATTTCCAACGAAGGCCTGCTCGTCATCCTGTTCGTCGGCCTGGTCGCCGGCTGGCTTGCCGGCAAGGTGGTGCGCGGGACCGGTTTCGGCATCATCGGCGACATCGTGGTCGGCATCGCCGGCGCCCTGGTGGCCAGCTTCCTGTTTCCAAAGCTCGGCATTCGCCTCGGGACCGGGCTCGTCTCCGAGATCGTCTATTCCGCGATTGGCGCCGTCATTCTGCTCCTGGTGGTGCGGCTGGTGCGCGGCGGGGGCAGGTTGTAAGCCCCGCGCCAGATCGGAACTCTCGGCCTCGCCCTTTCCCGGGAAGGGCCTGAAAGCCTGCAAGAAAAAGCCGCAAGCCTGTGAAATTCCGGACTTGCACGCGAGGCCGGTCGGGGTAGATGGTGGCTCATTGGAGCCCGGATTAATTCGACTGCGTTGGACGGGCGGAAAACGCGATGTTAATCCAGGTCAAGTACCCCTGAATTCGCCTTTGGAGTCAGGGCCTTTGCCTCGCACCCGAAAGAGATCAGACTGATGGCAGCCGTACCTGGCGCCCGCCGTTCAGAGCTCGGGGACGCCTTGCGCGCTTGTCGCACGGCGTTCGTGGGCGTCGGCTTGATGAGCTGCATGATCAACCTGCTCTATCTGACCGGGTCGATCTTCATGCTGGAGGTCTACGACCGGGTGCTGCCGAGCCGCAGCATTCCGACCCTGGTCGGCCTGATCGTCCTCGCCAGCTTCCTCTACATGGCGCAGGGCGTGCTCGACATGATCCGCAACCGCATTCTGGGGCGGGTCGGCACCGCGCTGGATGAGGCCCTCAACAAGCGGGTGTTCGACACCATCGTGCGCCTGCCGCTGCTGGTCGGCAGCCGCAACGAGGGCCTCCAGCCGCTGCGCGACCTCGACAATGTCCGCTCCTTCCTCGGCGGCATGGGTCCGAGCGCGTTCTTCGACCTGCCCTGGCTGCCGCTCTACCTCGCCATCTGCTTCGCCTTCCATGTCCTGATCGGCGTCACGGCACTGGTCGGCGCCATCATCCTGGTGGGACTGACGCTGGTCACCGAGATGATGTCCCGCCAGCCGGCGCGTGAGGCGATGGGCCTTGCGGCCCAGCGCAACGATCTCGCCGCCTCAAGCCGTCGCAACGCCGAGGTGATGGTGTCGATGGGCATGGCCGGCCGGATGAACCAGCGCTGGAGCGAGGCCAACGAAAAATATCTCGACGGCAATCAGCGTGCGAGCGACGTCGCCGGCGGGCTCGGCGCGGTCGCGAAGGTGCTGCGCATGATGCTGCAATCGGCCGTGCTCGCGGTCGGCGCCTATCTCGTGATCCATCAGGAGGCGACCGCCGGCATCATCATCGCCGGCTCGATCCTCTCCGCCCGCGCGCTGGCGCCGGTCGATCTCGCCATCGCGCACTGGAAGTCGTTCGTGGCGGCGCGTCAGAGCTGGCACCGCCTCACGCGGCTCCTGGAGCAGATGCCGGCACAGACGATGCCGACCCAGTTGCAGGCGCCCACCGGCCGGCTTTCGGTCGAAGGCGTCTCCATGGTGCCGCCGGGCGACCAGCGCCTCATCGTGCAGGACGTCACCTTCGCGCTCGTCGCCGGCAACGGACTCGGCGTGATCGGGCCCAGCGGTTCCGGCAAGTCGTCGCTGATCCGCGCGCTGGTCGGTGTCTGGCAGCCGGTGCGCGGCAAGGTGCGGCTCGACGGCGCGGCGCTCGACCAATGGTCGTCCGACATGCTCGGCCGCCACATCGGCTACCTGCCGCAGGACGTCGAACTGTTCGGCGGCAGCATCGCCCAGAACATCAGCCGCTTCGATCCCGAGGCGACCTCCGACGCCATCATCGCCGCGGCCAAGGACGCCGGCGTGCACGAGATGATCATCAAGATGCGCGAGGGCTACAACACGCAGGTCGGCGAGCAGGGCGCTGCGCTGTCCGCAGGCCAGGCGCAGCGCGTGGCGCTGGCCCGCGCACTCTACGGCAATCCGTTCCTGATCGTGCTCGACGAGCCCAATTCCAATCTCGACACCGAGGGCGACGAGGCACTGACCCGCGCCATCCGCGCCGCCCGTGAGCGCGGCGCCATTGTCGTCGTGGTGGCGCACCGCCCGATCGGCGTCGAGGCGGTCGACCAGATCCTGGTGCTGCGCGACGGTCGCATGCAGGCGTTCGGCCCGAAGGAGCAGGTGCTCGCCCAGGTGCTCCAGCCGCGCGTGACGCCGCCGGCACCGATCAAGATCGTCAGCGAAGGCGGAGTGCCCAAGCCATGAGCACGATGGCGATCGGCGGGCCGAAGCCAGCCGCGAAGAAGACCGTCCGCGATTCGATCACGTTTCACCTGATGCTCGGGCTCGGCATTGTGCTGGTCCTCGTCGTCGGTCTCGGCGGCTGGGCATCCACGGTGCTGATCTCGGGCGCGCTGATCGCGCCGGGCCAGATCGTGGTCGAATCCAACGTCAAGAAGGTGCAGCACCCGACCGGCGGCGTGGTCGGCGAGGTGCGCGCCCGCGACGGCGATGTGGTCAAGTCCGGCGACATCGTGGTGCGGCTCGACGACACCGTCACCAGAGCCAACCTTGCCATCGTCACCAAGAATCTCGACGCCGCGCAGGCGCGCGCGGCGCGACTGCAGGCCGAGCAGCGCGGTCTCGACAAGATCGAATTTCCGCAAACCCTCCTCGAGCGGGCCAACGATCCTGACGTCAAGGCGCTGCTCTCCGCGGAATCCAAGCTGTTCGACGTCCGCGTCAACGGCCGCACCGGACAGAAGGCGCAGCTGCGCGAGCGCATCACGCAGCTCAACGAGGAAATCGCAGGCCTCAGCGCCCAGGAGAAAGCCAAGGACCAGGAGATCTCGCTGGTGCAGAACGAGCTCACCGGCGTGCGCGACCTCTACGACAAGCGCCTGGTGCAGATCTCGCGCCTGACCCAGCTCGAACGCGACTCGGCTCGCCTCAACGGCGAGCGCGCGCAGTACATCGCCTCACGCGCCCAGGCCAAGGGCAAGATCACCGAGACCGAGCTCCAGATCATCCAGGTCGACAAGGACGTGGTCAGCGAGGTCTCCAAGGATCTGCGCGAGACCAACGACAAGATCGGCGAGCTGATCGAGCGCAAGGTGGCCGCCGAGGACCAGCTCCGCCGCGTCGACATCCGCGCGCCGCAGGACGGCATGGTGCTGCAATCGACGGTGCATACGGTCGGCGGTGTCGTCACCGCCGGCGACACGCTGATGCTGATCGTGCCGCAGGCTGACGATCTCCAGGTCGAGGCCAAGGTCAATCCGGTCGATATCGACAAGCTCCAGATCGGCCAGAAGACGCTGCTGCGCCTGTCCGCCTTCAACCAGCGCACCACGCCGGAGCTGAACGGCAGTGTCTCGCGGGTCTCGCCCGACGTCACCACCGACCAGCGCACCGGCCAGAGCTACTACACCATCCGCGTCTCGATGCCGCCGGAGGAGATCGCCCGCCTCGGCGACGTCAGGATCATCCCGGGCATGCCGGTGGAAGCCTTCGTCCAGACCGGCGACCGCACCATGCTGTCCTACCTGATGAAGCCGCTGCACGACCAGTTCATGCGGGCATTCCGGGAGAAGTGACGCGCGAAAGCGCGTGATGTCCACTCGTCATTGCGAGCGTAGCGAAGCAATCCAGTCTGCCTCCGCGGAGGGATTTCTGGATTGCTTCGCTGCGCTCGCAATGACGGCTTGGCCGCGATCCTGCTATAATGTCGCTTGTTTCAAGCAACCCGGCGGTCGCACAATGCAATCCCTCCCCTCCATTGCCACTGAATCCTTCACCGACGCCGGCCTTGCCGTTGCCCGCCTTGAGGAGATCTACGAACGCAACACGAAATTCCTGCGCGATCGGTTCGAGGCCTATGTCAACGGCGAAGCGATCACGACGCGCGTGCGGGCCTATTATCCCTTCGTCCGCGTCACCACCGCGACGCATGCGCGGCTGGATTCGCGTCTCTCCTACGGCTTTGTCGCAGGGCCCGGCGTGCACGAGACCAGCGTCACGCGACCCGACCTGTTCCGCAACTACCTCACCGAGCAGATTGGACTGTTGATCCAGAACCACGGTGTGCCCGTGGAGATCGGCGAATCGGCCGAGCCGATCCCGATCCACTTCGCCTATCGCCGCGATATCAACATCGAGGCCGCGATCACCACCAGCGAGAATTCCCTGATTACGCGATCGCTACGCGATGCGTTCGACGTACCAGATCTCGGCACCATGGACGACGCGATCGCCGATGGCACCTTCGAGCTGATGCCCGGAGCGGCCGAGCCGCTGGCCCTGTTCCGCGCCGCCCGCGTCGACTACTCGCTGCGCCGGCTCTATCACTACACCGGCACCGACCCCGAATATTTCCAGAATTTCGTCATCTTCACCAACTACCAGTTCTATGTCGATGCTTTCGCGCAGCTCTGCCAGCAGCGGCTTCATTCCGGCGAAGCCGGTCTCGATGCTTTCGTTGCGCCCGGCAATCTGATCACGCGCAGCGGCGGCGCGACGACCGGAGTAGCGCCTGCGCGCGCCCCGCAGATGCCCGCCTTCCACCTGGTCGCGCCCGGCTATCGCGGCATCACGCTGATCAACATCGGCACCGGTCCGTCGAATGCGCGCAACGTCACCGACCACGTCGCCGTGCTGCGCCCGCATGCCTGGCTCATGCTCGGCCATTGCGCGGGCCTGCGCAACACGCAGCGTCTCGGCGACTACGTGCTCGCCCATGGCTATGTGCGCGAGGATCATGTGCTCGACCGCGAGTTGCCGCTGTGGGTGCCGATCCCGGCGCTGGCCGAGATGCAGGTCGCGCTGGAGGAGGCGGTCGAGGACGTCACCGGGCTCGAAGGCTTCGAGCTCAAGCGCCTGATGCGCACGGGCACCGTCGCAAGCGTCGACAACCGCAACTGGGAGATCTCCGGGCCGGCCGTGATCCGCCGGCTGTCGCAATCGCGCGCGGTGGCGCTCGACATGGAATCGGCCGCGATCGCCGCCAATGGCTACCGCTTCCGCGTCCCCTACGGCACGCTGCTCTGCGTCTCGGACAAACCTCTGCACGGCGAGATCAAGCTCGCCGGCATGGCCAGCGAATTCTACCGCCACCGCGTCGGCCAGCACCTCGAGATCGGCCTGAAGGCGCTGGAACGGCTCAAGCAGCAGGAATCGGAGCGGCTGCATTCGCGCAAGCTCCGCAGCTTTGCCGAAGTCGCGTTCCAGTAGGGCGGTGTTTTCCGTTCGCCGAAGGGCAGCAGAGCTGTCGTACGAACGACGACGTCGCCAAGAGCACGTCGTCAAGAGCGCAACGTCCCGGAATATTAATGCGAGTGAAGGGTTATCATGTCGTCTGGGGGCCGCTTGGATCAAACGGAGACAGACATGGTCACATGGACGATCAGGCTCGTCACACTGGGCATATTTGCGGCGGCACTGTTGGACTCGCCGGCGTTTTCCGCGGGTGGTGGCGGAGGCGGCGGTGGTGGAGGCGGGAGCGATCCCTTTGCGGGTGCCTATTCGGACCAGAAACCGCAGCCAACCTATCCGAAACGGTCCGGCCCCAAGGCAACCCAGAAAGGCAAGAAGCCAGGCAACCAGTCCAGCATCGGCGATCCGGCATTTGCAGCCGGCTATCGCGCTGCCTACGACACCATCTACGAGCGCAACGACTATGCGGCCGCGATCGAGCAGTTGAAGTCGCTCGGCCATGACGACCATCCGAACGTCGCCAATCTCATCGGCTATTCCTATCGCAAGCTTGGCGACTACAAGCAGTCGCAGGTCTGGTACGAGCGCGCGCTGACGGTAGATCCGAACCACGTGCTGACCTGGCAGTACTATGGACTGTGGCAGCTCGAGCAGGGCAACCGCGAGCAGGCGCTCTATCATCTGAGCCGGATTGCCGCCCTATGCGGAACGGGTTGCGAGGAGTACAAATCGTTGGCCGCGGCACTGGAAAAGCCGACCGGAACGGCGCTCGTCTACTGAAAGCAAAGGTCGATTAGCTGCGAAGCGCATCTCCAATTTCGCGCGCAGCGGCGTGACAAACGGGTGAGCGACCCCTTCCGTCTTGGCTCGTGGAGCTCCAGCGGACGCGGGCGGCCAACTCACACACACACCGCATGGTGACAAGGCGCCGAATTTTCAGCATTGTCCATCCCGGGGGCGCGAACGAGACAATTGGATGCCGCTGACGCGCGACAAGATCATCGGCCATGACCTTGAACGGCTGGCCTTTCGCTTCACCATGCTGAACGACGGCGAGGTCGTGCAGTGCCAGATCAGCGACGCCGCGATGGACGAACTCGCGGGCATGCAGGGCACCGAAAGCAGCGCACGCCAGGCGCAATTCCTGTCGTTGCGCGAAACCATCGAACGGATCGCGTCAGACCTCTACGACGACGCGCCGCGGTTCCACGGCTATGTGGTGCGGATCTTCATGCGGCATTTGGGCAGGTAACGTCAATCCTCGCCGCGGGCACAAATCTATCGCCGTCATCCTGAGGTGCTCGTCCTGCGACGCAGGACGAGCCTCGAAGGGCGACGGCCCGGCTGCATCTCGGCCGTTCATCCTTCGAGGCTCCTCACGTGGCGCCGTTGCGCCACGTGTCTTGTACCTCAGGATGACGGATCAGAGAGTGTGCCGCGAGAAAATCTCACCCCTCCAGCTTCCTCAACAGCAATTTCAACGCCGTCGCCGCAAACACCTGCATGTTGCCGAGGCGGTCGCCGCTCGCCGTCTCCAGCGTCATCACCTCTGCTGCAGGTCCTGTCACCGCCACGCAGCTATGGCCGGCGGCATCGCCGTAGCGGTTGCCGGTGGGGCCGGCTGCCCCGGTCTCGGACAGGCCCCAGTCGCAACCAAAGCGGCTGCGCATCTGCTCGGCGAGGAGTTTTGCGTAGGGCTCCGACGAGGAGCGAAAGCCCTTCATGCCGTCGTCCGAAATATCCATCAGTACGCGCCGGGCGTCGCGGGTGTAGACCACGGCGCCGCCGAGGAAATAGGCGGACGCACCGGGCACCGCGAGCAGGCTGGCCGAGATCAGGCCGCCGGCCGAGGATTCCGCGACCGCAATGGTCTGCCTGCGCGCGATCAGTTTGGCCGCGACCTGTTCCGCAATGCCGACGAGTTCTTTCATGTCCTTCACCCCATTCCATCGCAACCGAGCTCAGCCTTCCTAGCATATGACAGAAGCCTTGGCTGAGTTGCAGGCGGCGGTCAGGCCTGCTTGAATGGCGCAGACAAAGCGGAGCGGCCAGTTGCCGCCCGCGAGAAGACGCGACCAAGAAACGTCAAGAGGAAATGTGAAGGAGACGTGATGGCGTCCCTGATCGCCGGCGGGGTGGATTGCGACGTACATCCGGCCGTGCCGCATCTCACCAGCCTGCTGCCGTATCTGAACGACTACTGGCGCGATCAGGTGACGACGCGCGGCATGGTCGATCTCGTCTCGCAATCCTATCCGCAGAACTCGCCGATCACAGCGCGCCCGGACTGGCGTCCCGAGAACGGCAAGCCCGGCGAGAGCCTCGAGGACATGCAGCGCCATGTGCTGGATTCCTTTCAGCTCAGTTACGCTATCTGCAATCCGCTCTACGGCGTGCAGATGGTGTTTTCGGAGGATATGCAGGCCGCCTTCTGCCGCGCGCTGAACGACTGGCTCGCCAAGGAATGGCTCGATCGCGATGCGCGGCTGCGCGGCTCGATCGTGATTCCGACGCAAAGCGTCGAGAAGTCCATCGCCGAGATCGAGCGCTGCGCGCAGGACAAGCGTTTCGTGCAGGTCTTGATGTTGGTGATGGGTGATACGCCGCTCGGCAAGCGTGCTCTTTGGCCGATCTATGAAACTGCGGAACGGCTGGAACTTGCCGTCGGCATCCACGCCGGTTCCGCCTATCACAATCCGCCGACTGCCGTGGGTTGGGGTTCCTACCACATCGAGGATTATGTCGGTCAGGCCCAGGCGTTCCAGACCCAGCTCACCAGCCTGATCGTCGAAGGCGTGTTCGCCAAATATCCGCGCCTGAAAATGGTGATGCTGGAGTCCGGTGTCTCCTGGATCTCTCCCTTTCTCTGGCGGCTTCACAAGTTCTGGCGTGGAGTGCGGATGGAAACGCCCTGGGTCGATCGCGCACCGCTCGAGATTGTGCGTAGCAACATCCGCTTTTCATTACAGCCATTTGATGCGCCGCCAGATGAGGCGACATTAATTCGCCTGTTTGATCATATGCAGTCGGACGAATTGGTCCTATTCTCCACGGACTATCCGCACTGGCAGTTCGACGGCCTGGACGCGCTGCCCGAAGGTCTGTCCCCCGATCTCGTGCGCAAGATCATGATCGACAATCCGCATGCGACCTATCCCCGCCTGACTTAGCCCGCTGCCAAAGGAGGCAAGGCGATGAATATCCAGTTCCGCGAGAGCTCCGAAGCTGCTTCCCCACTGACTGCGAAAACCGCGATCGCGGATTGCGACATTCATCCGGCCCGCGCTACACGCACCGAGCTCTATCCCTATCTCGCCAAACGCTGGCAGCATCATCTCGAGATCTACGGTGTCCATGCCTATCAGGGCATGATGGAAGGCCCGCCCTATCCGAAGGCCCAGCCCAACGCCTCGCGCCGCGACGCCTATCCGCCCGAAGGCGGGCCGCAGGGGTCCTCGCTGTCCTTGATGCAGAAGCAGCTGCTCGATCCCAACAACGTGCAACTGGGTGTGCTCAATCCGCTCAACACCGGGCAGGGTATCCGCAATCACGAGCTCTCGGCTGCGCTGTGCTCGGCGATCAACGACTGGCAGATCGACAAATGGACCAGCAGGGACAAGCGGCTGAAGGCCTCGATCGTGGTCGGCAATGAGGACGGGCTGTCGGCCGCCGCCGAGATCCGCGAGCGCGCCGGCGACAAGAATTTCGTCCAGGTGCTGCTGCTCAGCCGCAATGTCGAGCCGCTCGGCCAGCGTCGTTATTGGCCGATCTACCAGGCCGCGGAAGAGGCCGGCCTTCCCGTCGGCGTCCACGCCTTCGGCTTCGGCGGCAATCCGATCACGCCGTCGGGCTGGCCGAGCTATTACATCGAGGAGATGGTGGGCCACTCGCAGTGCCAGCAATCGGCGCTCGCGAGCCTCGTGCTGGAGGGCGTGTTCGAGCGCTTCCCGAAACTGAAGATGGTGATGATCGAGGCCGGCTTCGGCTGGGCGCCGTCGCTCGCCTGGCGGCTCGACAAGGTCTGGCAGCGGCTCAGGAGCGAAGTGCCGCATGTGAAACGGCCGCCGTCCGAATACATCCGCGAACAGGTGTGGTGGACGACGCAGCCGATGGAGGATCCGGAGCGGCGCGAGGATCTGTTCGATATCATCGACTGGATCGGCTGGGATCGCCTGCTGTTCGCGACCGACTATCCGCATTGGGATTACGACGAGCCGTCGCGGGTGCTGCCGGCCGGCGTCAGCGAGGCCAATCGCGCGGCGTTCTATCTCGGTAATGCGCAGAAGCTGTACGGACTGGCTTGATGGCGCGGCATGTGATTGCCGCGGTCGATGAGCTTCCGCCGGGCACGCGTAAATTCCTGGAGATCGACGGACGGCCGATCGCGGTCTTCAACATCAAGGGCGAATATTTCGGCCTGATGAACCGCTGCCCGCATCAGGGCGCGGCGCTGTGCGAGGGGCCTTTGATTGGCCTCGCACAATCAAAGGATCCCGGCGAGATCGAATACACCAAGCTTGGCGAGATCATCCGCTGCCCCTGGCACGGCTGGGAGTTCGACATCCGCACCGGCCAGTCCTATTGCGATCCCCGCCGCTTCCGCGTGAAAGCGTATCCGGCCCAGGTCGAGCCCGGCGCGAACGTGGTGAAAGGGCCGTATGTCGCCGAGACTATCTCGGTGAAAGTCGAGAGCGACTACGTGGTGGTGGAGCTGTAGGCCTCTCCGTCATTCCGGGGCAGCCCGCAGGGCTGAACCCGGAATCCATCGTCCGACAGGAATACGGGGAGAAATGGATTCCGGGCTCGCGCTATGCGCGCCCCGGAATGACACTGAGCCTAATGCCCCGCGACCGGCTCCGGCACCGCATCATAGGTCGGCACCGCCTTGCCGCCGCCGCGATACACCGTCGAGGCCGCGATGATGCCGAGCAGCGCGGCCAACATCAGCCAGAAGCCGGGCGAGGCCTTGTCGCCGGTCCGCTCGATCAGCCAGGTCGAGGCGAACGGCGTGAAGGTGCCGAACAGGGCGGCCGCGAGCGCGAAGGCGAGCGAGAAGCAGGTGGTGCGCACATGCGCCGGCACGATCTCGACGAGGGCGCCGAGCATGGTGCCGCTGTAGACGCCGAAATAGAACGAGAACATCATCTCGACCGCAAGCAGCTTGCCGAAGGTCGGCGCCGCCACCAGCCAATGCAGCGCCGGATAGGCGGTGACGAGGGACAGGCCGGCGATGGCGAGCAGCACCGGCTTGCGGCCGATGCGGTCGGACAGCGCGCCGCCGACCGGATTCCAGATGAAGTTGCTCACCGCGACCAGCAGCGTGACGAGCAGCGCATCCTGCGTCGACAGCTTCAGCACGGTCTTGCCGAAGGTCGGCGTGTAGACGGTGACGAAATAGAACGTCGTCGTGGTCAGGATCGCGATCATCATGCCGAGGATGACGATGCGCCAGTTGGCGAGAGCGGAAGCGAACACCTCGCTCGCGGTCGGATGCTTCTTCATCGCGAGAAAGGCCGGCGTCTCCTCCAGCGTCCGCCGCAGCAGGAAGATCAGCGGAATGATCAGGCAGCCGACGAAGAACGGAATGCGCCAGCCCCAGGCGGCCACGGTGTCGGCCGGCATCACCTCGGAGAGGATGAAGCCGAGGATCGAGGCGACGAAGATCGCAACCTGCTGGCTCGACGACTGGAACGAGGTGTAGAAGCCGCGATTGCCGGGCGTTGCGATTTCCGCAAGATACACCGACACGCCGCCGAGCTCGACGCCGGCAGAGAAGCCCTGCAGCAGGCGGCCGATCAGCACGATTACGGGCGCTGCGATGCCGATGGTCGCATAGCTCGGGCAGAACGCGATCACGACGGTGCCGAACGCCATGATGCCGAGCGTGACGATCAGGCCCTGGCGGCGGCCGATTTGGTCGATATAGGCACCGAGCACGATCGCGCCCACCGGTCGCATCAAGGCGCCGAGCCAGAACACGCCGAAGGTGTTGAGCAGCGATGCGGTCTCGTTCGTGGAGGGGAAGAACGCCTTGCCGATGGCGGCGGCGTAGAAGCCGAACAGGAAGAAGTCGAACTGTTCGAGGAAATTGCCGGAGGTCGCGCGCAGGATGGCGCCGACGCGCGACTTGATTGCGGGCGGATTGCTTGATGCGGCTGGTCCGGCCATGGCGTTACTCCCTTCAAGGTGCGGCCGGACCGGAACTGACTTCACGGCAAGGCGACAGATTAAGGCTGCGACAATCTGTCATACCCCTTCCCGCGCAGGGCGCTGGGAGTCAATCGATTTTGCCGGGGAGGCTGATGATATTTCAGGCCTTATTTTGCGCCGCAGCAACCACCCACTGCCGGAACGCGGCGAGCTTGGGCGCCTCGCGGTGGCCTTCCGGGGAGACCAGGTAGAAGCCGGCATCGGCCGGCAGCGCGATCTTGAAGGGCACCACGAGGCGGCCCTTGGCGATGTCGTCCTGGACGTAGGAGGTTCGCCCCATCGCGACGCCGATGCCGTCGATCGCCGCCTGGATGGTCATGAAGATCATGTCGAAGGTGATGCCGGGCTGCCTGGCGATGTCGGCCGGCAGGCCCGCCGCGGTCAGCCATAGCCGCCAATCGTCACTGTTGGCATTCGAGGTGTGCAGCAGCGGATGGTCTCTCAGGTCCTCCGGCTGCCGCAGCGGCTTGTCGCCGCGTAGCAATGACGGGCTGCAGACTGGAAACAGCTCGTCCGCCATCAGCCAGTCGGCGCGCAGGCCCGGCCACTGGCCTCGGCCGTAGCGGAGCGCGGCATCGACATTGTCGCGCTGGAAGTCGACGAGGCTGGTCGAGGTGGTGATGCGGACGTCGATGCCGGGATGCTGCTCCTGGAAATCGGTCAGCCGCGGCAGCAGCCATTTCGCGGCGAGCGAGGCCAGCGTCGACACCGTCAGCACCTTGTCGTCGTCCTTGCGCAGCAGCCGGTCGGTCGCAAGGCGGAGGTCGTTGAAGGCGGCGCGGACGCCCGGCAGGTAGTCGCGCGCCTCCGGTGTCAGCGCCAGCGCGCGGTTCTGCCGGATGAACAGGCGAATGCCGAGCTCCTCCTCGAGCCGCCGGATCTGATGGCTGATCGCGGTCTGGGTCACGTTCAGCTCGGACGCTGCCAGCGTGAAGCTGAGATGGCGCGCGGCGGACTCGAACGCCCGCAATCCGTTCAAGGAGGGCAATCTGGCAGTCATCTGGCAGTAGGATACATGACTTTATTTCATGCGAATGGGTACAAATTGTCGTTTGTCGCAGCGCAGTAGGAAGCAGATATTAGCGATCACGTTAGCTCAAGGAGCTGAAAATGTCTACGTTGACCGACAATTCGATGACAAATCATCATGCGGCGGGCCTGATCCAGCAGGTCGGCGAGACTCTCCATGTCTGGCATGAGCGCTACCGGACCCGGCGCGAGCTGACCAATTGGACCGCGCGGGATCTCCAGGACGTCGGGCTGTCCTGGAGTGACGTGGCCTATGAGGCCGACAAACCCTTCTGGCGGGCCTGATTGGCCGCCAGGCCGGCGCCGCCTGATCACAGGGGCGCCGGCGGTCCCTTTTCCCTGCGGCATGTGTCATGAGCACCCTTCGCCTGGAAGATCTGAAGCAATATTCCGACGTCCTGCGCACCCGGCAGGGCGAGCCACTCACCGTTCGCTTCGTTGAGTCGCGCGACACCGAGGAGCTCCAGCACTATTTCCGTTCGCTCTCGACCCGCTCCCGCTACAACCGCTTCTTCGGCGCGATCAGCGAACTGCCGAAGGGGCTGCTGAACGATTTCCTCGAGATCGGCGAGCGCGAGCGCTTCACTGTTGTCGCGACCAAGATGGTCGATGGCTTCGAGACCATCGTCGCCGAAATGCGCTATGCGCTCCATGCCGAAACCGCGACGGTCGAGTTCGGCCTCTCGGTCGACGACCGCTGGCAGGGCCAGGGCATCGCCACCGCGCTGCTCAAGAATCTCGAATGCCGCGCGGCCGCGCTCGGCGCCGAACACCTCTTCGGCGACACGCTGCGCTCCAACGAGACCATGATCTTGCTCGCCCGCAAATCCGGCTTCGCTTTCGTCAATCATCCTGACGACTGGAAGCTGGTGCGTTTCGACAAGGAAATCACGATCGCACCAAAAGACATTCCCTGCGCGAGCTGGCGCCTCGCCGCGCTTTCCCGTCAGGCCGACCGCCCCTCAGCCTCGGCCTGACACCACTCCGAGCCCGGCCTGGCAACGCCAGAGCCGGGCATTTTTTTGCCTTCACGCAGGCTCGTTAGTGAAGTCGGTCGAGGTTGCGACCGTCCGCCATTCCGCCAGCTCCTTCGCAACGAACGCGTTCTTCGCCTCGATCCGCTCCACCGTGTCGCTGCCGAGCGGCAGGCGGAGTGGCGGGTTCTTTGCTTCAGCGAGCTTCAGGAACGCCTGAGCCAGCTTGCGCGGATCGCCGCGCTGGCCGCCATTGACGTCGGCCGCGTGCGCGCGGGTCTTGCCGACGCTCCCGTGATAATCGTCGATCTGCGCGGCCGTGCGCGACAGCGAGCTCTCGTCGAGGAAGTCGGTGCGGAAGAAGCCCGGTTCGACCACGGTTACCTTGATGCCGAGCGGCGCGACTTCGCCGGCCAGCGCTTCGCTCAATCCCTCGACCGCGAATTTGGTCGCGCCATAGACGCCCCAGCCGGGATAGCCGGCGTAGCCGCCCACCGACGAGATGTTGATGACGTGACCCGAGCGCTGGCGGCGCATATGCGGCAGCACCGCGCGGGTGACGCTGAGCAAGCCGAACACATTCGTGCCGAACAGCTTTTGCGTCTCCGCGTCGCTGGCCTCCTCGATCGCACCCAGAAGGCCGTAGCCGGCATTGTTGACGAGGATGTCGATGCGTCCGAACTTTTTCACAGCCTGGCCAGCCGCCTCGTGCGCCTCGGCCTCGCTGGTGACGTCGAGCCGGGTCGCCAGCAGCCGCTCGTGGCTGCCGAGCCGGGCAGTGACGGTCGATGGGTCGCGCGCGGTCGCGACGACGGCGTCGCCGGCCTTCAAGGCGGCTTCGGCGATCAACGCACCAAATCCGCGGGACGCTCCTGTGATGAACCAGACACGCATGATGTTGCCCTTTCCTCGTCGGGGCCCGGCGATGTGCCGAAGCCGATGGGCACGGTGTAGCGGCTCGCCATAGCTGAGATAATCCGATATGTATTTTACAAGCTGTTGAGAAAAATTCATCAATGCGGATCGACCCGTCCGACCTCGCGACCTTCCTCGCCATCGCCCGCCACCGCAGCTTTCGCGCGGCGGCGACCGAGCTCGGCGTCACGCCGTCGGCGCTGTCGCACGCCCTGCGCAATGTCGAGGAGCGGCTGGGCCTGCGCCTCGTCAACCGCACCACCCGCAGCGTCGCGCTGACCGAGGCCGGCGAGCGGCTGTTCGCCCGCATCACACCGGCCTTCCGCGACATCGGCGACGCGCTCGAGGACCTCAACAATTTCCGCGGCAAGCCCGCCGGCACGCTGCGCTTCACCGCCGCGCGCCAGTCGGCGCAGCTCGTGCTGCTGCCGGTCGTGACACGCTTCTTGAAAGCGTTTCCCGACGTTGGCGTCGAGATCGTCATCAACGACGCCCTGATCGACATGGTCGCAGCCGGCTTCGACGCTGGCGTCCGCTTCGGCGAGACCATCGCCGCCGACATGATCGTGGTGCCGATCGGCCCGCGGCACCGTTTCGCGGTGGTCGGCTCGCCCGCGTTCTTCGAGTCGCACAAGCAGCCAGTCACGCCGCGCGACCTGAAAGGCCTGCCCTGCATCCGCTACCGCTTTACCTCAGGCGCGCTCTATCACTGGGAGTTCGAGCGCGGCGGAATCGAGTTGACCATCGACGTCACGGGGCCGCTGACGATGAACGACCAGGACCTGATGGTCGATGCGGCGCTGGATGGCGTCGGACTTGCCTATGTGTTCGAAGCGCAGGTCGAAGCTCTGTTAGCGAAGCGCAAGCTGGCGCGCGTGCTCGCCGATTGGTGCCCGGCCTATCCCGGCTTCTTCCTGTATTATCCGAGCCGCCGCCAATTGCCGGCCGCGCTGCGCGCGTTCGTGGATTTTGCGCGGGCAGCTACCGCGTAGTGGCGTAGCCCGGATGGAGCGAAAGCGTAATCCGGGATTCGTGCCACATTCGCAGGCTTCCCCGGATTGCGCTTCGCTCTATCCGGGCTACGCGGGAACCGTGCCGCCTACTTCCCCGTGAACACCGCCTTGCGCTTCTCGATGAAGGCCTGCACGGCCTCCCTGTGATCGGCGGTCGTGGTGAGGCGGATCAGCCGTTCGGCTTCGTGGTCGCGAGCGGTCTCGAAGTCGAACAGCAGGGCCTCGTCGAGATTGTCCTTCATGTAGCGCAGCGCGAGGCGCGGGCCTTCGGCGAGGGATTTTGCCAGCGCAAAGGCTTCAGTCTGCAGCTTGTCGTCGGGCACGACGCGATTGACGAGGCCGATGGCTTCACAGCGCGCGGCATCGACGCGATCGCCGGTAAACATCAACTCGCGCGCCCGCGCGGTGCCGACGAGCCGTGTGAGCAGCCACGCGATGCCGTAATCGCCGCTGAGCGCGATGCGGGCATAGCCGGTGGCGACGAAGGCCGATTGCGCGGCGATGCGGATGTCACAGGCCATGGCGATGGCAAGCCCGGCGCCGACCGCGGGGCCGGGCAGGGCGGCGATGGTCGGCTTGCGCATCGACGCCAGCGCGCCGGTGAGCAGCCGCTGCCGCTCCTGGAGATCGGCGACCTTGTCGTCAAAGGACATGTCGAGCTTGGCCTTGTCGCGATGGGCGCCCATGCCCTTGACGTTGCCGCCGGCACAGAAGGCCTCGCCGGCGCCGGTGAGCAGCAGCGCGCCGACGCCGGGGTTCTCGCCGCAGCTGCGGATCGTCGTGCGCAGCGCCGGTGTCAGCGTATCCGACAGTGAATTGCGTGCCTCCGGCCGGTTCAGGGTGATGACAGCGACGCGGTCGCGGATCACGCAGAGGAGCTCATTGGTGCCGGTGTCGAGGGTGGTTTCCGTGGTCATGTCGCTCCCTTTTGTTCTTCTGTCATTGCGAGGAGCGAAGCGACGAAGCAATCCAGTCTGTATCCGAGGAAAGATCTCTGGATTGCTTCGCTTCGCTCGCAATGACGGTTGTCGTGAGGTTATCGCTTCAAAACTTCTCCACCCAGGGCCGCAGCTCGATCTCCCAGCTCCAGGCGCTGCGCGGCTGCTGCAGCACGTTCCAATAGCTCTGCGCGATCGCATCGGGATCGAGCATCGAATCCGGCTTGTCCGGTGCTTCCGCGCGCGCCGCGCTGCGGATGCCGCCGTCAATGACGAAATGCGCGATGTGGATGCCCTGCGGCGACAGTTCGCGCGCCATGCTCTGCGCCAGTCCGCGCAGCGCGAACTTGCCCATCGCGAACGGGGCGGACTGCGCATAGCCCTTGACGCTGGCGGAGGCGCCGGTGAACAGGATCGCGCCGTACCTGTTCGGCAGCATGCGCTTGGCCGCCTGTTGCGCCACCAGGAAGCCGCCATAGGCGCTGACCGCAATCGCCTGCGCGACGTCGGCCGGGATCAGATCGATGAACGGGCCGCGGCTGCGACCGCTGGCGTTGTAGACGACGAGGTCGGGCGTGCCGATCTCGCGCTCGACCAGGCCGAACAGACGCTCGACCTCGTCCGGATCGGTGGCGTTGCAGGCATAGGCCTTGGCGCCGGTCTCGGTGCAGAGCGCGCCGAGCTTCTCGATTTTTCGCGCGGCGAGCGCAACGCGAATCCCTTGGGCGGCAAACAGCCGCGCCAGCGAGGCGCTCAGTCCTTCGCCGGCGCCGACGATGAGCGCGATCTTGTATTTCGGGTGTTCCATGGCGTGATCTCTCGGAGACGGGAAGCCGTTGATCTATGCATGGTCCGCGCGGACAACCAGCGGGGCGGTCACAATTCCGCAGAGCGAATTGCTCCTTCACGGCGATCATGCCGCCCTGACGATTTGCAGCTTTATCCGCATCCGCCTCTGGAGCATGATCGACATCATCCAAAGCGGCAAGCGCGAAATCAGCGCAAAATGTCCGCAAGGCGGAAACGAAGAGGACGATGATGCCACAGCCGGTCACAGGGCAGAAGAAACATGTCGCGGCCGAGCCGTCCGGCCTGCTGGCACCCGATACCACGGGCATGAACTTCTACCGCGCCGATCCGGCGCTGACGGATCTGCTCCGCATCCATCTGCCGGAGGCGCTGTTCCGCCACATCGAGCCGCATCTCGATCGCCTCGGCGAACTCGCCGGCGGTCCTCTCGACGAATGTGCCCGGCTTGCCGACCGGCACACGCCCATTCTGCACCAGCGCGACAAGTTCGGCCGCGACGTGCAGTGGATCGAATATCATCCGGCCTATCGCGAGCTGGAGAAGGCGGCGTTCGGCGAGTTCGGCATCCACGCTCTGTCGATCCGCAAGGGCATCATGGGCTGGGCGGACAAATATCCTGTCGTGGCCAAGCACGCCTTCACCTTCCTGTTCAACCAGACCGAATTCGGCATGGGCTGCCCGATCAATGTCACCGACGGCTGCGCAAAGCTGCTGGCGAATTTCGGCAGCGAGGCGCTGAAGGCGAAATATCTGGATGGCCTGACCCAGACCGACATGAGCAAGCTGACCCAGGGCGGCCAGTTCATGACCGAGAAGGAAGGCGGCTCCGACGTCGGCACGCTGACGACGCGCGCGGTGCAGGAGGGCGACCACTGGCGCCTCTATGGCGAAAAATGGTTCTGCTCGAACGCCGACGCCAAGGTCGTGATGCTGCTGGCGCGCCCTGAGGGCGCCGGGCCCGGCACCCGCGGCGTCGGCCTGTTCCTGATGCCGCGCTTCCTCGACGACGGCTCGCAGAACAGCTACCGGATCGTGCGTCTGAAGGACAAGCTCGGCACGCGCTCGATGGCCTCGGGCGAGATCAAGCTCGAAGGCGCGATCGCCTATGCCGTCGGCAAGCTCGACCGCGGCTTCGTGCAGATGGCGGAGATGGTGAATTCGTCGCGGCTCTCTAACGGCGTCAAATCCACCGCGCTGATGCGCCGGGCCTATCACGATGCAATGACGGTCGCCAGGAACCGCGTCGTGTTCGGCAATCGCATCATCGACCTGCCGTTGGGACGGCGGCAGATGCTGAAGATCATGCTGCCGGTCGAGCAGGCGCTGTCGATGAGCTTCCTCACCGCCGATGCGCTCGATCGCGCGGAAGCCGGCAGCCAGGATGCCGCAGCGCTGCTGCGCATCCTCACCCCGACGCTGAAATTCCGTGCCACGCGCGATGCGCGAAAGGTCTGCGGCGATGCGCTCGAGATGCGCGGCGGCATCGGCTATATCGAGGAATTCGCCACTGCCCGCCTGCTGCGTGATGCCCATCTCGGTTCGGTCTGGGAAGGCACCGGAAACATCGTGGCGATCGATGCGCTGAGGCGCGCAGTCGGCCGTCACGGCGCGGAGGCGGCCCTCGCGGCCGATCTGCATGCCCGGCTCGACGACAGCGCCTCCGTGCCGCAGGCCTGGCGCGACAATCTGCGCGGCCTCGTCGATCGTGCGGTCGGCTTCGCACGCGAGGTCGCGGCCAAGGCTGATAACGAGGCCGACGCGCGTCGCGCGACGAGCCTGCTTTATCATGTTGCGAGCGCGGTCGCGCTCGCCTGGGAAGCGCACCGCATCCACGAGATGCGCGGCGATGCACGCCGGCTGTTGCTGTCGCGCCTCGTGGTCGATCATCGCGTGTCGCCGAGCGATCCGTTCCGGCTCGCGGAAAATGCCGTGCAGCAGAAGATCGCCGCGCTGCTGCTCGGCGACAGCTCAGCCGGCATGAGCGAGGTTGGCGAACTGGTTCTGGCAGCGTAGGCTTCTTCACCTCGTCCTCCGGGAGAGGTGACGACCCGCGTCAACGAAAATCATAACAATGAGGGAACACCGATGAAGGCCGCCGTCCTCTATGAAGTCAACCAGCCGCTCGTCATCGAGGACATCAGCCTGCCGAAGCCGGGCCCGCGCGAGGTCCTGATCCGCACCGCGGTCGCCGGCCTCTGCCACTCCGACCTGCATTTCATGGAGGGCCTCTATCCGCATCCGCTGCCCGCGGTGCTCGGGCACGAGTCGGCGGGCGTGGTCGAGCAGGTCGGCTCCGACGTGACCTACGTGAAGCCGGGCGATCACGTCGTCACCTGCCTGTCGGTGTTCTGCGGCACCTGCGACAACTGCACCACGGGCCGCACCGTGCTCTGCACCGACACCACGGTCAAAATGCTGCCCGGCGTCTCCGATCGGATGCAGTGGTCGAAGCCGGAGAAGCTGCACCAGTTCCTCAATCTCTCGTCCTTTGCCGAACAGATGCTGGTGCACGAGAACGCGATCGTCAAAATCCGGAAAGAAATGCCGCTCGATCTCGCCGCGCTGATCGGCTGCGGCGTCATCACCGGCTATGGCGCGGTCGTGAATACGGCGAAGGTGACGGCCGGCGAGACCGTGGCCGTGATCGGCTGCGGCGGCGTCGGCATGGCCGCGATCAACGGCGCGCAGATCGCCGGCGCCGGCCGCATCATCGCCATCGACACCAATCCCGCAAAGCTCCAGCTCGCGACCAAGCTGGGAGCCACCGACATCATCAACCCCGCCGATGGCGACGTCGTGAAGCAGGTGCGCGATCTCACAAACGGCGGCGTGCACCATTCCTTCGAGGTGCTCGGCCGCAAGGAGACCGCGGAGCAGGCCTTCGGCATGCTCGCCTCGGGCGGCACGGCGACAATCGTCGGCATGATCCCGTTCGGGCAGAAGATCGAGCTGCACGGCTTCGACTTCCTGCGCGAGCGCAAGATCCAGGGTTCCTCGATGGGCTCGAACCACTTTCGCGTCGACATGCCGCGCCTGGTCGATTTCTACCTGCGCGGCCGGCTGCACCTGGAGGACTGGATCTCGGCCAAGCTGAAGCTCAACGAGATCAACGAGGGCTTTGCCAACATGAAGGCCGGCAAGACGCTGCGCAGCGTGATCGTGTTTGACAGCTAGCGCTGGTGACGCAGGGGCCGGAGACGCGCTCATTGCCCATGATTTGGGGTCAACGCGACCGGTCCGGCTCGCCGGCCGTGCTGCGCTGCGACTCCTTGATGAGCCGCAGCGTCATGGCCGCGGCAAGACCCGTGGCGAGAAGGTACGCGAGGGACACGTTCGAATCGCTACCTGCGAATGCCAGATGGGAGAACAATCCCGCAATTGCCACGGCGAAACCGAGCCAGGCAAGCTTCGGAAAGCGAAATCCGCGTTCCCCGCGCTTAAGATCGAGCACGAGGTAAAGTGCGAGAATGGTGTTGCAGAGCGCCGCCGGTGGCAGACTCATGGCCATCCCGGCATCGAATGCGAGATAGGATAATACACCGTCGATTTGGGCAATAATCGCGAACGGCAGATAGCGGGGATTGATGCAGGACAGGGCGATGGACGCAAGTTCGAACGCGTAGAAGTAGCGCTCGTGCATCTTCGGCAGCAGGTACGGCATGAGCATGAGCGATACGCACGCGACGAGCAGAATGAACTCGGGCCCCGTCCGCTTGGAGCGCGCGATGAAGATCGATAGGGCAAGCCCGCTCGCCGTCGCGAGCGCCACGCCGACTGCAACTCCAATTGCGTATGGTGTGCCTGCAGCGAAGATCCAGATGTTCGCTGCACTTATGAAGAGGCGATCAAAGGTGTTGACCTGGTCCATGTAGACAGAGCTCACGGAGCCCAGGGATCTGCCCGCGACGAGAACCGGAATGGCGAGGACCAGATAGACCGCGGGAATCGCGGCGAGCCATGCCACGTGGATCCTGCGGCGCAGAATCATGCCCAACACGAAGGGGCCGAGGAATATGCTCTGCGCCTTCACCGAAAAGGCCACGGCGAAAGGCAGAATGCCATTTCGGTCCCGCATGAATAGCGCCACGGAAACCAGCGTGAAGAAGGTCCAGATCGAATCGGACTGTCCCCACATTGCGCCATTGAAGATCACCGTCGGTGCAAGCCAGACCGCGCAGAAGGCCATGGACGCGCGCAATGGCATCTTTGTCGCTCGCCAGACCATCTGGGCGACGACGGCCGCGCAACCGAACTCGAATACCACCGAGATCGCCTTCACGAGGGAAAGTGGCTGACCGAGCCAATCAAAGCGGGCGGCGATCAGCAGGAGGTAGCTGTAAAACGGGGTGTAATTGGTGAAAGCCTCGCCCAGCGCGCCAACGCCGTGATCTCGGGCAAAGGTGTACCAGGGGATCAGGAACTGAAAGGCGTCGTCGTTGGTGTGCTCCCGGGCGAGGTAACGGAGTGCAAAGCCCACAAGCCCGCACACCAGCATGAGGGCGATCGCAAGTGGCGAACTCGTGGGCAACGCCTCGTCGGGATTGACGCAGCGGTCGGGTCCGTGCCGCGTGCCGATCGCAATAGTGTCTCTCGTCACGCCATCACTGTTGCTGAAATTGTGCGCGACCACGACCATCGGAGGGGAGCGTCCATGAAATCGAAGATAAGGCTTCCCATACGGGAAATCAATTTCGAGTTGCGTAAGATCGATTGTGCAATTCTCCGATCGCTCGCGAAAATATTGTTTGGTTAACGAATGCTTTAGAGGAACTGGCGATCGTGGAAACTGATCCGCAACGGGAAAGCAGGCCTTTCGAACCTCGGCCAGGCTCAAGCCGCCGGAGATCGCCGAGGGCTTCGCTCCATCCGGGCCAGGGGAAACGTTTCCTCAGCGCGACACGTGTGCCGACACCGCGACCCACTGGCCGTTCCGCTTCGCCCAGCAATCGGTGTACCGCCCGGTCGCCTGCTGCCCGTCAGCCGTCGTGTAACTCGTCGCTGCGTGGATGATGGCGAAGTCGCCCATGATGCGGATGATGACGTCGTGCGCATGCAAATTGCGGATCGCGATCGGCCGCGCCGTTTGTTCCAGGAAGGCCGCGCGGTCGACCAGCGTCTTGTCGGGATTGGAGCAATAGAACTCCGGCGCCAGGATTTCGTCGAACCGCTTGACGTCGCAGTTCTGCACCGAGGCGACATAGTCGCGGTTGAGCGCGGTGAGCTGTTCGAGATCGTTGCTCATGGCGTTCCTCCCCTTTTTTGAACCCTCGTCGCTTTTTGGCTCCGTCATCGCGAGGAGCCCGTAGCCCGGATGGAGCGCAGCGCAATCCGGGATGCCTATCCGCGGGCAGAGCGTCCCGGATTTCGCTGCGCTTCATCCGGGCTACAGGAATGGCCTGCGCAATGACGAGGCGGCACTAATCATCGAACATCTTCGGCGGTACGAATCCGCCGAACTCGCGCTCGATCAGTTCGGCGAGCTTGAGCGGGGTGCGGTCCTCGAGGAAGGGGCCGATGATTTGCACGCCGACCGGCAGGCCGTCTTTCGACAGGCCGAGCGGAACAGCCGTGGCTGGCAAACCCGTCAGCGTGGCGATGCCGGGCCAGGCAAGCTGGTCCGGATAGACAAAGTCCTTGCCGTCGATGTTGATCCGGCGCTTCTCCTGCTCGGGCGAATGATCATGCGGGTAGGCGGGGGTCGGCATGATCGGGCAGATCACCGCATCGAATGTCCTGAACAATTGCCGCCATTGCGCGCGCAGCCCGGCGCGGGCGCCCTCGTCGAACACCCAGCTCTGATGCGTGCTGGTCATGCCGCGCAGCCGCTCGGCAGCAAGGCTTTTGTCGTCAGGCGAGAGCTGCGCCGCCCCGGCCCGCGCGCCGGCGAGAATGTCGGGCGGAAGGAAGGCGCCGAGGAAGCTCATCAGCATGCGCATATAGAGGCGCGAGGCCTCCCTGAAGTCCGGAAACAGCGGGCTTTCACGCGCGACGCTCGCGCCGAGGCTCGTCAATTGCTGCGCCAGCTTCTCGATCGCGCCGCGAACGTCGGCATTCGCAGGCAGCAACGGATCGCCGTCGATCACGAGCAGGCGGAAATCCCTCAGCTTGTGGTGACGTGCGTCCGGCAGCGCGAGCTTGTATCCGACGCCGAGATCCAACGGATCGGGGCCTGCCATCACCTCGAGGAGCAGAGGCAGATCGGCTGCACTCCGCGCCATCGGACCGATCACCGCCATGTCGCGCTCCATCGGGATGGCCGGAAATGGCGGCGGCGTATGCCCGCGCGTCGGGCAGAGATTGTAGGTCGGCTTGTGGGCATAGACTCCGCAATGGAAGGCAGGCACCCGCAGCGAGCCGCCGATGTCGGAGCCGAGCGAGAGCGGTCCGTAGCCGGCCGCGAGCGCTGCAGATGAGCCACCCGATGAGCCGCCGGGCGTGCGGCCGAGATCGAACGGATTGTTCGTGGTGCCGTAGATCTCGTTGTAGCTTTGCCAATCTCCGAGACCGACGGGAACGTTGGTCTTGCCGAGGATGACGCCGCCGGCACCCTTCACTCGGGTGATCGACAGCGCATCCTCCGCCGGCTTGAAATCCCTCTGCGGCGTCCAGCCCCAGGTCGTCGGCAGCCCCGCGACGTTGTAGGATTCCTTCACCGTCAAGGGCAGGCCGAGCAGCGGCTTGCGCTCGCCGCGGGCCAATGCCGCATCCGCCTCTCGCGCGGCGCTGAGCGCGCGATCGAAATCGCGCACGCAGATCGCGTTGATCTTGTCGTCGTGCCGTTCGATGCGGCCGATCGCGTCCTGAGTGAGCTCGACCGCGGAGACCTTCTTCGTGCTCAATGCGGCCGACAATTCGACGGCGCTCTTGAAACTCCATTGCGATTTGGCCACGGCACTTCTCCCGTTCTTATTGTCGAAGGATGATGCGCAGTTTGCCGGAATGTCGCAACGGCTGTTTGATCGCGATTGATATGCCTCTCCAGCGATTATCGCCCGGATGGCGTACTGGATTCCCCGCTTTCGCGGGGCACGACAGTGCGTTCGGAGCGCCTACGCCGCCCCGATCACGATCCCCACCGCCAGCACGATGGCGCCACCGAGCACGATCTGGAACACGGCCTGGAGGAACGGCGTGTCCATGTAGCGCGAGCGGATGAAGGCGATCGCCCACAATTCGAAGAACACGACGACGCAGGCGATCGCGGTCGCGATCCAGAACGCGTTGGCCCAGCTGTCGGGCACGAGATAGGGCGCGGTGTGCCCGAGCCCGCCGAGCGTCGTCATCGCCCCGCAGGTGATTCCGCGCAGCCACGGCGAGCCGCGCCCCGTGAGCGAGCCGTCGTCGGACAGCGCTTCCGCAAAGCCCATGCTGATGCCGGCGCCGATCGAGGCGGCAAGGCCGACCAGAAAGGTTTGCCAGTTCTGGTGCGTGGCGAACGCGGCGGCAAACAGCGGCGCCAGCGTCGAGACCGAGCCGTCCATCAGGCCGGCAAGGCCGGGCTGCACATATTGCAGCACGAACATCCGCCGCCGCGTGCGGTCTTCCTCCGCGCGCACGTCGGGCTTCAGAATCTCGCCGGTCAGTCTCGCCGCGGTATGCTCGTGGCTCCTCTCGGCTTCGGCGAGGTCGCCAAGCAGCCGGCGGACATTGACGTCCTCGGCCTGCTCGGCGGCCTTCGCGTAGAAGCGTTCGGCCTCGAGCTCCATGGTCTCGACCTCCCTGCGGATCGTGTCGAGCGGCAGGTTCTTGGTCAGCCAGATCGGCCGGCGGCGCAGGAAGCCCTTGACGTCCTCGCGGCGGATCGGCGGCAGATGCTGGCCGAAGCGCTGCTCGTACATTTCCAGCAGCATGTGCCGATGGCCACGCTCTTCCTCGGCCATCTGCTCGAACAGCTTTGCCGAGTCCGGATAGCGCTCCTTCAGATCCTCGGCGAAGGTCATGTAGATGCGGCTGTCCTCCTCCTCGGAGGAGATCGCGACCGCAAGCACCTCGCGCTCGGTCAGGTCGGCAAAGTTCTTCACGACGGCCCTGTCACTAATTTAGAATCATTCTAAACTATATAGGGCTCCGCGGTTCCCCGGTCAAATCAGCTGGTGCCGGACTTGTCAGCCGGTGCGGGACCTGGCGAGGAATTCCAGCAGCAACCGGCCGACCTCGGCAGGCTGCTCCTGCTGCACCCAATGGCCGGCGCCGTCGACGAGATGGCAGCCGAGCATCTTCGTGCAGGCGCGCGTCCGCATGGTCTCGAACACGCCGAGACGCTGATAGGTGCCCCAATCCTGCTTGCCCGAGATGAAGCAGGAGGGCACGTCGATGCTGCGGCTCCCGAACAGCTGCAGCTCGCTGTTGAACGCGCCCGACGTGCCGCAGCGATACCATTGCAGTCCGCCCTGGAATCCCGTGCGGCCATATTCGGCGGCGTAATAGGCGAGCTCGCGATCGGGCAGCCATTGATTGGCGGCGACGGCGGCCGGCGACGGCATCTCCCTCGCGACCGTCTCCGCCATGGTTTCATTCAGGTCCATCACGTAATAGGTCGGCAGCTTCGCCAGCTCTTTCGCCGACCACGCGTTCAGCGAATACGGCTTGTTGTCGGTCCAGTCAGCGCTCTTGTGATGATAATAGGCGCGCAGGAAATCGTGCACGCCCTGCGGCGCGTGGTGCATGTCGGCATTGGCCGCGCGCGTCGAATAGTACCATTGGTAATGTTTGCGCGGGCGCGGCAGCGCGGCGAGTTCTCGATGAACAGGATCTTCGGCCGCAGGCTTTGCCGGCGTGTCGACCGTGTTGAACGGCAGCGGCGGCGGTCCGCCGAACGGCGCGCTCATCATCGTCACCGAGCGAAACACGTCGGGCCGCAACAGCGCGCACCAGGCCGCGACCGAGCTGCCGAAATCATGCCCGACCACGTCGACCTGTCTGTAGCCGAAAGCCGACACCAGCCCGAGCGCGTCGCGCACCAGGTTGAAGAGCGAGAAGGGTGCGAGATCGCCGTCGTAGTCGGCGCTCCAGCCCGTGGTGCGCCCATAGCCGCGCTGGTCCGGCGCGATCACGTGATATCCCGCATCGGCAAGCGCCGGCATCACCTTGCGCCAGGAGAAGGCCAATTCGGGGAAGCCATGCAGCAGCAGGATGCACGGGCGCCCTTTGGTCTCGAAGCCGGCTTCCAGCACATGCACGCGTAAACCGTTGATGCCGTCGACGTAACGCGAACGGATGCCGGCGGGCAGGGGGATGTCGGGGAGCGTTGTCATCGTGTCTCTCCACCCTACGGCATCGCGCCCTACACCGCCGCGCAGACGAACCCGCTGCCCTTGCGCTTGATCCTCCCCACCGACGGCGAGGGGAAATGCGCCGTGCAGCACAGCGTGTCGGTGCCGCAATAGCGCTCCAGGAAGCTGCGGCGCGTTGTCGCCGCCGTGGCCTGATCGACGTCGAATTTCATCGACAGCTCCGGATAGAGCGCCTGCAGAGGCGAATGGATGAGGTCGCCGGAAAACACCGCGTCGTCCCTGCCGCGTCCGAGCGTGAACGCAGAATGGCCCGGCGTATGGCCCGGCGTCGGCAGGATGCGGACGTGATCGCCGATCTGGTAGTCGCTGCTGACGAGCTCGTGCCGCCCCGCCTCGACCACGGGCAGCACGCTGTCGGCGAAGGGCGGCACCTCTGCCTTCGCGTTCTGCTCGGTCCAGTAATCGAACTCCTGCCTGGCGAAGACGTAGCGCGCCCTGGGGAAGGTCGGCACCCAGCGGCCGTTCAGAAGCCGCGTGTTCCAGCCGACGTGATCGACATGCAGATGCGTGCACATCACGAAGTCGATATCGTCGACCGAGACGCCGGCGGCTTTGAGCCCGCTCATATAGGTGTCGTCGGTCTTCATGTGCCATTTCGGCCGCTGCGGCCGCGGCTTGTCGTTCCCGATGCAGCTGTCGATCAGGATGGTGTGATGCGGCGTCTTCACCACATAGGACTGGAAGCACAGGATCAGCGTGTCCTGCTCGTCCAGCGCCTTGGCCTGCCGCATCCAAGCCCGGTTCTCGGCCAGCACTTCCGGGGTCAATCCGGGGATGAACTCCAGCGCCGGAAAGAACGGGGCTTCCTGCTCGATGATGCGATGGATGGTGAGATCGCCGACCGAGTATTCGAGGCTCATGAGAACTCCTGCGGGTTATGCAGCAGGCGGCACCGAGATCTTCACCGAGGGCCGCTCCAGCATCTTCTGATGGAAGGCGTCGAGCTTCGGATAGGCCTTGCGCCAGCCGCAATCGGCGAAGCGGAAGTCGGCATAGCCGAGCACGCAAACGAGGCCGATCTGCGAGATGTCGAACGGCCCGTTCAGCACCTCGGGCATGTTCTCGAAGCGCGCCATGCCGGTCCAGGCCCGGTTCCAGTGGTCGTCCGACCAGGCCTGCCATTGCAGGCCCTGCGGCCGCACCATCTTCTCGTAGCGGCACAGCAGCATGGAATCGAGCATGCCGTTGATAAGCGAGTGGTTGGTCTTGGCCTTCCAGCGCCGCGGACCGTAATCCGGGATCAGGCTGCCGCCGGCGATCTCGTTGAGATATTCGACGATGACGTACGAGTCCAAAATGACGTCGCCGTCATTGGTGATCAGCACCGGCAGCTTCTTCAGCGGCGTGATGCGCGAATAGTCCTCATTGGCCGTGCCCGGCGCGACGGTTGCGGGCGTCAGCTCGATCTTGTCGATCAGCCCGAGCTCGATCGCGGCGATGCGGACCTTGCGGGCAAAGGGCGAGGCAGGGGAGAAGGTGAGTTTCATGACTGGGTCCTTGTTGTCATTCCGGGGCGATGCGAAGCATCGAACCCGGAATCTCGAGATTCCGGATCTGGCGCTTTCGCGCCATCCCGGAATGACAAAGGGTGCAGTTTTGACTTACGCCGCGATGATCTCCTGGCGCTGCTCGCCGAGGCCTTCGATGCCGAGCGTGACGACGTCGCCGACATTGAGGAAGGTCGGCGGCTTCATGCCGAGGCCGACGCCGGGCGGGGTGCCGGTGGTGATGATGTCGCCGGGCAGCAGCGTCATGAACTGCGAGACATAGGAGACGCACTTGGCCATGGAGAAGATCATGGTCTGGGTCGAGCCGGTCTGGCGGCGCTGGCCGTTGACGTCGAGCCACATCGACAGGTTCTGCACGTCCTTGATCTCGTCCTTGGTGGCGAGCCACGGTCCGAGCGGACCGAACGTGTCGTGCGACTTGCCCTTGGTCCACTGACCCAGGCGCTCGGTCTGGAAGTTGCGCTCGGAGACGTCGTTGCAGACGCAAAAGCCGGCGACGTAGTTCAGCGCGTCGGCCTCCGAGACATACTTGGCGCGGGTGCCGATGATCGCGGCGATCTCGACCTCCCAGTCGAGCTTGGTCGAGCCGCGCGGCTTCTCGACCGCGTCGTTCGGGCCGGACAACGAGGTGTTCGCCTTCATGAAGATGATCGGCTCGGTCGGGATCGCAGCGCCCGTTTCCTTGGCATGGTCGCTGTAGTTGAGGCCGATGGCGACGAATTTCGAGATGCCGGTGACAGGCGCGCCGAAGCGCGGCTTACCGGAGACGGCGGGCAGCGAAGCGGGGTCGAGTGCAGCCAGTTTCGCCAGGGATTCCGGCGAATAGGCCTCGCCGTTGAGGTCCTTCACATGCGCCGACAGGTCGCGCAACTGGCCGGATCTGTCGATCAGGCCGGGCTTTTCCGCACCCTTTTCGCCATAACGAACAAGCTTCATTCTCGTTTCTCCCTGAGATGGACCGATCGGTTGAACAGCTTCATGGAACAGGGCGGCGGGAAATTCAACCGCCTATGGGGCGGCGCATTGCAGCCCTTCCGTTGTAGGGTGGGCAAGGGCGCAGAGCGCCGCGCCCACCAACTCTTTTCGATGGCTCCGGATGGTGGCACGCTTCGCTTTTTCCCACCCTAGGATTGCAACGCCACAAATCTGAACGCGTCGCCGTCCCGCCTGATATGCCCGGCCGAAAAATGACCGCCGATCATCAGTGTCGGCGTGTCGGCAAAACGCGAGAACACCTCGTGCCGGCTTGCCGTCGATTGAACGGGGTCGGAATCGACGACCGAGCACCAGTCGAGATGCGCCATCTGGCAGGGATGATGGGCGACGTCGCCGGTCAGAAGTGCCTGCTCGCCATCGGACTCGATCAGGACGCTCATGTGGCCGGGGCTGTGGCCCGGGGTCGGGATCACGCTGATCTCCTCGCAGAGCCGGTGATTGCTCGGGATCAGCTCGACCAGGTCGGCATCGACGACCGGCTGCACGGAATCGTTGAACACCGCGACCTTGTCCGGCTCGGCGGTGTAATCGCGCCAGTACTCGTATTCGGTCCTGCCGAAGACGTAGCGCGCGTTCGGGAATGTCGGCACCCATCGGCCGTCGACCAGTTTCGTATTCCAGCCGACATGGTCGACGTGAAGATGCGTGCACAGCACGGTGTCGATGCTCTCGGGCGGAAAACCCGCTGCGATCATGGTCTCCAGAAACGGCGTGCTGCGGTTATTCCAGGTCGGGACGCCGCGGCCCTGCTTGTCGTTGCCAAGTCCGGTGTCGACCACGATGCGGCGCGAGGGCGTCTCCACCACCAGCGAATGGATCGACATTTTCAGCCGGCCTTCCTCGGTGGCGAAATGCGGGATCAGCCAGGGCAGCTTCCGGATTTCGTCGTTGGTCGCTGCCGGCAGGATGAAGCGGGTCGAGCCGACCGTCTCCATTTCGACGAATTTCGTGATCTTGACCTTGCCAACCTTCCACTGCATCCGGCGCATCCCCAGTTCTTGCTCAAGTTCTTGCCCGCGTTCTTGCTCTTGGATCGGAACATGCGCTTTTTTGGCCAACAAGCGCAATGGATCATCTGAGGTGATGTGGCGTTATCGCGGGGAACCGGACAGAAGCCGAAGAGGGAGCCATGCCAGAGCTTGCGATTTCCGCGGAGAAGGTCGCCTTCATCATCGAGAAGGCGCGCGAATACGACGTCAAGGAGGCAGCTTCCGATCCGGATTCCGGCTCGAACCCGAGCGATGACGATGCGGTCGACGTCCTCGAGGACGACGGCTCCGATCCGGTCGGCCATGAGCTCGGCAGCTTCATGATCGCGTTGAACGAGGACGAGCAGATCGATCTCGTCGCGCTGACATGGCTCGGCCGCGGCGACGGCACGATCGATGATTGGGACGATTTGCGCGCCCGGGCCGTGGAGGCGCGGGGTGAGTATCGCAGCCCGCGCCGCGAAACGGTGCACTATCTGCTCGGCGAGCCGATGCTGGGCGATCTGCTCGCCGACGGACTCGATGAATTCGGCGTCGACTGGACCGACGAGCATCTCACCGCCGATTCCTCCGATCCCAGCGAACGGGACGAGGACGAAGCGACGAAACGGCGGTGATGATCTTACCTCGCTCCGCTTGCGGGGCCTTTTCGCCTCTCCCCGCCTGAGGCAGGGCAATCGCATATGGCATTTTGCGTGACTTGAGCGCGCGCCTCGTCCTTCGAGACGACCGCTTCGCGGTCTCCTCAGGATGAGGCTAAGCGGCATCGGCGCTCGTCGAAACTGCTGCCACGCACTCGGTCCTCATCCTGAGGCCCGCCAACGGCGGGCGTCTCGAAGGATGGCCACAAAGAAATTGGCAGCATATGCGATTGCCCTGCCGCCTGAGGGGAGAGGCCGGAATTCAAACCCAGTTTGAATTCCGGCGAGGGAGTACACCTGCAAACACGGTCACAACGTTCCCGGGAACGCTCCGCCATCCAGCAAGATGTTCTGTCCGGTGATGAAGCCGGCCTTGGCGCCGCACAGGAAGGCGCAGGCATAGCCGAACTCGTCGGGCTGGCCGAAGCGGCCCGCCGGGTTGAGCTTGGCGCGCTCGGCCAGGATCTGGTCCGGCGTCGTGCCGCGCTTGTCGGCCTCGGCCTTGGCTGTGCCGGTCAGACGGTCGGTCTCGAACGGGCCGGGCAACAGGCCGTTGATGGTGACGTTGTTGATCACGGTCTTGCGCGACAGGCCGGCGATGAAGCCGGTGAGGCCCGCACGTGCACCGTTGGAGAGGCCGAGGATGTCGATCGGCGCCTTCACCGCGGCCGAGGTGATGTTGACGATGCGGCCGAACTTGCGCGCCATCATGCCATCCACGGTTGCCTTGATCAGCTCGATCGGCGTGAGCATGTTGGCGTCGATCGCCTTGATCCAGTCGTCGCGGGTCCAGTTGCGGAAATCGCCGGGCGGCGGACCGCCGGCATTGTTGATCAGGATGTCGGGATCGGGGCAGGCCTTCAGCACAGCCTCGCGGCCAGCCGGCGTGGTGATGTCGCCGATGATCTCGGTGACGGTCACGTCCGGATAGGCCTTGCGGATGTCATCGGCCGTCTTCTTCAGGGCCTCAGCGCCGCGCGCGGTCAGTGTGACGTGAACACCAGCCTCAGCCAGCGAGACGGCGCAGGCGCGCCCAAGGCCCTTGCTGGATGCGCAGACGATGGCGCGGCGACCTTTGATCCCAAGATCCACTGTTTCACTCCCGTAATGTCAGGCAGGTTTTGGACGCGGCACTCTAGCCTCCCCGGCTGCCGCTGATAAGGGATGGGCTCGCATCAAAATGCATGGCGCGCGGCGCGGCGATGCAAATGCGCCGGCCGAGCATGATCCGGAAAAGTGTGTCGCGGTTTTCCGAAAAGATCATGCTCAAACAAATGAGCTAGAGCGCGATTTCATCGCGCTCTAGATGCGCCGCTCTTGCTTGAGGCGGTCGATCGCGGCCGCAGCCTCCGGCGGCAGCGACTTGAATCCCATCTGCCCCACCGCCGAGAACAGCGGCCGCAGATGCGAGCCGGCGAGGAACGGCGGCTGGCGGTTAGCGGGCACGATCTGGTCGAACACCAGCACCAGCGTGGTCGCGACGAGGCCGACCCTGATGGCGCCGAGAGCGGCGCCACCGAGCCGGTCGCCGATGCCGGCCTCGCCGATGGTGTCGTTCAGCGCGATGCGGCCGATATGCCCGAGCAGCACGCCGACCACCACGAAGATGGCGAAGAACCAGATCCAGTTCTGGAGCAGCGGCGAATTCGGGTTGGCTGCGATCTGCGGCGCGATCAGCGGCATCAGCGCCACCGCCATCGGTGCGGCGAGGAGATAGGCGAGGATGGTCATGGCGCTGCGGAGCAGGCCGGTCCTGAAACCGAGGCCGACCGCGATGGCGAGTGCTGAATAGACCGCGAGATCGAAACTGTTCATTGAGGACGAGCCCGTTTCGGGGGGAGTGCTTGCGCGATGGAACGAATGAACGCCGAACCGATCATTCCGGTTTCAGATCGCTAAAATCGTCTGTATTGATGGGCTCCAAAAGCTCGAGGAACTCGCCAGGGAAAGCGTCATGTCAGACCTATTCGACGTCAGTAAAGAAACCATCCTCGTCACCGGTGCGAGCCAGGGGCTGGGGCGGCAATTTGCCCGGGTGCTGGCAGCCCATGGCGCAGCCGTCGCGCTGGCCGCGCGGCAGACGAACAAGCTGAAGAGCCTGGAAGAGGAGATTCGCGGCAAAGGCGGCCGCGCCGCCGCGGTCGCGCTCGACGTTACCGACACGGCTTCGATCGCCAGGGCAGTTGATGCCGCGGAAGCCGCGCTCGGCCCGATCACGGTGCTGATCAACAATGCCGGCATCGCCATCGAAAAGCTCGCGACCGAGCAGACCGAGGCAGATTGGGACGCGGTGATCGGCGCCAATCTCAAGGGCGCCTATTTCCTCGCGACTGAGGTCGCGCGGCGCATGATCGCACGCAAGCAGGACGGCAACATCGTCAACATCGCCTCCGTGCTCGGCACCGGCGTGCTGAAGGCGGTCTCGCCCTACGCGATCTCCAAGGCCGGCATCATCCAGGCGACGAAGGCGATGGCGCTCGAGCTTGCGGGGCAGAACATCCGCATCAACGCGCTCGCGCCCGGCTATATCGACACCGAGATGAACCACGCCTTCTGGTCGACGCCATCGGGCGAGCGCCTGGCAAAACGCATCCCCCAGCGCCGCGTCGGCGCCGAGTCCGATCTCGATGGCGCGATTTTGCTGCTGGCGTCAAAGGCGTCGCGGTACATGACGGGGAGCGTGGTCACTGTGGATGGTGGATTCTTGTTGAATTGATTCCCGCTGGGTTACGCTCGCGAGATTCAATCCGCTGTCGTCCCGGACAAGCGCAGCGAAGCGGAGCGCAGAGCCGGGACCCCAGCGCGAGCGCTTGCGCTCGTCGCCATAACCACAGGGAGTGGTTTGGCGAAGACTCGGAGTTGCCTCTTCGCGCCACACTACTGCCTGTGGTTATGGGTCCCCGCGTTCGCGCGCGTTCGCGGGGACGACAGCGGAGAATGACGCAACAGCTTCACACTACCGCATCTCCCCCCGGATCATATCCGCCGCCTTCTCCCCGATCATGATCGTCGGCGCATTGGTGTTGCCGCCGATCAGCGTCGGCATGATCGAGGCGTCGACGACGCGCAAAGCCTGCACGCCGTGCACTTTCAATGCTGGATCGACCACGGCCATCGCATCCGCCCCCATCTTGCAGGTGCCGACGGGATGATAGACGGTGTCGACGCGTGCGCGCAGCACGCTGCGAATGTCGTCGTCGCTGCGCACGTCCGCGGTGAACATGTCCCTTTTCTGGAGCGCACGCAGCGCCGGCGTCTCCATCAGGCGCCGCGTGGTCTTGAAGCCCGCGACCATCGACTCCAGATCCTCGGCGTCCCCCAGGAAGTTCGGATCGATCATCGGGGCTGCGAGCGGATCGGCGCTCTTCAGCCAGACGCTGCCACGGCTCTTCGGTCTGAGCAGGCAGACATGGCATGAGAAGCCTGCCTCCTTGTGACGCTTGCGGCCGTGGTCGTCGAGCATTGCAATGACGAAGTGAAGCTGAATGTCGGGCACCTCGAGATCGCTCTGCGTCTTCAGGAAGCCGCCACACTCGGCGAAGTTGGTGGTCATCGGGCCGCGTCGCTCGCGCCGGTAGCGCTGGATGGCGCGGAGCAGAGATGGCAGCCGGCTGATCGACGCGTGCACGAAGTGCGGATAGTCGGAGGCGTACACGAAGACGAAATCCGGATGGTCCTGGAGGTTGCGCCCCACGCCGGGCAGGTGATGCACGACACCAATGCCGTGCGTACGGAGCGCATCGCCATCGCCGATGCCCGACAGCATCAACAACTGCGGAGACTGGAAGGCGCCGGCGGCGAGGATCACCTCGCGACGGGCGCGCAGCCGCTTTGTCTGCCTGCCCTGCACATATTCGATGCCGACCGCTCGCCCGTCTTCGAACAGGATCTTCGTTGCCTGGGCGGCCGTCTCGACGCGCAGATTCGCGCGCTTGTCCATGTGGGGCTGCACATAGGCACGCGCCGCACTCCAGCGCTCGCCATGGTGCTGTGTCACCTGGTAGCTGCCGAGCCCTTCGTTGTCCTCTTCATTGAAGTCGTCGCGAATCCGGAATTGCGCCTCGCGCGCGGCCTGATGGAAGACGTCATGGATCGGGTTGTCCGAGCGCAGCCTGTTGACGTGCAGCGGGCCGGCCTTGCCGTGATAGTCGCCGTCGAAATCGACGTTGTTCTCCGCGCGCTTGAAATAGGGCAGCACGTCCGCGTACGACCAGCCGGCATTGCCGAGCGAGGCCCAGTGGTCGTAGTCCCATCTATGGCCGCGGATGTAGACCATGGCGTTGATCGCCGAGGAACCGCCGAGGCCCTTGCCGCGCGGTTGATAGCCGATACGGCCGTTCAATCCCTTCTGCGGCACGGTATCGAAGGCCCAGTTGGCTGGGCGGTAGGGCAAGGCGAGGCCGAACGGCGTGGCGATCCGCCAATTGTCGTTCCGTCCGCCCGCATCGAGCAGCGCGACGGATGTCGCGGCATCCTCTGAGAGCCGTCCCGCCACTGTGCAGCCGCCGGAGCCCGCGCCCACGACGACGAAATCGAATGTGTCCGTCACTGTTGTTTCCCCCTTTTTTGTCGTCATTCCGGGGCGCGCGCCGCGCGAGCCCGGAATCCATCTTGCCACCGACGCTGCGGGCAAATGGATTCCGGGCTCGCGACTTCGTCGCGCCCCGGAACGACCGCCCCTACGACATGAACCGCATCAATTTCTCCAGCCGCGCGATCTTGCCGCCATAGGGCGGATAGAGGTCGGCGAGGCGGTTGAACTTGGAGCGGTAGAACACCGGCTTCAGCTTGCTGAACGTCTTGAAACCCCATTCGCCGTGATAGGCGCCGGTGCCGGAGGCGCCGACGTCGCCCATCGGCTGGTTGATTTGCGTGAAGTGGAACAGGCAGTCGTTGACGGTGACGCCGCCGGAGATGGTGCGCGACAGCACCTCGTCGCGCGCGCTGCGGTCCTTGCCGGAGAAGTGGGGCGCGAGCTCGCGCGGCTTGATGATGACGCGGTTGCCGGCGGCGATGGCGCCGATCGCGGGCGCGAGCGTCAGCTGGAGCGGATAATTCCAGGGCGCGATGATGCCGACGACGCCGAGCGGCTGCGGGATCAGCCGGTTGCGCGCGGGCAGGAATTGCAGCGCGGTGGCGATTCGCTGCGGCGCCATCCAGCTCTTCAGGTGCTTTGTCGCAGGCCGGATCTCGGAGAGCACCAGCATCGTCTCGGCGATCGTGGTCTCGACCGCCGAGCGGTGGCCGAAATCGGCCGAGATCGCCTGCCGGAAGCGTTCCTCATTGTCCGCGACCACCGCACGCAGCCGCGTCAGCCGCTCGGCCAGATCGGGCGCCGGCTCGGCCCGCGACCGCGCGACCATGGCTTGAAAGGCCGCTTCGAGGGCCTGAAGCGGGGCGCTCGTCGGGGATTTGTCCAAGGTTTGGTCCATGGCGTCCTCCCTCTTGAGTGGCGTTGGCCCCTTGGTTTTGTTGCGGCAAGCTGGCCCTTTGTGGAACTTCTGGCAAGAGCGCGCCAATCGGCCCGGAAATCCGCCCACCGCGTTGTCATAAAGTCGAAAAAAACGTTCCCGCGGCCCTTTCCAAAGGCACCCCGCCTTGATACATACGCCCCGCACCCGACGGGCTTTGCCCCGGGGTCGCCTTCCAAGGAAGCCTTTGGGACGGATGAAGAAAGCCACGCGAACAGCGCGGCCTCAACCCACCGTCCCCGGCATTTTGGCGAAGGCACGCAAGTGTTTAACGCGGGGTGGAGCAGCCCGGTAGCTCGTCAGGCTCATAACCTGAAGGTCATAGGTTCAAATCCTATCCCCGCAACCAAATTCGGATTGACCGGATCCGATACGAAAATGGCCCGCATGACGCGGGCCATTTTTCGTTTCGCGGGGGGCGCTGACCGTTCTCAGATTATGACGAGGCTCTCGGCCGGTGCAGCCTTCTCCGGCAGCTTGACGGTGCGTCGGCGTACCGGCCGAAGTTGGCCGGTCGGGAAAAGCTTCGCGGCAACCGCGACCTCTACTCACGATCAACGTTGCCCATGCTCGACGAAGTGCATCGCAACCGAAGTCAGACGCTTCGTGGCTCTGCCCCGGCCGCGCCGATCGGGAGCGACGCCATGTAGTCGTGGATCGAGTGGCCGGGAATCGCCTTGCGCGCAATCAGTTGGTGAACGCAATTCGCGGCAAGGTCGAACGAGCGGTAGCAATGATGAGCAATCATTGCGAGATGTTTCAGTTGTTCGACCGTCATATCAGCTGGCCGCATGAAGTTTCGCACATAGACGATGTCCGCCTCCAGCAACTGGTTCATGGCTGCATACGGATTGGACGGGTCGCTCAGGGGAGCGATCATACGCCGATTGATCGCCGTAAAAGTGTGGGGAACGAACCCCTGTTTGCGCAACTCGCCATCGATCTCCCCGAAGGTCGGCTGCTCCTTGTAGAGGCAAAGAAACGAGACCTCCGTTTGGATGGCGACCGCCTGCTTCAGCTTTTGCCGCCCGCTTCCGAAGACGGCGAGTTCGGAGCCCTGAACGTCGATCTTCAGGAAATCCAGATTCCGGATTTCGGCGATATCGTCGAGCCGGCGGGTCTGGACGGGATGTTCACTGACCACGCTGCCCCATTCGGCGAACTTCGCGAAATGCGAGAGCGCAATCTGATCCGGGATCAGCAGGCTTGTCATTCCCGGTGTTTGGCACAGGCGCAGCTTTGCCTTGTGCCCGTTTCCCACGACATAATGATAGTAACTCTCAAGGTCGCTCTTGCGGGCATTGAGCTCGCCGAGCGCCGCGTCCTGCGGTTCAAAACCAACGACGGTGCAAAGTCTTCGTTGCAGCATCATCTTGTAGGGCGGCTCACCATCAATCGGATTGGCTCCGACATCGACCACCGCCGTCAGGCGCGCCGGCTGGATGAGATCGTTCAGAAGGTCCGGTTCGTTGTTGCTCATGTAATCGCCGTGGCCGCTTCTCGTTGTTCGATCAGGTCGGATGGTGATGCAATGAAAACCCTGAGAATTTGGGCGTCCAAAGGCATGGGTTCGACAGCAGCATCCGTCGTCTATTGCGCCAGATTATCTCGGATTGCAATGCAGGATCAATGGCTTAGGAAAATGATCGGCGGAGCGAGTCTGTGGGGCAGCTGCGCATCCCCGCAACCAAGTTTCGGACTTTACTGGTTCCGATGACACGAAAATGGCCCGCATCAAGCGGGCCATCTTTGTTTTGCGGGAAGGATCGCGGGCCGTCTCGAGCCAGGACGAGGCCGCGGCTGGTGCCATTCCGCTTGGGTCGGTCAGCAATTCAGCACGTCTGTGAACCGTGCCGAATTTGGCCGGGTCGCGAGGCAAACTGAGTGCACGGTCACCGTAACTCGTCACTCACAATCCACGGACTAGCAGCGCGTCGCAGCAATCGCTTATTCAATGACGATCTCGCCGATCATGCCGTGGTCGGCGTGCGTGCGGCCGTCAGCCGCAACGATGCCGCAGCGCAGGTCGGTGACGCGGCCGGTCGCCACCGGCACGAACCACCATTCCGCCGTCTGCCCGGGATAGACCTCAATCTCGCGGATCGTCCCCTTGAACTCGGCGAGCGCCGCCAATTTGCCGTCGCGCGTCCCCATGGCCTGGACCTTGCGCGTGTAGATGAGCTGCGCGAAGCCCTGCGAGGTGAAGTAGTGCGCGTCGTTGCTCGGGTTCTTGAGCACCAGCTTGTAGAGCTTGCCGGTCTCGAACCTCAGCTTGTTTGGCACGAACACGTGCTGTCCCGGCTTGCCGAGCTCGATTGTGACCTCGATCGGCTCCTGCCCCGCCAGATTACCCGCGGCGCGCGCGCCGGTCGCGAACGCCATCGACAACAGACCAACGACAGCTAGTGTCGAGGTGAAAGAAAATCTGCGCATGATCGTCATCCTCCTTGCTCGCCTGGTTGGCGCTTCATCCGTTTTCAATCCCGTCAACGACAGAAGCCCGTGAACAGCTCGCGGCCGTAGTGGTATCTGCTGGTCCGCATTCAGACGTCGAAGATGAAGTCATATTTGTGAATGGTGGAGGGACGAACGCCAATCAGTTCGATGTGGTCATCGCCGACCGACACGACGGCATTGCCTTGCACGGATGAGATGCGGACATCATTCCAGCCGAGATTTTCGGCGTGCTTGAACTCGAGTTTGTCGACGCCGGGCTGGAAGTCGGTGATCGTGGCTCTGGTCCCGCCCTTGTCGAAGACGAAATGGTCGGCACCGCCCAAGCCCGTGAGTGTTTGCTTTCCAGTGCCGGCGAACAGGAAATCTCCCTGTGGGCCGCCGACAAGCGTGTCCTTGCCGTTCGAACCGATGACGAGCTGTCGCTCATCGGGATCCTCCGACTCCACGCCGCCCTTTAACCCGGTGTGTCGTGTGTACGCGATGAAGACATCGTCCTGAATGTGTTGGGTATCGGTGTTGCGGAGGATGATGTCGGCGAGCGTCGTCTGCTCGATCTGCTGCAATGTCCTGGCGTCGAAGCCCTGATTTTCGAACCAGAACCGGTCGCCATCACGCAAGGCCTCGAACTGCATGGCGATAACGGTTTGGAAAGTCTCGCCGACGAGCGCGCCAGCGGCATGATTCTCGGCCAGCCCCCCGGTCCAAAGGTCGATCAGGTCGACATTGCTCGAGAAAGCCTCCTTCAAAGCCGCCCGTGTTCCCGGATCGCTGGTGATCTGGTCGATATCCGTGTACCGGGCGAGGCCGAGCGATTCGCGCACGTCGTTGAGGGATCCGACACCGAAATCGCGCTCGCGCTGGATATTGATCGCGGCGAGATCCATGCTCACGGGCGGGTCGAAGAGGAAATTGCGCAGATCCTCGACGATGCGAACATCCATGGCCTGCGACGGGTCGCCCGCCAGATGGCGCAACTGCCCGTCGGCGCCGCCGGACGCAACGAAATCCGACGGCGGTGCGAAGAAGATATCCTTGAGCTCACGCTCTGTTCCTTCGATCACCTCGCCGTTCTCCGCCAGACTCTCGGTTTCCGCGGATACGATCGAATGCCCGAAGCGGAAGGCGATGTTGAACTCGAGCGAGAGGCGCGGATCGACGCTTGCGTCGTAACCGCCGTAGGGCGCAATCGCGTCGTTGCCGAGCAGGTTCGGCAAAAATTCCTTATACGTGACGTTCGCGATCTCCGCCGTGACGATGGCGCGCGCATAGTCGTAGAGCTGATCGCCGTTCCAAGTCGGGTGCGCCTTGTGCAGCTTGTCGACCTGATAGTTGTGTTCGCGCACGAACAGCGTCTGCAGAGAAGTCAGCGCAAAGTTCTCAGCGGCGCGTGGATCGCCGGCAGCGAACATGCCGTTGACGATCGGCAGATTGCCTCCCTCCGAAATCTTCATGTGTCCGTCGGGCAGGCGCAGGCTCGTTGCCGTCGCCGTGTTGGAGCCGTAGACCATGGAGGCATCGAGCCAGCCGGTGCTGAAATTGAGGGGAGTGGCCGGATTGTCCGGGCTCGTTCCGCTCGACGGATCGATGATCGCTCGGGTCATGGGCATGATCGCGCCGTCGCCGAACACGGGGTCGCCGTTCGGCACCGTGATGCTGATGTCATTGATGCCGTCGCTGCGCGTCAGCGTCAGATCGTGATCAATGAACTGGCCCCAGGCGTACATGAAAGCCGACACGCCTTGCTCGTTTGGGACGTTCGCGTCGCCCTCGCCGACGACGACGTTGCTGATGGTACGCGGGTTGGGGCCATCGAGCGGCTCGGAAATGCCGTCGCTGAAATGGGCGGAGCCAATGCGGTCGACCGCCGTACCGGCGGCGTTGAGGTCAAGATCCGTGAGATTGTTTCCCGAGCCGTCAAAGCTGCGAAACTGGAGCGTTGGCTGGGGCGGTTGCGGGCACCCGTACCAAACCTGATGGCCTTGAATCACCCAGTGGAACTCGCCTGAATGACTGCCGCTTGGCGCTTGGAGGCCAGCCCAGAGGAACGCGCCGGGCCCGTCGTCAAAGTCGAAGGGGTTCTGCTTTAGGCGAAACTCGCTTGGCCAAGTCGGACGCGGCCCCCGCATATGTACCTCCCTTTTGATCTCATGCGAATGAGAATGACTTGCATCAGTAATGCAAATGCGAATTAGTTGCAATACATTCGCAAGTGCTGTCTGCGTCGGGGGGAAGGGTCTTCCGGGGGCTCGGCAGATGCCGAGTTGTCGAGAGGCCGTGGCCGCGATGCCCCTGCTGCTGGGATAGCGCCCAAGGCCTGCCGCTCAAATTGCGGCTTGAAGCAAGTGTCGGTATCGGTGGTTGCGTTTCCCCAAATTAGAATTGACCGGATCGGATACAAAAATGGCCCGCTTCGCGCGGGCCATTTTTGTTTGTGAGACAGCCGCTGAGCTGTCTTGGTCCGCTCGCGGACATCGCTTTCGTGCAAGTCACGCCGTCACATCGCTGCCGACGGTCGAACAGACGGCCGCGCCCGCGGAGCACGCTGCCGAGTGTTGCCGGAAGTCTACGGCCGCCGACGGTGATGGCGGGGCGCAGCGGTCCCTCCAGCGAGGCCGAGCAAATCGTGGAAATGTTCCGCCGCGTCATTGGATTCCAACATCCCGCCGACCCCGGCGGCGATGGCGGTCTCGATGTTGGCTTTGGGGGCCTCATGAAAGTCTCGCTGCTGGGCGCGATCGCCCTGATCGCCGGTGCTGCCGTGGGCAGCGCCGAAGCTGCCGATTTGGCCGCCCGCCCCTACACCAAGGCGCCGGCGCCGATGGCCGCGCCCTTCACCTGGACAGGTGTCTATGCGGGCGTGCAGGGCGGCTATCAGTGGAGCCGGGACCACTTCACGGAATTCGACATGCTGGCCGGGGGAGCGGCCAGCGGCTTCGGTGCGGATTTCAAGCCGATCGGCGGGTTCGGCGGCCTCCATGCCGGCTACAATCATCAGTTCAACCGGCTGGTGCTCGGCATCGAGGCCGATGTGGATTTCGGCCGCGTCAGCGGCGGCTTCAGCACGCCCCTGGGCGTTGTCACCTACGACGCCCGCAAAAATTGGGAAGCCTCCGTTCGCGGCCGGCTCGGGATCACGCCGATCGACCGCCTCTTGCTGTATGTCACCGGCGGCGCCGCGTTCACCGAATTGAAGTACCACTGGGAGACATCGCTCTTCGCCGTCCCGCCTGCGGACGCCACCATCTCGAAGACCGGATGGACGGCAGGCGCCGGCACCGAGGTGGCGCTGACCGATCACCTGACGGCTCGGGTGGAATATCGCTACAGCAATTTCGGCACCACCCGCTTCGACTGGACTGTCCTCAGCACCGCCTACGAGCAGAAGCCGCGCTTCCAGTCGGTGCGCGGCGGCATCAGTTACAAGTTCTGACGCGCATCGTCGAAGACGTGGGTCGGCCGGAATGGTGCATCCGCGCAGGCGCCGTCGCCGGAGGCGATGGCCGCGGCGCGCAAGCTCGTCGACACCCTGAAGATCGCGGATCAATACCGCGCATTGCTGCCGCAGCTCCTGCTCAAGCTCCGGCCCGTGGTCGCGCAGGACAGGCCCGAGATCGAGCGTGACTACGACGCCGTCACGGCGCCAGGCGCCGAGATCTACACGCCGTTCTTTGGCGCAATGATCGACCAGATCGCCGCGCTCTACGCCACGAGCTTCACGGTGGACGAGCTGCGCCAGATCGAAGCCTTCTATGCCCAGCCTGCGGGACGAAAGTTCCTGGAGAAGTCGGATGCGCTGGCGCAAGCGAGCGTGCAGATCGGCCAGGATGTCAGCCAGAAGGCGGCCGATCAGCTCAAGCAGCGCCTGATCGAGGCGCTGCGCCAGAAGGGGCACAAGCTCTAGGCTTGGACGCGAGCGCATGCCTCGCGCGTCCGGTCACCTCACTTCACCAGCGGACAGCCGCCATCCTTCAGCGGGCGAAACGCCTGGTCGGCGGGCACCTCGGCAAGCAGCTTGTAGTAATCCCACGGCCCCTTCGATTCCTCCGGCTTCTTCACCTGGAACAGGTACATGCTGTGCACCATGCGGCCGTCCTCGCGCAGCACGCCATTGTCGGTGAAGGCATCGCGCACCGGCAGCTCGCGCATCTTCGCCATCACGGTCTTGGTGTCCTTGGTGCCGGCGGCTTGCACGGCTTTCAGGTAATGCAACGTCGCGCTGTAGGTCGCGGCCTGGTTCATCGTCGGCATGCGCTTGACCCGCTCCAGGAAGCGCTTGCCGAAGGCGCGGGTCTTGTCGTTGAGGTCCCAGTAATAAGCCTCGGTGATGATCAGTCCCTGAGCGAGCTTCAGCCCCAGGCTGTGCACGTCGGAGATGAACATCACGATCGCCGCCAGGTTCTGGCCGCCGGCGACGATGCCGAACTCGCCGGCCTGCTTGATCGCATTGATGGTATCGCCGCCGCCATTGGCGAGGCCGATGATCTTGGCTTTCGAAGCCTGGGCCTGCAGCAGGAAGGACGAGAAGTCGGCCGTATTGAGCGGATGCTTGACGCTGCCGAGCACCTTGCCGCCCGCCGTCTTCACGACGTCGCCGGTGTCGCGCTCGACCGAATGGCCGAACACGTAGTCGGCGGTGAGGAAGAACCAGGTGTCGCCGCCGTTCTTGACGATGGCGCTGCCGACCGTGTGCGCGTTGGCGTAGGTGTCGTAGGTCCAGTGCGCGGTGTAGGGCGAGCAGGATTTTCCGGTGATGTCGGAGCTGGCCGCATCCGTCACGATCATGATCTTCTCGTATTGCTTCGACAACTCCATCACCGCGAGCGCGGTGGCCGAGGTCGGCAGGTCGATGATCATGTCGACGCCTTCGGTCTCCCACCATTTACGGGCGATGGTGGAGGCGACGTCGGGCTTGTTGAGCACGTCGGCGGAGACCATGTCGATCGGCTTGCCGAACATCTGTCCGCCAAAATCCTCGATCGCCATCCTTGTGGCCTCGACATTCCCCTGGCCGCCGATGTCGGAATAGACCGATGAGAAGTCGGAAAGCACGCCGATCTTGAGCGGGGTCTGCTGGGCGGAGGCGGGGGTGATCAGGGCAGCCGACAGCAGGGCGGCCGCAGACATCAGTGCTGCGATGGATTTCATTGAAGCATTTCCTCTCGATCGGGACTATTCTGTCCCTTTGTCCGACAAAGTTAGAGCCGGGTTCCTGCGGAGTCAATTTGCTCTGCCTGTGGCTTCGCTGATGTAGTTTGACGCATCTGCGGTCGTCCCATATAATTTGTCCGACAATCGCCATTGAGGGGCCGAATGCCTGTCGCGCCGCTGTTCCGTCCGATCGATGTCGCGCCGGCCTATCAGAAGGTCGCCGACGCCATCGAGCGTGAGATCGTCAATGGCCGCATCAAGCCGGGCGATCCCATCGGCACCGAGCACGACCTCGTGCGGCAGTTCGGCGTCAACCGCTCCACCATTCGCGAAGGCATTCGTGTGCTGGAGGAGGGCGGTCTGATCAGCCGCGATTCCTCGCGCCGCCTGCACGCCTGCCTGCCGCGCTACAGCAAGCTGACGAGCCGGCTCAGCCGCGCGTTGGTTCTGCACGAGGTGACGTTTCGCGAGCTCTACGAGGCCTCGATGACGCTGGAGGTGGCGAGCATCGAGGGCGCGGTGGAGCGGGCGACGGAGGGGAACATCGCCGAGCTCACCGAAAATCTCACGCGCAGCGAAGCCGTGGTCGGAGATCCCGCGGCGCTTGCGGAATGCGATGCCGAATTCCACGTGCTGGTCGCAAAGGCCTCGCAGAATCGCGTGCTCCAGCTCGCGCGCGAGCCCGCCGCGCAGCTGTTCTATCCGACCACCGAGATGATCGTGACCGGCGTCGCCGAAGGCGGCCCGCGCCTCGTCGCGGCGCATCGCCATCTGATCGATGCGATCCGCCGCCGCGACCGCGAGGCCGGCGTGCTGTGGACGCGCCGGCATTTGCAGGACTGGCGGCGCGGCTTCGAGAAGATCGCTTCGCTCGATCGGTCCGTCGAGCACATGTACATGGAGCACGCGCAGGCGGCCCGGCGAAGATAGCGCATGATCCGGACCCGTAGGGCCGCGTCAGCGCAAAGTGTGAAGCGGTTTTCCGAGAAGATCATGCGCAAAGAAGACAAGACGCAAGATCTCAAACAATAAACCCAACAAACAAAGACATCACACGGAGGGACACATGACCGGCGACACTACAGCCACCATCTCGAAAGCGCGCGAGCATTCCATCGGCGATCTCCTGCGCCGCTCGGCGGGCCGTGAACCGGACAAGCTTGCGGTGAGCTGCGGCAATGTGAGCTGGACGTTTGCCGAGATGGATGCGGTCTGCAACCGGCTCGGCCGCGGCCTGCTCGGTCTTGGCGTGAAGAAGGGCGATCGCCTCGCGGTGCTCTCGCGCAACTCGCATGCGTTCGCGGCCCTGCGTTTCGCAGTGGCGCGGATCGGCGCGGTCCTGGTGCCGATCAACTTCATGCTCAATCCGGACGAGATCAATTTCATCCTGAAGAGCTCCGGCGCCAAGCTGCTCGCGACCGGTCCTGACTTCGTCGAGCCGGCGCGGGCCGCATCGGCCAAGGATTGCGCGGTCGAGAAGATGATCTGGCTGCCGGGCGAGGATCCCGCCACGGCGCCCGCGGGCCTCACCACCTTCGACGATCTTCTCAGTCCCGACGGCTCGTTCCTCGAGGCCTCCGTCGACAGCCGCGACCTCGCGCAGATCGTCTATACCAGCGGCACGGAATCGCTGCCCAAGGGCGCGATGCTGACCCATGAAGCGGTGATGTGGCAGTATGTCAGTTGCATCATCGACGGCGGCATGAGCGTGGAGGACAAGTTCCTGCACGCGCTGCCGCTGTATCACTGCGCCCAGCTCGACGTGTTTCTCGGACCGCAGATTTATCTCAGCGCCTCCGGAGTGATCACGGGCAAGCCCACCGCCGACAACATTCTGGCGCTGATCCAGGCCCACAGGATCACCTCGTTCTTCGCGCCGCCGACGATCTGGATCGCGATGCTGCGCTCGCCGAACTTCGACAAGACCGACCTGTCGACGCTTCAGAAGGGCTATTACGGCGCCTCGATCATGCCGGTGGAGGTGCTGCTCGAGCTTCAGCGCCGCCTGCCGAACGTCAAGTTCTGGAATTTCTACGGCCAGACCGAGATCGCGCCGCTCGCGACCGTGCTGCGGCCCGAGGACCAGCTGCGCAAGGCCGGCTCGGCCGGCAAGCCCGTGCTCAATGTCGAGACGCGGGTGGTCAACACGACGATGGAGGACGTCAAGGTGGGTGAGGTCGGTGAGATCGTGCACCGCTCGCCGCATCTCTTGTCCGGCTACTACAACGATCCGGTGAAGACGGCGGCGGCGTTTTCCGGCGGCTGGTTTCACTCCGGCGATCTCGCCACCGTCGATGATGAAGGCCACATCACCGTGGTCGATCGCGTCAAGGACATGATCAAGACCGGCGGCGAGAATGTCGCGAGCCGCGAGGTCGAGGAGATGGTCTACCGCATCCCCGCGGTCTCCGAGGTCGCCGTCGTCGGCCTGCCCGATGCGCGCTGGATCGAGGCGGTCACCGCGATCGTCGTGGTCAAGAGCGGCGAGAAGCTCGACGAGGATGCCGTCATCAAGCATTGCGCCGGCCAGATGGCGCATTTCAAGGTGCCCAAGCGCGTGATCTTCGTGGATAGCCTGCCGAAGAACCCGAGCGGCAAGCTGCTCAAGCGCGAGTTGCGCCAGCGCTTCGTCGGCGGCAAGACGCTCGACAAAGCGATCCAGAAGAACTTTGGAACATAGGGGGCGCCATTGCAGCGGCGCCCTGGTCGAGTTTCGCCAAAGCATGATCCGGCAGCGGTTTTCCCTCGCGACAAACGCGGAACGCGTTTGCGCGGAGATCATGCTCAAACGACAACCTAAAGCGCGATGACGATTCATCCCAATCTCATCGCGCTTTAGCCGGTGTCGCCGGCCATCTGCCTGACGTCGTCCGGCGTCTGTCCGAAGCGGCGGCGAAACACGCGATGGAAGTAGGAGACGTCGTGAAATCCCGCGAGATGCGCGATCTCGATGATCTTGCGCGTGCGCATGACAGGATTTCGAAGCAGCCGCTCGGCGCGCAGCAACCGTTGCTCCAGCACGAAACTGCTATAGGTGATCCCGGCCCGCTCGAACAGCAATTGGATGCTGCGCGGGCTGATCCGGTGCGCGGCGGCGAGATCGGACAGCGACAATCCGGGGCTGTCCAGCTGCGCCAGGATGTCGGACTTGATGGTTTCGAAGCGCGCCGCGGCAAGGCCGCGCAATCGTGCTTCGTCGGCGACATCGCCGCGTGCTCCGATCATCAGCACCGAGAGGTCGAACAAATGCTGCGAGACCGCGTCGAGCTCCGCGGCCGCGAGCTTGTCGGCATGCTCATGCGCGAGGTCGTAATATCGCAGGAACATCGATGTGATCGGATTGGCGCCGGGGATCGACCGCGCAATCAGGTCCTCGGCATTCGGGCAAGCGCGCAGCAGCGCCTTGCGCGGCAGCAGCGCGGTCTGGAAATTACCATGGGCCGTCTGGGTGATGTGGGCGCCCTTGATCGAGGGATCGCCGATCGTGACGTCGCCGGCGGCGATCTCGAGCGGACGCTTTCCCATGGCCCCGCTCAACGCCGAATTGGGCGACATCGTAATGATCAATTCGTCGTTCGTTCCCAGCGACACGAAAGACATCGGCGTGCCGAACGAGGCCGAGAGCCTGACGCGGGGGAGGATGGCTGGCGCAATGGTCCGGTGAACTCGCCCTTCCCCGACCGGCACGAAATCGACGTTTGCCACCTGGCGGCAAAACTGCTCGCGCCATCTTTCATAGGCCGGACCGTTCGGGTCGCCATCGAATGAGAGTTGAGGTTGGGTCATCGATCGGGTGTAAAACGTTCGGGGCAATCTTCAGTGGTCGCATCCTCGTTCGTCGACCGGGGCCCGGCAACGAGAAAAGCGCGGGATTGCGTGAAAAGCCACCTGCAACGGCGCGCTGAGCCAGTGACCAGGTGCCGCAGGTGGCATCGCGCGGCGGCTGATCTCAATACTTCTTCACCGCCGTCCCGAACGCCAGCCATAGCGCCATAGAAGCAACGCCGAAGCCGCCAAGCAGCAGGAAGGTCGGGCCGTAGCCGATCCATTGCGCGATCCAGCCGCCCAGCGCGGGGCTCAGGCTGGCGCCGACGCCCTGCACCGTGATCACGGCGCCCTGGCCGAGATTGATGCGGCCGGTGCCGTTGAGCGAGCGCGCGACCATGCCGGGGACGGCCACCGTCTGGAGGCCGGTGCCGATGCCGTCGAGCACCTGCATCGGCACGACGCCCCACCATCCCGTGACGAAGAAGGCGAGCACGCCGCGGATCGGCAGGAACATGAAGGACACCAGGATCACCGGCCAGTAGTTGCGCTTGCTCGCGGCCTTCATCGCGATCAGCGAGGTCACGATCATGACGCCTTGCGCAATCACGACGGTGGTCGCGACGAAGCTCGGGCCGTTGGCCTGGCCCTCGGCGACCGCGGCAAGTCCATAGAGCGGCACGATCGCGGCGTTGCCGAGGTGAAACAGGGCGAGTGCCAGCGCCAGCACGAGCAGCGCCCGGTGCTTGAGCAGCATCGTGAGCGCGTCCGGTGCGCTGTCGGGATCATCCTCCTTGCAGCCGCGCGAGGCGCGATCGTCGATCGCTTTCGCCGGAATCATCATGACGCAGGCGATCGCGATGGCGCCGAAGACGGCCGCCAGCACGAACACCGCGACATAGCCGAACTTGTAGCCGAGAAAGCCCGACAGCGCGGCGCCGACCATGTTGCCGGCGTGGTTGAACGCCTGGTTGCGGCCGTTGAGGGCATTAAATCCCTTCTGCTTGGCGATGCCGAGCGTGATGCCGGTCACCGCCGGCACGATCGCAGCGCTCGCCAGCGATTGCGCGACCTGGGAAAGGGTCACGGCCCAGAAATTTTGCGAGATCAGGATGATTGAAGATGCCAGCACCACGCAGATGCCGGGGATGACGACCCACATGCGCTTGTTGCGGCTCGCATCTATGAAGCCGCCGATCGGCGTCGTGATCAGCATGCCGGCGACATTGCCGATCGTCATCGCGCTGCCGATCAATCCGCTCGCCCAGCCGCGCTCCTGAAGGAATACGCCGACGAACGGCCCGATGCCCGATTGCATGTCGGCCATGAAGAAGTTCAGTGCAAACAGGGGCCGGATTCGGGACGGGGAGGGGCGAGATGTCATCGAAACGCTGAACGTAGTGCTGCCGATCGATTGGATCTCGCATGAGGCGGAGACTTCGGGCACATAGGTGCCCGGGCGGACCAGAACTTAACCTGCGCTCATCGCGTTGGTTCCGAGAGCTCTTGCGATCGCAGGACTGCGACGTCATGTCATGCCTGCGACAGTCTCAAACAGGATCACGGCCATGCCTCTCTGGACCTGCGAAACCTGCGGCGCGCAATTCCCGGATAGCGGACATCCGCCTGCGTCCTGTCCGATCTGCGAGGACGAACGGCAGTTCGTCGGCTGGAACGGGCAGACCTTCCTCACGCGCGAAGCGTTGACGGAACGTCACCGGCTGGTCTGGCGCGACGATCTCGGGCTGACCGGTATCGGGTCCGAACCGAGCTTCGCCATCGGCCAGCGCGCGCTGCTGGTGCCGCTGGCGGGCGGCTGCATGATGTGGGACTGCGTGCCGCTGGCGACGCCGGATGCGATCGCGCATGTGCGCTCGCTCGGCGGGTTGAAGGCGATCGCGATCTCGCATCCGCATTTCTATGGCGCGCTCGCCGACTGGAGCGAGGCGTTCGGCGGTGTGCCGGTGTACCTGCACGCGGATGACGGCCAATGGGTGACGCGGCCGCATTCCGCCATCGTGCACTGGACCGGCGATCAGCAGCGCATCTCCGATGACGTCCTGCTGCTGCGTACCGGCGGCCACTTCGCCGGCGCTATCATGCTGCATTGGTCGCGCGGGGCGGAGAGCAGGGGTGCGCTGCTTACCGGGGACATCGCGCAGGTGACGATGGACCGCCGCTTCGTCAGCTTCATGTACTCCTATCCCAACTACATGCCGCTCAACGCCGCCGCCGTACGGCGGATCGCTGCTTCCGTCGAACCGCTCGCCTTCGATCGCATCTACGGCGCCTGGTGGGGGCGTAACATCGCCGCCGGCGCCAAGGCCGCGTTTGCTGCCTCGGTCGCACGCTATCTGGCGGCCATCGCCTGAGCCGCACGCCGGCTTGAGAGCGCTTGCCGCGCCTCAATAACTGTACTATAGGTACATTTATTCAGCGCGAGCGCGACGATGCGCTGGCGGCTTCGGCATGATCGATGCATCGCGAAGCCGCGCACCCCTGCGGCGCGTGAGCGGGAGTTGGGTCCATGGCTGCGCAATGCGACTACGAGATGTTCGAGGCCGGCGACGTCACGCTCCAGTCCGGCGCCGTCTTCCCTGCGCTGAAGCTCGCCTACAAGACCTACGGCGCGCTGAGCCCGGCCAGGGATAACGTCATCCTGTATCCGACCTCGTTCAGTGCGCAGCACTTCGACACCGAATGGTTGATCCGGCCCGATGGCGTGCTCGATCCGACACGCTACTTCGTCATCATCCCGAACCTGCTCGGCAACGGCCTGTCGTCCTCACCGTCGAACACCGCGGCGCCGTTCCCGCAACTCACCTATCACGATGCAATTGCGGTCCAGCACAGGCTGCTCACCGAGCGCTTCGGCATCACAAAAGTTGCGCTGGTCTATGGCTGGTCGATGGGCGGGATGCAGGCCTATCATTGGGCGGCGCTGCACCCTGATATGGTCGAGCGCGCAGCCGTGGTCTGCGGCAGCGCGCGCTGTGCGCCCTACAATCATGTCTTTCTCGAAAGCGTGAAGGCGGCTCTGACCGCCGATCCCGCCTTCCGCGACGGCCGCTTCGTCGAGAAGCCCGTCGCTGGCTACCGGGCAATGGGACGGGTTTATGCCGGCTGGGCGATGTCGCACGGTTTCTATCGCGACGAGATTTGGCGCGAGGCAGGCTTCACCTCGCTGGAGGACTACCTTGTCCGTACGTGGGACGCGACTTTCGCGCGGCGCGATGCCAACGATCTTCTGGCCCAGATCGGCATCTGGCAGAACGGCGACGTCAGCCGCTGCACGACATTCGGCGGCGATTTCGATCGCGCGCTGGCGGCAATCAAGGCGCATATGCTGCTGATGCCGGGAGCGACCGATCGCTATTTCGACGTCCGCGACAACGAGGACGAGCTCGGCCGGCTCGTCAACGCGAGGTCGGCGGTTCTCCATCCGATCCCGTCGCTGCATGGCCACCGCGCCGGCAACCCCGTCAACAATCCCCGCGATCAGGCCTTCATCAAGGCCGAGATCGCCGAGCTTCTCGGCAAATAGGGCGCGCATCCGATCATGACTGACGCAACCGTTCCAGAGCCCGGCCATCGCTTGAAGCCGTTGACGCCGGCCATGCTGCGCGAATTGTCGGTGCGCTCCAATCTCAGGGGTGCGGCGCAAAGCCTCGGCCATTACGGCGTCATCGTGCTGATGGGCGCACTGACCTGGATGGTCGCCTCGCGCCACGGTGTCCTCTGGGCGTTGCCGCTGATGGCGGTGCAGGGCTATTTCGTCGCCTTCCTGTTCATGGCCGTGCACGAGACCGCGCACAAGACCGCGTTCAGGAGCCGCGGTCTCAACCTCGCGGTCGGCTATCTCTCGGCCTTCATCATCGGCTTGCCCTACGAATATTACTGCCTGTTCCACTGGGACCATCACCGCTACACCCAGGATCCGGAGAAAGACCCGGAGCTGATCGTCGGCGTGAAGCCGGCCTCGGACACACAGCTCGCGATCGCCTATAGCGGTCTGCTTCAGGTCGCCGGCCGGCTCCGGCTGATGCTCGGCCATGCCGTCACCGGCAAGGTCACGGTGCCCTGGATCCCCGAGAGCAAGCGCGCCACCATCGTGCGAGAGGCGCGGACCTATGTCGCGCTTTACGTGCTGCTGCTCGCGCTCTCGCTGTGGTTCTCCTCGGCGCTGCTGCTCTGGGGCTGGATCGTTCCGCTGATCATCGGGCAGTTCTTCCTGCGCCCCTATCTCTACGCAGAACACACCGGCTGCGACCGCACCCGCAGCGCCTTCCAGAACACCCGCACCACCTATACCGGCGCGATCGTCAAGTGGTTTGCGTGGAACATGCCCTACCATGTCGAGCACCACGCCTATCCCTCGATCCCCTTTCACGCGCTTCCCAAGCTGAACGAGCTCGTCGACGGCGAGATCGTCCATCGCGGTCGCGGCTACATCAGAACGACGCGCGAGACCTGGGCCTGGTTTCGCCGGCAGCGACAGGATAATTGAACCAACGCAAAGCTCCGGTCGCGGTGCGACCGGAGCTTTGTCGTGAAGGCGAGGTATCAGTAGTAGGCGCAGACATTCACGACGCGGACGCGCAGGCCGTGACGGGTCCGGACCAGGCGCTCCTGGTAGCAGTTGCTGACGCCGGTGTTGACGTAGACGCCGCCAAAGCCCCAGCCCGGACCCCAGCCATGACCCCAGTGGTGATGATGGAAGCCGCCGGCCGAGGCGGCGGTGGGCGCGAGAGCGGCAACGCCGAGCGAGCCGGCAGCGATCAGTCCGATTGCAAGCTTACGAAACATCTTCATTCTCCATTTGGCTCAGGGCCGTTGTTGTGTCCCTGCTTCTCGGTCGAGGCGAAGCGTGAACGCGTTCACGGCGCACGGGGAGAATCGTGTTTCAGGATTGTTTCGTCGGCTGCGACAAAATGTGCCGCCGTCATGCTTTCCGCGCCGTGCGATAGCGCGCGGCCATGGCCTGCGTCAGCTCGATCATCTTCTCGCGGAGATCGGCAGGCTCCAGCACTTCGGCCTCGGGGCCGAGCCGCAACAATTCGGCTGCAGCGTGCCACGACGTCTTGCCGACCGGCACCCTGGCGATGCGCCAGCCGTCGGCATCTGCGGTCTCTTCAAGCTGGGTGCGGGCCTTGACGTAAGGCTGGCTCAGCGCGTCGAGCAGCTTGACGCCGAACGGCGACAGCCGGACGATCGCGACATTGGGATGCATCTCGGCCTCGAGGCGAAGCGTCGCGGCCCGCCAATAGGCGGCGAGATCGAAGTCGGCGGGACGCTCGAAGCCATCATCGAGCGCCGTGCAGTCGAGCACCCGTGCGATGCGATAGGTGCGCACGCTGCCGTCGACTTGCCCTGCGAGATACCAGCTGCCGCCTTTCAGCACGAGGCCGAGCGGGGCGACGCGGCGCTGCTTCTCGGCGCGCCAGCTCTGGTAGTGGATTTTTATGAGCGTCCCGCGCAGGGCCGCGCCGGCGATCGTGCGCAGATGCTTTGGTTCTTCCGCCTCACCGAACCAGCCCGGCGCGTCCAGGTGAAAACGCTCCTGCATCCGCCCGGCGTCCTCGCGCACATTGGCAGGCAGTGCGGCCATCAGCTTGTTCTGCGCGGCGATCATCGCGGCATCGAGCCCGAGCGCCGCGGCCGGGCCTGGCAATCCGGCCAGGAACAGCGCGCCTGCCTCGCTCTGCGACAAGCCGTTCAGCCGCACGCGATAGCCGTCGAGCAGACGATAGCCGCCCTCCGCGCCGCGATCGGCATAAACAGGAACGCCCGACGCCGCGAGCGCGTCGATGTCGCGATAGATCGTGCGCACTGACACCTCGCAGGCCTCCGCGAGCTCAGGCGCGGTGACCTGCCCCCGGGCCTGGAGGGTGGTGAGGATCGACAGCATCCGGCTCGCGCGCATGGGATCTTAAACCATACCTGACACAGGATGTCAGGTATGCTCCTCTAGAAGAAGCGCCATCGCCTGCCGGCCAGATGGAGACCTGCCATGACCGATCCGAACCGCATCACGCTGTATTATTCGCCGCAAAGCCGCGCCACCGGCACGCGGGTGCTGCTGGAGGAGCTGGGCGCGCCCTACGATCTCCATGTCCTCAACATGAAGGCCGGCGAGCAGCGTCAGGGCGCCTATCTCGCCATCAATCCGCTCGGCAAGGTGCCGGCGGTCCGCCACGGCGAGGCGCTGGTGACCGAGCAGGTCGCGATCACCATTTACCTTGCCGATCTCTTCCCGCAGGCCGGGCTGACGCCCGCCCTCAACGATTCGCTGCGCGGTCCTTATCTGCGCTGGATCGCCTATTACGGCGCCTCCTTCGAGCCGGCCATGATCGACAAGTTCATGCAACGCGAGCCGGCACCGATCACGCAATCGCCCTATGCCGACTACGACACCATGCTCGGCGCGCTTGAGGCGCAATTGTCAAAGGGGCCGTATCTGCTCGGCGAGCGCATGACGGCCGCGGATATCTTGTGGGGCGTCGCGTTCAGCTGGACCATGATGTTCGGCATCGTGCCGAAGAAAGACGTATTCATTCGTTATGCCGAGCGGATTACGTCACGTCCTGCGTTCCAGCGGATCAACGCCGCCGACGATGAGATGGCGGCGCAGCATGCCGCGGCCGCTGGTGGTTGAATGATCCGGGGTTGCAGATGACGAAGCCGATGCACACGACCAACTGCTTCAACACCTTCATCCGGGTTGCCGAAGACTGTCCCGCGCGTACTGGCGAGGAGCCGCCGCTCCGCGGGGGAAAGCCGACGGTGGCGTGCCTGCAATACGGAATGATCGCGAAGGCGCCCTACAAATACACGTCCGACGACGTGATCTTCGCGACGTCTGCGCCGGGACGCGAGCTCGATGTGAAGGCGACGAAAACGGAGAAGCATGCGGCCCGTGAAGCGTTCTTCTCCCGGGGGCAGGCGTGCATGAGGGCGTCGAGCCTGGGCAAGCGCTTCGGCTGGGGCGTTCATGCCGACAGTGAGGGGCGGATCGCGATCTACGCCGTCGACAGCAAACGCTACCAGGCGCTGGTCCGCGATCCCAAGCTCACGCAGGTGCGCGCGATGCGGTCGAAGCGGGCGTGATCAGAATTTTGGCGGGCGCTTCTCCGCGAACGCCTTGATGCCTTCCTTGATCTCGTCGCCGCGCATGCTGTCGCGGTGGCGCTGGTCGGCGGCTTGCTCGTCCAGCTCGCCGCGGGCGAACTCGTTGATGGCGCGCTTCATGCCGCGCATCGCCTGCGGCGCGTTGCCGGCGAGGACGCCAGCGAGCTTGTCGACCTCCTCGTCCAGGAATTCCACCGGCACCATCGCGGTGAGATAGCCGATCCGCAGCATCTCCGGCGCGCTGATCTTCTGCGCTGTCAGGAACAGCTTCTTCGCATTGTCGACGCCGAGCCGCGTGACGTAGCGTTTGATGCCGCTCCTGTAATAGTGCAGCCCGAGCCGCGCCGCCGGCATGAACATCTCCGCCGTGTCGACGCCGATGCGGAAATCGCAGGCGAGCGCGAGGTCGGTCGAGCCGCCATAGACGCCGCCGTTGAGTCGGCAGATCGTCGGCACGCCGAGATCCTCCAGCCGGTTGACCACCACCTCGAACGCCGAGCCCGCGCTCTGCTGCTCGTTCGCGCTCACCGCCCGTTCGGCGACCGAGTTGAGATCGTAGCCGGCGGAGAAGGCGCGGCCGGTGCCGGTCAGCACCAGCACGCGGATGGCCGGATCGGCCTCGATCCGGTCGAACAATTTCACGAGCGCGCCGAGATCCTCGGCCTGGAGCCGGTTGAGATGTTTCGGCCGGTTGAGGCGGATGGTGGCGCGGGCGCCGGCGATGTCGAGCACGGGGCCAGAGGCCGTGTCGGCGGTGTCCGACATTCTTGTCTCCTTTTACTTGTTCTCGAGCGCGCGCCGCTTCGCCTCGGCGTCGATGGTCTCGGCGAGATCGGGGTGCCGCGCCATCAGCACGCGGAAATCGACGAGGTCGAGCACCAGCAGGCGCGACACCTTCGTGGTCGAGACGTTGGCGCCGCGCACGTTGTTGCCGAGCAGCGCCATCTCGCCGAAGAAGGCGCCCTCGCCGAGCTGTACCTTCTTGCCGGGCAGGTCGACCTCGACCTCGCCGGCGGCGATGAAATACATGCAGTCGCCCTGCGCGCCCTTGCGGATGATCATGGTGCGCGCCGGCAGCTCCATGGTGCGGAGCATGTGGGTGACGTCGGCGATGGCCGCGGGGCCGAGCGCCGCGAAGAACGGCACCTTGCTGACGGATTCCCAGGTCTTGAGAAAATTGTCGCGCCGGGTTTCCGCGGCGAAGCCGGTCGCCAGGATACCGGTCCAGAGACCGAACACGCCGAGGCCGGAGATCATCACCAGTGCCGCGACCACGCGGCCCAATGGCGTGACCGGCACGACGTCGCCATAGCCCGTCGTCGTCAGGGTCACCACCGCCCACCACAGCGCGGACGGCACGCTGCCGAAGGTTTGCGGCTGCACGTCTCGCTCCAGATAGTACTCGGCGACGGAGGCGAGGAAGACCACCATCAGGAAGATCACGAGCACGCTGAGCAGCGGTCCCGATTCCAGCACCAGCACGCGGCGAAGCTGCCGCAGGCCCGGAATGCCCGGCACCACCTTCAGCACCCAGAGCACGCTGAGCAGCCAGGCCGTCTTCGGCTCGGCGCCGAGCAGCAGCGCGACCGGCACGGCCAGCGCTCCGACCGCGTCGACGATGCCAGCGGAGGACGACATGTAGAGCGAAAGACGCCCCTGGCGCGCCATATGGCGCAGCCGGACCCCCCATTCGAACACGAAGTAGGCGAGGCAGGCCCACAGCACGACATCGACCCAGCGGTGCGCCGCCTCATAGGCCGGATTGACCGTCAGCAGCACCATGCTGAGCACGCCGACGCCGACTGCCACGTAGGCCGCCTTGGTCATGTTGCGGCCGGCCGTGGCGGCCGCGAACTGGGCCAGAGCAGAGATCAGCGGCTTGGACATGCGGGAGTGCGGCTCGGCTTCGGTTTTTGCGGTCCCGGCTGGAACCTCAGCGCCAAAGTGCCTGCCCCGGCCGAGGCCGTCAACGACGGGAGCGCAGTATCGTCGAACGGGGGGACGAAGCCGGGCCGGGCAGAGCAGTGGCGGACGAGCCGTCACCTGAAATGCGGCGGCTCGTCGTAGCCGCGGCGGCTGCTGAAGAACAGCAGCACCATCAGGCCGACGCCGACGACGACGGAAAATCCCGCCCCAAGCGCCAGCGCCACATAACCTTCCGTCGGGATCGGGTCGCCTTCGACCGCCATCGCGGAATAAGCGAAATAGCCAACCGCTGCCAACATTCCCAGCAGGCAGATGATGAGGAGCGTACGCATGGCGCGTTCTCCGGCTGTATCCGGAAGCCAACGGTTGCGGATGGCGACGGTTCCCGAGTTCCGGCCGCTCATCCACGGCAAGACGTCCCTTCAACTCGCCCCTGATCACGCGCTCTGCGCGGTCTTCACCACAACGACGTTGCTGTCGTCGTGCTCGGATGGGCCGGCATCGCGGGCGGCCTTTTCGATCTCGCCCGCGTGACGTTTCAGGTAGTCGCGGCGCATGCCGATCTCGTCGCGGACGAACTCGTAGCCGAGCTTGAAGGTGTCGAGCCCGTCGGTGCTGATTGTGCCGTCTCTGAGCCCGACCACCGCGCCGCGCAGGATGCCCTCCAGCTCGTCCTGGAGACATTCGAGCTGGTCCAGCGAATGGGCGTGCTCGATCCGCTCGCCGACGTCCAGGATTGCGGTGGAGAGCTCGCTGGCCTTCTCCGGCGCGATCCTTGTGATCTTGGCGTAGATGGCGGCGAAGATCGAGCCGATGACGCTGAGCGCGGCGGCGCCCAGATACATCATGTCGCTGTACTTATCCATGAACGACTTGGTGTCGTCGTTGATGTAGTCGGCCGCCCCCTGATGCGCCATCACGAAGGCGTCCTTCTCGGTGGAGGCCGGCTCGATCCGGGTGGCGAAACCGCTGTCGAGGCCGAGCGCCGATTTGTTCTCGTAGACGATGCGCGCCAGCTCCCCGGCCGTCGTCACCGACATCCTGGATTGCGTGACCAGCAGCCATTCGAGCCCGATCGTGTCGAGCTCGTCGTCGGGAATTTCCGGCGCCGCCGACAGCATTCCGGCCGTCAGCGTCTCGCTGGAAATGCCGGGGAATTTGCGCGCCAGCGCCGTCACCTCGTCGATCGCGTTCAGCGTGAAGCCGCCGCGCTTGGCGACCTGTTCATAGGCCTTGTCCCGCACGGCCTTCGAGGCATGGACGATGGCGATCACCGCGCCGAAGCCGCTGGCCGGCGCGAGCAGCTTGTCGAGCGTTGCGCCCTGCGGCGCCATCTGGATCCTTGCAGCCTCGGGGCCGTCGGGGACGTCGAGGATGCTGCGGACGAAGGCGAGCGAGGATTCGTTGTCAGCGATGACGGCGATCTTCTTCTTCTTCAGCTCGGCGAGCGACTTGATCTTCTTGCTGCCGGGGCCGAGCAGGAGCACGAGATCGCGCTCGAGGATCGCGAGCGCGCGCGCCCGCAGCGGCACCTTGGCGTCGGTGCGCACGACCGCGAGGTCGGCCTGCTTGCGGTCGAACTGGGCGAGCGCCTTGGCATTGTCCGGGTTGTTGACGATCTTGATCCGGAAGCGCGAGGCGTTGTTCTTCAGGACGGCGGCGAGCTTGGCCGCGAACAGCGCTTCGTCGCTGTTGGGGGCGCCGACGGCGAAGGTCAGCGTCTCGGAATTGTGCACCAGCATGCGGCCGGCCCAGACGGTGACGAGCGACAGGAGCAGGGTCAGCACGACGTAGAGAAGCACCTGCTGCTGATTGGTTTTGATCACCTTGGGACGCTGGGGCGGCGGTTCAGTCGGTGGCGAGCTGGGGCCGTCAGCACTCATGTCAGCACTCTGGCCTTATTCTGGGTGGCGGGCGGCTCGCGGATGTGATCGCGGCAGCCGGCCTGAAATTCGTAAACGTCTGAAAAAAGAACGATATTCTGTCGTCGATGATAGCGCGACGGCATCGGAAAGCAAATTTCGAGCCGAGGGTAACCTTACTCAACCTGGCCGCGTCGATAGGTCATCCTATCACCGTTTAGCCACAGTTGGCGATTTTCCAGTTCCCCCCGGCTGCATTCCGCCGCGAGAGATGTCATAAATCGCTCGTCCCGGCGATTTGACCGGTCCAAGAAGAAGCTGCGCTGAACGCTCCAATTTATCTTGTCACGTCAATGAGGGCGTCAGCTTTGTCGTTTCCACCCATGTCATCGGCGGTTCCGGTCGAAGCGCTCATTGGCTGGATGCTGCTGCTCACCTTCAAGCACATCATTGCCGATTTCGTGCTCCAGACCGCCTGGATGGCGCAGGGCAAGGACCAGAAGCACGGCTGGGCTCTGCCGCTTCTGGTGCACTGCCTGATTCACCTCGCGGTTGCGTTGCCGCTGATCCTGATCGTGGCACCGAGATTCTGGTTCGTGGCGCTGATCGATTTCGCGATCCACATCACGATCGATCGGGCCAAGGGATTCGTCTCCGCCAATTTCGGCGTCAACCAGGAGCATCCCTGGTTCTGGACCCTGATCGGTGTCGACCAGGCCCTGCACCATCTCACCGGCTTCGGCCTCTCCATCTTCATGGCGGCGAACTGAGGCGGCCGCCCTCGGCTGACGGCTCGGCCTGCATGGTTCGAGACGCACCGTAAGGCGGCGCTCCTCACCATGAGGGTCTGGCTTTCGCGTGAACCAAGACCTCATCCTGAGGGCCCGCCGAAGGCGGGCGTCTCGAAGGATGGCCACAGGCAAATCTCCTTCCGCCCCCAATGATTCGCGGTCAGGGCGCAAGGACCCCGGGTGACTACCGGTCAGCGTGGTTAACCTTTCATTAGAGAATTGCACTGCATCTTCCGCGTACGAGGGAGAACTGCAATGTTTTCAAGCCGCGACGCCTTTGAAAGCGATTTCTGCCCGGTCCGCGACGAGCTCCTTGGCGAGATGTACCGCGCCAGCGAGAGTGGCCTGCCGAGGCTGGTTGAGAGTGTTTCCCCTGAAGCCCGCGCCCGTCTGGCGCTGTTCTGCTATCGCCGCAGCCATTTGCACTCGCTGGCGGTCGCGATCGCCGCGAGCTGTAGCGAGCGCGATCTGATCGAAAACGGCGGCCGCGTCGGCTCGACGCTCTTCGCGCTGTCGCGCGCGGGCACGGCGAAATCCTCGCCGTCGCTGTCGGGAGGCCGCAAGCCGATCACGCTGTCGACCAAGCCGCTCTCGGTGCTGGCACCGCTCGAGGACGAACTCGACGACGAGATCAGCGAAGCCGTTCCCGCCTAAGCTGCCTCGATTACAGGTAGGCCGAATTTCCGCCGCGCCATCGCGCATTCGGCATCGCCCGGCATGCAGGTGCGGCACACCTCCGGCCGCACCGCATAGATGCCGCAGGCCGTCTGCTTTCCGATCTCTCCCTGCAACGCCGAGCAACGATCGCCCTCGCAACGCATGCCGGATTGACGCGCGTTGACGAGCCCTTCTGGGATTGCAGCCAGCTCTTCGTCGCTCTCGATCGAGAAGCGCGGCCAGTTCGCCGAATAGCCGCAGCAGGCGCCGCAGCTCTGGCAGTAGCTCGACAGATCGATTTCTTCCATCGCGCTCACGTGTCCTTTGGCGGACCCCAGACCAGGCTCTGCCGCCATTTTGCGCGCAGCACGTCGCGCCGCTCCGGATATTTCTCGTCGAGATAGGTCGCCTCCACCACGCGATCGGTGCGGAAGCTGCGGAAGTCGCTGCGCAGCTCGCACCAGGCCGCGAGCAGGCGCACCGCTTCGAGATAGCCGACCGAGATCGGCCAGATCATGCGCTCGCTGGCGCGGCCCTGCTCGTCGCGATAGCGCAGCATGATCTTCTTGCCTTCGTGGATCTGGGTGCGCGTGCGCACCATGTCGAGGCGGTCGGGCTCCCTGTTCCAGCTCGGCCGCGCGCGGCTCGCCGGCTCCAGCACGAAGGGACGCAGGCGCTCGGGGACGGTGTCGGCGATCTTGGCCATCAGGTCTTCGGCGGCACGCGCCAGCGCCGAATCGGCATGGCCCGCGACCCATTGCGCGCCCAGCACCGCCGCCTCGATCTCGTCGGGCGTCAGCATCAGGGGCGGCAGGTCAAATCCCTTTTCCAGGATGTAGCCCATGCCGGCTTCGCCACGAATCGGCACGCGCTGGCCCATCAGCGTTGCGATGTCGCGATAGATGGTGCGCTTCGAGGTCTCGAGCTCGGCCGCGATGGCGTCCGCCGTCAGCGGTTTACGCGTGCGCCTCAGCACCTGGATGATCTGAAACAGCCGGTCGGCGCGTCTCATGACGATTCTCTTCCCAAATTCCTGATCGCGACCCGCTCAAGATCCGGCGCGCGGATGCTGACAGGATGTTGGCAGCAGGGGGGTTCTATACCGGGACAACACATCGACTGAAGAGGATTTGTCCATGATCATTCCAACCCATTTCGGCCCGCTGTGGCGCACGCCGGCATGGCCGGTCCAGGCCTGGCACGGCTGGACGTTCGGCCGCCTCGTATCCCCTGATCTCATGGTCTCCGATCTCCGTCTTGCGCTTGCGACCGTGGTGACACGCGCGCTGGTCCAGGCCGCGGACGCGCTGGTCCGCCACGTCATGGGCCGCGCCTTCCGCGGGGCCCGTTTCGCACAAGATATCACGGCTGCTGCCACCATGGTGGCAGCAGCCGGCCGCTAGGTTCCATCAACCCGTCCGCGCCTTCAGGAGAGCCCGCATGATCACGCTTTACGGTTTTGGCACCGGCTTCGGCCTGCCGGAAATCAGCCCCTTCGTCACCAAGACGGAGGTGCAGCTCAAGATGGCAGGGCTGCCCTATCGGAAGGAGCGTGCGATGCCGCCTGCCTCGCCCAAGGGGCAGCTGCCCTTCATCGACGACGGTGGCGAGGCGGTGGCCGATTCCACCTTCATCCGCGCCCATATCGAGCGTCGCTACGGCTTCGATTTCGACGCCGGCCTGTCGCTGGTCGAGCGTGCACAGGCGTGGGCGTTCGAGCGCATGATCGAGCATCACGTCTATTGGGCGCTGGTCGGCGCGCGCTGGGTCGATCCGGTCAACTTCGCCAAGGGCCCCTCGCATTTCTTCGACGGCGCGCCGGAGCACAACCGCGAGAAGCTGCGCGAGGACGCGCAATTCCGTGTTGCCGAGAACTATCTGCTCTCCGGGCTTGGCCGTCACGCGCCCGATGACGACGTCGATCTCGCGGTTCGTTCACTGTTCGCGCTCTCGGTGCAGCTCGGCGACAAGTCGTATCTGATGGGCAACAAGCCCTGCGGTGTGGATGCCACCGCCTTCGGTGCGCTCGCCGGGATCCTGACGCCGTTCTTCGAATCGGCCTTGCGCCAGCGCGCCGAGGGATTTCCGAACCTCACGGCCTATGTCGACCGCATGATGGACAATTACTATCCCGAGTTCGCCTGGTCCCCGCAGCGGCAGGCGGCTTAGCGTTCAGTCTCGCCCCGAGTTCGGTGCAACCTCTCCCGCTTGCGGGAGAGGTCGGCGCGAAGCGCCAGGTGAGGGCTTTCTCGGCTGGGGGATTTTTTCCGTAAGCCTCAGGCGGTCCCATTGCGGCGCCACCCTCTCCCGCAAGCGGGAGAGGGAGCGCAGCAACGCCGGGGCTGCAGGTTGCGATCAACTCCAAAAAACAAAAAAGCCGGCCCATCGGGCCGGCTCTCGTCGTCACAAAACTGTCGCCGCGTCTACTTCACCAGCGTGTACTTGCCGTTCTTCACGGTGAGCAGGATGCGCGAGCGCTCGTCGAGGCCGTAGCGGTCCTTTTCGGTGAAGTTGTAGACGCCCTGGCTCGCGGCCAGCTCCTTCTCCGACAGCAGCGCCTGGCGGATCGCCTCGCGGAATTCCGGCGTGCCGGGCTTCGCCGTCTTCAGCGCCGTCGGGATGATGCGCTTGAGGATCTCGAACGCATCGTAGGAATGACCGGCGAACTGGCTGCGGCTGTTCGGGCCGTACTTGGCCTCATAGGCCGCGTTGAGCGCGAGGCCGGGCTTCTTGGTGGCCGCCTCGTCCGGCTGATCCTCGGGGTCCATCACCGGGCCCGATGCCATCAGGACGCCTTCCGCCGCTTTGCCGGCGATGCGGATGAAGTCCATGCTGGCGGCGCCGTGGGTCTGGTAGATCAGGCCCTGATAGCCGCGCTCGCGCAGCTCGGTCTGCGGCAATGCGGCCGCGGTGCCGGAGGCGCCGACCAGGATCGCGTCCGGATTGGCGGCGACGAGCTTCAGCACCTGGCCGGTCACCGACGTGTCAGGACGGGCAAAGCGCTCTTCATCGGCGATGGTCATGCCCATCGGTCCGGTCTGGGCCTTCAGGTCGTTGAACCAGAGATCGCCGTAGGAATCGGAATAGCCGATATAACCGATGGTCTTCACACCCTTCGACTTCATGTGGTCGTACAGCACCTTGCCCACGATCGGGATCGGCTGCGGCATCGCCACCGACCACTTCATGCGTTCCGGCGTGATCGGAAAGGGCGCGAGGCCGAAATGTGGAATGCCGGCCTCGTTGGCGACGTTGGAGACCGCGATGGTCGGCGGCGTCAGTGCCGAGCCCATGATGATGTCGGCCTTGGATTCGGTCACGAAGCGGCGGGCGTTGGTGGTCGCGGTGGTGGGATCGCCGCCGTCGTCGAGCACGATCACCTTCAGCGGAACGCCGCCGATCTCCTTCGGCACGAATTCCAGCGCGTTGCGCTCGGGAATGCCGAGGGCCGCGCCCGGGCCGGTCGTGGTGGTGGTGATGCCGATGGTGATTTCGCTGGTCTGGGCCAGTGCGGGCAGGGCCGGCAGCGCCAGCGCGGCCGCAGTGATGGCGGCGGTCAGGTAAAAGCGTTTCATCTATTCCTCCCTTTACGTGTTTCTTTGAAAGCAGAAATCGGGGGGTAATTCAGCCCCCTCTTTTGGTGATGCGGCGATTTAGCTCCAAGGTCCGACTACGGCTTAACTCCCCGTGAATTTGGCTACCATTTCCGCCGGGAACGGTGCCGATTTCAGCTTGTCGGGGTTAACGGGATCGCGGCCGACCAGGACGCGGGTCTCGAAACCCTCGATCGCCAGCGCCTCGCCCTTGTAGACGTTGTGCTTCACCTCGAAGCTCGAGCGCTTGATGCTCTCGATCTTCGTTTCGATGGTGATCCAGTCGCCATAGGTCGAGGGGATGTAGAACTTGGCCCGCGTGTCGACCATGGGAATGCCCACCAGGCCGTATTTGCGGACCAGATCCTGCTTGGAGAACCCGGCGACCTCGAACAGGGTCGACGTCGAATCGTCGAACATCGCGAAATAGCGCGGGTAGTAGACGATGTTGGCGGGGTCGCAATCGCCCCACTGGATCTGGACGTCGCGCCGGTTCACGAACATGTGTCGCGCCTTGCTCTGCCGACCTTACTTCGGCGCCATGCGCAGCGAGCCGTCGAGGCGCACCACTTCGCCGTTCAGGTAGGAATTCTCGACCATGTGCAGCGCGAGCGCGGCGAACTCGTCGGCATTGCCGAGCCGGCGCGGGAAGGGGATCGCGGCGGCGAGCGAATCCTGGGCCTCCTGCGGCAGGTTGGCGAGCAGCGGCGTCAGGAACAGGCCGGGTGCGATGGTCAGCACGCGCACGCCGAACTGCGCCAGTTCGCGCGCGATCGGCAGCGTCATGCCGACGATGCCGCCCTTCGAGGCCGAATAAGCGGACTGGCCGATCTGGCCGTCATAGGCGGCGACCGAGGCGGTGTTGATGATGACGCCGCGCTCGCCGGTCGCCTGCGGCTCGAGCTTGGACATCTCGGCCGCGGCGAGGCGCAGCATGTTGAAGGTGCCGATCAGGTTGACCTTGATCACCTTATCGAAATCGGCCAGCGCCATCGGGCCGTCGCGGCCGACCACGCGCTTGGCAACGCCGATGCCGGCGCAGTTGACCAGCACGCGCGCGGGCCCGTGGGCCTTGGTCGCCAGCGCGATCGCGGCTTCAGCGGACGCCGCATCGGAGACGTCGCAGGTCACGGCGACGCCCTTGATCTCGGCGGCGACGGTTTCCGCAAGCTTGGCATTGAGATCGCACACCGCGACTTTTGCGCCCTGCGCCGCCAGCTTTCGCGCAGTAGCCGCGCCAAGGCCCGATGCACCGCCGGTGACGATGGCTGCCTGATCCTTCAACAACATGGCGTTCTCCTTCGATGGTTTCTTACCCGACCGATATCACACGGTCCGACGGATTGGCAGCGTAGAGCTCGTCGATCAGCGCAGCGCGATGCTCCAGCACCGCGCGCTGGTTGATCGAGCCCTTGTCGGTGACCTCGCCCTTGTCGATCGACAGCGGCGCGTCCAGGAGGATCGCGCGCGTGATCCGTGTCGAGGAGCCGGTGGCCGAAGAGAGGAAACGGGTCAGGCGTTCGCGGAAGGCCTCACGCACCAGCCGGTCGCGCGTCGCGACGACGAGATCGTCGGCCGGCAGCGTCGGGTTGATCAGGCGGCAGCCGTCGAGATCGAGCATCACGAGCGCGGAGATCTCGTCGCGGTTGATGCCGGCGATGACGACGTCGCGCACCAGAGGCGCGCAGGCCGCGATGAGGCGCGCGCGCAGCGGCCCGACGCTGACCCACGTGCCGCTCGCGAGCTTGAAATCCTCGCTGACGCGGCCGTCGAAGTCGAAGCCGGCGTTGAGATCATCGGGATCGGCGGGCTTGAGCGCATCGCCCATCTTGTAAAAGCCTTCCTCGTCGAAGGATTTTGCGCTGATGTCGGGCTGGCGCCAGTAGCCGGGCATCACGTTCGGCCCCTTGGCGCGCACCTCGAGCTTGCCGTTGTTCGGCACGAGCTTGGCGTCATTGCCCGACACGGGCAGGCCCACATGCCCGGAGCGGCTGGTGCGCGGATTGACCGACATGAAGAACGGCGCGGTTTCCGTCGCGCCGAGGCCGGTCAGCATCGGCACGCGGTAGCCTTTTTCCTTTACCGCGAGCTCGTCGAGGCTGTTCCAGACGAAGGGCGAGAGCGCCGCGCCGGAGAAGAACATCGCATGCAGCCGGTCGAAGAATTTTGCGCGCAGGCCCTGGTCGTCGCGCAAATAGGGCAGCAGCGACTCGTAGCCCTTGGGCACGTTGAAATAGACCGTCGGCGAAATCTCCTGGAGATTGCGCACGGTCTCCTCGATACCGCCGGGCACCGGCTTGCCGGCGTCCAGATACATCGAGCCGCCATTGTAGAGCGTCAGGCCGATATTGTGGTTGCCGCCAAAAGTGTGATTCCAGGGCAGCCAGTCGATGATGACGGGTGGCTCGTCCTTGAGGAAGGCGAGCGTCTCGCGCAGCATGACCTGGTTGGCGCAGATCATGCGCTGGGTGTTGATGACGGCCTTGGGATTGCCGGTCGAGCCTGAAGTCAGCAGGAATTTTGCGATCGTGTCGGGGTCGATCTTCTCGTGCGCCGCGTCGAGGTCGCCGCGGATCGGCGTCGCCATGAGATCGGCGAGCAGCGTGATGTCGCGGCCCGGCACGTGGCCATAGGATGCGGCGATCTCGGTGCCGAGCGAGACGTTGGCGACGAGCGCATCGGCGAACTTGTCGGCATCCTCGGCGAAGACGAGGCCGGGCGTCAGCAGCTTCATCAGGTAAGAGAGCTTGCCGTAATCCTTCGACACCAGCGAATAGGCCGGCGACACCGGGCAGAACGGAATGCCTGCGTAGTAGGCGCCGAACGCGAGCAGGGCGTGGTCGATCGAATTGCCGGAGAGGATGACGACCGGACGCTCCGCCGACAGGCCGCGCTGGATCAAGCTCGAGGCGATGTGTCGGCTCGCGGTGAGCAGTTCGGCGTAGGTGATCTTGCGCCAGCCGCGGCCGCCTTCGCGCTCGGCCATGAAGACGCGGTCGGGCGTGGTCTTCGCCCAGTGATGCAGGCGGTCGGTGATGCGGACGGGATAGTCGCCGAGCGGCTGCTTTGGCCTGAGGTAAATTGTGCCGTCGTCGCGCCGCTCGATGTTGACGACGGGATCGCCGAACGAAATCGGCCGCAGCGGGAAAGTGCTCGCCCCGCGCTCCATGCTGGAAGAGGACGGCTCCGCGCTCATGACTTCGGCTTCACTTTCGCTGTCTTGTGCTCGAGGAATTCGCGGATCCGGCGCTTGGCCTCCTTGTCGCTCTGCGCGACCGTCGCCATCAGCGATTCCATCAGGAGGCCGGTCTGCGGATTGGCCTCCGCGATCATCGGCAGCGCCTGGAGCACCGCGAAATTCGTCAGCGGCGCGTTGGCGGCGACCTTGGTCGCGAGCTCCAGCGCCTTGCCGAGCCCATTGCCGGCTTCCGTCACATATTGCGCGAAGCCGTAGGAGGCGCCTTCGGTCGCGCTATAGACGCGGCCGGTCAGCATCATGTCCATCATCCTGGCGACGCCGATCAGCCGCGGCAGCCGCACCGAGCCGCCGCCGCCGACGAAGATGCCGCGCTGCCCCTCGGGCAGCGCGAAATAGGTCGAGGGCTCGGCGACGCGGATATGGGCCGCGCAGGCGAGCTCGAGGCCGCCGCCGATCACCGCGCCCTTCAGCGCCGCGATCACGGGCACGCGGCTGTACTGGATGCGGTCGAACACGCGGTGCCACATCTGGGAATGGAGCAGCCCGCCGGTCGCATCGTGCTCGGTCAGTTCCGAGAGGTCGAGCCCAGAGGAGAAATGGTCGCCGATGCCGTGGATCACGACCGCGCCGATGTCCTCGGGCAGGGACGCAAAACACTCGCCGATTTCCAGGATGATGCCGTCGTTGAGCGCATTGCGCTTGGCCGGCCGGTTCAGACCCACGGTCAGAACCCGGTCCGCCCTCTCGATCCTCAAAAGCCCTGAGGTGCCCGCGTCAGCGGTCTCGGCGTTTCCCTGTGTCATTTGCGTCCTTGTCAGAATAGTTATGTTGTATAACGAATTTGGGAGGAGTCAAGAAGGATAGGGGCAGGATATGGCTCTGGGTGGGCGTTGGCTGCTCGGCGTCGGACTGGTCGGTCAGCGGACGAAGAGTGCCTGGTGATACGCTGCTGTGGCCACATCCTCCGTCATTGCGAGCGTAGCGAAGCAATCCAGTGTCCCGCCGCGGAAACAGTCTGGATTGCTTCGCTTCGCTCGCAATGACGAGGTGTCGGCCTTCTCACACCACCTGATGCACGTCGATCACCACGCGGTCCGCATGCCGCGCGGCCGATGCCACGAAGATGTGCTGCATCAGCCATCGATATTTCTCATGTCCCGTCTCGAATTTCGGTACGGTGCGGAAATAGATCAGCGTCGGATCGACCGGCTCGCCGCGCTTGAGTTTCTGCAACAGCTCGACCGGGCCGAAGCGGAGCCCCTTGTTCTCCACATAGACAATGGCACCGTCGTCGGTCTCGAAGGCGTATCTGGCCTCGAGGTCGATCAGCTCATTGGGACGGATGGTCTGGAAGTCGGCGCCGAAGGGCAGCACCTTGCCGGTGATCGCGCCCCTTACCTCGCCGCCGATGATCGGAATGATGCGGCGAACGCCGATGCCGGTCTCGCCGGCGGTGACGACGTCGCCGATGCAGGCGGTGATGGTGAAGACGTATTTTGTCTCCAGCGTCGGTGCGGTCATCGCTTCACCTCGTCAATGCGCCATCATCCGCGTCGGCAGCCAGGTCGCGAGCAGCGGGAAGGCGATCAGGATCACGAGGCGCACGAGGTCCGTCGCCACGAACGGGATGACGCCCTTGAAGATGGTGGAGAAGGACACGTCCTTCACCACGCTCTTGATGACGAAGACGTTCATCCCCACCGGCGGATGGATCAGGCCGAGCTCGACGGTCATGACGATGATGACGCCGAACCAGATCGGATCGAAGCCGAGATGCGTGATCACGGGGAAGATGATCGGCACCGTCAGGATGATCATCGCCATGGCGTCCATCAGGCAGCCGAGCACCAGATACATCACCATGATCAGCGCCAGCACGCCGTAGGGACCGAGGCCGAGGCCGGTGAGGAATTCGGTCACCTTCTGCGGCGTCTGGGTCACCGTGAGGAAATAGCCGAAGATCAGGGCGCCGATCAGCACGGTGAACACCGCGGCCGCGGTGCGGGTTGCTTGCAGCAGCGAGGCCAGCACCTTCTCGCGGTCGAGCCGTCCGGTGACCATGCCGATGATGAAGGCGCCGGTGGCGCCGACGCCGCCGGCTTCCGTCGGGGTGAAGCGCGGCAGGAAGGGCAGGCCGTACAGGCCGCCGATGACGAACACGAACAGCAGCACCGGCGCCCAGATATCCTTCAGCCCGGCAAAGCGCTCGCGCCACGGCAGCATCTTGCCCTTGGGCAGGAAGTCAGGCCGGAAATAGCCGATCAGAAAGATCGTCATCATGTACATGGTCATCGCCAGCAGGCCCGGGATGATGCCGGCGATGAAGAGCTTGCCGATGTCCTGCTCGGTGATGATGCCGTAGACCGCGAGCACGGTCGAGGGCGGCAGCATCGCGCCCAGCGTGCCGCCGGCCGCGATCACGCCGGTGGCAAAGGACTGCGGATAGCCGAAGCGGCGCATTTCCGGATAGGCGACCGCGGAGAAGGTCGCGGCGGTCGCGACCGACGAGCCGCAGATCGCGGCAAAGCCGCCGCAGGCGCCGACGGTGGCGATGCCGAGCCCGCCGCGCAAATGCCCGACAAAACCGTTGGCGGCGCGGAACAGCTCGCGGCTCATGCCGGAATTGGAGACGAAGGCGCCCATCAACAGGAACATCGGGATGACGCCGAAGGTGTAGTCGGTCACCGTGCGCATCGAGGTCTGGCCGACCAGCTTCAGCGCCGGCGTTGCGCCGACCAGATAGGAGAAGCCGGACACGCCGACGAGGCCCATGGCCATGCCGACGGGCACGCGCAGCAGCATCAGGACAAACAGGGAAACGAAGCCGATAACGGCGACGGCATCGGTGCTCATGATTACTCCGTCGCCTTGATTTTGGGATCGTGCATCTCTTCGGGATGGAAGATCAGGCGGTAGGTGCGGATCGCGATCAGCAGCACGGCCGAGACGTCACCGATCCAGGCGACCGCGAAGAACGGCCAGGTCGGCATGTGCATGTCGAAGGTCTGGACGTTGTCGTTGTAGGTGCCGCGCACCTTGTCGAACAGCGTCCAGGTCTGCACCGTGACCACGAACAGCAGCACCAGGGTTGCGAACACGTCGATCCAGCGCTGATAGCGCGGGCCGACATTGCCCCAGACCAGGTCGACCGTGATGTGGGTGCCGCGATAGGAGGTTGCCGCGATGCCCCAGAAGATCAGGATGCCGAGCAGCATGCGCCCGATGTCGAAGCTGTCGGGGATCGCGTAGTTCAGCGTGTTGCGCAGCAGCACCGACAGGAAGATGTCGAGTGCGACGAGGCCGACGAATCCGGCCGCGATCCATTCGATCGTGTCGATAAAGCGGTCCATCCAGGCGCGCTTCATGGGAGTTTCCTGTGTGACGTCATTATCGCTCTCGACTCCAGCCGCGGTCCTTCGCCTCTCCCCGCGCGCGGGGAGAGGCCGGAATGCGCGCGCAAGCGCGGATTCCGGGTGAGGGGGACTCTCCGCGAGTCCGTCTGTCACTTTCTTTGCGGAAGCAGCCCCTCACCCCGACCCTCTCCCCGTAAGAACGGGGCGAGGGAGAAGAGGAGTTCGCCGCGCCGGCACCGCCTCACTCCGCCAGCGCGTTGTACTTCTTCAGCGAGGCCTTCAAATCCGCGAGCGCCGCATCCGGATCCGCGCCGGCCTTCTTGGCGCCGTCGCTCCAGGTCTTGACCAGCGGCTCGGCGGCCTTCTTCCAGGCCGCGGTCTGCTCGGCCGTCAGATTGTAGACCTCGTGACCGGATTCCGCCTTCACCTTGTCGATGCCGGCGTCCTCGAACTTGCCCCAGTGCTCGCCGACCACGCCGGCCATCTCGACCGTGCAGTTCTTGTCGATCGCGGCCTTCTGCTTGTCGGACATCGCACTGTACTTGTCCTTGTTGATCACGAACACGAAGGTCGTGGTGTAGAGCGGCGCCATCATGTCGTACTTCGTCACCTTGTCGATGCCGAACAGCACCAGCGAGCCCCAGGGGAAGGTGACGCCGTCGGCGACACCGCGCTCGATGATGTCGCGCACTTCGGGCGCCGAGGATTGCACATTGGTGCCGCCGAGCGAGGTGACGAAGTTGGCCATGGTGGCGTGCGCTGGGCGGATCTTCAGGCCCTTCACGTCCTCCGGCGTCACGATCTTCTTGGTCTTGGAGTGGAAGGAGGAGGGCGAGTGGACGAAGGCGAGACAGTATTTGACGTCCTTCATCTCCTTCTCGGCATATTTGCGATACCAGGCGTCGAGCCCCATCGAGCCGCCCTTGGCGTCCGAGATCAGGAACGGGAGCTCGCCGGCGCCGATGATCGGGAAGCGGCCGGGCTGGTAGCCGGGATTGACATAGGTGACGTCGGCGATGCCGTCGCGCGCCATGTCGTAGTGATCGAACGCCTTGCCGAGCTGCTGCGCCGGAAACACCTTGCCCGTGATGGTGCCGCCGGAATCCTTGTTCACCGCGGCGACCCAGTCTTCCAGGGACTTCTGCAGCGGGTGCGACGCCGGCACCCAGTGCGAAACCTTCAGATCGAAGGTCTTGTCCTGCGCCAACGCAGGGCTCACGCTTGCTGCCAGCAGCAACGCCAGATAGGCTTTCCTTATCACGCGTCTCTCCCTCTTTTCATCGGCGGGCTTCGATGGCCAGCCTCTTTAATTAACATGTTATCTAATTGGCCGGCGTGTTCAAGCCGGAACTGGCGCGCACCTTGTCGCGTCATCTACGTCAGCCATGTTGCATGGATTTGTCGCCGTCAGCGGCGATCCGCACTCCCCTTTTGCCCAACCGTTATGTGATATAATTATCGTCTGCGGCTTGAGGCGACAAGCGGGCCGCGACGAAAGCCTACAGGATCGGAAGGAGCAAGTATTGCGGACAAAAGTCGCAATCATCGGGGCTGGGCCGGCGGGATTGTTGCTTGGGCAACTTCTGCATCAATATGGCATCGACAATTTCATTCTCGAGCGGCAGAGCCCGGACTACGTGCTGGGGCGCATCCGCGCCGGCCTCCTGGAGGAGGGAACCGTGGCGCTGCTCGATCAGATCGGTGCCGGCGCGCGGGCGCATGCCGAAGGCCTCGTGCATGAAGGCATCGAGCTCGCGTTTTCCGGCCGCCGTCACCGCATCGACATGAAGGCCGCGACCGGCAAGACGGTGATGATCTATGGCCAGACCGAGGTCACGCTCGATTTGATGAATGCGCGCAAGGCTGCCGGTCTCATCTCGGTCTACGAGGCCAAGGATGTCCGGCCGCACGATTTCGACGGCAGTCACCCGCGTGTAACCTGGGTCAAGGACGGCGTCACCCACACCATTGATTGCGACTTCATCGCCGGTTGCGATGGTTTTCACGGCGTCAGCCGCGCCAGCGTGCCGGCCACGGCGATCGAGGAGTTCGAGCGGGTCTATCCGTTCGGCTGGCTCGGCATCCTCTCGGAGACGCCGCCGGTCAGCCACGAGCTGATCTACTCAAATCACGCCCGCGGCTTTGCGCTCTGCACCATGCGTTCGACACACCGCAGCCGCTACTACGTGCAGTGCCCACTCGACGACCATGTCGACCAGTGGCCGGACGACCGCTTCTGGGACGAACTGAAGCGCCGGCTCGACCAGGAGGCGGCCGACAGCCTCGTCACGGGTCCGTCGATCGAGAAGAGCATCGCGCCGCTGCGCAGCTTCGTTGCAGAACCGATGCGCTTCGGCAGGATGTTCCTGTGCGGCGATGCCGCCCACATCGTGCCGCCAACCGGCGCCAAGGGACTGAATCTGGCGGCCAGCGATGCCCATTATCTGTCGAGTGCGCTCCGCGAATTCTATGACGAGAAATCCAGCGCCGGGATCGACGCCTATTCCGCCAAGGCGCTGGCACGGGTCTGGAAGGCGGTGCGCTTCTCCTGGTGGATGACCTCGATGCTGCACAAATTCCCCGACACCGGCACCATCGGCGCCCGCATCCAGCTCGCCGAGCTCGACTACGTCACGCACTCGCAGGCCGCGATGACGTCGCTGTCGGAGAACTACGTGGGGCTGCCGTTTTAGGGCAGCGCTGTCGGCGCCGTAGGGTGGGCAAAGCCACCGGGTCGCGCGAATGCGCGCCCGATGACAGGCTCCGCGTGCCCACCAACTTTCTCGATGGCGGACGAATCGTGGGCACGACGCATCGCGCCTTTGCCCACCCCTGCGGCATCGCGCGCTCTCTCCGCGCGTCATTGCGAGCGAAGCGAAGCAATCCAGGAATGTCTCCGAGGAGACAGTCTGGATTGCTTCGTCGCTGCGCTCCTCGCAATGACGGGCGTCCGTTTCAAACGCCTGCGCAAATCTCGTTTAAAACTTTGTAATTGATGCAACCGTCACGTCCATCGCGTTCAATGGTGGGAACCATAAACGCGAGCCAGCCATGACCTCTACCGACATCCCCGCCGGCTTCGAGCCGCTCTCCCGCAAGAGCCCGCTCACCGAACCTTGGGAGCCGCTCTATTCGAAGAAGACTGACAAGGCCGTCATCATCGGCCTGCGGTTGGCAAGGCCGCACACCAATGGCCGTGGCCTGATCCATGGCGGGCTGATTACCGCGCTCGCAGACAATGCCATGGGCTATAGCTGCGCTCAGGTGACGAACTGGACCACGTCCTTCGTAACGGTCTCGCTGTCGATCGATTTCGTCGGCTCGGCCGAGATCGGCCAATGGTGTTCGATCGAGAGCGACGTGATCAAGACCGGCAAGACGATCTGCTTCGCGCAGAGCCTGATCAAGGCCGATGGCGTCGTGATCGCGCGGGCGAGTGGCACGTTCCGCGTGGTGCCGAAGCCTACCCAAACCGCCACTCCGCCGTCTCCACCACGAGATCGATGAAGGCGCGCACCTTGGCCGAGAGCAGGCGCGAGGTCGGGTAGACGATGTGGATCGGCAGCGCCGGCTGCTCGTATGCCGCGAGCACGATTTTCAGTCGTCCGCGCTTCAAGCCCTCGGCGGCCTGATAGGCCAGCACGCGCGTCACACCGCCGCCGGCCTCGGCATATTGCAGGGCCGCGTCGGCGCTGTTGCTGATGAAGCGGGGCGACGGCGTCACCTCGATGTCGCGACCGTCGCGCAGGAAGCGCCATTCGGACCAAGGGCCGAACTGGATGGTCTGGTGCGCGACGAGAGCCTCCGGCGTCTTCGGCTCGCCATGCCGCTTGAGATAGCCGGGCGCGGCCACCACGATCCGCCGCATCTCGCCGACCTGGCGCGCGACCAGTGAGGAATCGGCAAGATGGCCGATCCGCACCGCGGCATCGACGGCGTCCTCGACGAGATTCACCAGATGATCCGATAGCCTGAGTTCGCAGGCGACCTCGGGATAGCGCTTGAGATAGGCGGTCATCACCGGGCCGACATGCAGCCGGCCGAAGCCGACCGGTGCCGACACCACCAGACGTCCGCTCGGCCGGTTGCGCTCCTGCCGCGCCGAGCCGTCGGCCTCCTCGACATCGGCGAGAATGCGCCGGGCGCGTTCGAGGTAGCGCGTGCCGACGTCGGTCAGCGTCACCTGTCGCGTGGTCCGCTGCAGCAGCCGCGCACCGAGATACTCCTCCAGCGCCGCGATCAGCCGGGTCACGGCCGAGGGCGACAGGCGCAGCTTGCGCGCCGCCGGCGCGAAGCCGCGCAGATCCGCGACGGTGACGAAGACGTGCATGGCTTCAAGGCGGTCCATGATATTATTGCATATATTGCAACGATGAAGTGTCAAGCCGTCAGATTGTTTTAGCTGCCGGATGTTTCCATCCTGGACGGTGAAAGACGCGAACAATGCACCGGAATTCCAGGAGATATTCCGATGACGGCATCTCATACCTACGCCAGCGACGTGGCGTTTACGCCGGCGGTGAAGTCGATCCAGACCCGGAAGGGATCGCGCGAAGGCTATGCCCATGCCGAGCAGCGCGGCTGGCGCACCGAGGTCGACGAGAACCTCGCGGCGTTCCTGGCGGACGCCAACAGCTTTTATTTTGCCACCGCCTCGGCCGATGGCCAGCCCTACATCCAGCACCGCGGCGGCCCGAAGGGCTTCTTGAAGGTGCTGGACAAGCAGACGCTGGCCTTCACGGACTACGCCGGCAACCGGCAATACATCACGCAGGGAAACCTGTCCGAAAATCCCAAGGCCTACATCTTCGTGATGGACTACGCCCATCGCCGCCGGGTGAAGATCTGGGGCGAGGCGCGCGTGGTCGAGGACGACGAGGTGCTGACGACGTCGCTGATGCCGAAAGGATACCGCGCCCGGCCGGAACAGGTGATCCTGTTCAAGATCGCGGCCTGGGATACGAATTGCCCGCAGCACATCCCGCAGAGGTTCGACGCGGCGGATGTCGCGGCGGCGCTGGCGACGAGGGATGCGAGGATCGCGGAGCTGGAGGCGGAAGTAGCCGCGTTGAAGAGCGAGAAGGCGGCGAACCACTAGGTACGGATATCGCCGCATTCTTGGCTGTCATGCCCCGCGAAGGCGGGGCATCCAGTACGCCGCAGCCTATCGATTCAACCACAGCCTTCTCGGAGTACTGAATCGTCCGCCTTCGCGGACGATGACAGTTGTGCGGATGATGCGCCAGTGGGCGCCGTCGCAGGCCTACAGCCCGGTCGAACCTTCGTGCTGGAAGCCGAGATAGCTGGCCGCCACGCGTTCGTTCGCCGCGATGTCGCTGGCCTTGCCGCTGAGCACGAACTCGCCCAGCTCCATCACATAGGCCTGGTCCGCGATCTTCAATGCGGCCTGCGCGTTCTGTTCGACCAGCAGCACGGAGACGCCGCTGGCGCGCAGCTCGGTGACGATGCGGAAGATGTCGGCGACGATGATCGGGGCGAGGCCGAGGCTCGGCTCGTCCAGCATCAACAGCTTCGGCTCGCCCATCAGCGCCCGGCCCATCGCGAGCATCTGCTGCTCGCCGCCGGAGAGCGTGCCGGCGAACTGCTTGCGCCGCTCCTTCAGCCGCGGAAACAGCGTGTAGACCCGCTCCATCGAGGCTTTCGCCTTGCTTCGCTCGATCCGGAAGGCGCCGAGCTCGAGATTGTCCTCGACATTCATGGTCACGAACAATTCGCGGTGCTCGGGCACGAGGCCGAGCCCCATCGCGACGCGATCCTCGATGTCGAGCCGTGACAGGTCCTGGCCCGCGAAGGCGACGCGGCCCTTCAGCGGCAGGATGCCCATGATCGCGGAGAGCAGCGTGGTCTTGCCGGCGCCGTTGGCGCCGACGATGGTGACGATCTGGTTGGCGCCGACCTCGAGCGAGACCGAGCGCACAGCCTCGACCTTGCCATAGGCGACGTGCGCGTCGGTGACGGACAACAGCGCGCTCATGCCGCCACTCCGAGATAGGCCTTGATCACTTCGGGATTGGTCTTGATCGTGGCGGGGGTGCCCTCCGCGATCTTGGTGCCGAAATCGAGCACCACGATGCGGTCGGCGAGGTTCATGACGAAACCCATGTCGTGCTCGACCAGCAGCACGCTCATGCCGCCGTCGCGCAGCTCGCGCAGCAGCGTTGCCAGCCGCTGCTTCTCCATGTGGCGCAGGCCCGCGGCCGGCTCGTCGAGCAGCAGCAGCATCGGATCGACGCAGAGCGCACGGGCGATCTCGACGATGCGCTGCTGGCCGAGCGAGAGCGAGCCTGCGAGCTGGTGCATCTGGTCGGCGAGACCGACGCGCTCGATCTGGCGGGCGGCCTCGGCGAGCAACCTGGCTTCGTCGGCGCGGTCGAGCCGCAGCATCGAGGCGATCGGCCCCGAATGGCCGCGCAGATGCGCGCCGATCGCGACGTTCTCGAGCACGGTCATGTCAGGGACCAGCTTGACGTGCTGGAAGGTGCGGGAGATGCCGAGCTTGACGATCTCCTGCGGCGGCGCCTTGTCGACCTTGTTGCCGAGCACCGAGATCGAGCCTGAGGTCGCCGACAGCACGCCGGTGATCAGGTTGAACGTCGTGCTCTTGCCGGCGCCGTTCGGTCCAATCAGCGCGACGATTTCGCGGGCCTGGACCTCGAAGGAGACGTTGTTGACCGCGACCAGGCCGCCGAACTGCTTTCGCGCCTTGTCGACCTGGAGCAGGATGCCGGATTGGCCCGAAGCGCGAGCGCGCGATTCCAGTTTCAGCGAGGTGTCCGGCTTCCTGCCACCGGTGCGCTCGGGCAGGAACGACATCAGCCAGGGCCAGACGCCGCCGGGCGCGAGCTGGAGCAGCGCCACCAGCATGATGCCGAACACGATGGTCTCGACCTGTCCGGAGCCGGGCAGGATCAGCGGCAGATAGCTTTGCAGCACCTCTTTCAGGACCACGACGATCGCCGCGCCCAGCACGCCGCCCCAGACGTAGCCGGCGCCGCCGACCACCGCGATGAAGAGATATTCGATGCCGGCCTGGGCGCCGAACGGCGTCGGGTTCACCGCGCGCTGGAGATGCGCGTAGAGCCAACCGGAGAGGCCGGCCAGCACCGCGGCATGGATGAACACCAGCAGCTTGGCGCGCGGCGTGTGCACGCCGAACGCCTCGGCCGCGACATGGCCGCGGCGCAGGGCGCGGATGGCGCGGCCGGTGCGGGAGTCCAGGAGGTTCATCGTCAGCACGGCCGACAGGATCACCGCGACCCAGATCGCGTAGTAGATCGAGCCGGGCGAGAGCATCTTGAACGTGCCGACCGACAGCGGCGGGATCGCCGAGATGCCGTCATTGCGGCCCAGAAACTCCAGCTTGCTGAAGAGATAGAACAGGCCGAGCCCCCAGGCGAGCGTGCCGAGCGGCAGATAGTGGCCGGAAAGACGGACGGTGATCAGCCCGAGCAGCACCGCCAGCGATCCGCTGACCAGCAGCGACAGCGGCAGCGTCAGCCAGGGCGACAGGCCGTAGGCCGTCGACAGCACCGCCGTGGTGTAGGCGCCGAAGCCGACGAAGGCTGCCTGTCCGAACGAGGTCAGGCCGCCAACGCCGGTGAGCAGCACGAGGCCCATCGCGACCAGCGCGGCAAGGCCGATATTGTCGAGCAGCACGATCCAGAACGGGGGCATGCCCGGGACGAACGGGATCGCCGCCATGACAAGCGCGAAGATGAGGATGGGAAGCCGGCTCTGCATGCGCGTCAGTCCTTCTCTTCCTCGACGGCGGGCGCGGCGAGCGAGCGCAGCAGCAGCACGGGGATCAGGAGCATGAAGACGATCACTTCCTTGTAGTTGGAGGCATAGAAGGACGAGAACGCCTCGACGATGCCGACCACCAGCGCCGCGACGGCGGTTAAGGGGTAGCTGACGAGGCCGCCGATGATCGCGGCGACGAAACCCTTCAGCCCGATCAGGAAGCCCGAGTCGTAATAGAGCGTCGTGATCGGCACGATCATGATGCCCGAGAGGGCGCCGATGACGGAGGCCAGCAGGAAGGCGATCTGCCCCGACAGCGTGGTGCGGATGCCGGCCAGCCGCGCCCCGAGCCGGTTCACGGCGGTCGCGCGCAGCGCCTTGCCGTAGAGCGTCAGGCCGAAGAACAGCCAGAGCCCGACGATGAAGGCGACGGTGATGGCGTAGACGGTGATGCTCTGGCCGGTGAAGCGCAGCGCGCCGGCGGTGAAAGCGCCGGACAGCACGGCAGGTCCGCGCTGGCCCTCGGCGCCGAAGAACAACAGGCCGAGGCCCTGAAGCGCGAGATGGACGCCCACCGAGGCGATCAGCAGCACCAGCACGGAGGTGTGCGCCAGCGGCTGGAACGCGATGCGGTAGAGATACAGGCCGATCATCGCCACGATCACGAGCGACAGCGCAATGCAGATGGCGACCGGCGGCTTCTGGGCGGCGAAGTAGATGGTCAGCGCCAGCACGATGGCCGGCAGCACGACGTTGGCGAGGACGCTGCGCAGGATCAGCCGTCCATGCAGCGCCTTGCGCGCGACGAACAGGTCGAAGGCAAAGGCGCCGATGCCCAGCGCAAGTGCGAGCTTTGCCGTGCCCGGCATCTGGCCCGCGGCGAGCGAGGCATAGGTCAGCGCGCCATAGGTGACGAATTCGCCCTGGGGAATGAGGATCACGCGGGTGACGGCGAACACCAGCACCAGCGCGAGGCCGAGCAGCGCATAGATCGCGCCATTGGTGATGCCGTCCTGCACCAGGAACAGCATGATGGTGGTATTCAAGACCGGACGCTCCCCCTCAAAGATCGGGGCCGGTCCTCCCGATTGTGGGGGACGGCCCGCTCACAGCCATTGAAAAACGCTGGCGATATTTGATATGGTCCATAACAATTATCAAATATAATCTCAAGGGTGGCGGACGACCCGTCCCGAATTTAGCGGGATTACGAGCACGAGGCGATGACCGTTTCCAAAACCGCTGAAAAGTCTTCCGAAAAGCCGGCTGACGCGGCCAAGGGCCGCAAGGATGCGGCCGAGGCGCAGCCTGAAGCCCTCCAGCTCGGCGAGCTCTCCGAGCAGCTGGGCTATGTGCTGAAGCGGGCCCAGCTCAAGGTGTTCGAGAACTTTTTGCGCTGCATGGCCTCGCTCCAGCTCACGCCGGCGCAGTTCTCGGTGCTGCTGCTGGTCGAGAAGAATCCGGGCCGTAACCAGACCGAGGTGGCCTCGACGCTCGGCATCCTGCGTCCCAACTTCGTGGCGATGCTCGACAATCTCGAGAGCCGCGACCTTTGCGCGCGGATCCGCTCCACCAACGACCGCCGCTCGCACATCCTGGTGCTGACCGACAAGGGCAAGGCCGTGCTGGCCCGCGCCAAGAAGCTGGTCGCGAGCAAACACGAGGCCCGGCTGAACGACCTTCTGGGGCAGGCCAACCGCGAAGCCCTGATCGGGATGCTCTCGAAGATCGCGAACGAGTTTTGATCGATTTCGTCATTCCGGGGCGATGCGTAGCATCGAACCCGGAATCTCGAGATTCCGGGTTCACGCTTGCGCGTGCCCCGGAATGACGCGAGAGGCACGATCTCAATCCACCAAGATCACCCTGATGTCGTTCACGTTGGTCAGCGTCGGGCCCGGCAGCAAGAGGTCGCCGGTCGCCTCGAAGAAGGTCGTCGCGTCGTTGTTGTCGAGATAGGCCTGTGGCTGCAGCGACAGCGCCTTCATCTTCGCGAACGTCGCCGCATCGATGAGCGCGCCGGCGGGATCGGTGGGGTTGCCGGCACCGCCGTCGGCGCCGTCGGTGTCGCCCGCGAGCGCAGAGATATCAGGCGTGTCCTTCAAAAGGCCGGCGAGCGCCAGCGCATATTCCTGGTTCGGCCCGCCGCGGCCATGGCCGCGCACGGTCACCGTGAGCTCGCCGCCGGACAGGATCGCGATGCGCTTGCCTTGCGCGCGGGCCTCAAGCGCCAGTCGGGCGTGATCGGCCGCGACCTCGCGGGCCTCGCCTTCGAGGTCGGCGCCGAGATCGATGGTCTCGTAGCCGGCCTCCTTGGCGAGCTTCACCGCGGCGTCGAGCGATTGCTTGGGCCGGGCGATCAGTTCGAATTGCGCGCGCGCGAAGGCCGCATCGCCCGGCTTGCAGCTTTCGTTGGCGGGATCGTCGAGCGCGCGGCGCACGGCATCGTGGATGTCGAGCTTGTACTTCGCCACGATCGCCCGCGCATCCGCCAGCGTCGTCGGATCGGGCACGGTGGGACCGGAGGCGATCGCGGAAGGGTCGTCATGCGGCACATCGGAGATCGCGAGCGTGACGATCTCGGCGGCATTCTGGCCGGCGCGCGCCAGCCGGCCGCCCTTGATCCGCGACAGATGTTTTCTGACCGTGTTCATCTCGCCGATCGGCGCGCCCGAGCGCAGCAGCGCCTTGTTGACCGCCTGCTTCTGCGCGAAGCTGATGCCGTCCACCGGCGCGATCCAGTTCGCCGAGCCGCCGCCGGTCAGCAGCACCAGCAGCAGATCGTCCGGCCCGGCCTCGCCCGCGAGCGCGAGCGTGTCGGCAGCGCCCTTGAGGCCGGCTTCATCCGGCACGGGATGGCCGGCCTCGACCACGCGGATGCGGCGCGTCGGCACGCCGTAGCCGTGGCGCGTGGTGGCGATGCCGACGAGGCGCTCCGGCGCGAGCTTGAGCGTGTCGAGATAATGCCGTTCCGCGGCCGCGGCCATCGCGCCTGCGCCCTTGCCGGCGGCGAGGCAGATCACGCGCCCTTTGGGAGCAGGCCGCAAGTGAGGCGCCAGAATCGTGCTGGGATGAGCGGCAGCAACGGCGGCGTCGTAGAGCGCGCGGAGCAGGGGGCGTCGGTCGGTCATGACGAAAAGCCTTGGGCAGACAGGAAAGATCGGCGGCAAGCGCGCCGCTCCCCTGCCTACCGCATCGGACGCCAAAGCGTAAGCGGCCTTTGCCACCATTCGATTGTGCAATCGCGTGATCATAATCGGCGCGCAAGCAAAAGCCCCCTGCGCGATCAGCGCAGGGGGCTTGTTGGTCACGTGAGGCGGCTAGCCGCCGACGTCGGCGCTGATCACGTCGCCGAACAGCTCCCATTTCTCGCCCTTGAACTTCTCCAGCTGGAGCTGGCTGATCGGCGCAAAGTCGTTCGACCCGGTGTTGATCTGGATGCCCGGCAGCAGCACCTCGGTGCGGAAGTTCTTCAGGCTCGCGGCCTGCTTCATGACGTTCTCACGCGTGAGATTGTCACCGCATTGTTTGAGGACCTGGACCACCGTCTGCGCGACGCCGTAGCCGACGATCGTGCCCTTGTCGAGCTTGTCGCCCTCGGGGAAGTACTTGTTCATGAAGGCCAGGAAATCCTTCATGCCGGGGTCGTTCGCCCACGCCGGATCCGCGGCGTCCTTGAGATAATCGGCGGAGATGATGTCCTGGCCGTTCTCGAAGCCGGCGGGCTTCATCACGCTGCCGACGTTGGCGGAGACGTTGTTGAGGAAGTGCAGCGGCTTCCAGCCGATCTCTGCGTTCTTCTTGATCGCCTGGGCCGCGAATTTCGGCGTGGTGATGTTCATGAAGACGTCGGCGCCGGTCGACTTCATCTTGACGATGTGGCTGTCGATGGTCGGCTCGGAGGTCTCGTAGCTCTCCTCGATCACGATCATCGCAGCGGCTTTGGAGCCGAGGCCGTCCTTCAGGCCCTTCAGGTAATCCTTGCCGTAATCGTCGTTCTGGTAGAGCACGGCGATCTTGGCGTCCGGCTTGTTCTTGAGCAGCCACTTGGCGTAGATCTGCGTCTCGCTCTGGTAGTTGGGCTGCCAGCCCATCGTCCACGCGAAGTTCTGCGGATCGTTCCACTTGGTGGCGCCGGTGGCGACGAACAGTTGCGGCACCTTCTTCGAGTTCATGTATTTCTGGATCGCCGAGTTCGGCGGCGTGCCGAGCGAGTTGAAGATGAACAGCACCTCGTCGCTCTCGACCAGCTTGCGTGCCTGCTCCACCGTCTTCGGCGGCGAATAGGCGTCGTCATAGCTGATGAAGTTGATCTTGCGGCCGTTGATGCCGCCCTCTTCGTTGATCTTCTTGAAATAGGCGGCCTCGGTCCGCCCGATGATGCCATAGGCGGAGGCCGGTCCGCTGTAGGGCATGATGTTGCCGATCTTGATCTCTGTATCGGTGGCGCCGGTATCGTATTTCTTCTGGGCCGATGCAGTGGAGGTCGTGGCCGCAAAGAGCGCGAGCGCCAGTGACGCGGCCGCAAGCTTGCCGGTGACAGCGGGCATTCCAATCTCCCTAATTTTCTTGGTGTGTGCGTCCCTTTTCTTGTCTTGATTGTTCTTGGTGACGCTGCCGTAATTCAATACGATTTGGTTGGCGCCTTCAACAAAAAGCCCCTGCGGCGACGCCGCAGGGGCTGCTTCTTTAGTAGTCATTAAGGGGCAAGGCCGCGCCTTTTAGCCGCCCACGTCGCTACTGAGGACGTCGCCGAACAGCTCCCAGCTTTCGCCCTTGAAGCGCATGAGTTGCACTTGGGACAGCGGCGCAAAGTCGGTGGGGCTGGTGTTAACCTTGATGCCCGGCAGCAGGCCGGCGGGCTCGAAGTCCCGGATGGAGGCTGCCTGCTTCATGACGTTGCCTCGCGTCAGATCGTCGCCGCATGCCTTCAATACATGCACGAGACCCTGGGCTACGATGTATCCGTACATCACCGCCGAATCCGTGCGGTTGGCTTCCGGATAGTACTTGTCGAGGAACTCGTTCCAGGCCTTCATCGCCGGATCGTTCTTCCATTGCGCATCGGTCGGATCCTTATAGTAGTTCGAGGAGATGATGCCCTGCGAGGCCTCGAAGCCGGCCGGCTTCATGACGCTGCCGATAGAAACCGAGACGTTGTTGAGGAAATGCATTGGCTTCCAGCCGATCTCATGCATCTTCTTGATCGTCTGAGCAGCAAATTTCGGCGTGGTGACGTCGAAGAACACGTCGGCATCCGTCGACTTCAGCTTGACGATGCTGGAGTCGATGGTCGGCTGCGCCACCTCGTAGCTCTCCTCGGCCACGATCATCGACGCCGCCTTGGCGCCCAGGCCGTCCTTCAGGCCCTTGACGTAGTCTTTGCCGTAGTCGTCGTTCTGATAGAGGATGGCTATCCTGGCGCCCGGCCTTTCCTTCAGAATGTACTTTGCATAGATGCGGGCTTCAGTCTGGTAGTTCGGCTGCCAGCCCATGGTCCACGGAAAATCTTTGGAATCGTCCCATTTGGTGGCGCCGGTGGCGACGAACAGTTGCGGCACCTTCTTCGAGTTCATGTATTTCTGGATCGCCGTGTTCGGCGGCGTGCCGAGCGAGTTGAAGATCAGAAACACCTCGTCGCTCTCGACGAGCTTGCGCGCCTGCTCCACCGTCTTCGGCGGCGAATAGGCGTCGTCATAGGAGACGAAGTTGATCTTGCGGCCGTTGACGCCGCCTTCGGCGTTGACCTTGCGGAAATAGGCCTCCTCGGTCTTGCCGATCACGCCGTAGGCGGAGGCCGGTCCGCTGTAGGGCATGATGTTGCCGATTTTGATTTCGGTATCGGATGCGCCGGTGTCGTATTTCTTCTGCGCGGACGCTGTCGTGGACAGCGTGGCGGCCAGCACGAGGGCGGCCGAGAGGGCCCCCAATCGCACATGCATTGCAGGCATTTTAATCTCCCTGGGCAGATTTGAATGTGTCGATTGTTCTTGGTTGGGGGCGATCGTTGCTTGTCGCTCCGGCCCACATTCAATACCGTTCCAGGCCGGCCAGCAAGGAGAACGCCCCGGCGGAGCCGTCGCAGCGAGGCGATCTTTTTTCGAGGGGATGTGGAATATTCCGGGGAGCGAGATGATGCGCTAGTCAGTCAGCTGCGCGGAGGTTGTCTCGTGAAATGCAGGCTATTTTGAATTGCGCGCCTGCGGTGCTCAGTGGCCGAGATCGCTCGAGATGATGTCGCCGAACAGCTCCCATTTCCGGCCCTTGAACCGCATCATCTGGAGCTGCTCGATCGGGGCGAAATTGTCCGGCGCGGTGTTGATCTTGATGCCGGGCAAAAGCGTGTCGGGTGCGAAATCCTTCAGGCTGGCAGCCTGCCTCATGACGTTCTCGCGGGTGAGGTCATCGCCGCACATTTGCAGCACCTTCACCATGGTCTGCGCGGCGGCATAGCCGAACACCACGCCGGCATCGAGCTTGTTGGCCTTGGGGTCGTACTGCGCGAGGAAATTATAGAACTTCTTCATGCCGTCGTCGGCGTTCCATTGCGGGTCGGAGCCATCCTTGGTGTAGCTCGCCGACAGGATGCCTTGCGAGATCTCGAAGCCCGCTGGCTCGATCACGCCGCCGACCGAGGCCGAGACGTTGGAGATGATGTGCATCGGATGCCAACCGATCTCCGCCGCCTTCTTGATCCCCTGCGCGGCGAATTTCGGGCTGGTGATGCTGATGAAGACGTCGGCGTCGGCGGCCTTCAGCTTCACGACGTGCTCGTCGATCGCCGGCTCGGAGGTGTCGTAGGGTTCTTGCAGCACGATCATCGCCGCCTTGGGACCCAAGCCGTCCTTCAGTCCCTTCAGATAGTCCTTGCCGAAATCGTCGTTCTGGTAGAGCACGCCGATCTTGGCGTCCGGCTTCTCCTTCATGATGTACTTGGCGTAGATGCGCGCCTCGCTGACGTAGCTCGGCTGCCAGCCCATGGACCACGGATATTGCTTGGGATCGTTCCACTTCGAGGCGCCGCTCGCCACGAACAATTGCGGCACCTTCTTCTCGTTCATGTATTTGCGGATCGCGCCGTTGGTCGAGGTGCCGAGCGAGCCGAAGATCAGCAATACGCCGTCGCTCTCGACCAGCTTGCGCGCCTGCTCCACCGTCTTCGGCGGCGAATAGCCGTCGTCATAGGAGATGAACTTGATCTTGCGGCCGCCGATGCCGCCCTCGGCGTTGATCTTGTTGAAATAGGCCTCCTCGGTCCTGCCGATCGCGGCATAGGCGGAGGCGGGGCCGCTATAGGGCATGATGTTGCCGATCTTGATCTCGGTATCGGACGCGCCGGTGTCGTATTTCTTTTGCGCCAGCGCCTCGCTGCTCATCGCAGTGCACAACGCGAATGCGGCCGAGAAGGCCACAACCTGAAAACGAACCGCAGTCATTGTTCTCCTGCCCCGAGTTGGATCGGCGCCGCATTGAACAAGATTGACGCCGGACGTCAACAAAAAGCCCCCGCGATCGTTCGCGGGGGCTTCATGAGTTGGACTAGTGCGTCAGCGTGTCACTCGGAGGGGACGTCGCCGCTGATGATCTCGCCGAACAGTTCCCACCTCTCGCCCTTGAAGCGCTGCATCTGGAGCTGCGCGATCGGGGCGAAGTCGGTGGCGCCGGTGTTGAGCTTGACGCCGGGCAGCATGGTGTCCGGCACGAAGTCCTTCAACGAGGCGGCCTGCTTCATGATGTTGGCGCGGGTGAGATCGTCACCAGACATTTCCAGCACCTTGGCCAGGGTCGACGCGGCGCCATAGCCGTAGACCATGCTGGTGTCGGACTTGTCGGCACCCGGCATGTACTTGTCGACGAACTCGTTCCACTTCTTCATGCCGGGGTCGTTGGCCCACTGCGGATCGGTCGAATCCTTGGCATAGGCCGCCGACAGCACGCCCTGCGCGTTCTCGAAGCCGGCCGGCTTCATCACGCTGCCGACCGAGATCGACACGTTGGTGAGGATCTGGAGCGGCTTCCAGCTGAGCTCGGCGGTCTTCTTGATGGTCTGGGCGGCGAACTTCGGCGTCGCATAGATCAGCAGCACGTCGGGATTGGCGGCCTTGATCTTGACGATGTGGCCGTCGATCGACGGCTCGGACACCTCGTAGCTCTCCTCCATGATGATCATGGACGAGCCCTTGGCGCCGAGGCCGTCCTTGGTGCCCTTGAGGTAGTCTTTGCCGAAATCGTCGTTCTGGTAGAGGATCGCGACCTTGGCGTCAGGCTTCTCCTTCATCAGCCATTTCGCGTAGATCTGCGCTTCGCTCTGGTAGGAGGGCTGCCAGCCGATGGTCCACGGGAAGTTCTTCGGATCGTTCCACTTGGTGGCGCCGGTGGCGACGAAGAGCTGCGGGATCTTCTTGGCGTTGAGATACTTCTGGATCGCCGTGTTCGAGGGCGTGCCGAGCGGGTTGAACACCGCCAGCACCTCGTCGCTCTCGACCAGCTTGCGGACCTGCTCGACGGCCTTCGGCGGCGAATAGCCGTCGTCATAGGTGACGAAGCTGATCTTGCGGCCGTTGATGCCGCCCTTGTCGTTGATCATCTTGAAATAGGCTTCCTCGGTCTTGCCGATGATGCCATAGGCCGACGCCGGACCGCTGTACGGCATGATGTTGCCGATCTTGATCTCGGTATCGGACGCGCCGGTGTCGTACTTCTTCTGGGCGAGTGCTGCGGTGGAGGCGAGGGTCGCGACCGCCGTCGCGAGCGCGGCGGTTCGCAGTGTTCTTCCGAAAAACAATTGGGTCTCCTTCTTCAATGAACGTCTTGGCGGGGGTTTTCAGTTCTTTCTGAGCTTGCCGGCGAGTTGCTGGCCGAAGATCGCGATCTGCCTTGCGCCATGCGGCACCAGGTAGATGACGAGGAACAGCAGCACGCCGAACACGGCGCCGGAGAGGCCCTTGGAGATGCTCTCCGCCATGTTCGGCACGAAGATGATGAAGGCCGCACCGACGAACGAGCCGGGCAGCCAGCCGACGCCGCCGACGACCATGCCGAGGAACAGCGAGATCGCGAGCGTGATGGTGTAGCTGTCGGGCGCGACGAACTGCACCGCGATGGCGCCGAGCGAACCGGCGATGCCGGTGATGGCGGCGGAGACGCCGAAGGCCAGCGTCTTGTAGAGCGCGACGTTGACGCCCATCGAAGAGGCCGCGATCTCGTTGTCGCGGATCGCCATGAAGGCGCGGCCGGAGCGGGAGCGCAACAGGTTCACGGAGAAGATGTAGATCGCGAGCGTGACGACGAGCGTGAAGTAGTACAGCCACATGTCCTGCGACATCGACAGGCCGAACGGAGCGTCCGGCTTGGTGACGACGAGGCCCTGCACGCCGCCGGTCCAGTGCTCGAGAAAGTTCAGCTTCAACAGCTGCGGCATCGCGGTGGCGAGCGCGAAGGTCGCAAGCGCGAGATAGACACCGGAGAGCCGCAGCGCCGGCTGCCCGAACAGGAAGCCGAAGCCGAAGCAGACCACGCCGGCGACCGGCAGCGTCAGCGCATAGTTGACGTTGAAATGCTCCATCAGCACCGCGGTCGTATAGGCGCCGACGGCGTAGAAGGCGCTCTGGCCGAGCGAGAACTGGCCGGAGCCGCCGGTCAGGATGTTCAGCGCCAGCACCGCGAGCCCGTAGATCAGGAGCATCGTCATCTGGAAGATGATGAAGTTCTTGACGAAGACGGGCGCGATCAGCAGCGCGGCCAGCACCACCAGCGAGGTGCCGGTGCCCAGCGTCATGGCCCGCTTCGGAACGGCCTCGACCGCCTGATGGCCTTCGGCGACTTCTTCTACTGCGCTCATGATCAAACTCGCTTGACGATGTGCCGGCCGAACAGACCAGCGGGTTTGACGACCAGGACGGAGATGATCAGCGCGAGCGCGATCGGGAGTTTCAGCTCGTTGCCGACGCCGGGGATGTAGGTGCCGGCGAGGTTCTCGAAGACGCCGACCAGGAAGCCGCCGACCACGGCGCCGAACGGGCTGGTCAGTCCGCCGAGCACCGCCGCGGCGAAGCCGTAGATCAGCACGCCGCCCATCATGTTGGGCTCGAGGAACACCACGGGCGCGATCAGCATGCCGGCGATCGAGCCGATCGCCGACGCCATGCCCCAGCCCAGCGCGATCATCCAGGAGGTGTTGATGCCGACGAGGCGCGCCGATTCGGGCACCGAGGCGGCCGCGCGCATGGCAAGGCCGATCCTGGTGTACTGGAAGAAGAAGTAGAGGCCGAGCAGCAGCAGCACGGTGACGCCGATCATGCCGGCCTGATGGGTCGAGATGAGCTGGCTGCCGAGGAACGGCGCGGAGCCGAACGGGGTCGGATACTGCTTGATGGTGAAGTCCCAGATCAGGCCCGCAGAGGAGTTGATGATGGCGAACAGCGCGATGAAGCCGGCGACGTTGGTCAGCACCGGCGCCTTCGTCAGCGGCTTGAACAGGATGCGCTCGATCGCGATGCCGGCGATGAACGAGAAGATCAGCGTGATCACGAAGGCGGCCCAATAGGGGATGCCCCATTGCATCAGCTGCCAGGAGATGAAGGTCGAGAACATCGCCATCTCGCCTTGCGCGAAGTTGAGATGGTCGATGGCCTGGTAGATCATGACCACGGCGAGCGCCATGCAGGCGTAGATCGCGCCCGTGGCGATCCCGGCCAGCACCTGGTTGGTGAAAAGCTCCATCGTGCCGGCTCCCTAAGACTTGCCCAATTTGGGCTGAACTGCGACGGCGTTGAAAGTCCACATCTCCCTTCGGGAGAGGTCGCGCCGAAGGCGCGGGTGAGGGGTTACGGTGTCAAGGTGGAGCTGCGGCCCCTCACCCGATTTGCTGCGCAAATCGACCTCTCCCCGCTGGGGAGAGGTGTACGGAACGTGTCGATAAATCTCGGCCATCATCCGCTCCTCAGTAGCCCAGATAGGATTTGCGGATTTCTTCGTTGTTCGCGATGTCCTTGGCGTTGCCCGACATCACGATGCGTCCGGTCTCGATGACATAGGCCTTGTCGGCGAGCTCGAGCGCGAGCTGGGCGTTCTGCTCGACCACCAGGATCGACACCTTGTCCTCGCGGTTGATCTTGCCGAGGATGCCGAACAGGTCGCGCACGACGAGCGGCGCGAGGCCGAAGGAGGGCTCGTCGAGCAGCATCAGCCGCGGCCGCAGCATCAGGGCGCGGGCGACCGCGAGCATCTGCTGCTCGCCGCCGGAGAGCGTGCCGGCCTGCTGGGTGTGGCGCTGCTTCAAGACCGGGAAATGCGCATACATGCGCTCGATGTCGGAGACGATGCCGGCGCCGTCCTTGCGGGTGATGGCCCCGAGCTGGAGGTTCTCCTCCACCGTCATGTTGGTGAAGGTGCCGCGGCCCTGCGGCACATGGGCGATGCCGAACCGCACGATGTTCTCGGTCGAGCGGTTGTTCAGCGGCTTGCCGTCGAACTCGATCGCGCCGGTCGAGCGCACCATGTTGCAGATCGCGCGCAGCGTCGTGGTCTTGCCGGCGCCGTTGGCGCCGAGCAGCGTCGTCAGCGAACCCTCGTTGAGCGAGAACGACAGGCCATGGAGCGCCTGGACCTGGCCGTAATAGGCGCGCAGGTCCTTGACGTTGAGCAGTGTCGTCATTGGTCCTTGCTCCCGAGATAGGCCTTGATGACGTCGGGGTCCGCCTGCACCTGGGCCGGCGTGCCTTCCGCGAGCTTCTTGCCGAAATTCAGCGCGACGACGTGGTCGGCGATCGACATCACGAGGCCCATGTGATGCTCGACCAGCAGCACGGTCATGTGGCGGTCGTCGCGGATGCGGCGGATGAGGTCGCCGAGCACATGGACTTCCTCGTGATTGAGGCCGCCGGCCGGCTCGTCGAGCAGCAGGATCTTCGGATCCGCCGCCAGCGCCCGCGCCAGCTCGACGCGCTTTTGCGTGCCGAAGGGCAGGCCGGAGACAGTGGTGTGGGCGACGTCCTCGAGGTCGAGATAGGCGAGGATCTCGTGCACCTTCTTGTTGACGCTGGTCTCGCTGCGCCGGACCCAGGCGAGTCTCAGGGAGTCGCTGATGATGTCGCTGGAGGTCTTCGAATGGGCGCCGACGCGGACGTTGTCCATCACCGAAAGGTTCGGAAACAGCGCCACGTTCTGGAAGGTGCGGCCGATGCCGATCTCGGCGATCCGGTGCGGCGGCCGCGACAGGATGCTCACGCCCTCCATCAGGATGTCGCCGGAGGACGGCTGATAGAGCCGCGAGAGGCAGTTGAAGAGTGTGGTCTTGCCGGCGCCGTTGGGGCCGATCAATCCGAGGATCTGGCCCTTGTGCATGTCAAAGGACACGCCGTTGAGCGCGATGATGCCGCCGAACACGACGCTGACGTCGCGAACTGCGAGCAGGGGCGATGTCCCCCGCGCGAGCTGTGCCTGCGTCATCTCGTCTCGCCCACGCGATTCAGTGGGCGAAGGGGCGATGCGAACCGCTCCCGGTGATGACAAAGGCTATCTGAATCCCTCGGCCACACGCGCAACTTTTCCTCCTGATTTCAGCTTTTTGCTGACGTCTTTTTTTGAATGCGGCATCAGACCCCCGAGTGCCGCTTCGATGTTCCTTACCATCGCGAGCAGACGCGGTCCAATGTCGTTGATCAAACGCTCTTCCGTGAAGCGGAATGCGGGTGCGCCGCAATTGAATGCGTAGGGGCCGGTTCCGTCATTGAGCTTGAGCGCGACGCCGGCGGCGCCGATGTCGTCGTGCCAGTCGCCGACCGAAATCGCAAAGCCGTATTTCGCGACGGTCTCGCCGGAACGTTCCAATCCATCGCGCATCTTCGGCCAGCGGCTGCCGTAATGTTCGCGCAGAATGCGGGACACTTCGGCGCGGCCGTCGTCGTCGAGCGCCCAGAAATAGGCGCGGCCCATCGCACTGGTTGCAATCGGCACGCGGGAGCCGACGTCAAGTTGAACGCCGACCGTCTCGCTGCCGCGGCTCTGCCCGAAATAGATCATGCTGTGGCGGTCGCGGCCGCCGACGGCGACGGCGCCGCCGGTCGCGCGCATCACTTCCTCGCGGAACGGTTCGGACAAATGCCGAACGCCGAGATTGGCGAGCGCGGCGTAGCCGAGCGACATCGCGGCGGGCGCGAGCTGATACTTCTCGAAGCGGGGAACCGGCGTCAGATAACCGAGCTTCGTCAACGTATATGTCAGCCGCGACACCGTCGGCTTGGGCAGGTTGGTCCGCGCCGCGATCTCCTGATTGCCGAGAAGGCCGTCATTGGGTTGGAATGCGCGCAATACGTCCAGTCCGCGGGAAAGCGCGACGACGAAATTCCGATCGGTCGCAGTCTTCTTTCCTGTACGCTTCATCCCTGATCTGCTTCTTGCGCGGAGTCGTTGACAACGTCCGTGCTTCAAAATAACCCTGCCGTCAAGATGCGGAATTAAATTCCGCACCGCGAAATCGAATAAAAGTAAATCCCCACCAAGGAGGGAACACCGTGAGCGAAGTGGTCAAGCTTGAGCGTCATGACGAAGTCGGGATCGTCACGGTCGACAGCCCTCCGGTCAATGCGCTGAGTGCCGCAGTCCGCGGCGGCATCTTCGAGTGCATCAAGGCCGCGATCGCCGATCCCGCGATCAAGGGCATCGTTCTGACCTGCGCCGGCCGCACCTTCATTGCCGGTGCCGACATCACCGAATTCGGCAAGCCGCCGAAGCCGCCCGCCCTCAACGACGTGCTGTCCGAGATCGAGAACTCGCCGAAGCCGGTCGTTGCTGCGATCCATGGCACCGCGCTCGGCGGCGGCCTCGAGGTCGCGCTCGCCTGTCATTTCCGCGTCGCGGTGAAAGAGGCAAAGCTCGGCCTGCCCGAGGTGAAGCTCGGCCTGTTGCCGGGTGCCGGCGGCACCCAGCGCCTGCCGCGTGCCGTGGGACCTGAGCTTGCGGTGAAGATGATCGTCGGCGGCGATCCGATCGGTGCGGCGGAAGCGCTGAAGAACGGCCTGATCGAGGAGATCGTCGAAGGCCCGGCCTCGGGTGGCGAAGCCTTCGTGCGCAAGCTGCTGGCCGAGAAGCGTCCGCTGCGCCGCCTGCGCGACGACGATTCCAAGATCGCGGCGGCCAAGGCCGACCGCTCGATCTTCACCAATGCCGTTGCCGCCATGACCAAGAAGTCGCGCGGCCTGGAGGCGCCGTTCGCGGCGGCCGACGCGGTGGGCTATGCCATCGACCTGCCGTTCGACGAAGGCCTGAAGAAGGAGCGCGAGGGCTTCTTGAAGCTCGTCGCCAGCGACCAGTCCAAGGCGCAGCGCTACGCCTTCTTCGCTGAACGCGAGGCTGCCAAGATCGCGGGCGTCCCCGAGGGCACCAAGTCGCGCGCCGTCAACCGCGTCGCCATCCTCGGCGCCGGCACCATGGGCGGCGGCATCGCGATGTCCTTTGCCAATGCCGGCGTTCCCGTCACCCTGATCGAGACCGGCGAGGAGCAGCTCAAGCGCGGCATGGGCATCATGCAGAAGAACTGGGAAGCGACCGCGGCGCGCGGTGGCATCCCGGCCGATGCCCCGGCCAAGCGCATGGCGCTGATCAACGGCGTCGTCGGCATCGAGAATGTCGGCGATGCCGACCTCGTCATCGAGGCCGTGTTCGAGACCATGGCTGTGAAGAAGGAAGTGTTCGGCAAGCTCGACCAGTTCGCCAAGCCCGGCGCCGTGCTCGCCTCCAACACCTCGTATCTGAACATCGACGAGATCGCGAAGTCGACCAAGCGTCCGCAGGACGTGCTCGGCATGCACTTCTTCTCGCCGGCCAACGTCATGAAGCTGTGCGAGATCGTGCGCGCCGACAAGACCGCGCCGGATGCGCTGGTCACCGCCGTCACCATCGCGCGCAAGATCGCCAAGGTGCCGGCCGTGGTTGGCGTCTGCGACGGCTTCGTCGGCAACCGCATGCTGGCGCAGCGCGGCAAGCAGTCCGAGAAGCTGCTGTTCGAAGGCGCGCTGCCGCAGCAGGTCGATGCCGTGGTGACGAAATTCGGCATGCCGATGGGGCCGTTCGCGATGGGCGACCTCGCCGGCCTCGACATCGGCTGGCGTTCGCGCAAGGACCGCGGCATCAAGTCGGAGATCGCCGACGCCCTCTGCGAAGCTGGCCGTTTCGGCCAGAAGACCGGCAAGGGCTACTACAAGTACGAAGCCGGCTCCCGCGCGCCGCTGCCCGATCCGGAGGTCGAGAAGCTGATCGACGAGACGCTGCTGCGTCTGGGCCGCAAGAAGCGCGCCGTCAGCGACGAGGAGATCCTCGAGCGCATGATGTATCCGATGATCAACGAGGGCGCGAAGATTCTCGAAGAGGGCATAGCGGCGCGCCCCTCCGACATCGACGTGGTCTGGCTCTATGGCTATGGCTGGCCGATCTACCGCGGCGGCCCGATGTTCTGGGCCGACACGGTCGGCCTCAAGCACATCGCCGATCGCCTGGCCTTCTACGCCAAGGAGACCAACGACCCCAGCCTCGAGCCCGCCCCGCTGCTGAGGAAGCTCGCGGCGGAGGGCAAGACGTTCGCCTCGCTGGCGGCTGCGTCGAAGGCGGCGTGATGGCCGGTTCGTCTCAACCCTCGTCATTCCGGGATGCGCCGCAAGGCGCAGGCCCGGAATCCATAACCCCGGCTGGTGGTTATGGATTCCGGGCTCGCGACTTCGTCGCGCCCCGGAATGACGGTCTCTGTTAGTTGCTGGCTCAATCAACTCAGAATAATGACCCATCCCGGCGAACAGTTTTATCCCGAGGGCGTGCGGTGGGACGACGCCATCGTCCAGGGCACGCTCCCGGACCTCTTGTCGAAAGCCGCCGCCGATTACGGTCCACGCACCGCGCTGGAATTCCGCGACCGGCCGATCACCTACACCGCGCTCGCCGCGATGGCCGAGCGCGCTGCGGCGGCGTTCCTGCGCGCCGGCTGCGGCAAGAACAGCTCTGTCGCGCTGTTCCTCGGCAACACGCCGGACCATCCCGTCAATTTCTTCGGCGCGCTGAAGGCCGGCGCCCGCGTCGCGCATCTCTCCCCGCTCGACGGCGAGATCGCGCTGACGCACAAGGTCTCCGACTCCGGCTCGCGCCTGCTCGTCACCTCCAACCTCGCCGCGCTGCTGCCGACCGCGCTGAAGTTCCTGGAGAAGGGGCTGATCGACCGCCTCGTCGTCTGCGAGGACGACGATTGGGGCAAGGTCGGCACGCCGCAGGCTGCGATCCCCGGTGATCCCCGCATCGTCACCTTCAAGACCTTCGTCGAGGGCGCAACCGCGCCGGCGGAGTGGCCGAACGTTGCGGCCGATGACGTCGCGCTGCTGCAATATACCGGCGGCACCACCGGCCTGCCCAAGGGCGCGATGCTGACGCACGGCAATCTCACCTCGGCGGTGTCGATCTACGACGTCTGGGGCAAGCCGGCGCGCGCCGCGCGTGGCGGTGTCGTCGAGCGCGTGATCTGCGTGCTGCCGCTGTTCCACATCTACGCGCTCACCGTCGTGCTGCTGTCCTCGCTCCGCCGCGGCAACCTGATCTCGCTGCATCAGCGTTTCGATGTCGAAGCCGTGATGCGCGACATCGAGGTCAAGCGCGCGACCTATTTCCCGGGCGTGCCGACGATGTGGATCGCGATCGCCGCGCTGCCCGATCTGGACAAGCGGGACTTCTCCGCGCTCGCCACCATCGGCTCCGGCGGCGCGCCGCTGCCGGTGGAGATCGCGAACTTCTTCGAGCGCAAGGTCGGCAAGAAGCTGCGCAGCGGCTGGGGCATGACCGAGACCTGCTCGCCCGGCACCGGCCATCCGCCGACGGGACCGGACAAGCCCGGCTCGATCGGCCTGATGCTGCCCGGCATCGAGCTCGACGTGGTCGCGCTGGACGACCCGAGACGCGTGCTGCCGCCGGGCGAAGTCGGCGAGATCCGCATCAAGGGCCCGAACGTCACCAAGGGCTACTGGAACAAGCCGGAGGGATCCACTGACGCCTTCGTCGAGCGTCGCTTCCTCACCGGCGACATCGGCTACCTGGATACGGACGGCTATTTCTTCCTGGTCGACCGCAAGAAGGACATGATCATCTCCGGCGGCTTCAACGTCTATCCGCAGATGATCGAGCAGGCGATCTACACCATTGCCGGCGTGCACGAGGTGATCGTGCTCGGCATCCCCGACCAGTATCGCGGCGAGGCGGCGAAGGCCTTCATCAAGCTGAGGCCCGACGCAAAGCCGTTCTCGCTCGACGAGCTGCGTGCGCAGCTCGCCGGCAAGCTCGGCAAGCACGAATTGCCGGCCGAGGTCGCGTTCGTTGACGATCTGCCGCGCACGCCGGTCGGAAAGCTGTCGCGCCACGAATTGCGCCAGCAGCAGAAATCGCCACAATCCACTCAAACTGCATCAGGAGGTCGCTCTTGACCGACGCCGTCATCGTTTCCACCGCCCGCACCCCGATCGGCAAGGCCTATCGCGGCATGCTCAACGCCACCGAGGGCGCAACGCTGCTCGGTCACGCCATCGGCGAGGCCGTCGCGCGCGCCAAGGTAGACCCGAAGGAGATCGAGGACGTCGTGATGGGCGCAGCCCTCCAGCAGGGCGCGACCGGCGGCAACATCGCGCGCAAGGCACTGCTGCGCGCCGGCCTGCCCGTCACCGTCGCCGGCACCACCATCGACCGGCAATGCGCTTCGGGCCTCCAGGCCATCGCGCTTGCCGCGCGCTCGGTGATCTTCGACGGCGTCGAGATCGCGGTCGGCGGCGGCGGCGAATCGATCAGCCTCGTGCAGAACGACAAGATGAACGGCTTCCACGCCCAGGATCCGGCGCTGCTCAAGATCAAGGGCGAGGTCTACATGCCCATGATCGACACGGCCGAGGTCGTCGCCAAGCGCTACGGCATCTCGCGCGAGAAGCAGGACGAATATTCGCTGGAGAGCCAGCGCCGCACCGCGGCCGCGCAGCAGGGCGGCAAGTTCAAGGACGAGCTCGCGCCGATCACCACGCAGATGGCGGTGACCGACAAGGCGACCGGTGCCGTGTCGATGAAGGAGGTCACGCTGTCGCAGGACGAGGGCCCGCGCCCCGAGACGACCGCCGAAGGTCTCGCCGGCCTCAAGCCAGTGCGCGGCGAAGGCTTTTCGATCACCGCCGGCAATGCCAGCCAGCTCTCCGACGGCGCCAGCGCCTCCGTCATCATGAGCGACAAGGAAGCCTCCAAGCGTGGCCTCAAGCCGCTCGGCATCTTCCGCGGCTTCGTCTCGGCCGGCTGCGAGCCGGACGAGATGGGCATCGGCCCGGTGTTCGCCGTGCCGCGCCTGCTCAAGCGCCATGGCCTCACCGTCGACGACATCGGCCTGTGGGAGCTCAATGAAGCCTTCGCGGTGCAGGTGCTGTATTGCCGCGACAAGCTCGGCATCGACCCCGAGAAGATCAACGTCAATGGCGGCGCGATCTCGGTCGGCCACCCCTACGGCATGTCGGGCGCGCGCCTCACCGGCCACGCCCTGATCGAGGGACGCCGCCGCAAGGCCAAGTACGCGGTCGTCACCATGTGCGTCGGCGGCGGCATGGGCGCCGCCGGGTTGTTCGAGGTGTTGCAGTAATCTCGTTCGTCATTCCGGGGCGCCGCAAAGCGGCGAGCCCGGAATCCATAACCACGAATCGGGGATATGGATTCCGGGCCTGCGCCTTACAGCGCATCCCGGAATGACGGCGGGACTTGGTAACAATAAAATCCGTTCACAGGAGGATCCGATGGATCTCGCATTCACGAAGGAAGAGCAGGCGTTTCGCGAGGAAGTGCGGCAGTTCTTCCGCGACAACGTGCCGCCGGAGACGCGGCGCAAGCTGGTCGAGGGCCGTCATCTCTCGAAGGACGAGATGGTGACGTGGTGGCGCATCCTCAACAAGAAGGGCTGGGGCGTCAGCCACTGGCCGACGCAGTATGGCGGCACGGGCTGGACAAGCGTGCAGCACTACATCTTCAACGAGGAGCTGCAGTCCTATCCGGCGCCGCAGCCGCTCGCCTTCGGCGTCAGCATGGTCGGCCCGGTGATCTACACTTTCGGCAACGAGGAGCAGAAGAAGAAGTACCTGCCGCGCATCGCCAATGTCGACGACTGGTGGTGCCAGGGCTTCTCCGAGCCCGGCTCCGGCTCCGACCTCGCTTCGCTGAAGACCAAGGCCGAGCGCAAGGGCGACAAGTGGATCATCAACGGCCAGAAGACCTGGACCACGCTCGCCCAGCACGCCGACATGATCTTCTGCCTCTGCCGCACCGACGCCAGCGCCAAGAAGCAGATGGGCATCTCCTTCATCGTGTTCTCGATGAAGTCGAAGGGCGTCACCGTGCGTCCGATCCAGACCATCGACGGCGGCGTCGAGGTCAACGAGGTCTTCTTCGACGACGTCGAGGTGCCCTACGAGAACCTGATCGGCGAGGAGAACAAGGGCTGGGATTACGCCAAATTCCTGCTCGGCAATGAGCGCACCGGCATCGCCCGCGTCGGCGTCTCCAAGGAGCGCATCCGCCGCATCAGGGATCTCGCCTCCAAGGTCGAGTCCGCGGGCCGTCCGATCATCCAGGATCCCGCCTTCCGCGAGAAGCTGGCGGCCTGCGAGATCGAGCTGAAGGCGCTCGAGCTGACGCAGCTCCGCGTCGTCGCCGACGAGGGCAAGCACGGCAAGGGCAAGCCCAATCCGGCCTCCTCGGTGCTGAAGATCAAGGGTTCCGAGATCCAGCAGACCACCACCGAGCTGCTCATGGAAGTGATCGGCCCGTTCGCCGCGCCTTACGACGTGCACGGCGACGACGGCTCGAACGAAGCCATGGACTGGACCGCCCAGATCGCGCCGAGCTACTTCAACAACCGCAAGGTCTCGATCTACGGCGGCTCCAACGAGATCCAGCGCAACATCATCGCCAAGGCGGTGCTGGGGCTGTGATCTGCTCCCTCTCCGCGGAGGCGGGGAGGGCAATTCTCTCACCGTCATTCCGGGGCGCGACGAAGTCGCGAGCCCGGAATCCATCGGGCCGCACGTTCAACGGCGAAATGGATTCCGGGCCTGGCCCTTCGGGGCCATCCCGGAATGACGAAGCCAAATAGTCCGGGTACGAGGAAGCAAAGAACATGGATTTTGACCTGAACGAGGAGCAGCGGCTTCTCAAGGAAAGCATCGACGGCCTGCTGACCGATGCCTACGATTTCGAGCAGCGCAAGAAGTACATGAAGGAGAAGGGCGGCTGGAGCAAAACGGTCTGGCTCAAGCTCGCCGAGCAGGGCCTGCTCGGCCTGCCGTTCAGCGAGGCCGATGGCGGCTTCGGCGGCGGCGGCGTCGAGACCATGATCGTGATGGAAGCGCTCGGCAAGGCGCTGGTGCTCGAGCCTTATCTCGCAACCGTCGTGATCGGCGGCGGCTTCCTGCGCCATGCCGGCACCGACGCGCAGAAGGCCGCGCATCTGCCGGGCATCATCGACGGCAGCAAGACGCTGGCCTTCGCCCAGCTCGAGAAGAACTCGCGCTACGATCTCTTCGACGTCACCACGACGGCGAAGAAGAAGGGCGACGGCTGGATCATCGACGGCGAGAAGTTCGTCGTGCTCAACGGCGAGAATGCCGACACGCTCGTCGTCACCGCGCGCACCAGGGGCGAGCGTCGCGATCAGGGCGGCATCGGCGTATTCCTGGTGCCGGCCAATGCCAAGGGCGTCGGCAGGAAGGGCTACCCGACCCAGGACGGCCTGCACGCCGCCGACGTCACCTTCACCGGCGTCGAGCTCGGCGCCGATGCCGCGATCGGCAATCCCGAGGACTCGCTCGCGCTGATCGAGCGCGTCGTCGACGAGGCGCGCGTCGCGCTCTGCGCCGAAGCCGTCGGGTTGATGGACGAATCGCTCAAGACCACGGTCGAGTACATCAAGACGCGAAAACAGTTCGGCGTCGCGATCGGCTCGTTCCAGTCGCTGCAGCACCGCGCCTCCGACATGTTCGTCGCCGCCGAGCAGGCGCGATCGATGTCGATGTTCGCGACCATGGCGAACGACTTCGAGAACGCCAAGGAGCGTTCCAACGCCATCGCCGCGGCCAAGGTGCAGATCGGCAAGTCGCTGAAATTCGTCGGCCAGCAGTCGATCCAGCTCCATGGCGGCATCGGCATGACCATGGAGGCGAAGATCGGCCACTACTTCAAGCGCCTCACCATGATCGAGAACACCTTCGGCGACACCGAGTACCACCAGCGCCGTGTCGCCGATGCGGGCGGGCTGATCTGACGACTTGGCGTCATTCCGGGGCGCGCAAAGCGCGATCCCGGAATCTCGCGCCACAATCTCTGGATTCCGGGTTCACGCGCTATCGCGCGCGCCCCGGAATGACGAAGAAGACGGAGCCCAACAACAATGAAAAACACCCCGTTCGATCTCACCGGCAAGGTCGCCGTGGTCACCGGCTCCAGCCGCGGCATCGGCCGCTCCTCCGCCGAGCTGCTGGCAAAGCTCGGCGCCAAGGTCGTGGTGTCCTCGCGGAAAGCGGACGCCTGCAAGGAGGTTGCCGACGGCATCAACGCTTCCGGCGGCGATGCCATCGTCATCCCCTGCAACATCGCGCGCAAGGCCGAGGTCGAGGCGCTGATCGCAGGCGCGACCAAACATTACGGCAAGATCGACATCCTCGTCTGCAACGCGGCGGTGAACCCGTATTACGGCCCGCTGCTCGACATCACGGACGAGGCCTTCGACAAGATCATGGGCTCGAACGTCAAGAGCAACATCTGGCTCTCTGCGCTGGCGATCCCGCGGATGGCCGAGCGCGGCAGCGGCTCGGTCGTCATCATCTCCTCGATCGGAGGCCTGCGCGGCTCCACCGTGATCGGCGCCTACGGCATCTCGAAGGCCGCCGACTTCGCGCTGTGCCGCTCGCTTGCCGGCGAATGGGGCCCGAAGGGCGTCCGCGTCAACTGCATCGCGCCCGGCCTCGTCAAGACCGATTTCGCCCGTGCGCTGTGGGAAGACGAAGCCATGCTCAAGCGCCGCACCGCAACCACGCCGCTCCGCCGCATCGGCGAGCCCGACGAGATCGCCGGCGCCGTCGCCTACCTCGCCTCGGATGCGTCGAGCTTCATGACCGGCCAGACCATCGTCATCGACGGCGGCGTCACCACGGCGGCGGTGTAGGCGCCGCCCGTTCGCCTAAGGCCGGCGCGCTGCGCCGCGCTCGGTCAGAGCGCTTTCGATGGAGCGCACGACGATCAGGGCGGACCGTTCGTCGAGATGTACGCCGTCGGCCCAGCGCAGCTCGCTCCGCGGCGGATCAATCGGCAGCCAGAGCGCTCGGTCCGGGAAAGCCTCGTGGATGATCGCGCCGGTCATCCTGACGAAGCGGGAGTCCGCGATCTCCGGCGCAAACGGAATCTCGGTCAGGAAGACGCGGGCGCCGCGCCGCTGAAGCTCCTCGATGAGCTGCCGGAGACGGATCGCATTGGCCCGCGCCGGCACGGTCGGGTCGCCCTCGTTCATCTGTTCTACGGTGCGGTCGAGATAGACCCTGTTGTCGAAAGTGCTCGGCGGCTGGCCGAGCAGGCGATCCCGCTCGGCACGCGCCTGGGCCGGATCCGGCGGCGCGTGATTCCATGTTTCGTAGGCCGCAACCGCCGTTCGCACCGGGCGCAGCAACGGCGCCTCCGCACCCGCGCCATGTGAAAATCTCTCGATCAGCGCGCCGTCGGGTTCGCGCGACAACACATTCGTCTCGACGAGAACGGTCTTTGGCAGGCGCGCTTGCTTCGCGACGATCTCGAGCCCGGTCACCGGCGAGCCTCCGGCCAGCGCCAGGTTGCGGACGCGGGGAAGCGAGAAATACTCCTCCTTGAGACGCCATGTCACCGAGCTGCCGACCAGCACGATATCAGGCGTGGGCTCCCGCACATAGCGGTTGAGGGTGACGAGGCTGCCGTCGCGGGTGGTGACGGCCGGCTGTCGGAGCGCCGCGCCGAATCGCGCCGTGGCCAGGCCGCCGGCAAGCAGCAGCGCAGCCGCGACACAGATGCACTTGATCATCCACGAAAGCGTTGATTCCTGCCGCATGTCAGAACTGGAAGTAGATGAAGGCGCTGTCGGGCCCGGCTTCGAGATAAGCCAGCGCCGCCAGCGCACCATAGAGATACGGCTCCCATCGCCGCAACCCGCCATCGACGAGCGCGCCGATGCCGACATGCTGGATGATCACCGGCAGGGCGTAGAGCAGGGCGAGATTGGTGAACAGTTTTGGCGGATTGGGCGCGTCCGTTGCGATGAACATTCCCTTCAGATAGCCGAGCGCGTGGTCGAAGTTCGGCAGCTTGAAGAAGATCCAGAGCATCGTGACGCAGAAGAAGACGATGCCCATCCGGATCACCCGCACCGCACTGCTATCGCCGAGAAGTGTCAGGAACGGCCGCTCGACGACGAGCAGCAGCCCGTGCGCCATGCCCCACAGCGCGTAGCTCAGGCTCGCGCCATGCCAGAGCCCGCCGAGCGTCATCACGATCATTAGGTTGAGATAGGTTCGCCCCGTGCCGTGCCGGTTGCCGCCGAGGGGAATGTACAGATAGGTCCTGAGCCAGCTCGACAGGGAGATGTGCCAGCGGGTCCAGAACTCCGAGAACGACGTCGAGATGTAGGGCAGGTTGAAGTTCACGGGCAGGCGATAGCCGAACAGCAGACCGAGGCCGAGCGCGATCGCCGAGTAGCCGAAGAAGTCGGCGTAGATCTGGTAGCTGTAGAGGAACACGAGCAGCCAGCGATCCTGCGTGCGCAGCGTCTCGTAGAGCGGGAAGTCCATATAGGACGTCATCTCGTTGAGATTGTTCGCCACGTACAGCTTGAAGAAATAGCCGACCAGGATCCACTTCGCCGCCTCGACGAAGGCAACGTCACTGATCCGCTTGGGAACGATCTGCGGCATGAACTGGGCCGCGCGCGTGATTGGGCCGGACACCAGCTGCGGGAAGAAGATGATGTAGAGGAACACCTCGCGCAGGCGCACGGTGCGCTTCTCGCGCGTCAGGTCGACCAGCAGGCTGATGTTGTGGAACACGAAGAACGAGATGCCGATCGGCAGCGGCAGCCGCAACAGGAAATCGACCGGTGCGACGCCGGTGAGGTGGGCCGCCGCGGCGTCAACGAACAGGAATTTGTACTTGAAGAACGCCAGCAGGCCGAGATTGAAGACGATGCCGGCCGGCATCCAGACGGTTCGGTTCTCGAACGCGAGCACCAGGCAGACCTGGGTTCCGAGCACCGCGACCAGCAGTAGCGGCAATAGCTCCGGCTGGCCGAAGCCGTAGAAGAACACGCTCGCGGCCACGAGCAGCTGCACCTGGAAATGGCGCAGAGGCGGCAGGTAATAGGCGCCGAACACGACCGCGACGAAAACGCCAAACTGAAAAGAGGTGAAAGTCATGCCGCCCCGTTTGCCGGTCCGGCGTGTACCATCTTTGCGGGAGCGCTCCTAGAGCATGATGAGACAACGCTTGATCGTTGCAACGACAGAGATGCGCTCCCTCTCCCGCTTGCGGGAGAGGGTCGGGGAGAGGGTGTTTCCGCAAAGGGACAATCCCCAAGAGGAGAAAGCCCTCACCCGGCGCTTTGCGCCGACCTCTCCCGCACGCGGGAGAGGCGAACGACCCCGCGGCACGATCCAACCTGAGGCTAGCCTCCCGGATCGGCCGCCATATGTACCGTCGAACGCCGCGACACCCGCGGCGGCCTTGACCTTCCGCCTCCAATCCGCTCCCTTTGGCACGACACAATGATCCCCTCCGGGGAAACGCCAAGGTAAGCCGCCATGTCTTTCGTCCTTGCCATCGACCAGGGCACCACCTCTTCGCGCGCGATCGTGTTTCGCGGCGATATTTCCATCGCGGCGAAGGCGCAGGCCGAGTTTCCGCAGCATTTCCCGGCCTCGGGCTGGGTCGAGCACGAGCCGGAGGACATCTGGACCTCGACCGTGATGGTCTGCCGCGAGGCCATCGAGCGCGCCGGCATCAGCGCAAAGGACATCGCCGCGATCGGCATCACCAACCAGCGCGAGACCACCGTGGTGTGGGACCGCGCCACCGGGCAGGCCGTGCACCGCGCCATCGTCTGGCAGGACCGCCGCACCGCCGACATCTGCGCGAAACTGAAAGCGGACGGCCGCGAGCCGGTGATCTCCGAGAAGACCGGCCTGATCATCGACCCCTATTTCTCCGGCACCAAGGTCGCCTGGATCCTCGACCACGTCCCCGGCGCCCGCGCGCGTGCCGCGCGCGGCGAATTGATGTTCGGCACCATCGATTGCTATCTGCTCTGGCGCCTCACCGGCGGCAAGGTGCACGCCACCGACGCCACCAATGCTTCACGCACGCTGCTGTTCAACATCCACACGGGACAGTGGGACGACGAGCTGCTGGAGATCATCGGCGTGCCGCGCTCGATGCTGCCCGAGGTGAAGGATTCCTCCGCGCGCTTCGGCGAGAGCACGCCCGACCTGTTCGGCGGCCCCATCGTCATCTCCGGCATCGCCGGCGACCAGCAGGCTGCGACCATCGGCCAGGCCTGCTTCCGCCCGGGCATGATGAAGTCGACCTACGGCACCGGCTGCTTTGCGCTGCTCAACACCGGGACCACGCCGGTGGTGTCGAAGAACAAGCTGCTCACCACCGTCGCCTATCAGCTCGCGGGAAAACGCACCTATGCGCTCGAAGGCTCGATCTTCGTTGCAGGCTCCGCGGTGCAATGGCTGCGCGACGGCCTCGGCATCATCAAGCACGCCGCCGAGACCGGCCCGCTCGCCGATCAGTCCGATTCCATGCAGAGCGTCTATCTCGTCCCCGCCTTCGTCGGCATGGGCGCGCCCTACTGGAATCCGCGCGTGCGCGGCGCACTGTTCGGCCTCACCCGCAACACCGGCCCGGCCGAGCTCGCCCATGCCGCGCTGGAGAGCGTGTGTTATCAGACCTTCGATCTCTGGGCCGCGATGCGCGCGGACTGGCCGAGCTCGGAGACCGCCAGCGTCGTGCTGCGCGTCGACGGCGGCATGACCGCATCCGACTGGACCATGCAGCGTCTCGCCGATTTGCTGGATGCTCCCGTCGATCGTCCCGTGATCCAGGAAACCACGGCACTCGGCGCAGCGTATCTCGCGGGTCTCCAGGCCGGCGTCTATCCCGAGCCGACCAAATTCGCCGACAACTGGCGCCTCGAGCACCGCTTCAGGCCGAACATGAGCCAGGCGACGCGCGATCGAAAGCTCGCGGGATGGGCGAGGGCGGTGAAGGGCGTGCTGGCGAGCGATGAGGGGGAGGGCTGACACGCACATCGTCGTCCCTGCGAACGCAGGGACCCATACCGCGGAATCTATCGATCGTTGATGGTGGCAGTATCGAACTCCGAGCCTTCGCCAAACTCCATCCTGTGGCTATGGGTCCCGGATCGGCGCTACGCTGCGCTTCGCTTGTCCGGGACGACAATGGAGTGTGTCGCGCCAGTTCAGGAGTCTCTCGCGATGAATCGGAGCAAGCAGGCATGATCCTCCCCGACGGCTATTCCGACGTTCCCGCCGGCAAGATCGCCGCCGTCGTCACCCATCTCGAGATGACCGCACCTCCCGCGCGCCGCGACGATCCGCCAGGCAGCTGGTCCCTGCGCAAGGTGGATACTCCCGCGCTTCCTTGGTATCGCGGCCTCTTCCGTCGCGTCGGCGAGGAGTGGCTGTGGTTTTCGCGCCCGCGCATGAATGATGCGGAGCTCGCCGCGGTCATCCACGCGCCGGGCGTCGAAGTCTACGCACTCTCCGTGGACGGCCGCGACGAAGGCCTGCTGGAGCTGGATTTCCGCGAGCCCGCCCAGTGCGAGCTGGTCTATTTCGGCGTCACCGCAGGTTTGATCGGCAAAGGCGCCGCCCGCTTCCTGATGAACCGCGCACTGGAGCGCGCATGGTCAGGCGAGGTCCGCCGCGTCTGGGTGCACACCTGCACCTTCGACCATCCCTCCGCCGTCGCATTCTACCAGCGCTCCGGCTTCCGCCCCTTCCGCCGCCAGATCGAGATCGCCGACGACCCCCGCCTCGACGGCACGGCGCCGCGCGATGCGGCGAAGCATGTGCCGATCATCGAGTAGTTCGCGGGATGGCCGTAGCCCGGATGAGCGCAGCGACATCCGGGACAGCCCTCCCCGCATGTCGCTTCGCTCATGAGGGCTTCTCGGCGCCTCGACATCGTCATTGCGAGGAGCCCTTGCGACGAAGCAATCCAGACTGTCTCCGCGGCGGGATTCTGGATTGCTTCGCTGCGCTCGCAATGACGGATTGCGAGCGCCGCCGTCGCTCTTCAACTTGCATATCACGCGCGCCAGCTTCGTAGCCCGGATGGAGCGCAGCGCAATCCGGGACAGTGTTCCCGCTGCTCAATACCGGCACCACGCCTGTCGTGTCGAAGAACAAGCTGCTCACCACCGTCGCCTATCAGCTCGAGGGCAAGCGCACCTACGCGCTCGAAGGCTCGATCTTCGTCGCAGGAAGCGCGGTGCAATGGCTGCGCGACGGCCTCGGCATCATCAAGCACGCCGCCGAGACCGGCCCGCTCGCCGACCAGTCCGATTCCATGCAGAGCGTCTATCTCGTCCCCGCCTTCGTCGGCATGGGCGCGCCCTACTGGAATCCGCGCGTGCGCGGCGCGCTGTTCGGCCTCACCCGCAACACCGGCCCCGCCGAACTCGCCCACGCCGCGCTGGAGAGCGTGTGTTACCAGACCTTCGATCTCTGGGCCGCGATGCGCGCGGATTGGCCGAGCTCGGAAACGGCCAGCGTCGTGCTGCGCGTCGACGGCGGCATGACCGCATCTGACTGGACCATGCAGCGCCTCGCCGATTTGCTGGATGCTCCCGTCGATCGTCCCGTGATCCAGGAGACCACGGCACTCGGCGCAGCGTATCTCGCGGGTCTCCAGGCCGGCGTCTATCCCGAGCCGACCAAATTTGCCGACAACTGGCGCCTCGAGCACCGCTTCAGGCCGAACATGAGCCAGGCCACGCGCGATCGGAAGCTCGCAGGATGGGCAAGGGCGGTGAAGGGTGTGCTGGCGAGCGATGAGGGGGAGGGGTAGGAGCGTCCCGTAGTTCAGATGAAGCGCAGCTTAGTCCGGGATCGGCGCGTCCAATCTCCGATAACCCGCGGTTGCGCTGGCTCCATCCAGGCCACAGCCTATTTAGGTGGGCACTTCATACGGCGTGAGGCGCCATAGCCGTTCGGGCAGCGACTCCATTTCCGGAAGCGCAAGCTCGCCATAGCTGGAGCGAAGCGGCAGTTCTGGCTTCCAGGAATGAATCGCAAAGACCACACGATACTGCAGCATGTCGGGCAACTTGCACGAATATTCGCCGATCACTGTCTCGCCATCGGCGGTCAGGAACTTTGCGTTCCATGCCACTTCCCATTTGTTCTCAGGGCGCAATGGATCCGGCTGAACGAACTCGCTGATGTTGAAAGCAGCGTCGGGATCCGTTACGAGCATCTCGATTATCGCTACGTCATCCATGTACGAGCGAAGATACCGTTCCCATTCTTGCCGATCTTCGGCCGTAAGCGGTCGTATTTCATCACCGCGACCGTGTTGGCGCAGGAATCCTTTCAGCTCGTCCGGAAATTTGCTCGCGTCGCGGTCGTCGATTTCCTGACGCAGGAAGCGGCTATATGCCGTCCAGTCAGCGCTGAGCGAATAAATTCCGATGACTTTCAGGGGCGGGGACTTGCTTGCCGTCATTCGTTCCGGGCCTTTGGCTAAGGTGCACGCCAAAGTAGTGCAGGTGACGACGCATACCAAGGTGGTCTATAGATTTTACCCAACCAGAAGAGATGGCAGCCCATGTTCCTGATCGGCCAATATGATTCCCCCTTCGTCCGCCGCGTCGCGATTGCGCTTCGGCTTTACGGGCTCGCCTTCGAGCACAAGCCGTGGTCGACCTTCGGCGATGCCGACAAGATCGCGCCCTACAATCCGCTGCGTCGCGTGCCGACGCTGGTGCTCGACGACGGCGAGGCGCTGATCGAGAGCACGATCATCCTGGACTATCTCGACGACCTCGTCGGCGAGGACAAGGCGATGCTGCCGCGCAGTGGCGCCGGGCGGCGAAAGCATTTGCGCATCTGCGCGCTTGCCATGGGCCTCGGCGACAAGGCGGTCAGCCTGCTCTACGAGCGGGTGCTGCGGAAGGAGCAGCTTGCGCTGTGGGTCGAGCGTTGCCAGGCGCAGATTGCGGACGTGCTCGGCGTGCTCGAAGCCGAGCACGCCAAGGTGACGACGCCGTATTGGCTGGGTGACCGCATCGGCCATGCCGACGTCGCGGTGGCCTGCGTCGTCCGCTTCACCCGCGAAGCGCATCCGCAATTGTTCGACGCGTCGCGCTATCGGGCGCTGTCAGCGCATGCCGAGCGCTGCGAGGCTCTGGCGCCGTTCAAGGAGATCGCGCAGCCGCTGGCGCCGCCGAAGGGGTGATTTCCGGCTCGTCATTGCGGGACGCGTGCGAAGCACGCGGACCCGGAATCCCGAGGTTGTGGCGCGAGATTCTCAGGTGCGCGATTGCGCACCATAGATCGCGCTTTGGCGCGCCTTGGAATCACGGGGGCGACTACTTCCTCCGCGTCACGCCGTTTGCCCGCAGATACTCGTCCAGTTCAAACCCCATATCCTCGGCGCGATCGAAATACGCCTCCGCGGCATCCGGGTCCTTCGCCATCCCTTCGCCGCGCATGGCCATCACGCCGAGCGCTGCGGCGGCACGGCCGATGCCGAGATCGGCGGCGCGCTTGTACCAGTGGATGGACTCGCTGAGGTCCTTCTCGATGCCTGGCAATTGCCCGGTGGCATAGAGCGCGCCGAGGTTGGCGCAGGCGCGCGGCTGGTCGCGTTGTCCGGCCTGCTTCAGGTAGAACACTGCCTTGTTGCGGTCACCGATGCCTTGCATCGCATAGACGAACAGCTCGAAATAGGCATCGGCGTTGCCGCGCTTCGCCGACTCCAGATGCAATGCAAGACTTGCCGCGACGTCCTTCGGTTGCCCGCGACCATTGTAGGCCATCAGTCCCAGGAGATAGCGCACGGCGCCATCGGGATCGCCGCCAGCAAGCGCCTTCTGGGCGTAAGCATAGGCGTCGTCATATTTCCTGAACGTCCAATAGAGATTATAGGCGGCGAGATAGGCGCCATAATCCGAGCCGAGTTCGGCCGCGCGTTTGTAGGCGGCGATCGCCGCGTCGCGATCGCGCGGCACGCCCCAGCCGTTCCAGAGGCAGCGGCCATAGTCGATCCACGCGCTGGCGTGCCCGCCGAGCGCAACCTCGCGCAGTGCCTTGGCCAGCGTGTCGCGACTCTCGACCGGCGCCTCGCCTGCCTCGATCGCTTTGAACAGGGCCACTGCGGCGGAGTAAAGCTGGTCATCGCGCGACGGCGAGCGGGGTTCGGCGAGGAGCTTTGTGACGGTTTGCATTCCGCTGGCACCGTTTGATTTGGACGGCTGCTGCGCAGCCTCCGCCGCCGCGAGCGGGGCAGCATGATGCGCGACAAAGATCCCGCCAATCATCGCGAGGCAGATGGCCAGGATTTCCAGACGATTACGAATGCCATCCTCCCGTGCGCCGATCGGATGTTTGTCGGCACGAGCCGTGCGCCGGTTCACGTCCAGGACACGAGATCGGAGCATGCGGCATATGACGAAGTGCGAAACTCACGCGGCTGGCGATGATGGAATGTTACAGGTGTTTTGCCCGACGGCGCAAGTCGTTTCGGTAAGACCGAAATTCATCAAGGCTTTCAACCCCATCCCTACTGTGCATGGGGTTGTTTTTCAGTTTTTTGTGGGTCGCCGGTTTCTCCCTGCCGTCGTCCCGGCGAAAGCCGGGACCCATCACCACAGGGAGAAGTTTGGCGAAGACCGACAGTGATCTTTCCTCTGTCGGTACGAAGACCGTTTGCTATTGAGACATCACGCGATATGGGTCCCGGCTTTCGCCGGGACGACACCGAGAAACCTATCCCGCGCCGGCGCGCTTCTTCTGCCAGACGAGGTGCACCGCGCAGGTGCAGCCGGGCGGATGCGAGGCGAGATCCTTCGGCATCTCGTCGTTCGCCGCCGTTGCCGCGAAGGCCTTGTCGGTCCCCTCGCGCGCCGGGATGTAGTTGAGCACCGGCGCCAGCCAGCGCTCGGCCTCCGCGACGCTCATGCCCTTGCGCGCGGCATAGTCCTCGACCTGGTCGCGCTCGATCTTGCCGACGCCGAAATAATAGCTCGCAGGGTTCGCGAAATAGAGCCCGGACACGGAGGAGCCCGGCCACATCGCAAAACTCTCGGTCAGCTTCACGCCGGCTGTGTTCTCGGCATCGAGCAGCTCGAACAGCGTCCCCTTCTCGGTGTGATCGGGCTGCGCGGGATAGCCGGGCGCGGGGCGGATGCCCTGATACTTCTCCAGGATCAGCTCCTCGTTGGAAAGCGCTTCGCTAGGCGCGTAGGCCCAGAACTCGCGGCGCACGCGGGCATGCATGCGTTCGGCAAAGGCCTCGGCGAGGCGGTCGGCCAGCGCCTTGCACAGGATCGACGAGTAGTCGTCGTTGGCCATCTTGAATTGGTCGGCGACCGCATCCTCGCCGATCCCTGCGGTGACCACGAAGCCGCCGACATAGTCGGGCACGCCGGTGCCAACAGGTGCGACGAAATCGGCTAGCGCCGCATTGAAGCGGCCCTCGCGCTTCTCGAGCTGCTGGCGCAGCGTGTGCAGCGTCGCGATGCTCTTGGTGCGGCTCTCGTCGGCATAGAGCACGATGTCATCGCCTTGCGCGTTCGCCGGCCAGAAGCCGACCGTGGCGCGCGCCCGGAACCATTTTTCCTTGACGATGGTGTCGAGCATCTTGCGCGCATCGTCATAGAGCGAGCGCGCGACCTCGCCGACCTTGGCATCGTCGAGGATGGCGGGGAAGCGGCCGGCGAGCTCCCAGGTCTGGAAGAACGGCGTCCAGTCGATATAGGGCACGAGCTCGGCGAGATCGTATTCGTCGAAGCTCTTGGTGCCGAGGAAGGTCGGCTTCACCGGCTTGTTCGCGGCAAAGTCGACCGGCACGCGGTTGGCGCGGGCATCGCTAAGCTTCAGCCGCTTCTTGTCCGCCTGCGCACGCAGATGCGCGTCCGATATCTTGGCATATTCGGCGCGCACGTCGGCGGCATAGGCCTCGCGCTTCTCCGGCGACAGCAGCGCGGAGGCGACGCCGACGGCGCGGCTGGCGTCGTTGACGTGCACGACGGGTCCGGCGCGATAGCTCGGGTCGATCTTCACCGCCGTGTGCACGCGGCTCGTGGTCGCGCCGCCGATCAGCAGCGGCAGCTTGAGGCCTTCGCGCTGCAATTCGCCGGCGAAGAACGCCATCTCGTCGAGCGAGGGCGTGATCAGGCCGGACAGGCCGACGATGTCGGCCTTCTCCGCCTTCACGGTCTCGACGATCCTGGCGGCCGGCACCATGACGCCGAGGTCGATCACCTCGAAATTGTTGCACTGGAGCACGATGCCGACGATGTTCTTGCCGATGTCGTGGACATCGCCCTTCACCGTCGCGAGCACGATCTTGCCGGCGGACGAGGAGGCTTCGGTGCCGATGCCGCTCGCAAGGTTGCGCGCCTTCTCCTCCTCCATGAACGGCATCAGCCAGGCCACCGCCTGCTTCATCACGCGCGCTGACTTCACCACCTGCGGCAGGAACATCTTGCCGTCGCCGAAGAGATCGCCGACCACGTTCATGCCGGCCATCAGCGGGCCCTCGATCACGTCGAGCGGGCGCGATGAATTCTTGCGCGCTTCTTCGGTGTCCTGCTCGATGAATTCGGTGATGCCGTGGACCAGCGAGTGCGACAGCCGCTTCTCCACCGGCCATTCGCGCCAGGCGAGGTCGGCTTCCTTGCTCTCGGTCTTCTTGCCGCGGAATTTCTCGGCGAGCGCCAGCAGACGCTCGGAGGCGCCCGCGTCGCGGTTGAGGACGACGTCCTCGCAGGTCTGGCGCAGCTCGGGATCGATGTCGTCATAGACGATCATCTGCCCGGCATTGACGATGCCCATGTCCATGCCGGCCTTGATGGCGTGATACAGGAACACCGAGTGCATGGCCTCGCGCACCGGCTCGTTGCCGCGGAACGAGAACGACAAATTGGAGACGCCGCCCGAAATGTGCGCGCCCGGCAGGTTCTGGCGGATCCAGCGCGTCGCCTCGATGAAGTCGACGCCGTAATTGTTGTGCTCCTCGATGCCGGTCGCGATCGCAAAGATGTTGGGATCGAAGATGATGTCTTCCGGCGGGAAGCCGACGCGGTTCACCAGGATGTCGTAGGCGCGTTTGCAGATTTCGGTCTTGCGCGCGAACGTATCGGCCTGGCCGACCTCGTCGAACGCCATCACCACGACGGCCGCGCCATGACGGCGGGCGATCTTGGCCTCGTGGATGAACTTCTCCTCGCCTTCCTTCATCGAGATCGAGTTGACGACCGGCTTGCCCTGCACGCATTTCAGGCCGGCCTCGATCACCGAGAATTTCGAAGAATCGACCATCACGGGGACGCGGGCGATGTCGGGCTCGGCGGCGACGAGGTTGAGGAAGGTCACCATCGCCGCCTCGGAATCGAGCAGGCCTTCGTCCATATTGACGTCGATGATCTGCGCGCCGTTCTCGACCTGGTCGCGCGCGACCTGCAGCGCGGCGGTGTAGTCGCCGGCGGTGATCAACTTGCGGAAGCGGGCGGAGCCGGTGACGTTGGTGCGCTCGCCGACATTGACGAAGGGAATCGCATCGGTCAGCACGAACGGCTCGAGGCCGGAGAGACGCAGGCGCGGCGCGATCTCGGGCACGATGCGCGGCTTGTGCGGGGCGACGGCAGCGGCGATCGCCGCGATATGGTCCGGCGTGGTGCCGCAGCAGCCGCCGACGATGTTGACGAGGCCGTCGCGCGCGAACTCGCCGATCAGGCGGGCCATGTACTCGGGTGTCTCGTCATACTGGCCGAATTCGTTGGGCAGGCCCGCATTCGGATAGGCGCAAACCAGCGTATCGGCGACGCGGCCGATGTCGGCGATATGGGCGCGCAGGTCTTCGGCACCGAGCGCGCAGTTGAAGCCGATGGTGATCGGCTTGGCATGCCGCACCGAATTCCAGAACGCTTCCGGCATCTGACCAGAAAGCAGGCGGCCGGACTTGTCGGTGATGGTGCCTGACACCATCACGGGCACGTCGATGCCGCGCTCTTCCGTGATCTCGGCGATCGCATAGAGCGCCGCCTTGGCGTTCAGCGTGTCGAAGATGGTCTCGACCAGCAGCAGGTCGACGCCGCCGTCGAGCATGCCCTTGATCTGCTCGCCATAGGATTTGCGCAGGTCGTCGAAGGTGACGGCGCGGTAGCCGGGATTGGACACGTCGGGCGAGATCGAGGCGGTGCGGTTGGTGGGGCCGATGGCGCCCGCAACGAAGCGCGGCTTGCCGTCCTCGGCGGCGACGCGCCGTGCCGCATTGCCGGCGAGGCGGGCGCCTTCGCGCGCCATCTCGTAGACGATGTCGGTGAGATCGTAATCGGCCTGCGCGATCGAGGTCGTCGAGAAGGTGTTGGTGGCGACGATGTCAGCGCCGGCGCGCAAATAGGCGGCGTGGATGTCCTCGATCGCCTGCGGCTGGGTCAGGATCAGCAGGTCGTTGTTGCCGCGCAGGTCGCGATGGAAGTTCTTGAAGCGCTCGCCGCGGAAGGCGGCCTCGTCGAACTGGAGATTCTGGATCATCGTGCCCATGGCGCCGTCGAGCACGAGAATACGCTCGCGCGCGGCGTTGAGCAGGGCAGTTCGCTTGGGAGAGGTGGACACGGTCATGTTGTCTCAAGCCGCCTTCTGTGCGCTCTTGGCGCGAATGCCGAGCAAATGGCTGATCGCGAACACGAGATCGGCGCGGTTCATGGTGTAGAAATGGAAGGTGTCGACGCCGTGCTTGGCCAGCTTCTGCACCTGGCCCGCCGCAACGGTCGCGGCCACCAGCTTGCGGGTCTCGGCGTCGTCATCGAGGCCCTCGAACTTCGCGGCGAACCAGTCCGGCACGGTGGTGCCGGCGCGGGTGACGAAATTACGGGCCTGCTTGAAATTGTGCATGGGCATGATGCCCGGGACGATCGGGATGTCGATGCCGCGGGCGCGGACGCGGTCGAGATAGCGGAAGTAAAGGTCGTTATCGAAGAACACCTGGGTGATCGCGCGCGTCGCACCCGCATCGACCTTGGCCTTCAGCGTGTCGATGTCGGCGTCGAAGTCGCGCGCTTCGGGGTGCTTCTCGGGATAGGCGGATACGGACACCTCGATATCGCTATGCCGCTTCTTGATGCCGGCAACGAGGTCAGCAGAACTCTGGTAGCCGTCGGGATGGCTGCAATAGGGCGTGCCGATGCCGCCAACGGGATCGCCGCGCAGGCCGACGATGTGGCGGACGCCGACCTCGTGATAGCGGTCGACGATCTCGTCGATCTCGCCGCGCGAGGCGCCGACGCAGGTTAGATGCGCGGCCGGCAGCAGCGCGGTCTCCTTCAGGATGCGGGCGATGGTGGAGTGGGTGCGCTCGCGGGTCGAGCCGCCGGCGCCATAGGTCACCGAGACGAATTTCGGGTCGAGCGGGGCCAGCCGGTTGATGGTGTCCCAGAGATTGCGCTCCATCTCCTCGGTCTTGGGCGGAAAGAACTCGAAGGAGATTGCAGGCCGCTTCGCGGCAAGGTGCCCGTCTTGCCCGTTGGCTTGGGCAGAGGTCGAAAGGTCGGTCATCGCACCACTCACTTCAGGTCTTGCCAGGGTCTTGGCAGCCGGCGATCAGGCCTGGCTTGGGAGCAGCTAAGATAGGCCAGAACGGCCCCATTCGACAGCCCATCGCGGATGGGAAGTGGCCCACTTGCGCCCGGAATACGCGCATTATCTGGCGAAATGAAAGAAGCGTGGGAATCGTCGAAAATCAAAATATATTAGATATATCATCTACAAGTGAGGCGGCGTGTCTGGCGTGCAGCCCGCCACTGTTGATGGGCAGTGTGAATCCAGTGTTACGTATCCGGATCTCGTCCCACCGCCGGTCTGGCCGATCGCCGGCGGACCGCACACGCCAGACCTGCGCGGTCCGCCCATTGCCCCGGCGCGGCCCTCCACTACGTTAACGCGCCATGATCCCGCTCTCAGTCCTCGACCTCTCCGTCGTCACCACAGGCACGAAACCCGCCGCGGCGCTGCGCAACAGCATCGATCTGGCGCGGCATGTCGATGCGCTCGGCTATGTTCGCTACTGGCTCGCCGAGCACCACAACCTCGCCTCGGTCGCCAGTCCTGCGCCCGACGTGATGATCGGGCAGATCGCGGCGGTGACCAAGCACCTCCGCGTCGGCTCCGGCGGCGTGATGCTGCCCAACCACGCCCCGCTGGTCGTGGCCGAGCGCTTCAAGATGCTGGAGGCGCTGTTTCCCGGTCGCATCGACCTTGGCCTGGGTCGCGCGCCAGGCACCGACGGCGCTACGGCCTATGCGCTGCGCAGTCGGCTCGACCGCCGCGAGGGCGACGATTTCCTGGAGCGGCTGCACGAATTGATCCTGTGGGAAACCCGCGAATTCCCCTCGGGCCATCCCTACAACAACGTCGTCGCGATGCCCGACGACACCAATCTGCCGCCGATCTGGCTGCTCGGCTCCAGCGACTATTCCTCGGAGCTCGCCGCGCAGGTCGGCATGGGCTTCGCCTTCGCCCATCACTTCGCATCCCACGACGCAATCGATGCGATGGTGCATTACCGTAACCGTTTTCAGCCCTCGGCCTGGCGCGCCTCGCCGCACGCCATTCTCGCGGTCGCCGTCATCACGGCCGACACGGATGAGGAAGCCGAAATGTTGGCCGCCTCGTTCGACCTCAACCGCCTGCGCCGCGACCGCGGTCAATACCTGCCGCTGCCGAGCGTCGAGGAGGCGCTGGCCTATCCTTATACCGACTCCGAGCGCACCTCGATTCTGCGCAACCGCTCGCGCCTGTTCGTCGGCAGCCCCGCGACGGTGCAGAAAAAGCTTCAGTCGCTGATGGATGCGAGCAAGCCGGACGAGTTGATGGTGATCACCGCCGTGTACGACCACGAGGCGCGGAAGAAATCGTATTCGCTGCTGGCGGAGGCGTTCGGGCTGGAGAAGCAGGCCGCTAGTCATTGACCGTCATTCCGGGGCGATGCGAAGCGTCGAAACCGGAATCTCGAGGTTCCGGGTTCACGCTGCGCGTGCCCCGGAACAACGGCATCAATCCTGCTGCGTCTCGCTGAACGTCGCCCGGAACGGGTGGCCCGGATACACGCCGACGATGCGGAATTCGCGCGAGAAGAATTTCAGCTCCTCGATCGCGAAGGCGAGGCCCTTGTCTTCGGGATGCCCATCGACGTCGGCATAGAACTGCGTGGCGAAGAAATTGCCGTCGACCATGTAGCTCTCGAGCTTGGTCATGTTGACGCCGTTGGTGGCAAAGCCGCCCAGCGCCTTGTAGAGCGCGGCGGGCAGATTGCGCACGCGGAAGACGAACGTGGTGACCAGCGAGCCGGCGCCTTGTGCCGCCCATTTCGGCTCGCGCGCCAGCACCACGAAGCGCGTGGTGTTGTGCGCCTCGTCCTCGATGTCCTCGACCAGGATGTCGAGGCCGTAGATCTTTGCCGCCAGGCGCGAGGCGATCGCGGCGACGGTCTTGTCGTTGCGCTCGGAGATGTCGCGGGCGCTGCCGGCGGTGTCGGCGTGCACGATCGGCTTGATGCCAAGCTTGCGGATGATGCGCCGGCACTGGCCGAGCGCGTGCACGTGGCTCTCGACGCTCTTGATGTCGTCGAGCCTGGTCCCTTTCACCGCCATCAGCTGATGCCGGACCGGCAAGAACCATTCGCCGACGATGAAGAGGCCGGAGGCCGGCAGCAGATGATGGATGTCGGCGACGCGGCCGGCGACCGAATTCTCGATCGGGATCATGCCGAGATCGGCCTCCCCCGACGAGATCGCCGACAGCGCGTCCTCGAAAGTGGCGCAGGGCATCGGCTCGGCGTCGGGATAGGCCTCGACGATGGCGATGTGGGAATTGGCCCCAGGCTCGCCCTGGAATGCGATCTTCAGCTTGCTCATGCTCGGCCTTGTAACAGCGGCTCAGGATTTGGAAAGGATGCTGCGCGCGGTCTCGAGGTCCGCCGGCGTGTCAACCCCGCGAGGCACGGTGTCGACAATGGTGAAATCGATCCGCATGCCGGCCTCGAGCGCCCGAAGCTGCTCGAGCTTCTCCTGCAATTCCAGTGGTGAGGGCGGCAGCGAGACGTAGCGCTCCAGCGCGGCGCGGCGATAGGCATAAAGGCCAATATGGTGGTAACGCGGTCCGTCGCCGGTCGGGGCGGTCGCGCGGGTGAAATAAAGTGCGCGCATCCGCCTGCCGCCAAGCGAGGTTCCGATCGCCTTCACGACGCTCGGCGCGAGGTCCTCTTCCTCGGTGTGGATCTGCGAGGCCAGTGTCGCGATATCCACGGCCGGGTCTCGCAGCGGGGGCAGCACCTCGCGGATATTTTCGATCGTGATCGTCGGGAAATCGCCCTGGAGATTGACCACGATCTCGGCCTTGCCGTCGGGGTCGAGCTTCTGCATGGCCTCGTGGATGCGGTCCGAGCCGGACGGGTGGTCGGGGCGGGTCATCACGGCCTCGCCGCCATGGGCTGCCACGACCGAGGCGATCTCGTCCGTGTCGGTTGCGACCGCGACCCGGCCGATGCCGGCGGCCTCGGCGCGGCGCAGCACATGCACGATCATCGGCAGGCCCGCGATATCGGCGAGCGGCTTGCCGGGCAGGCGGGTGGCGGCCATGCGGGCCGGGATCAGCACCAGGATGCGGGGATCGATCATCGGTTCAAGGACCTGGAAACAGGGCGTTTTCCGCGCCGAGAAATGGGTGGGGACGGGCTCAAAGCCGGCTCGCTTATACGGGTTGCCAGACCCCGGGCAAACCGATATCTCAATGGCAAAACTCGGGGAAACAATAAGGAACGCTTTGATTCTCCCGAGGCTCGTCCTGGCGGCCGCCCGGCCGCTATTTCCTTCTTGCGGTGGGGCCTGGCCGGAAATGGACTCTTTCGAACTCAACAAGATTCTCGGTGCGGTGCTCGGCACCTGTCTCATCCTGCTGGTGACGAGCTTCACCGCGAACGCGCTGTTCTCGCCCAGGATGCCGGAAAAGCCGGGCTTCGAGATCGCCGTGAAGGAAGATGCCGGTCACGGCAAGGAAGGCGGCGCTGCCGCTGCTTCGGCCGAGCCGATCGAAAAACTGCTCCAGACCGCCTCCGTCGAGAAGGGTGCTGCCGCCGCCAAGAAGTGCGGCGCTTGCCACACCTTCGAGAAGGGCGGCCCGAATCGCGTCGGTCCGAACCTGTTTGGCGTCGTCGGGGAGGCCAGGGGCCAGGGCCGTGGCGGCTTCAACTTCTCGGCTGCCATGAAGGCCAAGGGTGGCACCTGGACGTTCGACGATCTCAACAAGTTCATCGCCAATCCGAAGGGTTTCATTCCGGGCACGGCGATGGGCTTCGCCGGTATTCCGAAGGATTCCGAGCGCGCCGACGTCATTGCCTATCTGAACTCGCTGTCGGATCATCCTCAGCCGCTGCCGACGGCGTCGAAGTAAGGCATTCGACCTACTCATCTTTCCTGCGGCCAGGCTGAAAAGCCTGGCCGTTTCCGTATCCGGGCCTCGCGACGAGTTTATCGGGGCGTTTCGCCGCAGCGAACGGCGGGGGCGGGCTATCCAAGATGAGGAAAAAGCAACAATTTCCGTCGAAACCTCGCCTATATTGAGCACTTAAAGGGGTAACCTCCTTCAAGACAGGGATGTTGATTTGGCCATTACCCGACGCGAACTCTTGCTCACCGGCACTGCCGCCGCAGTGCTCCCCGCCCTCGGTTCCGCAGGCATTCCTGTCGTCGGCGCGGCCGCGGCGCAGTCGGCGAGCGAACTGCCTTCAAATGGGCTTCCCTGGCGTCACGCGCTGTCGTTGTTCGGAAAGGTCAAGTATCCCGCCGACTTCAAGCGCTTCGACTACGTCAATCCGGAAGCGCCCAAAGGCGGCGTCGCGCGCCAGATCGCCGTCGGCACATTCGACAATTTCAACATCGTCGTCTCCGGTGTGAAGGGGCAGGTCGCCGGCGCCGTCGCGTTCATCTATGAATCCCTCACGACGCCCTCGCTCGACGAGGTCTCGACCGAGTACGGCGCGCTGGCCGAGGCCGTCAGTCACCCGGACGATTTCTCCTTCGTCACCTATCGTTTGCGGCCGCAGGCCAAATGGCATGACGGCAAGCCGGTTACCCCCGATGACGTGATCTTCTCGCTCGATTCGTTCAAGAAGCACCACCCGATGTATTCGGCGTACTACAGCCATGTGGTGAAGGCCGAGAAGGTCGGCGAGCGCGAGGTGAAGTTCGTGTTCGACGCGCCGGGCAACCGCGAGCTGCCGCAGATCGTCGGGCAGCTCACGGTCTTGCCGAAACATTGGTGGGAGGGGACGGACGCGCAGGGCCGCAAGCGCGATGTCTCTGCCACCACGCTCGAAGTGCCGCTTGGTTCCGGTCCCTACAGGATCAAGGATTTCATTGCCGGACGATCGATCGCGCTGGAGCGCGTCAAGGACTATTGGGGGCGCGATTTCGCCGCCAATGTGGGCCGCAATAATTTCGACGAGCTACGTTACGAATATTTCCGCGACGCCACGGTGGCGATCGAAGCCTTCAAGGCCGATCAGGTCGATTGGCGCACCGAGAACAGCGCGAAGAACTGGGCGACGGCCTACGACTTCCCGGCCGTGACCGAAAAGCGCGTGATCCTCGAGGAGTTCGCCAATCGCAGCTCCGGTGTCATGCAGGCCTTCGTACCGAACCTGCGCCGTGCCAAGTTCAGCGATCCGCGCGTGCGTCGTGCGCTCAACTACGCGTTCGACTTCGAGGAGATGAACAAGCAGATCTTCTACGGTCAGTACAAGCGCATCAGCAGCTATTTCGATGGTATCGACGAGCTCATGGCGACCGGGTTGCCGCAGGGTAAAGAGCTGGAAATCCTCGAGACCGTCCGCGCTCAAGTCCCGCCCGAGGTCTTCACGACGGCCTACACCAATCCGGTCGGCGGCAGTCCCGAAGCCGTTCGCGACAATCTGCGCGAGGCGCTGCGCCTGTTCAAGGAGGCCGGCTATGAAGTGCGCGACCGCAAGCTAATCGACGTCAAGACCGGTGCCCAGTTCACCCTGGAGCTGCTGAACTCCGATCCGAGCTTCGAGCGGATCACGCTGTTCTACAAGCCCTCTCTGGAGCGACTCGGCATTGCCGTTAGCGTGCGGACGGTCGATCCGACCCAATACGAGAACAGGACCCGCGACTGGGATTTCGACGTCGTCACCAACTCGTGGGGCGAGTCGCAGTCGCCGGGCAACGAGCAGCGCGAGTTCTGGTCGTCCAAGACGGCCGACATCGCCGGGTCGCGCAATATTGCCGGCATCAAGAATCCGGCGGTCGACAAGCTGATCGAGCGGGTGATCTACGCCACGGATCGCGACGATCTCGTCGCCGCGACCAAGGCGCTCGACCGGGTGCTGCTGTGGAATCACTACGTCGTGCCACAGTGGACCTACACGAAGGTGCGCACGGCGCGCTGGGATCGCTTCGGCCGGCCGTCGGAATTGCCCAAATACGGCCAGTCCGGCTTCCCGTTCATCTGGTGGTACGACGCGGACAAGGCGGCTCGGATCGCAAAGAAGTCGTGAAGGACATTCCTCGCATGACGCAGATGTCACGCCGCCATGTCCTGGCCTTGGGTGTCGGCGGCACCCTCGGCGTGTCCCTTGGTGCGCCGCTGATGCGCGGTGCGCGTGCATCGGAGGCCGGGACCGAGGCTCACGGCATGTCCGCGTTCGGCGATCTGAAATATCCCGCCGACTTCCACCATTTCGACTACGTCAATGTCGGCGCGCCGAAGGGAGGCGCGTTCTCCCTCATTCCGTCGGTGCGCGCCTACAATCAGTCCTACCAGACCTTCAACTCGCTCAACGCCTTCATTCTCAAGGGCGACGGCGCGCAAGGCATGGACATGACGTTCGCGCCGCTGATGGTGCGGGCGAATGACGAGCCGGACGCGATGTACGGGCTCGCGGCCAAATCCGTGGAGATATCGCCGGACAGGCTGGTCTATCGCTTCACGATGCGGCCCGAGGCGAAATTCCACGACGGCACCAGGCTCACTGCGCACGACGCTGCGTTCTCGCTGACGGCGCTGAAGACCAAGGGCCATCCGCTGATCATCGTGCAGATGCGCGACATGGTGAGCGCGGAAGCGATCGACGATGCGACGCTGGTTGTCACCTTCGCCAAGGGACGCGCACGCGACGTGCCGCTCTATGTCGCGGGCCTGCCGATCTTCTCGAAGGCGTATTATGCGTCTCGTCCGTTCGACGAGTCGTCGCTGGAGATCCCGCTGGGTTCCGGTCCCTACAAGGTGGGCAGGTTCGAGGTCAATCGCTACATCGAATTCGAGCGTGTGAAGGACTGGTGGGCCGCCGATCTGCCGGTTTGTCGCGGCAGCTACAATTTCGATGTCGTGCGCTACGAATTCTATCGCGACCGCGACGTCGCCTTCGAGGGTTTTACCGGCAAGAACTATCTCTACCGCGAGGAGTTCACCTCCCGCATCTGGGCGACGCGCTACGACTTTCCGGCCGTGAAGGACGGTCGCGTCAAGCTGGAGGTCGTGCCCGACGATACGCCGTCCGGTGCGCAGGGCTGGTTCATCAACACCCGGCGCGACAAATTCAAAGACCCGCGCGTGCGCGAGGCCCTGATCAACGCCTTCGACTTCGAATGGACCAACAAGACCATCATGTACGGCGCCTATGCCCGTACGGTGTCGCCATTCCAGAATTCCGACCTGATGGCGGGCAACGGGCCTCCGTCGCTGGAAGAGCTGAAGCTGCTGGAGCCGTTTCGCGGCCAGGTCCCCGATGAGGTGTTCGCGGCGCCTTTCACGCCGCCGGCTTCCGACGGCTCCGGGCAGGACCGCAGCCTGTTGCGCAAGGCACAGCAACTGCTGAACGAGGCCGGCGTGCCCATTAAGGATGGCAAGCGGGTGCTGCCGAACGGCGAGGTCTTCAGGATCGAGTTCCTGCTGGACGAGCCCTCGTTCCAGCCGCACCATGCGCCCTACATCAAGAATCTGGCGACGCTCGGCATCGAAGCGAGCGTGCGCCTCGTCGATGCCGTGCAACACAAGGCGCGCCAGGAAGATTTCGACTTCGACATGACGATCCAGCGCTTCAGCATGTCGGCGACGCCGGGCGACGCCATGCGCGCGTTCTTCTCCTCGCAGGTCGCGAACACCAAGGGCTCGTACAATCTCGCCGGCGTCGCCAACCCGGCCATCGATGCCATGATCGAGAAGATCATGGCGGCCGATAGCCGCGAAGAGCTGACCGTCGCCTGTCGTGCCTTCGATCGGCTGTTCCGCGCCGGTCGCTACTGGGTGCCGCAATGGTATAACAAGACGCACCGGCTGGCTTATTGGGACCAGTTCGGCCATCCACAGAAGCTGCCGCGTTATGCCAATGGCGTGGGCGCGCCCGATATCTGGTGGCATGAACCCGCCAAGGCGGCCAAGCTCGAGCAGTCGAAATAGCCATGAGCGCCTATATCGCCCGTCGCATCCTTCTGATGATCCCGACCCTGCTCGGGATCCTCTTCGTGTCCTTCGTCGTGGTGCAGTTCGCGCCGGGCGGCCCGGTCGAACGCGTGATTGCGCAGCTCTCGGGAGCCGATACCGGCGGGACCTCGCGCATTTCGGGCGGCGGCGACTTTGCGCAGCGCGCGCCGGGGCAGGTCGGCGCCGGTGGCGATGCCATCAACTCGAAATACCGCGGTGCGCAGGGGCTCGACCCTGATTTCATCAAGAAGCTCGAGGCGCAGTTCGGCTTCGACAAGCCGGCGCCGGAACGTTTCGCACTGATGGTGTGGAATTTCGCCCGCTTCGATTTCGGCAAGAGCTATTTCCGCGACGTCAGCGTGCTTCAGCTGATCAAGGAGAAGCTGCCGGTCTCGATCTCGCTTGGCCTCTGGCTGACGCTGATCACCTATCTGATCTCGATTCCGCTCGGCATCCGCAAGGCGGTGAAGGACGGCACGCGTTTTGACACCTGGACGTCGACCGTGCTCGTGCTGGGCTATGCCATTCCCGGCTTTCTGTTCGCGATCCTCCTGATCATCCTGTTTGCCGGCGGCTCCTTCTTCAACTGGTTCCCGCTGCGCGGACTGACCTCGGACGGCTGGTCGCAATTTCCCTGGTACTGGAAGATCGTCGATTACTTCTGGCATCTTACGCTGCCGCTGATTGCCATGGGGCTCGGCGCGTTCACCACCATGACGTTCCTGACCAAGAACTCGTTCCTGGACGAAATCCGCAAGCAATACGTGATGACCGCGCGCGCCAAGGGGTGCAGCGAGGGCCGGGTGCTTTACGGCCATGTCTTCCGCAACGCGATGCTGATCGTGATCGCCGGATTTCCCGGGACCTTCATCCACGCCTTCTTTTCGGGCTCGCTTCTGATCGAGACCATCTTCTCGCTGGACGGGCTGGGACTGCTCAGCTTCGAGAGCGTGCTCAACCGCGACTATCCCGTGGTGTTCGGCACGCTCTACATTTTTTCGTTGGTCGGCCTCGTGATCAACCTGATCTCCGACCTGACCTATATGTGGATCGACCCCCGGATCGATTTCGAGGCGCGGGAGGTCTGATGACGATCACCGCTCCGACGCCGATCGAGACCACGACCCAGTCTCCGCTGGGCGAGATCGTTCCGATCACGCGCAAGCCGTTTGCCCCTTCGCCGCTCAACAGGCGGCGATGGCAGAACTTCAAGGCCAACCGCCGCGGCTACTGGTCGTTCTGGATATTCATCGCCCTGTTCGTGATCTCGCTGTTCGCTGAGCTGATCGCCAATGATCGGCCCTTCCTGATCAAATTCGACGGCCGCCTCTATTGGCCGGCCTTCGTCACCTATTCGGAGACGACCTTCGGCGGCGATTTCGAGACGGCGGCCGATTACCGCGACCCCTACTTGCAGAAGCTCATCAAGGACAAGGGCGGCACCATTGTCTGGCCGCTGATCCGTTACTCCTACGACACCCACAATCTCGACCTGCCGACGCCGGCGCCGTCGCCGCCAACCTGGATGCTGACGGAGAAGCAGTGCCAGCCGGTGGTGGAGAAGAAGGGGCTGAAGAGCTGCCGCGATCTCGAATACAACTGGCTCGGCACCGACGATCAGGGCCGCGACGTGGTGGCGCGGCTGATCTACGGCTTCCGCATCTCGGTGCTGTTCGGCCTTTGCCTCACCATCGTCTCATCCGTCATCGGCATCGCAGCGGGCGCGGTGCAGGGCTACTTCGGCGGCCGGGTCGACCTCATCTTCCAGCGCTTCATCGAGATCTGGACCGCCATTCCCTCGCTTTACCTGCTCCTGATCCTGTCCTCGGTCCTCGTGCCCGGCTTCTTCGTGCTGCTCGGCATCCTGTTGCTGTTCTCCTGGGTCTCGCTGGTCGGCCTCGTGCGGGCCGAGTTCCTGCGCGGCCGCAACTTCGAATACATCCAGGCGGCGCGGGCGCTCGGCGTCTCCAACCCGGTCATCATGTTCCGCCATTTGCTGCCGAACGCGATGGTCGCGACCATGACGTTCCTGCCCTTCATCGTGTCGAGTTCCGTGATGACACTGACGGCGCTGGATTTTCTGGGCTTCGGCTTGCCACCGGGATCGCCCTCGCTCGGCGAATTGCTGTCGCAGGCCAAATCCAACGTGCAGGCACCTTGGCTCGGCTTCTCCGGCTTCTTCTCGGTCGCGATCATGCTGTCGCTCTTGATCTTCATCGGCGAAGCCGTGCGCGACGCCTTCGATCCGCGCAAGACGTTCAGGTAGTCCGATGGACGCGATCAACCAGCCCCTGCTCAGCGTGCGCGACCTCTCGGTGGCCTTCCACCAGGGCGGCGCCACCACGGTCGCGGTCGACAAGGTCTCGTTCCAGATCAAGCGCGGCGAATGCGTGGCGCTGGTCGGCGAGTCCGGCTCCGGCAAGTCGGTCAGCGCGCTCTCGATCCTGAAGCTATTGCCTTATCCGAACGCTTCGCATCCTTCGGGCAGCATCCGCTTCAAGGGGCAGGAACTGATCGATCAGTCCGAGCAGCAGATGCGGGAGATCCGCGGCAGCGACATCTCCATCATCTTCCAGGAGCCGATGACCTCGCTCAATCCGCTGCACACGATCGAGGCGCAGATCGGCGAGATCATCCAGCTGCACAATCCGACCAGCAATGCCGAGGCGCGCAAGCGGACGCTGGAGCTGCTGACCCAGGTCGGCATCCCCGAGCCCGAAACGCGGCTGAAGAGTTATCCGCACCAGCTCTCCGGCGGCCAGCGCCAGCGCGTGATGATCGCGATGGCGCTCGCCAACGAGCCGGATCTGTTGATTGCGGACGAGCCGACCACGGCGCTCGACGTCACCGTGCAGGCGCAGATCCTGGCGCTGCTCGCCGAGATCCGCGCGCGGCTCGGCATGAGCCTGCTCTTCATCACCCACGATCTCGGCATCGTACGCCGCATCGCCGATCATGTCTGTGTCATGAAGAACGGCGAGATCGTCGAGCAGGGGCCGGTCGAGCAGGTCTTCAGGACCCCGAAACATCCCTATACGCGCGATCTGCTCGCGGCGGAGCCGAAGCCCGATCCGGCGCCGCCGCAGCCCGGTGCGCCGGTGGTGATGTCGGCCAATGATTTGAAAGTGTGGTTCCCGATCAAGCGCGGCCTGATGCGCAAGACCGTGGGTCACATCAAGGCGGTCGACGGCGTCAATGTCGCCGTGCGCAAGGGCGAGACGCTCGGCGTCGTCGGCGAATCCGGCTCGGGCAAGACCACGCTGGGGCTGGCGCTGTTGCGGCTGATTTCCTCGAACGGACGCATCGTGTTCCTGGGCAATGACATCCAGGGCCTCCGCTTCAAGGAGATGCGGCCCTATCGACGCGACATGCAGATCGTGTTCCAGGATCCGTTCGGTTCGCTCAGCCCGCGCATGTCGGTCGCGGACATCGTTGCCGAAGGCCTGTCCGTGCATCAGCCAAACCTGTCGCGCGAGGAGCGCGAGGCGCGCGTCGTCAAGGCGCTCGAGGACGTCGGGCTGAAGCCGGATACGCGCTACCGCTATCCGCACGAATTCTCCGGCGGCCAGCGCCAGCGCATCAGCATCGCACGCGCGGTGGTGCTGGAGCCGGATTTCGTCGTGCTGGACGAGCCGACCAGCGCGCTCGACATGCTGTTCCAGGCGCAGATGGTCGATCTCCTGCGAGAACTCCAGCGCAAGCGCGATCTCACCTACATGTTCATCTCGCACGACCTGCGCGTCGTCGCCTCGCTCGCCAGCCACCTCATCGTGATGCGCGGCGGCAAGGTGGTCGAGGAAGGCCAGGCCGCCGAGCTCTTCAAGAACCCGAAGACCGATTACACCCGCGCGCTGTTCGCCGCGGCGTTCCGGCTGGAGACGGCCGGGAACGGCTCGGTGGCGACCTAGCCGTCATCCGGGCGTGCGACGACGCGACGCCCGGAGCGTTTCGCAAAAGGCTGCACCTGACAAGTCGCGTTGATTTTACGCGGCGCGTTCCTTGTCTGACGGTTCCTCGATCTTGGTCGCAGTTTCTTCCAACCGCTTTTCGTAACTGGCCTCGATCCTCTCGATACTATCGGCCCACATCCTCAGCATCGAGACCTGAAAGTGCATCATCGGCTTCAGGGCGTTCATGCCGATTGCTGTCGCTGCGGCGATGCGCCGTTGCTGGTCGCGTGCGAAACGGTCTGCATTGGTACTGTCTGCCATGCTGTTCGCTCCTTCGCTCTGGTATTATTGCCTAAAGCTATCTGCCGGATTGTGAATTGCTTGCTTCCAAACATTCGGCCAAAGCCTGATCTGCCGCGAGCCTAGCACATTGGTCGTCATGCAATTCGTCGAGCTTTTTCAAGTAGGCGACTGCGGCTGTTTGCAAGAGATTGAAATCATCCTCGCCGGTATCGCGAAGATTGGAGATGTAGCTGTAGAGGGCGGAACGCCTGCTGTCGTTCTCGCTGACGCCGCTATGGAGCAGCAAGTAGTGTCGCCAAGCGAACGCACACGCGCCTTCTCTGGCCTGAGAACTCATGGGGCACCTCCCAAAGCCAGAGAAAGACTAACGTCGCGTTTCGTTCCGCATATCTCCTCAGATGTAACGTTTGTTCCGTAGCTGCGCCGCGAGGTGCCGATTTGCCGGGAGCGCGCTGGCCTTTCGAGGGCAGGGCGTAATTGTGCTTAGAGAATGAGAGGTTCCGTTATGTCAGCAACTGCGTCCCGAAGCCTGTTCCAAGAGCAAGGTCGCGTTTCCGATCCGCTCGATCCACGCTCTACAGCCGCTTGATCGCGGCGACCTCGCTGCCAGCCTGCCTGATCCGCGCGATCGCCGGCTCGATCGGCTCGATCACGGTCGCCATGTGATGCGCGTTGGCATGAACCATAGTGCTGCCGTCGCGAACGATGGCGACATGGCCGTTCCAGAAGATCAGATCGCCGCGTTGAAGCGTCTTCGTCTCATGCGCCTCCAGCGTGCGGCCGATGCCTGCCTGCTGCATGTCGCTGTCGCGCGGGCAGCCGATGCCTGCTGATGTCAGCGAGACCTGGACCAGGCCCGAGCAATCGATGCCGAGGCTGCTCTTGCCGCCCCAGAGATAGGGCGTGCCGACGAAGCGCTCCGCCACGGCAACGAAGTCCGGTTCGCGATGGTCGAGTGGCGCAAGATGCATCTTCGGCAGGTATTGCCCATTGCGCGTCACGGCAAAGCCTGCGTCCTCACGGGCAACGGCAATCTTCGCGCCCAGGACCAGCGTGTCCACCGGGGGCAGCTTGATCGAGGGGCCGGGAAAGGCAAGGGTGCTGAGCGCAGTGACCTTGTGCGTCGGTTCGGCCAATGGTTTTGCCAGCGCCGCATCGGGCAGCCAGCCGACATAGCCATCGCCGTTGAGCTGACCCCAGGCCCAGCCTTCGCCGTTGCGGTCGTAGATGGTGACGCGTTCGCCGCGCAGCGCCTCGGTCATCAGCATCGCGTTCGGCGACGGCTGCTCGCGCACGGGCGCGCTCGCCTCGATCACCTCGAATTCCTCGCCGGTGACGAAGCGCTCCGCCTCGACCTTGCCTTCGAGATATTTCGCGGCGAGATCGCCCCGCGCCGGCGTCAGCCTTGGATCGTGTCTTGGGTCATGCATAGCGCTCGCTCAGCAATGCGTAGATGGCGCGGGCAGCCTGGCATTCGCCGCCTTCGGGCCGTGCCGGTTTCGCCGACGGCGTCCAGCCAAAGATGTCGACATGCAGCCAGCTCCTGGCCTCTTCGACGAAGCGTTGCAGGAACAACGCGCAGGTGATCGAGCCGGCAAAGCCGCCGGACGGCGCATTGGTGATGGTGGCCGTCTTGGAATCCAGCCACGCATCGTAAGGCGCCCACAGTGGCATGCGCCACAACGGATCATTCTCCTTCATTGCGCAGCGCGCGACGTCGGCGGCCAGCGTCTCATCATTGGTGTAAAAGGGCGGTAAATCCGGCCCCAGCGCGACGCGCGCGGCGCCGGTCAGCGTGCCCAGATCAATCAGCAAGTCCGGCTTCTCCTCGTCGGCCAGCGCCAGCGCGTCGGCGAGCACCAGCCTGCCTTCCGCATCGGTGTTGCCGATTTCGACGGTGATGCCCTTGCGCGAGGTGAAGATGTCGAGCGGGCGGAAGGCATTGCCGGCGACCGCGTTTTCCACGGCCGGAATCAGCACGCGCAGCCGGACCTTCAGCTTCGCGTCCATCACCATGCGCGCCAGCGCCAGCACGTTGGCGGCGCCGCCCATGTCCTTCTTCATGATCAGCATGCCGCTCGACGGCTTCAGGTCGAGCCCGCCGGTGTCGAAGCAGACGCCCTTGCCGACCAGCGTCACCTTGGGATGGCTGCGGTCGCCCCAGATGATGTCGATCAGCCGCGGCGCGCGGTCGGACGCCATGCCGACGGCGTGGATCAGCGGAAAATCCGTCTTCAAATCCTCGCCGATGGTGCAGGCGAAGCTTGCGCCGAATTCGGCGGCGAGGTCTTGCGCGGCTGCGGCCAGCTCCTCCGGGCCCATGTCGTTGGACGGCGTGTTGATGAGGTCACGCGCCAGCATCGCGGCATCGGCGATCCGCTCGATCTCGGTCGCGTCGACGCCATCGGGCGGCACCAGCCGGACATCGGGACGATCAGCCTTGCGGTAGCGCGCGAAGCGATAGCATCCCAGTGCGAAAGCGAGCGCCGCCAGCCGCGCATCGTGCGGTGCATTGGCAAAGCGATAAGTGCCGGGCGGCAGCAGGCCGGGCAGGGCACCCGGCCGGAACGGGTCGCGCGATCTTGCGCCCCGGTCATCGAGGCCGAACAGCACCTGTGCAATTGCGCCGTCGGGCGCTGGCAGCGCGAGATAGCCGCCGGGCTTGCCGGCGAAGGCGCTGGCTGTGGCGAACTGGCGTTGCGCCGGCGGCAGCGTCTCGGCGACCTCATCCCAGCTCGACTTGGTGACGAAGGTGATCGGGATGGCGGTGGGCGACGTCTCGAAGACAGAAGGCATTGGCGGGTCCGGATCGTCAGATCAAGCAGGTCGTACGAACGGACGAGACTTCGCAGAGTTTTGCCGCGGCTGCAATCTGCTTTGCCGTCACCGTTCAGCGAGCCGCTACTCGCAGCATGGGGGCCATGCTAGGTTCCGGCAACGGCCGCCGGATCTTGTGGGAAAAGCGTGCAGAAATCGCCGGCGGCCGAAGACCAAGCCTGCCGGGAGGAATTGCAATGGAATTCGTGTGGAGCGTGGTCACATTCATCGGCCAGGTCGTCGAGGCGATTTTTGGCTATGTCGAGCATCACCATTGGATCTTCGCGTTCCTCGCCGGCGGCTATGTCTTCTATCTCCACGACCGTTCGATCCATGCGCGGTTCGATGCGCTGGACAAGCGCGTTGACGAAGTTCGCAAGCGGCTCGCCATCGAATATTGATCGGTTGGACGAAACCATCGTCGGGCGGACCTCGTATCGATCCTGAGAACTGCCGTTCACGGGTGCGTGGCCGCAGCCCTTTACTAGCGCTGGGGTTGTGGCATTATCGGCCAATATTTTAGATTGTGCCGTGCGATTGCGCACGTATCGAGCGCGAAGGCATTTCTCTGATCGTTTGGGCGGCGCAGCATTCGCAATGAACGGCGCAAAATGGATAGATCGTTCGTCATCGTGCAGATTTCCGACCTGCATCTGGATGGGTCGGGCCGGCTGCTCGCGGCGATCGAGGTCCTCGTCGCCGCTTTCCGTGAGAGGATGGCGGACTTCGCGCACGTTCCCGACCGCATCCTGCTGATCACGGGCGATCTGGTGGACGATCCGACGCCGCGCGCGCTCGACGAAGCGCTCGCCGTCATCGCATCCTTCCGGCAGAGCGGATTGTTCACCGACATCCAGGCGGTCGCCGGCAACCACGACGTCAAGCGCCCGAGCCAACGTGCGGGCCGTCACGACGCCTATGATTACCTGCATCTGCCGCGGACCTCGAAGAGCATCTACTACCGCCAGGCCGGCCTCGATCTGGTGCTGCTGGATTCCAACCGCGCCAGCCTCGCGACGCTCGCGCGCGGGATCGATCAGCGGGCCTACAGCGCCACGGTCACGGATTCCGCCCGGCTCAGCGTCGAGCTCGCGGGCAGCCTCGGGTCGGCCGGACGCGGCGATTATGCAGAGCCGGCGGAAAATCTGGTGCGGGTGCTGGCGCTGCACCATCATCCGTTGCCGCAGGCGACGGGCGAAGGGAAACGCTTTCTCGGCGCTCCCGACGAACCGCTGATGTATCTCGCCGCGCCCGCGACCTTCCTCGAAGCGGCGACCTCGCTCAACGTCAATCTGGTGCTGCACGGACACCGCCATGTCGAGGGACTGACCCGCTATTCGATCCCCGATCCGCGCGCCACGCGGTGCGAGAGCGGCGAAGCGTTCTGGCGCACGATCTACGTGCTCTCCTGTCCGTCTTCGACCGGGCAGGGCGGTGACGATGCAGGCTTCAACATCGTCCATTTCGGCCCGACGTCGCGGCCCGGCCGCACCGAGTACCGGTTCGCGATCACCCGCTATTCGCGGCCGCGCAACGATGGCGTCTTCAGGCTGCTGGATTCGAATCTGCCGGACGGCGTGATCAGGCTGCCGGCAGGGCGGGATTATTCCCGTGACCCGGCGTTCCAATCGATGATCGAGATCGGCTCGTGTGCGACGCTGACGCGGGATCAGGTCGCGGCATTGGCTCGCCGGCTCCTGACGCGCCGCGCCTTCTATGCCGACGGCGAGCCGGGCTGGTCGCAGGCGCTCCACACCTATCTCGTCACCTCCCATGCCTGGGCCGATCTCGACGGCAAGTTCGCAAGGTCGGGGCGTAAGGACGACCTTGAGGCGCTCGCCGCGGTGACGGGGCTGCTGCGCCGACTGATCGAACAAGCCACCGAGGTGCTCGGCATCGATGACGTTCGGCTCGACCAGCTTTGCGCAAAGCGTCTGGTCAATCGCGACGACCTCCAGCGCGAATGGCCGGGGATGCCCCGCGCGGGGATCGATGCGGAGGCGCAAGTGCGGCGGAAACTGCAATTGCTGCGTGACCTGAACGAGCAGGTGAAGGTGCTCGGCCCCGATCTCGGCCTCGGCGGCGAGGTGCCGCCGCAGACGCCTCCGTGAGGGGCAGGTAGGCTGACGTTAACTGGCCGTTAGGGTTAACAGTCTATTGCTGGCGCGTTCGGCTCGATCAATCGGCACCAGAGTCACAGCGTCATGCGTCAATCGTTCAGCCTTGCCCGGCTTCTTGTGTCCACCGCGCTGGTCGCGGCGGTGACCGCTGGCCTTGGCGGCTGCACCGCCATGTCGAAACTCACGGAGTCGACGGGTTCGATCGGGTCGTCCGCGGAGGCCGCTCCCACCGACCCCGCGCGCGCCGTCGAAGTCTATGGCGGGCGCTACCGCGCCAATCCGAAGGACGCCGACGCGGCGCTCGCTTATGGCCAGGCCTTGCGCGCCAATGGCCAACGCGCCCAGGCCGCCGCCGTGCTCGAGCAGGCGACCATCGCCAATCCCGGCAACAAGGCGCTGCTCGCCCAATACGGCCGTGCGCTCGCCGACAACGGCAATTTCCAGCAGGCCTTCGACGTGCTGTCGAAAGCGCATTCGCCCGATAACCCGGACTGGCGCCTGCTCTCGGTGCAGGGCACCGCGCTCGACCAGATGGGACGTCACGAGGAGGCGCGTTCCTACTATGCGAGCGCGCTGAAGATCGCGCCGGGCGATCCCGGCGTGCTCTCCAATCTCGGCCTGTCCTACATGTTGTCGAGGGACCTGCCCAAGGCCGAGGACGCGCTGCGGCAAGCCTACGCTTCGCCACGTGCGAGCGCCCGGGTGCGGCAGAATCTCGGCCTGGTCGTCGGCCTCCAGGGCCGCTTCGCCGAAGCCGAGACCATCGTGAAGGCAGACCTGCCGCCGGACCAGGCCGCGGCGAATGTGGCCTACCTGAAGGACATGCTGAGCCGCAATGACGCCCCGCGCGGCGCCTCGAAGCGGACTCCCGTCGCCTCGCTCAGCCAGGCCGACTGATCACACTTGATCCACGCGTCTTGAAGTCGCCCGCGGGTCGCGGCGCGTCACTGCATCTCGGTGATCTTGATGCCGGTCGGTCCGAGAATGACCACGAACAGCACCGGCAGGAAGAACAGGATCATCGGCACTGTCAGCTTCGGCGGCAAGGCCGCGGCTTTCTTCTCGGCCTCGTTCATGCGCATGTCGCGGTTTTCCTGCGCCATGACGCGCAGGGAATGCCCGAGCGGGGTGCCGTAACGCTCCGCCTGCTGAAGCGCCAGACATACCGACTTGACGCCCTCGAGCCCGGTGCGCCGCGACAAGTTCTCATAGGCGACCTTGCGATCCTGCAAATAGGACAGTTCGGCCGTGGTCAGGGTGAACTCCTCCGACAACGCAATCGACTGGCCCACGATCTCGGTGGCGACCTTGCGAAACGCCATTTCGACCGACATGCCGGATTCGATGCAGATCAGGAGCAGGTCGAGCGCGTCGGGAAAGGCACGCTTGATCGAGAGCTGGCGCTTGGAGATCGCGTTCCTGAGGAACAGCATCGGCGCCTGGAGGCCGAGATAGGCGGCGCCGATGCAGATGCCCAGCTTGATCGGCATCGACTGCTCCATGTGAGCGATCACGAACACATAGATGACCGAGCCCACGAACAGCACGATCGGGGACACCATGCGGGCGAACAGGAAGGTGACATAGGGCGCCTGGCAGCGATAACCCGCCATGATGAGCTTGTCCCGCGCGGCTTCCTGCGCGAGCCATTTGGTGAGGTTGAAGTCCTCGACGACCTTGGAGACGATCTGCTTCGGCGTCTGACGCAGCGAGACCTTTTCGTTCTTGTTGAGGCGCTCGCGCTCGCGCTGCCGGATGCGCTCGCGCTCGCTCGCCACCGCCTTCATGCGCTTGGAGAGGCCCTCGCCGGCGAACAGCGGCATCACCAGCGTATAGACGGTGGCGCTGGCGGCGATAGCCGCCAGCAGCATGGTCATGAAGCGGACGTCATGCAGTTTCGAAACGAGAAACTCGACCATATGGCACCGTCAGAAGTCGAAATTGATCATCTTCTTCATCACCAGGACGCCGATCGACATCCAGACGACGGAGCCGACCAGCATGAGCTGGCCGGTGGGATGGGTCCAAAGCAGCGAAATGTAGTGCGGCGTCGTCAGATAGACGAGGAACATCACGATCGGCGGCAGCGAGCCGATGATGCCGGCCGAGGCCTTGGCCTCCATCGACATCGCCTGGATCTTTTCCCTCATCTTCTTGCGGTCGCGCAGCACCTTGGAGAGGTTGCCGAGCGCCTCGGAGAGGTTGCCGCCCGACTTCTGCTGGATCGAGATGACGATGCCGAAGAAATTGGCTTCCGGCAGCGGCATGCGCTCGTAGAGGCGCGAGCAGGCCTCGCCGAGCGGCATGCCGATCGCCTGCGTCTCGATGATGGCCAGGAACTCGCTGCGCAGCGGCTCGGGCGAATCGGCGGCGACGACCTTGATCGATTCGAACAGCGGCAGGCCTGCCTTGATGCCGCGCACGATCACGTCGACCGCATCGGGCAGCGCCGCCAGGAATTTGGATTCACGGCGCTTCTTCAGGAAGCCGAGTGCCCAGCGCGGCAAGCCGAAGCCGCCGGCAAAGGCGAGGCCGGCCGCGCCGAGCAGGCCGCCGCCGACGAACATGGCAGCCGTGAACAGCACGCCCGCCACGACGGCGGAGACGATCCAGAATTTCTGCGGCTCCCAGTCGAGCCCTGCCTGCGACAGGCGGACGCTGAGCGGAACACTCTTCTCCTGCTGACGCCGCGCCTCGAGATCCTTCAGCGAAGTCTCGACCTGCTCACGGCGCGATCGCTGGCTCTTCTCGGTCTGTTTGGCCGTGGGCGCGTCGGCACGCGCGACCGAGGCGCGGCGGCTCTCCGCTTTCCGCTCCCCGGACAGCAGCGGATAGAGGAAAACCCAGGCGATGCCGCCGACGGCGGCGGTGGCGAGGAAGGCGAGGGCGAGAACCTGCATGTTCATGGCGTCGCTGACCTGCTCACGTCGTCGGCGCCACTTCCGCGGCGTCGAGCGCGGCGGCGAGGCGCTTCTCGTCGCCGTAATAGCGGGCGCGTTCCCAGAACTTCGGACGGCCGATGCCGGTCGAGCGGTGCCGGCCGATGATCTTGCCGTTGGCGTCCTCGCCGAGCATGTCGTAGAGGAAGATGTCCTGGGTGATGATGGTGTCGCCTTCCATGCCCATCACCTCGGTGATGTGGGTGATGCGGCGCGAACCGTCGCGCAGGCGCGCGGCCTGGACGATGACGTCGATCGAGGCGCAGATCATCTCGCGAATTGTCCGCGACGGAAGGGAAAAGCCGCCCATGGTGATCATGGATTCGCAGCGCGACAGCGCCTCGCGCGGATTGTTGGCGTGCAGCGTGCCCATCGAGCCGTCGTGGCCGGTGTTCATGGCCTGGAGCAGGTCGAACGCTTCGGGTCCGCGGACCTCGCCGACGATGATGCGTTCGGGGCGCATACGCAGGCAGTTGCGCACCAATTCGCGCATGGTGACCTGGCCCTCGCCCTCGATGTTGGGCGGGCGGGTTTCCAGCCGCACCACGTGGGGCTGCTGGAGCTGGAGCTCGGCGGCGTCCTCGCAGGTGATGACGCGCTCGTCGTGCTCGATGTAGTTGGTGAGGCAGTTGAGCAGCGTGGTCTTGCCCGAGCCGGTACCGCCGGAGATCAGCACGTTGCAGCGGACGCGGCCGATGATCTGGAGGATCTCGGCGCCTTCCGGCGAGATCGCGCCGAACTTGACGAGCTGATCCAGCGTCAGCTTGTCCTTCCTGAATTTGCGGATCGTGAGCGCGGGCCCGTCGATCGACAATGGCGGCACGATGGCGTTGACGCGGGAGCCGTCGGCAAGGCGTGCGTCGCAGATCGGCGAGGATTCATCGACGCGCCGGCCGACCTGGCTGACGATGCGCTGGCAGATGTTGAGCAGCTGCTGGTTGTCGCGGAAGCGGATACCGGTGCGCTGGATCTTGCCGCCGACCTCGATGTAGACGGTGTTGGCGCCGTTGACCATGATGTCGGCGATGTCGTCGCGCGACAGCAGCGGCTCCAGCGGACCGTAGCCGAGCACGTCGTTGCAGATGTCGTCGAGCAGCTCTTCCTGCTCGGCGATCGACATCACGATGTTCTTGATCGCGATGATCTCGTTGACGATGTCGCGGATTTCCTCGCGCGCCGACTCCGAATCGAGCTTGGCGAGCTGGGCGAGGTCGATGGCCTCGATCAGCGCGCCGAAGATGGTCGCCTTGACCTCGTAATAATTGTCCGAGCGGCGGGTTTCCATGGTCGGCGCGGGCTTCGCCGGGGCAAGCGGCGGCGAGGCGACGGTCGGCGGGGGCGGCGCGCGCGACACCGTCGGCGCCGGCGCCTGGACAGGCTCGGGCGACACGGCGCCGGGCTTGGGAGCCCGAAAGTCGGTGTCTGTTCCGCTACGCTTACCGAACACTTAACGACTCCATGCGGCGGCTATTTTCCCCGCAACTTCTCAATCAGGGGTGAAAGCAAGGACGACTTTTGTTTCTTCGTCTCGCTGCGGCCGGTCAGGCGCTGGGCGATCTGGAGGAACATCTCGATCGATTTGTGGTTGGCGGAGATCTCCGCGATCATCTGGCCGTTGTTGGCCGCCGAACCGAAGATCTGCGGCTCGAACGGGATCGAGACGACCGGCTGGCTCTCGATCGCCTTGGCGAACTCCGTGGCGGCGATCTCGGGCCGCTTCGGGACGCCGACCTGGTTCAGGCAGTAGAGCGGCGGCCGGTCGTTGGGGCGCGAGGCCTTCAGGAGATCGAACAGGTTCTTGGTGTTGCGCAGATTGGCGAGGTCGGGCGCCGCCACGATCAGGATGTCGTCGGCGCCGATCAAGGCGCGCTTGGTCCAGCCCGACCATTGATGGGGAATGTCGAGCACGATGCAGGGCATGGTCGAGCGCAGCGTGTCGAACACGGCATCGAAGGCATCGGTGCCGAAATCATAGACCCGGTCGAGCGTCGCCGGCGCCGCCAGCAGGCTGAGATGGTCGGTGCATTTCGACAGCAGGCGGTCGATGAAGGCCGTGTCGACGCGGTCGGGCGAGAACACGGCATCCGCGATGCCCTGCGGCGGGTCCTGGTTGTAGTCGAGCCCGGCGGTGCCGAAGGCGAGGTCGAGATCGGCGACGACCGCGTCCATCGCGAGGTCGCGCGCGATCGCCCAGGCCACGTTGTGGGAGATGGTGGACGCGCCGACGCCGCCCTTGGCGCCGACCACGGCGATGATGCGGCCGACCGCCTTGGCTTCCGGCGCCGAGAACAGGTTGCAGATCGAGCGCACGACGTCGATCGGACCGACCGGCGCGAGCACGTAGTCGCTGACGCCGCGACGCACCAGCTCGCGGTAGAGCATGACGTCGTTGATGCGGCCGATCACGACCACGCGGGTGCCGGCGTCGCAGACGGTGGCGAGCTGGTCGAGCCCGCTCAGGAGGTCGTTGCGACCGTCGCTCTCGAGCACGATCACGTTCGGCGTGGGCGCCGAGCGGTAGGCCTCGATCGCGGCCGCCATGCCTCCCATCTGGATCTTCAGATGGGCCTTGCCGAGACGGCGGTCCTCGCCGGCCGACTGTACCGCAGCAGCGGTCTCCACGGTCTCGCAGAAGGCCTGGACCGACACACGCGGCGCAGGCGCAATATGCTCCTCGACCGGCGGGGGTGCTGCTTCAGGCTGCTCGTCGTGGGTCTGGCGCGCGTAGCTGATCATCTGCCGGTGTCGCTGAGTTTGGCCCTGTCGGCCTCGGGATAGGTGGTCGCCGTCGTAGTACCCTTGCGATACTTCTCGAAGGCGGCCGTGCGTCGCGGCGTGTAGGACGGCGTTTCAGGCCTCGGCTGCTCGAGATCCGACGGATTGTCGACCATGGCGGCCATATTGCGCTGATAGGCGCAGCCGTAATTGTAGTAGTCCTTGTTCTCGAACCAGCTCCTGTTCTTTATCGAAGGGCCGATGTCGTCAGGCCACAGGCCGCAGGGACCCGCAATCGCGGCAATCTTGGAATAAGTGAGCCGGATCGGCGGCAGGAAACGCTTGTCCTCCGGCTGGTAGGGGCGAACGTTGACGCCGCGTGGTGGGACGCCTGCCGCGGCCAGCATTGCCTGGATCTCACGCATCGTATCCGCGGCCGGACGCGCGTTGGGCGTCCCGGACGGCACGTCGATCCGGATGGCGCCGGTGCCTTCGTGCAGCCAGGCCGATGCGACGCCCATGACGTCGGCACGCTGGGCGGCAGTCAATCCGCCGCGGGCGTGGCCGACGAAGACGACGATCGAGCGGTTCTGCTCCTCGATCGCGATCGGATGGCGCTGCTTGTAGTCGTCGGGTATGGAGGCGGTGACCACTTCGTCGTGCTGGCAGCCGCCGAGAGCAAGCGCCATGCCGACGAGTGCGGCGCCGAGGCGGATGCCGCCTTTGCGAAACTGGGGTGGTGTTGTGATCATCGTAAAATCCCCGTTCCGCCTCAGTCGGTAATGAAGCCGTAGGTGCCGCGGTAGCTCTTGGCCGGTTCGGTCCGGCCCGGCACGCCATAGATGCGGTTGATGTTACCGAGCAGCTCGGCCTGCGGATCCGCAGGCGCGGCGAAACCGTCGTCCGGCCGCGACAGGTCCTTTGGCGCCGCCGCGCGAACGATATAAGGCGTCACGATCACCACCAGCTCGGTCGCGTTGTTGACGAAGTCGCGGCTGCGAAACAGCGCGCCGAGGATCGGGAGCTGCATCATTCCCGGCAATCCGCTGATCGCCTGCTTGGTCTGCTGCTGGATCAGGCCGGCCATCGCCATCGCGCCGCCCGAGGGAATTTCCAGCGAGGTCTCCGCGCGGCGGGTCTTGATAGAGGGCACCGTCAGCGAGTTGACCGATGACGAGGTCACGGCCTGCGACAGCGTGATCGCATTCTCGTTCGACAGTTCCGAGACCTCGGTCATCACGCGCAGGCTGATCTTGCCTTCGCTCAGCACGACCGGGGTGAAGTTGAGCGAGATGCCGAACTTCTTGAAGCTGATCTGGGTGGTACAGACATGTGTGACGGGATCGCACGCATAGCCTGCCGGCACCGGGAATTCGCCGCCGGCGATGAAGGTCGCGGACTCGCCGGAGATTGCGGTCAGGTTTGGCTCGGCCAGCGTGCGGATCACGCCCGCGGTTTCCATCGCGCGCAAGGTGGCCTGCACCGACGGCGTCGCGCCGAACTTCGTGGTCAGGTTGTTGCCGTCGACGAGATTCTTGCCAAGGGCAGTGAACGGGTTGGAGTTGCTGAAGGTCACCACCGAGGTCCCGTAGTTCAGGTTCGCGGTGAGGTCGATGCCGAGCTGCTTGACGATGTTGCGGGCAACTTCGGCGACCGTCACCTTCAGCATGACCTGGTCGCGGCCACGGACCACGATCGAGTTCACCACCTTGTCGGCGCCGCCGGCGAGGCGCGCCGCGAGATCGTTGGCCTGCTGCGCTTCCAGCGGGTTCGCCGCCGTGCCGGTCAGAACGATGCCGTCGCCGAGCCCGTCGATCTGGATATCCGAATTGGGCAGGATCTGCTTCAGTGCGGCGCGCACGCCATTGAGGTCGCGCTTGACGGCGATGTCATAGGCCGCAATCTGCTGGCCGGCTGAATCGAAGAACACGATGTTGGTCTGGCCGACGGCGGCGCCGATGATGTAGGCGCGTTGCGCCGAGCGGACCACCGCATTGGCGATCTTGGGGTCGGCGACCAGCACGTCCTTGATGTCGCGCGGCAGGTCGATGACGATGGACTTGCCGATGCCGAGCGAGAGGAAGCGTGCGTTCATCTGGCCGTCGGCCGCCGCGACCGGCGCCACGGGGCGGTAGTCGGCGGCGACCACGGGGGTCAGCGCCGGGTTGAGCGTCAGCGCGAGGGCGGCCGAAAATGACAGGGCGCGGACCGCGGAGGTTCGCATCGTCGCCAAGTTTGCCCTGCATTTCATATCGACTGTCTTCATCGTGCCTTCGCCGTCGAGCTTGGGATACCGTAGCGAATGATCGAAACGCCATCGCGCTTCTGCGCGGAGTCGTCGAGCGTGATCTCGCTCATCTTGACGTCGGCTATGCTGCGCAGCGCCAGCGACAGCGTTCCAGCCTGGCGGGCCGACGAAAGCGCCTGAGTCTGCGCGGCATTGAGCTCCAGGGTCACGGTCTTGCCGACCACCGTGGTCTGGCCGTCCTTCTCCCTCGGCGCCTGGTCGATGGCCAGAACGCGGATATTGACCAGGATGATCTCGGAGGTGACGATGTCCGGGGCGCCGCTGCTCTGGTCGGGGTTCTTGAGGCGGCGCGTGAGCAGCACATCGACGCGGTCATTGGGCAGGATGAAGCCGCCTGCGCCGGTCTCCGGCGAAATCTCGGTCGAGATCGCGCGCATGCCGCTCGGCAGGATCGCCGCCATGAAGCCGGAGCCCTCGGCCTTGACCAGCTTCTGGTCGCGGATCGGCTCACCCTGGATGAAAGGGGCGCGCGCGATCGACCCGGCCACCTGGGTCGCGCCGTCGGGCCGCTCATTGCGGCGGATGAAGGTGGCGCTGGCGGTCGCTGCCGGCCAGGTCTGCCATTGCACGTCGTCCGGTTTCACGGTCTGGCCGAGACCGATGTCGTTCTTGGCCACCAGGACGTCGACGGTCGGAAGCTGCGCGACCGGAGCGGCCGGAGGCGGCGCAGAATTGTCCGTGCCGCTCGCCAGGTACGCGGCGACGCCGCCGGCGCAGATGGCGACCGTCAGGACGACAATGCGTGCCCTATTCATACGCTTCACTTTCCAACAAAACGCCGCGACGGTTCCGCCGCCGTAATCGGCAGTTGACCAGCTATTCGTCAAAGCATGGTTAATGAGGCGTATCTAAATCGCCTTAACGCCGGGTTACCCCTGCGTTCAGCGTAGTGCGAGGTGAGCGAGGTCGATCGCCTTCACCCATTCGGTCTCCGGGTAGACCATCAGCGCGCTCAGTGCGAGCGCGATGCCGTAGGGAATGCCACTCTCCTTGGCGTGCAGCCGTGCGAGCCAGGCCTGGCCCGCCAGCCCGTAGGGCAGCGGCCATTGCCGGAACTGGAGCAGGAGCAGTGTCAACGCGCCGCCGAACAGCGAGGCGTAGAGCAGGAAGTTCGTCAGCTGTGCGAAGCCGAACCAGAGCGCGACGGAGGCCGCGATCTTGGCGTCGCCGCCGCCGACCCATCCCATCGCAAAGCAGGTGAAGGCGACGACAAGAACGAGCGCACCGGCACCGACATGGCTGAGCATCTCGTAAGGTGCCATGCCACCGGCAAGGGCGAGCGCGAAGAAGCCTGCGACCAGCGCCAGCGACACGCGGTTCGAGATGGTCATCGTGAAGAGATCGCTCGCGGCGGCAAACGCCATCAGGGCCGGGAAGAGCAGGAGGCGCGCAAGGTCGAGGATCATGTCTGCGTCTTGAGGCCTTGGTTCGTCGCGGGATCTGGTGTCGTCGCATGCTAGCCGGCAGTGCTAAACAAACCGACAACGGCGGCAATGGCCTCGCGGGCTTGCCGAGACCCAATTCACCAAAGGCTGGCAATGCGCGCAGCGAGCGCGGCAGTCGCAAGCAACAGCGCAAGGCAAACCCAATAGGCCGGGGAGCCGGCCTGAGCCGCCTCCGCCTCGTTCGCCGCGACTGCGGCATCGGTTCTGTACTTGCGCAACGCCACTGGAACTCACCGCATCAGGAAAAACAAAGGCCCCGGAGGTCCGGGGCTTTTGCCGTCGTTCGCCGGTCGCTTATTTCAGCGACGTGCTGATCGAGGTGAACTTGGTGTTCAGCGCGGTGCCGAGATTGTTGACGACGGTGATGATGGCCAGCGCGATGCCGGCGGCGATCAGGCCGTATTCGATGGCGGTGGCGCCGGATTCGTCCTTCGCGAAACGCGCAATAAGGTTCTTCATGAACAAAACTCCATCTGGGGTGCGATCGCCTCGTTCGGCGCTGTCGTTGACGCGATGACCATGAGAGCCGAGCTCTTTCGGTGTAGTTAATCCGATCGCGCAAACCCCTGTCCCGCGCGGTGCTTTTACCCAGAGTGAATTTCGCCTTAAGACGGAAGGTGCAAATCGGTTCGGTTCCGAATGCAGCGCACGCGCGCTGGCCGGCTTCACCCTCCTTTAAATTTCGCGGAGTAGGCGTAGCGGGACCAGCAATCCGGAAATGAGGCGACGATGTCGAGCCTGCCCATGCAAGTCGCCCTGATGCTCGGCGAGACCATCCAGAAGATGATCCCCGTCACCTTTGTGCTCGCGGCGGTCTTCACCGTGCTCGAGCATTTCTGGGCCTGCAATCCCGGCGCGCCGTGGTGGCGCAAGCGGGAGATCATCACCGACATCTGCTACTGGTTCTTTGTCCCGGTGTTCGCCCGCACCATGCGGATCGGGCTTCTGATCGTCGGCGCCGGTGTCGTCTTCAACATCCATGATGCCGACGAGCTCATCGCCTTCTACGACAATGGCCATGGCCCGCTGTCGCAACTGCCGCTGTGGGTGCAAGCCATACTGTTCCTGGTGCTGTCTGATTTCATGCTGTACTGGCTGCACCGGCTGTTTCACGGCGGCGGGTTCTGGAAGTACCACGCGATCCATCATTCGTCGGAAGAGATCGGCTGGATTTCCGCGGCCCGCTTTCATCCCGTCAATCTCATGCTCGGGACGATCGGCGTCGACGTCATGCTGCTGATGGCCGGCATTTCCCCGAACGTCATGATCTGGGTCGGCCCGTTCACCACCTTCCATTCGGCCTTCGTGCACGCCAACCTGAACTGGACCTTCGGCCCGTTCAAATATGTGCTGGCGACGCCGGTATTCCACCGCTGGCACCACACCTCGCTCCAGGAGGGCGGCGACACCAATTTCGCCGGGACGTTCCCGATCTGGGACGTGCTGTTCGGCACCTTCCGCATGCCGGAGGGAAGACTCCCGCAGGACTACGGCAAGGACGAAGCCGCGATGCCCAGGGAGATCGCAGGCCAGCTCGCTTATCCGTTCCGGCGCTAGGACCCGAGGCCTCCGCGGGCCGCAGAAACGCAGTCCGTTCAAACAATAGTCCGCGAATTTGCGGAACGTTCACGAATTGAGAGCAGGTTAGGTGCGTCGGGCACCGGCTCCGTATCGAATCGTTTCTGCCGGTTTGTGATGTCCCGGGGGTGAGAGTATGCGTAAAGAGTTGCTGCGCCGTCACGCGCGTGTCTGTCTTCTGGTTGCGGCTGCGGTGCTGGCATTGCCGGCTGCCGGCCAGGCCGAGCCGATCGCCGATACCATCGCCGTCAATGTCGACCAGGCCAAACTGGTACGGCTGCCCGGCAAGGTGGCGACCATCGTAGTCGGCAATCCCCTGATCGCGGATGTCACGCTCCAGCCCGGCGGCATGATCGTCGTGACCGGGAAGGGCTATGGTGCCACCAATTTCATCGCGCTCGACCGTGCCGGCGAGATCCTGGTCGACCGCCAGATCCAGGTTGAAGGTCCGAGCGACCGTCTGGTCACCGTCTATCGCGGCATCGAGCGCGAATCCTACAGCTGCTTGCCGCTTTGCCAGCGTCGCGTGACGCTCGGCGACAGCGATGCTTATTTCAACAACACGATGACCCAGGCCGGTTCGCTGAGCGGCACCGCAAGCGGCAGCGCCGGTGCGGGTGCCAAGACCAACTGAACACGCCCAACTGAACAAGACCAACTGAGCACGCCCGCGTCTCTCGGACATGAAAAAGGCCGTGCGTCCCGCACGGCCTTTCATTTGCTTCGGCTCGGTCGCCCGAGCCGATCCGGGCCAGCGGCCCGCCGGGCTTCAGCCCGCGGAGCGGAGATTGTCCGCTGCCGACTTGCCGGAGCGGCGGTCGGCCACGATCTCGTAGGAGAGCTTCTGGCCTTCGCGCAGCGTGCCGAGGCCGGCGCGCTCCACGGCGCTGATGTGCACGAACACGTCCTGTCCGCCATCGTCGGGCTGGATGAAGCCAAAGCCCTTGGTCGCGTTAAACCACTTCACGGTTCCCATGCTCATGGGGGTAGTCCCTTCTCAGATAACACAATGTAAAAGCCCGCTTGCGCAGGCAGGTTAGATCGAATTTTTGGAAGGGTCGTCAGCGTGTCTGAACCGGCTGTACCGGTGGATGCTAATGTCGTCCGGCCGAAAATCGATTAATTCATTTTATTGGAAATGGGGCCTCAGAACAATCCTGACGCGCACGATTTTTCGATCTGCCGCGATGTTCGCGGCAGATCAGCATACAGCTCGGAATTTTACGTCGACGCCTGTACGGCAGGATCGACTAGCGGCGGCGGAACTGGCCGCCGCGCTGTCCGGGACGAGGAGGTCCGCCCACTCCGCTGGGACGTTCGTCCTTGTGACGGAAAATCAGCCGACCCTTTTCGAGGTCATAGGGCGACATCTCCACCGTCACGCGGTCGCCCGCCAGCGTCTTGATGCGGTTCTTCTTCATCTTGCCGGCAGTGTAGGCGACGATCTCGTGTCCGGCGTCGAGCTGCACGCGGTAGCGCGCGTCGGGGAGGATTTCGGTGACCAGTCCTTCGAACTGGATCAGCTCTTCCTTAGCCATGTGGTGTCTCCAGGTCGTGGACGGCTAGTGCGAATAGGGTTTGCGGTTCGGTTGACCGTTCGGCCGACTCTCCCGGCGCAAAAAGGCCACGCCTTGTATCCCATCGGGCGAGCCTGCGCTATGCGCGGAACGCTGTTCCGGACGGTCGGACGGCGAAGAATGCATCTTGCCACCCGAGCGGCGGCGACGAGACCCCTTCGCGGCCTTCGGGCCATTGCTGGGCCTTCCTTCGGCATGCCTTCCATCAACATGCCGGGTGTCGCCATGCCGGCCTTCGCCGTGGCGTCCGTCGCCCTGCTTGCCGGCGCTATGGTGGCGCCCGTCGGCATGTCTTTCGTCGGCACGCCGTCCGTCACCGTGCCGCGCGCCTTGCGGGCGTTGGCCCGGGCGACCGCCCGGCCGGCCCTGTCGTTGCTGTGGCGGGGGTGGACCCGCATCGCGGCGGCCGGCATCGGTTCGGAGGTCCTCGCGCGGCAGCGCCACCTTGATCAGCCGTTCGATGTCGCGGAGATAGCTGAGTTCCTCGCCGCCTGCGACCAGCGAGATCGCGGTGCCGTCGGCGCCGGCGCGTGCGGTGCGGCCGATGCGGTGCACATAGGTCTCGGGCACGTTGGGCAGATCGAAATTGATCACGTGGCTGATGCCGTCGACGTCAATGCCACGGGCGGCGATGTCGGTGGCGACCAGGGTGCGGATCTCACCGGAGCGGAACTGCGCCAGCGTGCGCTCGCGATGGTTCTGCGACTTGTTGCCGTGGATGGCGCTGGCGGCAATGCCGGCCTTCTCCAGCGTCTTCACGACCTTGTCGGCGCCGTGCTTGGTGCGGGTGAAGACCAGCGCGCGGTTGATCGGCTCGTCCTTCAGGATCTTGGTCAGGAAGGCGGGCTTGGCCGAGAAGTCGACCTGGAAGATGCGCTGATTGATCCGCTCGGCGGTCGAGGAGACCGGGGTCACCGCGACGCGGGCGGGGTCACGCAGCATGGAGTCGGCGAGCTCGGCGATGTCCTTGGGCATGGTGGCCGAGAAGAACAGCGTCTGCCGCTTGATCGGCAGCTTGGCGACAATTTTGCGGATGTCGTTGATGAAGCCCATGTCGAGCATGCGATCGGCCTCGTCGAGCACGAGGAATTCGACGCTTGAAAGCTTCAGCCCGTTGCTCTGCACGAGGTCGAGCAGGCGGCCGGGGGTGGCGACCAGGACGTCGACGCCCTGCATCAGGGCGCGGACCTGGCGGCCCATCGGCACGCCGCCGATGGCGAGTGTCGAGGACAGGCGGATGTGGCGGCCATAGGCATTGAAGCTGTCGAGGATCTGGCCGGACAGTTCGCGGGTCGGCGACAGCACCAGGACGCGGGCCGTCTTCGGCGGCGGCTTGATGCGGTTCTCGAGCAGGCGATGCAGGATCGGCAGTGCGAAGGACGCGGTCTTGCCGGTGCCGGTCTGGGCGATGCCGACGACGTCGCGGCCGGTCAGCGCCAGCGGGATGGTCTGGGCCTGGATCGGGGTCGGAGTGACGTAGTTCTCTTCACGAAGAGCGCGAGCGATGGGTTCGGCGAGGCCGAAGTCCTGAAACGAAGTCAAAAGATGGGTTCTTTCCATGTCAAAAGCGGGCGCCCGGCGCATTGAGCGCGGCGCGCGCAAAAGGGTGTCGAGAAGACACCTGCGTGCTTGGGGTGTCGGATGGCTTGGGAGATATGGGGCAAGCCAGAGGCCCGTACGGGCTTAAGAACACGCGGCTCGCTACGACCCCTTGATTCGCAAGAGGTCTCGCCCGACCATATGGAACATCGACGGGGCGCTTTCAAGGCAAGGCCGCCTGAAATAGCGGTTGCGGTGCAAAAATAGTTATGCCGGAAATTTAGACAGAAGCATCGATTTGCTCAAAAAATACGCTGTCTGCCGCATTAGCATACATTTTATTCGCCCAAGTTTTGAGCAGCCGGACTGCGGCGAAACTTGGATTTGCGTCAAATCTCAAAATGAATCCAATGGCTTATCTGGTGCCTAGCCCATGGCATGGTTCTTGCGATTCCGTTAATCGCAGGCGGCCGTGGGGCCGTTTCGCAGCGTTTTTTCACGTCTGCGTCAGGGAGATGATAGACACATGCTTAGCAAATCCACTCACGACATAGCGGCGTCATTTAGCCGCCGCGGCGTGCTCGCCGCGACCGCCGGACTGATGCTCGGTCTGGCTTCCTTTACCGGCGCGAAGGCCGCGGACGACACCATCAAGGTCGGTGTGCTTCACTCCCTCTCCGGCACCATGGCCATCAGCGAAACCACGCTGAAGGACACCATCCTCTTCCTGATCGACGAGCAGAACAAGAAGGGCGGCGTGCTCGGCAAGAAGCTCGAGGCCGTCGTCGTCGATCCCGCGTCGAACTGGCCGCTGTTCGCCGAAAAGGCGCGCGAGCTGATCACCAAGGACAAGGTCTCGGTCGTGTTCGGCTGCTGGACCTCGGTGTCGCGCAAGTCGGTGCTGCCGGTGTTCAAGGAGCTGAACAACATCCTGTTCTACCCCGTGCAGTACGAGGGTGAGGAGAGCGAGCGCAACGTGTTCTACACGGGTGCGGCCCCGAACCAGCAGGCGATCCCCGCGGTCGACTATCTCATGAAGGAAGAGAAGGTGAAGCGCTGGGTGCTCGCGGGCACCGACTACGTCTATCCGCGCACGACCAACAAGATCCTGGAAGCCTATCTGAAGTCCAAGGGTGTCGCCCAGGAAGACATCATGATCAACTACACGCCGTTCGGTCATTCCGACTGGCAGACGATCGTGGCCGACATCAAGAAGTTCGGCTCGGCCGGCAAGAAGACCGCGGTGGTCTCGACCATCAACGGCGACGCCAACGTTCCCTTCTACAAGGAGCTCGGCAACCAGGGCGTCAAGGCCAAGGACATCCCGGTGGTCGCGTTCTCGGTGGGTGAGGAAGAGCTCGCCGGCATCGACACCAAGCCGCTGGTCGGCCATCTCGCCGCCTGGAACTACTTCCAGTCGATCAAGACCCCGGCGAACGAGAAGTTCATCAAGGACTGGCAGACCTACACCAAGAATCCGAAGCGCGTGACCAACGACCCGATGGAGGCGCACGTGATCGGCTTCGCCATGTGGGTGAAGGCGGTTGAGAAGGTGAAGTCGACCGATCCGGACAAGGTGATCGACGCGCTTCCCGGCATCGAGGCGCCGAATCTGACCGGCGGCGTGTCCAAGATGCTGCCGAACCACCACATCACCAAGCCGGTGTTCATCGGCGAGATCAAGGGCAACGGCCAGTTCGATGTGGTCTGGAAGACCCCGGGTCTCGTTGCGGGCGACGCCTGGTCGAAGGAGCTCGACGGCTCCAAGGACCTGATCGGCGACTGGGTCGAGAAGAAGTGCGGCAACTTCAACACCAAGACCAACAAGTGCCTCGGTTCGGGCTCCTGATCCGGATCTGACGCTCCATTGCACGATCGGAGAAGGCGGCGATCCCGCCGCCTTCTCCACCCATTTCTGCCGGGGTCATCCATAGTGCCAGCCAACTTGTCCGCGCGCCTCTGCTCGTTCGCGCTTTCATTGTTCCTGATCGCGTTCGCGCTGCCGGCCTTCGCCGGCCCGTTCGAGGACGCAGTCGCCAAATTCGCCAATGACGATTTTTCCGACACGGAAGAGGCGATCGGCGTGGTCGCGGGCAGCGGCAACAAGCTGGCTTTCCCGATCATCAGCGCGCTCCAGGACGGCCGCCTCATGGCTGACCCGGACAGCAAGAAGGTTTACGTCACCGGCGCCGACGGCAAGTCGATCGATGCCGCGACCGGGGAGCCCGTCGCCAGCCTTCCCGACAGCGCCAGCGCGGTCCGCCTCAACAACCGCCTGCGCCGCAGCGTCGATGCCGCGCTCGGCAGCCTGACGCTCCAATCGCCCGATCTGTCGACGCGCCTCCAGGCCGCGCAATCGGTCTTCAAGTCGCACGAGGAAACCGCGCTCGAAGCGGTCGATGCCGCGCTCGCCAAGGAAACCAACAGATCCGTCAAGGCTGCGCTCGGAGAAGCCCGCGCCGCCATCCTGCTGTTCAAGTCCGACGCCACCGAGGTCGAGAAGCTCGAGGCCGTCGCCACCCTCAAGGCGCGCGGCGACCAGGAAGCGCTGGCGCTGCTCACCGGCATGGGCGATCAGCCGGCCTCGGTGACCAAGGCCGCCGCGAGCGCGATAGGCTCGATCCAGAGCTCGCTGGCGGTCTGGTCGACGGTGCAGAACGCCTGGTACGGCCTGTCGCTCGGGTCGGTGCTGCTGCTCGCCGCGATCGGGCTCGCCATCACCTTCGGCGTGATGGGCGTCATCAACATGGCCCACGGCGAGATGGTGATGATCGGCGCCTACACCACCTTCGTGGTGCAGGAGGTGATCCGCACCCGCTATCCCGGCTTGTTCGACTATTCGCTGCTGATCGCGGTGCCGCTCGCCTTCCTCGTCGCCGGCGCCATCGGCGTCCTGATCGAGCGCAGCATCATCCGCTTCCTCTACGGCCGTCCGCTGGAGACGCTGCTGGCGACCTGGGGCCTGTCGCTGGTGCTCCAGCAGGCCGTGCGCACCATGTTCGGCCCGACCAACCGCGAGGTCGGCAACCCCTCCTGGATGAGCGGCGCCTTCGAGCTCGGCCAGATCACCATCACCTACAATCGACTCTGGATCCTTCTCTTCACGCTCGCCGTGTTCGCGATCCTGCTCGCGATGCTGCGCTATACCGCGCTGGGCCTCGAGATGCGAGCGGTGACGCAGAACCGCCGCATGGCGGCCTCGATGGGCATCGCCACCTCGCGCGTCGATGCGCTCACCTTCGGGCTCGGCTCGGGCATTGCCGGCATCGCCGGCGTGGCGCTGTCGCAGATCGACAATGTCAGCCCCAATCTCGGCCAGAGCTACATCATCGACAGCTTCATGGTCGTGGTGTTCGGCGGGGTCGGCAATCTCTGGGGCACGCTGGTCGGCGCCTTCACGCTCGGCATCGCCAACAAATTCCTGGAGCCGGTCGCCGGCGCCGTGCTCGGCAAGATCGCGATCCTGGTTCTGATCATCCTGTTCATTCAAAAACGGCCGCGCGGCCTGTTCGCGCTCAAGGGCCGTGCGGTGGAAGCATGACCCCTCACATGCTGACCAGGTCGCTGGACCGCAGCGCGACGATCTTCCTGCTGGTTGTCGCCGCGCTGGGCGTGCTGATCCCGCTCTCCAACCTGCTCTTGCCGGCGGGCTCGTTCCTGCAGGTGCCGACCTATCTCGTCGCGCTCTGGGGCAAATATGTCTGCTACGCCATCCTTGCGCTCTCGATCGACCTGATCTGGGGCTATTGCGGCATCCTCTCGCTCGGCCACGGTGCCTTCTTCGCGCTCGGCGGCTACGCCATGGGCATGTATCTGATGCGGCAGATCGGCACCCGCGGCGTCTACGGCAATCCGATCCTGCCCGACTTCATGGTGTTCCTGAACTGGCAGAAGCTGCCCTGGTACTGGTACGGCTTCGACATGTTCTGGTTCGCGGCGCTGATGGTGCTGTTTGTGCCGGGCCTGCTCGCGTTCTGTTTCGGCTGGCTCGCCTTCCGCTCCCGCGTCACCGGCGTGTACCTGTCGATCATCACGCAGGCGATGACCTATGCGCTGCTGCTCGCCTTCTTCCGCAACGATTTCGGCTTCGGCGGCAACAACGGCCTGACCGACTTCAAGGACATCCTCGGCTTCAACGTGCAGGCCGAAGGCACCCGCGCGGCCCTGTTCGCGCTGAGCTGTCTGGCGCTGATCGCCGGCTTCCTGATCTGCCGCGCCATCGTCTCCTCCAAGCTCGGCAAGGTGCTGATCGCGGTGCGCGACGCGGAATCGCGCACGCGCTTCCTCGGCTACCGCGTCGAATCCTACAAGCTGTTCGTTTTCACGGTGTCGGCCTGCATGGCCGGCGTCGCCGGCGCGCTCTACGTGCCGCAGGTCGGCATCATCAACCCATCCGAATTCGCCCCGGGCAATTCGATCGAGGCGGTGATCTGGGTCGCGGTCGGCGGCCGCGGCACGCTGGTCGGCGCAGCGCTCGGCGCCGTCGTCGTCAACTATGCCAAGACCTTCTTCACCTCCGGCATGCTCGCGCCGTACTGGCTGTTCATGCTGGGCGCGCTGTTCATCCTGGTGACGCTGCTGCTGCCCAAGGGCATCGTCGGCACCTTCAATGCCTGGTGGGATCAGTCGAAGGAAAAGCGCACCGCCGCGGCCGCGGCGAGCGCTGCGGCCGAAGACGGCGTCACCGAACCCAAGATGGCGGAGTAGCCGGTCATGAACGTCATGGACACCCGCGCAACCTCCGCGATGCTCTATCTCGACGGCGTGCACGTCTCCTTCGACGGCTTCCACGCCATCAACAATCTGTCGCTGACGCTCGAACCCGGCGAGATGCGCGCCATCATCGGCCCGAACGGCGCCGGCAAGACCACGATGATGGACATCATCACCGGCAAGACCAAGCCGGATGAAGGCACGGTGCTGTTCGACGGCGTCACCGACCTGACCCGGCTGGACGAGACCCGCATCGCCGAGCTCGGCATCGGCCGCAAATTCCAGAAGCCGACGGTGTTCGAGAGCCAGACGGTGCAGGACAACCTTCTGCTCGCGCTCAATGTCGACCACAGCGTCAGGGGCACGCTGTTCTGGCGCGGCAGCAGGGCCGAGTCCGAGCGCATCGACAAGGTGCTGGAGACGATCCGCCTCACCGACGCCCGCAACCGTCTTGCCGGCAGCCTCAGTCACGGCCAGAAGCAATGGCTCGAGATCGGCATGCTGCTGGCGCAGGATCCGAAGCTGCTGCTCGTCGACGAACCCGTCGCGGGGATGACCGACGTCGAGACGCATCTCACCGCAGAGCTGCTGAAAGAGATCAACAAGACTCACACCGTGATGGTCGTCGAGCACGACATGACGTTCGTGCGCGAACTGGGCGTCAAGGTCACCTGCCTGCACGAAGGCACCGTGCTCGCGGAAGGAACCATCGACCAGGTCTCGTCCAACGAGCGGGTCATCGAAGTTTATTTGGGTAGATAGCTGGGAAGCGCGAATGGCGAATGGGGAGTAGTGAATAGGGAAAGTTGGCTCGGCCCTTTCCACTCGCTACTCGCTATTCGCTATTCGCCAAGAGGCACCGCAGATGCTGGATGTGAAAGATATCAATCTCTACTATGGCGCTGCCCAGGCGCTGCGCGGCGTCTCGATCTCGGCCGAGCCCGGCAAGGTCACTTGCGTGCTCGGGCGCAACGGCGTCGGCAAGACCTCGCTTCTGCGGGCGATGGTCGGCCAGTACCCGATCTCATCGGGCGCCATCGTGTTCGACGGCAGCGACATCACCGGCCTGAAACCCTATGAGCGGGCGCGCAAGGGCATCGGCTTCGTGCCGCAGGGCCGCGAGATCTTTCCGCTGCTCACGGTCGAGGAGAACCTCAAGACCGGCTTCGGCCCGCTCAAGCGCGAGGACAGGCACATTCCCGACGACGTGTTCTCGCTGTTTCCGGTGCTGCAATCCATGCTCGGCCGGCGCGGCGGCGATCTCTCCGGCGGCCAGCAGCAGCAGCTCGCGATCGGGCGCGCGCTGGTGATGCGGCCGAAGCTGCTGCTGCTCGACGAACCGACCGAGGGCATTCAGCCCTCGATCATCAAGGACATCGGCCGCGCCATCTCGTACCTGCGCAACCTCGGCAACATCGCCATCGTGCTGGTCGAACAATATCTCGACTTTGCCTGCGAACTCGGCGACAGTTTCGCGGTGATGGATCGTGGCGCGGTGAAGTTCACCTGCGATCGCTCCAATCTCGACCCGAGCGAGATCAGCCGCCAGATGGCGCTGTAAGCCACGAAATTCTGCCGCGACCGGTTGGGGAGGCGGATGCGCAGCGAGCTGTCAGCCACATCGTCCGTCTTCGAAGCCAACCGCGCCCGCGGCGTGGTGCGCTTCGACGTCCATGCGCGCGATGGCGTGACCCGCCGCGGCGCCTTGCATGAGTCCGGCTCGCTGCGCGTGCGCTTTCCCTCGCCGGAAGGCGAGGGGCTCTCCGGCGTGTTCGTCAACACGGCCGGCGGCGTCGCCGGCGGGGACAGTTTTGATATCGACATCGCAGCAAGCGAGGGCTCGCGGCTGACATTGACCACGGCGGCGGCCGAAAAGGTCTATCGCGCGCCCGGGGCCGCGGCGCAGCTCAAGATCGCCTTGAAGGTCGCGGCGGGCGCGCATCTCGCCTGGTTGCCCCAGGAGACGATCCTGTTCGATCGCGCGCGGGTCCATCGCCGGTTCGACATCGCGCTCGATGACACAGCCTCGCTCCTGCTCTGCGAGATCGTTGTGTTCGGGCGCACCGCCATGGGCGAGCGGATGGAGCAGGGCGAGTTCGTCGACCGCTGGCGGCTGCGCCGCGGCGGCAAGCTGGTGTTCGCCGAGACCGTCAGGCTTGACGGCAATATCGGCGCCAGGCTCGCGCGATCGGCGGTGGCCAAGGATGGCGCCGCGATTGGCACCGCCCTGATCGTGCCCGGCGACGAGGCACTGGTCGAGCGCATTCGCGAGGCTTCGGACTCTTTCGCCGGCGAGGTCGGGATATCCGCCTGGAATGGCTTTGCAATGGCGCGGTTCTGTGCCCAAGATGCGGCCCGCTTGCGCGCCGACATGATGGCCGTGCTGGCGCGCACCGGAGCGGCCCTGCCGCGACTCTGGCTGAATTGACTGGCTGAATTGACGTGTTGAACGGAAGAGATGTCGCATGAACCTGTCTCCCCGCGAAAAGGACAAGCTTCTGATCTCGATGGCGGCCATCGTGGCCCGCCGCAGGCTGGACCGCGGCGTCAAGCTCAACCATCCCGAGGCGATCGCGATCATCTCCGATTTCATCCTCGAAGGCGCACGTGACGGCCGCACCGTCGCCGAACTGATGCAATCCGGCGCGCAGGTCCTCACCCGCGACCAGGTGATGCCGGGCATTCCCGAGATGATCCACGACATCCAGGTCGAGGCGACCTTTCCGGACGGCACCAAGCTCGTCACCGTGCACGAGCCGATCAGGTAGTTGTTGATTTTCGTCATTCCGGGGCACCCGAAGGGTGAACCCGGAATCCAGAGATTGTTTGATTGAGATTCCGGCCCTCTCGCTGCGCGAGCCCGGAATGACGAGGAGGACAGAATGATCCCCGGCGAACTCTTCATCCAGGACGGCGAGATCGAGCTCAATGCCGGCCGCAAGACCGTGACATTGACGGTCGCCAACACCGGCGACCGCCCGATCCAGGTCGGCTCGCACTACCATTTCTTCGAGACCAATCCGGCGCTGAAGTTCGACCGCAAGAAAGCCCGCGGCATGCGCCTCGACATCGCCGCCGGCACCGCCGTCCGCTTCGAGCCCGGCCAGACCCGCGACGTCCAACTCGTCGCCATGGCCGGCAAGAAGACCATCTACGGCTTCCGTGGCGACGTCATGGGGAAGCTGTGAGCTAGCGTTACGCGAGACATGAACCGTGATCCACAGTGAGGTGAGCACGACTGTCTCGCTCCCTCCCCCCTTGCGGGGGAGGGTTGGGGAGGGGGGAGCTCCGGGCTCGATGACAGTTAGTCGCGTGGACCCGGCGAAAACGCCTACTCCGCCGCCAGCGATTTCTCGCGCAGCGGCAGGCCGAGGCGGTCCCACACCTGCAGCAGGGCTTCGGCGAGTTGATCGATCAGGCCGTCGTCGTGATAGGGCGAGGGCGTGATACGCAGGCGCTCGGTGCCCTTGGCGACGGTCGGATAGTTGATCGGCTGGATGTAGATGCCATGCTCTTCGAGCAAGAGGTCGGAGGCCTGCTTGCACTTCTCGGGATCGCCGACGAACAGCGGCACGATGTGGGTGTCGCTCGACATCACCGGAAGACCGGCGGCATTGAGGATCGCCTTGACGCGGGCTGCACGGTCCTGGTGGCGCTCGCGCTCCCAGCTCGAGGTCTTCAGGTGCTTGATCGCAGCTGTCGCGGCCGAGCAGATCGCCGGCGGCAGCGCGGTGGTGAAGATGAAGCCCGGCGCGTAGGAGCGCACGGCGTCGATGATCTGGCCGTTGGCGGCGATGTAGCCGCCGAGGCAGCCGAACGCCTTGGCCAGCGTGCCTTCGAGGATGTCGATGCGGTGCATGACGCCGTCACGCTCGGCGATGCCGCCGCCACGCGGGCCGTACATGCCGACCGCGTGGACCTCGTCCACATAGGTCATCGCGCCATATTTCTCGGCGAGATCGCAGATCTTGGCCAGCGGCGCGACGTCGCCGTCCATCGAATAGAGGCTCTCGCAGGCGATCAGCTTGGGCCGGCTCGTGCCCGCTGCCTTCAACAGCGCTTCGAGATCGGCGAGGTCGTTGTGGCGGAACACGACCCGCTCGCAGCCGGACTGCCGGATGCCCTCGATCATCGAATTGTGGTTGAGCTCGTCCGACAGGATCAGGCAGTTCGGGATCAGCTTCGCGATGGTCGCGATGCCGGTCTGGTTCGAGACGTAGCCCGAGGTGAACAGCAGCGCGGCTTCCTTGCCATGGAGATCGGCGAGCTCGGCCTCGAGCTGCACCAGCGGATGGTGCGTGCCGGCGATGTTGCGGGTGCCGCCGGCGCCGGTGCCGACGCGGGTCGCGGTCTCGACCATGGCGCCGACCACCTTCGGGTGCTGGCCCATGCCGAGATAGTCGTTGGAGCACCAGATCACGACGTCGCGCTTGCCCTTGGGGGAGTGCCAGACCGCATGCGGGAACCGGCCGGCGGTGCGCTCAAGGTCGGCGAACACGCGGTAGCGCCGCTCGGTGTGGAGACGGTCGAGGGCGGAATTGAAGAACTGGGCGTAATCCATCGGCAAAACCTGAGACGGAACTGACCAAAAGGGCCGCATCTTCTTAGAGCTTTTCCAGCTCCAATGTCTATGCGCTATCCCACATTTGGCCGTGAGGAGCATTTGGGCAAAATGCCCTACCGTGCGATTTGAAACTTGATCCCGATCAAGTTCGCGCGGGATATAATGCTGCTGTGCACCATGGACTGCGGTGTCGGTCTAGCCAGCCTTCTTCCTGCCTTGGCTTTCTTACGCGTATCCGGCACGCGCTTTCTTGACCGCAGTCGCCCGACCTTAACCAATCCGCATTGCGCAGCCCATGCGCCGCGCCGCCCCCGTTTCCCGTTCTCGTTGCCGCCCCTGCAAAATCGTACGGCGGATAATTTCGAAAGGTCCTTCCATGAAGCGCGTGATGATCCTCAACGGTCCCAATCTCAACATGCTCGGCATCCGCGAGCCCCACATCTACGGCACGACGACGCTCGCGGAGATCAACGCGAGCTGCGAGGAAGCCGCCGCGAAGCTTGGGCTCAAGCTCACCTTTCACCAGTCCAACCATGAAGGCGTGCTCGTCGATCTGATCCAGTCGGCACGGCAAGATGCCGATGCCATCATCATCAATCCGGCTGGTCTCTCCTTCACCTCGGTGTCGATCCTGGACGCGATCAAGACATTCGAAGGCCCGGTGCTGGAGGTGCACATCTCCAACATCCACGCCCGCGACGAATATCACCGCCACTCGAAGATCTCGTTCGTGGCGACCGGCGTGATCTGCGGGCTCGGGCCATTCGGCTACATCGCGGCGCTGCACGCGATCGCGAACATGAAGTGAGGTGAGGTCAACTGCGAGCCCGGTGTCGGTGCGCTCCCTCGCCCCGTTCTTACGGGGAGAGGCGAAAAACTCACGTCGTCCGGAACTGCAGCACGCCGTCCTTCGTCTCCGCCGTCAGACGGCCCTCGACGATCATGTAGTTGACGTGGGCGACGAGTTCGCCGGCGGCAAAACCCATCTGGTGCTCGTCCAGCACGTGCTTGTTGAACACGACGGGCACCAGCGCGCGCGAGGTCTGCGGCACCTCGCGGCAGGCTTCCGCGATCAGGCGGCAACGTTCCTCGTGGTGGTCGGCGAGCTGCTTGATGCGGGTCTTTAGGCCGTAGAACGGCACGCCGTGGCCGGGCAGCACCAAGAGGTCGTAGGGCAGGGTGGTGGTGAGGCTGGCGAGCGAGGCCAGATATTCGCCGAGCAAGTTCTGGTCGGGCTCGACCGCCCAGACGCTGACGTTCGGCGAGATCTTGCTCAGCACTTGGTCGGCGGAGAGGAACAGTTTGTCGTCGGCGCAATACAGCATCACCTGGTCGAGCGCGTGGCCGCCGCCGGTGATCACCTTGAAGCGGCGCGTGCCGATCACGACCTCGTCGCCATGCGAGATGCGGCGGTAGGACGGCGGCAGCACCGAGACCCGCTTGAGATAGTCCTGGCCGCGGCCGAGCAGTTTTTCGGTGAGCGACTCGTCCATGCCATGGCGGCGAAAGAACAGCCGCTGCGCCTCGCGCCGCTCCTCGGTGCCGCGGTTCTGGTGATAGACCGATTGCAGATATTCGACCTGCGACATCACCAGCGGGCAGTTGAAGCGTTCGACGATCCAGCCCGCAAGCCCGACATGGTCGGGGTGCGAATGGGTGACGATCAGCCGCGTGATGTTGACGCCCTTCAGCGGCCCCTCGAACAGCCTGGTCCAGGCCTCGATTGTTTCCTCATTGCCGAAGCCGGCATCGATCATCGCATAGCCGTCGCCATCGGCGAGCAGGTAGATGTTCACGTGGTTGAGGCGAAACGGCAGCTTCAGCCGCGCCCACAACACGCCAGGCCGCACCTCCACGACCTCTTCGTGGCCGGGATGCTGCTCCCAGGGGTAGCGCAGGGCCTCGGCGGAGGACTGCACGGTGTCGGTCTTTGCGTTCATGCTACCGGCTTAAACCGGCCCGGCTCGCCGCGCCAGCCGAAAAAAGACGCCCGGCGGCCGTCGCATGGCGGTCATACCGGCCCGGATTTTCCGTAGCCCGGATGGAGCCAACGTGGCTGCGGAGCGGTGCCCTTACGCCGCCCGCATGTTGTTGAGGAACGCGTCGATCTCCCCGCGCAGCATGTCGGCCTCGCGACGCAGTGCATCCGAGGCGCTCAGCACCTCGGTTGCCGCAGCGCCGGCTTCGGCGGAGGCGGTGGAGACGCCGACGATGTTGCTGGACACCTCGCTGGTGCCGCCGGCGGCGTGCTGGATGTTGCGGGCGATTTCGCGCGTGGCCGCGCCCTGCTCCTCGACCGCGGCGGCGATCGTCGTGGTGACGTCGTTGATTTCGCCGATGGTCCGGCCGATGCCCCGGATGGCGCCCACTGCCGAGGTCGTGACCTGCTGCATGCTGGCGATCTGGGTGCGGATCTCCTCCGTCGCCTTGGCGGTCTGGCTCGCGAGGCTCTTCACCTCGGAGGCGACCACCGCGAAACCGCGGCCGGCCTCGCCTGCGCGTGCCGCCTCGATGGTGGCGTTGAGCGCGAGCAGATTGGTCTGCGAGGCGATGGTCTGGATCAGGTCGACGACCACGCTGATGCGGCTCGCGCTGTCGGCGAGGCTCTGCACGGTGGCGTCCGTCGAGCCGGCTTCCTCGACCGCCTTCTGGGCGATCTCGGCCGAGGTCACCACCTGGCGGCTGATCTCCTGGATCGAGGACGACAATTGCTCGGTGCCCGACGACACCGTCTGCACGTTGACCGACGTCTCCTCGGCGGCTGACGCGACCGCGTTCACCAGCGCGTTGGACTGGTCGGCCGTGTTCGACATGCTCTGCGCGGTCGACTGCATCGAATTGGCCGACTGCGCGAGGTTGTCGAGAGCGGAACGCACCGTACCCTCGAATTCGGCGATCTTCGCCTCCATGCGCGCGGCACGCTCGGCTTTCGCGACACGATCCTTGTCCTGCTCGCTGGCGAGCGCGCGGGCCTCGATCATGCTGTCGCGGAACACGGTCAACGTGTCGGTCATGGCGCCGATCTCGTCATTGTGCTTGGCGCGCGCAATCTCGGTGTCGAGATCGCCGGCCGACAGCAGCTGCATGGCGCGCTGGAGACCGCTGATCCTCCGCAGGATATTGCGGCCGACATAAAGCCAGACGAACAGCGCCGAGCCGACCAGCGTCAGGGCGCCCAGTGCCAGCATCGCGGTCGTCGCGAGCGAAATCTCCTTCTGCGCCTGGAGGGTCGACGCGTTGGTCTCCTTCTGAACGCCCTCGACGAGCTGCTGCACGCTGATGCCGAGGCCGACATTGAGCTTGCGCGTCTCGTCCAGAATGGTCTGGCCGTAGTCGACGGAGTCGAGCTCCTTCTCACGCAGGTTGAACACGCCGGTCTTGCCGGTGCCGAGCGCGAGCAGCTTTTCCGCCGTCTCGCGCAGCATCTTGGTGCCCTGATTGTTCGGTAACAGATCGAGGTTGGACCGCAGGCGTCCCTGAGCCGTTTTGAATTCCTTCTGGATGTCGTCGAGCTTGTCGCTCGTATTCGCCGACAGCGCCGCGCTCATGTCGGCGGCTGCGAGATTGCCGCTGGCGACGACGTTGCCGAGCTGGCCAACGGTCTGCGCGGCTTCGGTGGCATCTTCGGCAGAGAGGTTGGCCGACCCGAGAATGGCGTTGACCTGGGTTTGGGCGTTCAGCATTGCCGGACTGGCCGCGCCGACGAACGCGCTCTGCGCGCTGCGCAGGGCGTCATATTGCTTGTCATGGAGGGCGGCGATATCCAGCCGCTCGCGGGCGGCCTTGGCCAGGCTCTGGGCCGCCTCGTTGATGCTCTTCATCGTCTCGCTGAGTCCGGAGACGACGGCCTTGTCGCCGCCGAGCTCGATGATTTCCTTGAGCTTCTGCTGCGTCTGCTCCTGCAATTCCCTGAGCTTCTTGGTGCGCTCGTTCAGGGCGTCCTCGCTTTGAGCTGCAAGGAGCGCTGGTCCCTGTGCCGCGAGACTCGCGCTCAATGCCGACAATTGCAGGCTTGCGGCGAGGCGCGGAATGTCCCGTCCGCTCAGCTCGGTCATGCGCCCGCCGAGATTCTGCAGCACGAAGCCGGCACCGGCCGAGATCACCAGGCCCATACCTGCGATCACAGCGAAGGCGGCGAACAGGCTGCCGCGCACGCCCCATGTCGGCAACGAGAAACGCGGCCGCAAGCGGCCAAGGCTCAGACGGATCGCCATCGATATTCCCCCACCCCTTAAGTCTTATATTTTCGCCGCGGAGTATCCTTGGGGCGGGTTAAAAAATCGCAAGTTGCGCAATCGGTTGCGCGTGTTCCGCAGAGCGAAAAAAGAAAGGGCCGGCAATGATGCCGGCCCTCTATCACGATAAGGTTTTGCTAACCGATCAGTAGCGCGCGACCGGGCTTGCCCAGTTGAAACGGTAGTTGAGGCCCGCCTTGAAGGTATGGTCGTCGGTGGTGAAGTTGCCGGCGGCAACGAGCGGGGCGGGCGCGACAAAATGCGCGTCGCCGAAATTGTAGTACTGATACTCGGCCTTGGCCGACCAGTTCGGCGCGAACATGTATTCGAGGCCGGCGCCGACGGTGTAGCCGTTGCGGTGGTCGCCATCGATGATGAAGCCGGTCGGCACGCCGCCCAGCGTCACCTTCTCGTTGTTGTCGGAATAGGCGTAGCCGCCCTTCACATAGAGGAGGCCCGGACCCCAGGTGTAGCCGACGCGGCCGGTGATCGAGCCGAGCCCGCGCTGTTCATTAGTGTAGGCATAGCCGCCCGGGAACGCCGCGCCGACATTGCCGGAGAGCCAGGAATACTGGCCCTCGACGCCGATCACGAAGCTCGGGCTGAACTGCCAGTCCGCACCGACCTGCACGCCGCCGAGGAAACGGCCGTTGCCGTTGTTGCCGGTGGAGAGGCCGTTGAAATTATTGTCGCTGGAGAACGCACCGCCGACATGGGCGCCGAGATAGAAACCGGTCCAGTTGTAGATCGGCGCGACGTAGGCCGGCGCCGCCTTGTTGTAATAGGGGCGCGCACCGAGATCGGCGCCGACGGCCGGCGCAGCCGCGCTCACCATGAGCAGCGCAACGGTGGCAAACAGAATCTTCTTCATCGTCTCGAACTCCAACACGTAAGGTCCCCGGCAGGCGCGCTCTCCGCGCCGTCGTTGGTTTTGCAGATAGCTCGCTTTTGATGAAAATGCTGTCACATGCATGGCACAGCGGTGGCCAACCTAACTTATTGGACCACAAACGATTTTCGTACTTAATGCCGGCTTAAGAAATGCTGAAGGAAGGCTTAATCTCGCTCTGCTCGGGTAACCTGCGTGCGGTTCTCGTTAACCAAGACGGCGCCGCACTTCCTCGCGCATCTGCTCGCGAAAGGCCGCGCGCTTTGCCGGCCGGTCCTCCTCGCGCACGTCGTGACGATCGAAGATGTCGAACTTCTCCAGGATCGGATAGCGCTCGCTCGCCATCGCGAGCACGCGCAGCACCTTGGTCGCGGATGGCGTCGGGCCGCTCACCTCCCAGCGCCGGATGGTGTCGGCGCCGCCCTTCTCCGGCAATCCGCAAAGCCTCGCCATATCGGCCGCGGTGAGCTTCCGCTCGAGGGTGTCGGAGAGGTCGTCGCGGAGTTGCTTCAGTTCGGGGCCGGTCATGCTGCTCGCGTCCAGGGAAGTCTCTGAAAGCAATGCACTAACGCTGATTCGGGTCCATCCGAAGGCACCGCGCGTGCGCTGCGGCACCTTCGCGCGCGCACGGAGTTATGAACGGGCACCTATGGAAATCTTCCGGCGAATGAACAGATGGCATTCAGGGGCGCGCACCGGGCGAAAGGACCAGCCATGACAACCATGAAACTCGCCATTGCCACACTCGTCGCTGCCGGGCTGCTCGCCGCGCCTTTCGCGGCTGAGGCCAAGAAGTACCGATCGAGCCGACATTACAGCACGCGTGTGGTGGCCCCGACATATGGAGGCACCGGATTGCCGGCAGCGCAGCCCAGCGCGTCCTACGGGTCGTCCGGACAGACCGTCGGGACGGTCACGGCGCCGTCGATCGGATCGTACAACTGGCCGTCGGTCGGCGTGACCAATTCGGTTCCGACCTGGAGCAACACCACCAGATAGAAAGCACGCCAGTATCGAGAGCACCTGCGCGAGGCGCGAGCTGCTGCTGGTCAATGCGTGCCCGTCGCAGGGCCGGAGAGCAAGTAGAGCGCGATCAGCAATGTCCCGACCGACAGCATCGTCGTGATCGAAACCGTGGCCGCGACAAGCTTTTCCTCAACCTTGTGCTCGTGCGCCAGCACGTAGACGGTTTTCGCGGTCGGCACCGCCGCGCATATGACGGCGGCGACGGTGTAGAGGGGATTGAGGCCCAGCACGACACAAAGTCCGTAGACGATCAGCGGCATCGCGATCAGCTTCACGGCCGCGAGCGCGAACGACGCGGTGAGGTTGGACCGCAGGCCTTCGATCGACAGGCCGAGCCCGATGGCGAACAGCGCGCAGGGCGTGAGCGCGGCCGCGACCATGTTCAGATAGGCCGCGACCGGTGCGGGGATCGGCAGGCCCGTGATCGCCCACACCAGACCAACCAGCGTCGACAAGACCATCGGATTGAGCAGGATTTGCTTTGCGAGGCCGGCGGAATGCGCCGGCCCGTGCGTGTCCCTTTCCAGCAGGATGACCGTGATCGGAAACATCACCGCGGCCACGAAGACCGTCGCCACCGCGGCGGGCAGGACGGCAGGCTGCCCGTAGATCGCGTGCAGGACCGGCAGCGCCACGAAACCGGTGTTTGTCATCGCCGCCGCCATGCCATGGATCGTGCTGCTGGCGAGATCGTGCTTTGCGCGCGCGGCCACGAAGACGAGCGCGAAGCAGAGCAGGGAGCCGCCGCCGAAGGCGAGCAGGAAGCGCCACTCCAGCAGATTGCGCGCCGGCTCCTGCGCGATCGTGACGATGAGCAGCGCCGGCATCGCCACATTGTAGGCGAAATGCACCAGCGCGTCCGCAAGCGTGCGGGAGAGATAGCCGAGCGCGCCGGCCAGCCATCCGGTGACGATGATTGCGAATACGGGAAGAACGAGGCTCGCGACTTGCATCCGGCTTCCCCCTTGCTGCCAATGGCCGCAGCAAAGGTTAGCCCGGTGCCGGATCGTCGTCACCCTGGGAGTGGCGGTCCGCCGCTTAGATTCCCCGGCCGGCCTGTTGGCCGATCACGCACCGCCACGCCGCCAGGCGTTCGGCTGGATGCTGGTTCATCCATTCGGCGAGTTGCGGGGCGCCCATCAGGCAGGATTGCACCGAGATCTGAGCGAAGTCCGAGGTGGTCACGATCTGCTCGTGACAATTGGTCGGAGAGGCGAGGCTGCAAAGCACGGCGATGATCTTGATCACGACAGGTTACCCCCGTCGCGGCCGGCGAATGTGCGACCGACCGCCGGCTTTCCCTGCCCCTCGCTCGCCGGATCAGCCGGCGGGAAGATGCTATCGTAGATGGCGCGTGCCTCCTCGATGAGGCGTGCTCGCTCGCGCTCGGACTTTGAGACAAATCGAATAACTTCGCCCATGTTGGCTCCGAATATTCCGTCATGAGATGACGTTGATCATTCAATCGTCATCTATGGTGCCGCCTTCGGCTTTGAAGCGGGCAGCCGGTCACGACGGATAAAAAGCGCGTGACCGCCCTGCATGATCCCAGCGGCTCGGTGTGTCTCGCGCGCCAGGTTGTGAAATCGTCCACTACGTCACGTTCGTTGTGCGGCCTCGGCCGGCGCGCGAACGATTGTTGGTGTCAGCTTACCCGTTGCTGCCATCAGCAAGCATCGTCTCGCGAAGCGAATGCTGCTCGATCGAATATGTTTCGTCCCGTGCAGCGCGCAAGTTTTTGGAACCATCACGAAGATCGATGAACGACGACAAGCCGCCTCACGCCGCCGGCGCACGCTCCTTCCGCCCCGGCACCGCCGCCAGCAGTTCGCGCGTGTAATCGTGCTCGGGCGCGGCGAAGAGTTGCGTGGTCGGCTTCAACTCGACGATGGCGCCGCGTTGCATCACCGCGATGCGGTCGCAGATTTGCGCGGCGACGCGCAGATCATGGGTGATGAACAGCATCGAGAGGCCGAGGCGCGCCTTGAGGTCTTCGAGCAGTCTCAAGACCTGCGCCTGCACGGAGACGTCGAGCGCGGAGACCGCCTCGTCAGCGACGATGATCTCCGGTTCGAGCGCGAGCGCGCGCGCGATGCCGATGCGCTGGCGCTGGCCGCCGGAGAATTCATGCGGATAGCGCTCCAGCGCGCCGGTGTCCAAGCCGACCATCTTGAGGAGATCGCGGGCGCGGTCGAACGCGACCTTCGGATCGGTACCAGCCGCGATCGGGCCGTCGGCGATGATGTGGCCGATCTTGCGGCGCGGATTGAGCGAGGCAAACGGATCCTGGAAGATCATCTGGATGCGATGGCGCTCGGCGCGCAGCGCCCTGCCGGACAGGGAAGTGAGGTCGGTGTCGCCGATCCGCACCGTGCCGCGGTCGGCTTCGATCAGCCGCATCACCAGGCGCGCCACCGACGATTTGCCGGAGCCGGATTCGCCGACGAGGCCGAGCGTCTCGCCCTTGAGGATGCTGAAATTGACCGCGCGCGCGGCATCGACGCGGCGATCCTCGCGGAACCAGCCGCCCGAGGTCACGTAGGTCTTGTCGAGCCCGATCACCTCGACCGCCCTGGCCTGATCGTCCAGCGGCGCGCGTGCCGGCGGGTCCATCGACGGCACGGCGGCGAGCAGCGCCTTGGTGTAGTCGTGCTGCGGCTCCTTGAGGACGGTCGCGGCCGGACCTTCCTCCACGACCTTGCCGTGGCGGAGCACCACGACCTGGTCGGCGATGTCGGCGACCACGCCGAAATCGTGGGTGATGAACATCACCGCCATGTTGCGGTTGCGCTGGAGATTGCGGATCAGCTTGAGAATCTGCGCCTGCGTGGTGACGTCGAGAGCGGTAGTCGGCTCGTCGGCGACCAGCACGGCCGGCTCGAGCGCGAGCGCCATCGCGATCATGGCGCGCTGGCGCTGGCCGCCGGAGAGCTGGTGCGGATAGGCGCGCACGATGCGCTCGGGATCAGGCAGGCCGACCTCGCGTGCCAATGCGAGCGCTCTCGCGCGCCGCTCCTTCGGCGTCAGCAGGCCGTGCGCTTCGAACATCTCCGCCATCTGGTCGCCGATCCGCATCAACGGATTGAGCGCGGTCATCGGCTCCTGGAAAATCATCGCGAGCCGGCGGCCGCGCAGATCGCGCCAGCCATCGTCGTCGAGCTTGAGCAGGTCGCGGCCTTCGAACTGAATTTCGCCGGAGGCGATGGACACCGTGTCCGGCAACAGCCCCATCAGCGCATGCGCGCACATCGACTTGCCCGAGCCGGATTCGCCGACGACGCAGACGATCTTGCCGGGTCGCAGATCGAGCGAGACGCCATCGACGGCGAAGGGACGCTCGGCGCCCTTGGGCAGCGCGATCCGCAGGTTCCTGATCGAGACGGCGGGCGGAACGGTCATCATCAGCGTCCCTCGCGCGAAAGGCGCGGATTGAGCGCGTCGTTGAGGCCTTCGCCGATCAAATTGAGGCCGAGCACCGAGATCAGGATGGCGACGCCGGGAAACACGGTGATCCACCAGGCTTGGCGGATCACGGTGCGACCGGCGCCGACCATGTAGCCCCAGGAGATCAGATTGGGATCGCCGAGGCCGAGGAACGACAGCGAGGATTCCAGCAGGATCGCGGTCGCCACCATCAGCGAGGCGAGCACGATCACCGGTGACAGCGCGTTGGGCAGGATCTCGCGCAGGATGATCCAGGTGTTGCTCTGGCCGGTGACCACGGCGGCCTGGACATATTCGCGCGTGCGCAGCGACAGCACCTCGCCGCGCACGAGGCGGGCGACCGGCGGCCAGCTCACCACTGCGATCGAGGCCACGATCGAATAGATCGAGGGTTGCAGGATCGCGACCAGCACGATCGCGAGCGCGAAGCTCGGAATGGTCTGGAAGAATTCGGTGAAGCGCATCAGCGCGTCGTCGACCTTGCCGCCGAAATAGCCGGCCATGGCGCCGATCGGCACGCCGACGAGCAGCGCGACCAGCGTTGAGACGAGACCGACCAGCAGCGAGACCCGCGCGCCAAAAATCATGCCGGCGAACACGTCTCGGCCGAGCGCATCGGTGCCGAGCGGCACGGCCGAGAGCGTGAAGGGCGGCAGGAACGGCCGCTGCACCATGCGCCAGGGCGAGTTCGGGAACAGCATGGGCCCGAACACCGCGACGGAGATCGCCAGCAGCAGGATGATGAGCCCGATGACGCCGCTCGGGCTCTTCAGCATCGATTTCCAGAACTGTTTCATGAGGCGAATTCGATGCGCGGATCGACCAGGCGGTAAACGAGGTCGGTGATGAGATTGAAGATCAGCACCATCGCGGAGCAGATCACGAAGACGCCGAGCAGCAGATTGTAGTCGCGCTGCAAGAGCGCGTCGTACATCAGGCGCCCGATGCCGGGCCAGGCGAACACGGTCTCGGTGATGACGGCGCCGCCGATCAGCGTGCCGGAATGCACGCCGGCAAGCGTCACGACAGGGAGCAGCGCGTTGCGCAGCACGTGACGGCGCTGGATCACGGCGTCGGAGAGGCCCTTCGCGCGCGCGGTCTTGACGAAGTCGAGGCGCTTCACCTCCAGCATCGAGGCGCGTGTCATTCGGGTATAGGTCGCCATGAAGAACAGGCCCAGCGTCATCGCCGGCATGATCAGATGTTTCACGACGTCGACAACGTGGCCAAGACCCGTGAGGTTGGCGCCGACGGTCTCGTAGCCGAAGCTCGGTAGCCAATCCGTGGTGACCGAGAACAGCAGGATCCCCATCAGAGCCACCCAGAAGATCGGCATGGCGTAGAAGATCAGCGCAAAGATGGTGATGGCCGTGTCGAGGAAGGTTCCGGCAAATCGCGCGGCGAAGGTGCCGAAGAGAATGCCGAGCATGAGCGAGATCGCAAACGCGGTCAGTGTCAGCAACAGTGTCGCTGGCAGTCGTTCGCCAATCAGCTTTGCGACCGGCGCCTGCTGGCGGAAGGAGAAGCCGAGGTCGAGGGTGACGACACCCTTGACGTAGATGAAGAGCTGCTCGGGCAGCGGCTTGTCGAGGCCGAACTTTTCCCGGAGCTGTTTGACGAAGATCTGGTCACTGGCGCCGGCCTCGCCCGCCATCACGACCGCGGGGTCGCCGGGCGCAAGCCGGATCAGGAAGAAATTGAGGACGACGATCGCGAGCAGGACGATCACGCCCTTCAGGACACGCTGAGCGACGAAGGAGAGCATCTTAGAGAGTCATCTTGGTAAGGTGACTTTGTAGCCACGGAGACCAGTGCGCCTCCCTCTCCCCGCGCGCGGGGAGAGGTGAAGGTGAGAGCAGGGCTCACTTGTCGAGCCATGCGTCCTTGAAGCCGTCGTTGACCCCGATCCCCGTGGTGATCAGGTTCTTGACCTTGCAGCGCGTGATCGTCGGGAACTGCAGCTCGAGCATCCACGCCACCGGCACGTCCTCGACCAGGATCTTCTGCGCCTTCTCGTAGATCTCCTTGCGCTTGGAGTCCGGGGTCGCGACCGCACCGTCGGCGAACAGCTTGTCGATCTCCGGGTTGGAGTAGCCTTCGACGTTGTTGAAGATCTGGCCTTTGGCGATGGCGCTGGAGACGTAGTTGCGGCCGACGCCGAGGGCGGGATCGCCGTACTGGTAGAGATAGGTGAAGGCGATGTCGTAGTCCCAGTCGCCGATCTTCTGGTTGCCGCCGGCAACGTCGGTGGCGATCGTCTCGATGCTGATGCCGACGTCCTGGAGGTTCTGCTTCACGGCTTCACCCCAGCGCTGCCAGGTCTCGCCATAGGCGAGCGGCAACAGGCGGATCTTCTCGCCCTTGTAGCCGGCTTCCTTCAGCAGCGCCTTGGCCTTGGCCGGATCGTAAGGGTATTTCGGCACGTTGTCGGTGTAGTACTTGATGGTCGAGGCCGACGGGCCGGTCGCGACCTTGCCGAGCCCGTTCCAGATCACGTCCTTGGCGAAGTCGCGGTCGATCGCATACATGATCGCCTGCCGCACCCGCTTGTCGGCGAGCGGGCCCTGGCGGTTGTTCAGCCACAGCCAGGCCAGCGGCGAGAAGAACTCCCAGCCGGCGCCGGTGACGCAGGTGTCCTTCAGCTTGGACAGGCGCGGCACGTCGAAATTCTCGACCGAGCCGCCGGGCAGCACGTCGACCTTGCCGGTCTCGTACGCCACCGAGCGCGCAGCGGCGTCGGGGATGATCTGCCAGTAGATCTCGTCGATATAGGGCTTGCCCTTCTCGTAATAGTTCGGGTTCTTGACCAGGCGGATGAACGCGCCCTTCTGCCATTCCTTGAACATGAAGGGACCGGTGCCGACAGGGGCGTTGTTGTAGGGATTGGTCTTCCAGTCGGTGCCTTCATAGAGATGCTTCGGCACCATCGGCATCGAGCCGACCTCGAAGATGCCGAGGAACGGGCCGAACGGCTGCTTCAGCGTGAACACCACGGTGTGGTCGTCGGGCGCCTCGACCTTGTCGACCTGCGCGAGATTGTTACGGGCGCGCGCATGCGTCTGCTTCAGCATCTCGACCGAGAACAGCACGTCGGCGGCGGTGAAGGGCTTGCCGTCATGCCAGGTGACGCCCTTGCGGAGCTTGAAGGTGTAGGTCCTGGCGTCCTCGCTCACGCTCCAGCTCTCGGCGAGCTCCGGCTGCGGCTCGAGCTTGGGGCTGTAGCGCAGCAGCCCTTCGAAGATGTTGCCCGACACCATCTGGGTGGGACCGTTCTGGACCATCGCAAGCATCAGGCCCGGCGGCTCGGGTTGAATCACGGCATTGATCACGCCCCCCGTTTTCGGCTCCTGCGCCAGTGCCGAGGCCGTGAGGCCGCAAGCCAGGAGAAGACCAAGCAACACTCGTTTTGGCATGTCGTATCTTTCTCAAGCGAGACCAGCCGTAAGCGCTTCGCAACGTCCTCGCGCGCAAAGCGACGGCCGGCCCATCCCAGTCCCCATCCGATATCGAGGCTCACATAGTCTCGTTCGGCGCTGCAAGATGAAAGTCTCGACAGTGTTCGCACAAAAAATGTACAGCGCGTCCTGTTTTCGCTTGATTCATTCTCTTGTCACGGAGACAAGTCGGCCATGGACAATGCCAGCCGCTCCGAACGGTCCCGCAATGCCGCGCTCGATGCGGCGCTCGCCATCATCGCGCGCGACGGGCCGGGCCGGCTGACGCTCGATGCGATCGCGCGCGAGAGCGGCCTCAGCAAGGGCGGCGTGATGCATCAGTTCCGCACCAAGGAGGCCGTGCTGAAGGCGCTGCTCGAGCGGCAGATGGTGCGTTTCGAGGAGTTCTCGACGCCTTACCGCGCGAAGGCGCGCGCCGAGTCCGAAAATCCCGAGCTCGCCACCGAGATCGCCACGGTGCGGGAAGCCGCCAATGCGCCGAATTCGGCCGCGCTCGCGCTGCTGGCGGCGATGGTGGAGAACCCCGACCTGATGGCGCTGCCGCGCGACAGCGACCTCAAGACGATCGCGGCGATCAAGGCCGAGGCCACGGACCCGGATCTCGCGATGCTGCGATGGGCCGCGGCGCGAGGGCTGATGCTGGGCGCATTGTTTGGCATGTCGCCACTGCCGAGGCCCGAGCGGGATCGGCTGTTCGCGCGCCTGCTCGACGACAGCCAGTGGCACGGGCTGGAAAAGCCGGCGCGGTCGCGCAGCCTCAAGGCCGGTGCGCCGGCGGCCAAGGGCACAAGCGCACGCAAGCGCGCCTGATTTCACGTTAACGAATTCCGACTGGCGGCTGCTCAAAGCCGCGCCTGCGGCCATATGCGCCAGGGTCTTGAGTTTGAACTTTACAAACCGTCTAGTCGGTTTTATAAATGGACATACTGAGGCGGCCCAAGGCATCCGAAATGGCCCCGGACGATGCCATTGGGCCGGCACTGGTGAGCACCGCAGCCACGTCTGGTCCCTGACGCGGCTGCGGTCGCCATCGCCTGAACGAGAAGCCAAGAGGAGTCTGGAATGGATCGCTCGATCGCTCTGCGCGGTCTAGGAATACTGGTGCTTTGCGCGGCCGCGGCCGGCTGTGCCTCGGTTGCGCCCGTGCCCTATTCGGAGCTGGCGTCCTCGGCCTACATGACCCCCGACAAATCGGACGCGTCTGGCCGCGTGCCTTACCGCTATTCGACGCCGGTCGACTGGCGCGCATACAACAAGGCGATCCTCGATCCCGTCGTGGTCTACCGCGGGAGGGATCATCAGTTCGGCGACATGTCCGACAAGGACAAGGCGACTCTCGCCGCCTACATGCAGAACAGTTTCGCCGAACGGCTGCGCGGCCGCTTCGCGCTGGTGCGCGAGCGCGGGCCGAACACGCTGCGGATCAGGCTGACGCTCACCGGCGCCGTTACCAACACGCCCGTGCTCGGAACGCTCTCGCGCTTCGACCTCGCCGGGGCCGTCTACAACGGCGTGCAGGCCGCGCGTGACGGCGAGGGGACGATGACCGGCTCGGTCGTCTACGGCGTCGAGATCTTCGACGCCACGACCTCCCGCCTGCTCTCGGCCTACGTCACCAAGCAATACCCGGGCGCCTACGACATCAAGGCCACCGCCGGTGCGCTCGCCGCGGCCACCGCCGGCCTCGACAAGGGCGCCGACGCGCTGATGGCGCAACTGAACTGACGCCGCGACCCGTCCAACGAAAGGTGCTGCTGATGAACATCTTCCTTCGCTTCGTGCTGCGCGTTGCGATTACGATCGTGATGATGGTTTTGGGCGGCCGCGCCGGCGCCGGCGCGCCGACCGATCCCAGTGGCACATGGCTCGTCGAGGATGGGCGTGCCCGTATCCGGCTCGAGCGCTGCGGGCCGTCGCGCGACCGCGTTTGCGGCTTCATCGTCTGGATGAAGGAGCCGGCCGACAAGCACGGCCAGCCCTATCGCGACAGCCAGAATCCGGATCCCGACAAGCGCGCCCGCGCGCTGCTTGGGCACCAGCTCATCATGGGCTTGCAGGCGACACCCGACGGACGGTACGCCGGCGAGATCTATAATGCCGAGGACGGCAGGTCCTATTCAGTCTCGCTGTGGCGGGATTCTGCCGATCGCCTCAAGCTGAAGGGCTGCCTGATCAAGTTCCTCTGCCAGACCCAGACTTGGCAGCAGACCCTCGACGTCCAGCCCGGCCAGCTTGTCGGCCTGACTGGCGATCTCAACGGTCCGCGCGCCGACAAGGAGTGGGCGGCTGTTCCTGCGCCAAAGCCGATACAGGCGAAAGCGAAGTAGGGGCTTTCACGTCTGCGGCTACCTGCTCGTTTGCGATGTACTGGGTGCCGCCGCCCCAAATTTCCGTCATTGCGAGCGCAGCGAAGCAGTCTCTCCGCGGAGGGATTCTGGATTGCTTCGTCGCAAGGGCTCCTCGCAATGACGACGCGGAGACAGTTGAGCCCCAAGTTTGATCCCGATCAAAGCCAGGACGTCGCTTCTGCGATTGAATAGCAACTGGCGGGATGCGTGTTGTGTCTTAGTTCCCGAGCCGTGAGACGATCGATGGACATCCAGGCCACGAATACCACTCTTGTGGACGACGACTGCGGAGCGGACCTCGTCCAGGCAGATGTCGTCGGGCCGAGCCTGCCGCCGGATGACGGCGTGCAGCGCTGTCTGCAATTTCTGAGCGATGCGGGTCTGCGGCCGACGCGCCAGCGTCTGGCGCTCGGCCAGTTGCTGTTCCTGCGCGGTCACCGTCACGTCACCGCGGAGCGGCTCTACGAAGAAGCGATAATGGCGAACATGAATCTGTCGCTCGCGACGGTCTACAACACGCTGAACCAGTTCACCGAAGCCGGCCTGCTGCGCCGGATCGCGGCCGACGGCATCAAATCGTTCTTCGACACCGACACCTCCGTGCATCCGCACTTCTACCTCGAGGGCGAGGACGTGCTGGTCGACGTCGCCGACGGCCTGGCCTTCAGCAAGATGCCCGAGGCGCTTCCGGGGCACGAGATCGCGCGGCTCGATGTCATCGTCCATCTGCGCCGCAAGCGCGTGATGTAGACTGAGCGCCTGACGCTGCTTTAGCGCAATCCCGCGCGCCGGAATCCCTCCAGATAGTGTTCGCGATCGGCGTCACTGGCCCACGGCAGTTGCGTGGCGATCCAGTGCAGCGAGATGTTGGGCTGGGTCCGGCGGAGCTCGTCGAGCGCCGTCGCGGCAAGCATTCCGTCGCCACTCATGCCGGCGGAAACCGCGAGCACGCGATAGGCGCCCGTGAGGTCGCCGCGATGGCGGATCGCCTCGCGCGCGAGCGCGATGGCCTCGTCATAATGCCGCTCGGTGAAGCGCGCATAGCCGGCGATGCCGTGATAGATCGCCAGCGATGGATCGCGCGGTGACAGCCGGATTGCCCTCTGCGCCGCCTCGAACGCCTGCTTCGATCGCCCGGCATAGGACAGCGCCAGCGCGTAATAGCCCTGCGCCAGCGAGAAGTTCGGATTGAGCGCGAGCGCCTGCTCGAACTCGGACAGCGCGTCGGCGAGCCTGCGCGTCGAGAAGCAGACAGTGCCGAGCGCGGCATGCGCCCAGGCATCCTCATGGTCGCAGCGCACCGCCGCGAGCGCGGCGGCTTCCGCGACCGGCGCCACCTTGGCAAGTTCGGCCCAGCCGAGATGCACGCCGAACATGTGGTTCGCCGCGAGCACGGACAGCGCCTGACCATAATTCGGATCGATCTCGATGGCGCGTTCGAGCAACGCCTGCGCGGCCTCGTGATCGCGCCGCGTCACGCGCCAGTAGTGCGACAGCGCCCGCATCAGGAGGTCCCATGCATCGAGGCTCGACGGCGGCTTGCGATCGGCGCGGAAATTCTCCGCTGCATGGATCTGCGGCTCGATCGCCGCGACAATGGCGTTGGTGATCTCGTCCTGCACGGCGAAGACGTCGACCAGCTCGCGGTCGTAGCGCTCGGCCCAGAGATGACTGCCTGATGTTGCGTCGTTGAGCTGCGCGGTGATGCGCACCCGGTTGTCCGCCTTGCGAACGCTGCCTTCGACGATGTAGCGGACGCCGAGCTCCTCGGCGATCTGCCTGATATGGACCGCGCGTCCCTTGTAGGTGAAGGACGAGTTGCGGGCGATCACCATGAACCAGCGCTGCTTGGACAGCGCGGTGAGGATGTCTTCGCTGATCCCGTCGCCAAAATAGTTCTGTGCGGGATCGCCGCTCATGTTCTCGAAGGCGAGCACCGCGATTCCCGGCCGTTCCGCTGCGGTGCGCAAGGGAACAGGCTGGGCGTCGGCCGGCGCGGGCGAAGCCGGCATTTCTTCCCGGACTTCGCCGACGAAGCGAAAGCCCTTGCGCGGAATGGTCTTGATCAGCCGCTGTGTCGCGCCATCGTCCCCGAGCGCCTTGCGCGCGGCATTGATCCGGCTGTTCAGGGCGGAATCGGAGACGATGCGGTCGCTCCAGATCTGGCTGATCAGGTCATCCTTGCTGACCACACGCGCGCGTTGCGTGACCAGATAGAGCAGGAGATCGAACACCTGCGGCTGCAACGGCACGGCGGCCCCGCCGCAGGTGAGCTCCCGCAGGTCGCCGTCGAGCACGTTGTTTTCAAAGCGAAATCGCACGTTTGCGTCGTCTCAAGCAAAAATCAAAGTCGTCTCAGGCGAAAATAAACGGCCCGCCAAAGTCCGAGGCCCGTCCGAGATGTACGGTGCCTGCACCAAACAGTGCCGATGCCTCGGCACAACGGAGCGTTCTATGACCCAACTTGATCACCAGGTTCATTCGATCGGCCCGGAGGTTACGGGCTCTCGCATTTTCAAGTTCATCGCCTTTCTGTACGGAATTGCGGCGTATCTCGTTTTTTTCGTCACCATTCTCTACGCCATCGGCTTCGTCATGGGGCTGGTGGTACCGAAGACCATCGACACCGGAACCGACACGCCGACGGCTGAGGCCGTCATCATCAATCTCCTTCTGATGACGCTGTTCGCCCTCCAGCACAGCGTGATGGCGCGTAGCCAGTTCAAGGCATGGTGGACGCAATTCGTCCCGAAGCCGGTCGAACGCAGCACCTATGTGCTGCTGGCGAGCCTGTCATTGCTCCTGCTGTTCTGGCAGTGGCGCCCGCTGCCCGCGATCATATGGGAGATCGAGAATGCCGATCTCGCCGCGACGCTGGCCACGCTGTCCTTTGCAGGCTGGGTGCTGGTGTTCACGAGCACCTACATGATCAACCACTTCGAACTGTTCGGTCTGCACCAGGTGACCAACCATCTCGTCGGCAAGGAAACGCCGCCACCGCGTTTCAAGACGCCGATGCTCTACAAATTCGTCCGTCATCCGATCTATCTCGGCTTCATCATCGCATTCTGGGCGGCGCCGGTCATGACCGCGGGCCATCTGCTGTTCGCGGCCGTGACCACGCTCTACATCTTTGTCGGCATCGCGCTGGAGGAGCACGACCTCGTCGATCTGTTCGGCGAGGAGTACCGGCAGTACAAACAACGCGTGTCCATGCTTATTCCCTGGCGCCGTTCAGTATAACCTTGGCGTCTGTCCGCGCGTCCGCCGAAAGGAGGATGCGTGGCGGCGCCGAGCCAGATAACGCAAGCCTCGCACGCCTCCGTCCCCTCAACGTCCCCCGGGGATGCCTTCCCTCACCTCGACGCCTCTCCCCGCATCTGCTCTAGTCGAGACTTCGGCGGACAGGAGCGGGGGAGGCAGGCGAGTTCCAGCCTTCATCAATGGAGAAGACAGAATGAAACATGTCGGAAACTGCTTCTGCGGCGCGGTCACGGTCGAGGTCACGGGCGCGCCGGAGGCGATGGGCTATTGCCATTGCCGCTCCTGCCGTTCGTGGTCGGGTGGGCCGGTGAATGCCTTCAGCCTGTGGAAGCCGGAAGCCGTGCGCATCACCGAGGGCGCCGAGAATGTCGAGACCTTCGCCAAGACACCGCTCAGCCAGCGCAAGTTCTGCAAGAAGTGCGGCGGCCACCTCATGACCAACCATCCGCCACTCGGTCTGGTCGACGTCTTCACCGCCACCATCCCCACGCTCGCCTTTGCGCCCGGCGTCCACGTCAACTACGCCGAGACTGTGCTGCCGATACGCGACGGCCTGCCGAAGCTGAAGGATTTTCCGGCAGAGTTCGGCGGCAGCGGCGAGATGATGCAGGAGTAGGAGCGCTGTTCGCCTCTCCCCTTGTGGGCAGGGCAATCGCATATGAGAGCGGTTTCCCTGCGGCCATCCTTCGAGACGCCCGCTTTAGGCGGGCTCCGCAGGATGAGGACAGAGTGCGTGGCAGCAGTTTCAATGGGCACCGATGCCGATCAGCCTCATCCTGAGGAGACCGCGGAGCGGTCGTCTCGAAGGACGAGGCGCGCGCTCAGGCAGCCCCAAACGGCCATATGCGATTGCCCTGCCGCAAGCGGGGAGAGGGAGAAGTTGCCTACCTCATCCCCGCGCGCCGCAATCCTTCCAGATAGTGCCCGCGATCCTCTTCCCGCTGCATCGGCAGCTCGCGCGTGATCCAGGCGAGCGAGATGCCGGGCTGGGCGCGGCGCAGGCCTTCCAGCGCGGAAGCTGCGAGCGCCGGATCCCCGGACATCCCGGCTGCGGCCGTCAGCACGCGGTGCGCGCCGACGAAATCGCCGCGTTGCCGCAGCGACTCGCGCGCCATCCGCACGGCCCCTTCGTAGTCGCGGCCGACGAATCGGGCATAGGCCGCGACCCCGCAATAGATCGCCGCGAGCGGATCGCGCGGGCTCAGCCGCAACGCCCGGCGGGCGGCGGCATCGCCGTCCTGCCACCGTCCTGCGTAGCACAGTGTCACGCCGTAGAAGGCATGTGCCATCGCGAAGTTCGGATTGAGCTTCAGCGTCAGCTCGAACTCCGCCAGCGCGTCGTCGAAGCGGCGACGGAATAGATAAGTATAGGCGAGGCCGTGGTGGGCCCAGGCGTCCTCACGATCGGCCTCCACCGCCGCGAGCGCCGCGCGTTCGGCGACCGGCACGGTCGCGGCCATGTCGGTCCAGCCCATATGTGCGCCGAAGATATGGCTGGTGGCGAGCAGGCCCAGCGCCTTGCCGTAGGCGGGATCGATCGCGACGGCGCTTTCGAGCAATCCCTGGGTAGCCGCATTGTCCTCGCGGGTGATGCGCCAGTAATGCGACAACGCGCGCATCACGAGGCCCCAGGCATCCAGGCTGCCCGGCGGCTTCTGCTGGGCACGAAAACTCTCGGCGGCATAGAGCTGCGGCTCGATCGCGGCGACGATCGCCTCGGTGATCTCGTCCTGCACGGCGAAGATATCGGCAAGCTCGCGGTCGTAGCGCTCGGCCCAGAGATGGCTGCCGGTCGAGACGTCGTTGAGCTGGGCCGAGATGCGCAGGCGCTCGCCGCTCCGACGCACGCTTCCCTCGACCACGTAGCGCACGCCGAGCTCGCGCGCGACCTCGCCGATATGCACGGCGCGGCCCTTGTAGACGAAGGAGGAGTTGCGCGCGACCACGAAGAACCAGCGCAGCTTCGACAGCGCGGTGATGACGTCCTCGCTGATGCCGTCGGAGAAATAGTCCTGCTCACGGTCGCCGCTCATATTGGTGAAGGGCAGCACGGCGATCGCGGGACGGTCGGGCAGTGCGAGCGTCGCCTCCAGCGCCCGGGCCGCACGACCGGGCTCCGGTGCGATCGCACCACCCTTGGTCTCGACGTCGCCGACAAAGCGAAAGCCCTTGCGGGTGATGGTGCGGATCAGCGCCTGGCTCGCGCCACTGTCGCCGATCGCCTTGCGCGCCGCGTTGATCCGGCTGGTCAGGGTGGATTCGGACACGCTGCGCCCGTGCCAGATCTTGTCGATCAGCTCGTCCTTGCTGACCACCCGGTCGCGGTTCTCCATGAGGTGGACGACGAGATCGAAAACCTGCGGTTCCACGGATACGGGAACCTGCTCGCGGCTCAGCTCGCGCCGGTCGGTGTCGAGAAGGTGATCCCGGAACAGAAACTGCACGTCGAAAACTCAATCCTCACAATGACATCAGGCAATATTGAAATCAAAATGGAGTTCGACTTGAAGTCTGTGAGTCCACCGAAGGGTCGACTAGGTTCATCGCGATCGCGTGATGGCAGCCATGCGCCTTTGGAGGAGAAAATGTGGCCTCGACTAGAGCGTTGAGTCAGCTTGCCGCAGGCCTCTCTCGTCGTTCCGGGGCGCGCCGCTTGGCGCTGACCCGGAATCCATCGTGCGCCGAGGGATGTGGCGAAATGGATTTCGGGCTCGCGCTTCGCACGCCCCGGAATGACGGGAATAGCGGCCTTTGTCCATTGCCGAACAGCGCGGCCTGCGTAAGCTGCCGTGCATACAAACACACCAATCACGAAGAAACGCCCATGCCCGCCTTTCCCGCCTCCACCACCGTGCTCGACTCCATCCTGTTCCGCGACGCGTTCGGCACGCCGCAGATGCGGGGCGTATTTTCCGACGTCGCGCTGGTCTCGCGCTACGCCGAGGTCGAGGTGGCGTTGGCGAAGGCGGAGGCGAAGTGCGGCGTGATCCCGCAGGACGCCGCCGACCAGATTGCGGCACGGACGAATGTCGCCGCGCTCGATTTCGATCTGTTGCGCCAGGAGACCGACATCGTCGGCTATCCGATCCTGCCCCTGGTGCATCAGATGGTGAAGCAATGCGGCGAGGCTGGCCGCTATGTGCATTGGGGCGCGACCACGCAGGACATCATGGACACCGCCGTGGTGCTGCAACTGCGCGCCGCACTGGAGATCGTCGAGCGCGACATCGCCGTGCTGCGAAAAATCCTCGCCGGTCTCTCGAAGCGCTATCGCGACACGCCGATGGCTGGTCGCACCCACCTCCAGCAGGCGCTGCCGGTGACCTTCGGCTACAAGACCGCGATCTGGCTCGCGATGTTCGACCGCCACGCCGAGCGTCTCGCGCAACTGAAGCCACGCCTCCTGGTCGGCCAGTTCGCCGGCGCCGCCGGAACGCTGGCCTCGCTCGGCGACAAGGGTTTCGAGGTGCAGGAGGCGCTCTGCGCCGAGCTGAAGCTCGGCGTTCCCGCCTCGACCTGGCACGTTGCCCGTGACGGCTTCGCCGAGGCCGTGAACTTCCTCGCGCTCGTTACCGGCTCGCTTGGCAAGATCGCGCTCGACATCATGATCATGGCCTCGACCGAATTTGCCGAGGTCTACGAGCCCTTCGTCAAGGGCCGCGGCGCCTCCTCGACCATGCCGCAGAAACGCAACCCGATCTCCTCGGAGCTGATGCTCGCGGCGTCCAAGGCGGTGCGCCAGCACGCGGGCCTGATGCTGGATGCGATGGTGCAGGATTTCGAGCGCGCCACGGGGCCATGGCACGCCGAATGGATCGCCATTCCCGAGAGCTTCGTGCTCACCGCCGGCGCCCTGCACCAGGCGAAGTTTGCGCTCGCGGGCCTCATCGTGGACGAGAGGAAGATGAACGACAATCTCGCCGTCAGCCGTGGCCTGATCGTGGCCGAAGCGGTCATGATGGGGCTTGCGCCCCAGATCGGGCGGCAGGAGGCGCATGACGTGGTCTATGACGCCTGCCGGCTCGCCAACGAGAAGGGTATGAGCCTTGCCGATGCGCTGACTGCCGATCCCAGGATATCCAGCAGGATCGACCGTGCCACAATCGAGGCGCTGACCTCACCGAAAAACTACCTCGGGCTCGCGCCCGCCATGGTCGACCGGGTGCTGAAATCGGCAACGCGTTGAAAACCAAAATGCGTCAAACTGCGTATCTTCCGTCTCGCAAGACGCTCGCACACTTGTGTCTCGCGATGCTAGGCTTAGATTGAGCGAGAGACTTTCGGCAGAGGACCCCGCATGACCGATCACTGCAATACTTCCACTCCCATCGATCCCGCGAAACTCGACCGGCTGGCCGAGGTGGCGGTGAAGGTGGGCCTGGGCTTGCGGCCGGGACAGGATCTTCTACTGACGGCGCCTGCGATCGCGCTGCCGCTGGTGCGGCGGATCGCCGTGCACGCCTACAAGGCCGGCGCCGGCATCGTGACGCCGATCCTGTCGGACGAGGAGATGACGCTGGCGCGCTACCACCATGGCCACGACAACAGTTTCGATCGCGCCGCCAACTGGCTCTACGAGGGCATGGCGAAAGCATTCTCCGACAACACGGCGCGGCTCGCGATCGTCGGCGACAATCCGATGCTGCTGTCGGGCGAGGACCCGTCGAAGGTGGCCCGTGCAAGCAAGGCCAACTCCATGGCCTATCAGCCGGCGCTCGAGAAGATCGTCAATTTCGACACCAACTGGAACATCATCGCCTATCCGAGCCCGTCCTGGGCGAGGCAGGTGTTTCCGGGCGATCCCGAGGACGTCGCCGTCGGCAAGCTCGCGGATGCGATCTTCGCGGCGTCCCGGGTCGACCGCGAAGACGCGATGGGCAATTGGGCGAGCCACAATGCGGTGCTGCGCGAGCGCACCAACTGGCTCAACGGCCAGCGTTTCCGCGCGCTGCAATACTCGGGTCCGGGCACCGACCTCACCATCGGTCTTGCCGACGGCCATGAGTGGGAAGGCGGCGCCTCGCTCTCCAAGAACGGCATCAGCTGCAACGCCAACATCCCGACCGAAGAGGTCTTCACCACGCCGCATTGCCGCCGCGTCTACGGCCACGTCGTGAGCTCGAAGCCGCTGTCCTACCAGGGCACGCTGATCGACAACATCGCGGTGCGCTTCGAGGACGGCAAGATCGTCGACGCAAAGGCCTCGCGCGGCGCGGAGGTGCTGAACAAGGTGCTCGACACCGACGAGGGCGCACGGCGTCTCGGGGAAGTCGCGCTGGTGCCGCATTCCTCGCCGATCTCGCAGAGCGGGTTGTTGTTCTACAACACCCTGTTCGACGAGAACGCGGCCTCCCACATCGCGCTCGGCCAGTGCTATTCGAAGTGCTTCATCAATGGCGCGCAGCTCACGCCGCAGCAGATCGCTGCGCAAGGCGGCAACCAGAGCCTGATCCACATCGACTGGATGATCGGTTCGGCCGAGACCGACATCGACGGCATCTTGGCCGACGGCAGCAAGGTGCCGGTGTTCCGCAAGGGCGAGTGGGCGAAGTAAGTCAGCGATCGAGGACGTGTCTTACCTCTCCCGTTGGGGAGAGGTGTAGAATCAATATTCCATCTACGCCGCCGAGTCGCGCAGCATCGGGTTGTTGTCGATGCTGAAGCGGTTGAACAGCGTCGTGAACGGGCTGCCGTCGGTAGCCCGCACGATGGCGCCGGAAGCCGCCACCGCGTCGTAGAGCGCGCCGACCGGATCGTCCGGCTCCGGCAGGTCGAGCGCGCCGCAGATTTCCTCTCGGGCCTCGTTGACCTCGTCCCCGTTTTCGAGTGTCGCCTCCAGCGCGTCCGCCGCGCGCCGCATCTCAGCTAGATCGCCGCCGGCGGAGAATTTGAGGATGTCGAGCCAGTAAGGACGGGCGACGACGAGCTGGACGAACGCCTCAAAACTCTCCGCAATGATCGCTGCGCGGCCCTCCGATGAGACGTAGAGCACATCCTGCGACGGCAGCAGCACGAACGCGCCGCCGGAGCCGTCACTGCCGATCTGCCGGGGGCTTTCGACGCCGTCAATGGTGAACCAGGGCTCCTCGTCCGGCACGAAGGAGATATCGAAGCTGCCGAGCCAGGCGACGACCTCGCTACTGGCAGTCAGAGCCTCGGGCGTGAGGGGCATCGGTGTGGCTCCTTCCAGGTGCTTCCGCGCACTTTGTCGCACCCCGGAAAAGATCGGTTCATGTGCCCGAATTCGCAGGAAAATCGCAACGTTAACCGCATCGCACCTGCAACTTGCGGCTGATTGTCGGGGCGGGCGTAAGAAAGAATTAAAAACCGGTGACTAGCGTTCCCGACATCTTTCGAAACAATCCGGGCCGAGACCCGACCATACATATTTTATTCCCTGAGGAAACAGATGTCGCGCGCAATGATTGAAGTCGGCAGTTGCAATGTGGATCTGGAGCTGCGGCCGATCGAGCCGTCCTGGATCATCGAGGGTAACCCGGTGTCGCGCTCGCACGTCCTGTCCACCAGCGCCGACGGCACCGCCCAGACAATCATCTGGGCCTGCACGGAAGGGCGCTTCAACTGGTACTACGATATCGACGAGACGATCATGATCATGGAAGGATCTATCGTGCTCGAAAGCGACGGCATGCCGCCGAAGCGTTATGGTCCTGGCGATGTCATCTTCTTCCGCGACGGCGCGCATGCCAAATGGCATGTCGAAGGGCACGTCAAGAAGATTGCTTTCTGCCGCAAGACCAACCCCGTGATGCTCGGCTTCCTGATCCGCGTCGTCAACAAGCTCAAGCGGATGCTCACCTCCACCGGCGAGCGCCGTCCGGCCTCGCTGATGGGCGCCGGCTAGTCTTTATTCCAGGACGCTTCCCAGCGGCCACGACGAAGAGGGGTCGGGACCAACGTCCCGGCCCCTCTTCTCGTCATGACGGCAGTTCGAGCCGGTAGAAATCGGTCGCAGTCCGGGAGAACAGCGCCGTCTTCTCGGCCTCGGTCAAGGGTGCAGCGATGCGCTTGAAGGCGTTGAAGATCGCCTGATAGCTGCATTGGCCCTTGTCAGGCGGAAAGTTGCTCTCAAACATCGCGCGCTTGGGTCCGAACGCTTCGATGCAGGTCTCGACATAGGGTCGCCACGCCGCGGCAAGCTCCTCGGACGACGGCGGCCTCTCGCGCAGATGGAAGTCGTAACCGAGCAGGCACATCGCGAGGCCGCCGAGCTTGACCACCACGTTGTCGCATTTTGCGATGTCCTGGATCGAGGCGCGCCATTGCGGAAACACTTCCTCGCGCCGTCCGGCAAAGCGGCCGACGCCGGCCGGGCCGCCACAATGGTCGAGCACGATCCGGGTGTCGGGAAAGGCGCGCGCGAGCTCGGCCAGCTCACCGATCTGCGGATGAAACAGCCACGCGTCGAAGCTGAGGTTCAGCGGCGCAAGACAAGCAAAACCCCTGCGGAAGGCCGGATCCTGCAACAGTCCCTTCGGCCTGTTGGCATACATGCCGGCGACGACGGGATCTTCGTCCCAGGCCGAGGAATGCCTGATGCCGCGGAAGCGGCCGTTGCCGGCGGCGATCTCTGCCTCCAGCACCGGCCTGGCCGCATCGCCCAGCAGCAGATTGACATGGCTGACGATGCCGGCGCAGATCGCTGCCTTGCCGTAAGCACCGCTCGCGCTCATCGCAGCGACGCCGTTGGCGAACTCGACTTCGCCGACGGGCCGGAACGCTTCGGGACCGTATGCGCGATACATCGAACGGCAATCGACATAGACGGTGGCGATGATGTTGTGGCCGGAGGCGACGTCCGCCGCCATCTCCTCGATCAGATAGCGGTGCCCGCGATTCCAGAGATGGTGATGGGGGTCGACGATCGGCCGTAGGGGATCGATGGTCTCTTCCCGATGCAGCGCGAGCCAGTCCTCACGCGGCTCGACGAACAGACCGCTCGTATTGGCGGGCAACCCATTTGCAGCCATCGACGTTCGCTCCCTTTGTATTTTTGTGGGGGGAGCCTAACACCTCGTCCTCGGGCGCAGCAGCGCGCGCCGTGCAACTGCGCCCTTCGGCGTGAGCACAGCGGGAGCTATTGCCGGCCCTTGCGCCGCCTCGCCCTCACATCGACCACCAGCCGCCAATCGGTTGCGGCGGCGGGCTTGATCTCGCCGAGCCAGTGGAACGAATCGTCGGTGATTTCCGTAAAACTCCAGCGCGTCAGCTCGCCGGCATCGGTCGTGCCTTCCTGCACGATATCCGCGCCGCGCCGACGGCCGATCTGCTGACGGAACACGCTGCGACCGGGATCGAACCAGGAAATCCGCCACGCATCGATGGTGGGATCGTAGACGCGCAGCGTCGTGCCGTACCAGTTGCCGGCGATCGGAAAGGCCGGGCCGCCGGCGGGGCGGGGAATGATCCAGACGTCCTGGACGGCGCGCCCCTCCAGCACCCAGCCGAAATGGATCCCGCCGGGCGCGGTGTGTCTTGCTCCATCGGGCCGGTGGGCGGTGATCTCAGCCTGCCAATCGCCGACGAAGCGGCCGTAAAGCTGGAGCGCCGCGGCGTGCTCGGGGTTCGGTCCGTCCGCGTGCAACAATCGCGCGAAGTCTGTCATGTCAATCTCCTGTTGCGGGGAGTTCAGCACGACGGACGACGGCGGGCTTGGAGAAAATTGCGCGTCAGACCCCGTCGAGGATGATGACGGTCGGCTTCGACGGCAGCGCATCCCGCGACATCCGGAAGCTGCGCTCCATGCGCCGGTCGATCTCGAACTGCTGGCCGATCCGATCCATGAAATCGTCGAGCGGCGTGGCGAAACGGTGCATCGGCAGCACCACCGAGGCGCGCAGCCGCTTGGTGATCTCGGAGATGCCGTTCAGTGACATGGTGTAGGTGCCGTCGATCGGCACCATCACGATGTCGAGCCGCCCGATCTGGGCGAAATGGCTGTCATCGAGCTTATGGTGGAGATGGCCGAGGTGGCCGATGCAGAGGCCGGCGACCTCGAAGATGAAGATTGAGTTGCCGTCGCGGATCATGTCGGTGCCGGCATCGTCGCCAAAATAGCGGCGGATGTCGGTCGTGACATTGCGGATGAAGGTGTCGCCGATGCGATCCGACACGATGGCCGGCTTGCCGTCGTCGCCCCAGCCATGCAGCACATGGGGAATTCGTTTGTCCGGGAATAAGGAGTAGTGCGTGCTGTGCGCCCGGTTCATGGTGACGACGTCGGGCAGCCGTCCCACCTGATAGGCGCCGCTGTAGTCGGTCGCGATACGCAAGCCGCCTGGCGTGTCGATGAAATAGGTGGAGTGGCCGGCGTAGGTGATCTCGACCTCAGCCGGGCCCGCGGCCTGCCGGAAGGCGACCGGCGTCGCGCGTGGCGCCGCATTGGCCATCGCCAGGCATTCGCTGCGCTGTGGCTGCTGCTGGGCGAGCGCAGATGAGAGAAATGCGCCGAACAGCGCCAGAGCTGCCGAAACCTGTCGCCACATGAATCCCGTCCCCGATGACGCCTGCCAAGAGTCTAGCGTGCAACGCAGCGCATAGCCAACAGCTAGCGATCAACAGCGCGTCAGTGTCGCACCTCTCATGCTCGGCGTTCATTCCCGTCGCGGGCTGAACTTCCAGGTGATGGCGACGAGGCCGGCGGTGATCAGGCCGCTGACGAGGCCGGCGATCGGCAGGGTGAGCAGCAGCGCGGCGGTGGCGGCCCAGCCGATCGACGAGAAGGCTTCGGCAAAGGTCGCCAGCCGCGACGAGGTCTGGCGGCGGCGGAATTGGCTGCGCCGGGCCTGCACCCGGAACCAGAGCTGGATCCCGGTGGCGGACGCCGCGCTGATGATGATTGCACCGGCGCTGATTGCGGCCTGGAATGGCGCGGCAAAGGCGACTGCCGCAACCAGCGGGCAGAAGATGACGGCGATGGCGATCAACACCACCTCGATCTTGGCGCGGATGACGCTGGACGGGCTCAGCGGCGCGGTCGCGACCAGATCCGGGGCGTCCTCGCCCGAGATGGTCAGCCAGGCGAGCCCGCCGGCGAGCTGTCCCGCCGCCATGACGATGACGGGCGTGATCAGCGTCAGCGCCGCGGAGCTGTCGGCAAAGCTGCGCCAGAGCAGCAGCGCCGGCGGCACCAGGTAGAGCAGCTGCATCAGGGTCTGCGAGATCAGCCAGGGATCGCGCCAGAGCAGCATGAATTCCTTGCGCCGCAGCGCCTGCTGTCGCGATCCGCCGCGGAACGGGCGCTCTTTCGCGCTTCTGCGGCCCGAGGCGCCGTAGGCCGCGGCGTCGATCGCGGTGTCGGCAAAGCGGTGCGAGAAGATCGCCATCACGCTTCCGAGCAGCACGAGCCCGAGCGCCAGCAGCAGCAACAGCGCTTCGATGTCGCCCATCGTCGCGCGCGCCGGCCACCACCAGATGCTGTCGACGTCGGGCGCGTAGTCGGCCGCGGCACCGGACGTCAGGATCGTGAAGCGCGACAAGGTGCCATAGGATATGATCGCGGCGATCTGGAGTGCGATCACGAAGCCTGCGCCGATGATCGCGGCGAGGATCTGGGCGATGAGGCGCGTCCGCGCCGGGCCGATCAGGCGGAACAGCAGGATGGTGACGGCAATCGCGATCGCCGCGGCCGACAGGCCCATCGCGACGACGACACCGAATGCGGCGAGCCATCGCGCGCCGCCGCCGATCACCAGCACGTCGATGAAGGGCGTCGAGAACAACAGCGCGATCACCGTGACGGTCAGCGCGATCGCGGCGATGCGGACCGAGAAAAGATTGGCCAGCGTCGCCGGCGAGGACATGATGAGGTCGAGATCGGCGCGGGCGTAAAACACCCGTGTCACCGATTCGATCGCCTGCGACAGCATCAAGGTCCAGGCCAGAAAGATCGTCGCCGAGATCACGATCAGCGAGGATTTGTCGAGCGGCAGTTGCAGATCGGCGAAGCGGCCGATCACCGCCCAGGCCGGTACGTGCAGGAGTGCGGCGAAGACCAGCAGGCCGATCATGGCGGCGCGCGCCCGCTTGCGTCGCCCGCCGGTCATCATGGCGAACCATTCGCGCCAGGCGAGCCGGAGCTCGTGGCGGGCGAACCAGGAGAGGGCGGTCGCCGAGCTCATGCAGCGGCCTGGAGCGTCACCAGAGTGATGAACAGATCCTCCAGGCTGGTGTCGGCATGGCCGTTCTGCTGGCGCAGCTCGCTGAGGGTGCCTTCGGCGACGAGGCGGCCGGAGGCGATCACGCCGATGCGGTCAGCCATGCGCTCGGCGACCTCGAGAATGTGCGTGGTCATGATGACGGTGCATCCGGCGCGGACGCGCTCGCTGAGCAGTCCCTTGACGTGGCGGGCGGAGACGGCGTCCAGCCCCGTCAGCGGTTCGTCGAGGATGATGAGGCGGGGATCGTGGACCAGCGCGCCGGCCAGCGCCACCTTCTGCCGCATGCCCTTGGAAAAGCCCTCGCACCGCTCATGCCGGTGCGGCTCGAGCCCGAGTGAGCTCAGAAGCTCCTGCGCGACCGGTTCCGAGGTGGCTGGCGCAATGCCCCAGAGTCCGGCGACGAACTCGAGATATTCGAGCGGCGTCAGCTTGTCATAAATCATCGGCTCGTCGGACACCCAGGCCATCACCTGTTTGGCGGCGACCGGATTTTGGAGCGCATCGATGCCGAAGATCGAGACCGCGCCGGCATCGGGCCGCAGCAGACCCGCCACCATGCGCAAGGTGGTGGTCTTGCCGGCGCCGTTGGGGCCGACCAGCGCGTAGAATTCGCCGCCGTGAATGGTGAGATCGAGGCTATCGACCGCCAGGCGGTCAAAACGCTTCGTTAACCCTCGGACTTCCAGCGCCGAGTTGTCCGGCTTCATGACGGTCCCACCATCCGGTTTTGCATCGCCGCGACCATGACCCGAAGATGTTTCGGCACCGTGAATCTACGGCCCACAAATTCCGCCATCCGGTTTCGACTAAAGGCAAGTCACCGTTTGTTGACAGCGCTTGGCGGTTCAGGCTGAATTGACGCCGGGACAAATGGCGCCAACGCAGCGCAACGACTGCGTAGCGACTGGACACAAGATGCGACAAGGCGGTCAGGAAGAGCCGCCGGTTGCATCGGGAGGATGCGCGGCGATGCTGGATTTCGTTCAGCAGCTGGTCAGCGGTGTTGCGCTCGGCTGCGTTTACGGCCTGATCGCGCTCGGCTTCGTGCTCGTCTACAAGGCCACCGAGGTCGTCAATTTCGCCCAGGGCGATCTGATGATGCTGGGCGGCTTCTTCGCCTTCACCTTCATCGGCATGATGGGACTGAACTACTGGATCGGCTTTGCCGGTGCGGTGGCCGCCATGGCGGCGTTCGGCATGTTGGCGGAGCGGGTCGTGGTGCGGCCGATCCTCGGCTACCCGCAATTCTCCATCATCATGGCGACCATCGGGCTCGGCTACTTCCTGCGCTCGGTCGCCGGCATGATCTGGGGCACCGACGATCTGAAGATCGAGACGCCGTTCAGCCAGGGCGTGCTGCGCATGGGCTCGCTGGTGCTGGCCTACGACAAGCTCTCGGTGATCGCGGCGACGGTGATCCTGTGCACGCTGCTCTGGCTGTTCTTCAACAAGACCACGCTCGGCACCGCGATGCGCGCCAGTTCCGAGAACATGCTGGCGGCCTATTACATGGGGATTCCGGTCAAGCGCGTGGTGTCGATCGTCTGGGCGATCAGCGCGGCGGTGGCGACCTGCGCCGGCGTGCTGCTGGCGCCGATCACCTTCATCCATTCCAATGTCGGCCTCGTGCTCGGCCTCAAGGCGTTTCCGGCCGCCGTGCTCGGCGGCTTCGGTTCGATTCCCGGTGCTGTCGTCGGCGGCGTCCTGATCGGCGTGATCGAGAGCATGGCCGGCTTCTATCTGGCGGAAGGCTGGAAGGACGTCGCACCCTATCTCGTGCTGCTCGCCGTGCTGCTCTTGAAGCCTGAAGGCCTGTTCGGCCTACACGTCCGCAAGAAGGTCTGAACTTCATGCGCTTCCTGTTCAAGACCGACTACGAAGACGACATCAGACTGTTTCCGCATTCGGGCTACGTCGTCACCTACGGCGTCCTGCTCGCACTGCTGCTGATCGCGCCCTATGTGCTCTCCAGCTATCTGATGAGCCAGCTCGTCTTCGTCTGCATCTATGCGACGGTCGGCGTGGCGCTCTTGATCCTGACCGGCTTCACCGGGCAGGCCTCGCTCGGCCACGCCGCTTTCCTCGCGATCGGCGCCTACACCGCGGCCTATTTGCAGAAGTACAACGTGCCGTTCCCGGTGTACTTCCTCGCCGCCGGAGCTTTGACCGGCATCGTCGGCGCGCTGGTTGGCTTTCCCGCGCTGCGCCTGACCGGCATCTATCTCGTCATCGCCACCATCTCCATGGCCTTGATCGTCGAGGAGATCCTGGCGCGCTGGGAGAGCGTCACCAACGGCAACGAGGGAATGCGGATCAAGACGCTGTCGCTGCTCGGCGTCACGGTGCCGCGCGACAGTCCGACCTTCTATTTCCTCTGTCTTGCCGTGCTGGTGCTGACCATCGTCGGCACGCTCAATCTTTTGCGCTCGCCGACCGGGCGCGCCTTCGTCGCGATCCGCGACTCTGAGACGGCAGCGCGGAGCATGGGCATCAACGTCGCGCTTTACAAGGTCAAGTCCTTTGCGATCTCGGCGGCGATCACCGGCTTCGCCGGAGTGCTGTTTGCGCACAAGCTCTCCTTCATCTCGCCGGAGATGTTCACGCTCCAGCTCTCGATCGAGTTCATCATCGTGATCCTGATCGGCGGCACCTTCAGCCTGCACGGTGCGGTGCTCGGCGCGATCTTCATCGTGATGATCGATCCGTTCCTGACGTATCTGAAGGACGACATGCCCGGCATCATCGCCGGCATCGCCGCGACATTCGGGGCGGGCCCGGCGACCGCCGGCAATATCCAGTCGAAAGTGGCGGCTTTCGCCTCGCTCAACGGCCTCAAAGGCGCGATCTACGGCATCATCATCGTGCTGTTCGTGCTGTTCGAGCCGCTCGGGCTCTACGGCCGCTGGCTGAAGATCAAGCTCTTCTTCCAGCTGTTTCCACTCTACAAGCGCGCCACCTTCAAGCGGCAGAAGATCTACGTGAAGTCGGAGCGCAACCGGTGAGCTATTTCCGCGCCGAGAACCTGTCGCTGCACTTCGGAGGCCTCAAGGCCGTCGATGCGGTGTCCTTCGCGGTCGAGAAGGGCGAGATCCTCTCGATCATCGGCCCCAACGGCGCCGGCAAGAGCTCGATCTTCAACCTGATCTCGCGGATCTACCGGCCGACCTCGGGCCGCATCTTCTTCGAGGACCAGGACATTACCGATGAGCCGCCCTACGACATCGCCAAGCTCGGCATCGCCCGTACCTTCCAGAACATCGAGCTGTTCGAGAACGCGACCGTGCTGTCCAACCTCCTGGTGGGCCGCCACCGCCATTCGACCACGCGGCTGTGGCAGGAGCTGCTGTTCCTGCCGAGCGTGCGCGCCAACGAGAAGGTGCACCGCCGCCGGGTCGAGCAGGTCATCGAACTCCTCGACCTCGAGCCCTATCGCGACAAGCTGATCTCGGGCCTGCCCTACGGCGTTCGCAAGGTGATCGAGCTCGCCCGCGCGCTCTGTTCGGAGCCGAAGCTGATCCTGCTCGACGAGCCGTCCTCCGGCCTCAATGTCGAGGAGACCGACGACATGTCGTTCTGGATCCGCGACCTGAAGAACGAGCTCGGCATCACAGTCCTGATGGTCGAGCACGACATGTCGCTGGTCAACCGCGTCTCCGATCGCGTGATCGCGCTGAACTACGGCCGGGTGCTGGCGATGGGGTCGCCGGCCGAGGTGCAGCAGCATCCCGACGTCGTCGCCGCCTATCTTGGAGCCTGAGAATGGACGCAGCCGCGACGCCCGACATCATCCTGAAGCTCTCCAACATCGAGAGCTATTACGGGCCGATCATGGCCATCCGCGGCATCTCGCTGGAGGTGCCGCGCGGCCGCATCGTGACCCTGCTGGGCGCCAACGGCGCCGGCAAGACCACGGTCTTGAAGACGATCTCCGGCATCCTCGATCCGCAAAAAGGTTCGATCGAGTTCATGGGCAAGCCGATCCAGCGCATGGAGGCTGACAGGATCGTGCGGCTTGGCCTAAGTCACGTACCGGAAGGGCGCGAGGTGTTTCCGTTCCTGTCGGTGCGCGAGAACCTGATGATGGGTGCCTATCCGCGCAGGGACCGCGACGGCGTCGCAGAGGATCTGGAACGCGTCTACGGCTATTTCCCGCGGCTGAAGGAGCGCATCAACCAGCCGGCCGGCCAGCTCTCCGGCGGCGAGCAGCAGATGCTTGCAATCGGCCGTGCCCTGATGAACCGGCCGACGCTTCTGCTGCTCGACGAGCCGTCGCTTGGCCTGTCGCCGCTGCTGGTGAAGGAGATCTTCACCATCATCCGCCGGGTCAACGAGGAGCAGGGCATGTCGATCCTGCTGGTCGAGCAGAACGCCAAGGTGGCGCTGGAGACGGCGCATTACGGCTATGTGCTGGAGATCGGCCGGGTCGTGATGAACGACACCTGCGACCGCTTGATGCATTCCCAGGACATCCAGGAATTCTACCTTGGCGCCAAGGAAGCGGGCGCGCGAGGCGAGCGGCGTTGGAAAAAGAAGAAGACGTGGCGTTAGATAGGTGACCCCTCCGCAACAATAGACCGCCGGCAAGGCAGGCGGTGGAGGGAAAGGCGACAAGAAGGAGAGGCGCATGGCCCGACCGGCGGTGCTGACGGTCGCTGATACGATCGCGAAGAGCTTTCTGCGCGCCGCCGAAACGCGGGGCGACAGGCCGGCGATCCGCGAGAAGAAATTCGGTATCTGGCAGCCGACGAGCTGGCGCGAGTGGCTGGAGATTTCGAAGGAGGTCGCCTACGCGCTCCGCGCGATCGGCTTCATGCCGGGTGATGTCGCCTCCATCATCGCCAACGCCGTGCCGGAATGGGTCCATGCCGACATGGGCATCCTGTGCGCCGGCGGCGTCGCCTCCGGCATCTATCCGACCGATGCATCGTCCCAGGTCGAATATCTCGTCAACGATTCCCGGACGAAGGTGATCTTCGCCGAGGACGAGGAGCAGCTCGACAAGATCCTCGCCTGCCGCGCCCGCTGTCCCACCTTGCAGAAGATCATCGTGTTCGACATGGAGGGCCTCGGCGGCTTCTCGGACGACATGGTGATGTCGCTCGACGAGTTCCGCGCGCTCGGCCGCAACCACATGGTCGGCCGCGAGGCGCTGTGGCAGGAGATGATCGACAGCCGCAGCGCCGGCGATCTTGCGATTCTCGTCTATACCTCGGGTACGACCGGTCCGCCCAAGGGCGCGATGCACGCCAACCGCAGTGTCACGCATCAGATGCGGCACGCCAACGACTTCATTCCGGCGCGGGAGGACGAGGACCGGCTGATCTTCCTGCCGCTCTGCCACGTCGCCGAGCGCATCGGCGGCTATTACATCTCGGTCGCGCTCGGCTCGGTGATGAACTTTGCCGAAAGCCCGGAGACCGTGCCGGACAATCTTCGCGAGGTGCAGCCGACCGTCTTTCTCGCAGTGCCGCGCATCTGGGAAAAATTCTATTCCGCGATCACCATCGCGCTGAAGGATGCGACGCCGCTCCAGCAATGGGTCTACCGCCGCGCCATCGAGGTCGGCTACCGCATGGTCGATTGCCGGCTCGAGGGCAAGCCGCCGTCGCTGTCGCTGCGTATCGCCAACCGTCTCGCCTATCGCATTGCGTTCCGCAACATCCGCCGCATGATCGGGCTCGACCGCTGCCGCATCGCCTTCACAGGCGCGGCGCCGATCGCGCCGGAGCTGATCCGCTGGTATCTGGCGCTCGGCATCGACATGCACGAGCTCTACGGCCAGACCGAGAATTGCGGGGTCGCCACCATGATGCCGGCGGAGCGGATCAAGCTCGGCTCGGTCGGCACGGCCGTGCCCTGGGGCGAGGTTGCGCTGTCGCCCGACGGCGAGATCCTGATCAAGGGCGACTTCCTGTTCATGGGCTACCTGAACCAGCCGGAGAAGACCGCAGAGACCATCGATTCCCGTGGCTGGCTGCACACCGGCGACGTCGGCACCATCGACAATGAAGGCTTCGTCCGGATCACCGACCGGATGAAGGACATCATCATCACCTCCGGCGGCAAGAACATCACGCCCTCGGAGATCGAGAACCAGCTCAAGTTCTCGCCCTATATCTCGGATGCCGTGGTGATCGGCGACAAGCGGCCGTATCTGACCTGCCTCGTGATGATCGACCAGGAGAACGTCGAGAAGTTCGCCCAGGACCACGACATCCCCTTCACCAACTATGCCAGCCTGTGCCGCGCGACGGAGATCCAGGACCTGATCTGGCGCGAGATCGAAGGGGTCAACGCCAATTTCGCCCGCGTCGAGACCATCAAGAGATTTTTCCTGATCGAACGCCAGCTCACGCCGGAGGACGAGGAGCTGACGCCGACCATGAAGCTGAAGCGCGGCTTCGTGAACAAGCGCTATGCTGCCGAGATCGAGGCGATGTATCGCCAGCGCGCGGTGGCGTGACCCACATGTCCCCGGAAAAGTGGGAACCGGTTTTCCGACAGGGGGCATGTGCAGAAAAGAAAGCCTGCAAACTCGAGAAAGCGAAGGAGCTGTGGCCCCGCCCTTCGCGCAATACGGGCCCAAAGAGAGGAGAAGTCAATGTCGAAGTCGTTCAGCACGTTCGGCCTTGCTGTGAGTGCGGCGGTGCTCACCTGTCTGCCGGCCGCGGCGCAAACCAAGGTCACCAACGAAGGCATCTCGGCGAGCGAGATCGTCATCGGCACCCATCAGGATCTGTCGGGTCCGATCAAGGGTTGGGGCGTGCCGGTGTCCAACGGCATGAAGATGGCGGTCGAGGAGGTCAACGCCGCCGGCGGCGTCAACGGCCGCAAGATCCGGCTGGTCGTCGAGGACAGCGGCTACGATCCAAAGAAGGCCGTGCTCGCCTCGCAAAAGATGATCGAGCGTGACAAGATCTTCGCGATGGTGGGACCGATGGGATCGCCAACGGTGCTCGCCGCGCAGGACATCCTGCTCGACGCCGGCGTGCTTCAGCTCTTCCCGCTGACCGCGGCCGAGTTCACCTACAAGCTCGATCCGGCCAAGCCGCAGGAGCGGCTGAAGTTCAGTAATCTCCTGCCCTATGTCGAGAGCACGCGCGCGGCGTTGAAATACATGATGGACTGGAAGAATTTCAAGAAGCCCTGCATCATGTATCAGGATGACGAGTACGGCAAGAACGTGCTCGACGGCTTCAATCAGCAGCTTACCGCCATGAAGGTGCAGCCGGCCTCGGTCACGAGCTACAAGCGCGGCGCCTCCGACTTCAGCGCCCAGGTCGCCAAGATGAAGTCCGACGGCTGCGACCTCGTCGTGCTCGGTGCGGTTCTCCGCGAGCCCATCGGGGCGATGACCGAAGCCAAGAAGCTCGGCTGGGACGTCACCTTCCTCGGCGCCACGCCCGTCAACGTGATGGAGGTGCCCATGCTCGGCAAGGAAGCCGTCGAAGGCCTCTATTCCGCTTCGGCCTTCGAGATTCCCTATGACGACACCGCGAAGGGCAAGGTCAAGGACTGGCTGGTCAACTACAAGAAGATGTTCGGCACCGACGCCAACTCCCAGGCCATCATCGGCTACAACGCGGTCATGACCTTCGCCTTCTACGCCAACAAGGCCGGCAAGGATCTGACCGGCCAGAAGATGCTGGACGCGCTGGAATCGGGCGACAAGTTCCTCGACATCTTCAACTCGCCGCCGACCACATTCTCCAAGACCAATCACCTCGCCAACACCATCACCCAGGTGCAGCAGATCAAGGGCGGTCGCTGGGTTCTGGTGAAGGACAATCTGATGTTTTGATGCTTCTTCGCCTCTCCCCGCGTGCGGGGAGAGGCCGGGATTTGCGGAGCAAATTTCCGGGTGAAGGGGACTCTCCGCGAGTCCAGCTCTCACCGTGATCGCGGAGGCGGCCCCTCACCCCTCCCCGCGAAGGGCAGGGCAATCGCATATGGTATTTTGCGCGACCTGAGCGCGCGCCTCGTCCTTCGAGACGACCGCTTCGCGGTCTCCTCAGGATGAGGCTAAGCAGCATCGGTGCTCGTTGAAACTACAGCCGCGCACTCAATCCTCATCCTGAGGGCCCGCCAACTGCGGGCGTCTCGAAGGATGGCCACAGGCGAAATCGCTCCCATATGCGATTGCCCTGCCGCCTGCGGGGAGAGGGGAGGGGACAGCCTACGATCCCCCGCCCGCGGTGCCCGCATTCACCGGCGCCAGCTCGTCTTCCCGGCAGCGCCAGCCGTCGGCGGCTTTCACGAAGGCGAAGGTGCGCTGGATCCTGAGACGGCGCGTGACGCTGAAGGCCTCGCCGGAGCGCTCCCTGTTGCCGGCGCCCGGCTGCGGACGACCCGTCCTGGCGTCCCAGCAGGTGCCGGTGCAGGTGGAGGCGACCTTGCTGCACATGGTGAAGGGCGCCAGCACGGCCATCTCGATTTCGCCCGTGACCTGCGCCTCCTGCTCGGTCACCTGGCTGTCGATGGCGTAGACCCGGTTGATGCGGAGAAAATTGCCGCAGAAATTGGCGGCATGAATCCGCGCGGCGCAGAAATCCACCGCGTCGGTGTCGGGCGAGCGGGCCGCGATCTGCCGCCCGAACACCTTGCGGGGATCGCCCTTCGCGGCGCGGACCTCGTCGGTCTTCTGTTTCAGGTGGTCGGCGAGGCAGCTCTCCGCCGTCTCGAGTTCCCGCAACGGCACGTTTTCCTTGCCGACCAGATTGCATTTGCGATCGCGCTCTCGCGTCCACCTTCCATACTCGGCGAAGGCAAAGCGTGCCGCGGTCGGGTCCAGCCTGCCGATCAGTCCGAGCGCCAGGCCATTGAGCTCCGTTTCGGCGAGCGCCAGTGCCGGATCCGCGCAGATCAGCGCGCCCGCTGCGGTGTTGGCGGCGAGACAGTCGAAATCCGGATCGCGCACGATCGCGGTGCGCTCCTCCGTCAGCTTGAGCAGGCACGCCTTCACCCGATCGACCTCGTCGGCGCGGATCGCGGTCTGGCCGACGATGCCGCAACCGAGGTTGCGCTGGCGGATCCAGATCGCGTTTTCCTCGATCGCCGGCAGGCGATCGGGCAGGCGAGCGAGCCGCGCCTCGATCGCCGTGCCCAGCTTCTCGGCGGCGGCGGCAAGCTCGGCATCGCCGCAGAACAATTGATTGCCGGGGTCGCGAATCTGCTGACAGTTGTTCCTGGCAAACAGCGGCAGCTTGTCGGCGATGGAGCGGTCGGACGTGCCGGATTGCGCCAAGCCTGGCGCCGCCGGCAACGCCAGCAGCGCAAGCATAGTCAGCACGATGAACCGCATCCTTCGCCCCCGCATGGCCGAGGCCATGCTAGCGTCTCGGATAGCACGACGAAATGGGTTTGTGACAGGAAGTCTACGTGGAGCCCGTAGCCCGGACGGAGCGAAGCGCAATCCGGGAGTCTTGTGACGGGCGACGGCGGCCCCGGATTTCGCTGCGCTCCATCCGGGTTACGAGAGGCAGCTCAGTTCGCCTCGACGCTGGCGGCCGCCAGCGACATGTTCGGACTGAACCGCACCGGCTCGTCGACATACTTCATCACTGCGGACTGATAGAGCACGAACAGCGGCTGGTAGCCTCTCGCATCGTCGTCCTCGACCATCGCCATGCGGCGGTTGTCGAGCATCAGCCAGTGGCCGTCGAACCTTGCTGCGGCCACCGCGTGCGCTTCGCCGGCGCGGGTATCGCGCACCACGACGATGCGGAGGTCGTCAGCGGCGACGCCCGCAAGCCGCAGCGCGGCCAGCTTGGCAATGGCATAGTCTTCGCAATCGCCGGTGCCGCGCTGGAAGGTCGCAAGCGGCGAGCTCCAGATGTCGTCAGTGCCGTCGTTGGCCGACCTGATGGCGAGGTTGATGGCGCGGTTGGTCTCGCCCAGTCGCGCGCGGCCGTCGCGGGTGCGGGCCTGGTCGACAATGGCAAGCAGTTTCAACGCCGCGGGCGATGCGCAATGGTCACGGTCGCCATCGCACAGCGCGAGCTGCACCATGTCGTCGTCGAGCCTGGACTTCAGTGCAGACCATTTCTGCTGCAGGCCGCCGGACGAGATGGCAAAGGCGAACACGCCGAACGGCTCGGCGGATTTGCGCACCAGAACCCCCGCTCCGGGCGACAGCAGTGTGCCGGCGCGAAGCTCGGCGGCCGATCCAAGCAGGACCAGTCCGCACAGGACAAGGATTGCGCGCCAGGCGCGCGAGCGAGCAGCGGTCTCCATCTGACATCCCCTTCCGGCTTCGCCAGGTCCCCCTCGACCTGAACGTGCCGGGCTTTGTTGCTTTCGCGGAGATAGTGCGAGACGGGCCGTTTTGTTCTGCTTAACGCGCCCGGCCGAGGTTCCAAAACCGGGGAACAGGCTGAAATGGGTCTGCCGAAGTTCTATAAAATTTTACGAATCGGGGGATAGGTGGACCGGGAAATCGAACGGATTACAGGTCCTGGTTGTGAGATCACTGATTCTGCATCCTATGGCTAACGGAACCGCAATTTCCCGAGTTCTGTTAGTTGGATCACAGATTTGGCTCCGTATTTGCCGCAGTATGTTGCAGGGCAGTACGAGCGAGAGATGACTTAAGTATTCATCCTCGTGCTTTTACATTCAAATACAAGGGATGGGCGAACATGAGTTCGGATAAACGAACTTATACTTACAGGCATTTCCGAAAATACCCTGGCTCTACTATCAGAGCATGGCTCCGCAAGGTCCCGATCGGCGCCGTCACGCGAAATCACACAAGCAATAGATGGTTTCGCTAAGGACTTGCTAATGCTAAGCAAGCTTACGCGGCCGATACTTATTTGAATATTAACCCTTTACGGTGCCCCGGTTGAATTACGCTGGCAAATTTGACGCCGCGATATCCTTGGATGGCCAGGGTTCCCGCCCGCTCGCCGATCTCCATGTCGGTTCCCTTCGGGCCGAGTCCTTCGTTGCGAAGGCGCATGGTCACGTGCCTGACGGTGCGTGCATTGTTCCCGACCCCAACCTGATCTTCCATGGAGAGTTCAAGCGCGCGGGCCTCGATCTCGTGCTCACGCACGAAGGTCGTGAGTTCGTCGTTCACGATTATTTCAGGGGCGACAAGCGCGCGGCGATCGCCTCGCCCGATGGCGCCCACCTCACCGGCGACATCGTCAACGCGCTCACCGGTCACGTGCAATATGCGCAGGCGGCGCCCGGTACCGCTGCCGCGCAGGTCATTGGTCACGTCACCAAGCTGTCCGGCAGCGCGACCGCCATCCGTAACGGCGTCTCGGTCATCCTGAACAACGGCGACAACGTCGAGAAGGGCGACGTAGTCTCGACCGGCGCGGACTCGACGCTCGGCATCACCTTCATCGACGGCACCGTGTTCGGCCTGTCCTCCAATGCGCGGATGGTGCTGAACGAGATGGTCTACGACCCCAACGGGTCGAGCAATTCCTCGCTGCTGAGCCTCGTCGCTGGCACCATCACTTTCGTCGCCGGCGAGACCGCCAAGCACGGCGACATGAAGGTCGACACGCCGGTCGCCACCATGGGAATCCGTGGCACGGCGGTGCTGACCCAGATCAACTTCGTCGTTCCCCCCGGCGGCGGCGATCCGCAGCCGCAGGCGAGCTTCCAGGTGCTGGTCGAGCCGAACGGCACGACGGGCTCCTACATCCTGTTCGATAAGGTCACGCTGCTGCCGATCGCGACGGTCAACCAGGCCGGCCAGATGATCCAGATCAGCGGCGGCAACGTCTCGATCACCAACGCGCTGATGTCGCCGGACGTGCAGAAGCTGATCACGGACGTGTTCACGCTGAAGTTCACCGACAACAACACCAACACCAAGCTGACCACGAACTTCACCGACACGATCACGCAGACCAGCGAGGGTCTCGTGATCAAGACGCCGGCCGGCTACATCGCGGTCGCGGTTTTCACCAACCTCAATCCGCAGGGATCGGGGGAGCAGAGCCATTCCACGTCGACTGCCATCCATATTCCCGGCCAGCCGCTGGTGCAAAGCCTCGATCTCGGCGGCAACGTGAAGGCGGCGTTCGCGCTGACCGAGCGCGCGGACGTCACGGGCGATACGACGCATGCCGACACGGTCTCCGGCCGGATCACCTTCGTCGACCAAAACCCCGGCGACCGCCCGACGGTGTCGGTGAGCCTCGCCGACGCGCCGAACTATGTCTACATGAGCGCCGGCCAGCAGGACGTCACCGACTCGCTCTCCGCGCTCCAGAAGCAGGACATCGCGGCGACGCAGATCAATATCCAGGTCGTCGCCGACGGCGCCAACAACAACAACGGCTCGGCGGTCTGGACCTACACGATCCCCGACAACGTCTTCGACTTCCTCGCGGCCGGCGAAACGCTGACGCTGACCTACATGGTCCGCGTCGACACCAATTTTTTGGTGAACCCCGAGAGCAAGTTCATCCCGATCACCATCACGATCACGGGAACGAACGACAAGCCCACCGTCGCGACGTCGGGCGGCACCGTGATCGAGAAGGTCGGGACCGGCAACGAGGCTCTCGACACCATCACGGGCACCGTCATTTTCACCGACGTCGATCTGACGGACCGGCCGATCGTGAGCGCGGCGCTCTCGTCCACCCAGCCGTTCAAATATCTCGATGCCGAAGGCAACGATATCACCGTAACGCTGACGCCGGAGCAGCGCGCCGCGATCGCCGCCGTCGAGGTGCCGCTCACCGTGGTGCAGGGCGCAGGTAACGGCAACAACGGTTCGGCCACCTGGACCTACAGCGTTCCCGACCATCTCTTCGATTTCCTCGCCGAAGGCGAGACGCTGACCCTCAACTATGTGGTGCAGGTCGATGACGGGCACGGCGGTGTGGTCAGCACGCCGATCACCGTGTCAATCAACGGCGCGGACGTCAATGTCGAGGGCACCAACGACCTGCCGACGATCGTCGAAGACTCCACCACCCCGACCGGCGCGGTGCAGGAGGATACGGCGGCGACCCTGCTGGCCGGCGGCACAATTGCCTTCAACGATCCCGACCTCACGGACACGCACACCGCGAGCTTCGCCCTGAAGTCGACGACGTCGAGCGCGCATCTGCCCGGCTTCGGCGACGGCACCTCGCAGATCGGCACTTTCGCGCTGACGGCGGTGAGCGAGAGTCCCGGTGTCAGCACGCGGGGGTCTGTGGGCTGGACCTTTACGCTCAACGACAACGATCCGGTGCTCCAGTCGCTGGCCGAAGGTCAGACCATCACGCAGGTCTACACCGTTACCGTCGACGACCATCACGGCGGGGCGGTCACCCAGGACGTCACGGTCACCATTACCGGGACCAACGATGCGCCGACCATCACGAGCAGCGCAGCGGCGGCGACCGGCAAGGTCACCGAGGATGCGGGCCTCACGCTGTCGATCGACGGCACGCTGGCGATCCAGGATCTCGACCTGATCGACACACACACGGCGCAGGCGGTGTTCAAGTCGTCGTCCTCGAGCGCGCATCTGCCGGGCTTTATTGAGGGCGCCACGA
>NZ_WQNE01000013.1 GCF_009759665.1 Bradyrhizobium cajani
CAGGCGGAAGATGTTATCCAGGATCTTGGCGTTGTTCGGCTCCTGCTCGAACTTCACCAGCTGATTGTCGACGGTGTCCAGGCTCTCGCTGGTCTCCGTCAAAAACTCCCGCAACAGATCATCCATGGGGTACGCCTTACTGAGCTGGACTTCGACGCCTGAGCACCGCGCTTGTAATCGACGGAAGTCCGCTTTTTGATCGTTAGACATCCCCTTTCACGGTCCCGTTAATTTCAGCCTCCGTGCTAATACGGATATTGAAGACAAGTTTGCCGTTCGCCCTGCATGCGACAGCGTTTTTCGGCAAGACCGGCACAGCGCCGAGAGGAGGAGAAGCGCTCGGTCGACGCGCCGGGGAACGGCGGGACGAGGCGCGCGAAAAAGCCCTGCTGGTGAAGGGCGATACGCACGGCCCCGCGTGAAATTGAATCAAACCGCCGGTAATCGGGGCGCGCGGTCGCGACCGCCGATCCGCGCTTCGCGGCGATCAGCAGAGGCCGTGAGTGCGGTAAACGAACGGTTACTCCATGGCCGCTGCGGCCTATGCCGCGCTAACCCAGGCGCGTGCGTGAACGGCTTGCGCAGACAGCGCGCCGCACCGAGCTCCAGCGCCATCCGGAGGAAGCCGAGGGCGGGCGAACACATCTCGCGACGGTCGAAATGGTCAGGGAAACTGTCTTGGGCAAGGTGGGCGCCGCACTGAGATACATCTACGTCCCGCACGGCGCGATGCCGGGCCCGCGACAGCGTCGTGCCCGCGCCATCCGCCTGCGTGCCGAGGTGCACACAACGAGGGGCGATCGGCATGAACGGACATCTTGTCCCAATTGCCAATATATCCCGACGGTAACATGATGGCACTTACTCGCGCAGGGAGTGAATTGGCTCACAGCGGCTCGCCGGCTCAAGAGATGGGAGGCAGCTTTGGAAACGATGGTGCGTCCATCCAATGGTTTCCTGTCCGCGCTGTCGGCAGATGATTATGAATTGATCCGCCCACATTTGCGCACGGTCGACCTGCCGCATGACGCGGTGCTGGCCGAAACCGGCGAGACGCTCACGCGTGCCTATTTCCCGCACCGCGGCGTCATCTCGCTGGTGGTGAAACTTGCGAAGGGCGAGCATGTGCAGGTCGCGATGATCGGCCGCGACAGCCTGCTCGGAACGCTTTCGACCATGGGCGATGCGTGCGCGCTCAACACGGCGATCGTGCTGGTCCCCGGCACAGCCTCCGTGATGGACCTCGACCGGCTGCGCTGCGCGGCCGACCAGAGCGGCACCGTGCGAACCTTGCTCACGCGCCACGGGTTGGCGGTCTACGCGCAGGTCCAGCAGACCGCGGGCTGCAACGCCGCCCATCCGGTGGAGTCGCGGCTGTCGCGCTGCCTGTTGCACACCCATGACCTGTCGGGCGAGCACCGGCTGCTGCTGACCCAGGAGGCCATGGCGCAGATGATCGGGGCGCGGCGCAACAGCGTGTCCCTGGTCGCCAATACCTTGCAGCAGGCCAATTTCATCCACTACAGCCGCGGACACATCCAGATCGTCAATCTGGACGGCCTGCGCCAGACGGCGTGCGAGTGCTACGCCATTGTGAAGGCCCAGTACGACCGGCTGCTCGGCGCGCGCTGACGACGCCACTGGAATGGTAAACCGGCGGCTAACGCCGGGCCGCAAACGCTTTCCGTCCTGCTACCGGAACTGAAATTCAAATGCCGTAGACACGGTCATGCCGCGCGCAATACGGGCCGCGCGACAAACGAACCGGTGATCAAGGCGGGCAAAGCCATGTTTGAAGTGACCCTCGCGCCTGCACGGCGAGCCCTCGATGCCGAGCCGGCGCGCGAGCCGAGCGCTTACGCGGCGCTGGTGCGCGAGATCGGCGAGGACGGCGCCTGCGAAGTGCGCGCGGTGTTCTGGAGCGAGACCTGCGCGCGCCTGCAACTGTTCCGCACGCTCTCGCTCGCACAGCACCACACCAGGATCGCGCGCGAAGCGCATTCGCTGAAGAGCGCGGCCGGGACGTTCGGTTATCTGCGGCTCGCAGCGCTGGCGCTGCGGCTGGAGACAACAGCGGAGACGCTCGGCGACGCCGAATTCCGCGATCTGCTCGACCTGATGGATGCTGCCTACGCCGCCGGGCGCGCGCAGGAGCCGCGGGGCTAACCCATCGCGTGCATTTCCGCCGTACTTCTACGGTTTGGGATTTTCACAGATGACTAATCATAGGTGGTGATAGTCGCCGGAAACCAGGAGGGTTTCCATGTTCACCTATGAGACCGCGGACCAGAAGGAAGTCCGTCGCTTCCGTATCGCACAGTTCAACGGCCGCATGGCGACCGTGAAGGCTGGCGAAGCGACGGTGACTGGCTTCGTGCGCTCGGTGCTGGAAAAGGAATCGAGCACCCCTCCCTGCTGGACCATCACGATCATCCCGAACGCGCCGAAGGAAGCGCCCAGGCCGCTGCGGCCCTCATCGCGCACGCGCCCCTTCGCTGAAGACTATTTCTGAGCGCGATCGGGCTCCAAGGTTCTCTCGATATGCCTCGGAGCCGCCGCCGGCGGCGGCATAGAGCAACTTCAGTCGATCGAATGCAGCAGCGCCGCACGGACAAGGTCCGCGGTGTTGCGCGCACCAAGCTTGCGCATCGCCTCGGCGCGATGGCTCTCGAACGTGCGCGGACTGATTTGCATCCGAAGCGCGCCCTGCTTGTTCGAATACCCCTCGCTGATCAGCCTCAATACCTCGCGTTCGCGCTTGGTCAGCCGCTTCTGGCCAGAAAGGCCCAGGAGCTCGGCACTCGGCACGCGCTGCTGGGGCGCGCGGGCGGCCTTCGATTCCGCGCCCTCGGTCCTGCCCTCGGTCCTGGGCGGGACCGGCAAGCCGCCCTTGTGAGGACCGGCAAGCTGCTTGACGAGACCGCAAACACGCTCGGTCTGCGCCAGCGCGTTCTCCACCACCCGCTGCAAATAAGCACGGTCGCCCGAGACCGGTGCGAGCTGATCGCTGTGATGCTTGATCTCGCCCATGTAGAGCAGAAGCGCAGTCAGGGGACCGTTGAGTTCGCGCGCGATGGCGGCGGCCATCTCGTCGGCCGCCTTGGCGCGGGCCGCGTTCAGGCGAACGAAATCGGGCTCGTCAGTCGGAGCAGCGTTGCTTTCGTACCATTCCGACGGCCGCGAATCAGTGGCCGCATCGTTCTGTGACTCCATGTGACTCGTTTAGCGGAACCAAAGCGGTTCTGTGGTTAACTTTTTGCTCCGTAAGACTACGGTGATTTTGTCAGTTTTACGCTAAAAGGGCGGCATCGGCACAATTAATGCTTGCGACGGCTGTCCCGCAGCCCCGCAGAGGTTGAGAACCCAGCCCGATTCCTGGGCAGGCAAGCGGAAAGCCTCCTTAACCACCGCATCCCGGCGGGTGCCCGCAGCCCCGGGTTTTACGGATAAATTAACGGTGACTTGGTTCTCTAAGCAGGATTGAGAGCGCGCAAATGCCTCCACGCATGGGCCTGTTAGGCCTGCGGGAAACGCTGCGAAAGATTGCGTGCCATGAACGAGATCGATCGGCTGTCGGGGTTCTTGCAGAGGCTGACGCCGCTGTCGCGCAGCTGTTTGCTCAGCGAGCTCGAGCGGCTCGAGCTGTGCGGCATCGACATGCCGGGCTCGGCCGACATCCAGGCCCGGCTGCGCGCCGAGTTTCGCAAGGACGGATCGACCCAGGCGCGCGCCACCAGTCCCTCGCGCTATTTCTTCGCGCCGCTCGAGCTGCTCCTGATCGACGGCGCACCCGAGCATGCCAATGCGGGACGGCTTTCGCGCAACACCCTCACCCCGATCTGGGAGTGGATCTGCCGCGACCTGCTGCCGACCATGGCGCGCGACTACATCAAGGCGATCAACGACCAGGTCGCCGCCAACAACCCGAAGGAAGTGCAGAAGATCGCGTCGACCTTTCAGATCAAGGTCGTCAAGGTCCTCGAAAACACCCTCGCCTCGTCCGAGAGCGCCGAATTGGCACGCGGCAAGCTCGCCCAATACACCGCCTCGCGCACGGCCTTCGACGACGTGATGAAGATGCAGCACGTGCTGCGCGCGGGCGATGCGCTGCCGAAATTCAACGAGAGACTGCCCGAGAAGATCGCGAAGTTCGACGACGGCCAGGTTGCCCAGATCACCGCGCAGCTCGACGCCTTCAGGAAGGCCCATCCCGACGCGCTGCCCTTCGCGCTGGCGCTGCTGGCGAGACGCCTGAAGCCGTCCTGGCAATTGGTGCGTCTCGCCACCAAGGCCGCCGCGAGCAAGAGCGTGGCCGACGTCGCCGCCACGCCCTATGCCTGCGTCGTCCCCATGGTGCTCGACCGGCTGGACGACAAGCGCCTCGCTCTCAGGGTCGCGCTCCGGCACAACCGGGTTCTGGTCGCGCGCGACCTGCTCGCCGAGATCTACGACATCGAATATGCGCTCAAGGTCCGCATCGACGGCATCGAGAGTTGCGAATGGGGCGTCCGGCTGCAGCAATTGATGGACGCGATCGCAGCGCTCGTCTCCGCCGAGGTGAGCCGCTTCCCCGCCAATGTCGGCCACATTCTCGGCTCGCGCCGGCTGCGCAGCCACGACACGCTCGGCGGCAAGCTGACCTACCTCGCCTGGAAGGGACGCGACGCGATGCAGGACGGCGCGGCGGCGTTTCGCAAATTGATCGGACAGACCTGATCTCACGCCACCACTAAAGCGCGACGCGCTTTAGCTTTATCGATGAGCATGATCTTGTCGGAAAACCGCTCCACACGTTGCGCTGACGCGGCCCTTCGGGTCCGGGTCATGCTCTAAGGCGCGCGCGGCAGGCACAGGAAGCGATCGAGAAACCGCCCTGACAGCACGAATCTGAACCACCAATGCATCATACGCCGCATCGACATAGCTGCGATCCTCGACAGCCCACCACCGGCTGTGCGGAGCAATAGCGCAGGCGCAGCAGTGCACGTGTGATGTGCTTCACATTCGCGCCGCCGGACGCGGGCGCATTGTCGCAGAACTGTCACGCGCGAAAGGTGGAACATGCGCGCATCGCGCGAAAATGAGTTCCTCGGCTGTAGCCACCGCTTCTATCTTCCGATGCAGCGAAAGACCAAGGCGCAAGGAGTTCGCGATGAGAGCGCATCGACTGACAGTGACGATCACGGCCCTGCTCGTGAGCGCGCTCGCGCTCACATCGACGACGACGGCGCAGACGACGCCGCCGCAAGGCAATGCGGCGCCGACCGCCGACAACGCGGTGCTGCTCACCGTCTTCTTCAAGCACGATCAGTCCCGCCCGCTGCACGAGTTGAATGCGCAACTCGAGAAGCAGGGCTTCTACAAGGCGTTTCCTCCGGCCGGCGTCGAAGTCGTGAGCTGGTATGTAATGATGGGCATAGGCCAGGTGATCACGTTGCGCCTGCCGGCCTCGCGGCTGCGCGAGGTCAACCGTGTCATCGAGGACACCGCGTGGGGCTCTTACCGCACCGAGTTCTATCCGACGTACGATTATAAGGCGGTCGGGCTCGCACAACACGAAAAAGCCGCCGCCAATTAATTCTCCGACAGGCCTCGTCGTTGCATCGGAGGGCGATGCAACTGCATGGTTCGACGTCATCCGTCGATCAGCAGCGCACCGAACGAGCGCGCGGGAGAAATTCCACATGCGCTGGCTGTCGTTGCGCGCGCGGTGCTTGGGTATGCAAATTCTTTTCGAAGAATCTGTCGACAAATTAGCTCGAATTGCAAAGCTTAACGTTACTCAAATAATTCAAGAACGATGTGAAGCTCTCCTTATTTGAACCCACGCTCGGCGTTTAAGAAACCGTCACGGAACGGGAGTGGTGTGCAATGAACGATGGGATTGTTGAACTCGTCGGCCGGAGGCCTGTGACCTTCGGACGGCGAAAGGTGACGCCGCGCGCCTGTGTGGCCGACAGCAAGCGTCACCTGCGCGCCTTCCTCAGCGAAGTGCTCGAGGACCTCGGCTTCGTCACCAGCGAGTGCGCCAGCGCGGACGAGCTGAAAACCGTGCTCGCCACCGAATTGCCGGACCTGATCCTGCTCGGAGTCGCCGCCGATGGCATCGAGCCGGGGCGATTCCTCGAGATATTGGTGCGCGAGGCATTTGCCGGCAAGGTTCTGGCCGTCGGCGCCCGCGAATCGATCATCGTCAGGGCCGTGCAGCAGGTCGGCGAGGAATATGGTCTTGCGATGCTGCCGCCGCTGACCACGCCCTTTGCCGCAGAGACGCTGCGCGAACGCGTCACGATGCTGCTGCCGGAGGAGCCGGCGCCGAGCCCGGCGGTGCATGTCGGCGAGGCCCTGCATGCCGGCTGGCTCGAACTCTGGTACCAGCCCAAGATCGACGCGCGCACGCTGATCCGCAGCGGCGCCGAGGCGCTGGTGCGGATGCGGCATCCGACCTGGGGCGTGGTGCCGCCGGCCTATTTCATTCCCGAGGCGCACGATCCGCATCTGCGCGACCTGTCGGAATTCGTGATCGAGCGCGCCATGCAGGACTGGCACTATCTTCTCGAGCAACAAAGCCCGGTCGATCTGTCGATCAATCTGCCCGCCGCGTATCTCAGGGAGCCGCACGCGGTGCGCGATCTCTGCCGCCGGGTGCCGACGCATCCGGCCTTCGGCGGACTGACGATCGAGATCGACAGCGAGGAGGCAACCCGCGATCTCGACCTGCTCACCGAGGTCGCGCGCGAGGTGGGCCTGCACAATATCGCCCTGGCGATCGACAATCTCGGCGCCAACTGGCCGGCGCTGATGGGGCTGGACAAGATTCCCTTCGTCAAGCTGAAGGCCGACCGGCACTTCGTCACCGGGAGCGGCACTGATCGCCTTAAGCGAACGGTGTGCCGTCACATCGTCGAGCTCGCGCAGGGCTACGGCGCGTGCGCGGTCGCCGAAGGCGTCGAGAGCCGCGCCGACCTCGTCGCGGCGAACGAGGTCGGCTTCGACCTGGTGCAGGGCTATCTGTTCGGCAAGCCGATGCCGCTGAAGAAATTCGCGCGGAGCACGCTGACAAAGACCGTGATGGGGCAGGCGTGAGGCGGCGCCCTCACGCCAACCGCCGCGGGAAGAACACGCCGACGACCACGAGCGCGGTCGCGGCGATCACCTAGCAAGAGAAGACGGTTCTTCTAAAGCATGATCCGGAAAAGTGCGCAGCGGTTTTCCGAAAAGATCATGCTCAAACAACAACCTAAAGCGCGATGACGATTCATCCTAATCTCATCGCGCTTTAGCGGCAGACCCAGACGCCATTGACCAGCACGCGGGCGCAAGTTGGCGCCGCGACAGCGGCTCCTGCGGCTGCTGCACCTACGGCCGCTCCACCGACCACGGCACGGCGCGTCGTTCGACGCGCGACGCCCGCGACACTCGCCGGCGTCGCCGGTCGCCCTACGCGGGCCTCTGCGCTCTGGATCGAGAATGAAAGACCGGCTTCTTCCGACCACTGCACAGAGCCCATCGCTGCGCAGACAACGACGGCACCGGCTAACCACAACTTAGTTCCGTGTCGCATGACGTCCTCCTTCGCTTGGGATTTTTGAGCTGGCTCGTAAATTCCATTGACTATGGCCACTCCAACAACGATGCGCGGATTTCTCTCCTTCGAGCGAGGATGCCGATCGCCGATCGCAACGAAACGTCGAACGGGACTGCTATGCGGATGCTGGTGCCGTCACTGGGAAAATAAGGCATGTGATGCAGTCAGGAGATAACTCGCCATAAGAGGAGACCCTGCGTGCTGGAACAGGCGTTGATCTAGATCAAGGCCTGGTCGTCGCATGACAATGGCGCCGGGTATGATCGCCTCAATGCCAAGCGCGTTCGAGCAAGTTCACGAGCGTCGACTGAAGCGTGCGCCCTCACGCAAACCGCCGCGCGAAGAACACGCAGACGACCACGAGCGCGGTCGCGGCGACCATGCTCCATGCGACCGGCTCGTGCAGCAGGAAGCCGGCGAGCGCGAGGCCGAAGAACGGCTGAAGCTGCTGCAACTGGCCGACGCGCGCGATGCCGCCGGTCGCGAGCCCGCGGTACCAGAAGATGAAGCCGACGAACATGCTGAAGACGGAGACGTAGGCGAGTCCGATCCAGGCGGGCATACTGACGCCGCTCCAGGTCGGCGGCCACGTCCAGATGGCGACCGGCACCATCAGCGGCAGCGCGAGCAGCAGCGCCCAGGAGATCACCTGCCAGCCGCCGAGGCGGCGCGACAGCGCGGCACCTTCGGCATAGCCGAGCCCGCACAGGACGATCGCCGCCACCATCAGGAGATCGCCGGTGAGCGAAGCCGAACCGTCGCTCGACAGGGCGAAGCCCGCCACCGTGGCGCTGCCGAGGACGGCGAACAGCCAGAACAGCGGCTGCGGCCGCTCGCCGCCGCGCAGCACGGCGAAGATCGCGGTCGAGAGCGGCAACAGGCCAATGAAGACGATCGAATGCGCCGACGTGATGTGCTGGAGCGCCAGCGCCGTCAGCAGGGGAAAGCCGACCACGACGCCGAGAGCGACGATGGTGAGCGAAGCGAGATCCCTGCGCGCCGGCCGCGCCTGATGCAGCAGGCCGAGCAGGGCCGCACCCAGCAGCGCAGCGATCACTGCGCGCGCCGAGGTCAGGAACAGCGCCGAAAAGCCCCCGACCGCCACGCGCGTCGCCGGCAGCGAGCCGCTGAAGATGATGACGCCGAGAAGACCGTTGCCCCAGCCGCTGCCCGCAGATTGCACGTGACCTCCACTCCTTCTGAGCGGCGATTCTCGGCCCTGGCCGATGGCAAGAACAGCGACAATCCAGTACAATCGAACCAAACTGTATGGATATGGAAGGCCACACACTTTGGGCGGCGCAGGACAAACAGGAGGCCGGGGCGGAACGCGGACCAGCGACGTGATGGGCGCCATCCGGGCCAAGGTCGCCGGCCGCGCGCTCGGCGCCGGCGACCGTCTGCCGTCGATCCGCAGCCTTGCGGCAACGATGGGCGTTTCGCCCTCCACGGTCGTCGAGGCCTATGACCGGCTCGCGGCGCAGGGGCTGATCCGCGCGCGCCGCGGCTCGGGCTTCTATGTTTCGCCGACGGCCACGCCGCCGCTGGCGCTTGCCGCGGTCGAGCCGCGCCGGGACCGGGCGGTCGATCCGTTCTGGGTCTCGCGGCAATCGCTCGATGCCGACGCAGCCGTGCCGAAGCCCGGCTGCGGCTGGCTGCCGCCGCACTGGATGCCGGATGCGGCCCTGCGGCGTGCCGTCCGCACGCTGGCGCGCGCCGATGCGAGCCTGTTGACCGATTACGGCGGCACGCGCGGTGCCCTGGCACTGCGCCGGCTGTTGCTGACGCGCCTTGCCGAGGACGCCATCGAGGCGTCGGCCGACCAGCTCATGCTGACGGGCTCGGGCACCCAGGCAACCGACCTCGTCTGCCGCTTCCTGCTCCGTCCCGGCGACACGGTCCTCGTCGACGATCCCTGCTACTTCAATTTTCGCGCGCTGCTGCGGGCGCATCAGGCCAAGATCGTCGGCGTGCCCTACACGCCGTCGGGCCCGGACGTCGCGCGCTTCGAAGAGATCCTCGCCGGCGAGCGGCCGCGGCTCTACATCACCAATTCAGCGCTGCACAATCCGACCGCGGCGTCGCTTTCGCTTCCGACCGCGCACCGGCTCCTGACCGCGGCCGCCGCGCACGACCTCACCATCATCGAGGACGACATCTTTGGCGATTTCGAACCGGAGCGATCGCCGCGTCTCGCCGCGCTCGACGGGCTCACCCGGGTGATCCGCATCGGCAGCTTCTCCAAGACGCTGTCGGCCTCGGTGCGCTGCGGCTACATCGCAGCGCGAGCCGACTGGATCGAGCATCTCGTCGACCTTCAGGTCGCAACTGGTTTTGGCGGCCCAAGTCCGGTCGCGACCGAGATCATCGCCACGGTGCTGGCGGGCGGCAGCTATCGCAAGCACATGGACGAGCTCAGGCAAAAGCTCACGCGCGCCCGCCGCGAGGTGGCGCGCAAGCTTCAGGCCGTGGGGATAGAGCCCTGGCTGATGCCGCGCGGCGGCTTTTTCCTCTGGTGCCGTCTCGCCGGCGGGCAGGACTCCACGCAGGTTGCACGCGCGGCGCTGCGCGAGGATGTCGTGCTCGCACCGGGCAACGTGTTCAGCGTGTCGCAGACGGCGGCGAGCTTCCTGCGGTTCAACGTGGCGCAGATGAGCGACCCGCGGATGTGGGATGTGATGCGGCGGGCGTTGAAGACGTCATGAACCGAGGTCCCGCGGCTTCGACACGGCCCTCGTGAAAATGTCGCGCCCCGGCGGCTCCTGCATCTTGCGCCACTGGGCCGGCGTGACGCCGATGTGGCTCTTGAAGGCGCGCTGGAAGGCTGCTTCGGATTGGTATCCCACCGCCTCGGCAACGGTGCCCGTCGAGGCGGACGACTTCCGCAATTCGTTTGCCGCAAGCGTCATCCGGATGTCGGTCAGGAGATCGGAGGCCGATCGCCCGAGCTTGTCCTGGAACTGCCGGGCGAGCGTGGCGCGCGACATGTTGCACAGGCGCGCGAGGTCGGGCAGCGACCATGCGCGCGCCGGCTCGTTGAAGAGAGCGGCCACCGCCGGCGCGAGGCGCGGATGGCCGGCAAGCGCGAGAAGACCAGGCGGCGCATCCTCGGCCTCGCTTGCGAGCCGCAGCACCAGCGCGAACATCGCGGTCGACAGCGCATTGAGCATCGCGCGACCGCCGAGATGATCGTCGACCGACTCGCCGCGCATCAGCGCGACGAGGCCCGCGAGCTGCGCGGCATTCTCGCCTCCATTGTGACCGCGGGCATGCACGACCAGGCGCGACGGCAGATAGTCGCGCAGCAGGCGGTCGTGCGGAGGCGCGATCGCGAAATGCCCGCAGAGCAGATCGAGCCGCTCTCCCTTGCCGGCGTTCTCACTGATAATGAGATTGAGCTCCGGGCGATTCCGCGCCGGCCTCGGCCGCGCCCCGCCGCCGTCATGCATGACGTGGCGCGGATTGCCCGGCAGCAGCAGGATGTCTCCGGTCTCCAGCCGCAGCGGCTTGCCGCCGGCCGGATCCTCCAACATGGCCGAGCCGCCGACGACCGCGTGGTAGGGGACCTCGTTCGCCTCGCCCGGCCCCTGCTCGATCCGCCATGGCGCACCGTAGGAGCAGCGTAAGTCCAGCCGCCCGCGCACCGGCATCATCTCGAACAACCTGCTGAGCCAATCCATGGCGACTTCTCCAAGAACGACCGATCGTGAGACGATCTAGCATATAACTGAGCAATCTCGGCATTCAAAGTCTCATTTCGGGCTCATACAGTCACTCCGCAATCGTTCACCACCCAAAACATGGAGTGCCATCATGTCCCGTCTTTCCGTTCCCAATCTCGACTCCGATACCGGTCCGTCCGGTCAGGTCTACGCGCAGATCAAGAAGGCGATCGGCAACGTGCCGAACACCTTCGCGGCCATCGCCGCTCACGGCCCGGCTGCGCTCAAGTCGGTCCTCGCCGCCGATGCCGTGCTGGCGTCAGGCTCGCTCAGCAAGCGTGAGCAGGAGACCATCAAGCTGATCGTCAGCGGCGTCGCCGGCTGCGATTATTGCGTGGCTGCGCACAGCCTGCTTGGCAAGCTCGCCGGATTGAAGCCTGACGAGTTGAAGAACATCCGCGACGGCAAGCCTTCGGGCGATGGCAAGCGCGATGCGCTCGCCCGTTTCGTCCGCAAGCTGGCCGAAACCAGCGGCACCGTCAGCGACGAGGAGTTCGCGGCGATCAAGGCCGCCGGCTACAGCGACGCCCAGCTCGTCGAGATCAGCCTGGCTTTCGCGACCACCGTCTTCACCAACGTCTTCAACCGCATCAACGACACCGAGATCGACTTTCCCGCCGTCGCTTGACGCGACGCTGCGGTCAGTCGGATCTCCAGCATGAAAGGATCACGATCATGACCACGCTATCCACCACCGCTCGCAATCCGCTCGTCCGCGCCCTGGAAAGGTCCGGCCTGCTGGCGGAGGACCTCGACTACCACGTCGTTCGCGCCTCGATGGTGATCATGTTTGCCTTCTTCGGCTACCAGAAGTGGTTTCCGTATGAATTCGAACGACTGGTCCCGTTCATCAGCAACGGACCGCTGATCTGGTGGCTCTATCCGGTGTTCGGCCATGCCGGCGCCAGCTACTTCCTGGGCGCCTCGGAATGGACATTCGGGTCCCTGCTGCTCGCAGGCTTCTGGGACAAGCGGCTCGGCGTGCTCGGCGCCCTCGGCGCGACCGGCACCTTCATCGCGACGGTCACCATCATCCCCTTCATGCCGGAGGGCTGGGACATTGCCGCGGGAGGCTTCCCCGCCATGACCGGCAACGTGCCCTTCCTGATGAAGGACGTCGTCCTGCTCGCCGTCTCGCTGTATTTGCTGAGGCAAGACGTGGTTCGCCTGACGCGGCAATAGGAAGGCACCCTGTTGATGCCGAAACGTCGCCGGCGAGAGTCCCGCCTCGCCGGCGATTTTGCGCGTTCACGACGGTGGAGCCGCCGAACGGCAGCGGCGCCTCATGCGGCCGCGAGCGACACCTAGTTCGCCTTGATGCCGGCCTCGCTGATTAGCCTGCCCCATTTCGTGCTTTCGCTCTGAATGAAGCGACCGAACTGCTCCGGCGACATCGGCGCGGGTTCGGCGCCGAGGGTCCTGATCTTCTCGACCACCGACGGGTCTTTCAGGGCCTTCGTGAAGGCATCGTTCAGCCTGCCGACAATGTCCGCAGGTGTGCCGGCCGGCGCAACCAGCCCGAACCAGCCCACGGATTCGAACTCGGCGATGCCGCTTTCGGCTAGCGTGGGTACATCAGGCAAGGACGGAAGGCGTCGCGCCGAAGACACGCCGATCGCGTTGAGCTTGCGTTCGAGGATGAGCTGCCGCGATGCCGGAATATCCAGCACCGCAAAGGGAACGTGGCCTGCGAGCACGTCGACCGCTGCCGGCGCGGTCCCGCGATAGGGCACCAGCTCCATGCTGATCCCCGTCTTCTGCGTGAACAGCGCGGCGGTCAGATGCATGGCGGTGGAATTGCCGCCATGCCCGATCGAGAGCGCGCCGGGCTTGGCCTTGGCGAGCGCGATCGTCTCCGCCGCATTGTGCGCAGGCACACTCGCGGACGCGACGAGCACGAAAGGAATTTCCGCCAGCAGGGTGATGGGCACAAGATCTTTCGGATCGAACGGCATCGACGAATTGAGGTGCGGGTTCACCGTCAGCGCGCCTGCCGGCGCGACGCCGAGCGTGTAGCCGTCGGGTTTTGCCTGCGCGACTGCGGCCATGCCGATGTTGCCCCCGGCACCTGCGCGGTTCTCGATCACAAGGCTCTGCTTGAGCTCGGCCGTGACCAGCGGCTCGAGCGCACGGATGACGGTGTCGGCACTACCGCCGGGCGGGAAGGTCACGATGATCTTGATCAATTGCTCCGGATAGGCCGCCTCGACAGCCCCCAGCGGCAGCACGGTGAAAGTCGCGGCCGTCAGCACGGCCAGAATGCGGCGCCTTGTGTGAAACACGTTGCCCTCCTCAATGCGTTCTTGTTTGTGGGCGCCGACGCGACGGCCTGCGCCGTCGATCGGACAGCTCGATGTCGCGTTACGCCGCCGCGCCGGTGATGCGCGCCAGCAAGTCTTGCGGATTTTCGGGTGCGGTCTGCCCACGCCAGGCAATGTGCTGGTCCGGCCGGACCAGCACCAGCTTCTCGGCATAGGCGCCGTTCGCCTCATCAGGTGCGACGTCGATCAGCGCGAGCGGCATGCCGCGCGCCGCGGCGGCGGATTTGAGCCGCGCCACGTCGATCGCCGGATCGAACCGTAGCAATGCGTAGCCGGGACCGAATGCGTCGTAGAGCGATCGCCCGTCGCGCAGGAACAGATGCGGCGCACGTGCGCCCGGCACGGTGGAGGGCGCGAAGCTTCCCATCGCGTAGGGCGGCGGGGTTTCGCCGTCATAGGCGATGATCGGCGAGGCATCGTAGTAGTAGCCGAAGTTGAGGCCGGCGCAGCAATATTGCTGCACGTTGAGATCGTAGGCCGCTCTCGCCAGCGCTGCGCGCGCGGCGTGGCCGCGCGGGGTGTCATCCTCGATCTCTGCCGAGACGCCGCCGCGCTGCGCCATCATCTTCATCGCATGGTCCATCGCAAAGCGCGACACCTGCTCGGTGATGGGCTGGCGCTCCGCTTCATAGGCATCGAGGATCGACGCCGGCGCCCATCCGTTCAGATGCGCCGCCAATTGCCAGCAGAGATCGACGGCGTCGGCAATGCCCGCATTCATGCCGTAGCCCGCATAGGGCATCCACAGATGTGCGGCGTCGCCGCAGATGAAGACCCTGCGGTCGCGGAAGCGATCGGCCACCAGGCGACGCCCGACCCAGTCCTCCTTGCTGAGAACCTTGTACTCGAAGCGCGCGTCGACGCCGAGAATGGCGCGGATCGCCCAGTCGCGATCGACCGTGTCGAACTCCGGCTCGTCGGGCTTGAGGTGATTGTGGATCAGCCAGCGGTCGCGACCGTCGATCGCGACCGTGGTGCCCGAGCGTCGCGGATTGAGCGAAAGCACCATCCAGGCCGGCTTATGCGCGCCCATCAACTCCTTGAGCTGCGGGGCTTCGATATAGGTCGACTGCACGCGCTGGATCACCGGCGTGCCGGACAGGCTCGCACCGATCGATTTGCGGACGAGCGAGCGGCTGCCGTCGCAGCCGATCACGAAGCTGGCCTCGATGCGCAGCGAGCTGCCGCTGTCGAGGTCGCGGGCCAGCGCGACCACCTGGTCGCCGTTCTGTTCGATGTCGGTGATTTCCGTGCGCGCCAGAATAGTGATGCGCGGCTGGGCGGCGGCGTGGGCGAACAGAATCGGCTCGAGATAGACCTGGTTGATCCGGTGCGGCGGCTCCGGCGTCGGCCACCAGGTGTCGGGGCCGCCGGTTGCGGTGTAACGGCGCGCGCGGCTGGGAATATCGATGCGGCAGAGCTCGATGCCGGTCGCCGTGGTCCGATAGGAGCAGTCGTTGGGGAAGTCCGGGGGCAGCCCGGCGTCGCGCAGCTTTGCGGCGACGCCCAGCCGGCGGAAGACCTCCATCGAGCGGGCCGAGACGTGGTTGCATTTGACGCTGGGTGGATCGCCGGCGTGACGGATTTCCGCGACGACGACGTCGATCCCGCGCGAGGCCAGGTCCATCGCCGCGGTCAATCCCACGGGCCCGGCGCCCACGACCAGTACCTGTGTCTTCATGCTCGTTTCCATCCCTGGCGTCACCGCGACTTCGTTACCCGCGCAGCATGCATTTTATTGCAGGTCCGCTTATGAGATAAGCCGGAAAGGACTCATCAATTCATGAGCTTTGCCTATGAACGTCACCTTGCGGCAGCTACGGGCCTTCACCGGCGTCTATCGCACGCGCAGCATCACGCGCGCCGCGCGCGAGCTGGGGATCACGCAATCGGCGGTGAGCCTCCTGATCCAGCAGCTCGAGATCCAGCTCGGCGTCAAACTGTTCGATCGCTCCACGCGCTCGGTGCAGCCGACGCTGGCCGCCGACGAGGCGTTTCACGACGCCGAACGGATGCTGAGCGATGCGCAGGGCCTGTCGCGGCGGATGCGTGACCTCGCGCAGGCGCGCGCCGGCCGGGTCGCGTTTCTCGCCTCGGCCGGCGCTGCATCGGCGCTGCTGCCCCAGGTGCTCGCAAGATTCCGTGCAGGCCATCCCGACATCGAGATCGACATGCGCGACGTCGCCGCCGACGATCTCGTGCCGCGCATGATCGCAACCGATGCGGAGTTCGCGATCGGCAGCGTCGAAGGTGAGTTCGCGGAGATGACGGTCGAGACGCTGACCCGTGGGCGCCTGAGCGCGATCGGCCGGCGCAGCACCGACTTCGCCGCGCGGCGCGCGCTGACATGGGACGAGCTGGCGCAATTCCCGACGATCGCGATGCGGCGCGAGACGCGGATCCGCATGCAGATCGATCAGGCGCTGCTCGCGCAGGGCAAGCGCCTCGTTCCGACCTATGAAGTGACGCTGATCAACACCGCGCTCGCCATGACCGCGCAGGGCCTCGGCCTTGCCATCCTCCCCGCAACGATGCTGCCGGCCGATCAATTCCCGACGCTGATCGCAAGACCCCTGGTGCGGCCAGCGATCACGCGCCCGGTGTCGCTGCTCCAGCGGCGGGGTCGAACCCTGTCACCAGCGGCGCAGGCGTTCGTCGCAACGGCGCGGGCAGTGCTGGCGGAGCGATCGGGGCGGGAGTCTTGAGATGGCGGAGAGGGAGGGATTCGAACCCCCGATAGGCTTGCACCTATGCCGCATTTCGAGTGCGGTGCATTCAACCACTCTGCCACCTCTCCTGAAGGTGCCGATAAGAGGTAGGAACCCCTGTGGTCGGGGCGTGTAATAGGCGAGGATGGCCGGCCAGACAAGGCGCGAAGGACGAAAATCCGTCGCCTCCTTCATCCATTTCCCGCTCATTCCGGAGGAACCGCCATGGAGCATCTGACGATCGCGGCCAATGGCGCCAATTTCCACCTGGTCCGCACCGGGCGGGGCAAACCGCTGCTTTTGCTGCATGGTTGGCCGGAATTCTGGCTGACCTGGGAGCCGGTGATGGCGCGGCTTTCGGACCGTTTCACGCTGATCGCGCCCGACCTGCGGGGGTTCGGCGACAGCGACAAGCCGGACGGGCCCTATGGGCCGGATGGCCACGCGGCGGACATGCTGGCGCTGATGGACGGGCTCGGCATCGAGCGATTCGCCGTGGTCGGCCATGACGTCGGCGGTGCCGTCATGCAGCCGCTGGCCCGAACGGCGCCCGAGCGGGTGGCAGGGCTGTTCTTCTTCGACTTCGTCTATCCTGGCATCGGGCCGCGCATGGCGGCACCCGACCGGCTCAACCACATCTGGTACCAGTCCTTCCACCAGATGGAGATGGCCGAGCGGCTCGTCGGCGCGAGCCGCGAGACCTGCCTACTCTATATCAGCCACTTCCTGACGGGCTGGGCGCACCGGAAAAATGCCTTCGACGACGTCCTCGACGACTTCGCCGACAATTACTTCAAGAAGGGCAATCTCGCCGGCGGCTTTGCGCATTATCGCGCCTCGCACGCCGGGCGTATCGCGATGATGAAGGGGGAAGCCGTGCGGCTGCCGCCGATCAATGTGCCGACCTGCGTGCGCTGGGCCGAGCACGATCCGCTGTTTCCCTATGCCTGGACCGACCGGCTGGCGGAGACCTTCGGTGATGTCGATGTTGCGATGTTCCCTGGCGTCGGACACTTCCCGCATCGGGAAGATCCGGATCGCGCGGCCGCGGAGATCGCGGCATTCCTTCAGCGCATCGGCTGGGGCTGAATCTCGGAGCCCAACGGAGGGGTGGGACCGCCAGACGCGGTAAACACTGGCGGTCCCGTTGCCGCTCATTGAAATACTGGCCAGGAAGGGCGGCTTCGCCGGCCGAGTGAAGCGACGATTCGACCGTAGCTTGCAGCCGCCATCGCGCAACGCAAAGCGTCCCTTAACCTAACCAGTCAAGGTTACTCCTTGTCGTTCTTGGTCTTTTTCTTCCCGTTCTCCGTAGAGTCACGGTCTTTTTCGTTGCCGCCGTTCTTGCGGCGGTTGGTGAAGCGCGCATTGCCGAGCCCAGTGCCGATGGTGAGCACGCCCCAGCGCGCAACGTCCTGCATGAACGGCACTTCCGACAGCCCCTGCACCACGCCGTCATTGTGCATCAGGATCGCGGTGTCGTGCTCGCCGATCTCGGGAATGCCCTCGATCAGGCTCGCCGGCAGGTTGAACTTGCTGCTCTCCCAATTGCCCGGCAGGTTCTGCGCGCCCTTCTCGATGGAGCCGTCCGCGTTGATCACGCCGGGGCAGGCGATGCCGATGAACGGCGCGAGCTTAAAGCCTTCGGTTTCGGCCTCGGTGACCAGCCCCTTCAGCATCTTGGTGAGCCGTTTCACCGCGCCTTCACGCGTCGGCTCGTCGTCGACATGACGCCACAGCTCGGATTTCACCACCTTGGCCTTCGACAGGTCTTTTGCCTTTTTCCAGCTGGTTTCAACCAGGCCACAGCGGATGTTGGTGCCGCCGATGTCGACGGCGAGGATGCTGTCATGGGCCTCGAAGATCCAGGACGGCGCCAGATGCAGCGCGCCGATCAGGCCGGCTTCATCGGGGTGATGGCGGATCGGCATCATGTCGATCTTGGAGTCCTCGGCTTTCAGGATGATCTCGGCCCGCGCGATCGCGAGCTCGCCGAGCCGGGAATCGCGGAATCCTCCGCCGACGACGATGCGCTCGGTCTTGGCCCAGGCCTTGGTCTTGAGGAAACGGCGGGTGACGTAAGCGAGCTCCTGGGCGAAATCCTCGATCGCGCTGTGCACCACCGCGGAGGCTTCGGTGTCGTCGCCGACCAGTATGGCGTCCAGCGTCTTCTTGCTGATCTCGTCCGAAGGCTCCTTGCCGAACGGGTCCTCGCCGGTCTTGCGCAGCGGCTTGCGCCAGCGATCGAGGATATCGCGGAACGCGCCCTTGCTGGCGCGATCGCCGAGGAAGCCGTCCTCGTCCTTGATCTCGATGTTGAAGCTGTCGACGTCCACCGACGGCAGCCGCTCCGCGCCGTGATGGGCGATGCCTGTCGTCTTGACCAGTTCTTCGGTTGCCATGGAAGCCCTTGCCCGCCTGCAAATTCGAGGGACAACGGCGCGGGAACCCGTTGGTTGCAAGCAGCCTGCAGATTTGGCCGGAGGCCCTTTCGGCCGCCAAATCCTTCAAATCCGGGCCTTTTCCGGCGGTTTTCCTTGACTCTGGGCGGATCGCGGCTATAAGACCCACAGCCGGCGCGGGGCGTTTCTCGCGCCGCTTGTTTTTGCATGGGTTTTCAAAGGGATAACTCCCGCCCACGCAAAGCTCGCATAAACCCGTAGCGACTGACAAAAAGCCGGCCCGGACATCTGTCGCGAGGCCGGGATTGAACACGAAGGAAAAAAACGATGTTCGCAGTCATCAAAACCGGCGGCAAGCAATACCGCGTCGTGCCGGATGATGTTCTCGAAGTAGGCAAGATCGCCGGCGAAGTCGGCACGATCGTGCAGTTGAATGAAGTTCTGGTGGTCGGCGGCGACACGCCGGTCCTGGGCGTCCCGACGGTCGCGGGTGCGTCCGTTGCGGTCGAGGTGCTCGACCACAAGCGCGGGCCGAAGGTCATCGCGTTCAAGAAGCGCCGCCGCAAGAACTCGCGCCGCAAGCGCGGCTATCGCGACGAGATCACGGTTCTGCGCGTCACCGAGATCCTGACGGACGGCGCCAAGCCCACCAAGGGCCCGCGTCCGAAGAAGGAGAAGGTGGCCAAGGAGCCCGCAAAGGAAGCCGCCGAATAAATAGATTTGATCACGCCAATTCACGAATTGATGCGTGAGAAATCGTGAAATGATTCCGTCAAGGAATTGATCTAGAAATACGCAGGATTTCGGAGACGAGCCATGGCTCACAAAAAAGCAGGCGGTTCATCGCGTAACGGACGCGATTCAAAGGGCAAGCGCCTCGGTATCAAGGCGTTCGGCGGGGAGATCGTCACTCCCGGCAACATCATCGCGCGTCAACGCGGCACCACCTGGCACCCCGGCCTTAATGTCGGCATGGGCACGGACCACACTTTGTTCGCCAAGGTCGAAGGTCGTGTTGCGTTCCAGGCCAAAGCCAACGGCCGCACCTTCGTATCGGTGCTCCCGATCGCAGAGGCGGCTGAATAGACGGTGGATCAGATTGGAGTCCGCCGGGTCCTGACCAAACCGGCGGAGTCCTAGAGATCAAAAGATCGAAGGCTCCAGGGGAGGCGGGAAACCGGCCTCCCCTTTTCGTTGCTCACTTTGACTTAGTGACTTTCACGGAGCCGGACATGTTGCAGGATTTCTCGAGCGTGACCTTGCGGGAGGCGAGACCGAGCGTCGTCGCCACCGAGCGGCTGACCTTGCGGCGGCCGACACTCGCCGACGTCAGGACCATCGCCCGCCTCGCCAACGACCGCCGTGTCGCGGAAAACACCCGCCGCCTCCCGCATCCCTATTCGCAAGAGGATGCCGTCGAATTCGTCCGTGCCACCGCCGAGCTCGGCAGCGAGACCGTGTTCCTGATCGAGCACGACAGCGGGCCGATCGGCATGGTCGGCATCGACTGCTCGACACCCGACAATGCCGAGCTCGGCTACTGGCTCGGCGTCGAGCATTGGGGCCAGGGCTTTGCCACCGAGGCCGCGCGCGGCGCCATCGACTTCTTCTTCGAGGAGTTCGAGGACGATCATCTCTATGCCGGCGCGCGCGTCACCAATCCATCGTCGCGCAAAGTGCTGGAGAAGTGCGGCTTCCAGTGGAACGGCGTCCAGCTGCACCGCTTCCTGGCGCTGGGCTCCTCCACGCCGGTCGACTGCTTCCGCCTCTCCCGCGGCGTGTGGTCGTCGCTGAAGAGCTGGAGCAGTGCGCGAAGGATGAGGTAGGCGGAAGCGCGGCTACATGCGCAACTGTCGTCCCCGCGAAGGCGGGGACCCATAACCACAGGGAAGAGTGTGGGGCAAAGCTCCCACTCCGAGTCATCGCAAAACTGCTCCCTGTGGGTATGGGTCCCGGATCGGCGCTCCGCTTCGCTGCGCTTGTCCGGGACGACGATTGAGTTTTTGACGACGCCCTCACGCCGGCGGATTCACTTCCCCACTCGGCCGTCCCAGATCACGCTCGCGCAGGTAAATGTAGAACCCGGCGCCGATGATGATGGCGGCGCCGACGATGGTGGCGACTTCCGGCACGTCGCCGAACACGACGAAGCCGAAGATCACGGCCCAGACGATCATCGAATATTGGTAGGGCACCACCACGCTCGCCGGCGCGAGCTTGAGCGAGCGATTGACGCAGAACAGCGCCGTCACCGAGACGCAGCCCGCCAGTGCGAAGATCACGAGGCTGCCGGGTGTCGGCGGCACCCAGTGGAATGCCGAAAGCACGGCACCCAGCGAGAACGTGCCGACGAACTGCGAGGACGCCATCACGATGTCGGGCGTCTTGCGCAGGCTGCGCGTGATCAGCATCAACGTCGCAAACGACAGGCTGCCGCCGAGCGCGATCAGCGCCGGCAGGCTGACGGTCTGCGCGGAGGGGCGCAGCGCGATCAGCACGCCGCAGAAGCCGATCAGGATCGCGGTCCAGCGTCGCCAGCCGACCTTCTCCCTTAGGAAGATCGCCGACATCGCGGTGACGAAGATGGGGCCGGCAAGATAATAGGTGATGACGTCGGCGAGCGGCAGGTAGACGGTGGCGAGGAAGAAGGCCGCCACTTCCAGCGTCGACAGCACGACGCGAAACAGCTGCAGACCCGGCCGCTCCAGATGCAGGAACTGGTGACGCTGCTTCCAGACCAGCGGCGACAGCAAGAGCAGCGCCGCGCAGGCACGCAGGAACAAGAGCTGTCCCACCGAATAGGTCCCGACCAGGAATTTGCCCATGGCATCGCCGAACGAGAACATGAAGATCGACAGCACCATCAGCGCGATGCCGGCCAGCCGCGCCGAGCGGTCGTCATAGGCGGAGAGATTCTTGAAGAAGGGCATTGCCACGGGTGTTCGTTCGGGGGCTCGTCATTGCGAGGAGCTCTTGCGACGAAGCAATCCAGACTGTTTTCACGGAAGCAGTCTGGATTGCTTCGCTTCGCTCGCAATGACGAGCGGAGGGAGCGTCGAAAACCGGCGAGTAGACTCGCTTGCGGTCGTTTTAATGACGCAGGCGCTCGGGACAAGCCCGCTTCCGCCGAATTGAGCGGATTGTCGCACTCTTCGCATCGCGGTAGCGATAGGCGCCTCCCGAACCAAAGAGCATGATATGACCGACTTCGATCCCTCCCAGCATCGCATGATCCCCACGCAACGCTGGTTTGAGGATTTCGTCCTCGGCGAACGCTTCGTGCTGCCAAGCCGCACCCAGACCTCGGCCGTGTTCGCGGCGTTCCAGACCGCGAGCGGTGACACCCATCCGGTGCACTATGACGTGGAATATTGCCGCAGTCGCGGCATGTCGCATCTGCTCGCCCACGGCTTCCAGACCCTGATCCACACCGCGCCGGGCGCCGGCCTGTTTCCGTTCATGGTCGAGGAATCGCTGGTCGGCTTCCTCGAGCAATCGAGCCGGTTCCTCAAGCCCGTATTCGCCGACGACACCATCTATCCGGCACTCGAGGTTACCGAGCTCGTGCCGGGCCGCACGACTGGTGTCGTGACACTCGGGAGCACCGTGTTCAACCAGCGCAAGGAGCTGGTGCTGGAGGGGACACAGAAATTCCTGATCCGGAAGCGGCCCCTCTAACGTCATCCCCGCGAACGCGGGGATCCATAACCACAAGCGCGCGTCGTTTGACGAGATGGCCATGACCAATCTTCGCAAAATTCCTCCCTGTGGTTATAGGTCCCGGATCTGCGCTTCGCTTGTCCGGGACGACGGGTGGGAGCCGCCGGCCGGCGGGTTAAGCACAGGCCGAAATTCGCGGAATTTCCGCCGATTCACGGATAAGTTCGGGTTGCCGCGCGGGATCGGCTGGCCTACCTATGGCCCATGAAATTCCTCGACGAAGCAAAGGTCTATATCCGCTCCGGTGACGGCGGGAACGGCTGCGTGGCGTTCCGCCGCGAGAAGTTCATCGAATTCGGCGGTCCCTCCGGCGGCAATGGCGGCCGCGGCGGCAATGTGATCATCGAGGTCGCCGACGGCCTCAACACGCTGATCGACTACCGCTACCAGCAGCATTTCAAGGCCCAGAAGGGCGAGAACGGCATGGGCTCGGACCGCCATGGTGCCAATGGCAAGAACATCGTGCTGAAGGTGCCAGTCGGCACGCAGATATTCGACGAGGACCGCGAGACGCTGATCCACGACTTCACCAAGGTCGGCGAAAAATTCGTGCTGGCCGAGGGCGGCAATGGCGGCTTCGGCAATGCGCATTTCAAGTCCTCGACCAACCGCGCGCCGCGCAACGCCAATCCCGGCCAGCCGGGCGAAGAGCGCTGGATCTGGCTGCGGCTGAAGCTGATCGCCGATGCCGGCCTCGTCGGCATGCCCAATGCCGGCAAGTCGACCTTCCTCTCCAAGGTCAGCGCGGCGCGGCCGAAGATCGCGGACTATCCCTTCACCACACTGCATCCGCAGCTTGGTGTCGTGAACGCGGACGGCCGTGAATTCGTGCTGGCGGACATCCCTGGTCTCATCGAGGGCGCGCATGAAGGCACCGGCCTCGGCGACCGCTTCCTCGGCCATGTCGAGCGCTGCCGCGTGCTGCTGCATCTCATCGACGCAACCTGCGAGCATGCCGGCAAGACCTACAAGACGGTGCGCAAGGAGCTCGACGCCTATGGCGGCCAGCTCACCGACAAGATCGAGATCGTCGCGCTGAACAAGATCGACGCGGTCGAGCCGGACGAATTGAAGAAGCAGAAGGACCGTTTGAAGCGCGCCGCCAAGAAGACGCCGCTGCTGCTCTCCGGCGTGACCGGCCAGGGCGTCAAGGAAGCGCTGCGCGCGCTTGCGGACGTGATCGGCGAGAGCCCGGTCTCCGCCAAGGCGAAGAGCGCCGCTGAAGCGGAGCCGTGGTCGGCCTGAACTCTCTCCACACCGTCGTCCCCGCGAACACGGGGATCCATACCGCGTGATCTATCGGTTACGGCCGGTTGCAATACCGAACGACGAATCTTCGCCAAACTCCTCCCTGGGGTTATGGGTCCCTGCTTTCGCAGGGACGACAGCGGAGTGTGCGGGCGAGGGCATGCGCATCACTGGCAGGTTGCCTTCGTCAGCGCGATAGCGCAGCATCGAACAATCAAGAAAATGCAGGGATGACGCATGGCGCGCGCGAAGAACGTTCTCTGGATCATGTGCGACCAGCTTCGCTATGATTATCTCGGGTGCACCGGCCATCCCACGCTGAAGACGCCGAACATCGACGCCATGGCCAAGCGCGGCATGCTCTTCAGCAAGGCCTATGTGCAGTCGCCGATCTGCGGCCCGTCGCGGATGTCGTTCTACACCGGCCGCTACATGCGCTCGCACGGCTCGCACTGGAACGGCTGGCCATTGCGTGTCGGCGAGCCCACGCTTGGCGATCACCTCAACAAGATCGGCGTGCGCAACGTGCTGGTCGGCAAGACCCACATGGCGCCCGATCTCGAAGGCATGAAGGCGCTCGGCATCCCGCCGGAGTCGATGATCGGCGTGCATGTCGCCGAATGCGGGTTCGAGCCCTATGAGCGCGACGACGGCCTGCATCCGACCGGCCGGCCGCGCCCGAAATACGACGAGTACCTGCGCCAGCAGGGTTTTGACGCCACCAATCCCTGGGAGCATTGGGCCAATTCAGGGGCGGCCGAGGACGGCTCGTTGCAGAACGGCTGGCTGCTGGTGCATGCCGACAAGGCCGCGCGCGTGCCGGACGAACATTCCGAGACGCCGTACATGACGCGGCGCGCGATGAACTTCATCAGCGAGGCCGAGACCGACGGCCGGCCGTGGTGCCTGCACCTGTCCTACATCAAGCCGCACTGGCCCTACATTGCGCCCGAGCCTTACGCCGGCATGTATTCGACCGATGACATGATTCCGGTGATCCGCTCCGAGCGGGAGCGCCAGAACCCGCACCCGGTGTTCGGCGCCTACATGGACATGCGCTACTCCCGCAACATGGCGCGCGACGATGCCCGCGAGAAGGTGATCCCGACCTATATGGGCCTGATCACCCAGATCGACGACCAGATGGGCGTGCTGATGAAATTCCTGGAGGCGCGCGGCCTCCTGGACACCACCATGATCGTGTTCACCTCCGACCATGGCGACTATCTCGGCGATCACTGGATGGGCGAGAAGGATCTGTTCCACGAACAGTCGGCGAAGATCCCGCTGATCATCATCGATCCCTCCAGGGAAGCCGACGCCACGCGCGGCACGCACAGCGATGCGTTGGTCGAGGCGATCGATCTCGCACCGACCTTCGTCGATTATTTCGGCGGCAAGGTGCCGGGCCACATCCTCGAAGGGCGTTCGCTGCTGCCGCTGCTGCGCGGTCCCACGCCGTCAGACTGGCGCAAGGTCGCATTCTCCGAATACGACTACGCCATGCAGGATGTGCGGCTGAAGCTGAACCAGCCGATCGAGCGCTGCCGCCTGTTCATGGTGTTCGACGGCCGCTGGAAATACATCCACGCCTCCGGCTTCCGCCCGATGCTGTACGATCTCGAAACCGATCCGCAGGAGTATGTCGATCGCGGCGACGACCCAGAATGCGCCGCGATCATCGCGCGGCTCCAGGCCGAGCTGTTCGACTGGGCGCTGCATCCGAACGATCACATCACCACGCCGCGCGAGAAGATCGCGGCCTATGCCGACAACCAGCTCCAGGTGAAGGGCGGCGTCCTGATCGGCATCTGGGACGAGAAAGAGCTCGCGGCGATCAAGGACGGCATCGCGCAGCGCGCGAAGATGTGATTATCGACCCTCATGGTGAGGAGCGCGGAACGCGCGTCTCGAACCATGCAGGCCCCGCTGCAGCATACGGGCCTTTCATCCTTCGAGACGCCGCTTCGCGGCTCCTCAGGATGAGGAGTCGGTGGGGGGGCTCGCGGCTCTCTCAACGCGTCATGCCCGGGCTTGTCCCGGGCATCCACGTCTCGCGTCAGTCGCCGATGCACGTGAATGGCCGGGTCAAGCCCGGCCATGACGACGGCACGAGCGAAGCTAATTCTCGATTTTGTAGCCCGTCGCCTTCACGATCGGCTGCCAGAGCGCGGTGTTGGCGGCGAGTTCCTTGGTCAATCCCTCCGGGGCCGAGCCGACCGGGATCAAGCCGATTCCCGAGAGCTTTTCCTTCACCTCGGACCTGGCAAGCGCGGCACTCGCGGCGACACCGAGCCTGGCGGCGAAGTCCGGCGGGCTGCCGGCGGGAAGCCACATGCCGTACCAGGCATCAGCGACGAGATCGATGCCGCTCTCCTTCAGCGTCGGGACATCAGGTGCAAACGGCGAACGTTCTGCACTCGACACCGCGATGATCCTCACGCCCTTGGCGCGATGCTGCGGCAGCGCATCGGCCAATGTCGTGATGCCAAACGAGATGTGGCCGCCGACGATGTCGTTGAGGATGGGCGCGCTGCCGCGATAGGGCACGCGGGTCAGGGGAATGCCGAGGTCCTTCTCGAGCTTGGAGCCCATGAAATGCGGAATGGTGCCGTTGCTCGGCACCCCGAACGAGGTCTTGTCCGGATGCGCCTTCAGCCACGCCACGAAGCTCTTGAAATCAGTGGCCTCGACCGCCGGGTCGATCACCAGCGCAAATTCGAACCGCGCCAGCAGCGATACCGGCACAAAGTCCTTTGCCGTGTCGAAGCTCGGTGTCGTCTCCACTATCGGCAGCAGGTACATGGTCGGGCCCGTGGTCACCAGCACCATGCTGCCGTCAGGGCTTCCGCCCTTCACCGCCTTGATGCCGATCAGGCCGTCGCCGCCGGTGCGATTCTCGACCACGATGGTCCGTTGCAGCACCGGCGCCATCTCCTGCGCGATCAGCCGGCACAACGTGTCGCCGCCAGCTCCCGCTGCGAACGGGAAGATCATTTTCGTGAGCCCGGCCTGGGCTTGCGCCCCGTCCGCCTGCGCCAGCAGCGGCAAAAGGCATCCGGCCATGAATTTGCGGCGATCCATTCGTTTCCTCTTTCGGCCCGTTATCGTTGGCCGCAGTTAGAGCCAGGCGGACGCCCGACACAAGGCCGACATGCCCGTTTACCATGCCGGCTGCCTTGCGCCGGTCACCGTCCTGCTGCAAAAGCAGGGCTCATCGGCGCCGCCTGTCGCTCCGCCGTTTTCCAAGCAATTCGCATCCAGCGCCAACACACATACACATGGCCAGCCCCGAACTCAGTCAATTCCGCCGCATCGTCGTCAAGGTCGGCTCCGCACTGCTGGTGGATTCCGACCGGGGTGAGGTGCGCGCGTCGTGGCTGGCTGCGCTGGCCGACGACATGGCAAAACTCCACCGCGAGGGCCGCGACGTGCTGGTGGTCTCCTCCGGCTCGATCGCACTCGGCCGCAGCCGCCTCAAATTGCCGCGCGGTCCGCTGAAGCTCGAGGAGAGCCAGGCCGCCGCCGCGGTCGGCCAGATCGCGCTGGCCCGGATCTGGTCGGAGGTGCTGGGCGCCCACGGCATCGACGCCGGCCAGATCCTGGTGACGCTCCAGGACACCGAGGAGCGCCGCCGCTACCTCAATGCGCGCTCCACCATCGGCAAGCTCCTGGAGTGGCGCGCGATCCCCGTGATCAACGAGAACGACACGGTCGCCACCAACGAGATCCGCTATGGCGACAACGACCGCCTCGCCGCGCGCGTCGCCACCATGGCGAGCGCCGACTTGCTGGTGCTGCTGTCCGACATCGACGGCCTCTACGACGCCCCGCCGAAGAACAATCCGAACGCAAAGCTGATCCCGGTGGTCGAGAGCATCTCCTCGGAGATCGAGGCAGTGGCGGGAGACGCCGAGTCAGAATTGTCGCGCGGCGGCATGCGTACCAAGGTCGAAGCGGCAAAGATCGCCACCACCGGCGGCACGCATATGCTGATCGCCTCCGGCAAGATCGAGCATCCGCTCCAGGCGATCGCCGATGGCGGCCGCTGCACCTGGTTCCTGACGCCGGCCAATCCCATCACCTCACGCAAGCGCTGGATCGCGGGCACGCTGGAGCCGAAGGGCACGCTGACCATCGACGCCGGCGCGGTGACGGCGCTGCGCGCCGGGGCCAGCCTGCTGCCGGCCGGTGTGGTCAAGGTCGAGGGCCAGTTCGCCCGCGGTGATGCCGTGATCGTGCGCGGTCCTGATGGCAGCGAGGTCGGCCGCGGCCTGATCGCCTATGACGCCGAGGTCGCCGAGCGGATCAAGGGCCGCTCCTCCCCGGACGTGATGGCCATCCTCGGCATCAGCGGCAGGTCGGAGATGATCCACCGCGACGACTTGGTGGTGGGCGGATAGAGATACAGCCCGTCATTCCGGGATTGTCCGAAGGACCAGACCCGGAATCTCGAGATTCCGGGTTCGGTGCTAACGCACCGCCCCGGAATGACGCCGTCGGACGACATGAGAGCGGGACCGCGCCCGGAGGGCCGGGCCACCGGCCGAGCCTTGAACCCGCCGACCGAAGCCCTGCCATACCCTCCCCGCCCTTCGCAGACGCGGGATTTCCGTGCTAGGACACCGTCTTAGCAGAAGGTTGACCCCATGGCCGCCCCCCTCAAAGCCGTAGACGGCAATGCCGATCTCCAGGCGCTGATGTCCGATCTCGCAGCCAAAGCCCGCGCCGCCGCGCGCGTGCTGGCGCTGGCGCCGCCGGAGCAGAAGAACCGGGCGCTCGAGGCCATGGAGCGGGCGATCCGCAGCAACGCGGCGGCGATCCTCACTGCCAATGCCGAGGACGTGGCGGAAGCCCGCGCCTCCGGCAATGCCACCTCCTCCTTCATCGACCGCCTGACGCTGACGCCGGCGCGCGTCGAAGGGATGGCCGAGGGCATCGGCATCGTGCGCGGCATCGCCGATCCGATCGGGGTCGTCACCGAGAGCTGGCGGCGACCGAACGGCATGACCATCGAGCGCGTGCGCGTGCCGCTCGGCGTCGTCGGCGTGATCTTCGAGAGCCGGCCCAACGTTGCAGCCGACGCCGGCGTGCTGTGCTTGAAGTCCGGCAATGCCGTGATCCTGCGCGGCGGCTCGGACAGTTTCCGCTCCTGCCGCGCCATCCATGAATGCCTGGTGCAGGGCCTGCGCGAAGCGGGCCTGCCCGAGGCCGCGATCACGCTGGTGCCGACGCGTGACCGCGCCGCGGTCGGTATGATGCTATCAGGGTTGAACGGCGCCATCGACGTGATCGTGCCGCGTGGCGGCAAGAGCCTCGTCGCACGGGTCGAGCAGGAAGCGCGCGTGCCGGTGTTCGCGCATCTCGAAGGCGTCAACCATGTCTATGTCGACGGCAGCGCCGACCTCGCCATGGCGAAGTCGATCGTGCTCAACGCCAAGATGCGACGCACCGGCGTCTGCGGCGCGGCGGAGACGCTGCTGGTCGACCGCGCGGCTGCTGCGTCAAACCTGAAACCGCTGGTGGAGATGCTGCTCGAAGCCGGCTGCGAGGTGCGCGGCGACGATGCGGTGCAGGGAATGGATGCACGTGTAAAGCCTGCGAGCGAAGACGATTGGGACACCGAATATCTCGACGCGATCATCGCGGCGAAGGTGGTGGACGGTGTCGACGGCGCGATCGCGCACATCCAGGATCACGGCTCGCATCACACCGATGCGATCGTGAGCCAGGATGAGCTTGCGGCGACAAAATTCCTGAGCGAAGTCGATTCCGCGATCGTGCTGCACAACGCCTCGACGCAATTCGCCGATGGCGGCGAGTTCGGCTTCGGCGCCGAGATCGGCATTGCCACCGGACGGTTTCATGCCCGCGGCCCTGTCGGCGCCGAGCAGTTGACGAGCTTCAAATATCGCGTTCGCGGCACCGGGCAGACGCGGCCGTAAGCAACGTCGCGGGGCGGGCATTGAGCAACCATTTCGTCGTGCCGCGTTTCGTGGCGCAAGCGGTCCCGCCCTCGACCTCGGGCATGCGCATCGGCCTGCTCGGCGGCTCCTTCAACCCGCCGCACCAGGCTCATCGCGCCATCAGCCAGTTCGCGCTGAAGCGATTGCAACTCGATCGCGTCTGGTGGCTGGTGACCCCCGGCAATCCGCTGAAGGAGAACGGCAACCTGCATGAGCTCGGCGAGCGCATGCAGGCAGCCCGTGACGTCGCGAACGATCCGCGGATCGAGGTGAGCTGTCTCGAATCCGTCATTCGCACCCGCTATACTATCGACACGATCAACACCTTGCGCCGCCGCTTCTCTGGCTTGCGCTTTGTCTGGATTATGGGCGCCGACAACCTCGCTCAATTCCATCGTTGGCAGGACTGGCGGCGCATCGCCGCCCAGATGCCGATTGCAGTGATCGATCGCCCGCCGCAGAGCTTTCGCGCCCTCGCCTCTCCCGCCGCCAAGGCGCTATCGCGTTACCGTCTGCCCGAGGAGAAAGCAGCGCTGCTTGCGGATCGGCCGGCGCCGGCCTGGGTCTTTCTGACCGGATTGAAGCTGAACCTCTCCTCGACGGGCCTGCGGAACCCGGACGGGAGCTGGAAAGGTACGAAGTGAGACAGAGTGTGCGGAAGGTGTGTGGGCTCCGGACTCTCTGGCATATTGAAACCCTTAACCCCACATGATGTAGTGTCACCAGTGAGCGTCGGATTCGGCGTTCGCGATACAGTGAAAGGAATGGTCCCTGGCCACATCTGTATTGTCCAAGTCTGTTTTACCCAAGGTTGCTAAGCCTACGCGTAAAACATCGACCCAAGCTGCGGCCTTGAAGGCGCAACCCGACGCCGACAAGACGCTGAGCCTGATCCTCTCCCGCCTCGAGGATATGAAGGCGGAAGAGACGGTCACAATCGACCTTCGCGGCAAATCGGCGTATTCCGACTACATGATCGTCACCACCGGCCGGGCCAACCGGCACGTTGGCGCGATCGCGGACAACGTCACGAAGGGCCTCAAGGAAAACGGCATCAAGAACATCCATGTCGAGGGCTTGCCCAATTGCGACTGGGTGCTGATCGATTCCGGCGATGTGATCGTGCACGTGTTCAGACCCGAAGTCCGCGAGTTCTACAACCTCGAGAGGTTGTACACGCAGGGCCCAGGGGCGGCGAAGGCGATCTAGAGGCCTGAAGAGCCGATTTCAAATCGGCTGGCGCGCATGCTAGCGTCGTGCGCGCGCTTGATGCGCGCGGTCTTGAAAACACGGCGCTGAAGACGTCATGCGTGTTGCTGTCATTGCGGTGGGCCGGCTGAAGCAGGGCCCCGAACGGGAGCTTGCCGACCGCTATTTCGGGCGGTTCGACGAAGCCGGCCGCAAGCTCGGATTCCGCGAGCTCGCCATCCATGAAATTCCCGAAAGCCGCGCGCGCGACGCCGCGACACGGATGGCCGAAGAGGCGGCGGCGATCAGCGCGCATATTCCGGACAAGGCGATCCTGGTGGCGCTGGACGAGCGTGGCCAGAATCTCGACTCCACCGTATTCGCACGGCATCTCGGGCGCTGGCGCGACGAGGGTGCCGGACATACTATCTTCGTGATCGGAGGGGCGGACGGACTTTCGCCCGAATTGCGCCGTAAGGCCAAGCTCGCGATCGCGTTCGGCTCTGCGACCTGGCCGCACCAAATGGTCCGCGTCATGCTTCTGGAACAGCTTTATCGGGCCGCCACCATCCTGGCCGGCCACCCCTATCACCGCGCGTGAAGCGCGCCATAACGAGCACCTTTGCCGACGCGATGCGGACGCCGATTCTCAACCTGTTGCTGATCGCAAGCTTTGCCGGCGCAAGCCTCGCGCAAGCTCAGACGGCGACGCCGCCGCAGACCGCGGCGATCTCGCCCGATGCGATCAAGCAGCGCGAGCAGGAGCTGGAAGCCGCACGCGCCAGGCAGAAGAGCGCCGAGGAGGCGCAGGCCAAGCTCAAAGCCGAGATCACCGCGCTCGGCCAGGACCGCACCCAGCTCAATCAGCAGCTGATCGATACCGCCGCCAATGTGCGCGCCGTCGAGACCAAGATCGACGAAGCCGAGGCGCGGCTGCGAAACCTGAACGGCCGCGAGCAGGAGATGCGCGCCTCGCTCGATTCGCGTCGCGCCGACATCGTCGAGGTGCTGGCGGCCTTGCAGCGGGCCGGAAGGCGGACGCCGCCGGCGCTGCTGGTGCGGCCCGAAGATGCGCTGCAATCGTTACGCACGGCGATGCTGCTCGGCGCAGTGGTGCCCGAGTTGCGCGGCCGCGCCGAAAAGATCGCGGGCGAGCTCGGCGAGCTCGTGGCCTTGCGCAAGAATATCGCCGTCGAACGCGACCAGCTTGCCGTGGACCGCGACAGGGTCCGCAACGACCAGACCCGGCTCACTGCCCTGGTCGACGAGCGGCAACGCCAGCAGGCCGCGCGGGAAAAGGATCTCGACGCCGAGAATTCGCGGGCCATCGCACTCTCGAAACAGGTCGGCGATCTCCAGGGGCTGATCACCAAGATGGAGCAGGACCTGCAGAGCGCCGCCAAGGCTGCTGAGAAGGCGGCCGAGGCCGCAAGGCAGGCCGAGGCGAAGGCGGCTGCGAGCGCCAAGTCCGGTCCGGCCGCATTCAAGGACCGCTCCCGGACCAGCCCGGCGATCGCCTTCGCCTCCGCCAAGGGACTGCTGCCTCTTCCGGTTAACGGTAACAAGATCAGGGATTTTGGCGGTTCCGACGGGGTCGGCGGGGTTCAGAAGGGCATTTCCCTGGCCAGCAAGTCCGGCTCCCAGGTCACAACGCCGTGTGACGGCTGGGTGGTCTATGCCGGTCCGTTCCGCAGCTATGGACAACTCTTGATCCTAAACGCCGGGGGCGGGTATCATGTCCTGATCGCCGGGATGGAGCGCATTTCGGTCAACATCGGACAGTTTGTGCTCACGGGGGAGCCTGTCGCGACCATGGGGTCGACCTCTCAAGTCGCCTCCATTCTCGCCACGAACGCGAGTCAACCTGTGCTGTATGTCGAGTTCCGTAAAGACGGCACTCCAATCGATCCAGGCCCATGGTGGGCCGCAAATGAAGGCGAGAAGGTTCGCGGATGATGCGCAAGACTTCAGTAATCCTCCTCAGCGCGGCCACCGGTGCGGCGCTGACGCTGTTCGTGACCCAGCCGCGCGCGGTCTTCATGGGCTCCAGCGCGCGAGCCGCCACCGCGGACACCTATCGCCAGCTCAACCTGTTCGGCGACGTCTTCGAGCGCGTGCGCTCCGACTATGTCGAGAAGCCCGACGACACCAAGCTGATCGAATCCGCGATCAGCGGCATGCTCACCGGCCTCGATCCGCATTCGAGCTACATGGACGCCAAGAGCTTCCGCGACATGCAGGTGCAGACGCGCGGTGAGTTCGGCGGCCTCGGCATCGAGGTCACGATGGAAGACGGCCTGATCAAGGTGGTCTCGCCGATCGACGACACGCCGGCCTCGCGCGCCGGCATCATGGCCAACGACATCATCACCAATCTCGACGACGAAGCGGTGCAGGGCCTGACCCTGAACCAGGCGGTCGAGAAGATGCGCGGTCCGGTCAACACCAAGATCAAGCTCAAGATCATCCGCAAGGGCCAGGACAATCCGCTCGACGTCACGCTGGTGCGCGACAACATCCGCGTCCGCTCGGTGCGCGCGCGCGTCGAGGCCGACGACATCGCCTATATCCGCATCACCACCTTCAACGAGCAGACCACCGAAGGCCTGAAGCGCGAGGTCACCAATCTCTCGAATCAGATCGGCGACAAGCTGAAGGGCTACATCATCGACCTGCGCAACAACCCGGGCGGCCTGCTCGAGGAAGCGGTCACCGTCTCCGACTCGTTCCTGGAGAAGGGCGAGATCGTCTCGACCCGCGGCCGCAATGCCGAGGAGACCCAGCGCCGCACCGCGCATTCGGGCGACCTCACCAAGGGCAAGCCGGTCATCGTGCTGGTCAATGGCGGTTCGGCCTCGGCATCCGAGATCGTCGCCGGCGCGCTGCAGGACCACAAGCGCGCGACCATCGTCGGCACCCGCTCGTTCGGCAAGGGCTCGGTGCAGACCATCATTCCGCTCGGCTCGGGCAACGGCGCGCTGCGGCTGACCACGGCGCGCTATTACACGCCGTCCGGCAAGTCGATCCAGGCCAAGGGCATCGTGCCCGACATCGAAGTGCTCCAGGACGTGCCGGACGAGCTGAAGTCGCGTACCGACACCAAGGGCGAAGCTTCGCTCCGCGGCCATCTGAAGAACGATGGCGACGAGAAGACCGGCTCGCAGTCCTACGTGCCGCCGGATGCCAAGGACGACAAGGCGCTCAAGCTCGCCGACGACCTGCTCCACGGCATCAAGAACAGCGCCTCCGCAGCGCCCACGCCGGGCGGCGACAAGGCGGCCGCCGACAAGCCCAAAGCGGCAAACTAAGTCGGCGCTACCAACGCGATCTCGCGAAAAGGGCGGCTCCAAGGGGCCGCCCTTTTTGCTTGGGTCTCCTGCTGTCCCCGGCCTTTCCCGGCCTGCCGTCGCTTGACCTCGGCGTGGTATCGTCGGCACGAGTGATTCGGGATCGCGCATGACTGAAACGGCCGATGATCTGAGCGCCCCGCTCGGACAGGACAAGCCGCGCCGCAAACGCCGGCTACGGCTGCCGTTCACCGCCATGCAGTTGCTCGCCGTCCTGCTGGGCCTGTTCCTCGTCACCTTTGCCGGCTTTGCCATCTTCAACAAGGATCCGCTCGGCGGCGAGCCGATGACGCGGATCGCGATCCGCGAGCCCAAGGCAACGGACAAGGCGACGGACGAGAAGCCCGCCGCCGGCCATGGTCAGGAGACCAAGCAAGAGACCAAGGAGGCGCCGAAGCAGGCGGGCGAACAGAAGACCGTCACCATGATCGACGGCTCCACCGGCGCACGCCATGACGTCGTGATCGGCGCCGGCGATGCCGCCGACAGGGGCGATGCGGCGGCCGCGTCCGCGCCGCCGCCCGTCATGGCCGGGATCGACCCGAAACTGCTGGAGAAGTCGCGCTACGGCATGATCCCCATGGTCGCCGGCGACCTGAAGCCGTTCAACGTCTACGCCGCCGACGCCGACCGCGCCAAGGCGGCCAAGATGCCGGTGGTCGCGATCGTGATCGGCGGCCTCGGTGTCGGCGCCGCCAAGACCACCGACGCGATCATGAAGCTGCCGCCGGCGGTGACGCTGGCCTTCACGCCCTATGGGTCCGACCCCGGCAAGCTCGCCGAGCGGGCCCGCGCCCAGCGCCACGAGATCTTCCTCCAGATCCCGATGGAGCCCTACGATTTCCCCGACAACGATCCGGGGCCGCAAACGCTGCTGACCTCGCTGAGCCCCGACCAGAACATGGACCGCCTGTACTGGCACCTGAGCCGGATGCAGGGCTATGCCGGCATCGCCAATTTCATGGGCGCGCGCTTCGTCGCCACCGACGCGGCGATGCAGCCGATCATCCGCGAGGCGGCCAAGCGCGGTCTCGGCTTCTTCGACGACGGCTCCTCGCCCCGCAGCATCGCGTCGCAGGCCGCCGCCAACCAGGCCATGCCGTTCGGCAAGGGCGACATCGCACTCGACGTGGTGCCGACCTCGACCGAGATCGACCGCGCCCTGAACAAGCTCGAATCGACGGCACGCGAGCGCGGCGCCGCCATCGGCACCGCCTCGGCCCTTCCCGTCTCGATCGAGCGCATCGGCGCCTGGATCAAGACATTGGGCGACCGGGGTATCCTTTTGGTGCCATTGACAACCGCGATGCTGAAATCAAAATCCAGCTAAATCAACGGATTGGTACGGCACGGGTCCCGCGGGGGCCGGTCAAGCCCTACCGATAGGACGCATGAGGTCTGGCGGAATGGCGCGTTACGAGGATCTGCCCTACCGGACTTGCGTCGGTGTCATGCTCATCAACACGAAAGGCCTGGTGTTCATCGGCCGCCGCGCCGGCGGCATCGAGCATGTCGACGACGCCCATGTCTGGCAGATGCCGCAAGGCGGCGTCGATCCCGGCGAGGACACCTGGGAGGCGGCCAAGCGCGAGCTCTATGAGGAGACCAGCGTGCGCTCGGTCGAGCGCCTCGGCGAGGTTCCGGACTGGCTGATCTACGACATCCCGCGCACCGTGGCGGGCCGCGCCTGGAAGGGCCGCTACCGCGGCCAGCGCCAGAAATGGTTCGCGGTGCGCTTCACCGGCAAGGACAGCGAGATCAACGTCGAGAAGCCCGGCGGCGGTGGCCACAAGGCCGAATTCGTGAGCTGGCGCTGGGAGCCGATGAAGAACCTCCCCGGGCTGATCATCCCGTTCAAGCGCCCGGTCTATGAGCGCGTGGTGAAGGAATTTTCCGGACTCGCAGATGAATAATTGAAGTTGTCATCCCGGCTTCGGTGCTAATGCATCGCCGGCAGGACAACGAGAGACCCACGCGTGACGAATGAAAAGCCCTACCGCCCCAATGTGGGGATTGCCCTCTTCAACGCGGATGGCCGTGTGCTGATCGGCCACCGCTTCAAGGGCGACGGGCCGGAGATCATCCTGCCGGGCCTCGACTGGCAGATGCCGCAGGGCGGCGTCGACGAAGGCGAGGACCTGCGCGAGGCCGCGATGCGCGAACTCTGGGAAGAGACGAGCGTCGTCAGCGCCGACTATCTCGGCGAGACCGACTGGGTCACCTACGAATTCCCTCCTTACGACGGGCCGCAGACGCACCGGCTGGCGAAATTCCGCGGGCAGCGCCAGAAATGGTTCGCGCTGCGCTTCACCGGCAACGACGACGAGATCGATCCATTGACGCCGCGCAACGGGCAGCCGGCAGAGTTCGACGCCTGGCGCTGGGAGCGCCTCGACCGTGTCGCCGATCTCGTGGTGCCGTTCCGGCGCGAGGTTTATCAGGCGGTGGCGAAGCAGTTCGCAACCTTCGGAAACTAAAACTGCGAAAACAACCCCATGCACAGTAGCCGGGCACCGTCGGCGCGATGCGTGGTGGTAGTTGCGAAGTTTTTGAAACGTCGAAAGGAATCGACGGCAGCGCAATCGGCGCAAGGTCGGTCGGCAGTGCCCTTGCTGGCGATGAAATCGTCGACGACTTCGCGATAGGAGGCCAGACGCCGCAGCGTCTCCTCTTCGTCTTCCGCGACCAGTCTCGAATAGCCGGCAATATCGGCCGCGAAAATCGCTGCGATCTTGCGTTTCATCTGCGCTACCGAGGACGCGGTGCAACAAAGTTCAACGCCCGCCACGGTCGTGACGAGCGCTGGAATTGGTCAGGAATTTCGAGTCCGAGCCCCGGAGCGGTGCCCCGGGGCTTAGTGCATAGCCGTGGAGTTGAGCTGGTGCTGAATGCTCTTGAAGTGGTCGAGCCGCTCAATGGCGCGATCGAGCTCGGAGCCTTCGTGCTCCTTCAGATTCTCTTCCATCTCCGCGATCGTCTCGGCGAACTGCGCACGGTCGAGCTCGGCCAGCGACGTCGCGACGTCGGCGAGCACGGTCAGGCCCTTCTCGGAGACTTCCGCGAGGCCGCCGAGCACGATGATCTTCTCGTGCCTGCCGCCGGTGGTGACGGTGAGGATGCCGGGCCGGATCGCGGCCACGACCGGCGCATGTCCTGCCAGCACGCCGAAATCACCCTCGATGCCGGGGATGTCGACCTGGTCGACCTCGCCGGAGAATGCGAGCTTTTCCGGCGAGACGAGATCGAAGTGGAAGGTGGCCATGGGAAACCTGCGAATGGTGAGTAGCGAACGAGCGAGTGGCGAGTAGCGAATGGCGAATAGATACTACTCGCCACTCCCTATTCGCTATTCGCTAGCTTAGGCGGCCTCGGCCGCCAGCTTCTTGCCCTTCTCGACCGCCTCTTCGATGGTGCCGACCATGTAGAAGGCGGCTTCCGGCAGGTGGTCATACTTGCCTTCGCAGAGGCCGCGGAAGCCCTTGATGGTGTCCGCGAGGTCGACGAACTTGCCGGGCGAGCCGGTGAAGATTTCGGCGACGTGGAACGGCTGCGACAGGAAGCGCTCGATCTTGCGGGCGCGGGCCACCGTCAGCTTGTCCTCTTCGGAAAGCTCGTCCATGCCGAGAATGGCGATGATGTCCTGAAGCGACTTGTAGCGCTGGAGCACCTGCTGGACCATACGGGCGGTCTGGTAGTGCTCCTCACCGACGACGAGCGGCGAGAGCATGCGCGAGGTCGAGTCGAGCGGGTCCACCGCCGGATAGATGCCCTTTTCCGAGATCGCGCGCGACAGCACGGTGGTGGCGTCAAGATGCGCGAACGAGGTCGCGGGCGCCGGGTCGGTCAAGTCGTCGGCCGGCACGTAGATGGCCTGCACCGAGGTGATCGAGCCCTTGTTGGTGGTGGTGATGCGCTCCTGGAGCGCGCCCATGTCGGTGGCGAGCGTCGGCTGATAGCCCACCGCCGAAGGAATACGGCCGAGCAGCGCCGACACTTCCGAGCCCGCCTGCGTGAAGCGGAAGATGTTGTCGACGAAGAACAGCACGTCCTGGCCCTGGTCGCGGAAGTGCTCGGCGACGGTGAGGCCGGTGAGGCCGACGCGAGCGCGGGCGCCCGGCGGCTCGTTCATCTGGCCGAACACCAGCGCGCACTTCGACTTCACGCTCGGATCCGGATTGTGCGGATCGGCGTTGACCTTGGACTCGATGAACTCGTGATAGAGGTCGTTGCCCTCGCGGGTCCGCTCGCCGACGCCGGCGAACACGGAATAACCACCGTGCGCCTTCGCGACGTTGTTGATCAGCTCCTGAATCAGCACGGTCTTGCCGACGCCGGCGCCGCCGAACAGGCCGATCTTGCCGCCCTTGGCGTAGGGCGCGAGCAGGTCGACGACCTTGATGCCCGTGACGAGAATTTCCGCTTCGGTCGACTGGTCGGTGTAGGTCGGCGCTTCCTGGTGGATGGCGCGCAGGCCTTCGGACTTGATGGGACCTGCTTCGTCGATCGGCTCGCCGATCACGTTCATGATGCGGCCGAGCGTACCGTCGCCCACCGGAACCGCGATCGGCTGGCCGGTGTCGGTCACTTCCTGGCCACGCACCAGACCTTCGGTCACGTCCATCGCGATCGTGCGCACGGTGGATTCACCGAGATGCTGCGCGACTTCGAGCACGAGGCGGATGTTGCCGTTCTTGGTTTCCAGCGAATTGAGAATGGCCGGCAAATGGCCCTCGAACTGAACGTCGACGACTGCGCCCATGACCTGGGTGACGCGACCGATCTGCTTAGCTGCTGTGGCCATGAATTGCTCTCCTTCGGAATTCCGTACTTGAACGACCGTCGTTTGGTGCGTGCGTCAGACCGCCTCGGCGCCGGAGATGATCTCGATCAGCTCCTTGGTGATCTGGGCTTGACGGGTTCGGTTGTAGATCTGGGTTTGCTTGCGAATCATCTCACCCGCGTTGCGGGTGGCGTTGTCCATCGAGCTCATCTGCGCGCCGTAGAACGAGGCGTTGTTTTCAAGCAGCGCGCGGAAGATCTGCACCGCGATATTGCGCGGCAACAGGCCGGAGAGCAGTTCGTCCTCCTCCGGCTCGTATTCGTAGGACGTCGTCGGCGCATTCGCCGCCTTTTCCTCGACGATCAGCGGAATGATCTGCTGTGCGGTCGGGATCTGGGCAATCACCGACTTGAACTGCGCGTAGAACAGCGTGCAGACGTCGAACTCGCCGTTGTCGAAACGGGCCAGCACCTTCTTGGCGATGTCCTCGGCGTTGACGAAGCCGAGCTGGCGAACGCTGCGCAGGTCGAGATGCTCGACGATCTGCCTGTCGTACAGGCGACGGAGCTGCTCATAGCCCTTGCGGCCGACGCAGAAGAATTTCACTTCCTTACCCTGCGCGATCAGCGCCTGGGCGTGCTCGCGGGCGAGGCGCACGATCGAGGAGTTGAAGGCGCCGGACAGGCCGCGCTCGCCGGTGCAGACGAGAAGCAGGTGAACCTGGTCCCTGCCGGTGCCGGCGAGCAGCGCCGGCGCGCCGGGCGAGCCCGCAGCAGCGCTGGCGATGTTGGAGATCACCGCGCTCATCTTGTCGGCATAGGGCCGCGCCGCCTCGGCCGCCTGCTGGGCGCGGCGCAATCTGGACGCGGCGACCATCTGCATGGCCTTGGTGATCTTCTGCGTCGCCTTGGTGGAGGCGATGCGGACGCGCATGTCTTTAAGTGACGCCATTCTTCGTTCACCCCGGCGGTTCGACGCTACGTCGGACCGCTAGCCTGTCCCTGTGGCAATGCCCGGCCGGGCGCCGGGCACGCTTATTATTGTCTTGCCTCTCGCGAAGCGGTCATGGCCGGAAGACCCGGCCATGCAGCAATCAGGCGAAGCTCTTGGCGTAGCCTTCGACCACCGACTTCAGCTTGGCAGCGGTGTCGTCGGAGAGGTCGCGGCTGTCGCGGATCGCGTTGAGGATCTCGGCGTTCTTGCCGCGCAGCAGCGACAGCAGACCGTCCTCGAACGCCTTGATCTTGTTGAGCGGGAGCGGATCGAGATAGCCGTTGGTGCCAGCCCAGATCACGCAGACCTGCTCTTCCATCTTCAGCGGCGCGAACTGCGGCTGCTTCAAGAGCTCGGTCAGGCGCGAGCCGCGGTTGAGCAGGCGCTGGGTCGAGGCGTCGAGGTCGGAGCCGAACTGCGCGAACGCCGCCATTTCGCGGTACTGCGCGAGCTCGCCCTTGATCTTGCCGGCGACCTTCTTGGTGGCCTTGGTCTGCGCCGAGGAGCCGACGCGAGACACCGACAGACCGACGTTCACCGCGGGACGGATGCCCTGGAAGAACAGGTCGGTCTCCAGGAAGATCTGGCCGTCGGTGATCGAGATGACGTTGGTCGGAATGTAGGCCGACACGTCGTTGGCCTGGGTTTCGATGACCGGCAGCGCCGTCAGCGAGCCCGAGCCCTGGTCCTTGTTCAGCTTCGCCGCGCGCTCGAGCAGGCGGGAGTGCAGATAGAACACGTCGCCCGGATAGGCTTCGCGGCCCGGCGGGCGGCGCAGCAGCAGCGACATCTGGCGGTAGGCGACGGCCTGCTTGGACAGATCGTCATAGATGATGACGGCGTGCATGCCGTTGTCGCGGAAGTACTCGCCCATGGTGCAGCCCGTGAACGGCGCGATGTACTGCATCGGCGCCGGATCCGAGGCGGTCGCGGCGACGACGATGGAATATTCCAGCGCGCCCTGCTCTTCCAGCACCTTCACGAACTGGGCGACGGTCGAACGCTTCTGGCCGATCGCGACGTAGACGCAATACAGCTTGATGTTCTCGTCGGGCTGCGCGTTGAGCGGCTTCTGGTTCAGGATGGTGTCGAGCGCGATCGCGGTCTTACCGGTCTGACGGTCGCCGATGATCAGCTCGCGCTGGCCGCGGCCGATCGGGATCAGGGCGTCGATCGCCTTGAGGCCGGTCGCCATCGGCTCGTTCACCGACTTGCGCGGAATGATGCCGGGCGCCTTGACGTCGACGCGCATGCGCTTGTCGGCCTGGATCGGACCCTTGCCGTCGATCGGGTTGCCGAGCGCGTCGACGACGCGGCCGAGCAGGCCCTTGCCGACCGGCGCGTCCACGATGGCGCGGGTGCGCTTGACGGTCTGACCTTCCTTGATCTCGCGGTCGGCGCCGAAAATAACGACACCGACGTTGTCGGTTTCGAGGTTCAGCGCCATGCCGCGGGTGCCGTTCTCGAACTCGACCATTTCACCGGCCTGGACGTTGTCCAGACCGTAGACGCGGGCGATACCGTCGCCGACGGACAGCACCTGTCCGACTTCGGAGACTTCAGCTTCCTGGCCGAAATTCTTGATCTGGTCCTTGAGGATCGCGGAAATTTCCGCGGCGCGGATGTCCATCAGCCTGCCTCTTTCATCGCGTGCTTGATCGAATTGAGTTTGGTGCGAAGCGATCCATCCACCATGCGGCTGCCCAGCTTGACGACGAGGCCACCGATGATCGCGGGATCGACTTTCACGTTCAGCGCGACGTCCTTGCCGGTCACCGACTTCAGGGCGACCTTGAGGGCGTCGAGATTCTTGTCCGAAAGGGCCTCCGCCACGGTGACGTCGGCCGTCGTCTCGCCCTTGAACTTCGCGACGAGGGCGCGGTAGGCGCGGATGACGTCGGCCACCGCGAACAGGCGGCGGTTGGCAGTCAGCACTTTCAGGAAATTGGCGGAGATGCCGGCGAGGCCGACCTTGTCCAGCACGGCCGAGAGGGCCCGGGACTGGGCGTCGGCCGCGAACACCGGGCTGCGGACCAGGCGCTTCAGATCGGCGCTCTCGTTCAGCAAGGCCTCGAATTTGTCGAGATCGGCTTTGACCTCATCGACCACATTCTGGTCGCGGGCCAGTTCAAACAAGGCCGTTGCATAACGGCCGGACACACCTGAAACGGACGTATCTTCTGCAGCCACAGACGCGCTCTTTTAGCTGTCAAATTCGCAAGGGAAAAACCGTCGCCGCGAAGCGGCGCCTAGCGATCCAAGCCCTTGGAATTCAAGCGGGACTTCGATTTTCGGCCGACACGGGAGGCGCCGGATCCGGTAAAATCGCGGCTTTGCTAACATAGCAGGCGCGCACGTGCAACATGACGCCAAATTAAAGGCATGGGGTTTTGTCGCCAGTTCGTCGCAGTCCCCCGACGCGCGCGACGGCAACTTGCCACGCCACGGAATTGAGCCGCGCCTTCCGGCAGCTCGTCGCACATTCGTTCCCGCCCTCAGCGCATAGCGGCCATGAACACGGATCGCTGAGGCGTGACCCCGGACGGGGCGCCCGCCAGTTCCGAATACTTACCCAATTCTAAACTCGGGGCGCGATGACTTCACTCTACAGTATTCGATAGTAATCGAATGATTAATAAATCATTAAAGAAAGGGATTGCGGAACATCCGCTGCAACATCGGTGCCAGTCACAAGATGTTTCATGACGACACAGAACAGATTTACTGCCCAATTCACGCCTCATTGAGAATCGAAACGCCAAACCGCTCACAGACTTACGGGGGCTCCACTGGCCACATATGTGGCAATACTAGCTTAGGGACCACTAAATGCTGTCTTTGAAGACGCTGGGCATCGTGACCCGGCCGCGCACGGCGATCGCTTTCGTCGCCGCAACTCTCCTCGTCGGTGGAACTGCCACCGAAGCGTCCGCGAAATCCAGGCATCACCGGCATCATCGCCACCACGCCCAGACCGACACCAACTCCGGCTCCGATTGGCGCAGCGCCAATGCGTCGATGACGCCGTCGTCGGGCACCGGCCGCAGCTTCTCCGGCATGGCCTCCTATTACGGCAACGAGTCCGGCAGCCGGACCGCCTCGGGCCAGCGCTTCAACCAGAACGCCATGACCGCCGCGCACCGTTCGCTGCCGTTCGGCACCAAGCTGCGCGTCACCCATGGCGGCCAGAGCGTCGTCGTCACCATCAATGACCGCGGCCCCTTCATTCGCGGCCGAGTGCTCGACCTCTCCACGGGCGCTGCCCGCGCCATCGGCCTTACCGGCGCCGGTGTCGGCCGCGTCACCGCGGAAGTCGTCTCCTAAGGCGCGCTTCGAGCGCCTCATCTCAACAAACGCAGATCTCGTCATCGTCCGCATGGACCTGTGAGCGGCGAGATCAGCACGGGCAAAACAAGCCCGCCGTCTTGGGGGACGGCGGGCTTTTTGTTTGGCGTCATTCCGGGGCACGCGAAGCGTGAACCCGGAATCCATCGGGCGGCAGTGACCGCGGTGAAATGGATTCCGGGCTCGCGCTTCGCGCGCCCCGGAATGACAGTGGCTACAAAAAGCTCTGCGGATCGACGTCGACTTCGAGCTTTTGGTTCCCCTTCGGCTTCGGGCTGACGGCGAGCCAGTTGCGCAGATAGTCGGACAGGTCGAAGCCGCGCGCCGATTTCACCAGGATGCGGAAGCGGTAGCGGCCCTTGATCACCGCGAGCGGGGCTTCCGCCGGCCCCAGCACGACCACGCGCTCGTCGCGCGGCGCGAGCGCGACGAGACGGCGACCCAAACCTTCGGCGCTCGGGCGATCGCCTGCCGAGATGATCAGGCTCGCGAGCCGTCCGAACGGCGGATAGAGGGTGCGCTCGCGCAGGTCGATCTCGCTGTCGTAAAAGGCCTCGCGATCGCAGGCGATCAGCGCCTTCATCACGGGATGGTCGGGCTGGTGGGTCTGGAGATAGCCGACGCCGCGGCCCTGCTCGCGTCCGGCGCGGCCGATCACCTGGTTGAGCAATTGCCAGGTGCGTTCCGCCGCGCGCGGATCGCCGTTGGACAGGCCGAGATCCGCATCGACCACGCCGACCAGATTGAGCCGCGGAAAATTGTGGCCCTTGGCGACAAGCTGCGTGCCGATGATGATGTCGACGCGGCCCTCCGCGATCTCGGCGAGCTCACTGCGCATCGTCTCGATCGAGGTGATGAGGTCGCTGGACAGCACCATGGTGCGCGCGTCTGGGAACAGCGCGGCCGCCTCCTCCTGCAAGCGCTCGACGCCGGGCCCCACCGCCACCAGTGATTCCTCCGCGGAGCAGTTCGGACAGATATGGGGGCGCGGCATCGAGAAGCCGCAATGGTGACAGACCAGGCGCTGGCGAAACCGATGATCGACCAGCCAGGCGTCGCAGATGGTGCAGGCGAAGCGGTGACCGCAGCCGCGGCACAGCGTCAGCGGCGCATAGCCGCGGCGATTGAGGAACAGCAGCGCCTGCTCGCGCCGCTCGATTGCGATCTTGATTTCGCCCGCCAGCCGCGGCGAGATGAAGCGACCGCGCGCCGGCGGCTCGCGGCGCAGATCGATCGCCTCGATATGCGGCATGTGCTGGCCGCCGAAGCGCGAGGGCAGTGCGATGCGCTGATAGCGGTTCTTGCGCGCATTGACCTCGGACTCGACCGAGGGCGTGGCGGACGCCAGCACGATCGGAATCTTGGCGATATGCGCCCGCACCACCGCCATGTCGCGGGCGTGATAGTGCACGCCGTCGTCCTGCTTGTAGGCCTGGTCGTGCTCTTCATCGACCACGATGAGGCCGAGATTGGCATAGGGCAGGAACAGCGCCGAGCGCGCCCCGACCACGACCGGCGCGCTGCCTTCGGAGATCGCCGCCCAATTGCGCGCGCGGGTGCGCGGGGTGAGCTCGGAGTGCCATTCGATCGGCCGCACGCCAAACCGTTGCGCGAAGCGGTCGAGGAACTGGCCGGTCAGCGCGATCTCCGGCATCAGGATCAGCGACTGTTTTCCGCGGCGGATCGTTTCCGCAACGGCCTCGAAATAGACCTCGGTCTTGCCCGAGCCAGTGACGCCGTCGAGCAGCGCGACGTGGAAGGTGCCGTTGGCCGCGAGCGCGCGCATCGCATCCACGCCAGCGCGCTGGAGCGGCGAAAAATCCGGCCGGCCGAACTCCGGATCGGGGGCCGGCGGCGGCGGAGGCGGCGGCATCGGCTCGACCGTGAGCGTGCCCTCGTCGACGAGGCCGTCGATCACGCCGGCCGAGACACCGGCTTCCTTGGCGGCCTCGGACTTGCCGTGCAGCAGGCGGTCCGACAGCACCTCGATCACGCGCTGCCGCGCCGGCGTCAGCCGCCGCGGCGGATCGCCGACCAGGCGCACGCCGGGACGCACCCGCTCGGGGCCCAAGTTCTCGCCCATCCGCAGGCACATGCGCAGCACCATGCCGCGCGGGCTCAGCGTGTAATTGGCGACCCAGTCGACCACCGAGCGCAACTCGCCCTTCAGCGGCGGGATGTCGAGCTTCTCGTTGACCTCCTTGAGCCGGTTGTGCAGGCGCGGATCGGGATTGGCATTTTCTCCCCAGACCACCGCCAGCACCTCGCGCGGGCCGAGCGGCACACCGACGAGATCGCCCGCCTTCAGCTCCATCCCGCGCGGCACCTTGTAGGAATAGGTCTGGTCGAGCGCGACCGGCACCAGCACGTCGACCATGCGGATCGCGTTGGCGGGGATGGTCGTGCTGCGCGAGGAATGATCCATCAATGGTCTTTGGAGGGAGAATCGGAACCCGGGGCCTGAAGGCTAGCGCCACGGGCCGGCCTTAGCGAACGATAAACGAGTATGATGCGATATACTGTGCGGAATCATTACGTCCAGAGCGCATGAGCAAAGCGGCCGCACCCCAAATCGAGCTCGCCAGCGCCGATCCTGACATCGCGCAGGAGATGACGCGCTGGCTGTCGCATCTCGGCGCCGAGCGGCGGCTGTCGCCGAAGACGCTGGAGGCCTATGGCCGCGACTTGCGGCAGTGCCTGGATTTCCTTTGCAGTCATTGGGGCGAACGCGTGACGCTCGCCCGTTTTGCGTCGCTGGAAGCCACCGACATCCGCGCCTTCATGGCGATGCGCCGCGCCGACGACATTGCCGGCCGCTCGCTGATGCGCGCGCTGGCAGGCCTGCGCTCGTTTGGCCGCTTCCTCGAGCGTGAGGGAAAGGGCAAGGTCGGCGCGTTGTCGGCGATCCGCGCGCCGAAGGTCGCCAAGAGCCTGCCAAAGCCGCTGCCGATGGCCTCGGCCAAACGCCTTGCGGATGCCGACGAACGCGCCGGCGAGGAACGCGAGACGTGGATTTTGGCGCGCGACGCCGCGGTGATGGCGCTCTTGTATGGATCAGGCCTGCGCATCTCCGAAGCGCTCGGCCTGAAGCGCCGCGAGGTGCCGCGTCCCGGCGAAGGCGACGTGCTCGTCGTCACCGGCAAAGGCAACAAGACCCGCATGGTGCCGGTGCTTCAGAACGTACTTGAACTCGTGCATGAGTACGTCGCGATGTGTCCGTATCCGTTGCCGACGGAAGGTCCCATCTTCGTCGGCGCGCGCGGCGGGCCGCTCAGCCCGCGCATCATCCAGCTCGCGATGGAGCGGCTGCGCGGCGCGCTCGGCCTGCCGGACAGCGCCACGCCGCATGCGCTTCGCCATTCCTTCGCCACGCATCTGCTATCGCGCGGCGGCGATCTGCGCGCGATCCAGGAATTGCTCGGTCATTCCTCGCTCTCGACCACGCAGATCTATACCGGCATCGATTCGGAGCGATTGCTCGAGGTCTATGCGAGCGCGCATCCGCGGCGGTGACACAGCGACTCAATTCGAGAGATACTCGATATCATAGACGTAGTTCGAGCCGCGTCCGACCTCGACGCGGACCATCGGCCTGAATTTCTCCAGGCGCTCATAGAGCGGCTCCGTGACCTTCACCGTTTGGTTTGCGATGCGGACGAGATAGTCCGCCTTGCGGCTGCTACCTGACCTCCACGCACGATCGACACGTCCTTCGATCGCGAGCCGGGACGTCAGGTGATCGAGAAACAGCATCCGCCCGGCATACCATGCAAGGCCGCTGCCGAGCAGCACGATCAGGATCATCGAGGCGAGCGGCTTCGCCTTGTCGCGCCATGAGCCATAGAGCTGAGGCTGCCAGAGCTGAGAGCCGGCGATAGCCAACCCCACGAAAACGAGGCCGACATGGACGTCGTTGACCGCGATGATCGAGCTCTTTTCATAAAACGGCAACAGGCCAAGGTAGACGACGGCGACCGCGAACACGATCTTGCCGAGGTACGGAAAGGCCTTGGTGTTGCGGGCCTTCAGCAGCGCAAATACGGCGATGATGACGAAGGGCCAGAAGCAGGCTGCGATGAATTCCGCTGTGGTCATGTGACAGGACTAGAGCAGCCTGAACGCGAAACCATTAATTGCAACCGCCATGGCGCTTGCCACTTGCGCCGGTCGCGCGGTTCGGTCAATCGTTGGTAAATAGGCAGGAGAGAAATATGAGCGCACATGAAAGCATGGAGCATGCCGAGCACGCCGAACACGCGTCCGGCTCAAACAAGAAGATTGCGCTCCTGATTGCCGTTCTGGCGCTGTTCCTGGCGATCTCGGAGACGCTCGGCAAGGGCGCCCAGACCGAATCGATCAGCAAGAACGTCGAAGCCGCCAACCTCTGGGCGTTCTTCCAGGCCAAGAGCATCCGCCGCACCGTGGTGGTGACCGCGGTCGAGCAGGGCAAGCTCACGCTGGGCTCCCTGCCCGAAGACGCTGCCGTGAGAGCGGCGGTGCAGAAGCAGATCGACGACTGGACCAAGACCGCGCAGCGCTACCGCTCAGAGCCCGAAACCGGCGAAGGCACCGAGCAGCTCGCCGAGAAGGCCAAGCATGCCGAGCACGCGCGCGACGAGGCGACCGCGAAGTACCATCACTTCGAGCTGGCCTCGGCCGCCTTCCAGATCGGCATCGTGCTGGCCTCGGCCACGATCATCACCGGCATGTTCGCGCTGGCCTATGTCGGCGGCGTTTTGACGCTCGCCGGCCTCATCATGACCGCGCTCGGCCTGTGGTGGCCGCATCTGCTGCATTTGCATTGAGGGGCGGTGAGACGCGTGGCTTGATGCCACACAGACAGTGTCATGCCCCGGCTTGACCGGGGCATCCAGTACGCCGCGGCCTCTCGGTTCTAATCTCTCTGTCTCTGGAATACTGGATCGCCCGGTCAAGCCGGGCGATGACACCGAGTACGTGATGGGCAGCTAGCGCGCTTCGTGCACGCTCTTGCGGAAGCGCTGGATCAGGCGGAGCGTGCGGGCGGACCAGCCTTCGCCGTTGCCGGCGATCAGCTCGCGGATGCGCCGCTTGATCGGATCGACCAGCTCGGCGGCCTTGGCGCGCACCTTCAGCACCAGATCGTAGATCCGCTCGAACCAGTGCATCTCCAGCAGCTTGTCGCGCGTGACGTCGAACACGAAGGCGGTGACGCCAACGCCGAGCAGCTTTGCGAACAGGATGGTGAAGAGGGCGCTCGCCCAATATTCATGCGCGAGCAGCCACAGGCCGACCAGCTTGAGCGGGAACAGCGGGACGATGGGGACCGCGAACACGATCAGCGTCATGGCCGGCGACAGCGCATCGACGCGCGTCGTCAGCCATTGCTTGAAGCGCGCGAGCGGGATGGCTGCGACGACCTTGGCAACGATCGGCTCGAGATGGTCCCACAGCCACGCTTCGATCAGGAAGATGATCGCAAGCAGGACCCAGACCGGTTGAAGAAGGCGGCGCAGCATGTGTTTCCCGCCCGATTCGGCGCTGGGCGCGCGGCTACATATGGATAGCCCGCTTGCCGACTGCAAGCGCGGCTTCCTTGACCGCTTCCGAGCGGGTCGGGTGCGCGTGGCAGGTGCGGGCGAGATCTTCCGCGCTGCCGCCAAATTCCATGAGAACGCAGGCCTCATGGATCATTTCGCCGGCTTCGCGGCCGATAATGTGCACGCCGAGCACGCGATCAGTCTTCGCATCTGCGAGAATCTTCACGAAGCCGTCGGTGGTCTGGTTGACCTTGGAGCGGCCGTTGGCGGTGAAGGGAAACTTCCCGACCGTATAGGCGACACCGGCCTGCTTCAGTTCCTCCTCGGTCTTGCCGACGGAGGACACTTCCGGCGTGGTATACACGACGCTTGGGATAACGTCGTAGTTCACGTGGCCGGCCTGTCCCGCGATGATCTCCGCGACCGCAACGCCTTCATCCTCGGCCTTGTGCGCGAGCATCGGGCCTGCGACGACGTCGCCGATGGCATAGACGCCCTTCAGGCTGGTGGCGAAATGCGGATCGATCTGCACGCGACCGCGATTGTCGAGCGCAACGCCGGCTTCCTTCAGTCCCAATCCATCCGTGTACGGCACGCGACCGATGCAGACGAGCACGACGTCGGCCTCGATGGTCTCGGCCGCGCCACCCGCAGCCGGTTCGATTTTCGCAAGCAGTGCCTTGCTGTTCACTTCGACGCCAGTGACCTTCGAGCCGAGCTTGAACGCAAAGCCCTGCTTTTCCAGGATGCGCTGGAATTGCTTGGCGATCTCGCCGTCCATGCCGGGCAGGATGCGGTCGAGGAATTCGACGACCATGACTTCGGAGCCGAGTCTGCGCCACACCGAGCCGAGCTCGAGGCCGATCACGCCGGCGCCGATCACCAGCAATCTGCCCGGCACTTTCTCCAGCGACAGCGCGCCGGTCGACGACACGATGCGCTTCTCGTCGATCTCGATGCCCTTGAGACGCGCGATGTCCGAGCCGGTGGCGATCACGATGTTCCTGGTCTCGACCACCTGCGATTTGCCGTCGGCGGAGACTTCGACCTTGCCGGTGCCGAGGATCTTGCCGGCGCCCTTGAGCACGTCGATCTTGTTCTTCTTCATCAGGAACTCGACGCCCTTGACGTTGCCGTCGATGCCCTGCTGCTTGAAGTTCATCATCGACGGCAAATCGAGCTTCGGCGCGGAAACGCTCACGCCCATTTTCGCGAAGGAATGGCCGGCTTCCTCGAACATCTCGGAGGCGTGCAGCAGCGCCTTCGACGGCATGCAGCCGACATTGAGGCAGGTGCCGCCGAGGGTTGCGTTCTTTTCGACCACGGCGACTTTCATGCCGAGCTGGGCTGCGCGCACCGCGCAGACATAACCGCCCGGTCCGGTGCCGATGACGACGAGATCGTAGGTAGCCATGAGAGGAAGTCCCGTAAGTTTGGCGTGATGAGGATGTGTCAGCGTCCGCGCGGCGCGTCAGCGTCCGCCGGACACATCGAGAATGGCAGAGGTGACGTAGGAGGCATCGTCCGACATCAGCCAGACGATGGCGTTGGCGATTTCCTCGGCGGTGCCGACGCGCTTCATCGGCACCAGATGGGCCAGACGATGGGCGCGGTCGGGCTCGCCGCCGGCGGCGTGGATTTCGGTGTCGATCAGGCCGGGGCGAATGCCGGCGACACGGATGCCTTCGCCCGCGACCTCATAGCCGAGACCGATGGTGAAGGAATCGATCGCGCCCTTGGAGGCCGCATAATCGACATAGGTGTTGGGTGAGCCGAGCTTGGCGGCGACCGACGACAGGTTGACGATGACGCCGCCCTTGCCGCCGTGCTTGGTCGACATCCGCTTCACCGCCTCGCGCGCGCAGAGGATGGAGCCGGTGACGTTGACCGCCATGACGCGCTGGATGCGCTCGGCCGACATCTCGTCGACGCGCACGCCGCTCTTGCCGACGATGCCGCCATTGTTGACGAGCGCCCCTAACGTGCCGAACTTGTCGGCCGCCTTGAACAGTTCGAGGATGTCGCTTTCTTCGGCGACATCGCATTTCACCGCGATCACCTTGCCGTTGCTCGCCGCGATCTGGGCGACGACCTCGCCCGCAGCCTGCTTGTTGCTGGCATAGCCGACCACGACGCGATAACCGCGCGCGGCCGCCGCAATCGCGGTCGCCCGCCCGATGCCGCGGCTGCCGCCGGTGATGACAACGACTTTATCCATCACATCAGTCCCCACGAGTTCGAGCGCACTACGACGTCTTGCCTTCAAGAGCTGCCAAACGATCCAGCACGGACTTGTCCGTCAAGCTCACCAGATGGAGCAGAACAAAGAAACTGACGAACGGGATCAGGCACCACATGGCGAAGCCGACACCTTTCCCCTTCCTGCGGCTGATCGGAATCGCGACGAGGAAGAGGACAAAGGTGACAAACAGGAATGGCACCATGGAAAGCAGCGCATCGGAGAGCGACGGCTCGTGCATGGCGGCCTCGCTTAGAGATCGAGCACCAGCCGCGCCGGATCTTCCAGGCTCTCCTTGACGCGGACCAGGAAGGTGACGGCTTCCTTGCCGTCGATCACGCGGTGATCGTAGGACAGCGCCAGATACATCATCGGGCGCACCTCGATCTTGCCGCCGACGACCATCGGCCGTTCCTGGATCTTGTGCATGCCGAGGATGCCGGACTGCGGCGCGTTCAGGATCGGGGTCGACATCAGCGAGCCGTAGATGCCGCCATTGGTGATGGTGAAGGTGCCGCCTTGCATCTCGTCGATCTTGAGCTGGCCGTCACGGGCGCGGCGGCCGAAATCGGCAATGCCCTTCTCGATGTCGGAGATCGACTTGTGGTCGCAGTCGCGCACCACGGGGACGACCAGGCCCTTGTCGGTGCCGACGGCGACGCCGATGTGGTAGTAGTTCTTGTAGATCAGGTCGGTACCGTCGATCTCGGCGTTCACGGCCGGGATGTCCTTCAGCGCCTGCACGACGGCCTTGGTGAAGAAGCCCATGAAGCCGAGCTTGGCGCCGTGCTTCTTCTCGAACGCATCCTTGTAGTGGGCGCGCAGCGCCATGACGTTGGTCATGTCGACCTCGTTGAAGGTCGTGAGCATGGCCGCGGTGTTCTGCACGTCCTTGAGACGGCGCGCGATGGTCTGGCGCAGGCGGGTCATCTTGACGCGCTCTTCGCGGGCGGCGTCATCGGCCGGCGACGGTGCGCGGACCTGCACGGCGGCGGCGGGCTGGTTGACCGGGGTCGGCGCCGAGGCCGCGCGCTCGATCGCGGCGAGCATGTCGCCCTTGGTGACGCGGCCGTCCTTGCCGGAGCCCGGAACGGTGGAGGCGTCGATGCCGGTTTCGGCCGACAGCTTGCGCACGGATGGGGCGAGCGGCGCATCGGCCGGCGGCGCCTTCGCAGCCGGAGCCGGCGCGGGAGCGGCGGCAGCAGCCGGCGCAGCGGCAGGCTTGGCGGGCGCGGCGGCGGGCTTCGCAGCGCCGGCACCATCGGTGATCTGGCCGAGCAGCGCGCCGACCGCGACGGTGGCGCCATCGGCGGCGATGATCTCGCTCAGCGTGCCGGCGGAGGGCGCCGGGACTTCGATGGTGACCTTGTCGGTCTCGAGCTCCACCAAGGGCTCGTCGACGGCGACGGGATCGCCGGCCTTCTTGAACCAGCGGCCGATGGTGGCCTCGGTGACGGATTCGCCGAGCGTCGGCACACGAATTTCAGTCATGGTCTTTTCCTTAAGGAGATCGCCGGTGCGGTCATGAATTCATACGTCATGCCCCGCGAAGGCGGGGCATCCAGTACGCCGCGGCGTTCGTTTTGATCACGAACGCCGCGGCGTACTGGATTGCCCGCCTTCGCGGGCAATGACAGCGTCTTAAAAACTTCTCAGCTCAACGCTTCGTCCAGGAACGCCTTCAGCTGCGCCTGATGCTTGGACATCAGACCCGTGGCGGTCGCGGCGGAGGCGGCGCGGCCGACATAACGCGGACGCCGGCTCACACCGTGCACCTGGTTCAGCACCCATTCCAGATAGGGCTCGATGAAGTGCCAGGCACCCATGTTGCGGGGCTCTTCCTGGCACCACACGACTTCGGCCTTCTTGAAGCGGGACAGCTCGATCACCAGCGCCTTCAACGGCACCGGATAGAGCTGCTCGACGCGCATCAGATAGATGTCGTCGATGCCGCGCTTCTCGCGCTCCTCGTAGAGGTCGTAATAGACCTTGCCGGAGCAGAGCACGATGCGGCGGATCTTCTCGTCGGAAACGAGCTTGGTCGCCTCGGTCGGCTGCATCTGGGCGTCATCATAGAGGATGCGATGGAAGGTCGTGCCCTTCGCGAGCTCCTCGAGACGCGACACCGCCCGCTTGTGGCGCAGCAGCGACTTCGGCGTCATCATGATCAGCGGCTTGCGGATCTCGCGGTGGAGCTGGCGCCGCAGCGCGTGGAAGTAGTTCGCCGGCGTGGTCGGATAGACCACCTGCATGTTGTCTTCGGCGCACATCTGCAGGTAACGCTCCAGACGCGCCGAGGAGTGCTCCGGTCCCTGGCCCTCATAGCCATGCGGCAGCAGGCAGACGAGGCCGGACATGCGCAGCCATTTGCGCTCACCCGAGGAGATGAACTGGTCGAACACGACCTGCGCGCCGTTGGCGAAGTCGCCGAACTGGGCTTCCCACAAGGTCAGCGTGTTCGGCTCGGCGAGCGAATAGCCGTATTCGAAGCCGAGCACGGCCTCTTCCGACAGCAGCGAGTTGATGACCTCGTAATGGCCCTGCTCGTGGCCGAGATGGTTGAACGGCGTGTAGCGGCTCTCGTCCTCCTGGTCGATCAGGACCGAGTGACGCTGCGAGAAGGTGCCGCGCTCGGAATCCTGTCCGGACAGGCGGACATGGTGGTTTTCGTTGAGCAGCGTGCAGAACGCCAGCGCCTCGCCGGTCGCCCAGTCGATGCCGTTGCCGCTGTCGATCGCCTTGGAGCGGTTTTCCAGGAAGCGCTGGATGGTGCGGTGGACGCGGAAGCCGTCCGGCACCTTGGTGATCTTGCGGCCGATGTCCTTGAGGATCGGAAGATCAACGCCGGTGACGCCGCGGCGCGCGTCCTCTTCCTGATCGGCGATCTTGAAGCCGGACCACTTGCCGTCGAGCCAGTCGGCCTTGTTCGGCTTGTAGGAGGTGCCGGCCTCGAACTCGGCATCGAGCCGCGCGCGCCAGTCGGCCTTCAGCTTGTCGACCTCACCCTCGGTGACCACGCCCTCGGCGATCAGGCGCTTGGAGTAGAGAGTGAGGGTCGAGGGATGGGCCGCGATCCGCTTGTACATCACGGGCTGCGTGAACGCCGGCTCGTCGCCCTCGTTGTGGCCGTAACGGCGATAACACCACATGTCGATGACGACCGGCTTGTGGAATTTCTGCCGGAACTCGGTCGCGACCTTGGCCGCGAACACGACGGCTTCCGGATCGTCGCCGTTGACGTGGAAGATCGGCGCATCGATCATCTTCGCCACGTCCGACGGGTAAGGCGAAGAACGCGAATAACGCGGATAGGTGGTGAAGCCGATCTGGTTGTTGACGATGAAGTGCACGGAGCCGCCGGTGCGGTAGCCCTTCAGGTCCGACAGGCCGAAGCATTCCGCGACCACGCCCTGGCCGGCGAACGCCGCGTCGCCATGCATCAGGAGCGGCATGACGGAGATGCGCATGTCCGGCGGATCGCCGTGCTGGTCCTGCTTGGCGCGGACCTTGCCGAGCACCACGGGATCGACGATCTCGAGATGCGAGGGGTTGGCGGTCAGCGACAGATGGATGCGGTTGCCGTCGAACTCGCGGTCCGAGGAGGCGCCGAGGTGATATTTGACGTCGCCGGAGCCTTCGACCGCGTCAGGGTTGGCCGAGCCGCCCTTGAACTCGTGGAACAGCGCGCGATGCGCCTTGCCCATCACCTGGGTCAGCACATTGAGGCGGCCGCGATGCGGCATGCCGAGCACGACTTCCTTCACGCCGAGATTGCCGCCGCGCTTGATGATCTGCTCGAGCGCCGGGATCAGCGACTCGCCGCCGTCGAGACCGAAACGCTTGGTACCGGTGAACTTGGTGTCGCAGAATTTTTCAAAGCCTTCGGCTTCGACCAGCTTCATCAGGATCGCGCGGCGACCTTCGCGGGTGAACGAGATCTCCTTGTCCGGACCCTCGATGCGCTCCTGGATCCAGGCCTTCTGCGCAGCATTGCTGATATGCATGAACTCGACGCCAAGCGTCTGGCAGTAGGTGCGCTCGCAGATCGCGGTGATCTCGCGCAGCGTGGCGTATTCGAGACCGAGCACGTGATCGAGGAAGATCTTGCGGTCGAAATCGGCTTCACTGAACCCGTAGGTGCGCGGATCGAGCTCTTCGCGGTTGCGCTGAGCCTCGATCCCGAGCGGGTCGAGCTTGGCGTGGAAATGGCCGCGCATGCGGTAGGAGCGGATCAGCATCAGGGCGCGGACGGAGTCGCGCGTCGCCTGAAGCACGTCGGCGGAGGAGATGTCGGCGCCCTTGGCCTGCGCCCTGGCGGCGATCTTGCCGCCGACCGCCTTCTCGACTTCCGCCCAGTTGCCGTCGAGCGCGGAGGTGAGGTCGTCCTGCGGGGTCAGCGGCCAGTTGGCGCGCTCCCAGGACGGGCCCTCGGCGTTCCTGCGGACGTCGTCCGGCTGGTCCTTCAGGCTCTTGAAGAACTCCTGCCACTCGGCGTCGACCGAGGACGGATCCTTCTCGTAGCGGGCGTAGATTTCGTCGATGTAGGTGGCGTTGGTGCCCTGCAAAAAGGATGAGAGGGCAAAGGCTGCGTTCGCGTCCTGGCGAGACATACTTGAGTTCCTGGCGATTTCGGTTCGCGCATAACAAACGGCGCTGGCGTCGGGCTCCCCGGCAGAGGCCCGACGCGGCTGGCACCATTTACCCTATTTGCTGCGAAACTTCGCCCGGAAAAGCACGAAGAAGTGAATTAGCCCTTCAACTTTTCGGCAAGCGTGTGGCCGAGGCGCGCGGGGGACGGAGAGACGGAAATTCCAGCCGATTTCATCGCTTCGGTCTTGGAACCGGCGTCGCCCTTGCCGCCCGAAATGATCGCGCCGGCATGGCCCATGCGGCGGCCGGGAGGTGCGGTGACGCCGGCGATGAAGCCGACCATCGGCTTCTTGCGACCGCGCTTGGCCTCGTCCTTGAGGAACTGGGCGGCGTCCTCCTCGGCGGAACCGCCGATCTCGCCGATCATGATGATCGACTCGGTCTTGGGGTCGGCGAGCAGCATCTCCAGCACGTCGATGAATTCGGTTCCCTTGACCGGGTCGCCGCCGATGCCGACGGCCGTGGTCTGGCCGAGGCCCTCCTGCGAGGTCTGGAACACCGCCTCGTAGGTCAGCGTGCCCGAGCGGGAGACGATGCCGACGCTGCCGGTCTTGAAGATGTTGGCCGGCATGATGCCGATCTTGCACTCGCCGGCGGTCATGACGCCCGGGCAGTTCGGCCCGATCAGGCGCGACTTGGAGCCGATCAGCGAGCGCTTCACGCGCACCATGTCGACGACCGGGATGCCCTCGGTGATGCAGACGATCAGCGGGATCTCGGCATCGATGGCTTCGCAGATCGCGTCGGCTGCGCCCGGCGGCGGCACGTAAATCACCGACGCATCGGCGCCGGTCTTCTCACGCGCATCGCGCACGGTGTCGAACACCGGCAGTCCCAGATGCGTCGAGCCGCCTTTGCCCGGCGAGGTGCCGCCGACCATCTTGGTGCCATAGGCAATCGCGGCCTCCGAGTGGAAGGTGCCGTTCTTGCCGGTGAAGCCCTGGCAGATGACCTTGGTGTTCTTGTCGATCAGGATGGACATGAGGTCTGCTTTCGCGAAACTAACAGTGAGAGGTCAGTGGATGCGGCGGTAGACGCCGGTGAGCACGTCGGCCCAGCCTTCCGCGTCCGGCGAGAACTGGATCTTCAACGAATAGGAATTGTCGTCGATGATCTCGTAGACGTGGCGCGCATTGCCGCGGAGCGAGCCGCGCACCAGCGTCAGGGTCTTGCCGACCCACCCGCCGGAAGCGGGCGAGGGCGGCGTGTAGCCGAGCGAATCGTACCAGAACAATTTGTAGGTCCGGTCGTCGCGGTCGTAGGTGAAGATGCCGTGGCTGGCGAAGATCTGCTTGCCGTCGCGCATCTGGACCGAGTCCTGAATCAGATAGAACCCGTTGAGGTCCATGCGCGCGACGACGTGAGAGGTCGCCGGCCCGCCGGCAGTCCAGCGCGACGGGAAGACCACCTCTTCGCCATTCCATTCGCCGGCGAACGCGGCGAGGCGCGCGTGCTCTGCAAGCGGAGATGATGCGGCGAGATGGTCCTGGGGCATGGCTCTAGCCTCCCTTGACGGCCTTCACGATCTTCTGCGCGGCGGCGTCGAGATTGTCGGCCGGCACCACGTTCAGGCCGGATTCACGGATGATCTTCTTGCCGAGCTCGACATTGGTCCCTTCGAGACGAACCACCAGCGGCACGCTGAGGCCGACCTCGCGCACGGCGGCGGTGACGCCTTCGGCGATCACGTCGCACTTCATGATGCCACCGAAGATATTGACCAGGATGCCCTTCACGTTGGGATCCGCGGTGATGATCTTGAACGCGGCCGCGACCTTTTCCTTGCTGGCGCTGCCGCCGACGTCGAGGAAGTTCGCCGGCGCCATGCCGTAGAGCTTGATGATGTCCATCGTCGCCATGGCGAGACCGGCGCCGTTGACCATGCAGCCGATGTTGCCGTCGAGGGTGACGTAGTTGAGGTCGTATTTCGACGCCTCGATTTCCTTGGCGTCTTCCTCGGTCTCGTCGCGCAGCGCGAGCACCTCGGGGTGACGGAACAGCGCATTGTCGTCGAACGAGACCTTGGCGTCGAGCACGCGGAGCTGGCCCTGCTTGGTCACGACCAGCGGGTTGATCTCCAGCATCGACATGTCCTTGGCGACGAAGGCGGCGTAGAGCTGCGCGGTGAGCTTCTCGGCCTGCTTGGCGAGATCGCCGGACAGGTTCAGCGCCTTCGCGACCGTGCGGCCGTGATGGCCCATGATGCCGGTGGCGGGATCGACCGAGAAGGTGACGATCTTCTCAGGGCTATTGTGCGCGACGTCTTCGATGTTGACGCCGCCCTCGGTCGACACGACGAAGGAGACGCGCGAGGTCTCGCGGTCGACCAGGATCGAGAGATAGAACTCCTTCTCGATGTCAGAGCCGTCCTCGATGTAGAGGCGGTTGACCTGCTTGCCGGCGGGGCCGGTCTGCACGGTCACGAGGGTGGCGCCCAGCATCTGCTTGGCGAACTCGGAGACCTCGGCGGCCGACTTGGCGATGCGGACGCCACCCTTGTCGCCGGCAGAGGCTTCCTTGAACTTGCCCTTGCCGCGGCCGCCGGCATGGATCTGGCTCTTCACCACCCAGACCGGGCCCGGGAGCGCCTTGGCGGCGGCTTCCGCGTCAGTGGGCTTCAGGACGGGCACGCCCTTGGAGATCGGAACGCCGAACTCGCTGAGCAGCGCTTTGGCCTGATATTCATGGATATTCATATGGTCGCTCCCTGAACCCGCGGGCGGTGACCTCTTGGGCCCACCTCAGTCTTGTGGCTGGCATACCATATACCACAGGAACTGCAACCCGGATTCTTTGACTTCGAGATCTCTGGACTATTGAGCCGGAACCCGTCCAAGCCTTCAACAAGGATTGCAGCCGGGCCCGGAAATGAAACCGCCGAAGACCGGCTTTCGATCTTCGGCGGGATTGTTTGCGCCCTAGCGGCCGAGAAGATCGGGGGCGATCTTCTTGCAGGCATCGACCAGGCCCTGCACGGCGCCGACCGACTTGTCGAAGGCTTCGCGGTCCTTGCCGGCGAGTTCGATCTCGACCACGCGCTCGACGCCCTTGGCGCCGATCACGACGGGCACGCCGACATACATGTCCTTCACGCCGTATTCGCCGTTGAGGTAGGCGGCCGAGGGCAGCACGCGCTTCTTGTCACGCAGATAGCTCTCGGCCATCGCGATCGCGGACGCCGCAGGCGCGTAGAAGGCCGAGCCGGTCTTGAGCAAATTGACGATCTCGGCACCGCCGTTGCGGGTGCGGTCGACGATCTCGTCGAGGCGCGCCTGCGAGGTCCAGCCCATCTTGACGAGGTCGGGCAGCGGAATGCCGGCGACGGTGGAGTACTTCACCAGCGGCACCATGGTGTCGCCATGGCCGCCGAGCACGAAGGCGGTAACGTCTTCAACGGAGACGTTGAACTCGTCGGCCAGGAAGTAGCGGAAGCGCGCCGAATCCAGCACGCCGGCCATGCCGACGACCTTCCTGTGCGGCAGGCCCGAGGCCTTCTGGAGCGCCCACACCATCGCGTCGAGCGGGTTGGTGATGCAGATGACGAAGGCGTCGGGAGCGTACTTCTTGATGCCGGCACCGACCTGCTCCATGACCTTGAGGTTGATGGAGAGAAGGTCGTCGCGGCTCATGCCGGGCTTGCGCGGCACGCCGGCGGTGACGATGCAGACCTTGGCGTTATCGAGCGCTTCGTAGGAGTTCGCGCCGGTGTAGTGCGCGTCGAAGCCGTCGACCGGCGAGGACTGCGCGATGTCGAGCGCCTTGCCCTGCGGCACGCCCTCGGCGATGTCGAACATCACGACGTCGCCCAGCTCTTTCAAGCCGATGAGATGAGCCAGCGTTCCGCCGATCTGACCAGAGCCAATCAAAGCAATCTTGTCGCGCGCCATGTGAACCTGTCCTTTTAGACACGTAAGGAGGGGAAAACTGAGACGGGTGGTTATCCCTTTCGCCTCCCCCGTTCAAGTCGGTGGATGCCCAATTGTCGGGCTTGCCGCGATAGCAGCCAGCATACCCCAGCGTCATTCCGGGGGCGTCGCGAAGCGACGAGCCCGGAATCCATACTCCCGATCGTGGTTATGGATTCCGGGCTCGCGACTTCGTCGCGCCCCGGAATGACGGCGGAAAGGGTGACGAGATAGGACTTAAGTCTCCACCAGGCCCTTGGTGGAGCCGCTGGCGGTGGAATCCTTGCGGCCGTGGGGCAGCGCCAGATAGGATTCCGAGCTCATTTCGATCAGACGCGACGCCGTCCGCTTGAACTCGTTGGCCTCGTTGCCCTCGTGGGCGAGATAGAGCGAGATCGGGTTGGCATCGGCCGAGGCCATCAGCTTCACCGCATTGTCATAGAGCGTGTCGATCAGCGTGATGAAGCGCTTGGCGGCGTTGCGCTGGGAGAAGTCCATCACTGGAATATGGTCGACCAGGATGGTGTGATAGTCGTGCGCGAGCCTGAGGTAGTCGGATGCCGCGAGCGGCTTCTCGCAGAGATCGGCAAACGAAAAGCGCGCGACGCCATGGGCCGAGCACGGCACGTGCAGGATGCGCCCCTTGATCGAAATGTCGCGCGACTTGCATCTGGCGCCGCCTGACATCCTCGACCAGGCGCGGTCGAGAGCTGCATCGGCGTCGGCATCCGCCGGCGTCAGCCACATCGGCACGCCCTGAAGCTTCTCCAGGCGGAAGTCGGTGCGCGCATCGAGCCGCGCGACGTCCATGTGGTCGGTGATCTGCTTGATGAAGGGCAGGAACAGCGACCGGTTCAGGCCGCCCTTGTAGAGATCGTCGGGCGCGACGTTGGAGGTCGCGACCACCACGGTGCCAAGCTCGAACAGCTTTGCGAACAGGCGGCCGAGGATCATCGCGTCCGCGATGTCGGTGACGTGGAATTCGTCGAAGCAGAGCAGCCAGCTCTCCTCGAAGATCGCATTCGCGGTCAGCGTGATGACGTCGCCGTCGGCGATCTCGCCGCGCGCGATGCTCTGGCGATAGTCGTAGATGCGCTCATGCGCTTCCGCCATGAATTCGTGGAAATGCGCGCGCCGCTTGTGCTCGACGGTTGAGTGCTGGAAGAACATATCCATCAGCATGGTCTTGCCGCGGCCAACCTCGCCATGGATGTAGAGCCCGCGCGGCGCCTCATCCTTGTCACTGCTGAACAGGCGGCTGAGCAGACCCTGCTTGCGCTGCGGCTTGTAGCTTGCGAGCCGCTGGTCGAGCGCCGCATAGGCCTCGGCGACCTCGGCCTGCGCGGCATCGGGCTCGATCGCGCCTGAGGCGATCTCGGCCTGATAGGCCTCGCGGAATGTGGAACTGGGGGTCGAGAGCATGGCCCTTTACCGCCAGAGACGGGCGGAAATTGCAAGCCGTGAATTGAGGTCAGAGGTATGCGCTTTCGTGTCCCGGACGCGCTGCGGCTTGCAACGCCGCTGCGCCGATCAGGGACCCACTGTTTCGTTCATCGCCAAATTTCGTTCATCGCAGAACGCTGGGCCTCGGCTCTGCGGCCGGGGCACGGGAGCGATCTCAGTCACACAGCTCGTAGGCGTCCTCGACGACATACGGCCCGCCGCCGGTGGAGGCGCGCGAGGAGAACAGCACGAAACGTTCGGCCATGAAGGCTTTACTCGGGAAGTAGCCGCGCAGCGAGAGATAGTCGGCGACGTCGCGGTCGGAGGCGTCGTGCAGACGGGCCAGCGTGACATGCGGGATGAATTTGCGCCCCTCGGGATCGAGACCGATCCGCTGCATCATGCGTTCGAGCTCGGCCTGCAATTCCATCAGCGGCTTGCTCGGCGCGATCGTCGCAACGACTGCCCTCGGCTTGCGGCCGCCGAAACTCGTCAGCCCCTGCACCTTCACCTCGAACGGCTTGCGGTCGACGCGAAACAGCATCGAGGCGATCTCGTTGGCGGAGACGCCGTCGATATCGCCGATGAAGCGCAAGGTGACGTGATAATTTTCGGGATCGATCCAGCGGGCGCCGGGGAGGCCGCCCCTCAAGTTGGAAAGCGAGTGGCCGATCTCGGCCGGGATTTCCAGACCCGTGAACAAACGCGGCATCGTTCAGCACTCCCGATGCTTGGGTACAGTCCCTGAAGCAGGACCATATCCAAATTAGAGCCGGCGACGAATCACCGGTAACCTGATTCCTATCGCAGTTGTGTGACTCTGCGAAGCATGCCGCGCCTTGACCCCGTAAAACCCTGGGAATTACGGTTGGCGTTGCCTGCTTTTCAACGCCGTTGCTCAGCTATCGTGCCAAGGAATGCCTCCACGGTGGGCATGATGTTGCCGACGATGATGTCGACGCCGGCCGCGGTCGGATGAATGCCGTCGGCCTGGTTGAGCTTGGCGTCGGCCGCAACGCCGTCGAGGAAGAACGGATAGAGCGGTACGTCGAATTTCTTCGCCAGATCCGGATAAATCGAATTGAAGCGCGCGGCATAGTCGGCCCCGTAGTTCGGCGGCGCCAGCATGCCGCAGAGCATCACCGCGATCTTGCGTGCCTTGAGCCGCGTCACGATCTCGCTCAGCGCCGCCCGCGTCAAGTCGGGATCGATGCCGCGCAGCGCGTCGTTGGCGCCGAGCTCGACGATGACGCCGTCGGTTCCATCCGGCACCGACCAGTCGAGCCGGTCGCGCCCGCCGGAGGAGGTGTCGCCGGACACCCCGGCATTGGTCATGTCGACCGCTATGCCTTTGGCTTGCAAGGCTTTTTGGAGCTTTGTGGGAAATGCCTCCTGGGCCGGAAGGCCGAGACCGGCACTGAGGGAATCGCCGAGAACGACGAGCTTGACCGGTCTTGTCGCTTCCGCCCAAGCCGGGTTCGCGAACGTCATCAAAGCGAGCACCAACACGGCTATGTGCATGAACAATCCGTAACGCCTCTCGACCGCGCTATCGGAGTTGCCATATGACCGGACCATGGACACTCGCATCGACTCCTCTTCTTCGCTCGCTGCCACCGCGGCGGACACTATCGCCATCTCCAACGTCAATCTCTCATTGGGCACGGGCGCGGCACGCGTTCACATCCTCAAGGATATCAGCCTGCGGGTCGCCTCGGGCGAGACGATCGGTCTGATCGGCCCGTCAGGTTCGGGCAAATCCACGCTGCTGATGGTGATGGCGGGGCTGGAGCGTCCTGATAGCGGAGAGGTGGTGGTGAGCGGCACGCCTTTCAATGCCCTCGACGAGGACGCGCTGGCCCGCTTCCGCGGCCGCCAGGTCGGCATCGTCTTCCAGTCCTTCCATCTGATCCCGACCATGACGGCGCTGGAGAACGTCGCGGTGCCGCTCGAGCTCGCCGGCAATCCCGATGCCGCGAGGCGCGCGACGCAGGAGCTGCAATCGGTCGGGCTCGGCGATCGCCTGCATCACTATCCGACGCAGCTCTCCGGCGGCGAGCAGCAGCGCGTCGCGCTCGCCCGCGCGCTGGCGCCCGATCCCGCCATCCTCGTCGCCGACGAGCCGACCGGCAATCTCGACGAGGCCACGGGAAAACAGATCGTCGATCTCCTGTTCAGCAAGCATGCCGAGCGCGGCATGACCCTGGTGCTGGTGACGCACGATTCCTCGCTGGCCCATCGCTGCGATCGCGTGATCCGCCTGCGCTCGGGCCGCATCGACACGCAGTCCGCGTCGGCATGAGCGCCGCGGTCGAACCGTTCGCGAAGCCCAACGGCGTCGCGCTGTCGCTGCGCTACGCATTGCGCGAACTGCGCGGGGGCCTGCGCGGCTTCTATGTCTTCATCGCCTGCATTGCACTCGGCGTGATGGCGATCGCCGGCGTCGGCTCGGTCTCGGCGAGCCTCTCCGACGGCCTCGCCCGCGAAGGCCGCGCGCTGCTCGGCGGCGACGTCTCCTTCGTGCTGTTCCAGCGCGAGGCCAAGCCGGAAGAGGTCGCGTTCCTGCGCTCGCGCGGCACCGTCTCGACCGCCGCGACCCTGCGCGGCATGGCGCGCTCGGCCGAGGGCAAGCTTGCGCTGGTCGAGATGAAGGCGGTCGACGACACCTATCCGATGCTCGGCCAACTGACGCTGGCCCCGCAATTGCCGATGCCCGACCTGCTTGCCGAGCACGACGGCGCGTTCGGCGCGGCGGCCGATCCGACGCTGCTCGCACGGCTCTCGCTCAAGACCGGCGACCGCGTCACCATCGGCTCGGCGACCTTCCAGATCCGCTCTACCGTCGAAGCCGAGCCCGACAAGCTCGCCGGCGGCATCGGCTTCGGCCCGCGCTTCCTGATCAGCGAGGCGGGCCTGCGCGCCACCGGCCTGATCCAGCCCGGCAGCCTGGTGCGCTGGGTCTACCGGGTGAAGCTGCCTGATGCGGCCAACAGCGAGCGCGCCACCGAGGCCTTCATCGCGGATGCGCGCAGCGCCGCGCCGCAGGCCGGCTGGGAGATTCGCAGCCGCTCCAACGCCTCGCCGCAGCTTGAGCGCAACATCAACCGTTTCACCCAGTTCCTGACCCTGGTCGGCCTCGCCGCGCTGCTGGTCGGCGGCGTCGGCGTCGCCAATGCGGTGAAGAGCCATATCGACCGCAGGCTCGAGGTGATCGCGGCCTTCAAGGCCGTCGGCGCCACGGGCCACGACGTGTTCGGCATCTATCTCGCGCAGGTCATCCTGCTCGCCGCCATCGGTTCGGTGATCGGCCTTGCGCTCGGCGCCGCCATGCCCTTTGCCATCGTCGGCCTGTTCGGCAAGCTGCTGCCGTTGCCGGTGGTGCCGGCACTGCATGCCGACGAGCTCGCGCTGTCCTTCGTCTATGGCCTGCTGACCGCGCTCGCCTTCGGACTGTGGCCGCTCGGGCGGGTCCATGACGTGCCGGTGGCCGCGCTGTTCCGCGACACCATCAGCTCCGAATGGCACCGGCCGCGCTGGAGCTACCTCGTCTTCATGGGCGTCGTGGTCGCCCTGCTCGTCGCGGTCGTGATCGGACTTTCCTTCGACAAGCGCATCGCCGCCGTGTTCGTCGTCTCCTCGATCGTCGTGTTCGCGATGCTCCGCGGCATCGCCGCCCTGCTGATGGCCATCGCGCGGCGGCTGCCGCGGACCCGGCTGCCGATGCTGCGGCTTGCGATCGCCAACATCCACCGGCCGGGCGCGCTGACGCCATCCGTGGTGCTGTCGCTGGGGCTCGGGCTCGCCGTGCTCGTCACCATCACGCAGATCGACGGCAATCTGCGCCGGCAGTTCCTGGCGGCGCTCCCCGATCGCGCGCCGTCCTTCTACTTCATCGACATTCCGAGCACGCAGGCCGCGGAATTCGACGGCTATCTGCGCCAGATCGCGCCGGGCGCGAAGGTCGAGGACGTGCCGATGCTGCGGGGACGCATCGTCGCCGCACGCGGTGTCCGCGCCGAGGACCTCAAGCCCACGACGGATTCCGAATGGGTGCTGCAGAGCGACCGCGGCCTGACCTATACCGGTGAGCTGCCGAAGGGCTCCAAGGTGGTCGAGGGCGAATGGTGGGGCGCCGACTATTCCGGCCCGCCCCTGGTCTCGATGGAAAAGAAGATCGCCGACGGGCTCGGCCTCAAGCTCGGCGACGAGATCGTGGTCAACGTGCTCGGCCGCGACATCCCCGCCAGGATCGGCAATCTGCGCAGCATCGACTGGCAGGGGCTCGGCATCAATTTCGTCCTCGTATTCTCGCCGAACGCCTTCAAGGGCGCGCCGCATACCCATGTCGCGACACTGACGGAAGCCGGCGGCAATGCCGCGGGCGACGGCACGATCATCAAGCAGGTCGCGGACGCCTATCCGATGGTGACGAGCGTGCGCGTGCGCGAGGTGATGGAGACGGTCGGCTCGGTCGTGACCAATCTGGCGCTGGCGATCCGCGGCGCCAGCGCGGTGACCCTGATCTCGGCGATCCTGGTGCTGGGCGGCGCGCTCGCCGCCGGCCATCGCCACCGGGTCTACGATGCGGTGATCCTGAAGACGCTGGGCGCGACGCGGCTGCGGCTGCTCGGCGCCTATGCGCTCGAATACCTCCTGATCGGGCTTGCCACCGCGGTGTTCGGCGTGATCGCCGGCAGCATCGCGGCCTGGATGATCGTGACGCGGCTGATGACGCTGAGCTTCATCTGGCAGGCCGGCAGCGCGGCAGGCGTCGTGGCGGCCGCCCTGGTCGTCACCGTCGGGCTTGGACTTGCCGGCACGCTGCTGGCGTTGAACAAAAAGCCCGCCACGGTGTTGCGGAATTTGTGACAAAATGTAGCGGGCGGCCGCGCGGGTGCGGAATCGCACGATTCCTGCGATTAACCACGTCCGCTCGTCAGGATTGTGGCTGAGGGCGACATTCGGCCGCGCGTGGACGGTTGCAGCGAATGTGTTAGTTTCCCACATATCGAATGGGTTCGGACCCCCGATTGTTAGCCAAAATTTAGTCGGCCATCGTCGGTATCCGAGATAGAATTTGACGAACCGGCGGTATGGCGACCCTCATGCCGGACCGGACCAACCAACGGGAATTCGACCATGTCGGACCTAGACCGTAACTACGCTTCTCCTTTCGGCAGGGCCGCCGGGCGTGTTGACGCCGCGACGGTCGACGCCGGTCTGCGCGCCTATATGCTGCGCATCTACAACTACATGAGCATTGGCCTTGCCATCACCGGCCTCGCCGCGCTCGGTGTCTACATGGCCGCCGTGACCGACGTTCCGACCCCGGAAGCCGTCCGCGTCGGCAAGCTGTTCCTGACGCCGTTCGGCTACGCGATGTTCGTCAGCCCCCTGAAGTGGCTGTTCATGCTCGCGCCGCTCGCCATGGTGTTCGTGATCTCGGCGGGCATCAACCGTCTTGCTCCCTCGACCGCCCAGATCCTGTTCTGGGTGTTCTCGGCGCTGATGGGCATCTCGCTGTCCTCGATCTTCCTGGTGTTCACGCACACCTCGATCGTGCGGGTGTTCTTCATCACCGCGGCGACCTTCGGCGCGCTGAGCCTCTACGGCTACACCACCAAGCGTGACCTGACCGGGATGGGCTCGTTCCTGTTCATGGGCCTGATCGGCATCATCATCGCCAGCCTGGTCAACCTGTTCCTGGCCAGCTCGATGCTGCAGTTCATCGTGTCGGTGGTCGGCGTGCTGGTGTTCGCGGGCCTCACCGCCTGGGATACCCAGCGGCTGAAGAACGACTACATCTACGGCTACGCCTCGGCCGGCGGTGACATCGCCGAACGTGCGGCCATCACCGGTGCGCTGTCGCTGTACCTGAACTTCATCAACCTGTTCACGCTGCTGTTGCAGCTCCTCGGCCAGCGCGACTAAGCGCGAGCCCTGAGAGGACCGACCCGAACCCCGGCCGAGAGGCCGGGGTTTTTGTTTGGGCTGTGGCCTCTCCTCGTCATTGCGAGGAGCTCTTGCGACGAAGCAATCCAGAGTCGCTCCGCGGACGCATTTCTGGATTGCTTCGCTGCGCTCGCAATGACGGGTTGGGAGGCGGCCTTGCCTCTTCCGGCCGCCGCGGGAAGGCTCTAATCTTGCCTCATGTCCGCACCCGAAATCAGGCCCACGACTGAGGCCGACCTTCCCGCGATCACCGCCATCTACCAACAGGCCGTCCGCGAGGGCACCGCGACGTTCGAGCTGGAACCGCCCGACCTCACTGAAATGACGCGGCGCTATCGCGCGCTGATCGACGGCGGTTATCCCTATCTCGTCGCCATCCTCGACGGCCGCGTCGCCGGCTACGCCTATGCCGGCGCCTACCGGCCGCGGCCGGCCTATCGCTTCACGGTCGAGAACTCGATCTATCTCGACCCCTCCTTCCACCGCCGCGGTCTCGGCTCGTTGCTGCTGGAGCGGCTGATTGCCGAATGCGAGGCGCGCGGCTTCCGCCAGATGATCGCGGTTATCGGCGATTCCGCCAATGCCGGCTCGATCGGCGTCCACACCAGAGGCGGCTTCAGGATGATCGGCACGCATCCCAATGTCGGGCTGAAATTCGGTCGCTGGCTCGACACGGTGATGATGCAGCGCGACCTCGGCGAGGGCGCGAGCACGGTGCCGGGGAAGTAGGGCGAACACCCGTCACCCTCGTCATTCCGGGGCGCGACGAAGTCGCGAGCTCGGAATCCATAACCACAAGTCGGGGTTATGGATTCCGGGCCTGCGCCTTTACGGCGCATCCCGGAATGACAAGGAGAGATAGTTAGTCTTCGTAAGCGTGCCCACCATTCGCGGCGATGCAGAAAGGACGTAGGCACGGCGCGGTGCGCCTTTGCCCACCCTACGGCAGCTATCGCGCGGTCACACCACCGCCAGCTTCCGGTCGATCACCAGCAGCACCCGCTCGAGCTCATGGCCGCGGCGCAGGATCAGCCCCGTGGCCGAGATCACGCTGTACATGCCTTGCTTGCGCGCGAGCCGCGGGTCCTTCTCGATCCGATATATCGGCACTTCCGAGGCGCGGCGATAGACCGAGAACACGGCGCGGTCCTTCAGGAAGTCGATGGCATAGTCGCGCCACTCGCCGTCGGCGACCATGCGGCCGTAGAGATTGAGTATCCGGTGCAGCTCGAGCCGGTTGAACGTCACCCGGTTCGGCTGCGCATTCGCAGCGGCGGGGCGCGCCGCCGCGCGCTGCTCGCTCGGATCGGCATCCTCCGGCATCAGGCTCATGGGAGCGCCTCCTCATCGCACAGCATGACCGCGTCCGCGAAAATCGTCCCCGGAACCGCGGATCATGACAATGGCATGATTGCGCCAACCGCCCCCCGCCGCAAGGGGCTCCGCGGTCAACCCACCGAATCGGGAGCCGATCAGCCCACACGCAATGGTGGAACTCTGTCGCGGCAAACCGTCACGGGATCGTTAGCAGGAATCATAGTGTCGCCGCTTTTCCGCCTAGCGACTGCCGCCCTGCACTGCGAAAAGAACGATGTGCGTTGGCCCGGTCCTTTCGGTTCCGGATTCCTCAGCCCCCAGCCCCCCGGGGTCGAACAGGATCGGGTCTGTACGCGCGACAAGGAGGGCCAACGCGAGTTGGTCCTTTTTTGTTTGTGTCGGGATGTTTCTACTTCCCGTCATTCCGGGGCGCGCCTCTTGGCGCGAGCCCGGAATCCATCGATCCAATTTTCGAGATGAGAAATGGATTCCGGGCTCGCGCTTCGCGCGCCCCGGAATGACGAACACTAATTATCGGAAACGATCTCTCCGCGCTTCAGTGCAGCGACGTATACGCCGCGCCCAGCATCGGGCCGGGCTTCTCGCGGTTGCCGTCCTGGACATAGACCACCGCGGCGTCGACGCCGTCGCGCGTGAGGTTCTCGATCGGCACCGTCCAGCTTTCCGGACGCCCGGTCCAGTCGCCGACCTTGAGCAGGTTGCGCACCACGTTGTGATAGATGACCTGCTGCCCGCGATTCTCGCCGCGGCTGATCGAGATCGGCACCGACCTCGCAATCGAGCAGATCCAGACCTCGCCGTGCGAGACCGCGGGCTCCTTGCTCGCGGCCACCGAGACGTTGATCTGCTTGCCGGCGAGCGACATCGTCACCGGCACGCTCATCACCGAGTCATTCTTCGTGGTATTGCCGATCGCATTCTCGATACCGGCGCGATCACTGCCGATGACATGGGCCGAGCCGTTGACCACGACTTGCGGCGTATAAACCTCGCGGTCGCCGCGCATGCGCGAATAGGCACGCTGCCGTGCAGAGAAGCGCGAATCCGCCAGCGTGTCCTTCCAGCCGAGATAGTCCCAATAGTCGATCGGCATGCTCAGCGCGATGATCGAGGGATCCTTGGAGAGATCGCCAATGATCTGGTCGGCGGGCGGGCAGGACGAGCAGCCCTGCGAGGTAAATAATTCGACAACGGCGCGCGGATCGGCGTGGGCGGGACGGATGACGGCGACGATGGCACAGATGCCGAGAGCTCCCGACCAGAGTGCACCGGACCAGCGCGAAACCAGATTAGAAGCCGTCATTGGGGTCATGTCGAACGTCACACATCGTCACTCGTTGGGGGGAAGCTTATTGCCTGATGGTCACCGTAGTCTTACGGGGCGCGGTACATTCATCCGTCCAGGGCGGGAGTTTTCCGCCGGACGGGCCCATCTGAAAGGTACCGCAAACGCGCGAAGGCGGCCTTGTGATAGGCCGCCTTCGTTTAACCTTCTACTCACTTCGCAGTGAGCCATCGTTCACAAATCCGCGCTTACGCCGCGAGCTTGCGCAGCACGTAGTGCAGGATGCCGCCGTTGCGATAGTAGTCGAGCTCGTCGAGCGTATCGATGCGGCAGAGCAGCGAAACACGCTGCAACGAACCGTCGCCGGAGACGATCTCCGCGGTCAGCTTCTGGCGCGGCTTCAGATCGCCGACGAGGCCGCGCAGCGTAACCTTCTCGTCACCCTTCAGACCCAGCGACGACCAGGAGGTGCCTTCCTCGAAGGTGAGCGGCAGCACGCCCATGCCGACCAGGTTGGAGCGATGGATGCGCTCGAAGCTCTGGCAGATCACGGCGCGGACGCCGAGCAGGCGCGTGCCCTTCGCAGCCCAGTCACGCGAGGAGCCGTTGCCATATTCGGCGCCGGCGAACACCACCAGCGGCACCTTCTCTTCCTGGTACTTCATCGCGGCGTCGTAGATCGACATCTGCTCGCCGTCGGGCCAGTGCTTCGTCAGGCCGCCCTCGGGGATGTTGCCGTCCGCACCCTTGAGCATGAAGTTCTTGATGCGGATGTTGGCGAAGGTGCCGCGCATCATCACTTCATGATTGCCGCGGCGCGTGCCGTACTGGTTGAAGTCGGCCGGGCGCACCTGGTGCTCGCTGAGATACTTGCCCGCGGGAGAGGTGAGCTTGATCGAACCGGCCGGCGAGATGTGGTCGGTGGTGATCTTGTCGCCGAACATGGCGAGGATGCGCGCCTCAACGATATCGGTGACCGGCTCCGGCTCCTTCTTCATGCCGTCGAAATAGGGCGGGTTCTGCACATAGGTCGAAGACATGTTCCAGCGATAGGTCTCGCTCTCGACCGTCTTGATCTTGCGCCAGTTGGTGTCGCCCTTGAACACGTCGGCATACTTCTTCTTGAAGATCGACGCGGTCACGAACTTCTTCATGAAGGCGTTGATCTCCTTCGTCGTCGGCCAGATGTCCTTCAGGTACACCGGCTTGCCGTCCTTGCCTTCACCGATCGGCTCGACGGCGAGGTTCTTGGTAACGCTGCCGGCGAGCGCATGGGCGACGACCAGCGGCGGCGAGGCCAGATAGTTCGCCTGCACGTCCGGCGAGACGCGGCCTTCGAAGTTGCGGTTGCCGGAGAGCACGGCGGCAGCGACGATGCCGTTGTCGTTGATCGACTTCGAGATCTCCTCCGGCAGCGGACCGGAATTGCCGATGCAGGTGGTGCAGCCGAAGCCGACCAGGTTGAAGCCGACCTTGTCGAGATCGGCCTGGAGGCCGGAATCGGCGAGGTAGCCCGCGACGACCTGGCTGCCCGGGGCAAGCGAGGTCTTCACCCACGGTTTTGCCTTCAGGCCCTTCGCGGCGGCGTTGCGCGCGAGCAGGCCGGCGCCGATCAAGACGCTCGGGTTCGAGGTGTTGGTGCAGGAGGTGATGGCGGCGATCACGACGTCGCCATGGCCGATGTCGAACTTCTTGCCCTCGACGGCAAAGCGCTTCGACGGCTCTTCGGCCTTCTTGTACTCGGTGCCAAGCGCGAGCGAGAAGCCCTCGGCGACCGACGGCAGCGCGATGCGGCCTTCGGGACGCTTCGGACCGGCCATGGACGGCACGACGTCGGCGAGGTCGAGCGTCAGCGTTTCCGTGAACACCGGATCGGCCGACTTGGCGGTGCGGAACAGCCCTTGCGCCTTGGCATAGGCCTGCACCAGCGCGACGCGCGCGGGAGCGCGGCCCGAGGTCTTCAAGTAATCGATCGCGGCGGCGTCGACCGGGAAGAAGCCGCAGGTCGCGCCGTATTCGGGCGCCATGTTGGCGATGGTCGCCTTGTCGGCGACGGAGAGATTGTCGAGGCCGGGGCCGAAGAACTCGACGAACTTGCCGACGACGCCGAGCTTGCGCAGCATCTGCGTCACGGTGAGCACGAGGTCGGTCGCGGTGACGCCTTCCTTCATCGCGCCCTTCAGCTTGAAGCCGACGACGTTGGGCAGCAGCATCGACAGCGGCTGGCCGAGCATGCAGGCCTCAGCCTCGATGCCGCCGACGCCCCAGCCGAGTACGGCGAGACCGTTGACCATGGTGGTGTGGGAATCGGTGCCGACCAGCGAGTCCGGATAGGCCACCTCGAAGGTGCCGGTCTTCTTGCCGACCGTCATCTTCTCCTTCTTGGTCCAGACCGTCTGGGAGAGATATTCGAGATTGACCTGGTGGCAGATGCCGGTGCCGGGCGGCACGACCGAGAAGTTCGAGAACGCCTTCTGGCCCCACTTCAGGAACTCGTAGCGCTCCTGGTTCTGCTTGTATTCCTCGGTGACGTTCTTGGCGAAGGCCTTGTTGTCACCGAAGAAGTTCACGATCACGGAATGGTCGATGACGAGGTCGACCGGCACCAGCGGATTGATCTTCTCGGCATCGCCGCCGAGCTTCTGCATCGCGTTGCGCATCGCGGCGAGATCGACCACCGCGGGAACGCCGGTGAAGTCCTGCATCAAGACGCGCGCCGGGCGGAACGCGATCTCATGCTCCAGCGACTTCTTGCGCAGCCATTTCGACACCGCGACGATGTCTTCCTTCTTGACCGAGCGGCCGTCCTCGTTGCGCAGCAGGTTCTCGAGCAGGACCTTCATCGAATAGGGAAGTTTCGAAATTCCCTTCAGACCATTCTTCTCGGCCGTGGGCAGGCTGTAATAGACATAGGTCTTGGCGCCGACCTTGAGGGTCTTTTTGCATTTGAAGCTGTCGAGCGAGGTCATGTAGGAAATCCCAATTGTTAGTTATACCCGGCAGGGGGTATTTTAACACCGTCAGCGAATCCGGCTGGGGGCCGCTTGCAGGGGCAGGTTGAGTTGCTGCATCAAGTAGTTCCGGGCTTATAGAAGCTTTCTAACCGCGCCGCCACAGCCACAAACGCGCCGCAGCAACCCGCGAGCCAAAAATTCCCATGCGCTACCCCAAGATTTCCTGAGGCCAGGCTTTGGACGGGTTGATACCAGGCAAGATGCAGCTGTCCGGACGCGGGGTCGTTTGCGTGCGCGGCGGCCGCGAGGTGTTTGCCGGGCTCGACTTCGCGGCCGCGTCGGGCGAAGCCGTGGCGGTCGTCGGCCGCAACGGCTCGGGCAAGACCTCGCTGCTCCGCCTGATCGCCGGCCTGCTCATTCCGGCCGGCGGCAGGATCGCGCTGGAGGGCGGCGATGCCGAGCTGACGCTGCCCGAGCAGTGCCATTATCTCGGCCATCGCGACGCCCTGAAGCCGGCGCTGAGCGTGATGGAAAACTTGACATTTTGGGCTGATTTTCTCGGCGGCGAGCGCTGCGATGCGGCCGAGAGCCTCGCCACCGTCGGCCTCGACCACGCCACCCACCTGCCTGCCGCCTTCCTTTCCGCCGGCCAGCGCCGCCGGCTCTCGCTGGCCCGGCTGCTGACCGTGCGCCGCCCGGTCTGGCTGCTGGACGAGCCGACCACCGCGCTGGATGTCGCCGGCCAGGACATGTTCGGCGGCCTGATGCGCGAGCACCTCGCCCGCGGCGGCCTGATCATCGCCGCCACGCATGCCCCGCTGGGGATCGAGTCGCGGGAGCTGCGGATCGGGGGTGTGGCGTGAGGATCATCGACCCTCAGTTTTCCAAGCGGCCGGGCTCCGCTCTCTCCGTTCCCTCCCCCCTTGTGGGGGAGGGTCAGGGAGGGGGGTACTCCGGGCGAGATGTTGATGAGTCCCTTCCTCCGCCTCACCACAACAACCCACCACCTCCCACCCTCACCGAAGTCGTCACCACGCTCCGCACCCTCGGCAAGACCGAGCTGCCAAAACAGCTCGAACGCTGGCTCGACGAGCTCGACGAAACCGGCCGCTGGGCGCTGCTGAAGCTCGTCACGGGGGCGCTTCGCATCGGCATCTCCGCGCGCCTCGCCAAGACCGCGGCCGCCGCGCTCGGAGACAAGGACCCGCACGACATCGAGCTGATCTGGCCGGGCCTGGCGCCACCCTATCTCGACCTGTTCGCCTGGCTCGAAGGCCGCGCAGAAAAGCCCGTCAATCGCGATCCCGCGCCGTTCCGTCCCGTCATGCTGGCGCACGCGATAGAGAACACGGACTTCGCCAGCCTCGACCCCGCCGACTACATCGCCGAGTGGAAATGGGACGGTATCCGCGTTCAGGCGGTGGCGGGGCGCGACGACCGCGGACACATCACCGCGCGGCTCTATTCGCGCACCGGCGAGGACATCACGGGAAGCTTTCCGGACCTCGTGCCGGCGCTGCGCCTGCCCGGCGCGATCGACGGCGAGCTTCTGATCCTGCGCGAGGGCCGCGTGCAAAGCTTCAACGTCCTGCAACAGCGGCTCAACCGCAAGGTCGTCTCGCCAAAGCTGATCAAGGAGTTTCCGATCCACTTGCGCGCCTATGATCTGCTTGGCGACGACGAGAACGATCTGCGCGAACTGCCATTCGCCGAGCGGCGTGAACGGCTGCAAACCTTCATCGAAAAACTTGGCGATCCCCGCATCGACCTGTCACCCACCGTCCCCTTCACAAGCTGGGCGGCATTGACCGCCGCGCGCTCCGATCCCGCGAGCGCCGGCGCGGGCAAAGATGCCGACGCCGTCGAAGGCGTGATGCTGAAACGTCGCGATGCGCCTTACTTGCCGGGACGGCCGAAGGGACAATGGTGGAAATGGAAGCGTGATCCGCACATCATCGACGCCGTGTTGATTTATGCGCAGCGCGGCCACGGCAAGCGCTCGTCCTATTATTCCGACTACACATTCGGCGTCTGGACTAAGGGCGATGCCGGCGATGAGCTGGTGCCGGTCGGAAAAGCCTATTTCGGCTTCACCGACGAGGAATTGCTTCAGATCGACCGCTTCGTCCGCCGCAACACCACGGAAAAATTCGGCCCCGTCCGCCATGTCGTGCACGAACCGGACAAGGGGCTGGTGCTGGAGGTCGCTTTCGAAGGGCTCCAGCGCTCGCCGCGGCACAAATCCGGCGTCGCCATGCGCTTTCCCCGCATCAGCCGCTTGCGCTGGGACAAGCCGCCGCGGGAGGCCGATCGGCTGGAAACGCTGGAAAGGATGCTGAAGGAAGAAGTGGCGGAGCTTCAGGCGTGAAAGTGCAATGAGGCTCGATTGACGTCAGGGCGGCGGTGCGCTCCCTCGCCCGCTTGCGGGAGAGGGCTCGGGAGTGGGTATCTCCGCATTGGGACTCCCCCAGAGGACAGAACCCTCACCCGGCGCTTCGCGCCGACCTCTCCCGCAAGCGGGAGAGGTTACAGCGACCCGCGGCACGCGCTGCCCGAATTAAAACGCGGTAAGCTGATTGACGTGCCGATGCGGGTTCCCCATGTGCCCCGCCATGACCTATAATGGGGTCGAATCCTCCTGAGGAGTTTGCGATGGCCAATGACGTCAGAGATTTGCCGGCCGGCCACAGCGATGGCCTGAACCGCTTTCTCGGCGGCTCGCCGCTGGCGGTCGCGTTCCGGCTGGTGCTGCTCTCGATCCTGGTCGGCGTCGTGCTGGCCGCAATCGGCTTCGATCCCTGGAATATCATCTACAGCATCCGCCTGTTGTTCCAGCGGCTCTGGGATCTCGGCTTCGATGCCGTCAACTGGCTGTGGCGCTACTTCCTGCTTGGCGCGGTCCTCGTAGTCCCGATCTGGCTGCTCTCGCGCGTCTTCGGCGCGCCGCGCCGCTAGGTCCGGGGCGAACTCAGGGAGTCCGCAGCCGATGCAATTGCGCTTTGTCGGCTGCGGCGACGCCTTCGGCTCGGGCGGCAGGCTCAACACCTGCTTCCATGTCTCCGGGCGTGAGGCCAATTTCCTGATCGATTGCGGCGCGTCGACGCTGCCGGCGCTGAAGCGGCTCGAGATCGACCGCAACGACATCGACCTGATCCTGATCACGCATTTCCATGGCGACCACTTTGCGGGACTGCCGTTTGTCCTGCTCGATGCGCAATTCTCGCGGCGGGCACGGCCGCTCACCATCGCCGGCCCCGCAGGTATCGCGACGCGGCTTGCGCAAGTCATGGAGGCTCTGTTCGAGCACTCCTCGAAGACCAAGCAGCGTTTCGAACTAAACGTCGTCGAGCTCGCGCCCGAGCGAAGCCAAACCTTCGGCGCGGTGACGGTGACGCCCTACCCGGTCGTGCATGGCGAATCCGGCGGGCCCTTCCTCGCCTATCGCGTCGAGGTCGAGGGCCGTACGCTCGCCTACAGCGCCGATACCGAATGGACGGAGACGCTCATTCCGCTGGCGCATGGCGCGGACCTTTTCATTGCGGAAGCCTATATGTACGAGAAGGTGGTCAAGAACCATCTCAGCCTGAAGACCCTGGAGCAGCATTTGCCCGCGATCGGCGCCAAGCGGCTCGTCCTCACCCATATGAGCGACGACATGCTGTCGCGTCTGGGCGAGGTGCCGCATCTCGCCGCCGAAGACGGCATGGTGCTCGTGGTCTGACATGCACGCGCCGGTTCATCCCAGGATAGGCTCGCGCCAGGTGTTCGCCATCGCAGGTCCCGCGATGGTCGCGAACCTCACCACGCCCCTGATCGGCGTGGTCTCGACCACGGCGATCGGACGGCTCGACGATGCCGCCCTGCTCGGCGGCGTCGCGATGGCCTCCGTGATCTTCGACTGCCTGTTCTGGCTGTTCGGCTTCCTGCGCATGAGCACGCTCGCCTTCACCGCACAGGCGCTGGGTGCGGGCGAGACCCGCGAGCAGACCGTGATCCTGGTGCGCGGCTTCATCGTCGCCGGCCTGATCGGCGCCGCGCTGATCGCGCTGCAATTGCCCCTCTCCGCCGTGCTGTTCGACCTGATGGGCGGCAGCGAAGGCGTTACGCGTGCGGCGAAAACCTATTTCATGATCCGGATATGGTCGTCGCCGTTCGCGCTCGCCAATTACGTCATCCTTGGCTGGCTGATCGGCAAGGCCCGTGCCAATCCGGCACTGCTGCTCCAGATCGTCATCAACCTCGTCAACATGGTGGCGACGATCCTGCTGGTGCTGGTCTACGACACCGGCATCGCCGGTGCCGCGATCGCAGCGCTGCTGTCGGAAGCGGTCGGATTCGGGCTCGGCGTGGTCGTCTGCCGCCACTATGCCGACGGTGGCTTCACCGTGCCATACGCAGCCCTGTTCGACCGGGCCAAGCTCGTGCGGCTGCTGGCGGTGAACTCCGACATCCTGATCCGCACCGCGGCGCTGATCGCGGTGTTCATGTTCTTCACCGCCAAGGGCGCACGCGCCGGCGACGTGACGCTGGCTGCGAATTCTGTGCTCAACAACTTCCTGCTGGTCAGCGCCTTCTTCCTCGACGGTCTCGCCAACGCAGCCCAGCAGCTCTGCGGCCGCACCCTTGGCGCGGGCGATGCCAAGGGCTTTGCGGATTCGACCCGGCTGGTGCTGCTGTGGGGCCTCGGCTTCGCGATCGTCGTCGCCGTGCTGTTCGCGTTGTTCGGACCGGCCCTGATCGGTTTCATGACGGCGAGCGAAGACGTCCGCCGTGCCGCACGCGAATTCCTGCCGTTCGTCGTGCTCGCGCCCATACCGGGCGTGTTCGCCTTCGGCTTCGACGGCATCTATATCGGTGCGACCTGGGCGCGCGCGATGCGGAATTTGATGCTGGCCTCGCTCGCGATCTTCCTCGGCACCTGGTGGGCGCTGCAATCGCTCGGCAATGCCGGACTGTGGAGCGCGTTGATTGCCTCCTACGTCTCGCGCGGCGGCTTGCAGGCCGCGCGCTATCCGGCGCAGTTCAGGGCGACGTTCCCGAAATCGTAGCCCGCCGAAGCCGCAGCCTTGGCTACATCCCCGGCCAGTCTTCCGCCGTGAGTGTAGCCGCGTCCGCGCCGACGATGTCCGAGAGCGAATCCCGGCCCGTGCGCAACAACGTCGAGGCGAGATCGCGCTTGATGTCATCGACGAGACCCAAGCCCTTGTAGACCAGCGACGAATAGAGCTGGATCAGGCTCGCTCCGGCGCGAATCTTGGTCAGTGCGGCACCACCGGAGTCCACGCCGCCGACGCCGATCAACGGGAATGCGCCCTCGACGCGCACATAGGTCTCCGCGACCATGCGCGTCGACAAACGAAACAGCGGCCGGCCGGACAGACCGCCCTGCTCCTTGGCGCGCATCTCCTCGCGCAGCGTGCTCGGCCGCGCGATCGTCGTGTTCGAAACGATCATGCCGTCGACCCGGCGCGAGCGCGCGACCTGCACGACATCGTCGAGCTGGGCGAGGCTGAGATCGGGCGCGATCTTGAGCAGCACCGGTGTGTCGCCGGCCTTCTGCCGCACCCGCTCGCGCGCGTCGATCACCCTTGCGAGGAGATCGTCGAGCAGCGCGCCTTCCTGCAGATTGCGCAAGCCTGGCGTGTTCGGCGAGGAGACGTTGATGGTGAAATAGCTCGCGACCGGCGCAAAGGTCTCGATCAGCGTCACGTAATCGGCGACGCGATCCGGCGAATCCTTGTTGGCGCCGACATTGACGCCGACGATGCCGCCATGTTGCGCGCGCGCGGCGAGCCTGCGCAACGCAACGTCCGCCCCGTCATTGTTGAAGCCCATGCGGTTGATGACGGCCTCGTCGCGCTCGAGCCGGAACAGTCGCGGCCGCGGATTGCCGCTTTGCGGCTTCGGCGTGACCGAGCCGATCTCGACGAAGCCGAAACCAAGCCGCAGCAGTGCATCCGGCACCTCCGCGCTCTTGTCGAAACCTGCGGCCATGCCGATCGGATTGGGAAAATTGAGCCCGAAGGCGCGCACCGCCAGTTTGGGATCGTCCGCGCGCGGCTTGACCGGCGGTAGGAAGCGCAGGCCCTGGATCGCGAGGCGATGCGCATCCTCCGGATCGAGCCAGCGCAGCACTGGCAATGAGAAGGCGTCGAAAGCGCGGATCACGGGGCAAGCTCCGGAACATCGTGACCGCCGTCGCCGCGTATGTTGAGGTTGATCACCGCGAGCACCGCGCCGAGGTCGAGTTCGCCATAGAGATGGGGAAACAGCTCGTCATTGCGCGAGCGCTCCCAGCGCAGCTCACTGCCGAGCGCGTCGCCGTCGACCTCGACCAGGAACAGCGCCCGCTGCCCGAAGAAATGCTTTCGCAGGGTCTCGGGAACCTGGCCGGCCGTCGAGAAATGGATGAAACCGTCGCGCGTGTCGTCTGCACTGCCCCGGTAGACGCCCTGCCGTTCCGCCTCGCGCCAGGCCGAGGCCGGACAGATTTTGTAGATCTTGACCACCGCTTCCGCAGCCCTGTTTGCTCTTTGACTCTCTTGGAGTTTTTCGTCTCGTGCGGGTCCCTGAAACCCGGGCGCGACCGTAAAGGCCGCCCCTTCCGAACTCAAGACTTAGAGCCATTTCCGTGCCGATGAAATCGGAACGGGGCTCCAGATTCCTGTTTTGACACGTTTTCCTGCTGCGCGCCGGTATCCACTTCGCTTGAAAACGCTTCAGCCATCACCCCTTGCGCGAAAAACGGAAAACCGGTTGATTTGAGGACAGTTTTCCTGAGTTGCGACGGGCTGGACCTTCCATGGTCAGACAGGCCAAAGCGCAGAGGATGCTGACCCACGACCAGATCTGGAGCGCGCTGGATCGGCTGGCCGCGCGAGCCGGCCTGTCGCCGTCCGGGCTTGCCAAGCGCGCCGGGCTCGATCCCACCACCTTCAACAGGTCCAAGCGCGTCACCTCCGATGGCCGCGAGCGCTGGCCCTCGACCGAATCGATCGCGAAGGCGCTGGCGGCGGCCGGCTCCTCGCTCGAGACCTTCGTCCGGCTGATCGAGGACGGGCCGGGCGACGGCCGCTCCGTCCCCCTGCTCGGCTTCGCGCTCGCCGGCGCGAGCGGCGCCTTCGACGAGTCCGGCTTTCCGTCCGGCAAGGGCTGGACCGAGGTCACGCTTCCCACCGACGCGGACAGCCATACCTTCGCGCTGGAGATTTCCGGTGATGCGCTTGGGCCGACCTATCGCGACGGCGACATCATCCTGGTCTCGCCTGGTGCGCCGATCCGCAAAGGGGATCGCGTGGTGGTGAAGACGAGGGCGGGCGAGGTGACGGTCGCGACGTTGAAGCGCCGCACGGCAAGGGCGCTGGACTTGCAGCCGCTCGATGCGGCGCAGCCGGAGCGAACGGTGGTGGCGAGTGACGTTGCGTGGATGGCGCGGATCATGTGGGCGAGCCAGTGATTGCGGAAACAGGTCCCGTCAGGCCCCGTTGAACCGACATGCCGCAACTCACTGCGCATCCATCGCCGCCTCACAGCACTTCGAAGATCTTGTAGGCGACAGCCCCCTCGACGAGATAACCCTTGCCGACACAGACGATGTCGTTGAGCCAGGCGTAGGTTTGCGAGCCGGTTTCGAACAGCGGATTGGTGCGGAAATAGTATCCGGCGGGGTCGACCTGGGTCCGCCGCGCGGGGTCCGCCATCTCGGCCCGCAAGTGCTGCGGTGTCACCCAGCGGCCGCCATAGGTCATGTAGATCAGCTCGCCGTCATGGGTCCGCAGCGACAGGCGAACGTCGAGCGTCATAGCGCCATCGGCACGAAACAACGCCCAGTCGCCGCCGCCCCGCAGCACCTCGCCGCGCAGGCGCGGCCCTTCGAATACGCCCTTGGCGGCACCGAACAGCACGCGCTGCCCGACCGGGCCCGCGCCGAAATTGAGACGCGGATCGAGATCGACGACGATGTCGAAGAGGTGCCGGGTCGCGAGATCACCGACGGATTTGACGCGGGGATCGGCCATGGTCTGGCGCTCCTTGATGTCGTGGATGGAACGTTGTCGGCGACCTATGCCGCCTGCGAGGCGTCGCCAAACAGCCTGCGCCGGACCGCGTCGGTCGAGACGCCGGATTGGGCGCAGAGCTCGGAGAGATCGAACACGAAGCGCTCATGCGCGATCCTGTCGTCGCGAAAGGCAAAGGTGATGAATACCGACAGCTCGGCACGGCGGCCGTTCGGCACGACGCCGAAACGATCGCCCGTCATCGTCATCCGCGCGGTGCCCCAGCAGACCAGCGTGCCGTCGGAATCGGCGTGGCCATCGAGCGTGACATGGTAGTCGGGGAAGGATGTGAAGAAGCGCGCCAGGATGCGCTCGTTTTCCACTAATCCCTGGGCCCTGGTGCCGAAGGCTGGCGTTTCCAACACCATGTCCGGGTGCAGGACCTCCAGCGCCGCGGGGATATCCTGCCGGCTCTTCGCAATCGCCAGCCTCTCCGCCAGCTCGAACATCCGCCCGCCGTCCATGGTCCACCTCAATACATACCATGTGTTTGAGACATACTCTATGTATGTTATATGCGTTTTGTTACCAGCACGTCAAGCGATAGGTTGCCGCGCGATGCGGGCGAAGGAACCTCCGAAAAGTCGTCGGGAAGAGTACAGCGAGGCCACACGGCAGGCGCTGCTCGATGCCGGCCGCGAAGCGTTCGCAGCGAGCGGCTTCCAGGCCGCTGGCATGGAGGCCATCTCGAGGGCGGCGCGGGTCACGCGTGGCGCGTTCTACCATCATTTCGAGGACAAGAAGGCGCTGTTCGACGCCGTGGTGGTCGCCATGCAGCGCGAAGCGGCCGCCAGAATCGAGGCCGCGGCCCGGAACGAGCGCAAGATCTGGGATCGTCTCAGCGCCGGTATCGACGCCTATCTCGACGCCTGCGAGGAGCCGGACTATGCACGCATCGTCATCCAGGAGGCGCAGGCCGTGCTCGGCGAACCGCGCTATCGTGAGATCGAGGAGACCTATCCGACCGCGCTCCTGATCGCGACGCTACGTGCCCTGAAGCGTGACGGTGAACTGAACGCGGACGATGTCGATCTGCTGAGCCGGATGATCGACGCCATGATCTGCAAGATCGGGCTGCTGCTCCCGTACGCAGACGATTCGAAGAAGCTGCGCAGGAACGGACAAAAGATCGTCGCCGCCGTGCTGGAGACCTTTCGCCAGAAGGCGTGAAGCAGCTTGATCGCCATTGCGACTCACCGTGCCTCTCACATAGGTTGCGGCCGACATTGCCGATCAAATTCATCCTGGGGGAATACGATGAATCGCCGTCACGCATTGAAGGCCCTGGCGGGTCTCGCTCTTTGTCCGCTGTGCAAGCCGGCCTTCGCCGAAGGCACGCATTGGAGCTATGAGGGCGCCGGCGGCCCCGGCAAATGGGGCGATCTCGATGCCACCAACAAGGCTTGCGCGGTCGGCCTGCAGCAGTCGCCGATCGACATCGAAGCGACGGTCAAGTCGCAATTGCCCGCGTTGAAGCTGAATTGGGGCAAGAGCGCCGACACCATCGTCAACAACGGACACACGATCCAGCTCAACTTCGCCGAGGGCAGCACCTTGATGCTCGGCGACGTCAAGTACAAGCTGCTCCAGGTGCACTTCCACCGGCCGAGCGAGCACATGATCGGCGGCAAGAACTTTCCGATGGAAGCGCATTTCGTCCACCGCAACGATGCCGGCGGGCTCGCCGTGGTCGGCGTGCTGATGGCCGAAGGCAAGCCGAACGCGGCCTTCAGCAAGATCGTCAAGACCATGCCGGCTGCGGAAGGGCCTGCGGTGAAGGCCGATGCGGCCATCGATCCGCGCGCCATGCTGCCGCACAAGCTCAGCTACTTCCGCTATCCCGGCTCGCTGACGACACCTCCCTGCTCGGAGGTGGTGGAATGGCTGCTGCTGACCGATCCGATCCAGGTTGCCGCCGCTGACGTCGCGGCGTTCGCACAACTCTACCCGATGAACGCGCGCCCGGTGCAGAAGGACAACCGGCGTTACGTGCTGCGCTCGATCTGAACGGCCGAAGGTCCATAGCCCGGATGAGCGGAGCGACATCCGGGACCTTCGTAGAGGCACCCCGGATATCGCTTCGCTCATCCGGGCTACATGCCTTCGCAGGGCTACACCTACCTCACGCGCTCCGCGCCAGCGCACCGTCGATCATGTTCACCGCGTTCTGCACGCCGTACACCGCGACGAAGGAGCCGAAGCGCGGGCCCTTCTCCTGGCCGAGCAGGACCTGATAGAGCATGTTGAACCAGTCGAGCGTGACGCCGGGACGGCCGTCCTTGCCCTTCTTGACCTGGTCGAGGAACGGCTCGCGGCGGCCGATCTCGTAGACGACGTTCTGGATGTCCTCGGCCGATGCATCCTGTGGAAGCTGCGACAGCGCCTCACGCAGATCCTGGAGCGCGGCACGCTCCGTCTCGGTCGGTGTGCGGAACTGCTTCGTCGGCGCCACGAAGTCGCGATAGTAGTTGATGGCATAGCCGACCATCGCATCGAGCTTGGGATGCGTCTGCGGGCTCACGCCAGGACGATAGCGGCCGATAAAGCCCCACAGCGTCTCGGCATTCTCCGCATTCGACGACGACACCAGCGTCAAGAGGAGCTGGAAGGTGACGGGCATGTCGCCCTTCGGCGGATGGCCGTTGTGGATGTGCCAGACCGGATTGCCGAGCTGCTGCTTGCCATCCTGCTTTGCAAAACCGTCGATGAACTGCTGGTAGTCGTCGACATTGCGCGGGATCACGTCGAAATAGAGCCGCTTGGCCGCCTTCGGCTCGCGATACATGAACAGCGACAGCGATTCCGGCGAGGCGTAGCGCAGCCATTCATCGATGGTGAGGCCGTTGCCCTTTGACTTCGAGATCTTCTGCCCCTTCTCGTCGAGGAAGAGCTCGTAGTTGAAGCCTTCGGGCGGCGTGGCGCCGAGCGCCCTGGCGATCGCGCCGGAGAGCTTCACGGAGTCGATCAGGTCCTTGCCGGCCATCTCGTAGTCGACGCCGAGCGCGACCCAGCGCATCGCCCAGTCGGCCTTCCACTGGCACTTGACGTTGCCGCCGGTGACCGGCGTTTCGACCTCATCGCCGCTGTCGGGGTCGACATAGGTCACGGTCCCGGCCGCCACGTCGCGGCGGATCATCGGCACCTGGAGCACCACACCCGTCGTCTTGCTGATGGGCAGGAACGGCGAATAGGTCGCGCGGCGGTCCGGCCCTAGCGTCGGCAGGATGATCGCCATGATCTGATCATAGGCGGCAAGCATCTTGAGCAGCGTCGCGTCGAAGCGGCCTGACTTGTAGTAGTCGGTCGAGCTCGCGAACTCGTAGTCGAAGCCGAAATGGTCGAGGAAGGCGCGCAGGCGCGCGTTGTTGGCGGCGCCGAACGAGGGATGTTCATTGGAGAACGGGTCCGGCACGGCGGTGAGCGGCCGTCCCAGATACTGCGCCAACAGATCCTTGTTCGGCACGTTGTCCGGCACCTTGCGCAGGCCGTCCATGTCGTCGGAGAATGCGAGCAGGCGCGTCTTGATCTTGTCCTCAGTGAGGACACGGAAGGCATGGCGCACCATCGAGGTGCGCGCGACCTCGCCGAACGTGCCGATATGCGGCAGCCCGGACGGGCCGTAGCCGGTCTCGAACAGCACCTCGTCCTTCGGGCTTTTCTTCAGCCGCGCGACAATGGCCTTCGCCTGCTCGAACGGCCAGGCGTTGGATTGTTCGGCAAGCGCACGCAGGTCGCTCGGGTTCGCGGCAAGATCGATAACGGACATCAGGGCCTCCGGGCCGCGGAAAATAGCGATTTCCGGGCAGAATGCAAAAATGGTCTTGGTCGTCATTCCGGGGCGATGCGCAGCATCGAACCCGGAATCTCGAGATTCCGGGTTCGCGCTTCGCGCGCCCCGGAATGACGATCGATTGGTTAGAACGGGCTCACCGAAAAATACCGCAGCCACAGATCGGTGTAGCGGCCTTTTTCCCAGACCCGGAACAGGGCCCAGTTCAGGGCCTGGCGCAGCACGTCGTTGCCCTTGCGCACGGCGATGCCGATGCCCTCGCCGAAGAAGCGGCTCTCGACGAAAGGGCCGCCGGAGAAGGCGCAGCAATCGCCGGAATCCGTGCCGTTGATCCAGAACGCGAGCGAGATGGCGTCGCCGAAGATGAAGTCGACCTCGCCCTTGCGCAAGGCAGCGCGAAGCGCATCGTCATTGGGATAGGCGTGCAGCTCGGCGTCGGTGAACATCGCTTTCAGATACGCCTCATGCGCCGAGCCCGCGATCACGCCGACCTTCTTGCCTTCGAGATATTCGGGGCGGATCTCCGGCATCACCGCGTCCTTGCGTGAGACGAAGCGTGCCGGCACGCGGTAATAGGGATCGGTGAAATCGACGCGGGAGCGGAGCTGCGGGCTCACCGCCATCGAGGCGATGATGGCATCGCCCCGGTTGGAGGTGAGCGCATCGACCAGCGTCTCGAAGCGGCGCATCTGCACGGTGCAGGTCACCTTGATCTCGTCGCACAGCGCCCGGGCGAGATCGACGTTGAAGCCGGCCGGATTGCCGTCGGCCCCCGTGTAGTTGAACGGCGGATAGTCGGTCTCGGTCAAAAAGCGGATCACGGTCAGGCGCGACAGGTCAGGCCGCTCGGGCCGCCGCCGTGGGTCCCAGAAGCCGGGCACGGCCTGGGGAGCGGCTTGCGGGACGACCTGAGGTGAAGTCTGGGGCGTCGCGGGGGGCCGCTTGGCCGGGCTCTGGGCCTTCGCGCCGGGCAGGCCTGCAAGCAGGCAGAGGCCGACGGCCAGCCCCACCAGCAAGCCACGGGCAGATTTGGACGATTTCGCCTGTTGCGATGGAGCCATCGGCCGGAAATGAATGAATTTCATTGGGATCGGAGCGCCTTATAGACCATCCCGCCGGGAACGCGAGCGCCGATTGTGGGCTGGGCAAAGGTCTCTCGGTCGTCATGCCCGGGCTTGTCCCGGGCATCCACGCACTTTGTCGGTCCCCCAAGAACGTGGATGGCCGGGACAAGCCCGGCCATGACGGCAGGATCAGAGATATCGCTTCAGCTCGGCCGCGGCCTCTTCCGGCGTCCGCTTCAAATTGAACGGCGAGACGAATCTCCCCTCGCGATCCATCAGATAGATCAGCGCGGTGTGGTCCATGGTGTAGTCGCCGTCCTTGGTCGGGACTTTCTTGGCATAGACACGGTACGACGTGATCACCTTGGCGGTCTCGGCGGGATCGCCGGAGAGGCCCTCGAGATGGGGATCGAAGCTCGACAGATAGTCCTTCATCGCCGCCGGCGTGTCGCGCTCGGGATCGACCGAGATGAAGATGGCATTGACCTTGTCGGCATCCTTGCCCATCGCGCGCAGCACCTCCGAGATCTCGAACAACGAGGTCGGGCAGACGTCGGGGCAATGGGTGTAGCCGAAGAAGATCAGGGTCGGCTTGCCCTTCAGGTTCTTGTCGGTAACGGCCTTGCCGTTCTGGTTGGTGAGCTGGAACGGCCCGCCGATCGCGGCCGGCTGTGCCACCTTGCTGACCCCGCCCATGGCCCAGAACATGATCAGGAGCCCGACAACGAGGCTTGCGGCGAAGGCGGTCGCGATCACCAGCGGACGGGCGGTGGAACTCATTGGCGAAACACTTCCTGTCGGGATCAGAAGCAGGCGGCGAAGCCGGTCCTGATCATTTCGAAAAACACCTGGCTGCCGTAGTGGAACCACAGCGTCAGCGCGCCGAGCACGACCAGCCCACCGGCCCCTGCGCCAGCCAACAGCAGCACGGATGGGGTCCGGCCGGCAGTGGGCGAATTGTCCTGTAACGGATCGGCCGGGTGCAGTGGTTGAGCCATGACAACGATCGGGGGCAAAGGCCCCGGTTCCCTGCCTTGCAGATAGGCATTGGCCCACGGGCGGGCAAGCGCCGGAGGGCCAACGTCACGTCATGCTGATGGGTTTAGCGAGCCAGCTGGCCCTGGGCGGACTCCAGCTGCTCCGCCGGCGGAAGAGCCCGGCGCAAAGGCCGGCTGGTCGAAGCCTGCGCGTCCAGGTAGCAGGGCTTGTACATGGCCTGGAGCTGCTTGCCCCTCAGGAAGAGCATGTGCGGGGTGAGGCCGCCGCGCTGCGTGATCCAGCGTTTCACCCGCGACGGGTACATCGCATAGAGCATCTGGGTCGCTTCGGGATTGGTAATGGCGCGGCCGTTGCTGCCGAAATCCCACGCGGCGTGGAAGCCGAGCGTCGCATGCGAGGTCACGCAGATACGGTCATGCGGAATGGCGCCGAGGACGATGGTGCAGGCCGAAGCGCAGAGGCCGTCGATGATGACGGTATCACCCGATTGCCGCAGGTCCTGATATTTGTCGACGTAGGTTCCGATCCGACCGCCGCGGTCGTCCGCGATCCGGACCACCGCCTGAGAAGTCCCCATGCAAGCGATCAGCAGAACCGTCGCAAGCACCCCGCTCAGAAACTTCATTGTCCCCCGCCCCAGTCGATTTCGAATCTGCGTGTCAGGTTCGTGATGCGCGGCTAGCGTCCGCTGTAACCGTGGTTTTGTCTAGGCACGCCGGCTCGCTCGAAACAAATTCAAATCCAGTGTTGCGTCCGGGCTGCACTCGGCCGTCTCTATCCCAGGCTGGAACAAGTTAAGAGTGTCTTACGCGCCACGCCCTTGATCTCAGGTGCAACCACTGGCTTCAATCCGGACAACTACAGGGGGGAACTCATGAGTGAGCAGACTGACGTGATCGTCGTCGGTGCGGGACTGTCGGGCCTCGTGGCCGCAACCGAGATCGCGGATGCGGGCAAGCGCGTGATCCTGGTCGACCAGGAGGGCGAGCAGTCAATCGGCGGCCAGGCGTTCTGGTCGTTCGGCGGCCTGTTCCTGGTCGATTCGCCGGAGCAGCGACGGCTCGGCATCAAGGACTCCTTCGACCTGGCGATGCAGGACTGGATCGGTACCGCCGGCTTCGACCGCGATGAGGATTTCTGGCCGCGGCAATGGGCCGAGGCCTATGTGGCGTTCGCGGCCGGCGAGAAACGCGACTGGCTGCGTGCGATGGGCCATCGCATCTTCCCGGTGGTCGGCTGGGCCGAGCGGGGCGGCTATGACGCGATGGGCCACGGCAATTCGGTGCCGCGCTTTCACGTCACCTGGGGCACCGGGCCCGGCATCGTCGAGCCGTTCGAGCGCCGCGCTCGCGAGGCGGCGAGGAGCGGACGGCTGATCTTCAGGTTCCGCCATCGCGTCGATGCGCTCTCCATCACCAATGGCGTCGTAGATGGCGTCAGCGGCGCCATTCTCGAACCCGACAATGTCGAGCGCGGCAAAAGCTCCTCGCGCAACGTGGTCGGCGAGTTCTCGCTGAAGGCGCAGGCGGTGATCGTTGCCGCCGGCGGCATCGGCGGCAATCATGAGCTGGTGCGGCAGAATTGGCCGAAGCGGCTCGGCGAGCCGCCAAAGTTCATGATCTCGGGCGTGCCCGAGCATGTCGACGGTCGCATGATCGGCATCACGGAGAAGACCGGCGCGCGGCTGATCAACCGCGACCGCATGTGGCATTATGTCGAGGGCATCCAGAACTGGAATCCAATCTGGCCTCGCCACGGCATCCGCATCCTGCCCGGCCCCTCCTCGATGTGGTTCGACGCCACCGGCACGCGGCTGCCGGCGCCGCTGTTCCCCGGCTCCGACACGCTCGGCCAGCTCAAATACATCATGTCCACCGGTTATGATTACTCCTGGTTCATCCTGACACAGAGCATCATCAAGAAGGAATTTGCGCTGTCGGGATCGGAGCAGAACCCCGACCTCACCGGCAAGAGCTGGCGCATGACAATCAAGCGCGCCACCAACAAGGGCGCACCGGCGCCGGTGGAAGCGTTCAAAAGCCATGGTGTCGACTTCATCGTGCGCGACAAGCTCGATGAGCTCGTTGCGGCGATGAACAAGCTCGCCGGCAACGATCTGCTCAGGTGCGATGAGGTGCGAATGCAGATCGAGGCGCGCGACCGCGAGATCGCCAACTCCTACGTCAAGGATGCGCAGGTGATGAACATCCACAATGCGCGACGCTATATCGGCGACAAGTTGATTCGCACCGCCTCGCCGCACCGCATCCTCGACCCCGCGCATGGGCCGCTGATCGCGGTGAAGCTCAACATCCTCACCCGCAAGACGCTGGGCGGCTTCGAGACCGATCTCGACTCCCGCGTGTTCGGCGCGGAGGGCAGCGTCATTCCCGGCCTCTATGCGGTCGGCGAAGCCGCCGGCTTCGGCGGCGGCGGCGTGCACGGCTATCGCTCGCTGGAGGGCACTTTCCTCGGCGGCTGCCTGTTCTCCGGCCGCAATGCGGGCCGAGCGGCGGCGAAGGCGGTGGGATAGACCATGCGGCGGTGGATGCAGATCGGGGCGCTTCTCGCTGCATTGGCCGCAGCCTCGGTCGCATCCGCCGATACGATCGATGTCGATGGCGCGAAGCGTTCCTACACCGCGCAACTGCCGGCGAAAAAGCCTGCGCCGCTCGTCATCGTGCTTCATGGCAAGACCCAGCGCGGCGCCGACATGGTCGCGCGGACAGCCTGGCCGCAGGTCGCAAAGCGTGAAGGTTTTGCCGTGGTCTTTCCTGATGGCCTCAACCATGCCTGGGCCGATGCAAGGACCAAGGCGGGACCCGCGCTGCGTGGCCCGCCTCCGGGCACCGACGACGTCGCGTTCATTGCAAAGCTCGTCGAGAAGCTGGTGGCGAACGGGACGGCCGACCCGAAGCGCGTCTATGTCACCGGCATCTCCAATGGCGGCGCCATGGCGATGACGCTTGCTTGCGCCCGCGCCGACCTGTTTGCGGCGACAGCGAGCGTGGTCATGAACCTCACCGACGAGGCCGCGGTCACGTGCCATCCGTCGCGGCCGTTGCCGATGCTGATCATGAACGGCACAGCCGATCCGCTGGTCCCCTACGAGGGCGGACGCGGATCGAGCTATTTTGCCGCAGACGGGTTCTGGTCGACCGACGAGACGCTGGCCTTCTGGCGCAAGCTCAATGGCTGCGAGACCGACGACGCCAGCGTGACGGAGCTGCCTGGCAGGGCGCCCGCAGACCAGTCCACGGTCACGCGAATCTCCTCGCACTGTCCCAAAGGCCACGATGTCGTGCTCTATCGCATCAACCATGGCGGCCATCGCATGCCCGGCTTCGCGCCGGATGCGCGCTTCCCGAAGGTCGCAACCAGCCTGCTCGGGCCACGGAACGGCGACATCGACGGCGCCGAGACGATCTGGACTTTTTTCAGTCAGTTTCCGTAGGCGACCGCTTGCGCGACGGGCAACGCACGCGCGCCCGGGCAACGCATGCGTGCCGGGCAACGCATGCGTGCCCGGGGTGGCACAGCGCGGGGCGCTGGGCTAGACAGGGCCGCCATTCCAGCAGGAGATCCCCAATGAGCATTCAGCGTTTTGAAACCGGCCCGCGCATGAGCCAGGTCGTCGTGCACGGCAACACCGTCTATCTCGCCGGTGTAGTTGCGAACAAGGCCGCCGGCGAAAGCGTGACGAAGCAGACCCAGGACATCCTGGCGACCATCGACGGCCATCTCGCCAAGGCCGGCACCGACAAGTCGAAGCTGCTTTCGGCCACGATCTACATCACCGACATGAAGACGTTCGGCGAGATGAACGCGGTGTGGGACGCCTGGGTGTCGCCCGGCAACACCCCGGCCCGCGCCACCGTCGAGGCCAAGCTGGCGGCGCCGCAATACACCGTCGAGATCATGGTGACCGCGGCGAAGTAGTTTCGCGACGATATTTCACGCGCGCCGATGACCTCCGAGGTAATCGATCGGCGCGCGTGAACCTTCGATAGTCGGGTCAGCCGGACAACACGGCGCCATCGAAGGAGAGCACCATGACCGATCCCGTCACCATCGCCCGCCGTTACATCGATCTCTGGAACGAGCGCACGACAAGCCGCCGGCGCGAACTGCTCAGCCAGAACTGGACGGCGGATGCGAGCTATGTCGATCCCCTGATGAAGGGCGACAGCCTGGACGGCATCGACGCGCTGATCGCCGGCGTGCAGCAGCGCTTTCCCGATTTCAAATTCAAGCTGATCGGCGAGCCCAACGGCTACGGCGACCATGTGCGCTTCTCGTGGGGGCTTGGTCCTGACGGCGTCGACAGCCCGATCAAGGGGACGGATTTTGCCGTGCTGAAGGACGGACGGATCAGGAGCGTCACCGGATTTCTGGATCAGGTGCCCGCGGCGGCGTGAGAGGCGCTCCTCAATCTCCGCTGTCGTCCCGGCCTAGTGCGCAATTGCGCACGGGGCGCCGGGACCCATACCGCGTGATCTCTCGATCGCGAAAGGCGGAAGTACCGAACGACCGATCTTCGCCAAACTGCTCCCTGGGGGTATGGGTCCCTGCTTTTCGCAGGGACGACACCTGTGGTTGGGCGCGAGCTTTGCGCCCTCACATTAGCCCGCGGCCAACCGGTACGCAGCCTTGGCATTCACCCCGAACGCCTTCTCCCGCACACCCGCGCCGAGCTTCGCCAGACACGCCTCCAGCGCGCCCTTGATCTCGCCGTAACTCCCCGCAAGCAGGCACACCGGCCAGTCGGAGCCGAAGATCAGGCGATCCTCGCCGAAACATTTGGCGGCATGCTCGACAAACGGAAACAGCCGCTCCGCATCCCAATCGTCCCATTTCGCCTCGGTCGCCAGGCCCGAGACCTTGCACCAGACATTGCCGCATGCCGCGAGCGCGGCGATGCGATCAGACCATTCAGCGCTGCCGCCATCGGCGATCGGCGGCTTGGCTGCGTGATCGAGCACGAAGCGCGCTTGCGGAAAGGCCTGAGCGGTTGCGATCGCGGCCGGCAGCTCACGGGTGCGGACGAGGAGATCGTAGGTGAGATCGCGAGCGAACACGGCGGTGAGGCCGCGCTGAACGTCTTCGCGCAGCAGCCAATCGGGATCGGCCTCGTCATGGACCTGGTGGCGGATGCCGACCAGCTTGTCACCGCCGGGCCAAGCCCGCAGCCGGTCGAGCGTGTCGCCGAGCGCACCGTCGGTCAGATCGGCCCAGCCGACGACGCCAATCACGGACGGTGTCGCATGCGCGATGCGCAAGAATTCCTCGGTCTCGACCAGCGCGGAGCGGCACTGCACCACGATGCTGGCGTCGATACCGTTGGCTTTCAGCAATGGCGCGAGATCGGCGGGACCGAAGGCGCGGCGGATGGGTGTGAGTTCGGGCGCTTCCATCCAGGGATAGTCGGCACGCGCCGGGTCCCAGAAATGCTGATGGCTGTCGATGACCATGCCTTACGCTCCGCCCGGCAGCGGCGCCCGCGGGTCGACGAGATTCCGCGCGCGCAGCTCCTGCCAGAAGGCCGGCGGCACCGCGCGCTCCGACATCGCCATGTTGTCGGACACTTCGGCGGCGTCGCGCGCGCCCATCACGGCGACCGTCACCGCCGGATGCGCCATGCAGAACTGGAGCGCGGCGGCCTTCAGCTCCGTGCCATGCTTGCGGCAGAGCTCGTCGAGCTCAATCGCACGCGCGATCAGAGACGCGTCGGCATCCTGATAGTTGAACTTCGCCCCGCTGTGCGGATTGGCCAGGATGCCGCTGTTGTAGATGCCGCCGAGCAGGATGCCGATGTTCTTTGCCTGGCAGACCGGGAACAGCGCGTCCAGCGCGCCCTGATCGAGCAGCGTGTAGCGCCCGGCGAGCAGGAAGCAATCAACAGGCACGGCCTCGGCAAAACGCACCAGCATCTCCGACTGGTTCATCCCGGCGCCGATGGCCTTGACCGTGCCCTCGCTGCGCAGACGCTGGAGCGCGCGGAAGGCGCCGTCGACGGCGTCGTCATGGTGATCATCGGGATCATGCACCAGCAAGACGTCGACGCGGTCGAGCCCGAGGCGCTCCAGGCTCTCCTCGACCGACCGCATCACGCCGTCATGACTGAAATCGAACACCGGCCGCTCGCGCGGCGTGCCCTTGTAGTGCTCGTCCTCGGCGGCCGCGCCGTCGGGCGCGCGCAAGAGTCGCCCGACCTTGGTCGAGATGACGTAGGAGTCGCGCGGCTGTTGCCGAAGGAACGCACCGAGCCGCCGCTCGGCCAGGCCAAAGCCGTAGAGCGGCGCCGTATCGAAGAAGCGGATTCCGAGCGACCAGGCACGTTCGACCGTCGCTTGCGCATCGACATCGCTGACGGGGGTGAACAATCCGCCTAGCGGGGCGGAACCGAGGCCGATTGAAGTGACGTCGAGGGAGCCGAGCCGCGACCGTTTCATTCCATTGCCTTCCAACACTCTTCCTTCCGACGTCCGGATCATCCCTCCCGCTTGCAAAATTCGCAAGCGGGAGGGCACGCAGGAGCGCGGGGCTGGCGGCGCTCCTACTTCAGCATCTGCGCGACGTTGTCCTTGGTCACGAGATCGAGGCCGGTGTAGACGATCTCCGGCACCTTCTCGCCTTTCTTGATGGCGAGCAGCGTGTCCATCGCCTTCTCGCCCATCTCGAACGGGCGCTGGCCGACCAGCGCATTGGCATAGCCGTCGCGCAGCAGCTCGAGCTGCATCCTCAGCGTATCGGCGACCACGAGCGTGAACTTGCCGGAATCGATGTCCTTCTTGTTCCTGGAGGCGAATGCCTTGAAGCCTTCGGGAGCAAACATCGGCCAGCCGCCGATCGGAACGATGGCGGCAAGGTCCGGCGTTGCCGTGCGCATGTCCGTCATCTGCTGGACCGCCAGCGCGGGATCATCGTTGCAGAAGGTCGGGGATCCCGCGACCTCGGTCCATTTCGAACCCTTCAGCGCCTCGCGGACGCCGTCGACGCGCTCGGCGAGATTCTTGGCGCCGGGACCGCCCGAGACCATCGCGTATTTGCCGCCATCGGGTCGCATCTTCGCGAGCTGCTTGCCGAGTGCGACACCGAACTCCTTGTTGTTGGTGCCGATATAGGCGATGCGCTTGGAGCCCGGTGCGTCCGCGTCGAAGGTGATGACGGGGATGCCCGCCGCCGTCGCAGCCTCGATCGACTTGGTCATCGCCGCCACATCGGCGACCGAGATGGCAAGGCCGTCGACCTTCTGGGTGACGAAGTCCTGGATGATCTGGGCCTGCGTCGCCGGCTCGTGCTCGACCGGTCCCTTGTAGATGCATTCGATGTTGCCGAGCTCCTTGGCACGCTTCAGGCAGCCGTCACGTGCAAAGTCGAAGAACGGATTGTTCATCGCCTTGGGCACGATGACGAAGCGGTAGTTCGCGGCAAACGCCGGCGTTGCCATCAGCGCGACGGCGATGCCGGCAAGAAGAAGTTTCCTCATTGTCTCCTCCACTTTCTCTGGCGCCCGTCCTGTCAGAAGCTCCGGGAAGCGGACGGGCGACATTTTCGTTGCCCTCCCGGAACGACGTCACGTCAGGTCATCCGCGAGCGGATGCGATCGACCAGCACGGCCAGGATGATGATCACGCCCACCAGCGTCTGCTGCCAATAGGAGCTGACCTGCGCCAGCACGAGACCGTTGCGAATCACTTCCAGCAGCACGCAGCCGACGATGGCCCCCAGCGGACCGCCGATGCCGCCGGCGAGGTTGGCTCCGCCGATGACGGCCGCGGCGATCACGTTGAGCTCGTAGGACGTCGCCATGTTGGCGGGCGCCGAACCGAGCCAGCCGGAGATGATGATGCCCTGGAGGCCCGCGGCAAGCGCGCAGATCACATAGACCTCGATCTTCACCCGCACCACGGGGATGCCGGTGAGTTCGGCCGCCTTCTCGTTACCGCCGAGCGCGAAGACGTGGCGGCCGAACGAGGTGTGGTGCAGCACCACTGCCATCGCCAGCGCGAGGATCACCAGATAGATGAACGGCACCGGCAGGCCGAGCACGTCGCCCGAGGTGAGCGCGTAGAAGTAGTCGGCATCCGGCCCACCGGGAAAACTGCCGCGGCCGTTGGAGACGACATAGCCGAGCCCGCGCACGATCGAGAGCATGCCGAGCGTGGTCACGAAGGGCGACAGGCCGAGCACTGCGATGCAGAAGCCGTTGACGAGGCCGGCGACCAGCGCGACGCCGAGGCCCGCGAGCATCGAGACCAGCAGGATCAGCCCGGGCACGTTGGCAATAACGGTCTTGCCGTCGGCCGCCATGTGCACGAACAGGGAGCCTGCAGGCGAGCCGGGCGCCGACAGCTCGGTCATGACCATCGAGGTGATCATGGCCGAGAAGCACATCATCGAGCCGACCGAGAGATCGATGCCGCCGGTGATGATGACGAAGGTGACGCCGAGCGTCGCAATGGCGATGAAGGAGAAGTTCTTCGCCACGTTCTGCATGTTGCCTTCGGTGAAGAAGTACGGGCTGGCGAAATGCATGATCACCAGCAGCACCGCCAGCGCGAGCAGGACGTAGCCGGTCTGCGTGGCGAAGATGCCGCGCTGCCACCATCTGATCCGGCCGACATTGGTGAAGCTGATCGGGGATTCCATGGGCATGGCCATCACGCCGCCTCCTTCGCGCCGGTGATCAGGGCGGTGACTTCCTCAGGCGACGTCTCGTGGATCGACTTGTCGGCGCGCTTCTCGCCGCGGCGCATGACGACCACACGGTCGCACACCGCGAAGACGTCGGGCATGCGATGCGAGATCAGCATCACGGCGACGCCCTGCTCCTTCAGCCGGTGGATCAGGCCGAGCACCTGCTCGACCTGGCGGACCGAAATCGCGGCCGTGGGCTCGTCCATCATCACCAGCCGCGCATTGGAGAGCCGTGTCCGCGCGATCGCCACCGCCTGGCGCTGGCCGCCCGACATCTGCTTGACGAGATCGCCGGGGCGCGTCTCCGAGCGCAGTTCGCCGAACAGCTCCAGGGCGCGCGCCGCCATCGCCTTGTGGTCGAGCAGGGCGAGCGGGCCGAACCTGCGCTTCAGCTCGCGGCCGAGGAAGACATTGGCCGCTGCCGTCAGGTTGTCGGCGAGCGCAAGGTCCTGGTAGACGACCTCGATACCGACGGCGCGGGCATCGACCGGGCGGCTGAAATGGACCGCATTGCCGGCAAATCGGATCTCACCATGGGAGGGGCGGAAATTGCCGGCGATGATCTTGACCAGCGTCGACTTGCCCGCCCCGTTGTCGCCCATCAGGCCGACCACCTCGCCGGGGAAGACCTGCATGTCGACGTCGTGCAGCGCGCGGATGGCGCCGAACTCCTTGCCGATGCCGGTCAGTTCGAGGACCGGCTCTATCGTTGCTTGACCTGCCATCAGCTGCCTCGCTCAGATATAGCGGTTGACCAGGGATTCCAGATATTCCTGCCGGCCCGAACGTGGCTGCGGGTCGAAGCCGGAGCCGAGCGCACGATCAGCGAGATCGGCGAGCGAACGCTGGCCGCCGAGAATGGCGCGGCCCTCGGGGCCGGCCCATCCCTCGTAGCGCGTGGCGAGCGGCGTGGTGAGCGCGCCGGCGTCGAGCATGTCGGCGGCGGCGAGGAAAGCGCGCGCGCAGGCATCCATCGAGCCGACATGGGCATGGATCAGGTCGTCCGGATCGATCGACTGACGGCGGATCTTGGCGTCGAAATTGAGCCCGCCCGTGGTGAAACCGCCGCGGTTCAGGATCTCGTGGAACACCAGGGTCAGCTCGGGCACGTTCATCGCGAACTGGTCGGTGTCCCAGCCGAGCAGATCGTCGCCGCGGTTGATGTCGAGCGAGCCGAAAACGCCCAGCGCCTCGGCCAGCGCGACCTCGTGATGGAATGAGTGGCCGGCGAGGATGGCGTGGTTCTGCTCGATGTTGAGCTTGACGTCCTTCAGAAGATCGTAGCGCGCGAGGAAGCCGTAGCAGGTGGCGACGTCGAAGTCATATTGATGCTTGGTCGGCTCCTTCGGCTTCGGCTCGATCAGGATCGGGCCCTTGAAGCCGATCTTGTGCTTGTGCTCGACGACCAGCGAGACGAAGCGGCCGAGCTGATCGAGCTCACGCTTGAGATCGGTGTTGAGCAGCGTCTCGTAGCCTTCGCGCCCACCCCACAGCACGTAGTTCTGGCCGCCGAGCCGGTGCGTCACCTCCAGCGCGGCGCGAACCTGACCGGCGGCATAGGTGAAGATATCCGGGTCCGGATTGGTGGCGGCGCCGGCCATGTAGCGGCGATGCGTGAACAAATTGGCGGTACCCCAGAGCAGGCGTACCTTGCTCGCAGCCATCTTCGCCTCGAACAGATCCGCGATCGCGTTGAGGTTGGCGACGGACTCGGCGAGCGAGGCGCCTTCCGGCGCAGCATCGACGTCATGGAAAGCGAAGAACGGCACGTCCAGCAGGCGGAACAGCTCGAAGGCGACATCGGCCTTGGCCCGCGCCAGCGCCATCGCATCGGTGCCGTGATGCCAGGGCCGCAGGAACGTCTCGCCGCCGAAGGGATCGCCGCCCGGCCAGCACAACGAATGCCAGTAGCACACCGCGAAGCGCAGGTGATCTTCCAACCTGCGGCCATGCACGATGCGGTCCTTGTCGTACCAGCGGAACGCGAGCGCGTTTTCCGCATCCATGCCGGCAAAGGCGACAGGCGTGCTGGCCTCGAAGAATTTGGCTGACGCGTTCACTTAGACAGACTCCTTCAATGCGGGATAAAGCGCGCGCCACCGGCGATAGGCCTCGTCATAGGCCGCAGCGACGGTTGCACGGGGCGCGAATGTCGCGAGCCGCCGCGGACGGGTGCAGACGTCCGTGGGGGCTTCGCCGGTCACGGCGAGCCGGCCGAGTCGCGCGGCGCCGAGCGCCGCCCCGACCTCGCCTTCCTCGACACGGTGGACGGGGATGCCGAGCACGTCGGCGCAGATCTGGGCCCAGAGCTGTGAGCGCGAGCCGCCGCCAACGAGATCGACTTCAGTGATCGGCCCGCTCGCTGCGCTCAGCGCCGCCAAATTGTCGCGCGCGGCGAAGGCGACGCCTTCGAGCACGGCCTGCACGATCTCGCTCCGGCCGGCCGCACCGCGCAAGCCAACGAAGGCGCCGCTCGCGGCGGCATCGTTGTGCGGCGTGCGCTCGCCGTCGAGATAGGGCAGGAATTTGATGGGGCTCGGTCCGCCGACGCGTTCACCGAGCGGAGCCAGGAGCGCGGCGGCCGGCATCTCCATCACGCCGGAGAGCCAGGCCAGCGAGGCCGCAGCCGACAGCATCACGCCCATCTGGTGCCAGAGGCCGGGCAGCGCGTGGCAAAAGGCGTGAACGGCCGAGGCCGGCGCCGGCGCGAAGCGATCGGTGACGCGGAACAGCACACCGGACGTGCCCAGCGACAGGAAGGCATCGCCGGGCGCGATCGCGCCGAGCCCGATCGCGCTCGCCGCATTGTCGCCGGCGCCGCCCGCGACCACGACCTCTTTCGCCATGCCCCAGCGCTGCGCGTATTCCGGCGCAAGCACCGCGCTCACCGCGCTGCCCTCGACGAGGCGTGGCATGTGATGCAGATCCAGCCCGGTGGCATGCAGCAGCAGGGCCGACCAGCGGCGCAGACCGACATCGAGCCACAGCGTGCCCGCGGCGTCGGACATATCCTCGACCATTTCGCCGGTGAGGCGATAGCGGACATAAGCCTTCGGCAGCAGCACCTTTGCAAGGCGCCCGAAGGTTTGCGGCTCGTGCCGCGCGACCCAGAGCAATTTCGGCGCGGTGAAGCCAGGCATCGCCAGATTGCCGGCGATCGTGTGCAGCGACGGACAGCGCCGCTCCAGCGCGACGCATTCAGCCTGCGAGCGGCCGTCGTTCCAGAGAATGGCGGGACGCAGCGGGCGGCCATCCTCGCCAAGCAGGGTCGCGCCGTGCATCTGGCCGGATAGCCCGATGCCGCGCACCTGCGCGACCTCGCGCGGATGGCGGGCGGCGAGATCGTCGACCGCGCCGATCGCGGCATCGACCCAGGCGTCGGGATCCTGCTCGGACCACAGCGGCGCGGGATGCGAGAGCGCAAGCTCACGCGCCGCGGTCGCGAAAACCGCGCCAGCTTCGCTCACGAGCACCGCCTTCACACCGGACGTGCCGATGTCCATCCCGAGATACACGCCACCCTCCCTTTTTGCCGGTCGCGCCGTGCGATCTTGCGTCGCCTCTTCCACAACCGGCCGCCTCGAATTTCGCGCCGTTGAGCCCATCGGCCTACGGCAGATTGTCCCGCATCACGATGTCGATCCTGATCTTCTCCTGTTCGCGCAAGATCGGCTCGCCGCGGGCGAGCGCGAGCAGCACGCGCACGGCGGCACGCGCTTCATGGCCCGGGTTCTGCGAGATCGCGGCATCCATCACGCCCTGCAGCAGCAGCCGCCGCGTCAGCGCCGTGACGTCGTGCCCGACGAACACCACCTGCTTGTCGCGGCCCGAATCGCCCAACGCCTTGGCGACGCCTTGCGTGCCAGCGCCGACGTTATAAAGGCCGACAATGTCAGCCTGCCTGCTGAGCAGGCGCGCCAGGAGCTGCTCGGAACGGTCGTCCTCGTCGCGCCCCTCCAGCACCGGCAGCACATCGAGTCCCGGAAATTCCGACGCCATCACCTGGTTGAAGCCGAAGATGCGCTCGGCATGGTCGCGCAGACCCTGCGATCCCGCGACGATCGCAACCTTGCCGGACCTCTGGCCGACCAGTCGCCCGACCAGGGCGCCTGCGGCGCGCCCCGCGGCAATATTGTCGATGCCGACATAATGGTGGCGGCGCGACGACGGCACGTCCGAGACCAGCGTGACCACCCTGGTGCCGGCATCGACGAGATCGTTGATCGCGGCCCGGACGCCGGGATGGTCGAGCGCCACCACCGCGACACCGTCGTAATCGCCCGACAGCGCCTCCAGCGAAGCGGCGAGCACGGAGTGGTCGAACACATCGGTTGCGACCATCTCGACGCTGAGACGGCGGGCCGAGAGCCATGCCGCCATCTCGCCGAGATAGGCCTCGATCTGCTGCATGAAGGGATTTGGTCCCGAGGGCATTACGAAGGCGAAGCGGCGGGCACGGCCGCGGGCGAGCTCGGCGGCAGCCACGTGCGGCTGGAACGAATTGCGCTCGATCGCCTCCTTCACCCGCCGGACCGTGTCCGGCCGCACGCCGGGGCGGTTGTGCAGGACGCGATCCACCGTCGCGAGGCTCACGCCCGCCTCGCGGGCGATATCCTTCAGCGTCAGCGCAGTCGCGGTGAGGGTCTCGGCCATGCCTGAAGGCTAGCAGAGGTGTTTTGAGGTACGCAACTCATTTTGGGGAGGGATCGACGATTTCGAAGCTGGGCGCTATCGCCCCGCCGGCGCCGAGATATCCAGCGTCAGGAAAAGGCTGTTGGAATCCTCGGCATAACCCTCGAACGGGCCGCAGAGGACGAAGCCATGCGCCTGGTAGAGCGCGTGCGCCGGCTTGAAATAGTCCCACGACCCGGTCTCCAGGCTGAGCCGCTCCAAGCCGCGCGCGCGGGCCTCCGCGATGATGTGGCGGAGCATCTGGCCGGCAAAGCCGCGCCGCCGCGCGGCCTGAAGCGTATGCATCGACTTCACCTCGCCATGGGTTGCCGAAAGCGTCTTCAGCGCACCGGTGGCGACCAGCGTCTCGCCGTCCCAGCCGGTCCAGAACGCGATGTCCGGCGCACGAAGCCCGGAGAGATCGAGCGCGTGCGCACTGCCCGGCGCGGTCTGCGCCCGCGCAGCCGTGACGTGATGGTCGAGCAGCACGATGACGCGCGGATCATGGGTGTCGCCAATGCGGATCTGCATGGTCAGGGCCTCACATCACTCACAAGCCGCTTCTGCATGAAGACGAGATCGAGCCAGCGGCCGAACTTGCAGCCGACCTCCGGCATGCGGGCGACCTCGGCGAAACCGAGCGAGGCGTGCAAGCCAATCGAGGCGGCGTTGCCGGCATCGATGCCGGCAATCATGGCGTGCTTGTTCATCGCGGTGGCGCGCTCGATCAGCGCGGCGACGAGACTGCGGCCGACGCCGAGCCGATGATGCCGCTCGTCGACATAGACCGAATTCTCCACAGTGTGGCGATAGCCGGGAAAGGGGCGGAAATCGCCGAAGGATGCGAAGCCGACGACATCCCGGCCCCTCATGGCGACCAGGACCGGATAGCCCGCCTGCCGCCGCGCGGACATCCACTCGCGCCGCGAAGCGAGGTCGGCCGGGCCGTCGGTCCAGACCGCCGTGGTATTGATCGCGGCGAAATTGTAGATGGCGAGGATATCGGCCGCATCCTCCATCGTCGCATCCCGCACGATCAACGACATCACATTCTTCCGTAAGAGGTGCCGCGCCGCGTGATGATGACGTAGCGCGCGTCGTGCCTGGTTTCGTTCTCGAAGGTCACCGCACGCATGACGTCGAAGTCGAAGCAGTCGCCTTCGCGCAGGCGCACCGTCTTGGCGTCGATATGCACGGCGATCGTACCCTCCAGCATCAGAAGCTGTTGGGTGAAGGCGTTGCGGCCCCAGGGGCTGTAAGGCACCCGCGCCCCGGCCGGCAGGTCCACGACGATGATCTCGATGCCGCTTGCCGCATCCATCGGCGAGGCATGGCGCCGCCGGTAGCCGCTGTCGGGATCACGCCAATGCGGCTGGTCGGCAAGCCGCATCAGGCGCTCCGGCGGCTTCTCCGCCAGCGCGACGACGTCGCTCAGCGAGACGTCGAGCGCCGCGCAGAGCTTGTTGAGCAGCGAAGCCGTGGCGCTGCTCTGCGCCCGCTCCACCCGCCCGATCATGGCTCGGCTGACACCGGAGCGTGCAGCCAATTCATTCAGCGTCATGCCGGCCTGCGTCCTCAACGTCTTCAAGCGGCGACCAATCGCCCGGTCGAGTTTCTGCTGGTCCATGTGTTTGGTCCTGGCCTTCATCCAAACGTCGCGGGACAACCGGACCGACCCGCCAGGGCAGGAGAAGCTTAAGCCGGGTGAGGTGCGCGTGCCGGGATCGAAGGGCTAATATATTAGAATCTTCGTGCGGCGCGCGAGCGCATGCTCGCGCGACTGGATCGAATGAACCGGCTGTCGGGAAAATTTGGAGCGGGCGAAGGGAATCGAACCCTCGTATGCAGCTTGGGAAGCTGCCGTTCTACCATTGAACTACGCCCGCGGCGTGCGCTTTGCGCCCGTCCTGATTAGCCGAGACGGCGCCTCGCGCCAAGCGGTTTGGCGCACCCGGCCCGATGCTTCTTAACGTTTTGGCAAGATTCCAGGTGCGCCGGATTGTGGCGGTGTTATGATTGCTGCCGGGTTGAGGAACGTGCAGTGAGCGGGGCGTGTGCGCATGGTGGGGCGTGCTTACGCGGTATTCGACACGGCCATAGGCCGTTGCAGCATCATCTGGAGCAGCACCGGCGTGGTCGCCGTGCAATTGCCGGAGGCGCGGGAGATCGACACCCGCCGCCGGATTTTCCAGGCCTATCCCGACGCGCGCGAGCAGCAGCCACCGCTCAACACCGAGCTTGCGATCGAGGGCATCGTCGGCCTCCTGCAAGGCAGCGACCCCGATTTTTCCGATGTCAGCCTGGATGCCGGCGGTGTGCCCGCGTTCCACCGGCGCGTCTACGAGCACACCTGCACGATCCCGCGCGGGGAGACGCGTACCTATCACGAGATCGCCAAGGCGCTGGGCGCGTCCAGCGCTGCGCATTCGGTGGCGCAGGCGATCGCCAGGAATCCCTACATGCTGATCGTGCCCTGCCACCGTGTGCTGGAGGCCGGAAACACACCGACCGACTCTCGCCCTACGGCGGGGTGATCTCCAAGCGGCGGCTGCTGGCGCTCGAGGGCGCCCATCCGGTCGCCAGCAAGACGCTGTTCGAGGTGCTGCTGCCCGTTGCTCCGCCCCGCGCGCCTACCTAGATAGGTGGCATGGACGCGACCACGCTGCTGACGACACCCTCGATGACCGTCTCCGAGTTTCGCTGCGATGCGGGACCCGACGATACGCCGTTTGCCGAATGCCGCACCGGCCATTCCATCGCCTATGTCCGCGCGGGCAGCTTTGGTTGCCATTGCCGCGCCGGCTTCTTCGAGCTGGTGGCGGGCTCGATGCTGGTCGGCGCCCCCGGCGAGGAATACACCTGCACGCACGAGCACGTGTCCGGCGACGTCTGCCTGTCCTTCTTCCTCAGCGGCGACCTGGTCGATGCCCTCGGCGCAAGGCGCGAGGTTTGGCAGGTCGGTGCGACGCCGCCTCTGCCGGAGCTGATGGTGCTGGGCGAGCTCGCCCAGACGGCGGCAGATGGCAGGAGCGACATCGGCCTCGACGAGGTCGGACAGATCCTGGCCGGCCGCTTCGTCGATGTGGTTTCGGGCAAGGCGCGCAAGCCGGCCGCACCCACCGCGCGCGACCGTCGCCGCGCAGTCGAAGCCGCGCTGTGGATCGACGACAATTCGCATGCCGAGGTCGACCTTGAACAGGCTGCAAAGCAGGCGGGCCTCAGCTCGTTCCATTTCCTGCGGCTGTTCTCGGCCGTGCTCGGCGTCACCCCGCATCAATATCTGGTGCGCTCGCGCCTGCGACACGCGGCGCGCCTGCTCACCGAGGACGACATCGCGGTGACCGACGTCGCTTATGACGTCGGCTTCGGCGATCTATCCAATTTCGTCCGCACCTTCCACCGTGCCGCCGGCGTGTCGCCGACGAAGTTCCGGCAGGCGTCGAAGGGGGAGCGCAAGATTCTCCAAGAGCAGCTCGCCCTCAACTGAATAGGTTCGTTTCCGGCGCGCGCCACTTTCGGCGCGCTTTGCAATGGAGACGACCATGTATGATCACATCGGACTGCGCGTTGCCGACCTCGACGCCGCCACGCGCTTCTACACCGCGGTGCTGGCCCCGCTCGGCTATGTCCTCTGCTCCAGCGGCGATGGCTATGCCGGCTTAGGACCGAAGGGCGAGCCGGCGCTGTGGCTGCACCTGAACAAGGGACGCAAGGCCGACGGCGCCCACATCGCCTTCCGCGCCAAGGACCACGACGCGGTCAAGGCGTTCCACAGCGAAGGCCTGAAGAGCGGCGGCCGCGACAATGGCGGCGCCGGCCCGCGCAAGGATTACAGCCCGACCTACTATGCGGCGTTCCTGGTCGATCCCGACGGCAACAATGTCGAGGCGGTTTGTACGTGAGCGTCAGCCGCTAGCTCCGTCATTGCGAGGAGCCCTTGCGACGAAGCAATCCAGACCTCCTCTGAGGAGACATCTCTGGATTGCTTCGCGGAGCCCGTCATCGGGCCGCGCTTCGCGCGGACCCGTTGGCTCGCAATGACGATGTTTGTGGCAACCGATGTAACCAAATCAAGGACACTGTCATGGCCTCCATCCACAACGACATTCCCCTCCCCGCTCCCGCGCACGAGGTCTGGGACGCGGTGCGCGATTTCGGCGCGCTGCACCAGCGGCTGGTGCCGGGCTTCGTCACCGCCTGCACGCGCGACGGCGATGCGCGCATCGTCACCTTCGCCAATGGTTCGGTGGCGCGCGAGGTGCTGATCGACTGCGACGATGCGCGGCAGCGCCTCGTCTATGCCATCAACAACGAGCGGCTGAGGCATTACAGCGCCTCGGTGCAGGTGATCGCCGAGGGCGAAGCGCGGTGCCGCCTCGTCTGGATCATCGACATGCTGCCGAACGAGCTTGCACCTTATGTCCAGGGGCAGACGAAGGAAGCTGTGATCGCCATGCACAAGGCATTTCCGCCGTCGGCGGCCTGATCTGCCTCTGTGATTTTTCTCACAGAGTCCCCTCCTGGTCGGCCGTAACCATGGCGGCGTGCGTCCGGTTGGTTCCGCTCTCCCGGCGGAGCCACGCACGCGAGGAGCATGCCATGAGAGGTGCGGACAAGGTGATCTGCCAGGCAGCCGCCGTGCTGCTGTTGTTGTCGATTGCAAGCTCGCCGGCGAAAGCGCAGTTCGCGGGCTTTGGCGGTAGCGGCGCCGGCGGCGAGGACATGATGACCCAGATGGCGCCGATGCTGGAGATGATGAAGGCGAAGATGGGGAAGCGCCGCTTCGCCATCCTGATGCAGACCATGGGCCCGATGATGAGCCGGATGATGGAGAATGGCGGCGGCGGGCTCGGTGGCATGATGGGCGGCGGCAATTTCGGTGGCGGATTCGGCGCGCCCAATTACGGCGGCTACTCCTCGATGGGCGGAGGCGGCTATATGCCGACCGGGTTCGGCGGCATGGGTGGCGGCGACGTTATGGGCATGCTCGGAGGCAGCGGCGGCGACATGATGGCGATGATTCCGCAACTGATGCGGCTCGCCAATGTCGGTGGTGGCGGTCACCGCCGCCACAAGCGCCGCTAGTCTCCGGTCGAAAGAGCAGGCCTGATCACAGCTGTCGACCCGCGCGGTCCCCAGCGGGTCAGCACCACGCTGAAGCACGAGAGCAGGCCGAGCATGACCATCGAGCTTGCGGCCAGCCAGAAGAAGCTCTGCGCGGTGGCATCATGCGTCGACAGCCACCAGCCGCAAGCGGCGCTGTAGATCAGCCGGGCGGTCTGCGCCAGCACCGGGCCGATCACCTTGGCGGCGCCTTGCGACGAGAAATACATCGTCGTTGCAAGGCCGAAGAAGGCGTAGAACGGCCCGACCGTCGAGAGATATTGATGGCTTGCCGCGCGCACGGCCACGTTGTCGGTGAAAATGTTGACCCAGAGATCGGGGAAGATCGCAACGAGGCACGCCGGCGCGCCGACCGCCACGAAAGCGGTGACACCGGCGATCCAGGCGATGCGCCGGGCGCGCGCGACGCAGCCCGCGCCGATCGCCATCCCGACCATCGGCACACAGGCGATGCCGAACGAGAACGCGATCGAGGTCAGCAGGAATTCCAGCCGCGCGCCGACGCCGTAGCCGGCGAGGATCGCGGTGCCGAATTTCGCCAGCATGTGGGTGAAGATCGAGATGGTCAGCACCGATTGCAGTGGCGAGAAGCAGGCGATGGCGCCGACCTTCAGGATGTCGAAGAACATCGCCCATTGGATGCGCAGGCCACGCAGCTTCGGCACCACGCGCGCGCGGCCCGAAAACAGGTACCAGCTCATCACGCCGATATTGGCAGTATAGGCCATCAGCGCGCCGGCAGCGACGCCGCGCATGCCGAATTGCGGGACAGGGCCAAGGCCGAGGCCGAGCGTGCCGCCGAGCAGGATCTGCCACACCGCCGAATTCAGCATCAGCAGCGAAGGCAGCTTCATGTTGCCGGTGCCACGCAACACGCCGGCCATAGTGTTGAGCAGCCACGGCAGCACCGCGCCGCCGAAAAACACCTGGGTGTAGGCGATGGCCTGTGTCAGCACATTGCCGCGGCCGCCGAGCAACTCGAGCAGGCGCGGCCCGAAGACCAGCATGCCGACCATGAACACGAGGCCGAAACTGATGCCAATCAGCAGCGCATGTGCGGCAAGCGTACCGGCGCGCTCGCGGTCGCCTGCGCCGAGCGCGCGTGCGATGGCCGAGGCCACCGCGCCGCCCATGGCGCCGCCGGACATCGTCATCATCAGGATCACGCAAGGGAACACCAGCGCCATCGCCGCCAGCGACTCGACGCCGAGCCGACCGATATAGGAGGTCTCCGCGATCACCACGCAGGTGCCGGCCGACAACCCGATCACATTCGGCCAGGCGAGGCTGAGCAGCGTGCGCAGGATCGGGCCATCGGTCAGCGCGCTTTTTTCCGGCTGCGGAGGCGACGGCAGCGGACGCTCCTGTTCATCGACCGGGACTTCGGCGATGTCGGACATTTCCTCTCCCGGGCACAAGCGCCATTTGCGGCGCGGCAATGATTAGGTGTGCCAATCGATTTCTTCGCGCGAAAGGCGCGGCGAGGGCTTGTTAGCACGCGGCGCCGCGTTTCCTCCTGCGCCGGGCGCAGGCGTGCCCTGCGGCAGCGCATTTCAACAGGTGGAATTGCGGATCTCCCTTCTCCCTCTCCCCGTTCTTACGGGGAGAGGGCTGGGGTGAGGGGCTGCTTTCGCTATCACGGTGACAGTTGGACTCGTGGAGGCTCCCCTCACCCGGATCGCATATGGGAGCGATTTCGCCTGTGGCCATCCTTCGAGACGCCCGCCGTTGGCGGGCCCTCAGGATGAGGATTGAGTGCGCGGCTGTAGTTTCAACGAGCACCGATGCTGCTTAGCCTCATCCTGAGGAGACCGCGAAGCGGTCGTCTCGAAGGACGAGGCGCGCGCTCAGGTCGTGCAAAATGCCATATGCGATTGCCCTGCCGCAGGCGGGGAGAGGCGACGTGCGCGGTGACAACGTGATCTATTCGATCGCCCACACCAGCGGCGGCCGGCCGCCTTTGGCCGGGCGCATGTGCACGCCGATGTGCCGGCCACATCCTGCAGCGAGGCCCTCGAACAATCCCTCCAGCACCTTGGCGCAGACGCGGTGATAATCGGCGACGTCATCCATCAGCTTCCAGCTCTGCTGGCGGATTTCGAAGCTGCCTTCGGATCGCGCCGTCTCGGCCACATCATCCTGCGCCGCGAACAGCGCGCTCAGGAACGATGCAAACTCGCTCGCACCGCCGCGGCTCGTCGACAGCGCCGCTGCGACTTCGTCAAAGTATTGCATCCCGATCAGCTTGCCCGTGAGGTGCAGCAGGTAGCCGGCGTCCTCCGGACCGAACAATTGCACCATCACGGGCGCAGCCGTGCGCACATATTCCATCGCGTAGTTGCGGTATGCCTTTTCCAGCCGCGGTTTTGGCCAGCTTGCGACAGGAAGAGCAGGCGCCGTCTTCGCGTCGAACAGCGGTGCCTCCAGATGCCGCGCGAAGACGAGGCGCTGATCCGGCTCTAGCGGATGATCGTATTGATGATAGTAGCCTTCAAGCCCGTCCTGGCCGTCGACGCTCTGCTTGGTGCAGACGAAGCCGAGGCGGAGATCGCCGAGCGCGACGCCGTTGTTGGCGTGCCAGCCGCGCAGCATCGCCCGCGAAACCTCGCCCGGCACGCCGCAGATCGCCGTGCCCTTCCAGATCCAGCGCGGCGGCGGATAGCGGATCCAGGCTTTTACGTCGCTCTCATACATGTATTCGACATGCACGCCGCCGATCCAGTTGGAGAGATAATGATATTGCGCGGCGGCGACCGCCGGCGGCAGATGGCTGAGGCCGAGCTTTTCCAGCCCCGGCAGGAAGCGCTCCTGCTGCTGGCGGCGAAACACGCGGAAGACGAACTCCGCCGCATCGGCTGTGCCGCGCCGCGTGACGACGGTGAGGATGAGGCCGGTGAAGTAGGCGTGGTAGAGGTCGGCGACCGCGCGCCAGCGCTTCCATTGGGCTTGCTGCGCGGGCTCTGATGCGGCGGTCATGTTCGCTCCCGATCATTGTTTTGATCGAGTGTGTCACTGGCTCCGGCGACAGGCAACATGACGCGCATGCAGGCCGCCCTGCACGGCGGCCCGCCAATTCCGCATCACGAATTTTGCGCCGCCTTGGCCGCGCGCTCGCGCTCGACGCGTTCCGTCACGTCGCGCGCCACCGCGACCGATCCTTGCACGGCACCGCCGGCGTCCCGCACCAGCGCGAAGGTCATCTCGATGTAGAGCTTGCGCCCGCTCTTGTGCAGCGCGCGCGTCAGCGTCGGCCGCCCCGCCAGCTTCATCGTTCCGCTCGCAAGCGCGGCCTCGAAGCCCTTCCAGTGTGCGGCGCGCAGATGTTCGGGAATGATCAGGTCGAGGTTCTGGCCAAGCGCTTCGTCCGCGGAGAAGCCGAACAGGGCGCTCGAAGCGCGATTCCAGCGCACGATCGTGCCGGAGCGATCGGAATAGATCAGTGCGTCAGCGACATCTTCGAGGATGTTTGTGTCGAGTTGGGATGCATCACTCATGTCGTCACCTCGGACGAAATGTAGCCCGGATGGAGCGCAGCGCAATCCGGGATCGTGCCACAAGTGAGAGTGTCCCGGATTGCGCTTCGCTCCATCCGGGCTGCGGGATCTCGCTACACCCGAAAATGCTTGCTCAGCTTCAGGCCCTGCGCCTGGTAGTTCGACCCGATGCGCTGGCCGTACATGGCGTCGGGGCGCGCGAGCATCTTCTCGTAGACCAGGCGGCCGACGATCTGGCCGTGCTCGAGGATGAACGGCACCTCGCGCGAACGCACCTCCAGCACGGCGCGCGCGCCTTGCCCGCCGGCGCCGGCATAGCCGAAGCCGGGATCGAAGAATCCGGCATAGTGCACGCGGAATTCGCCGACCAAGGGATCGAACGGCACCATCTCCGCGGCGTAGTCGGGCGGCACCTGCACCGCCTCTTTCGAGGCGAGGATGTAGAACTCGCCGGGATCGAGGATCAGGCTGCCGTCCGGACGGGCCGAGATCGGCTCCCAGAAATCCTCGACCGCATAGCCGGAGCGGCGGTCAACGTCGACGACGCCGGTGTGGCGCTTGGCGCGGTAGCCAACGAAGCCGTTTGCCTTTTCGCCGGACAGATCGACGGAGACGGCGACGCCGCCGGACAGATCGGCATCGTCGATGTCGACGAGGCGCTCGGCGGCATGCAAGCTGTCGAGCTCGTCGGCATTGAGAATGGCGTCGCCGGTGCGGAAGCGCACCTGCGACAGGCGCGAGCCTTCGCGCACCAGCACCGGAAACGTCTTCGGGCTGATCTCGGCATAGAGCGGGCCGTGATAGCCGGCGCCGATCATGTCGAAGCGGCGGGTGCCGTCGGCGATCACGCGGGTGAAGACGTCGAGCCGACCGGTCGAGCTCTTCGGGTTCGCGGCCGCGACGATCTCCGGCGGCAGCGCGAGGCTTTCCAGCAGCGGCACGATATAGACGCAGTTGGTCTCCAGCACCGCGCCGTCGGCGAGGCTGAACTCGTGCAGCTTCAACTCGTCGATGCGCTCGGCCACGGTGGCGCCAGGCCCCGGCAGGAAGCTGGCGCGGACCCGATAGGCGATGTCGCCGAGGCGCAAATCGAGGCTCGCCGGCTGGATCTGGCTTTCGACGAAGTCGTATGCGGGCAAGATCAGCCCCGCCTCCGCCATCGCCGCGATCATGCGGTCGGGCAGGATACCATTGGCGTCGGCGGCGACCGTGAACGTCAACCGGGGGTCCTCATCAGGGCTCAAATACATCCGGACATACGGGAAATACTAGCCTTTTACGGCTATCCGATGGACGCCTTGACGGAAAGGGCATTGCGGAATATGAGCATCACTTATCCCGTGGTGATTTGAGCCGGCCGGCTTGCAGCCACGTTAAATAAGTCGCTAAACAGGCCGGGGACCTCTGTGATCCCGGCCCGTGGAGTTATCCAGGCCGGTTTTTTTGTGACCGTTTTCGCGTCAACGGTCATGTCGGAGGTATCTATGTCGAAGTCGCCTGCCCCTTACCGCCCCGAAACCCGCCTGGTCCATTCCGGCACCCTGCGCTCGCAATATGGCGAGACGTCGGAGGCGCTGTTCCTGACCCAGGGCTATGTCTACAACAGCGCCGAGGAGTGCGAGGCGCGGTTCAAGGGCGAGGACCCCGGCTTCATCTATTCGCGCTACTCCAACCCCACCATCGCGATGTTCGAGCGCCGCATGATCGAGCTCGAGGGCGCCGAAGCCGCCCGCTCGGCGGCAACCGGCATGGCCGCGGTGACGACCGCGATCCTGGCGCCGCTGAAGGCCGGCGATCACGTGGTGGCCTCGCGGGCGCTGTTCGGCTCGTGCCTCTACGTCATTCAGGATCTGTTGCCGCGCTACGGCATCGAGACCACGCTGGTCGACGGGCTCGATCTCGACCAATGGCAGCGCGCCTTGAGGCCGAACACCAAGACATTCTTCCTGGAGAGCCCGACCAATCCGACGCTCGACGTGCTCGACATCCCCGGCATCGCCGAGATCGCGCACAAGGGCGGCGCGCGGCTCGTCGTCGACAACGTGTTCGCGACCCCGATCTGGCAAAGCCCGCTCGCGCTCGGCGCCGACGTCGTGGTCTATTCGGCGACCAAGCATATCGACGGCCAGGGCCGCTGCCTCGGCGGCATCATCCTCTCCTCGGAAGCCTTCATCGCCGAGCACATCCACAATTTCATGCGCCAGACCGGTCCGTCGATCTCGCCGTTCAACGCGTGGGTCCTGCTCAAGGGCCTGGAGACGCTGGGCGTACGCGTGCGGGCGCAGACCGACACCGCGGCCCACATCGCCGAGGTCTTGGCCAGCCATCCGAAGATCTCTCGCCTGGTCTATCCCGGCCGCGCCGATCATCCGCAGGCGGCGCTGGTGAAGAAGCAGATGCGCGGCGGCTCGACGCTGGTCGGCTTCGAGGTCAAGGGCGGCAAGGCCGCGGCGTTCCGCGTGCTCAACGCATTGAAGCTTGCGAAGATCTCGAACAATCTCGGCGACGCCAAGAGCCTCGTCACGCACCCGGCGACCACGACGCATCAGCGTCTGAAGCCGGAAGACCGCGCCGCGCTCGGCATCAGCGAGGGCTTCATCCGCTTCTCGACAGGGCTGGAGCATGCGGATGATCTGATCGAGGATCTGACGGCCGCGCTGGAGAAGGCGTGAAGGGTGAATGGCGAATAGGGAGTAGCGAATGGATCAGATTCCATTCGCTATTCGCCACTCACCATTCGCTCCACCTCACATCGGCCGGTACGTCCGCACGTCCGCCGGCACGTTCACACCGAGCTTGATCTGGCCGACGGAGCGGATGATGTCGTCGCCGAGGAGCTGGGCGAAGCAGGCATAGCCCCAGTCGTTCATGTGCAGGCCGTCGGCGATGACGAAGCTCTCGACCGGGATCGATTGATTCTCGTGCCAGTCGCGCATCACCTCGAAGCGCGGGAAGATGCCGACGTGACGCAGCTCGGCGACCTTGCCGAGCAGCTTCACCATCTTGCCAGCGCTCTCCTTGCGCTGGTTGACGGCCGGCGAATATTGCGGATCGACCAGCACGATGTCGGCACCGCCGGCGGCCTGGATGCGCGAGATGCCGTCCTCGACCAGTTTTGCGGTATCGCCGGGATCGAGGTTGCGGAGCACGGCGTTGGTGCCGACCTGCCAGATCACCATATCCGGATGCACGTCGATCACCTGCGTCTGGAGGCGCTTCATCATCTCGGGTGCGTCCTCGCCACCGACGCCGGCGTTAATGACGGTGATGTCGGCGGTCGGATATTGCCGGCGCAGCTGTGCGGCAAGACGGTTCGGATAGTTGAACTCGGGCGAGCTCGCGCCATAGCCCGCGGTCGACGACGAGCCGAACGCGACGATGACGACGGGCTGGCCGGCGACGAGCTTGCTTGCGACATGCGGCAGCGAGCCCATCGCCTTCGCGCCGCCCTTCGGGGCAAGGCATGGTACGCGGCTGAAGATGTCGCCGGCGGATTTCGCAACCTGCTTCACCTTGTCGATGGCGCGCGCGGTGATGCCGCGCTGCTCGGCGGGCGGCTGGCTGGTGGCGGCGACCGTGGTCTGCGACGGTGATGCGGGAGCGGGATTAGCGCTCTGCTGCGGAGCGGGCGTCGTCTGTGCAGCCTGCACCTGCGCGCGCGACGGCGAAGCGGGCGTCAGTACCAGCAGCGCCGCTGCGGACGCTGCCAGCCATGCCGTCAGGCAAAAAGGGCGGAGAGAACTCATTAACGCTAGACCTCAATTTTGCTGCTGGGCCGGCCCCAGATGGGCGGCGTCGATCACGAACTGTGCCAACGCCCGGCCAAGGCAATCATGAACCTGTTTCGCCAGTTCAGGCCCGCGGGACGGGCTGAACAGGTCGAACTGCCCCTGATCGTTCCACTGCCGCATGATCGCGAAACGATCGAACAGCGGGATGTCGTGCTCCTGCGCCACCACACGCATATTATCGAGAAAAGGCTGCGCCGAAATCATCGTTTCTGTGCGCGGGCTGTACTGCAAATTCATCAAGACGACGTCAGCTCCCGCACTTTGCAACGCAGCAACACCTTCGGTGACGGCGCCGCGAAACTCATCAGGATCGATGGATCGGATAGCATCCACGGTCCCGGTCTGCCAGATGACCAAAGTAGGCCTTTTTGCTTCCATCAGCTTAACGAAGGTGGAGGCCGTTTCCTCGGCCGTTTTCTTGCTCTGTATTTCTACGGAGACGTGCACCACCTCCGGCGGCGGCAGCTTGTCCTTCAAGACCGCCTCCATCCGCGCCGGATACGAGCTGTTCTCCGAGGCCGGAATGGTGGTCGAGCGGCTGCCGACGACCAGGATTTCGAGCGGTTTGCCGGCCTTCACGGCATCGGCGACCCTGGGAAGCTGGCTTTCGCTGGTGAGCAGATAGGACGGCAATTCGCAGGCTGCGGGCGCCGCCGGAGCGGCAGACGCAGCATCATCCGCGCGCGCCGAGGGCGCGGCGAGGCCACCGCATAGCAGGATCAGGCTCAGGAGAACCCTAGCCTTCATCAGCCCCCTCCCGCCAGATCGGCGTTGCCGACGGCGTTTTTGGTTTTCGCACCGCTCTTGTCAGCTACGCGTTTGTACCACGAAATCACCCAGGCCACGCCCCACATGATCAAGATTCCGGAGAGACTAATCAGCGCATGCATGGCCGGGCCGCCGGAGACTTCGGCCAGGATGAAATGGCCGGCGAAAGCCAGGAAGACGCCGAGGCAGAATATTTCCAGCGAATGCTGACCGCACAGGATCAGCGGCCTTAGCCAGCGCGACCTCAGGCCCGGCCAGTCGCGCGGCAGGAAGCGCACGGTGAGCGCGGCCAATGCCACGAAATGCGTGAAACGCAGCACGTCGAGATCGGTCTTGTCGATCGGATACATCCACTGCTCGATGCGCTTCGGCATGAGGTGACCGAGCTGCGGCACGTACCAGGTCAGCGTCACGTAGAACGCCGCGACGAGATAGGCGACCGCGATCCACATCGTCACGGGCGAGGCCAGAATGCGCGACATGCGTCGCGCACCTCCGAGCGCACACCATGCACCGAAGACGAAAAGCAATTGCCAGGCCAGCGGGTTGAACGCCCAGAAGCCGTTCGGATAGGCGGAGAAGTAGAGATCGTACTCCCAGGTCACCACGTAGAGCGCGACGGAGAGGCCGAGGGTGACGTCGGGCTTCCACTTCATCGACCACAGGATCAGCGGCAGCGCCAGCATCAGCACGATGTAGAGCGGCAGCACGTCCATGTTGACGGGACGGAAGCGCAACAGCAGCGCCTGCACGATGGTGACGTCGGGCTGCTTGAGGAAATCCATGATGCCCATCTCTTCGGTGTAGAGCGGGTTCTCGAAGCTGGTCGCCACATAGGAGATTTCGGCAAGGAAGATCGTGAACAGGAAGACGTGCGCGACGTAGATCTGCCAGACCCGGCGCAGGATGCGCGCGGTGGCGATGACGAATCCGCTCTCCAGCATCGCCCGGCCGTAGACGAAGGCGGCGGTGTAGCCGGAGATGAAGATGAAGATCTCGGTGGCGTCGCTGAAGCCATAATTGCGGATCGTGAACCAGGTCAGCAGGCTCGTCGGCAGGTGATCGATGAAGATCAGCCACAGCGCCAGCCCGCGGAACAGGTCGAGCCGGAGTTCGCGCTCGCCGATGGCGGGCAGCGTGATGGCCGACGCGGCGGCACGCGGCTTGGCGCCCGCGGCGTCCGCGATCGTCGATCCCGTCACTTGGTCGGCAATGGTCATCGGGGCCCGAAACCCTCACACAAATCGCGACGTTCAATGGAGTTTACCGGTCCAGTCATCGTCTCGCAAAGCGACCGGATCACATAAGGGTGTCTTCCCTGGGGGTGTACTTCCCCGCCAATTCTGGCGGGACGATGTCACCAAAAGCCGCCTCCGGCGTTTGGTTCCGGGGGCGGATTTCGGTATGATGGCAGCCATGTACCGCGCCGTGACCCGCCAGATCGAAGTGACCGTCGAGCCGAACTTTGTTCCGGAACAGTCGTCGGCCGACCGCTCCCGCTATTTCTGGTCCTACACCATCGTCATCACCAATTCGGGCGAGGAGACCGTGCAGCTCAAGACGCGGCACTGGATCATCACCGACGCCTCCGGCCGCCAGCAGGAGGTGAAGGGCGAGGGCGTGGTCGGCGAGCAGCCGATTCTGGCCCCCGGCGAGCGTTTCGAATACACCTCCGGCGTGCCGCTCTCGACCGCATCCGGCTTCATGACCGGCCGCTACCAGATGGTCAGCGAGAGCGGCGAGCGCTTCGAGATCGACGTGCCGACGTTCTCGCTGGACAGCCCGGACAACAAGCGGGTGCTGAACTAGGGGCGAGACGAGTGCCGCAGGGTGGGCGCGCAAAGCGCCGTGCCCACCATTCCGGTCGCCGCGCACAAGATGGTGGGCACGCTTCGCTTTGCCCACCCTACGATAGCCGAGGGCTTGGCACGCACCTTCCAACTTCGTCATTGCGAGCGCAGCGAAGCAATCCAGAATCGTTCCGCGGCGCCATGCTGGATTGCTTCGCTGCGCTCGCAATGACGAAGCACGCGTAGCCCGGATGGAGCGGAAGCGTAATCCGGGAAAGTGCCGATGCCGAGCGAGCGCTCCTGGGTTGCGCGGAGCCGGTCATCGGGCGGCGCTTCGCGCCGACCCGTTGGCTTCCCATCCGGGCTACGGCTACTAGGCCGGCGCCTACGCGTTCTCCACGCCCGCCTCGTGCGGGGTGAACTGGTAGACCGAGCTACAGAACTCGCAGGTGACGACGACCTTGTCGTCCTTGACCATGGCGGCGCGGTCGTCCGGCGAGAAGCTCTTGAGCATGGACGCGACCGCATCGCGCGAGCAGGAGCACTGCGCCTTCAGGATCTGCGGATTGAACACGCGCACGCCGCGCTCGTTGAACAGGCGGAACAGCAGCCGCTCGCCGGAGAGCTCGGGATCGATCAGCTCGACGTCTTCGATGGTTTCGATCAGCGAACGCGCCTCGACCCAGGCATCGTCCTCGGCCACGCTGTGCACCTGCGTGCCGTCGGGCGCATCGCCCGGATGCAGGTCGGCCTGACGCGCGCGCTCCGGCGCTTTCGGCAGGAACTGCATCAGCATGCCGCCGGCACGCCAGCGGTGCTTGCCGCCGTCGCTCGAACGCCACTCCTCGCCGACGGCGAGGCGGACGCGGGTCGGGATCTGCTCGGAACGCAGGAAATATTCGTGGGCGGCATCTTCCAGGCTGCCGCCGTCGAGCGCGACCAGACCCTGGTAACGGCTCATGTCGGGGCCCTGGTCGATGGTCATGGCGAGATGACCGCGGCCGAGCAGCGCGCCGGAATCCTTGGCTTCACCCAGACGCGCAGCATCAAAGCGCGCGTAGGCGCGCAGACGATCCGGCGCCATGTAGTCGACGACCAGGAACGACACCGGCCCGTCGGTCTGGGCCTGGAGGATGAAGCGGCCTTCGAATTTCAGCGCGGTGCCAAGCAGCGTCGTTAGCAGGATGGCCTCACCGAGCAGCTTGCCGACCGGCGCAGGATAGTCGTGCTTGGTCAGGATGTCGTCGAGCGCGGGCCCGAGCCGCACCAGGCGGCCGCGCACGTCGAGCGCATCGACCTCGTAGGGCAGCACGGCGTCATCGATCGGAACTGCTGATGGCGCGCGAACCGGGCCTTCGGGCCCGGTTTTCATGTCAGGAGATTGAAAAACCATGGCGCTCTATTTGGGGTCGGAGGTGGTGAAATGGAAGGGGCGCGGGGCTGTGTGTTCCGGATGCAGTGATGATCGCACACGATAACGCAAATTCGATGTCGTCCCGGGGCGCGCGAAGCGCGAACCCGGGACCCATAACCACGGAATTACGTCATAACGCGAGATGGTAACTCCGAGTCCTCGCCAAACAACGTCCTGTGGTGATGGGTCCCGGATCTGCGCTTGCGCTTGTCCGGGACGACGGCGGAGGATGGGGCCGCCAGCGCGGCCACACACTCTCACGCTGCGTTACTTCACCGCGTCGAAGCACCAGGCCAGAATCCCCTTCTGCGCGTGCAGGCGGTTTTCGGCCTCGTCGAACACAACCGATTGCGGGCCGTCGATCACCTCGTCGGTGACCTCCTCGCCGCGATGGGCCGGCAGGCAGTGCATGAACAGCGCGTCGGGCTTGGCCAGCGACATCAGCTTGGCATTGACCTGGTAAGGCTTGAGCACGTTGTGACGGTGCTCGCCTTCCTTGTCGCCCATCGACACCCAGGTGTCGGTGACGACGCAGTCGGCGCCCTTCACGGCGGCCTCGGGATCGGTGCCGAGCACGATCGGGGCGTTCGTCGCCTTGATCCAGTCGCGCATCACCTTCTTCGGCGCGAGCTCCGGGGGCGTTGCGACGTTGAGCTGGAACTTGAAGCGCTCCGCAGCGTGGGCCCAGGACGCCAGCACGTTGTTGTCGTCGCCGGTCCAGGCCACCGTCTTGCCCTCGATCGGGCCGCGATGCTCCTCGTAGGTCATCAGGTCGGCCATCACCTGGCAGGGATGCGAGCGTCGCGTCAGGCCGTTGATGACCGGCACGGTCGCATAGGCCGCAAGCTCCAGCAGGGCCTCGTGGTTGAGGATGCGGATCATGATGGCGTCGACATAGCGCGACAGCACGCGCGCGGTGTCGGCGATGGTCTCGCCGCGACCGAGCTGCATCTCGGCACCGGTGAGCATGATGGGCTCGCCGCCGAGCTGGCGCATGGCGACGTCGAAGGACACGCGGGTGCGGGTCGAGGGACGCTCGAAGATCATCGCCAGCGTCTTGCCTTCGAGCGGCCGCTCCGGCTGATGCGCCTTCTGCTTCGCCTTCATCGCGGAGGAGGCGGCGAGCATGCGCTTGAGCTCCGGCAGCGGCAGCTCGTTGATATCGAGGAAGTGCTTGGGGGACTTGCTCATCAGCTTGCCGCCCGCTTGGTCTGACTGGACGAGATCGCGGAGCAGGCGCGCTCGAGCCGCCCGACACTGTCCTCGATCTCGGCTTCGGTGACGATCAGAGGCGGCAGGAAGCGCACGACGTTGTCGCCGGCGCCGACCGTGAGCAGCTTTTCGTTGCGCAAGGCGGCAACGAGATCACCCGAAGGCACGACCGCCTTGATGCCGATCAAAAGACCCTCGCCGCGGACTTCGCTGACGACGTCGGGGTGACGATCGATCACGGAGGCGAGCTTCTGCTTGAGCAGCAGCGACATCTTCTGCACGTGATCGAAGAAGCCGGGCTTGAGCATGACGTCGAGCACGGCGTTCGCTGCGGAGATCGCGAGCGGATTGCCGCCGAAGGTCGAGCCGTGCGAGCCGGGCGTCATGCCGGAAGCCGCTTCCGCGGTGGCAAGGCAGGCGCCGATCGGGAAGCCGCCGCCGAGCGCCTTCGCCAGCGACATCACGTCGGGCGTGACGCCCATGCGGCGATGGGCGAACAGATCGCCGGTGCGGCCCATGCCGGTCTGCACCTCGTCGAACGCGAGCAGCAGGCCCTTCTCGTCGCAGAGCTGGCGGAGCGCCTTGAGGAAGGCCGGCGTCGCCGAACGCACACCGCCCTCGCCCTGGATCGGCTCGATCAGGATGCCGGCGGTCTGCGGGCCGATCGCCTTCTTCACGGCCTCGAGGTCGCCATGCGGCACCTGGTCAAAGCCGTCCATCGGCGGGCCGAAGCCTTCGAGATATTTTGCCGAGCCCGTCGCGGCGAGCGTCGCCAGCGTGCGGCCATGGAAGGCGCCGTCGAAGGTGATCATGCGATAGCGGTCGGGGTGGCCCTTCACGGCGTGATAGCGGCGCACGACCTTGATCACGCATTCCAGCGCTTCGGCGCCGGAATTGCAGAAGAACACGAAGTCCGCGAAGCTTTCACTGCACAGACGCGCGGCGAGACGCTCGCCGTCCGGGCTCTGGAACAGGTTCGACATGTGCCAGAGTTTCGTGGCCTGCTCCTGCAACGCCTTGACCAGCGCCGGATGAGCATGACCGAGCGCATTCACTGCCACGCCCGAGGTGAAATCGAGATAGCGCTCGCCATTGGTCGCGATCAGCCAGCAGCCTTCACCGCGCTCGAAGCCGATGTCGGCCCTGGCGAAAACGGGGAGCAAATGCGGCGCAGCGCTGTTGGTCATGACGATCACTTGATGTTGCGGACGGCGTGAGCGTGCATTGCGCAACGCACCATCGACCGGCCCGGAAAACGAAACGTGCCGCCTTTTAAGGGCGGCACGCGCCACTATCTTATGCCTGGCAAAACCGGTGTCAATGCCGCCCCGAAAGCCTCGCGAAACGCCGAATCCGTAGTCTTGCGGTGGCGATTTTGCCGGGTTTTCGCCACGGAACATGTGGAAGCGAGTCGGCGGACTCTTGCGCGCGAGTCACGCCATATTGTAGCGTTTGGCTTGTCAGATACGACATCTCGTGCAGCAGTTCTGATCCTCTAAGTCCTCATGTACCGGCGTAACGTTCGGGCGTTTCTTGATGCGCCCGGCGAGCCTTAAGGGATTCTGGCGGCACGGGTTTTTCGAGGCTTAGGCATTCGCTGTGCGGCCCCAGAATGGCAGGCGCCGGCGAAGGAAAGGGTGCAATGACGGTTTTGACCTGGTCCGACGATCGCGTCGAGCAGCTGAAAAAGCTCTGGGAGGCAGGACTTTCTGCCAGCCAGATCGCGGCCGAGCTCGGCAATGTGACCCGCAATGCCGTGATCGGCAAGGTTCACAGGCTCGGCCTGTCCGGCCGCGCCAAGAGCCCCTCATCCGCTGCTCCGCGGCCGCGCAAGGCGCGCCCCGCGCAGCACATGATGCGGGTGAGCCGTCCGATCTCGCGCGGCAACACCGCGCTGGCGCAGGCCTTCGAGGTCGAGGTGGAGCCCGATCCGGTCACCTACGACAACGTGGTGCCGATGAGCCAGCGGCTGTCGCTGCTGGAGCTGAACGAGGCGACCTGCCACTGGCCGGTCGGCGATCCCTCGAGCCCGGATTTCTTCTTCTGCGGCGGCAAGGCGCTCTCCGGCCTGCCCTATTGCGCCCAGCACTCGCGCGTGGCGTATCAGCCGGCGGCGGATCGCAGGCGCGCGCCGGCGAAGCCGAGCACGCGGTGAGGTTATCAGCGCGCGCGGCCTGTGGTCGCGCAAAGTAGCCTCAACAAATCGGATGTCGTCCCTGCGAACGCAGGGACCCATAATCCCAACGCGCAGTTGTTGCGCGACAAGGTCACTCCGAGTCTTCGCCAAACCACTCCCTGTGGGTATGGGTCCCTGCGTTCGCAGGGACGACATCGGAGGTTGTAGCGGCAGATCGCTAAATCAGCTCGCAAACCTTACGTCTGCTCAGCCTTCGCGAAACGATCGTCGAGCGCGTAGCCGGCGCCGCGGACGGTGCGGATCGGGTCCTGCTCGCGGCCGAGATTGAGCAGCTTGCGCAGGCGGCCGATATGGACGTCGACGGTGCGCTCGTCGATGTAGATGTCGCGGCCCCAGACGCTGTCGAGCAGCTGCTCGCGCGAGAACACGCGGCCGGGATGCTCCAGGAAGAACTCCAAGAGGCGATATTCGGTCGGGCCGAGATCGATCGGCCGGCCCGAGCGCGCCACGCGGCGCTTCTCGCGGTCGAGCTCGATGTCGCCATAGGCGAGCACGGTGGCGAGCCGCTCGGGGCTGGCGCGCCGCAAGAGTCCCTTCACGCGCGCCAGCAGCTCCGGCACCGAGAACGGCTTGACGATGTAGTCGTCGGCGCCGGTCGCAAGCCCGCGCACCCGCTCGCTCTCCTCGCCGCGCGCGGTGAGCATGATGATCGGGAGCTGCTTGGTCTCGGGGCGGGTGCGCAGCCGCCGGCACAGCTCGATGCCGGACAGTCCCGGCAGCATCCAGTCGAGCACGATCAGGTCGGGAATGTGCTCCTTGAGGCGGGTGTCGGCGTCGTCGCCGCGCATCACCGTCTCGACGTCATAGCCGTCGCCTTCGAGGTTGTAGCGAAGAAGCTCGGTCAGGGCTTCCTCGTCCTCAACCACCATAATGCGTGCGCCCATCGGGTCGTCGCTCCTTAAGGAAATCAGGTATTCGGGACCGTGGTGGCGAAGGTCGTCATATCGCCCTTCGGCCGCTTGTCGGTGATCGCCTGTCCCTCGATCATGTAGAACACGGTCTCGGCGACATTGGTGGCGTGATCGCCGATGCGCTCGATGTTCTTGGCGCAGAACATCAGGTGGATGCAGAACGAGATGTTGCGTGGATCCTCCATCATGTAGGTGAGGAGCTCGCGGAACAGCGAGGTGCAGATGGCGTCGACTTCCTCGTCGCCCTTCCACACCGTCATCGCCGCCGGCAGGTCATGCGCGGCATATGCATCCAGCACCGACTTGACCTGCTGCTGCACGAGGTCGGTCATGTGCTCGAGGCCGCGGAACAGCTTGAGCGGATGGAAGTCCGTCTCCAGCGCCGCGACGCGCTTGCCCATGTTCTTGGCGAGGTCGCCGATGCGCTCGAGATCGGTGGCGACGCGCATGGCGCCGACGATCTCGCGCAGATCGACCGCCATCGGCTGGCGGCGCGCGATGGTGAGCACGGCGCGCTCCTCGATCTTCTTCTGGAGCGCGTCGAGCTCGGCGTCGGTGGCGACGACGCGCTGGCCGAGCGCGACGTCGCGGCGGATCAGCGCATCGACGGAATCGACGATCATGCGCTCGGCGATTCCGCCCATCTCGGCGACCAGGCGGGTGAGCTCCTGGAGGTCGGTGTCGAAAGCCTTTGCGGTATGTTCAGAACCCATGTGCCGTCTCCTCAGCCGAACCGGCCGGTGATGTAATCCTGCGTCCGCCGATCGGTCGGCGACGTGAAGATCTTGCTGGTGTCGTCGAACTCGATCAACTCGCCAAGATACATGAAGGCGGTCTTGTCGGATACGCGCGCCGCCTGCTGCATGTTGTGGGTCACGATCGCGATCGTGTAGTTCTCGGACAGTTCCTGGATCAGCTCCTCGACCTTGGCGGTCGAGATCGGATCGAGCGCCGAGCAGGGCTCGTCGAACAGGATCACTTCAGGCCGCACCGCCACGGTGCGGGCGATGCAGAGGCGCTGCTGCTGTCCGCCGGAGAGCGACAGGCCCGAGGCGTTGAGCTTGTCCTTGACCTCGTTCCACAGCGCGCCGCCGCGCAGCGCCTTCTCGACGCGGTCGTCCATCTCGGACTTCGAGATCTTCTCGTAGAGGCGGATGCCGAAGGCGATGTTCTCGTAGATCGTCATCGGGAATGGCGTCGGCTTCTGGAACACCATGCCGACGCGAGCGCGCAGCAGGTTGAGGTCCAGCTTGGGGTCGAGGATGTTGGTCTGGTCGAGCATGAGCTGACCGGTGACGCGCTGGCCCGGATAGAGATCGTACATCCGGTTGAAGATGCGCAGCAGGGTCGACTTGCCGCAGCCCGACGGGCCGATGAACGCCGTGACGCGGTTGGTACCGAGCGTCAGGTTGATGTTCTTCAGCGCGTGGTGCTCGCCGTAATAGAAGTTGAGGTTGCGCACCGTCACCTTGGCGGGCGCTTCCGGCAGCGGCTGCTGCGAGGCCAGATGGCCGTTGGCACTCACGGATACGGAAAGATCGGTCATTTTGCAGTCCTCTCGGCGCCAAGGATGCGCGCGCCAATGTTCAGGGCAAGCACGGTGATCGTGATCAGCAGCGCGCCGCTCCAGGCGAGCTGCTTCCAGTAGGCATAGGGGCTCTGCACGAAGTTGTTGATGGTGACCGGCAGGTTCGCCATCGTCTTGTTCAGGCTCAGGCTGAAGAACTGGTTCGACAGCGCGGTGAAGAGCAGCGGTGCGGTCTCGCCGGCGACGCGGGCGGTGGCGAGCAGGACGCCGGTGATGAGGCCGGAGCGCGCGGCGCGATAGGCGATGCGCTTGATCACCAGCGAGCGCGGCAGGCCGAGCGCCGAGGCCGCCTCACGCAGCGCGTTCGGCACCAGCAGCAGCATGTCCTCGGTCGTGCGCAGCACCACCGGGATCACGATGACGGCGAGCGCAAGGGCGCCCGCGATCGCCGAGAAGCCGCGCATCGGCACCACCACCGCGCCGTAGATGAACAGGCCGATGATGATCGAGGGTGCCGAGAGCAGGATGTCGTTGATGAAGCGGATCACCGAGGTCAGCTTGTCGTTGCGGCCGTACTCGGCGAGGTAGGTGCCGGCGAACAGGCCGAGCGGCGCGCCGATGCCGACGCCGAGCACGGTCATGATCAGCGAGCCGACGATGGCGTTGAGCAGGCCGCCTTCGGTCGAGCCCGGCGGCGGCGTGTTCTCGGTGAAGATCTGGAGGTTCAGACCCGTCAGACCGTTGTAGAGCAGCGTGACCAGGATCAGCGCGAGCCAGGTGACGCCGAAGGCGGCGGCGCCGAAGCAGAGCCCGCGGATGACGATGTCGGTGCGGCGGCGGCGTACGTAGATCGGGTTCATGTTACTTCCCCGCCTTCTTTTCGAGACGCAGCAGCATCAGTCGCGCGGCCGCGAGCACGAAGAACGTCAGCACGAACAAGAGCAGGCCGAGCAGGATCAGGCCGGACTGATGCAGGCCGTCGCTCTCGGCGAACTCGGATGCGATCGCCGCCGAGATCGTGGTGCCCGGCGCGAAGATCGACGAGGAAATGCGGAACGAGTTGCCGATGATGAAGGTCACCGCCATGGTCTCGCCGAGCGCACGGCCCAGCGCCAGCATGACGCCGCCGATGATGCCGACGCGGGTGTAGGGGATCACCACGCTGCGGACGACTTCCCAGGTGGTGCAGCCGACGCCGTAGGCGGCTTCCTTCAGCACCGGCGGCACCGTCTTGAACACGTCGACCGAGATCGAGGTGATGAAGGGCAGCACCATGATCGCGAGAATCAGCGCGGCGTTGAACAGGCTGAGATAGGACGGGGGACCCGCGAAGATCGCGCCCAGCACGGGGACGCCATCGAAGATCCTGATCATGAAGGGCTGGAACGTGTTGGCCAGGAACGGGCCCAGCACGAAGAAGCCCCACATGCCGTAAATGATCGAAGGGATGCCGGCGAGCAGTTCGACCGCCATGCCGATCGGGCGGCGCAGCCATTGCGGGCAGAGCTCGGTCAGGAAGATGGCAATGCCAAGACCGACCGGAATGGCGATCAGCATCGCGATGAAGGAGGTGACGAGCGTGCCATACATCGGCCCGAGCGCGCCGAGCACGGGGGGATCTGCCGACGGCGCCCAGCGCTGCGTCCACAGGAACGACAGGCCGTATTCCTTCATCGCCGGGAAGGCCCCGACGATCAGCGAGATGATGATGCCGCCGAGGATCAGCAGCACGGAGATCGCGCTGAGGCGCGTGATCCAGTAAAAGGTGAGGTCACCGAGCTTGAACGCGCTCAACGCCTTGGCGCGATCATACGGTCCGGCGGCATCAACTACGTTGCTCTCGACAGCCATCTCTGCCACGCCGATCCCCTGTACTTACTGATACGTTTTTTTAATCACTGTCCGCGCCCCGGATGGCTCGCCATGCGACGCCGGCCCGGAGGACGATCGTTCGTGAGAGCCCCGGAACGGCGGCGCGACTTCGATGCCGCACCGCCTTTCCGGAACTAGAAGAGCTTAGCTCTTGATGTCGGCAGACCAGGTCTTCTCGATCAGCTTCACGACGCTCTCGGGCATCGGGATGTAGTCGAGCTCCTCGGCCGCCTTCGCGCCGTTCTTGAACGCCCAGGTGAAGAACTTGAGGGCTTCCTTCGACGCCGCCTTATCAGCCGGATCCTTGTGCATCAGGATGAAGGTCGCCGCCGTGATCGGCCAGGACTTGTCGCCGGGCTGGTCGGTCAGGATGACGTAGTAGCCGGGAGCCTTGGCCCAGTCGGCGTTGGAAGCGGCCGCCTGGAAAGCCTCGACGGTCGGCTGCACCGGCTTGCCCGCCTTGTTGACGAGGCCGGTGTAGGTCAGCTTGTTCTGCTTGGCATAGGCATACTCGACATAGCCGATCGAGTTCTTGGTCTGGCCGATGTTGCCCGACACGCCTTCGTTGCCCTTGGCGCCGACGCCGACCGGCCACTCGACGGCCGTGCCCTCACCGACCTTGCTCTTCCAGTCCGCGCTGGCCTTGGAGAGGTAGTTGGTGAAGTTGAAGGTGGTGCCCGAGCCGTCCGAACGGCGGACCACGGTGATCGCTTCCGAGGGCAACTTCACGTTCGGATTGAGCTTCTTGATCGCAGCGTCGTCCCACTTGGTGATCTTGCCGAGATAGACGGCCGCCAGCGTCTCGCCGTCGAACACCATCTCGCCGGGCTTCACGCCCTCGATGTTGACGACGGGAACGATGGCGCCCATCACCATCGGCCACTGGACGAGACCGTCCTTCTCGAGCTGCTCGGCCTTGAGCGGCGCGTCGCTGGCGCCGAAGGTCACGGTCTTGGCCTGGATCTGCTTGATGCCGCCGCCGGAGCCGATCGACTGGTAGTTCAGACCGTTGCCGGTCTCCTTCTTGTAGGCGTCAGCCCACTTGGAATAGATCGGGAACGGGAACGTCGCACCGGCACCCGTGATATCGGCAGCGAAGGCCGACGTCGATGCGGCGACCAAGCCAGCAGCGACGATAGTTTTGATGAAATTCATGCTGGTCTCCATACCAGGGGAGCGAAGCGCCTTCCGCGCCCGATCGCGCTCCCCGTGCCGCCCCTTTAGGAGCGGTCGGCTGTGCTTTTACGAAGGTTTCGTGACAGTCGGATGACTGCCTTAAAGGACTGAAATCACTACGTTTTCAGCCTGAGACTAAAGTCTTAGCTTGGGGAAAACAGGCGGTGAAGGTGGCACCCTGTCTGGGCACGCTTTCAATCAAAAGCCGGCCGCGATGACGGTTAAGAATATGTTTCACCAGCGATAATCCGAGCCCGGTTCCACCCTGCGATCGGCTGTCGCCGACGTCCACACGATAGAACCGCTCGGTCAGCCGCGGCAGGTGCTCGGGCGCGATGCCCGGGCCGAAATCGCGGACCATGACCCGAATTTCCTGAGTTCCGTCAGTGACCGCGCTTGAGGTCAGCGACACGATGACGCGCCCGCCCGAGGCGCCGTATTTGAGCGCGTTCTCGATCAGGTTCTCGAACAGGCGCAACAGCTCCTCGCGGTCGCCGGCGATCATCACCGGCGCCTCCGGCAGATGGGTTTCGACATCCACCTGGCGTTCCCGCGCCAGCGGCTCGAGCCCATCGGCGACCTGGAGGATGATCGGCAGCAGGTCGACCAGGGTATCGGGCCGCACATGGGCCGACAGCTCGACCCGCGACAGCGACAGCAAATCGTCGATCAGGCGCGCCATTCGGGTGGCCTGGTTGTGCATGATGCCGAGGAAGCGCTCGCGCGCCTTGGGATCGTCCTTGGCCTGGCCCTGGAGCGTGTCGATGAAGCCCGACAGCGCGGCCAGCGGCGTGCGCAGCTCATGGCTGGCATTGGCGACGAAGTCGGCCCGCATTTCCTCGACCCGGCGCAGCGGCGTCTGGTCGTGGAAGGTCATCAGCATGCATTTGTCGGCGCCGCCGAAGGCGGTGGGCACCGGCACCGGCGTGATGATCAGCTCCATCCAGCGATCGACCGGGACATGATCGAGATAGGTCGCGCGCCGCGGTTCGGTGGTCGCGATCGCCTCGCGCAGCGCCGTGATGATCTCCGGCGAGCGCAGCGCGAACTGGGCGAGCTCGTTCTTGCGCAGCGCCGGTGCAAGCTGGGCGGCGGCGGCATTGAGATGGATGACGCGGCCGGCACGGTCGAGCAGCACGGCGGGATCCGGCATGCCGGCGACGACCGCGGCCACCGCCGCGCTCTCGACCGGGTTGATGCGGCGGGTGTCGTCGCGCGAAGCGGCGGGATCGTGCAGCCGCCAGGGGATCAGCGCTGCGGCTGCGATGCAGAGAAACACGGCCGCCGCCCGCATCACCGACAATTCGCCGAGCGACACCACCACCGACAGCGCCAGCGCCGCGGCGATCAGGATGACGGTCGAGTGCCGCAACCGGTCGGACCAGGGCTGGGCGTTGGAAGACGATGGAGCGTCGATCGCCATCGGGGAGGGCTTCTCCTAAGGGCTTGCGCCAGTCAGGCGCCGCTGTCGCTGCGCTCTCTCACATAGGCGGCTTCACGCGCCGGGCCGGGATCGAGCTTGAGCGCCGCCTGCTGCAGACGCTTCGATCGAGCGCCGATTATAACTTCGCGAAACGTCAGCAAGATTACAGATATGACGAAGGGGGACAGATAATAGAGGACGCGGAACAGGAGCATGCCGCCGAGAAGCTCCTCCCGGTCCATTTGCCAGAGGCCGACCAGCATGGCGGCGTCGAACACCCCGAGGCCGCCGGGCGAATGGCTGGCAAAGCCCAGCAGCGTCGCCGAGACGAAGATCACCGCGACCACGACGAAGCCGAGATTGGGCTCGTCCGGAACCAGCACGTACATGGCGAGCGCGCAGAAGCCGAGATCGACGATGCCGATCATGATCTGGAGCAGCGTCAGCGGGCCGCCCGGCAACACCACGGACCAGGGTCCGCGGCCGACCACCCGCGGCTGGGTCCAGACCCAGACCACATAGCCAATGAGCGCCATGATGATCATCAGCGCCAGGGTCCGGTTCAGCCAGGGCGGAAGCTGGTCGATCGAGGCGGCCGCCTCCGGATGGTAGGCGATGCCGAGGCCCAGCACCGCGGCATTGCCGAGCCAGAAGGTCAGGCCGGCGAGGAAGCAGATCTTGGCGACGTCGATCGCGTTGAGGCCATAGGCCGAATAGATGCGGTAGCGCACCGCGCCGCCGGTGAAGACGCTGGCGCCGACATTGTGGCCGATCGAGTAGCTGGTGAAGGCGGCGAGCGCGTTGATCCGGTAGGGCACGTGGGCGTGGCCGATCGCCCGGACGGCGAACAGATCGTAGAAGGTCAGGGTGAAATAGCCCGCGGCCACGAACAGCGCCGCCATCGCAATCTGGCTCGGCTCGGTGCTCTTGATCGCTTCGAGGACCTCGTTGAAGTCGATGCCTCGCAGCATGTGGTAGAGCACATAGCAAGCGATGCCGATGACCGCGACGCTGATCACAACTCCAAGCTTATGCAGGATTTGCTTCTGGCGCAGAAACGACATCGCCCTGCGTATGGCTTCCAGCATCTAGACCTCGAACAACGCTTCAGCGGCCGGGGTGGCCGGCGAACAGGCGGACAACGCACAGGCAGTCAACGAACCCTTGCCGCCGGCTCCGGTATCGCGCATGCCCCCCGCCCCTCCACTAGCGCGTTTTCGGGCGGAGTGGAATTCGCCAATTCGAACAAAAACACGTGCCTTCAATATTTTAGGCAGGGTTGCGGGTTCAGGATGCACGGTTTGGCGCTTTCGTCGGCAAGGCTCGATGCGAATCTCCATGGCAATCCTGCGCAGTCGCCGTGAAGTTTTGATGATTTCAACCGCGCAATGTTCCGTCACGCCTTAAGCCGACGTCAATCTATGGGGCGCGCCTGCCTGTTGAAAGAGGGGGCAATCGAAGCATCGGTCACGGATTTCTGATGTGCCGAAAGGACACGGCACGCGGATGCTTCAGGGCGCGGTCAAATAGCCGCGGCTGTAGGCACCGGCCTGGTCGTCGAAAATCGCCATGGCCGTCGTCATCCGGCGGAAGCCGAGACGCTCGTAGAAGCCCTCCTTGCCGGGCACGGCATAGAGAATGATCTTGCGGTGGCCGCGGCAGTGCGCCAGCAGCCTGCCGATGATTTCGCGGCCAAGGCCCCGCCCCTGGCAGTCCGGGTGCACCGCGACATCACAGAGATAGGCGCAGTCGCGGCCGTCGGCCAACGCGCGCCCGGCACCGACGAGGCGGCCGGCGTCATGGGCGAAGGCGCGAAACATGCTGTTGCCGAATACCAGCGCGAGATCGGCCGGCGCCTTGTTGCCGAGCGGTGCGATGCGGTAGAGCGCGGAAAGCTCGTCCCAGTCGACGTCTGCGAGACTGTCGGTCCAGACAATCGTCATCGGCGGGCCTCGCTCAGGCCGCAAGCTGCGGGCGCATCGCCTCGATGCCCGCGATCCATCCGGCGACGGATCGGCCGATCGCCTCGGGGTGATCTTCCTGGAGGAAGTGGAGTCCCGATCCGAGACGGACCAGTGCGCAGTGCCTCAGCGAGGCAGCGAACCGCTCGGCGAATTCGGGGGACACGAGCGCGCCCGGCTCGCCGGTGAACAGCAGCTTGGGATAGGACGATGCCCCGAGCGCCGCATGGGCGGCCTCGAGCGCCTCGTAGACATCGGCGGGCTCGCCGGCGATCGGCAACTCGCGGGGAAAGGCCAGAACGGGGCGCCGGCTCTCGGGCGTCGGGAACGGCGCGCGATAGGGTGCCATCTCTTCGTCGCTCAGCTTGCGCACGATGCCGCCGGGAAGCACGCGTTCGACGAACGCATTCGCCTCGAGGATCATGGCCTCGCCCTCGCCCGCCGTCCTGAATTTGCGGAATACCGCCCTCGCCGCCTCGGCGTGATCCTGCTCCTCCGCGACCTCGGTGTGATGAAAATCCTGCCAGGTGGGCATCGGCCGGATGAACTCCATGAAGGCAAGCCCCTTCACGAAGTCCGGACGGCGCGCGGCGAGATGAAACGCCAGCGCCGTGCCCCAGTCCTGCGCGACGAGATAGGCCGAGGAGATGCCGAGCTGGTCGATCAACGCATCGAGATGGCGGACGTGATCGAAGAAGCGGTAGGCGATGCCGGGCTTGCCGGATCGGCCGAAGCCGATCAGATCGGGCGCAATGCAATGCGCGACCGGCGACACCAGCGGCAGGATGTTGCGCCAGATGTGCGACGAGGTGGGATTGCCGTGCAGGAACAGTGCGACTGGCGCGTCCTGCGCGCCGGTCCGGCGCCAGGCCATGGTCGTTCCCAGGACGGACGTGCTGCGGCTCTCGATCTCGGCTTGCTGGCTCATGTCGGCTCCTTGAACACGGTTTGGAAGGCGATGGTCTTGAAACGTTCGAGCGCGCTGGGATTGCGATCGACCTTCATGCGCAGGATCGCGCCCTGCCAGGACGCGAGCAGGAAGTCGGCAAGCTCCTCGGACGCGAAATCGGCGGCGACCTCGCCGCGGGTCTGCGCCTCGGCGATGCAGGCCGCGAACGGCAGGCGCCATTCGGCAAAGATCTCGGCGAGGCGCGTGCGCAGCAGCTCGCTGCTGCCAGCCGCCTCCAGGCTGAGATCGCCGATCAGGCAGCCGCGGCCGTAACCGTCAGCCTGAAGCCGGCCGGTGATGATGTCGAGGTAACGCCGCAGCCGCGCACGCGGCGTCAGCGAATTGTCCTCGAGCGCCTCCGCGACCAATCCCCTTGTGACGTCGAAGTAGCGGTCGAGCACCTCGTAGGCGAACGCCTCCTTCGAGCGGAAATGGTTAGTGAAGGACCCCTGCGGCGCGCCCGCGGCGGCGGTGACGTCGCGCACGCTGGTGCCGTGATAGCCGGTGCGAAACATGACCTTCAGGCCGGCGTCGAGGATCGCGTCTTTGAGCGAGGGCTTTGGCATGCGCGCAATAATACGTACGTACGTATTATTGTCAAGCGCGCCTTGTCCTCTGGCAATCCGGCTGCCGATCAAGCTCTTGTCGCGATGTCGAGGAACGCCCTCCTCGGGGCAATCCGATGCCTCAAGCCGGCGGCATGCTCCGCGCGACCACCCGGTCGCGCAGCCAGGCGCCGATGGTGCAGCCGACGAGGTAGCAGGCGAACATGATCAGGCCGAGGTCGAGCCAGTAGCCGAAACGGCCGGGAACCACATGTGCGAACGAGGCCGCGACCAGACCCGCGACGAGCGCGGCGAGCCACCGCGCGGTTACCTTCGAGGTGCCGTTGCCGCGCTGGACCACCGAGATCCAGCCCATGCAAAAGCCCAGCAGCAGCGAGCCGATCAGCCAACCCAGATGGAACGAGACGAGATAGGGCATCGTCACCTCACCAGAAATTCGATGCGGCGGTTCTGCGCCTTGCCGTCGTCGGTGTCGTTGCCGGCGACGGGCTGCGTGCTGCCATAGCCCACCGCCGTGAAGCGGCTGGCGGGCAGGCCGGCCTTGACCAGATAGTCGATCACCGCCTGCGCGCGCTTCTCCGAGAGCGCCTGGTTGGACGAGTCCTCGCCGTCAGCATCGGTGTGCCCGGCAATTTCGATATTGGTCGAGGGGCACCGCAACGCCGTTTCGATCAGATGATCGAGAATACCCGCGGAGTCCGGATCGATGTCGGCGCGCTTCGCCGCAAAGCGGATCTTGCCCTTGGTCAGAAGCTCGGAGAACAATTGCTGGCACACGGTGCCGTCGACAGGGCCTGCCGCGGGTTTCACCGTGATCTCCGGCTTGTATTGCCAGTTCTTTGGAAAGTCCTTGCCGAGCCCTGCGCGGATGTCGTTGGCGGCACCTTCGTACAGCGCATCGCCCGACAGCTTCACCTCGCGGTCGGAGACGACGAGCGTTCCGGTCGACAACCGCGACAGCGCGCCGAGGGCTGCGACCACGGCGGCGTTGAAGGAGCCGGGGGCACCGATGCTGGCCTTGAGATTGTCGACGACCTTCTCGCCGAAGAATTTTCGCGACGCGCTGGTGGCGATGGTGGAATGGACATTGCTGTCGGGAACATAGCCGGTCAGCGTCACGGTCGCGGCGACCGGATCCTTGTAGGCCTGGAAGATGTAGGGCGGCGCCTTGACGTCGTTGGCGGCGACGGAAAAGCCCTCGGGCAGGTTCTTCAGCGCGGCCACGATCGCTTCGCGGCCGCCGAGCTCACGCGCCATGCCCGACAGACTGACCTTGGTGTCCGTGATCGTGATCTTGCCGTCCTTGAGCTTGCCGATCTGGTCGAGCAGCAGCATCGCGGCCGCCTCGAACCGTGGCGGCGCACCGCGTGCCAGGGTCATCTGATCGGCGACCTCGACCCCATTGACTTCCTTGCGTGCCGCCTCGGTCAGCCGTGCCTTCATCGAAGGCAACGGCGCCGAGCCCGACAAGGTGACCCGCACCACGTCACGTTCGGCATTCCAGACGAAGGGTTGGGCGTCGGCAACGAGGCGGGTCCGATCGTCGACCAGGCGCACGCCGGGGACGGTCTCGACCGCCATCACCGCGTCCCGGCGCCCCTCCTCGGAGAAGGCATCCGCGGCCAGGCGGACGTCGCGGCCCTCGACCGCGATCCGGGTCTTGTCCAGGACGGTGTCCTTGAGGGCAGCCGAGCTGCGGGCGGAAAGGTCCGCCTCGACCGGCAAGGTATTATTCCAGGCCGCAAATCCCCACATGACGGCCAGGGGGATCAGCCCCGGCCACCATTTGCTGGCCCACCTGAAAAGCTTCTGCATTCGACGACCCGAACTCTGGAACCGGAGACAAAACAAACCCTTGGCAGGCTGTCAAACCGGAAATGGCGCCCTTCCGAAGGCGCTCCGTGGACAATTGGAATAACTTTTTCTTCAAGGGTCCCACCCTAAGTTGAGGGCGGAATGCCCGGGGGTCCGCCAGCCTGCAATGAAACAACTCCGTAACAACGTCATTCGCGCTGGGCTGGGCGCGCTCTATTTCACTGGAGCACACCATTTGCTGCGCCCGCTATTGTCGGGCGTCGGCGCCATTTTCATGCTGCATCACGTCCGGCCGGCGCGCGAGGCCGCGTTCCAACCGAACCGGCATCTCGAAGTCACCCCCGATTTCCTGCACGCGACGCTGAGCCATTTGCGCTCGCGCGACATCGACATCGTCAGCATGGACGAATTGCATGAGCGGCTCGTGCAGGGCCGGTTCGCCCGCCGCTTCGCCGCCTTTACGCTCGACGACGGCTATCGCGACAATCTGGAATTTGCGCTGCCGGTGCTGCGCGAATTTGACGCGCCTCTGGCCGTCTACGTCGCCAGCGATTTCGCCGAGGGTATCGGACGCCTGTGGTGGACCGCGCTGGAAGCCGTGGTCGCCAAGGCGGAGCAGGTCGACGTGCAGATCGGCAATGCCGCGCTGCGGCTCGATGCGACGACGCCCGCAGCCAAGCAGGCGGCGTTCGACCGCCTGCACGACTGGCTGCGCACGCTGCCGGGCGAGCACGACCTCAAGCGCGAGATCGAAGCGCTCTGCGCCCAATATGACGTCGACATCGCCGCACTGTGCCGCGGCCTCTGCCTGTCCTGGGATGAGGTGAGGCGGCTGGCCGCCGATCCGCTGGTCACGATCGGCGCGCACTCCATCAGCCATTGCAATCTCGCCAAGCAGAGCGAGGCGATCGCCGCGCAGGAAATGGCGGTGAGCCGCGCGCGGATCGAGCAGGCGCTGGGGCGCACGGTGCAGCACTTTGCCTATCCCTATGGCGATCGCGAGGCGGCAGGCGAGCGCGAATTCGCGCTGGCTGCGTCTGCCGGCTTCAAGACCGCCGTGACGACGCGGCCCGGCATGCTGTTCGCCGAGAACGCCGTCCACATGACCGCGCTGCCGCGCGTCTCGCTCAATGGCAACTATCAGGACACGCGTATCCTGCCGGTGCTGACCTCGGGCGCTGCGACCGCGATGTGGAACGGCTTTCGCCGGATCGCGGCGGCTTAGGCCGCATTCTCAGCTGTCGTCCCCGCGAACGCGGGGACCCATACCGCGGAATCTATCGATCGGTATCGGTAGACGTACCGAACGACGAGTCTTCGTCAAACTTCTTCCTGTGGTTATGGGTCCCCGCCTTCGCGGGGACGACACCGAGTGGGTTGGACCGCTGGCGCGCCACACTTGGCGCATTCCTTGACTCGCCACCCCTCCCCGCCCACAACGAACGCCAACCAAGGGAGGCACCATGTTCAACGATCTGTTTTCGCTCAAGGGCCGCGTTGCGCTCGTGACCGGCGGCTCGCGCGGCATCGGCAAGATGATTGCGGCGGGATTTTTGAGCGCTGGCGCGGCGAAGGTCTACATCACCGCGCGCAAGGCGGGGCCGTGCGAGGCCACCGCGAGCGAGCTCACCGCGCAATATGACGGCGAATGCATCGCGCTGCCGATCGACATCTCGACGGTTGCCGGCGCTGAGCTGCTCGCAACCGAGTTCACGAAGCGCGAGCCGAAGCTCGACATCCTCGTCAACAATGCGGGCGCGGCCTGGGGCGCGGAGTTCGACGAATTTCCGGAGAGCGGCTGGGACAAGGTGATGAATCTGAATGTGAAGGCGCCGTTCTTCCTGACCAAGGCGCTCGCCGCGCCGCTGCGCGCGGCCGCAAGCGCGGAGCGGCCGGCGAAGGTGATCAACATCGCCTCGATCGACGGCATCTTCGTCAATCCGATGGAGACCTATTCCTATGCCGCCAGCAAGGCCGGGCTGATCCATCTGACGCGCCGCATGGCGGTGAAGCTGATCTCCGACCATGTCGTGGTCACCGCGATCGCGCCGGGCCCGTTCCAGTCCGACATGAACCGCGCTGCGCGCGACCATGGCGACGAGGTCGCAACCCGCGTGCCGGCGGGCCGCATCGGCACCGACGAGGACATGGCGGGCGCCGCGATCTACCTGGCCTCGCGCGCCGGGGATTACGTGGTGGGCGCGACCATCGCGGTCGATGGCGGCATCGTCTACGCGAACCCGGGGATCAAGGGGAGCGGGTGGGATAGCGAGTAGGGCGAATAGCGAGTAGCCAATGGCGAAAAGTGCTTCTTGCTCTATTCGCTACTCGCCATTCACTACTCGCCAATTCCTTTACGACTCGATCTTCACGTACTCGAAATCGCCGGGCTTGTTGTCGATGCCGACCTTCGGCGGCGAGATCCAGGAGGCGAACTTGCCGGTTTCGGTGACGGGCTGCATCAGGGAGGTGATGAAGTCGCCGTCGCTCGTCGACGGCAGCCACTCGTCCTTGCGCTTGGCCCAGGTGGCCTCGTCGATCAGGATGCCGTCGGGCGTGGCATGGATATCCTTGAACTCGCCGATGTGACGGTGGAAGGCGACGTTGGGCAGCGTCAGCTTGAAGTCGTAGCCGGCGGTCGAGATCACCTTGTTCCAGCGCAGCATGCCCTTGACGCAGTCCTGGCTGTAATCGTCGCGCAGGCGCATGTTGAGCGCGGTCAGTGCCGGCTCGTCCACCAGCTTGATCTCGCCGTTGATGAACTTCAGCACCGGATAGGTGGCGTTCTTGAGCTGATGATCGTCCTCGATCTGGGTCTCGTGATAGCGGCCCTTGATGCCGGCGTTGAAGGCGTTGGCCGCGTTGGTCGAGACCTCCGAGCCGAAAAGATCGAGCGACAGCGTGTAGTGCAGGTTCAGCTTCTTCTGGATGGTCGGCAGGTCGATCACGCCGAGCGCGCGAACCTTGGCGATGTCGGTCGGATCGGTGATGCCGGCCTCGCGCATCGCATCGCAGGTGCGCTGCACGACGCGGGTGATGCCGGTCTCGCCGACGAACATGTGGTGCGCTTCCTCCGTCAGCATGAAGCGGCAGGTGCGCGACAAGGGATCGAAGCCCGACTGCGCGAGGCTGTGCAGCTGCATCTTGCCGTCGCGGTCGGTGAAGTAGGTGAACATGAAGAACGACAGCCAGTCCGGCGTCGCTTCGTTGAAGGCACCGAGCATGCGCGGGGCGTCCGCATCGCCGGAGCGGCGGCGCAAGAGATCATCGGCTTCCTCGCGGCCGTCGCGACCGAAGTATTTCTGGAGCAGATAGACCATTGCCCAGAGATGGCGGCCTTCCTCGACATTGACCTGGAACAGGTTGCGCATGTCGTAGAGCGAGGGCGCGGTCTTACCGAGATGGCGCTGCTGCTCGACCGAGGCGGGCTCGGTGTCGCCCTGGATCACGATCAGGCGGCGCAGCATGGCGCGATGTTCGCCCGGGACTTCCTGCCAGGCCGGCTCGCCATAATGCTCGCCAAACGGCACGACGCGATTTTCTTCCTGCGGCGCCAGCAGGATGCCCCAGCGATATTCGGGCATGCGGACGTAGTCGAACTTGGCCCAGCCGCGCGGATCGACGGAGTAAGCGGTGCGCAGATAGACCAGCGACTCCTGGAAACCCTCCGGCCCCATGTCGCTCCACCAGTCCATGTAGCCGGGATGCCAGCCCTCCAGCGCCTTCAGCACCTGGCGGTCTTCGGCGAGATTCACGTTGTTCGGAATCTTGGTCGAGTAGTCGACGTTCATGATGTTCATGTTCATGGTGGATCTCCCATGGGGGACTGACTCGTTTGAAGGGGCGAATAGCGAATGGCGAGTAGCGAATGGAATTCCCCTATTCGCTATTCGCCACTCCCTACTCGCTAGACTCGCGTCATATCGAATTTCGGCTTCTGCCCGCTGCCGTAGCGGCGCAGCGCGCCTTCCTCGCCGACCGCGTTCGGGCGCTGGAAGATCCAGTTCTGCCAGGCGGTGAGGCGCGCGAAGATTTTTGATTCCATCGTCTCGGGACCGACGAAGCGCAGGCTCGCCTCCATGCCGGTGAGGCTGTCCGGCGAGAAGCTGGCGCGTTCCTCGAGGAAGACGCGGACCTCGTCGTCCCAGTCGATGTCGTCGAGCGCGAAGGTGACGAGGCCGAGCTCCTCGGCCTGCTCGGCATCGAGCGCGGTGCCCAGCGTGGCTTCCGCGCGCTCCACGTCGGACGGATCGGCCTGGAAGCGCGATTCCAGCCGTGTCAGGCCATGGCTCATCGGATAGGGGCCGAAATTCATCGCCGACAACTCGATCGACGGCGGCGGACGGTTGTCGCCCTGGCGCGTGCCGATCAGCATGTAGGAGCGGTCGGCGGCGAAGACGAGCTCGGCGAGCGTGCCGGCAAAGCAGGAGCCCGGCTCGACCAGCGTCACCAGTGTGCGCGAGGTGACGTCGATGCGCTTGAGGACACGCTTCCAGTAGTGCCTGATCTCGTTGACCAGCCAGTGCGCCTTGTTGGCTTCGAGGAAGGCGTCGCTGGCGAGCACATGGGCGCGGTCGCCATGGCTCTTGAACACCAGCATCGCGATCTCGAGCTCATTGATGCGCAGATGCAGGATGGCATCGTCGATCTCGCGCGCGACCTGGAGCGGCCAGAATGTGGCGCCCTGCGCGATCATGCCGTCAATGTCCGCGGGCGGCGCGGCCTCCGGCGCCTTGATCGAGATGGTGGCGATGCGCGCGGTGCGATCGATATCGACCGTGACGAAGCCGTAGCGGATGCTGGTCTCGTCGATGACGCGCTTGAGCTGTGTCAGCGCGATGCCCTTGCCGCTGCCCTTGCGCTTCGAGGCGGCTGCGAACTCCTTGGCGCGCTCGGCGATCTTGCCTTCCAGCTTCGAGTTCGGCGCGATCTCGTCGACGAGGCGCCACTGCACGGCGCGCTTGCCCTTCACGCCTTCCTCGATCGTGCAGAAGAAATCGGCGTGGTCGCGGCGCACTTTTCGCTTGTCGACGACGCGCGTCAACCCGCCGGTGCCGGGCAACACCGCGAGCAGCGGCACCTCGGGCAAGGCCACGGCGGACGAGCCGTCATCGGCGAGGATGATGTGATCGGTCGCGAGCGCGAGCTCGTAGCCGCCCCCGGCGGCCGAGCCGTTGACTACGGTGATGAAGCGCTGGCCGGAATTCTCCGAGGAGTCCTCCATGCCGTTGCGGGTCTCGTTGGTGAACTTGCAGAAATTGACCTTGTGAGCATGGGTCGAGCCCGCGAGCATGCGGATGTTGGCACCGGCGCAGAACACGCGGTTCTTGGCCGACCGCATCACCACGACCTTCACGTCCGGATGCTCGAAGCGCAGGCGCTGGATCGCATCCGCAAGCTCGATGTCGACGCCGAGATCGTAGGAATTGAGCTTGAGCTGGTAGCCCTCGAACAGACCGCCATTCTCGTCGACGTCCATAGTCAGCGTCGCGACGTCACCGTCGACCGCGAGCTTCCAGTGCCGGTAGCGGGACGGTTCGGTCTGGAAATCGATGAATGTCGCGCCACCTGCGAGGCGCCGATCTTCCCCGGCCATGGGTCACCCCTAAGCTTGTTTATGCATTATCGCCGTAGCGTTAGATGCACAATAGTGCATCTTTTGGAATGCGTCTAGCCCTTAACCGTCGACGCATGCACTTTGTTTCATGCGGACGGCTGGGATCGCACGGTCGCCCCGAGGGCGATCCAATCCGCCTTGGAGAGCTGGGGACGGTCGAGCTTTGCCTGGAGCAGCGCCGTCAGGGCGGCGACCGGGAAGCTCTCGACAAGACCATCGCCGCCAACAACCACCTTGCGCGCGCTCAGCGCCCGCAGCTCGCCCAGCGCATCGCCGAACAGCCGCGCGGCCGAGTGCGAGCGCTGCATGCGCAGCCGCAGATTCGCGTTGGCGATGTGGATGCAGGCGCGCAGCAGAATGCGCTCGCGGCCGCCCTGCGGAGCGGCGGCCCACACCGCCTCCAGCACCTCCTGCGATTCCCAGAAATAGCCGCGATCGTTGAGCGCGAATCCGTAGCGCAGCGCCGGATGGCGCGCCGGGACATGGCCGCGAAAGGCCGAGGGTACCTGCGCCTTGGCCATGTCGAGCGTCTTGGAGTCGGCATCGACCGCGCCGGCCTCGCCCGGCACATAAGCCCATCGCGGCCACGGCAACGGCCCGCTCGCGTTCGAAGGCACACTCATTGAAGGTGTGCCTCCGCAACATCATGCGGCGCGTACCCCGAGTCCCTGATCGTCGCGCAGGGCCGCTTTTGCAAATTGCTCAATCGCGTCAAGCGTCGCCCCCGGCGCTTCACGATGCGGGGAATGGCCCGCGTCTGAAATAACCTTCAAATCTACCGGACAGTAGCACTCTTCCTGCGCAATTTCGACCTGGCGCAGCGTCCCATATTGGTCACCCTCGCCCTGCACGACCATGATGGGAACGCGGATATAGGCGAGATATTCGGAAATGTCCCAGTCGCGGAATTCCGGATCGAGCCAGGCGCCGTTCCAGCCGTAGAAGGCGTTGTCGACATCCTTGTGCCAGCGCGCGAGTTTTGTCTTCAGGTCCGTGGTCTCGAAGGCCGTCTTGATCGCGGCGATGGATGTCACCGAGATGTCCTCGACGATGAAATGCGGCGCGATCAGCACGAGGCCGCCGAGGCGATGATCCTGATGTGTGCCGGCATAGATCGTCGCGATCGAGGCGCCGTCGGAATGGCCGAGCAGGAGGCCGCGCTTGAAGCCGATCGCATCGAGGACCTTCGGCAGCACGTCCAGCGCCTCGCGCTGCATGTAGTCGAGCGGCCGCGGCAGCGCGACCTTGCTCGACTGCCCGTAGCCCGCGCGCGAATAGACGAAGACGCCGGCAGAGGTCGCCTCTCGAAGTCTTTCCGGAAAATCGCCCCACTGCCCGACCGAGCCGAGCCCTTCGTGCAGCATGACGATGGTGGGTGCGTCCGGGTTTGGCGGCGCGAGCCATTTGTATTCGAGCCGGGCGTCGCCGATGGTTAGGAATCCGGTGGGAGTGAGGTTGGTCATGCTGTGTTCCCGTTCATTCCGTCATTCCGGACAGCTCGCAGCGCGAGCTGATCCGGAATCTCGAGATTGTCTTTGCGGCTCGAGATTCCGGGTTCGCGCTTCGCGCGCCCCGGAATGACGAGCGACTAATTCGCCCCTTCCCGCAACTTGAACCGCTGAATCTTTCCCGTCGCCGTCTTCGGCAAGGAGTCCACCACGTCGATCCAGCGCGGATATTTCCAGGGGCCGATCTTCTGCTTGACGTGCTCCTTCAGCATCTCCTGCAAGTCCGTCGTTGTCGCTCCGGGGCGCAGCACGACGAAGGCTTTCGGCTTCAGCAAGCCTTCCGGATCGGCCTCGGGCACGACGGCGGCTTCGAGCACGGCGGGGTGGGTGATCAGCGCGCTCTCGACCTCGAACGGCGAGACCCAGATGCCGGAGACCTTGAACATGTCGTCGGCGCGGCCGCAGAAGGTGTAACGGCCCTCGGCGTCGCGGATATATTTGTCACCGGTGCGGGTCCACGGGCCCTCGAAGGTGCGGCGGCTCTTGTGGCGCTGGTTCCAGTAGCCCTCGCCGGCCGAGGGCGCATCGACCAGCAGCTCGCCGACCTCGCCGTCGGCGACGTCCTGACCGGCCTCGTTGACGAGCCGCACCGCATAGCCCGGCACCGGCTTGCCGGAGGAGCCGTATTTGATGTCGCCGGGCGCGTTCGACAGGAAGATGTGCAACAGCTCGGTCGAGCCGACGCCATCGAGAATGTCGACACCGAAGCGCGATTTCCAGCTGTTGCCGACGGATTCCGGGAGCGCCTCGCCGGCCGAAGTGCAGATGCGCAAGGACTTGCCGCCGCGCTCGCTCTTCATCGTCTCGTCGTTGAGCATCGCCGCGAACAGCGTCGGCACGCCGTAGAAGATCGACGGATTGTAGCGATTCATCAGGTCGAACATGCGCGCCGGCGTCGGGCGCTCGCTGTTCAGCACGACGGTGGCGCCGACCGACATCGGGAAGGTCAGTGCATTGCCGAGACCATAGGCGAAGAACAGCTTTGCCGCGGAGAGGCAGACGTCGTTCTCGCGAATGCCGAGCACCTGCTTCGCATAAGTGTCGGCGGTCGCCTGCAAGTTCGAATGCAGATGACGCACACCCTTGGGCATGCCGGTCGAGCCCGACGAATAGAGCCAGAACGCCGGCTCGTCGGGATGCGTCGCGGCGTTGGTGAACTGCTCGCTCTCGCCGGCGATCTCTTCGGCGAGTTGCTTGTGGCCATTCTGCTTGGCACCGGACACCACGACATGCTCGAGATCGGGCATGCGGCCGACGACGTCCTTGATGACGGGATAGAGCGCCTCGGACACGAACAGCACGCGCGCGCGGCAGTCGGCGAGGATGTAGGCGTACTGGTCCGCGGTCAGCAGCGTGTTGAGCGGCACCGGCACGATGCCGGCGCGGATCGCGCCGAGGAATACGATCGGGAAGTCGACCGTATCCAGCATGATCATCGCCACGCGCTCCTCGCGGCGGACGCCGAGTCGGCGCAGCATGTTGGCGGCGCGCCGCGTCTCGCGCTGGAGCTCGCCATAGGTGAGCCGCGAGACGGTGTCGTTGAAGACGAGCTTGTTGCCGCGCCCCTCCTCAACGTTACGGTCGAGCAGCCAGGTCACCGCGTTGTAGGATCCCTCGCTCACGGACGTCTCCCCAGAATTTAGAATTATAATTCATAGAAAGACACTGCGGCGGCTTGCTGTCAATGCCATCAGGCACTATGTTTCATTAAAACGCGCCGCAGGGCATTAGCTAAAGAAGGCCCATGATCTGCAGTCCATGACCGACAGTCCCGACGCCGAATCCCGATTTCTCGAACAACTCGGCCAGCGCGTGCGCACCATGCGCGCGCTGCGCGGCATGTCGCGCAAGGTGCTCGCCAAGGTATCAGGAATTTCGGAGCGCTACATCGCGCAGCTCGAGAGCGGCAAGGGCAATGTCTCCATCGTGCTGCTGCGCCGCGTCTCCGACGCGATGGGCGCGCATCTCGAAGATCTGCTCCCCTCGCCGGACCCGACGCCGGACTGGCAGATGTTTCGCGATCTCTTGCGCAAGGCCACACCAGCGCAAATCGCGCAGGCAAAAGATCTGCTCGCCGGCGGCAGCGCCTCCGCGCCGCGGCGTGCGCCATTCTGCGGCATCGCGCTGATCGGCCTGCGCGGCGCCGGCAAATCCACGCTCGGCCGCATGCTGGCCAAGAAGGTCGGCTGGAGTTTCGTCGAGCTCAACAAGGAGGTCGAGCAGCAGAACGGGCTCTCGGTCGCCGAGATCATCGCGCTCTACGGCCAGGAAGGCTTTCGCCGCATGGAGCAGGCGGCGCTGCAACAGCTGCTCGCCCGCAACGAGCTGATGGTGCTGGCGACCGGCGGCGGCATCGTCTCGGAGCCTTTGACCTTCGACCAGATCCTGTCGTCGTTCTACACGATCTGGCTGAAGGCCGAGCCGGAAGAGCACATGGCCCGTGTCCGCCGTCAGGGCGATCTGCGCCCGATGGCCGATGACCGCTCCGCTATGGCGGAGCTGCGCAACATCCTGCTGAGCCGCGAGCCGCTGTATTCGCGCGCGACGGCGGTGGTGGATACGGCGGGCCTCAGCGTCGATGCCGCGGCCGCGCGTCTCATCGACGCGGTAAGGCCGGTGCTGCAGAACGAGGCTCGCAGCTTCGGGCTGCGCAGCGTGGCGCTGTAGCGATGACCGATAGCGACGTCGCAGTCTCCATATTCGAGCGGATCGGCGGCAGTGCCACGATCGATCGCCTCGTCGATCGCTTCTACGAGCGCATGGATACGCTGCCGGAGGCGAAGATCATCCGCGCCATGCATGCAGCCGACCTCGCGCAAATCGGGGACGTGCTGAAGCGCTATCTCACCGAATGGACCGGCGGCCCGCGACTCTACTCCGTCGAGAAGGGCCATCCGCGGCTGCGCCAGCGGCATATCGGCTTTGCCATCGGTGATGCCGAGCGCGACGCCTGGATGATTTGCATGCGCGGTGCGCTGGAGGAAACGGTGAGCAACGCCGCTGCGCGACAGGACCTCGATCGCGCGCTGTCCGGCCTCGCCGACTGGATGCGCAACAGATAGTGGCCCGTAGCCCGGATGGAGCGTAGCGCAATCCGGGAAGGTCTCGCCTGCCGTGAGATCCCGGATTTCGCTGCGCTCCATCCGGGCTACAAAGACTACCGCACGACTTAGATCGACCAGTAATGCGGATGCTGGTACGGCCGCGAGCGGTCGCCCCAGTCGAATTCATCGCCATCGGCTTCGCAGGGGCCGCTGCTCAATTGCTCCGGCGTCAGATCGACCTGGAAGGCCTGACGTCCCGGATCATATTTCAGCAAGCTCCACTGCACGGGATAATGGTGATGGGTGCCGAGCAGCCGTCCGGTCTTGATCACGGCGTAGGCGACCGTTCCGCTCACCTTGTCGAGCATCAATCGCTCGATCGTGCCGAGCTTGGTGCCGTCACGCCCGTAGACGGTGACGTGCTCGACGCGATCACTGGGGACCATGGTGTGTTGCATGGCGTGCTCCCTTGGTCTTGTTTGGAGCCGATTATAGGCCCGTAGCCCGGATGAGCGAAGCGACATCCGGGGTCTGCGACACTTTCCCTACCGGCAACACCGCTACAGCAATTGCGAACGCACCGCTTCCGCGCCCTCACGCAGCAGTGGCAGGAAGCGGTCGAGCAGCTCCCGAACCGGCACGCGGTCGACATGGGCGCCCATGTTGATGGCGGCGACGATCACGCCGTCGTAACGGCGGACGGGAACCGAGATCGAGCGGAAATGCGGCTCCGCCTCGCGATCGACCAGCGAATAGCCCTGCGCGCGATCGGCCGTGATGCGCGCGGCCAGCGCCTTGGGATCGGTCATCGTCTGCGGCGTCAGCGCGTCCCGCTTCATCGTCTTCAGGCGCGCAGCTAGTTCGGCATCGTCGAGCCGACCGAGCATGGCGCGGCCAACCGAGGTGCAGAAGGCGGGCAGGCGGTAGCCGATTTCCAGCCCGCCGGAAAACACGCGTGACGGTCCGCCGCGGGCGACGAACACGACGTCGTCGCCGTCAAGCACGGCGAGCGAGGAGATTTCCTGCGCTGCCGTCGCGACGCGGTCGAGCACGGGCTGAAGCACCGCGACGAGCTGGCTGGAGCGCAAATAGGACGCCGCCAGCGTCAGCACATGCGGCGTCAGCGTGAACAGCTTTCCGTCGCTGGCGACGAAGCCGCCGTGTTGCAGCGTGAACAGGATGCGCCGCGCCGTGGCGCGCGGAAGATCGGCGGCGCGGGCGAGATCGCTCAGCGTCATCGGGCCCGGCGTCGCGCCAAAACATTGCAGCAGCCGCAGGCCGCGGTCGAGGCTCTCGACGAAATCCGTCGCGCGCTCGTCGCTCTCGCTCCGTTTCAGCTTGGGCATGGTGACGGGACAATCCTGCAAAATAGTGCTTGCTGCCGACCCAAGGCATGTCATAATTCGCCCATTCGTTCAATAGGCGAACAAACGCCATTCCACAAAGGATGCACTCGCCATGATGAGCCAGGAGCAGAACGACCTGATCACCCGCACCGGTCCGAAGGACCCCTGCGGCAAGCTGATGCGAAGCTATTGGCAGCCGGCGGCGCTGGTGGATGAGCTGGCGGGCGCGCGGCCGATCCGTCCCGTCAAACTGCTCGGCGAGAACCTGGTGCTGTTCCGCGACGAGACTGGGCGCTACGGCCTGATCGACCGCCACTGCGCGCACCGCGGCGCCGACCTCGCCTTCGGCCGGCTCGAACATGGCGGGCTGCGCTGCGCCTTCCACGGCTGGCTGTTCGACGCCACCGGACAGTGCATCGAGACGCCGGCCGAGCCGAAGGACTCAAAGCTCTGCCAGAACATCCGCCAGCGCTCCTATCCCGTGGTCGAAAAGAGCGGCATCCTCTGGGCGTATCTTGGCGAGGGCGCCCCGCCGGCCTTTCCGGAGCTCGACTGCTTCGTGGCTCCGGGCACCCATACGTTCGCCTTCAAGGGCCACATGGCCTGTAACTGGCTGCAAGCGCTCGAAGTCGGCATCGATCCGGCACACGCCTCCTATCTGCATCGCTTCTTCGAGGACGAGGACACTTCCACGGCCTATGGCAAGCAGTTCCGCGGCGCCTCCGCAGGCTCGGATCTGCCGATGACGAAGATCCTGCGCGAATACGACCGCCCGATCATCAATGTCGAGCACACCGAATACGGCCTGCGGCTGATCGCGCTGCGTGAGATCGACGAGGAGCGCACGCATGTGCGCGTCACCAACCAGCTCTTCCCGCACGGCTTCGTCATCCCCATGAGCACGGAGATGACGATCACGCAGTGGCACGTGCCGGTCGACGACGAGAACTGCTACTGGTACGCGATCTTCACCAGCTACACGAACCCGGTCGACAGGCAGAAGATGCGCGACCAGCGGCTCGAGCTTTATGAGCTGCCGGACTACAAATCGCGCAAGAACAGCAGCAACGATTACGGCTTCGATCCGCACGAGCAGCAGACCGCGACCTATACCGGCATGGGCACCGACATCAACGTCCACGACCAGTGGGCGGTGGAATCGATGGGCGCGATCCAGGATCGGACCAAGGAGCACCTCGGCCAGAGCGACAAGGCGATCGTGCAGTACCGCCGCCTGCTGCGGCAGGAGATCGAGAAGGTCTCTGGCGGCGAGAAGCCGATGCTGTTCCTGGACGAGGCCAATGCGCGCTCGATCCAGGGACCGGCGACCATGGACGGCATCGGCCCGACGCGTGGCTGGGAAACCTATTGGATGGAAGTCGACGTCAAGCGCCGCCGCGGCGCACCCTGGACCGCGCCGGTGCCGAAGGACATCGCCGACAACGTGCACCGGCTGACGGCAGCGGAGTGATTTTGAGGCACCGTCGTTCCGGGCGATGCGATAGCATCGAACCCGGAACCTCGAGATTCCGGGTTCTCGCGTCGCGAGCCCCGGAATGACAGGGTAGCAAGGAGCAGCAAAGTGACTTTCGTCGCGCGTCATGCGTTGTGGTCGGATGAGCAGAAGGACGCGGCGGCGCGCATGCGGCGCATCGTCGAGGAAAGGAACCTCGAGGTCATCCGCCTCGCCTTCCCCGACCAGCACGGCATCCTGCGCGGCAAGACCATCATCGCCGCCGAAGCTCTCGCTTCGCTCGAAAGCGGCTGCTCCATCACCACCACCATGCTCGCCAAGGACACCTCCCACCGCACGGTGTTCCCGGTGTTCACGTCGGGCGGCGGCTTCGGCATGAAGGAGATGGAAGGCGCGGCCGACGTGCTGATGGTCGCCGATCCCACCACGTTCCGCGTGCTGCCATGGGCGCCGGCCACCGGCTGGGTGCTGTGCGATCTCCATTTCAACGACGGCCGGCCGGTGCCGTTCGCAACGCGCGGGCTCTATCGCAGGGTGCTCGACGAGCTTGCCGGCCGCGGCCATGACTTCGTGGCGGGACTAGAGGTCGAATTCCACATCTTCAGGCTCGACGACCCGCACATGCGCGCGGAAGACGCGGGACAGCCCGGTACGCCGCCGTCGGTGAGCCTGCTCAGCCACGGCTATCAATATCTCACCGAGCAACGCTTCGATCAGATGGAGCCGGTGCTGGAGATCCTGCGCCGTGACATCGTCGCGCTCGGACTGCCCTTGCGTTCGGTCGAGGTCGAGTTCGGGCCGAGCCAGTGCGAATTCACCTTCGCACCGAGGAAGGGGCTCGAGCCCGCCGACAACATGGTGCTGTTCCGCTCGGCCGTGAAGCAGATCGCGCGCCGGCACGGCTATCACGCCAGCTTCATGTGCCGGCCGAAACTGCCGAACGTGTTCGCGAGCGGCTGGCACCTGCACCAGTCGGTCGTCTCGCGTGCTACGGCTGAGAACCTGTTCATGGCGAAAGACGGCGGCGAGCCGCTCAGCGCGTTCGGCCGCGCCTATCTCGCCGGCCTGCTCGACCACGCCCGCGCCTCCACCGTGTTCACCACGCCGACCATCAACGGCTACAAGCGCTACCGCTCCTATTCGCTGGCGCCGGACCGCGCGATCTGGGGCCGCGACAATCGCGGCGTGATGATCCGCGTGCTCGGCAGCGCGGGCGACGCCTCAACGCGCCTCGAGAACCGCATCGGCGAGCCCGCCGCCAATCCCTATCTCTACATGGCCTCGCAGATCCTCTCGGGCCTCGACGGCGTCGACCGCAAGCTCGATCCCGGCCCGTCCGCGGACACGCCCTACGAGACCCAGGCGCCGCTGCTGCCGAAATCGCTGCGCGATGCCGTCAGCGCGCTGAAGGATGACCCGTTCTTCCGCGAGAAGTTCGGCGCCGAGTTCGTCGACTACTACACCCACATCAAGAACGCCGAGATCGACCGCTTCCTCGCCGAGGTGACCGACTGGGAACATCGCGAATATTTCGAGATGTTCTGAGAGCGGCGAGCGGCCCCGCGACTAGCGAGGCAGCGGCGTAGAGCCGAACGCGCTTCCAGTCGCCAGAGCAAAAGCGTTGGAGGCTACGCTCGTGGTCACGCCGGCTCTGGACTCGCCATTCTGCTTGTGCGAGCCGGACCGTGCGTTTCCGCCAAGCCGTGCGGGTTTGACCGGATAGGAGGCGACGAGCCGGCCCGCACGTCGGGCGTAGACCGGGCCAAGCCCTCCGAACCGCCGGTTTCCGTCGCGCGCGATCATCTCCTCGTCGGAATCCGGTCGATAGATAATGCCGCAATTGCCGACCTGCGTGGCCGGAGCGCGGTAACCCAGCGGATTGCCGTCATTGTATGTGAGATCGGCAAGGTTGGTCGCAAGCAACTCCATCCCGTGCAAGCCAACCGCCGAGCCTCGCGCCGCCTTGACCTCGACCGTCCGCACCTGCGGATTGCAGCGCGAGCTCGACCGCGGATATTCCTGAACGGCCGCGCGGGCATATGACAGGACTTCGCCGCTTTCATAGACACGATCGATGACGAGACCCTGGGCGTTCTCGGCCAGAAGCGCTTTGTTGACGAGGTGTGCACCAGTCACGGGAGACGGATCGAATGCAAGCACCTTGGCGATCCGAGGGCCCCGCGACTTGGTTGCGAGCGCGACAAACTGCGCCAGACCGGCGCCAAGGGAATGCCCCGTCGAAACGATCTGCGGCTTCCTGCCAGCCCGCCTGTAGCAATCCAGGCTTTGGATCTGCTTCATGATCGTATCGATATTGCGCTGCAATTGCTTGTAGTAGTCGTCGTAGGGCGAACCGAACCGGCTGAAATTCGAGAACCAGTCGCCGCCGGACAGGCCCATCGTGCCCCGAAAGGCAATGCTCACTTCGCTGCAGGCGCCGCGCGCAGCGGTACGGGTTCGCGCCCATACCTGGTAGGTCGGACCGCTGCCGAAATCCCAGCCGCGCTTCTCGTAGGCCGCCTTGCAGGCATCGGTCCACTCGATGCAATCCAGATAGGCATCGCTCCCGAATTGATATCGCCATGGCTTGAATATCTTGCGGGCGTGCCCTCTGAGGTCCTCCTGCGAGGCGGGGATCGCACTCTGCACGGCGTAATCGACTTCCCCGCCGAGGCCTGCGTCGCGCATGGCGTTCAGGGTGCCGACCGGATTGTAGGCCGTGGAGGCCTGGATGGCATACGGCAAGTAGTAGTCGGCATATCTGTAGACATAGGCTGCCAGGATGTCGGGATCAGTGCTGGAATTGGATTGAGCAACGGCAATCTGAACGGCGGAAAGCCAGAACGCGACCGCGCTCACGAGAATGATCGGCAATGCTGGAAAACGGAGCCGCATCGCAACATCTCCAAACATATAAATAACAATCTATGGATGCATGAGACCACACCCGCCCCTTCTTGACAATAACGAGGGACGGCCGGCGGAAGGTGTCGGCACTGACCTCAATGCAACGGACGGGGCGCCGCAGACCTCCTCGCGCGCAGCTCGATGGCTGTGGCGATGATCAGGTACAGGACGAAGATGCCGATCGCGATCGGAGCACCTTCGAGGATCCTCCAGCCCAGGCGAACCACCGCATGGGCGATGTCGCCCACGTCACCGCCATAGACGAGGCAATCGCCGACGCTGCCTTCGTTCGGGGAGCATTTGGGATTGACGAGATGGCTGATCGAGAGCATCGGGCCGAAATAGGGAACGAATGCGCAGGTCAGGCTGACGGCAAATGCCAGCAGCAATCGGCTCCATAGCCGACGCCATCCCAGCGTGATCAGCCAGCAGCACGATGCCAGCCAGATTGCTGCCAGCCCGTCACCGAAACGAGAGCCGACCAGGAAGGCCGCCTCCAGCGCGCGACGAATGATTTCGGCGGCGGACGGTCCGAAGGGACAGGCGGTGTCGCCGCTGGGACGGCATCCCAAAAGTCCGGCGAACAGGGAGGTCAGCAATATGACCAGTTCGGGGAGAAAAGGGACCGCAACGAGCGCCAACAATGCCACTCTCCAGCGCAGATGATGCGATTTCCCGTCCGATCCTGACATCATGCTGGCGCGGGTCATCCCCCAATGATCTTCCGCGAAAACTCCGATCCTACTACCTCTGATAACAATCACCTGCAATCGGCATCGTGGCGATCCGCATCACACACCTCCGTACCGCCCTCTCTCACACCCCCGTGAGGAGACTTCGTGCGGTCCGTTCCGACGAAACGCCGGCGCACGATCACGAAACCACTTTGCTCACGGCGCGAAAATCCCTTGAAAAACGGCGCCTCCATGATGAGGGCATGTGATCAACAGTGGAGTTCGATCATGTGGGGTCAATTGTTCAGCCTGATCTATCGCTTGTCCTGCCGGACCACCCTGATTGAAATCGGCACGCACCGGCTGGCGCGCTAGCGGCAGGTGCGATTTGGGTAAGCCAAATTGACCAGTCAACGGGAATGGCCATGCGCAAGCTGATCCTGATCGCCGCGGTGGCGCTGCTCGCAACCCAGGCCCATGCCGGCTCGCGGAGCCTGAGCCTTGCGGCGACCAACGCCAGCCAGCAGGCGACCGACCAACCGGCCGCACCAGCGGCCGGCGCCGCGGCGCAGCCGGCGGCAGCGGCACAGCCGGCGACGACGCAGACGGCAACCCTACCCCCCAACGGGACGACGCCGCCTGCGGCCACGACGGCTCCAGCCGCACCGGCCCAAGCCGCGGTCAAGCCGAAGCGCCGCACACCTTCGATCGAGACCCGCGTGGTCCGCGAGCTGGACCGCCACGGGATCTATTGGTGATTGGCGCGGACCGCCTGCTCGGCCAGCCCGCGCCTCGGGAAGACATTCACCAGCGATAGCCGAGCGTTGCAATGACGGTCAGCGGCGCGCCGCGATAGCAATATCCGACCTGGCACGTCGTGTAGTGCAGATTGAACAGGTTCTTGGCGTTGACCTGGAACTGAAGACCCTTCAGCTCCTTTGCCGCCTGGCCAAAATCATATTTCAGCGCCGCGTCGACCAGTGTCACCGAGCTGTTCTTGAAGGTGTTCGCATCGTCGCCGTAGCTCCAGGACATGTAACGCATGCCGCCACCGACGCTCAGTCCCGCGAACGGGCCGGCCAGCGGCAGGGCATAATTGCCCCAGAGCGTTGCGGTGTGCGGAGGATTGCCTGACGGAAACTTGCCGACCAGCGAGCTGTCTCCGGCCTGCTTGGTGACCATGTCGAGATAGGTGTACGACGAGGTGATGTCGAAACCGCCGCCGAGGCTCGCGAGCCCCTGCAATTCGAAACCGCGGCTTTGGATCTCGCCGCGCTGGACCGTGACGCCCGTCCCCGTCGTCACCAGGCCGCCGTCCTGGGTCAGGTCGAACACCGCCGCGGTGATGAAGCTCCTCGTCCCCGGCGGCTGATACTTCACGCCGATCTCGGTCTGCTTGCCGGTGGTCGGCTTGAAGAAGGCGCCCGAGGGATCGACGCCGAGATTGGGAAAGAACGACGTCGAATAGGCGACGTAGGGCGCCACGCCGGAATCGAACACATAGGTCAGACCGGCCCGCCCGCTATAGGCCTGATCGGACTGCTGCTGCCGGGTCAACGCGAACAGATCCTCACCGGTGGTGCGGACCCAGTCGCTGCGTCCGCTCAGCGTCAGGATCCAGTGATCGAGCCTGGCCTGGTCCTGAACATAGACGCCGGACTGGGTCTGGCGCTGCGCCGTCGAGGACGAGATCGTGGGATCGGGAATGGATTCGGGCGCGTAGACCGGCGCGGCCAGATTGAGATCGGAGACACCGAAGCCGAACCCCTGCTTGTCGGTGAACTTCGACGCGGTGTAGTCAGTGCCGACCAGGAGCGTGTGCTGCACCGGCCCGGTCGCCAGCTTGGCCTCCACCTGGTTGTCCATGATGGCCGATTGCAGCGTATCGTGGACATAGCCGGTATAGCGCGACACGACATTGCCCACGGGCGCGCCGAGAAAGCCGACATAGCGGGTGACCGCGTCGAGATCGACGTAGCGGAATTTCTGGCGGACGGTCACGGCGTTGTTGAACGCGTGCTCGAACAAATAGCCGACGCGGCCCTGCTCCTGATCGAGCGAATTGTAGGACGGACTGCCGGTGAAGATGTCCGTGGTGGTGCCGGTGCCCGATGAATAGGTGAACATTGAGCCCGGCGTCTTCGATTTCTGGTAGGCGCCGAGAAGCGTGAGGGTCGTCGACTGATCCGGCTTCCAGGTGACGGCGGGAGCGACGTAGACGCGATTGTCCTTGCCGCCGGGCACGAACACGTCCGCGTCGCGCACCACGCCGGTCAACCGATAGGAAAATTGACCGTTGGCGTCGACCGGCCCCGAAAGATCGAAATTGCCCTGAACGCGATCGCGGTCGCCGAACAGCGTCTGCACCTCGTGAAACGGCTGGCTGGTCGGCAGCTTGCTCTGGAGGTCGATCAATCCGCCGGGCGAGCCGAGGCCATAGAGTGCCGAGCTCGGCCCGCGGACCACGGCGATGCTGTCGACGCCATAGGGCTCGGTCTTGAACACGCCGAGACCGGCTCCGACGAGACGCAAGCCGTCGAGATAGATGCCGTTGTAGGTGATGTCGAAGCCGCGGATCGAGATGGCATCGAAGCGCGGATCGTAGCCGGAGGCATCGATGCGCACGCCCGGTTCATAGCCGACTGCCTCGGTCAGGGTCTGCACCGCGCGATCGTTGAGCTCCTTGCGCGTCACGACCGAGATCGACTGCGGCGTCTCGAGCAATGGCGTGTTGGTCTTCGTGCCCGCGGAACTGCCGCTCGCAACATAGCTGTTCTCGCTGGACGTGTTGCCGCTGGCGGCGCCGGGCTCGCGCAGGCCTGGGTTGCTGGCTTGCGTGGACCCGGAATTGCGCTGCGCCGCGACGCGGCCGCGCTGCGCCTGTGACGCGCGCTGAACGGACTGGGCGCGCGGACGCGCCTGGTTCGGTGCTTCCACCGTGACGGGAGGCAATGTCCCCGCCGTCGCCCCCGAACTGGTCCCGGCGACCTGTGCGGCGGACGGCGCCACGTGCAGCACCACTCCCAAGCCAGCCACGCCCAGGCCAGCCTTCATCATCCGTTCCCAGCCGAGCGTCTGCCCGTCGTTGCGCCTCATCATCTTCCCCGAGTTCCATGTTCGAACAGCCGGGGAGTAACCAAATCCGGACGCCTGCCGCCTTTGCGCGCGCGCAAATCACCTTTGATTCCACGTTGAGGCTTTCGAGTTTACTGGCAGCGGCTCGGCGAATGGCCGAAGCGTCTGCGGAAAGCCGTGGCGAAATTTGCCGGGTGGGCATAGCCGACCCGATAGGCCGCCTCGGTGACCGACAAGCGCTGATGAATCAGAAGGGCACGTGCGGCATCAAGCCGCTGGCCCCTCAAATAGTCGATCGCGCTTTCGCCATACGCCATCTGGAATTTCTGGTTGAAGGACCGGCGGCTCAGCCCGGCATTGCGCGCCAGCTCGTCGATGCTCCAGGGATAGGCGAGGTCGGCGTCGATCCGCTCCTTGACCGATTGCAGGCGCATCCTCTGGAGATCGGAAGTCGGATCGACCGAAATCCGGCCATGTTCGCCGAACAAGGCGTGCACGACGATCTCGGCGGCATGGGCCGACAGCAACAGCTGCGCGGCGCTTCCGGCGACCGGCGGCGAGAACATTTCTGCTGCGACAGCCTGGATGCGCGGCGACGCCTTCAGGGAGACGACGGTCGCGCCCGACTCGTTGCTCTCGAACAGCGCCCGAAATGCGTCCCCGAGTCCAAGTTCATCGATCGAGGCCTCTGGGAGCGCGAGGCCTATCGCGGAATGCCCATGACGTCGAACAGAGCGCCCCACAGCGGTGGCTTCGCGCACGGCAATTGCCGTCATCTGCGTTTCGCCGCCGGCTGCGCGCGTCAGAACGCCGCGGCCCGCACCGTCGTCGAACGCAACCGAGATGAACAGGCCCGGCAACGCCATTACAGGCCCGTCGGCATCGGCCTGAAACTCGCCTCTGACGAACACGCAGCCCGGGAAATCCAGCCATTGGGCCGCTGTCGAAGCCTCTCGCTGTGCGGAACCGATGATGTCGTCTTGAGGCCGTCCAACAATCTGATCGTAAAAGTCCCGCATCGCATCCGCTTACGCGCGCGACCTTGACCGCTGGCCACTGCGCGCTCAAGACCTCGGCGCGCAGTTTGGAGGATTTCGAATCTGGATTTGCTCGAAGAGTCGGGCGTGGCGAAATCGGCACGAACGATGCTGCGAACGGGCCCAAGCCCGCTTCAGATTCCCAGATATTTATGCTGGAGATCCGGCTCGGCCATCAGCTCGTCGGAGGTGCCGCTCCACACCGTCTTGCCGCGCTCGATGATGTAGTGGCGATCGCAGATACGAGCGAGGTGATCGACGTTCTTGTCGACGACCAGGATCGACTGTCCCCGGCTCTTGAGCAGCGACAGGCAGTTCCAGATCTCTTCGCGGATCAGCGGCGCGAGGCCCTCGGTCGCTTCATCCAAAATGAGCAGCTTCGGGTTGGTCATCAGCGCGCGGCCGATCGCGAGCATCTGCTGCTCGCCGCCGGAGAGCTGGTTGCCCATGTTGGCGGCGCGCTCGGCGAGGCGCGGAAACAGCACGTAGATCGCGGCCAGCGTCCAGGGATTGGGACTGCCGAAGCGATCGGCGGCGGCCGCGACCAGGTTCTCGCGCACGGTGAGGTTCGGGAAGATCTGGCGTCCCTCAGGCACGAGACCAACGCCGAGTTTCGCGATCCGGTACGAGGGAAGCTGCCGCACCTCGGCGCCCGCAAAACGGATCGCGCCTGCACGCGCCGGCGTCAGGCCCATGATGGAGCGGATGGTGGTGGTCTTGCCCATGCCGTTGCGGCCCATCAGCGAGACCATCTCGCCCGGCTTGATCGCCAGCGACAGGCCGAACAGCACCTGGGACAGGCCGTAGCAGGTCTCGATGCCGTCGACGTCCAGCAGCGTGTCAGCCATGATGCGTCACCACATGCTGATCGCCGAGATAGGCGCGCTTGACGTCCTCGTTCTGGCGGATCGCGGCGGGGTCGCCGGAGGCGATGACGCGACCATAGACCAGCACCGAGATGCGGTCGGCGAGTGCGAACACCGCCGGCATGTCGTGCTCGACCAGCACGATGGAAACTTCCTTCCGCAGCTCCTGGAGCAGCTTCACCATGCGCTGGGACTCGGTGACGCCGAGACCGGCCATCGGCTCGTCCAGCAACAGCAGCTTCGGCTTGCTCGCGAGCGCGACCGCCAGCTCGATCTGGCGGCGCTCGCCATGGCTGAGCCTGGACACCACGACGTCGGCGCGATCGGCAAGGCCGACGCGGTCGAGCGCGGCATGCGCGGCATCGCGCAGGCCCTTCTCCTTGCGCGCATTGGCGAAGAAGCGGAACGACGTGCCGGCATGCGCCTGCGCCGCCAGCGCGACATTGTCGGCGGCCGTGAAGTCGAGCAGCAGCGAGGTGATCTGGAACGAGCGGGCAAGGCCAAGCGCACAGCGGCGATAGGCCGGCAGATAAGTGATGTCGCGCCCGGCCAGCGAGACGCTGCCGGAATGCGGCTCGAGATGCCCGGTGAGCTGGCTGATCAGCGTGGTCTTGCCGGCGCCGTTCGGGCCGATGATGGCATGCAGCTCGCCGGCCGCGACGTCGAGCGAGACGTTGTCGGTTGCGATGATGCCGCCGAAGCGGCGCACCAGCTTTTCGACGCGGAGCAAGGGTTCAGCCACGGCCAGACCTTCCCAGTGACCCCATGATGCCGCCGCGGCCGAACAGCACGATCAGCAGCAACAGCGGGCCCATGATCAGCGCCCAGTATTCGGTGATCTGCGACAGGAACTCCTCCAGCAGCAGGAACACCACCGCGCCGATCACCGGGCCGAACAGCGTGCCCATGCCGCCCAGGATCACCATCACCATGAGGTCGCCGGAACGGGTCCAGTACATCACGGCCGGGCTGACGAAATCGGTGTTGTTGGCGAGCAGCGCGCCGGCGAGGCCGCACATCGTGCCCGAGATGACGAAGCAGACGAGCTGATAGCGCTTTGCCGGAAAGCCGATCGCCTGCATGCGCTGCTCGTTGGAGCGCAGGCCCTGCACGACGAGGCCGAAGCGCGAATTGACGATGCGCCAGATCAGGAAGACGACGCCGAGCAGGCAGGCGAGGCAGAAATAGTAGAACTGCACGCGGTCGCCGAGATTGACCAGCCCGGAGAAGTCGCTGCGCTTGTAGACGGTGAGGCCGTCATCGCCGCCGTAGCGCGCGAGCCCCGAGGCGACGTAATAGGCCATCTGCGCGAAGGCCAGTGTGATCATGATGAAATAGACGCCGCGGGTGCGGAGCGAGAGCGCGCCGATCACCAGCGCGTAAATCGCGGACGCCGCCAGTGCCACCGGAAACTGGATGAAGCCGCTTCCGACGCCTTCCTGCGCCAGGATGCCGACGGCGTAGCCGCCGATGCCGAGATAGGCGGCGTGGCCGAAGCTCGTCATGCCGCCATAGCCCATGATGAGGTTGAGGCTCGCGGCGGCCAGCGCCAGGATGACGATGCGGGTGAACAGCGTCAGGATGAAGATGTTGCCGGTCAGATGCGAATACAGCGGCAGCAGCACGAGGCCCGCCAGCATCAGGGCCGTGACGACCTTGCTCACAGTGAAAGTCTTCATCGACGGCTGGCCGGAAACAGCCCCTCCGGCCGCACCACCAGCACGATCGCCATCAAGAGATAGATCAACATGGACGACAGCGCGGGCGCGGCGGTGGAGGCGGCGGCGCCGCTCAGGACCTGCCGCAGCAGATTGGGCAGGAAGGCGCGGCCGAGCGTGTCGATCATGCCGACGAAGATCGCGGCCAGGAACGCGCCGCGGATCGAGCCGATGCCGCCGATCACGATGATGACGAAGGCGAGGATCAGGATGTTCTCGCCCATGCCGATCTGCACGGTGAGGATCGGCGCCTGCATCAGGCCGGCAAGGCCGGCGAGCGCGGCCCCCAGACCGAACACCAGCGTGTAGAGCAGCTTGATGTTGATGCCGAGCGCGCCGATCATCTCGCGGTTGGAGGCGCCGGCCCGGATCAGCATGCCGATGCGCGTGCGCATCACGCCGAGATAGAGCAGCAGCGCGACCAGCAGCGCCACCACGATGATGGCGAGGCGATAGGCGGGATAATAGATGCCGGGCAGGATCGGCACCGGCACGGTGAGCCAGGCCGGCAGCGGCAGCGCCAGTCCCGCCGGGCCCCAGATCAGCCGCACCGCTTCGTTGAAGAACAGGATCAGGCCGAAGGTCGCGAGCACGTGGTCGAGATGGTCTCGCCCATAGAGATGCCGCAGCGCCGTCATCTCGAGCACGATGCCGAGCACGAGCGTCGCGCCGAGCGCCATCAGCGCACCGAGCAGGAAGCTCCCGGTCCAGGCCACGAAGGTCGCGGCGAAATAGGCGCCCATCATGTAGAGCGAGCCGTGCGCGAGGTTGACGAGATCCATGATCCCGAACACCAGCGTCAGGCCGGCGGCGAGCAGGAACAGGAGCAGGCCGAACTGCAATCCGTTCAGGAACTGTTCGACGACAAGCAGCATCAGAACTCTTTCAGGCGCACGCGGTGTCGCGCCGATGTTCGAACACGGTCGCCATCAGTGAAAGAGCTCCCCCTGCCTGTTCAAGGCCGAAAAATGGGTAATGGCAGTATCGTTCCGAGGCAAGAGCGATTTGACGCCAAAGATGCACTTTGTTGCATCCCGACGGATGCGGCCAAGAGTTGCGATGCAAGAAGGTTGCCGCGCAAGATGGGGCAACCTGACGCACCCAAACGACCGCCCTCCCCCCGGAAGGCCGAGGGGAGGGCGCGAATGTCGTCGGAGTGAGCGAGGATTCGCCTAGAGCATGATCCGGAAAAGTGTGCAGCGGTTTTCCGAAAAGATCATGCTCAAACAATAACCTAAAGCGCGATGACGATCATCGCGCTTTAGTGCGACGTCATCTGCTGGGGAAGGCCGTCCGGTTCGACGAACTCGCTGTTGGCCGTCGAGGCTTCCAGCGCCGCCATCCGGAACAGATAGGCAAGCGTCGCCAGCCCGGAGTCTTCCGCCATCTGCGCCAGCTCGAGCGCCATGTCGGACATGTAGCCGAGATTCTCGTCCTTGGTTTGCGCCATGATCTGGCTGTCCCGCATCATGTTCGACATCTCAGGCGCTCTTTCGTTGCGCGGCAGCGTGGCCGCAGAGGTTGGCACGGGCGACGGCGTCCAGATGCGGGCCGTCCTCACGCACGACCGAAGCCATGCCGATACGATCATGCAGGGCATCGAGCGTCTCGCGACGAATGTCGATGGTGGCCGCCATGGTCCAGGCGTTCTCCACCAGGGCCGGCAGGCCAAGCGGAGTGACGACGAAGCCGGCCTCATGGAAGCGCGGCAACCACCAGGTTTCCATGATCGCGCTGACCTGTGCGATTCCCTGGCCGAGGCAGAACTCCTGCACCGCCGCCATCAGTTGCATGTTGAGCGCGCCGTCACGGCGATCACGCACGACGAAATAGCGCGACCATTCCCAGACCAGCGGATCGGCGGGGCAACCGCGCACCGACGCCAGATGCGGGAAGACCTCGCTCATCATCGAGGGCTTGGTGGTCGGATAGAGCCGGTGACCGCCAATGACGCGGCGCCCCTCCAGCGCGAGCAGATAGACCGTGTCCTCGTCGTCATAGGAATCGATCTCGCGGCCATCCGGCTTGCGAAGCGTCTCCCAGCCTCGCTCCTCGACGAAAATGTCGTGGCGCAGCCGGAAATGCTGCTCGAGCACGTCTTCGTAAAGGTGGCGATTTACCGCGGAAATTGTGTGAATCATGAAAACCCCCATCCGTCCTCAATGGGGGCAAGCCTCTGCGAAAAGAGGCAGGTTCGATATTGGGAAATTTCCCAGTATGTCGCTTAGGGACTGATGATCTTGTTGCGAATCGCGAGCGCGACCGCGTGCGTACGGTTGACGGCGCCGAGTTTGCGCGCGGCGGTTGCAAGATGTTCTTCCGCGGTGCGCTGCGTGATGTGCAGGATCTCGCCGATTTCCCAGGCCGACTTGCCCTGCGAAGCCCAGGCGATCACCTCGCGCTCGCGCGGGGTGAGACGGGCCGAACGAGACGGCGCCGGATCGAGCAGACGGCGAATATGGTCGAAGCCATACATCGCCATCAGATGCAGTGCCGGCTTGCTGCGGGCGTTGAGGTCGAGATGGACGCCGCCGAGAGAGACCGCGGCCTCGTAGCCGGTGAGCCCGTGGATCGGAACGATGAAGCCGCGCGACATGCGAAAGTCGGTGGCGCGATTCATCACCTCGGCTGCGTTCGGCTCGAGTTCGGCATCATAGGGCGCTTCCGACCACTCGAACGGATTCACCGATTGCCGGCACAGCCGCACCACCGGGTCGAAGCGGTCGTAGTTGTTCTGGGTGTAGAGACTGAACCATCCGGCCGGCCAGCGCTTGGCGAGCACCATCTGCGCAAACCGCTGGTCGGGATTCGGCAGTCCCGTCACGATGATGGTTTCGAAGCCGAAGCGACCGAAGGCTACCTCGAGCGCATCCATCGCCTCTGGTATCTTGCGGTAGGTCCCAAGACCTTCGATGAAGTCGAGCGCCTCCCGGCCATAATCCACGGCGGACATCGATAAGTTTCCTGACCCTCGCCGTGCGGTATAGCATGTATTTGGCGGCTGCCTCAATTTGCTGCTTCCGTACTTTCCCGGTGCCTCGCCTGTTCTGAAGATTTAATCTACTTGTGGAGGATGTGACGCCAAGATACACCTGAAGGCGTCCGAAGCGGGAAAACCACGATGGAAGACGAGGACATCGCCCTCAACAGCGTGCTCGGCCTGGAACTGAACCGCGTGTTTTTCGCCGTCCGCGAAACGGCAAACAAGCAGAAGATCATCGAGTTCGCGCGCGAGGTGCTGCAAAGCGAGCGCGAGGAACTCGCGGACAGCGTTTTGCCCGAGGGCCCGGCAAGCTGAGCACAGTCGCAGCAAACGACGCCGACGAGACAGGTCGCGCGACGATGCAGTCCTTCCAATGCGCTGATTCTCGTCGGAACGATCTGACAGCGAAGTTGCTCCATCATTGTTCTCGGTGGGCGAGCTACGCCCTCCATCTCCCTCTCGATAGCCGCGCAATCGCATATGCGGCGTCTGAGCGCGCGCCTCGTCCTTCGAGACGACCGCTCCGCGGTCTCCTCGGGATGAGGCTAAGCGTCGGTGCCCATTAAGCTGCTGCCGCACACTCCATCCTCATCCTGAGGGCCCGCCAAAGGCGGGCGTCTCGAAGGATGGCCGCAGACGAACGGTCTTCAAATGCGACGCCCCCCTGGAAGCGTAGGGTGACAGCCTCGTCCGTCCACATCGCCACTCACTTGCCGCTGGCTGACCTCGCGTCTCTCGTGAGATGATCGCCGCCACGATCCTCATTTTGGATGCCCAGGACATGATGACGCTGCGCCAGGTCGAAGTGATCCGTGCCGTGATGGTGACGGGCACCATCGGCGGCGCGGCAAAGCTGCTGAACGTGTCGGCGCCGGGGATCAGCCGCCTGGTCAAGTACACCGAACGCTCGCTCGGCATCCGCTTCTTCCAGCGCCAGAACGGACGCTACTTCCCGACGCCGGAAGCCGAGAACATCTTCGAGCAGATCAACGGCGTCTACAAGAAGGTCGACGATCTCTCCGAGATCATCTCCAAGATCGGCCGCGGCGGATTGTCGGAGCTGCGCATCGGCTCGGTGCCGAGCATCTCGCAGGTGATGGTGCCGCGCGCGATCGAGCGGGTCCGGCGCCGCTATCCGGATCTCGGCATCGACATCAACATCCTCAAGATCGAGGAGGCCATCGACTATCTCCTGCTCGGACGCGGCGAGTGCGTGGCGATGAGCTACCGGCTCGAGCATTCCGGCCTCGAGTTCATGCCGCTCGCCTCGGGCGAGCTCTATTGCATCGTGCCGCCCGGCCACGCGCTTGCCGGCCGCAAGCAGGTCTCCGCCGCCGAAATCACCCGCTATCCGCTGATCGGCATCGATCCCAACGACCCCTACGGCCGGATCATGGCCGAGATCTTTGCGCGCAACCGGCTCGACTACAACATCACCATCCGCGCGCGTTTCGGCACCACGGTCTGCGCGCTGGTGAAGGCAGGGCTCGGGATCGCCATCATCGACCAGTTCACGGTGGCCCATGGCGGCTATCCCGGGATCGAGCTGCTCAAGATCACCGAGCCGACGCGGTTCGACACCTACATCGCGGTCAAGCGCGGCGCGCCGCTGTCGCTCCACGTCGAGTATTTCATCGAGGCCCTGCGCGCCGAGATGCGCGCGGTCGAACCGTCCCGCAACACCGGCAAGGCCGTTTCGGCACGGGTGCGGAAGAAATAACATTATGTTAGGTTTGCTGGATAAATGGGTAATTGTGTTAGGCCGGGGAAAGTCTATCGTCGTAGTTGGAAGCCCCTTGGAATTGCGCTGATTTCCCGGCTAATGACCGGGACCGGATGCTCCCAACGAGACGATAGTGCACCATGCCGAAGCGCGGATACGCCGCCAGCAAGAAGCTTCTCACCGGCCTGATCGGCGCGCCGATCGCGCATTCCGCGTCCCCCGCCATGCATGAGCGCGCCGCCGAGGCGCTTGGCCTGCGCGGCCATTACCAGCTCATCGAGGTCGCCGGCGCCGATGCGGCCGGGCTCGCCATGATGCTCGAAGGCGTGCGTCGGCTCGGCTTTGCCGGCGTCAATGTCACCTACCCCTACAAGGAAGCCGTGGTCCCGCTGCTCGACGCGCTGGCGCCCGGCGCCGCCGCGATGGGCGCTGTCAATACCGTCGTCGTCAGGGACGGCCGGCTGACCGGCCACAACACCGATACCACCGGCTTTGCACGCGCGGTGGCGCCGCTGCTGGCGCCGTCCGGCAACGCCGTCGCCGTGATCGGCGCAGGCGGCGTCGGCAAGGCGATCGCGTTTGCGCTGGCGACTCTGGAAGTAACCGACATCCGTATTTTCGACAGCGAGCCGGCGCGCGCCGAGGCGCTGGCCTCCCTGCTTGCCCCGCGCGGCGGCGCCCGCGTTGCTTCGAGCGTCGAGGATGCCCTGCACGGCGCGACCGGCCTCGTCAACGGCACGCCCGTCGGCATGCTGCCGAACCGGGGCATGCCGGTTGCGGCCACGCTGCTGCATGACAGAATGTGGGTTGCGGATGCCGTCTACTCGCCGCTGATCACGCCGCTGCTGGCGGCTGCACAAGCCAAGGGCGCGCGGATCATGACCGGGCGGGAGCTTGCGATCTATCAGGCCGCCGACGCCTTCGAGCTGTTCACCGGCCTTGCCCCATCGACCGAAGTCATGGGAGAGGCTTTCGACGAGGTGATGGCGGCGCGCAGTTCGACCTATCACGCAGCGTAACGGAAGCGGCCGGACACAAGGCCGTGGACAACATCAACGAGAATGGGAGGAGAGACCATGAAATCGACTATTCTGGCAGGCGCCCTGCTTGCCTTCGCGACGGCAACCAGCGTCCACGCACAGGCGATCAAGCTTGCCGACGTCGCCGAGCTGTCGGGCGGCGGCGCCACCGTCGGCACCAACTGGAAGAACGGCATCGACCTCGCGATCGAGGAGATCAACGCCAAGGGCGGCGTGCTCGGCCGCAAGCTCGAGGTCACCCACGCCGATTCGCAGTCGAATCCCGGCGTTGCGCGCGCCCAGGTGCAGAAGGCGCTGGATGCCGAGCCCTATGTGCTGCTCGGCCCCGGCTATTCCGGCTCGGTGAAGGTCACCGCGCCGCTCGCGGCCGAGGCCGGCATCGCGCAGATCATGGGCGGCGAAGCCGCCGAGCTGACGCAGGCCGGAAACAAATTCCTGTTCCGCACCTCGTTCGGCCAGCAGTCCTCGATGCCGAAGGTTGCAAAATACATCCACGACGAGATGAAGGCGAAGTCGGTCGCTGTGGTCTGGGTCAACAATGACTTCGGCCGCGGCGGCCGCGACGTCGTGGTCAAGGAACTCGACCGGCTCGGCTCCAAGGTGGTCGCCGATCTCTCGACCGAAGCGGGCCAGGCCGATTTCGCCGCCGACGTCGGCAAGATCAAGGCCGCCAATCCCGATGCGGTGTTCGTTTATCTCAATGAAGAAGAGAGTGCGCGCATCCTCAAAGAGCTGAAGCGCCAGGGCGTCACCGCACCGCTGATGGGCGAGACCACGCTGATCGGCCAGAAGGTGATCGAGCTCGCCGGTGATGCCGCCAACGGCGCACGCGGCCATGTCGGCCTCACCACGGATGCGCCGGTCGATTTGATCAAGGCGTTCCGCGAGAAGTTCTCGAAGAAGTACAATTACGTGCCCGACCACAACGGCCTGAAGGGCTACCTCGCCGTCTACATGGTGAAGGCCACCACCGAGAAGATGGGTAAGGTCGACCCGAAGAAGTTTGCCGACACGCTGCACGGCCTGACCATCAAGGCCGCGGACGAGCCGGGCATCTTGATGGACGTCACCTTCAGCGACACCGGCGACATCGATCGCCAGAGCTTCCTGGTCGAGGTGGTCGAAGGCAAGCAGGTGGTGAAGCAGGTGCTGCCGAAGGTGAAGTGAGGCACTTCTCCCTCGCCCCGCTCTTCGCGGGGAGAGGGTCGGGGTGAGGGGTGCTTCCGCGTAGACGGTGAGAGATGAGCTCGCGGAGAGAGCCCCTCACCCCTGCCCTCTCCCCGTAAGAACGGGGAGAGGGAGAGGACGAAGCGACGAGAGGGGAAAATGTCCAATCTGTTCGATCTTCTGGTCGCTGGACTCGCCACTGGCGCGATCTATGCGCTGGTCGCGGTCGGCTTCACGCTGCTGTGGCAGACCTCGCAGACCATCAATTTCGCGCAAGGCGAGTTCGTGATGCTGCCGGCGTTCCTGATGCTGGCGGCGATGCATGTGGGCGCGCCGTTCTGGCTCGCCATCATCCTCGGCATCCTGTTGTCGATGATCCTGCTCGGCCTCGCCTTCAAGCTGCTGCTGGTCGACCCGATGATGCGCCACGGCGTGCTGCCCCTGGCGATCGCGACCATGGCGCTCGCGATCGGCATCAAGGAAGCAGTGAAACAGTTCTTCAGCGCCGAGGCCTCGCCCTTCCCGTCGATCGTGCCGACCGGCGACGTCTCCATTCTCGGGCATGCCGTCTCGCTGCAGAGTATCGGCGTCCTTGTCGTCGCCATTCTCGCCGTCTTCGGCCTGACCGCGCTTCTCAACCGCACCTCGCTCGGCCACCAGATGCAGGCGGCGGCCCAAAACCCGACGGTGGCGCGCATCATCGGCGTGCCGGTCGAGCGCATGATCCTGCTGACCTTCCTGATCAACGCGTTCCTGGTGGCGCTCGCCTCGCTGCTGATCACGCCGATCTATCTGGCAAAGTTCTCCTCCGGCGAGGTGCTCGGCCAGGCCGCCTTCATCGCCGCGATCGTCGGCGGCTTCAACCAGGTGCGCGGCGCGATCGCCGGCGGCCTTCTGATCGGCGTGCTCGACAATCTCGCGGCCGCCTACGTCTCGACCCAGTATCGCGCCGCCGTGCCGATGATCTTCCTGATCGCCGTGATCCTGTTCCGGCCGCAGGGCTTGCTCGGCCGCGCCGAGGAGCGCACGGTATGAGCGGCTTCGCCAAACCCCTGAAGATCGCGCTCGGCCTTGCCGTCATCGCTGCTTTGATCGTCGTCCCCATGAACTTCAACCGCTACGGCCTGTTCATCCTGAGCCAGTGGGCGGTGATGAGCATCGCCGCGATGGGGCTGAACCTGACGCTGGGCTACGCCGGCCAGGTCTCGCTGGCGCAGGGCGCCTTCGTCGGCATCGGCGCCTATGCCGCCGCGATCATGACGACGCATGGCTGGCCGCTGCCGGCCGCGATCGTGGTCGCGATCGCCTTGAGCTTCGCGGTCGGCTGGGTGCTCGGCTATCCCGCGCTGCGCGTGCAGCACCACTACCTCGCCTTCGTCACGCTGGCCTTCTCCACCCTCGCCTTCCTGGTGTTCCGCAACGAGAGCTGGCTCACGGGCGGCATCTACGGCATCTCCAACATCCCGCGCCCGCACATCTTCGGGATCGCGACCAACAAGCCGCTGCCGTTCTACTATGTCTGCCTCGGCTCGCTCGCGATCGTGTCGCTCGCGGTGTGGTGGCTGATCCGCTCGCCCTGGGGCCGCGCCTTCATGGCGCTGCGCGAAAATCCGCTGCGCGCGCAGTCGCTCGGCGTCGACACAAGGCGCTACACGCTGATGGCGTTTGCGATCGGCTCGGCGCTGGGCGGTGTCGCCGGCGCGCTCTATGCGCCGCTGACGCAATATATCGATCCCGTGCCCTTCAACCTGTCGCTCTCGCTCGACCTGTTGATGATGGTGATCGTCGGCGGCGCCGGCTTCTATTTCGGTCCCTTCCTCGGCGCGATGATCGCGGTGCTGCTGCCGGAATGGCTGCGCTTCACCGAAGGCTATTACCTGATGCTGTACGCGGTGGCGGTGATGCTGCTGCTGATCTGGTCGCCGACCGGCATTCTCGGAATCCTCGATCGCGCCATGGCCGCGCGGCGCACCAAGGCGGCTTCTGCGCTGCGCGCCGTCGCGAAATCTCGCCTGGAGACGGTGCAATGAGCGCGGTCCTGGAAGTCACCAACATCAAGAAGAATTTCGGCGGCATCAGCGCCGTCGACGGCGTCTCTTTCGACGTGCGCGAGGGCGAGATCCTCGGCCTGATCGGCCCGAACGGCTGCGGCAAGTCCACGCTGTTCAACTGCATCCTCGGCCAGCTCACACCATCGGGCGGCGAGGTCAAGCTCGACGGCAAGCTCGTCACGGGCCTGCGACCCTCCGAGCTCAACAAGCTCGGGGTCAGCCGCACCTTCCAGCTCCTGCAGGTGTTTCCAAAGCTCTCGGTGCGCGAGAACCTGATCCTCGCCGGGCAGGAGCACCAGGGCAACATGGCCTCGCGCCTGGTCGGCCGCTCGGACGCCGGGCTGACGGAAGCCGCCAACCAGATGATCGGCTTCTTCAAGCTCGACCATCTCGCCGACGAGCCGGCCGGCGGGCTGTCCTATGGCCAGCAGAAGCTGCTCGATGCCGCCATGGCCTTCATGGGCGGCCCGCGCCTCGTGCTGCTCGACGAGCCCGCCGGCGGCGTCAATCCGTCGATGCTGTCTGATCTGAAGGAACGGCTGGTCGCGATCAACCGCGAGAAGAACGCCACCTTCGTCGTGATCGAGCACAACATGGAATTCGTGATGTCGCTGTGCTCGCGCGTGATGGTGATGGCGGAGGGCAAGGTGCTGGCGATGGGCCGCCCGGACGAGGTCCGCAAGAACCCCGCCGTGATCGAAGCCTATCTCGGACATTAGGGAGAGCGAGCCATGAGCGACCCGATCCTCTCGGTTCACAATCTCGTCGGCGGCTACGGCAAGATGACGATCTTGAACGGCACCACCTTCGCGGTGCCGCAGGCGACCATCACCACCATCATCGGCCCGAACGGCGCCGGCAAATCCACCGTATTCAAGGCGATCTTCGGCCTCTTGAAGCTGCGCGAGGGCAAGATCAGTTTCGCCGGCCGCGATGTCACGAATCTGAGCCAGCGCGCGCTGCTCAATGCCGGCATCTGCTACGTGCCGCAGGGCCGCAACATCTTCCCCGAGCTGTCCGTGCGCCACAACATCGAGCTCGGTGGCGTCGCCGCCGAGAAGGGTCTCGACCTGCCGAGGCGGATCGAGGCGGCCCTCGACCTGTTCCCGGCGCTGCGACGGAAATCGACGCAGCAGGCCTCGACGCTCTCGGGCGGCGAGCAGAAGCAGCTCGAGATCGCCCGCTCGCTGCTGCTCGAACCAAAGCTCGTGCTGATCGACGAGCCCTCGATCGGCCTGTCGCCGCTGATGGTGCAGCAGACCTTCGACATCCTCAAGAGCTTGCGCGACCGCGGCGTCACGGTCCTGATGATCGAGCAGAACGCCCGCTCGGCGCTGGAGATCTCGGACATCGGCATCGTGCTCGAGCTCGGCCAGACCCGGATGGTCGACGGCGCGCAGCGCATCCTGAACGATCCCCGCATCGGCCAGCTCTTCCTCGGCGGCGCCATGGAGGAGAGTGCGGCATGAGCGCAAAAATGCGCATCGCGGTCGCCGGCGCCGGTCTGATCGGCCGCCGCCATATCGAGCTGATCGAGTCCTCCAGGGATTGCGTGCTCGCCGGCATCGCCGACCCCTCGCCCGCGGCAAGGGATTACGCGCTGGCGCACAATGTGCCCTGCTACGCGGATCATCGCGCGCTGCTGGCGCAGGAGAAACCCGACGGCCTCGTCATCGCCTCGCCCAATACGCTGCACCTGCCGATGGCGCTCGACTGCGCCGAGGCGGGCGTGCCGGCCCTGATCGAGAAGCCGGTGACCGAGACGGTGGCGACCGCGCAGCGCTTGTGCACGGCCGTCAAGAAATCCGGCGTGCCGATGCTGGTCGGCCATCATCGCCGGCACAACCCCATCATCAAGTCGGCCCGCGAGACGGTGGCGGGCGGCAAGCTCGGCCAGCTCACCGCCGTGGTCGGGCTCTGGCTGCTGAAGAAGCCCGACGATTATTTCGAGGTCGCCTGGCGGCGCGAGCAGGGCGGCGGGCCGCTGCTGATCAACCTCATCCACGACATCGACAATCTCCGCTTCATCTGCGGCGAGATCGTCGAGGTGCAGGCGCTGACCTCGAACAAGATGCGCGGCTTCGCGGTCGAGGACACCGCCGCACTCCTCCTGCGCTTCGCCAATGGCGCGCTCGGCACGGTGACGGTGTCGGATGCAACGCCGGCGCCGTGGAGCTGGGAGCTGACCGCGGGCGAGAACGCGGTCTATCCCAGGCAGGACCAGCCCTGTTACGTCTTCGCCGGCACCAACGGCTCGCTGTCGGTGCCGACCATGGAGCTGTGGTCCTATCCGCATAACCCTGGCTGGCATGCGCCGCTGTCCCGCGAACCCGTTGCGCTCGCCAAGTTCGATCCGCTCGTCGAGCAACTCCGGCATTTCCTCGCCGTGATCGCGCGCCGCGAGCAGCCGCTGATTTCAGTCGAGGATGCGATGGGCACGCTTGCGGTCGTCGAGGCCGTCAGCGACGCCGCGCGCACGGGACACAAGATATCGCTGCGCCGGATCATGGAGCAGGTCGCATGAACAAGCGCTCGATCGCCACCGTCTCCCTCTCAGGCGCCCTCGACGAGAAGCTCCGCGCCATTGCTGCGGCCGGCTTCGACGCGGTCGAGATCTTCGAGAACGATCTGCTGTCGTTCGGCGCCAGCCCGCGCGAAGTGGCGCAGCTCTGCAAGGACCTCAATCTCGAGATCTGCGCGTTCCAGCCGTTCCGCGATTTCGAGGGCATGCCCGAGCCGCAGCGTGCGCGCAACTTTGCCCGCGCCGAGCGGAAGTTCGATTTGATGCAGGAGCTCGGCACCGATCTCTTGCTGATCTGCTCCAACGTCTCGCCCGCCTCGCTCGGCGGCATCGACCGCGCCGCCGAGGATTTTCGCGAGCTCGGCGAGCGTGCGGCGCAGCGCGGTTTGCGCGTCGGCTACGAGGCGCTGGCCTGGGGCCGCCATGTCAACGACTACCGCGATGCCTGGGAGATCGTGCGGCGCGCCGATCACGCCGCGATCGGCGTCATTCTCGACAGTTTTCACGCGCTGGCACCCGGCTTTCCGACCCGCGCGATCGCCTCGATCCCCGGCGACAAGATCTTCCTGGTGCAGCTTGCGGATGCGCCCAAGCTCGAGCTCGACATCCTGTCCTGGAGCCGGCACTTCCGCTCCTTCCCCGGCCAGGGCGATCTGCCGGTCGGCGAGTTCATGACGGTGATCGCGGCGACGGGTTATGCCGGGCCGCTGTCGCTCGAGATCTTCAACGATCAGTTCCGCGCCGGCTCGGCCGCGCAGACTGCGGTCGACGGCCTGCGCTCGCTGATCCTGCTGGAGGACCTGCTCGCACCGGATTGGCCGAAATTTGCCGGCGAGCCGCTGGCACCGAAGGCCAAGAGCCGCGGCACGGGGTTCATCGAATTTGCCGTCAACGAGACCAAGGCCGGCGAACTCGCCATGCTGTTCGCGCAGCTCGGCTTCCGCAGGAGCGGCAAGCACCGCAGCAAGGCGGTGGAGCGCTGGACGCAGGGCAAGGCCGAGCTCGTGATCAATTGCGAGACCGACGGCTTTGCCCATTCGCACTACGTCACGCACGGCCCGGGCGTCTGCGCGATCGCGCTCGATGTCGACAATGCCGGCCTTGCCATGCAGCGCGCCGAGACGCTGAAGGCGCGCACCTTCTACCAGCCGGTCGGTCCGGGGGAGCTGGAGATTCCCGCGATCCACGGCGTCGGCGGCAGCCTGCTCTATTTCCTGGATCAGGCCGGCAGGAACTGGGACACCGATTTCGAGCCGGTCGCGAGCGACGCAAAGGGCGACGCACTGCTGGCGGTCGATCACATCGCGCAGTCGATGCCCTATGACGAGATGCTGTCCTGGCTATTGTTCTACACCGGCATCCTCGACCTGAAACGGCTGCCGCAGATGGAGATCGCCGACCCCAGAGGGCTCGTGCAGAGCCAGGCCATCATCAACGCCGACCAGAGCCTGCGCTTCGTGCTCAACGGCTCCTCCGCCAACCGTACCCTGCCGTCACGCTTCATCTCGGAGTTCTTCGGCTCCGGCGTGCAGCACGTCGCATTCTCGTGCCGGGACATATTTGCGACGGTCGCCGCGATGCGCGCGCGCGGCGCGGACTTCCTGGACATCCCCGACAATTATTACGACGATATCGAAGCCAAATACGACCTCGCGCCCGACGTCATGGCAAAACTCCGCGCCAACCACATCCTCTACGACCGCGAGGGCGACGGCGAGTTCTTCCAGGTCTACACCCACATTTTCGACGAGCGTTTCTTCTTCGAGATCGTCGAGCGAAGGAACTATCAGGGCTTTGGCGCGGCCAATGCCGGCATCAGGCTGGCGGCGCAGTCGCGCGAGGTGCGCCCCGCCAGCATGCCGCGGGTGTAGCTTTTGCGAGTGCGGGCCCTTCGCCTCTCCCCGCTTGCGGGGAGAGGCCGGATTGCATCGAAGATGCGATCCGGGTGAGGGGGACTCGTGACAATCAGGAGCAACGCCTTCCACGTCATTGCGAGCCAACGGGGCCGCGCTTCGCGCGGTCCCGTTGGCTCGCGATGACGATGTGGGAACTATCGAGCAATTCGACTCGCTCCGTCCCCGCGGAGACTCCCCCTCACCCCGACCCTCTCCCCGCAAGCGGGGAGAGGGGAAGAGGCGGCGGAAGCTTCAACTCACTTCATCTTGCACTTGTCGTGGAAGCGATCCTGGTCGTTCTGGACGATGGTGGCGACCGTCTTCAACGCGAGCTGGCCCTCGGCGTCCTTGACCACGTCCTGGAGGTAGAAATTCTGGATCGGGATGTGGTTGTTGCCATACTTGAACGGGCCGCGCACCGATTTGAAGTTCACCTTCTCCATCTCGGCCTTCATCTCGTCCTTCTTCGAGGTGTCACCTTTCACGGCGACGACGGCGCTGTTGATCAGGTTTGCGGCGTCATAGGACTGCGCGCCGTAGAAGGTCGGGCGCAGGCCGGGATATTTCTTGCGATAGTCGGCGACGAACTTCTTGTTCTCGTCGTTGGGCAGGTCGTTGACCCATTGCTGCGCGCCGGGCACGCCGAGCGCGTTGTCCTTCTGCAGCGGCAGCGACAATTCGTCGATCGTGAACGCGGTGTAGAGCGGGATCTGCGCCTTGATGCCGGCCTGGGCGTATTGATTGAGGAATTGCACGCCGGCCGCACCCGGATAGAATACGAAGATCGACTCCGCCTTGGAGTTCTTCGCCTTGGTGAGCTCGGCGGAGAAGTCGAGCTGGCTCGGCCAAACCGTGTATTCCTCGCCGACCACCTCGCCCTTGAAGGTGCTCTTGACCCCTGCCAGCATGTCCTTGCCGGCGGCGTAGTTCGGGCCGATCAGGAACACCGACTTGACGCCCTTCTGATTCATGTAAGTGCCGACCGCCTGCGGGGTCTGGTCATTCTGCCAGGAGGTCGAGAACACGTAAGGCGAGCACAGTTCGCCGGCGAGCTGCGACGGTCCGGCATTGGCCGAGATCAGGAAGGTCTTGCTGTCGACGGCCGTCTTGAGCGAGGCCAGCAGCACGTTGGACCAGATGTAGCCGACGATGAAATCGACCTTGTCGGACTGCACCAGCTTCTCGGTCTTCTGCTTGCCGACGTCGGGCTTCTGCTGGTCGTCCTCGTAGAGCACCTCGACCGGCTTGCCGTCCATCTTGCGGCCGATATGGTCGAGCGCGAGCTCGAAGGAGTTGCGCATGTCGTTGCCGATCACGGCGGTCGGGCCGCTGAAGGTCGAAACGAAGCCGATCTTGATGGTGTCGCCGGCGGATGCCGGGCCTGCCAGCGCGAGCGCCGCTGCGCCCGCCAGCCAGAATGCCGTCCTCATAACCACTCCCCTCCTTGATTATTGATCCCCGGAAACGGGGTGATCGCCGCCCCGGGCCGTCTCTATTGAACGCAAAATCTGTCGAGCCGCCAATGGCTCAGCGCCTGCCCCTGCACCATATTTCGCCCCAATCGGGGATGGCAAGAAATATAATTCTACTTACTTCGGCCAAGGCCGGTCCGAGACTGCGGCGCTTTTTCGCGCCGGATCGATACATCAGGCCTATCCTGCGATTGATGACGGCTATTGGACCGCGCACCACTTTCCGCACTTAAATGAGTAGGTAGAGCAGCGAGATTCGAGGGCGCATCATGACCACGGCACCGCACCGCGTCGTCATCGTCGGAGCCGGCTTCGGCGGGCTGGAGACGACCTACCGTCTTGCAGGCGCTCCGGTCGAGATCACGCTGATCGACCGCCGCAACCACCATCTGTTCCAGCCGCTGCTCTACCAGGTCGCGACCGCTTCGCTGGCAACCAGCGAGATCGCCTGGCCGATCCGCCATCTCATGCGCGACCGGCGCGAGGTGACGACGCTGTTTGCGACGGTGAGCGGCGTCGATGCGGCAAGGCGCTGCGTGCTGATCGATGACGGCAGCGAGGTACCCTACGACACGCTGGTGCTCGCCACCGGCGCCCGTCACGCCTATTTCGGCCACGACGAGTGGGAAACCTGGGCGCCGGGCCTGAAGACGCTGGAGGACGGCACCACGCTGCGCCGTCACATCCTGGTGGCGTTCGAGCGCGCCGAGCGCGAGACCGATCCGGCCAGGCGCGCAGCGCGGCTGACCTTCGTCATCGTCGGCGCCGGTCCGACCGGCGTCGAGCTCGCCGGCACCATCGCCGAGATGGCGCACCACACTCTCCCGAGCGATTTCCGCAACATCGACACGACCAAGGCGCGCGTGGTGCTGATCGAGGCCGGCCCACGCGTGCTCGCCGGCTTTCCGGACGATCTCTCGGCCTATGCGCAGGCCTCGCTGGAAAAGATCGGCGTCGAAGTCGTGCTCGGGCAAGCCGTCACCGAAATCAACCGCGACGGCGTGGTGTTCGGCGGGAAGCTATTGAATGCCAAGACCCGGATCTGGGCCGCTGGCGTCCGCGCTTCGCCTGCGGCCGAATGGTTGGGCGCACCGGCCGATCGCGCCGGGCGCGTGGAGGTCGAAGCGGATCTGACCGTTCCCGGCCATCCCGACATCTTCGCGATCGGCGACACCGTCAGCATCAATGCCTGGGAGGGCAAGCCCGTGCCCGGCATCGCACCGGCCGCCAAGCAGCAGGGCCGCCACGTCGCCGAAACCATCAAGGCACGCCTGCGCGGCGAGACCAAGGGCCCGTTCCGCTACAAGCACGCCGGCAGTCTCGCGCAGATCGGCAAGCGGCTCGCGGTGATCGATTTCGGCCGCATCAAGCTACGCGGCGCCATCGCCTGGTGGATCTGGGGCATCGCCCACATCTACTTCCTGATCGGGCTGCGCCACCGCCTCAGCGTTGCCCTGAGCTGGCTGTGGATCTACGCCCGCGACCAGCGCGCGGCGCGGTTGATCACCCAGGGGTCAAGCAAGGTGGTGTAGGGAGCTTCTTCTCCCTCTCCCCGTTCTTACGGGGAGAGGATTGGGGTGAGGGGCCTCTCTCCGTGGGGACAGTGAAAGTCGAATCCTTCGATGTTCCTACGTCGTCATTGCGAGCGCAGCGAAGCAATCCAGAGTCTTCCCACGAAGGGATTCTGGATTGCTTCGCTCCGCTCGCAATGACGTGCTGAAAGATCGCCGTTCCCGCGAACATCTGACTCGCGGAAGCTCCCCCTCACCCGAATTGCATCTTCGATGCAATCCGGCCTCTCCCCGCAAGCGGGGAGAGGCGAAGAGCACCCTACTTCACCAGTTCGCATCCGCCCTCGGCGAGCGGGCGGAACGCCTGCTCCGCCGGAATCGTCGAAACCAGCTTGTAATAGTCGTACGGATATTTCGACTCCTCCGGCTTCTTCACCTCGAACAGATACATCGGATGCACGACGCGGCCGTCCTGGCGGATCGTGGTGTCGCCGAACAGCTTGTCCTTGCCCTTGAACTTCTTCATCTCGGGCACGACGTTCCTGGCGTTGTCGCTGCCGGCGGCGGCGACGGCGTTGAGATAAGCCAGCGTGGAGGCGTAGACGCCGGCCTGGTTGCCGCTCGGCATCTTGCCGTTCATGCCGGGCCGCGCGGCGAAGCGCTTGGCGAAGGCGCGGGTGTCGTCGTTCATGTCCCAATAAAAGGCTTCCATGAGCTGGAGGCCCTGCGCGACCTTGATGCCCATGCCGTGGACATCGTTGATGAAGAGCAGGAAGGCGACGAGCTTCTGTCCACCCTGCTGGATGCCGAACTCGGCGGCCTGCTTCACCGCGTTGATGGTATCGCCGCCGGCATTGGCAAGGCCGATCACCTGCGCCTTCGAGCTTTGCGCCTGCAACAGGAAGGAGGCGAAATCGGAGGTGCCGAGCGGGTGCTTGGACGACCCGATCACCTTGCCGCCGTGCCCCTCGATGTATTTCTGCGCTTCCGACTCGATGCCCTTGCCGAGCGCGAAATCGACCGTGAGGAAATACCAGTCCTTGCCGCCGCGCGACACCATCGCGGCCGCGGTGGTGTTGCCGGTCGCCCAGGTGTCGTTGACCCATTGGATGGTGTTGGGCGAACAGGCCTTGCCGGTGAGATCGGAGCTTGCCGTGGACGACGCCAGGAACGTCATGCGGCTGTCACGCAACAGCGTGTTGATGGAGAGACCGACGGCCGAATTCGGCACGTCGACGATGGCATCGACACCCTCGACATCGAGCCATTTGCGTGCGATGGCGTTACCGACATCGGCCTTGTTCTGGTGGTCGGCATAGACGATCTCGACCTTGATACCCTTGCCGCCGCCGTTGAAATCCTCCGCCGCCATGCGCGCGGCTTCCACCGAGCCCATGCCATTGGTGTCCTGGAAGATGCCGGAGATGTCGTTGAGCACGCCGACGCGTACCACATTGTCGGAGATCTCGGCACTTGCCGCGCCGGCCACCAGGCTCGCAGCCAGTGCGAACGTCCACTTCAGATGTTTCATGCGTCCCTCCCCTGATTGAAATTTCAGACCTGCCGCTCCGGCAGTCTCAGCACGAGCCCGTCGAGTGCGGGCGTGATCGCGATCTGGCACGAGAGCCGGCTGTTCGGCAGCCGCTCGGTGGCGGTGCCGTCGAGCAATGCGTCCTCGACATCCGCGATCGCCGGCAGGCGCGCGAGCCAGCTCTCGTCGACATAGACGTGGCAGGTCGCGCACATGGCGTTGCCGCCGCATTCGGCCAGGATGCCGTCGAGGCCGTGGCGCGTGGCGGCCTGCATGGCGCTCTCGCCCTCGCCGGTCTCGACGCGTTCGATCTTGCCGTCGGCATGGATGAAAGTGATGGCGGGCATGAAGCTCCTCGTCAGGCCGGGGTAATGGTGACGGGCAGGCTGTCGAGCCCGCGCAGCGTGTTGTTGAAGCGGCGTTTCGGCTCGCCTGTGATCTCGATCTTCGCGATGCGCCGCGCCAGCGCCATCAGCATCACCTCGCCTTCGAGGCGCGCGACGAGCTGGCCGACGCACATGTGGATGCCGGAGCCGAAGCCGACATGGCCGGAGGTGCGGCGGGTGATGTCGTAACTGTCGGGCTTGTCCCAGCGGCGGGGATCGCGATTGGCTGCCGCGAGGAACATCAACACCTTCTCGCCCTCGCCGATCTTTGCACCGGAGAGCTCCACCTCGCGCGTGGTGGTGCGGAAGAAGGTCTGCACCGGGCTTTCGAAACGCACGGCTTCCTCGAACGCGCCGCGCGCAAGCGAGAGGTCCTCGCGCAGGCGCTGCCATTGATCCGGGAAGCGGGCGAGGCAGTAGACCGCGGCGCCGATGCCGTTGACCGTGGTGTCGAGCCCGGCCGACAGCAGTGAGCGCACCAGGAGCGGCGCCTCGGTCGCGGTGATTTCGCCGTCGTCGACGCGGGCGTGGATGCAGGCGCCGAAGCCGCCGGGCGCCAGATTCTCGCGCTGGCACTGCTCGGCGACATAGGCCTGGTGCGGCGCCGAGCGCTCGATCGCCTCCTGGCGCAACTGGTTGGGCGGGCCGAACGCGTTGAACACGACGCTCGCATAGGGGATCAGATGCTCGCGGCCTTCCGCCTTGAGCCCGAGCGCATCCGGAAAGATCGAGAGCGGATAGGCCTCGGCGAGATCGGTGATCGCATCGAAGCTGCGCTTGTCCAGCAGGGCATCGACCCGCGCCTCGGCGGCCGCGGCAAAGCGGTCGCGCACCTGCTTCATCACCGTCGGCGACAGCACCTTCGACAGCACGGCCCGGGTGCGGGTGTGCGCGGGCGGATCGGCCTCCAGGATCAGGCTCGGCGGCCGCCACGGCGTCTCCTTCTTGAAGTCGGACAGGCCGACACCGCGGCTGGAGCAGAAGGTCGCAGGATCGTTCAGCACGGCGTGGACTTCGGCATAGCGCGCCACGCCATAGACGTTCCATTTATCCAGATAGACCACCGGCCCCGCCTCCCGCAGCTTCTCGTGCGTGGGATAGGGATCGGCAAAAAAACTCATCGCGAACGGATCGACGTCGAGATGCGGGACGGCTGATGGACCGATTACAGGGGAGTTGGGTACAGTCATGGGAGGCCTCCCTCACTTTGATCTTGTGAAAGGCGCGCGCATGCCCTTAGGTCTTTGGGCACGCCGCGAGTCAAAAGCCCGATATGCCGCCGCCCTCGACCCGATCCCGCCAGAAGCCTGCGCCCATTGACGTGGGGCCGACGCTCGATCTCGACCGTTACGTCCCGGCCTTCGTCACCTTCATCGCCAACAAGCTCTCGAACAGCGCGACCGCATTTTACCAGCGGCAGTTCGGCGTCAACGTCACGGAATGGCGGATCATGTCGCTGCTGGCGATCGAGCCCGGCATCCCGGCCTCGCGCATCTGCCACGTCATCGGCTTCGACAAGGGGCCGGTGAGCCGGACCCTCGCGGGGCTCGAGAAGCGCGGGCTGGTTTCGATCCGCACCGACCCGAACGACGGCCGCACCCATTCGATTTCGCTGACGGCGAAGGGCCGCTCCACCCACGACAAGGTGATCGTCGCGGCGCTCGAACGCGAGCGGCGCCTGTTGTCCTGCCTCAGCAAGGACGAGCGCGAGGTGCTGATCGATCTGCTGCGCCGGCTGCATGAAAATCTCGGCGCGGTGACCGGCGCCGGCACCTGACAGATCGCGCGCCGGGCGCAACCTCCTGTCATATCCGGGCATGCGCCGGCATTTGCCGGCGGCACCACTTCTGCCGCGCATTGTTTCCTCCAGAATCAGACGCAGCGGTTCGCCGCCGTCATCCTTGTCTGGAACGGTTCGCACAAATTAGTTGCTTAGGCAACAAAAGAATCGGCAAGATAATGCGGCAGGCTGGCTGGCCTATTGGACAGGCTGTCACACACCCACCTCGTCATTCCGGGGCGCGCGTAGCGCGAACTATGGTGCGCAATTGCGCACCGGAGAATCCATCGGGCAACAACCCCAGCGGCGAAATGGATTCCGGGCTCGCGCCAAAAGGCGCGCCCCGGAATGACAGCGAGATTGCCTGCACCGCCCGACTAAGCAGCCACGTCTTCACATCGCTGAGGCATCGCCGCAGCAGTCAATTCACCCGACGCAACCGATCCACTCACCCGCCTCATCATCATTCAACCGCGCTACCGCATCGGCACGGCGCGTCAACACGGCACGTTGGTTGATGTAGCCCTTGTCGGTGATCTCGCCGCCGTCGACCGAGGCCGGCTCGGCGAGCAGCAGCGCCCGCGTGGCGTGACCGGAGGAGTTGGCGCTTTGCTGCTTCAGTTTCGCAAGGCCCTGAGCGACTGCAGCTCTGATCTTCTCATGCGTCAGCACCTCATTCACGCCTGCCGTCTCGGGCAGGCCGGCATGAGCGCGGCAGGCGGCGATGTTCGGAAACACCAGGAAGCGGACGTCGTCGCCGCCGTGACCGGTGACGACGATGTCCTGCGCGAGCGGCGCCAGCGCGGCGATACCGGCCATGCGTAGCGTACCGACACTGACCCAGGTGCCGGAATTGAGCTTGAAGTCTTCCGCGACGCGGCCATCGAAGAACAGGCCGCGTTCCGGTCGTTCGACATCGGCGAACTTCACGGCGTCTCCGATGAGATAGAAGCCCTCGTCGTCGAAAGCCTGCTTCGTCAGCTCCGGCGCCTTCCAATAGCCCGGCGTGACGTTGGGACCGCGGACGCGGACCTCCAGCTTGTCGCCGGAGGTGACGAGCTTCAGTTCCGTGCCGGGGATAGGCACGCCGATATTGCCGGAGCGCTCGGCGAGGAAATGGCAGTCGGCCGCAAGTGGCGAGGTCTCGGTCGAGCCCCAGGCGGAGACCATCGGCAGCGCACGGCCGGCGGTCTCGATGGACAGCTGCTCCAGAGCGTCCCAGAGATTTTGCGGCAACGCTGCGCCGGCATAGAAGGCGAACTTCACCCCGCCGAAGAAGCGGCGGCGCAGATCCTCGTCGCTGCGCAGTGCCGCAATCAGCATGTCGAAGCCGCGCGGCACGTTGAAATAGACCGTCGGTATCACGCTTTTCAGATTGGCAAGCGACGTCGCAAAGAGTCCGGGCGCGGGCTTGCCGCCATCGATATAGAGCGAGCCGCCGTTGCGCAGCACCAGGTTGAAATTGTGGTTGGCACCGAAAGTATGGCTCCAGGGCAGCCAGTCGAGAATGACGAGGTCACCGCGGCCGGGTTCGAGGAACGTCCAGGTCTGCGCCTTGGCCTGCTGGCTCGAGGTCAGCATGCGCTGGGTGTTGATGACCGCCTTGGGCGTGCCGGTCGAGCCCGAGGTGAACAGGAATTTTGCGATCGTGTCCGGCGTCACCGCGGCAAAGGCTCTTGCGACGTCGGGCGTCTCCGGCGTTGTCGCGATGCTGCGGAACGCAAGCGCGACGGCATCGTCGCCATTGCCGCTGATGATCTGCGCCTGATGCAGCGGCTCGATCGCAGCCAGCGCCGCTGCAAATGGCTTGGTCGCGGCAACATAGATCGCGCCGGGCTCGAGCAGCGTGATCATGCTTCTGAGCTTGTCGAAATCCTTCGACATCAGCGAATAGGCGGGCGAGATCGCGGCAGAGGGCACGCCGACATGCTGGGCGGCAAGCGCCAGCAGCGCATGGTCGATGCTGTTGTCGGAGAGGATGACGACGGGACGCTCCGCGCTGAGGCCCTGCGCCAAAATCCAGGACGCCACCGCGCGCACCTGGCGCAGCGCCTGCGCGTAAGTGACGGTGGTCCAGGGCGCTTCGGCACTGCTGCGCTCGGCGAGGAAGGTCGTATCCGGCGTTTGCCGCGCCCATTGCTCCAGCCAGTCGCCGGTGCAGCGCGCGCTCTCGCCAAGAGGTTCGGGCGAACGCAGCACGATGCTGCCGTCGGCGCGATGCTCGGCGAGCGTCCTTGGCGTTGCGAACAGGCCGGCAACGTCACCGCGTGGGGCGGTTGTCATGGTTTCCTCCTCGCCCGGAACCGGGATCGACCACAGCCTCGTTCCGGGCTGCTATGGTCATAATGTTGGGCACGACAATTGTTGTCGTCAACAACAATCTTCCGCTCGCGCCATTGAGGCGCTAAGGTTACGCGGCAGGAGAGACGATTTGACAGCCAGCGCAGCCCAGACTTCCTCACGCAAACGCGCCGGCAACGGCGCCGCGCGTATCGACGCCGACGAGATCGGCCTCGACGCACTGGTCGGGCATGCCGGCTATGCCGTGCGGCGCTTCCAGATCTGGATCTTCCAGGACTTCATCAGGACGCTCGGCGAGGTCGACATCCGGCCGACGCAATATTCGGTGCTGACGGTGATCGGCGCCAATCCCGGCCTGTCGCAGATGGCGGTGGCCAATCGCCTCGGCATCGAGCGCGCCCGGCTGGTGCATCTGCTCGACAGCCTCGAACAGCGCAGGCTGGTGAAACGGATCAAATCGAAGACGGACCGGCGCGCGCACGCGCTGCACCTCACCGCGCAGGGCGAGACGGCACTGGCAAAGTTCAAGCGCCTCGCCGCCGAGCACGAGCGGAATGTCGAGGCCAAGATCGGCAGGGAGAACCGGCAGCGGCTGCTCCAGATCCTCGCGGACTTCACCTGACCTTTCCTGCCCATGATTTGGGCAAATGCCCGCAACAGGGCGTTGATGCCGCAGCCCAATCACTCGTCGAAATATCCCCCAAGTCTCTGATCCCACGATAATATCCGGAGCACGCGCCGTGCCTGGATTCTGTACACAATGGCACATCGCTTGCTTCAATCCGGGTGAGGACACGATGCCGGAGTTTTGTCGCCATGGGGGCTGAGCAGCCTGAAACGATCGCCGCGATTGTGGCCGCGCATCGCGCGGGCACGCTCACGCCGGCACAGACGGTCGCGCGGACCTATCAGCGCATCCGGGACCACAACGATCCCGCCGTCTTCATCAGCCTGCGCGATGAGAAGGACGCGATCGCGGAGGCTTCAAGCCTCGCCACGAAGGATGCGGCGAGCCTGCCGCTCTACGGCGTGCCGGTCGCGGTGAAGGACAATATCGACGCGCTGGGCTTTCCGACCACCGCGGCCTGCCCGGCCTTCTCATATACGCCGACGCATGACTCGACCGCCGTGGCGCGTCTGCGTGCCGCCGGCGCCATCATCATCGGCAAGACCAATCTCGACCAGTTCGCAACCGGCCTCGTCGGCGTGCGTTCGCCCTACGGCATCCCCAGAAATTCGATCCGCGAGGATCTCGTTCCGGGCGGATCGAGCTCGGGATCGGCGGTCGCCGTCGGCGCCGGGCTCGTACCACTATCCTTGGGGACCGACACCGCTGGCTCAGGCCGCGTGCCGGCGATGCTGAACAACATCGTCGGGCTGAAGCCAAGCCTCGGCATGATCTCGACCGCGGGCCTCGTGCCGGCCTGCCGCACGCTCGACTGCATCTCGGTCTTCGCGTTGACGGTCGACGACGCCGCGCTCGCGCTGTCGGTGATGGCGGGCGCCGACCCGACCGATCCGTTCACGCGCGACCGGCCGCTGGGCCCGGTCACGCCGTTTCCGCCAAACTTGCGCCTCGGCGTGCCGCGCAACGGGCAATTGATCTTCTTCGGCGACAGGAAGGCGGAAGCGGCTTACGGCGAAGCGCTGAAGCGCTGGACGGTGCTTGGCGCGAGGCTGGTCGAGTTCGACCTCGAGCCGTTCTACGAGACTGCGCGGCTGCTCTATGAAGGGCCCTGGGTCGCTGAACGCTATCTCGTGATCAAGAATCTGCTGGCCTCCGCACCCGATGCGATCCATCCGGTGACGCGCGAGATCACCGCCGCCGGCGCGCGCCTGACGGCCGCGGAAACTTTCTCAGCGCTCTACCGCCTGCAGGGCCTGCGCAAGGTCGCCGAGCGCACCTTGGCCAATATCGACGCGCTGGTGCTGCCGACAGCGCCGACGGCCTATACGACCGCGCAGGTGATGGCCAATCCGATCGAGCTCAACAGCCGGCTCGGCACCTACACAAACTTTGTGAATCTGCTCGACCTCTGCGGCCTTGCCGTGCCGGCGTCGATGCGCGCGGACGGGATTCCGTTCGGCATCACGCTGCTCGCGCCCGCCGGACGCGACGCGCTGCTCGCCAGCATTGGCCGCGCCTTCCATGCGGATACGAAGCTGAGCCTCGGGGCAAAGGGCGTAGCGCAAGCCCCGCTAGCGCCGCTTCCCACGAGCAGCGGCGACGAAATTCCGATTGCGGTCGTCGGCGCGCATCTCTCCGGCATGGCGCTGAACGGCGAGTTGAAAGCGCTGAACGCGCGCCTAGTCGAAGCGACCAGGACAGCGCCCGACTACAAGCTCTATGCACTGCCGACCACGCCGCCGAAGCCGGGCATGCTGCGCGTCGCGGCCGGCAAGGGCACATCGATCGAGCTGGAAATCTGGTCGCTCTCGTCGTCCGCTTTCGGCAGGTTCGTCAACGCGATTCCCGCGCCGATGGCGATCGGCACCGTGCGCCTTGCCGATGGCCGGAGCGTGAAGGGATTCCTGGTCGAGCCGGAGGTGCTGGGCGATGCCCGCGACATCACAGCCTATGGCGGCTGGCGGAAGTTTATGGCGGAAGTGGCGACGTAGCTCGTGTGAACGGTGCGCGCCTCACAAAGACTGTCGTCCCGGACAAGCGCAGCGTCGATCCGGGACCCATACCCACAGGAAGCGGTTTTGCGAAGACTCGGAGTGGGAGCTTTGCCTCACACGACCCCCTGTGGTTATGGGTCCCCGCCTTCGCGGGGACGACACTGAGAGTGCGGCAATAGCGTCCGCCTACACCGACACCGCGTAGATCTCGTACTCCCCGCGCACCAGCTCGATATGCGCGCGCATCGCCGCGGCCGCGCCCTGCTTGTCGCCGCGCATGATGGCGACGACGACGCGGTCGTGCTCGGCTTGCGACTTTGCCAATCGGCCGAGATTGCGGAACTGGGCGCGGCGGAACGGCTGCACCCGCACGCGCGTCGCCAGCGTGATCTCGGCGATATAGCCGTTCTGCGAGCCGGCATAGATGGTGTTGTGGAAGCGCTCGTTGACCTCGTGGAACCGTTCGGGATTGCCGGTGTAGCTCAGCACCCGCAGTTCCTCATGCACGGCTTCGAGTGCATGCCGCTCCGCAGCGGACATGCGCTCGGCGGCAAGGCCGGCGCAGAGCGCCTCGAGCTCCGCCATCGCCTCGAACATGCTCTTCAGCCGCTCGATCGAGGGCTGCGCCACCACCGCGCCGCGATGGGCGCGCGCCTCGACGAGGCCGCTCGCCACGAGCTGGCGCAGCGCCTCGCGCACCGGCGTGCGCGACACGCTGAAGCGGCGCGCGATGTCGGTTTCGTCCAGCGGCGCGCCGGGGGGCAGGGTTCCACGCACGATCTCGTCGGCAAGCTGAAGCCGCAGCTCCTCGGCGCGCGTGACCTTGTGCAGGCTGGGCTGCGGCCGGTCGACGCGCGGCACCACCGGCTCGGCCGGCAATGCTCCCTGCGGAAGATCGTCAAGCGTCATACGGTCAGGTCTCTTTCGACTCGTCGATGATGCTGACATGAGCGGCGACGACGCGCCAGCCCTCCGGGAAGCGAATCCAGGTCTGCATCTGCCGGCCGACCTTGCCGGGAGCCGTGTCGCGATAGAACAGGGTCGAGGCGACCGCCGTATCGCGGCCATAGCTGGTGATCACGGTCTTTGCGGTGCGGCGGTTCAGCCCGACCGGCGAGCGGCCGGCGCGGAAACCGGAGATCGCCTCATAGCCATAGAGGTTCTCCCCGATGCCATAACGCAGCGTGCGGGGATCGTTGCGGAACAGCTCGCCGAGCACGGCGACGTCGTTGCTGACGAGGGCCTGCTCATAGCGCTCGAACGCGGCTTTGACTTCCGCGATCACCTCGGGGAGATCGATCTCCATCTCAAATTCCTCTTGGGCTCGGCGCGGATACCACGCCCATCTGTTCCAACGCGTAGGCGACGCGCAACGCGATGTCCTCGCGCCAGGGCGCGGTGATGATCTGCACGCCGATCGGCAGCGGCTCGAGCGGCACGGGCACGGCGACCACCGGCAGGCCGATGAACGAGATCGGCTGGGTGTGGATGCCGATATTGGCGCGCACCGGCAGCTCGACGCCGTCGAGCGTGAAATTGACCTGACCGAGCTTCGGCGCGGTGCAGGGCGTTGCCGGCGCGAGCAGCACGTCGACCGACTTGAAAATCTCGGCAAGCTGCGCGCGATACCAGCGGCGGAATTTCTGCGCGCGATCGACCAGCGGCGCCGGCACCATGGCGCCGGCAATCAGCCGGTCGCGCACGGCCGGATCGAAATCGTTCGGGCGCTTGCGCAGGCGATCGAGATGCAGCGACGCGCCCTCGGTCGTGGTGATGACGTAAGCCGCCGCGCGGGCGCGCGAGGCCTCAGGCACGTCAACGACTTTCGTGGCGCCGAGCGCCTTGGCGACACGGCCGATGGCTTCGACAGCTTCAGGAAAGACGTTCTTCTGGAAGTGTCCACCCGCGATCGCAATACGCAGGTCCGAAACCGGATTGGCAAGCAGCGGCAGCGTCGGCTCCAACCCGCGCGTCGTGCAGGCGCCATCGTCGGCATCCGACCCCTGCATCGCGTCAAAGGCGAGCGCGAGATCGGTGACCGAGCGCGCGAACGGGCCGAGATGATCGAGGCTTGCGACGAACGGGAACGAGCGGGCGCGCGACAGTCGGCCATAGGTCGGCTTCAGGCCAAAGATGCCGCAAAACGAGGCCGGCACACGGATCGAGCCGTTGGTGTCCGAGCCGAGCGCGAGCGGCACCAGCGCGCCGCCGACGGCGCTGCCCGAGCCGCCGGAGGAGCCGCCGGTCATCCGCGTGGTGTCATGCGGATTGCGCGAGGGACCGTCATGGACGTTCTCGCCGGTGAAGTCGTAGGCGTATTCGCCCATATTGAGCGCGCCGACCAGCACGGCGCCAGCCGCTTCCAAGCGTTCGATCAGCGTGGCGTCGCGCTTGGCCGGCGCGAGGTCGCGGTTGATCTTCGAGCCCGCGCGGGTCGAAAGGCCGGCAACGTCGAACAGGTTCTTCACCGCGAAGGGCACGCCGGCGAGCGGGCCGACGGTCTTGCCCGCGGCGATATCGGCATCGATCGCACGCGCTTTCGTGCGGGCGCGTTCGGCCGTGACGTCGGTGAAGGAATTGAGGATGGGGTCGTGCTGCTTGATGCACGCAAGCGCAGCTTCAGTGGCATCGAGCGCGGACATCCTGCCGCCGGCAACCGCGCTGGCGATCTCGGAGGCTGTCATCTCTGGCTTGGTGGTCATCGCAGCATCAGGCCGTGAAGATCGGCGCCGGCTCGGTCTCGTCCGGCAGCGCGAACTCGTCGACGAGGCGGGCAAGGCGCAACGACACCTCGAGATTGGCGCGCACCGCCGGCCTCCAGGCCTCCTCGACCGGCAGAGCCAGCGCTTTCGATACGGCGTCGATATAATCGTCCAGCGGTTCGGCCATAACGCTCCCAAACAATCAGTGCGCTCTCAGTGCATCTGCAACGGCGGATGCGGGATCGCCGTCAGCAGCTCCTTGGTGTAGTCGTCCTGGGGATCGCTGAGGACCTGCTCGGAAGAGCCCTCCTCGACGATCCGTCCTGTCCGCATCACAATGACACGATCGCACAACAAGCGCACCACATTCAAATCATGCGAGACAAACAGATAGCTCATGCCTAGGCGCTGCTTCAGGTTCTGAAGCAGATTGAGCACCACGGCCTGCACCGAGACGTCGAGCGCCGCCGTCGGCTCGTCCAGGATGACGAGCTTGGGATGCAGGGCGATGGCGCGGGCGATGCCGACGCGGGCCTTCTGGCCGCCGGACAATTGATGCGGGAAGCGGTCGAGCAGATTGTGCGGCAGGCCGACCATGGTCGCCAGTTCCTCGCAGCGGGCGCGCAGCGCATCGCGCCCCCTGATATCGCCGAGCTGCAGGATCGGATCGGCGATGGCGCGCGCGGCGGTGAAGCGCGGATTGAGGCTGTCGGTCGGGTCCTGGAACACCATCTGGATGCGGCTGCGCTGCGGCAGCCTGGCGAAGGCGGCAGGCGCGATGCCGCCGATGTCCTCGCCGTCGAACTGGATCAGGCCGGACGTCAGGTCGAGCAGCCGCATCACCATCATCGACGTCGTCGACTTGCCGCAACCGGACTCGCCGACGAGGCCGACGCTCTCGCCATTGCCAATCGAGAAGCTGATGCCGTCGACGGCGCGGAACACGTCGGGTTCCACCGGAGGCTTGCGGCCGAACAGTTTTGCGAGCGCGGCGGTGGCGTCCTGGCGGGAATATTCCTTGACGAGCTTGTCGACGAGCAGGAGGGGCTTTGAATTCTCGTCACCCCCGGGCTCGACCCGGGGGTCCATCGACTGAGAGGAGGCTTGCGAAGCGTGATGGATGGCCGGGTCAAGCCCGGCCATGACAGCGGCGCCCTCCTCCTCAGGCAGCAGATCCCGCAAGCTCACACCAAGCCGCGGCGTCGCGCGCATCAGCTTTTTTGTATAGGGGTGCTGAGGGCTGGCGAAGATGTCGGCGGCCTTGGCGGTCTCGACCACCCGGCCCCTCTCCATCACCACGACGCGGTCGCAATAGGCGGCAGCCAAGCCCAGATCATGCGTGATCAGGATGGTCGACATCGCGCGGCGCCTGGTCAGCTCGACGATCAGGTCCATCACCGCCTTCTGCGTGGTGACGTCGAGGCCGGTGGTCGGCTCGTCCGCGATCAGGAGCTGCGGATTGCAGGCGAGCGCGAGCGCGATGACGACGCGCTGGCACATGCCGCCTGAGAGCTCGAACGGATAGGCGTGGTAGCGCTCGCGCGGGCGGGCGATCTTGACCTGCTCCAGCGCCTCGATCGCCTTCTCGCCGTGATCGGCGACCTGCGCCTGCTGCACATGGGTGCGCAAGACGTCCTCGATCTGGTCGCCGACCTTGCGGATCGGGTTGAGCGCCGCGCGCGGATTCTGGAAGATCATCGAGACTTCGCGGCCGCGCAGGTCGCGCATCTGGTCTTCGGTCGCGGCCTTCACGTCGATGCCGGAGAACATCACCGAGCCCTCGGCGATCCGCCCCGCCCGGTCGAGGATGCGCATCACCGCGTATGATGTCACCGACTTGCCGGAGCCGGACTCGCCGACGATCGCCAGCGTCTCGCCCTTGGCGACGGAGATGTTGACGTGCTGCACCGCCTTGACGATGCCGCGGCGGGTGGTGAATTCGACGGTGAGGTCCTGGACGTCGAGCAGGGGCTGGGCGGTCATGCGGGCCTCCCAAACAAAAATGACGAAAACAACCCCATGCACAGTAGAAGAGGGTTGGAATCATTAGGGAATTTCAGCCGGAAATGTGCGCGTAAGGCGGGCACGGCTCCATCGCGCCCTCCCCCCTTGTGGGGGAGGGTTGGGG
>NZ_WQNE01000014.1 GCF_009759665.1 Bradyrhizobium cajani
GCCCCATGTGGTCCCCCAACCCCATGTAGCGCGATCAGAGGGTGATGCCCGTGGAAGTGGCCGCCGATCGATGCGCGCGATGTACGCGAGATCGGGATAGGATTCCATTCCGGATCACTACGGACACAAATGTGGTTGCGTCGGCGCGCTGATGCGTCATCGGCATGCGCGGCGACCGCGGCTGCCTGAATTCGATGCACGCGATCGCCCCGATGTCCACATCTGCCCGATGCTTCGGAAGCTGCCTTTCACGGGCCTGTCACTGAACTGGTCTAGCGCTGCCTTGTCATCTCCGACGGCAAGAGGGAGCAAGCCATGTCCAAGCCGGTGTTGGGCGCCGCGTTGTCCATCAGATCGATCCCCGCGCATCGCGACTGGCTTCTGGAACGGCAGCGCGATCTCGAAATCCAGGATTTCTTTCGCGCCGATCTGCTCGATAGCGACTGGCGCGCGACGGCCGGCGAAATCAAGCAGATGCTCGCCGGCCACACCGGCCGGCTCGGCATTCACGGCCCGTTCTGGGGCTTCAAGATCGACAGCCACGATCCGATGATCCGTCAGGCGGTGACGAAGCGGCTGCTCCAAGGGCTCGACGCTGCCGAGTTCCTCGGCGCGACGCAAATGGTGATCCATTCGCCCTTCACGACCTGGGACCACAACAATCTCGACCTCTATCCTGACAATCGCGGCAACCTGGTCGAGCGTGTGAAGGCGACGCTCGCCGAGGTGATCGCGCGGGCGGAAACCATCGGCTGCGAGATCGTCATCGAGAACATCGAGGACAAGGATCCGCGCGACCGCGTGCGGCTCGCCAAGGCGCTCGAGAGCAGCAAGGTCCGCGTCTCGCTCGATACCGGACACGCCAACTACGCGCATGTCTCCACCGGTGCCCCGCCGGTCGATTATTACGTCGATGCAGCCGGCGACATGCTGACGCATGTGCACCTCCAGGACACCGACGGCTTTGCCGACCGTCACTGGGCGCCGGGCGAGGGCAATATTCCATGGATCGCCGTGTTCCGTGCGCTCGGCCGGCTGACCTCCAACCCGCGGCTGATCCTCGAACTCCGCAACCACGATGACGTTCGCGCCGGCGCAGCCCATCTCGCCGCGCTCGGCCTCGCCGAATAACCGACATCACCAAGGGCAGGGATCACTGTCATGAGCAAGCTCACCCGTCGTACCGTCCTGAAATCCGGCGGCGCTGCCGCAAGCACGCTTCTCTTGCCGCGCTTTGCGATCGCGCAGGGCGACAATCGTCCGTCGGTGACTATCGCCGTGCAGAAGGTGACGAATGCCAACGTGCTCGACGTGCTGCGCGAGCAGTCCAATGTCGGCGAGCGCGTGTTCTTCTCCTCGATCTGGGAAGGCCTGATCTCCAAGAACTGGCGCGGCAAGCTCGAGGCCGTGCCGGGCCTTGCCACCGAATGGCGCCGCATCGACGACCAGACCGTCGAGGTGAAGCTGCGTCAGGGCGTGAAGTTCCACAATGGCGACGAGCTGACGGCCGAAGACGTCGTCTTCACCTTCAGCCGCCAGCGCATGTTCGGCGAGACCGAGGCCAAGAGCCGCTCCACCATCCAGGCTTTCGAAAAGATCCCGACGCCGCGTCCGGGCAAGGAATTGCCGCCGGACGTGCCCGCGGTCGCCCGCCGCATCTGGCCCGACCTCGTGCGCGTCGATGCCGTCGACAAGTACACGGTGCGCTTCTACAACGCGACGCCCGACGTCACCATCGAGGGCCGGCTGTCGCGCTACGGCTCCGACATCATGAACCGCCGCGCCTGGGAAGAGTCCGCGAGCTATCTCGACTGGGCGCGCAAGCCGATCACCACAGGTCCGTACAAGGTCGTCGAGCTCAAGCCCGATGTGTCGCTGACGCTGGAAGCCCACGACGAATATTGGGGCGGCCGCCCGCCGCTCAAGCGCATACGCTTCCTGGAGGTGCCGGAGGTCGCGAGCCGGATCAACGGCCTGCTGTCGGGCGAGTACCAGTTCGCCTGCGACATCCCGCCGGATCAGATCGCCGGCATCGAGAAGAATTCCGCGTTCGAGGTGCAGGGTGGCACCATCCTCAATCACCGCCTGACCGTGTTCGACAAGAACCACGCCCAGCTCGCCAATCCGCTTGTGCGGCGTGCATTCACCCATGCGATCGATCGCCAGGCGATCGTCGACAGCCTATGGGCCGGCCGCACCCGCGTGCCGAAGGGCCTGCAATGGGAATTCTACGGCGACATGTTCAACGCCGACTGGAACGTGCCGGCTTACGATCCCAAGCTCGCGCAGGATCTGTTGAAGCAGGCCAATTACAAGGGCGATCCGATACCGTACCGCCTGCTCAACAACTACTACACCAACCAGGTCGCGACCGCGCAGGTGCTGGTCGAGATGTGGAAGTCGGTCGGTCTCAACGTCCAGATCGAGACCAAGGAGAACTGGTCGCAGATCATGGAGCGTGCGCCGACCCGCGCCGTGCGCGACTGGTCGAACTCGGCTGCCTTCAACGATCCGGTGTCGTCGCTGGTCGCCCAGCACGGCCCGAACGGCCAGCAGCAGCAGATCGGCGAGTGGACCAATGTCGAGCTGAACAAGCTCTCGGAATTCCTGGAGACCTCGACCGACCGCGAGGCCCGCAAGAAAGCGTTCCGTCGCATGCTGGAGATCGCCGAGCGCGTGGACCCGGCCTACACGGTGCTGCACCAGAACGCGACCTTCACGGCGAAACCGAAATCGATCAAATGGAAGGCGGCGCCGGCCTTCGCGATGGATTTCCGCGCCGGCAATTTCGAGGCGTAGGGCGTGCCGCCCCTGGTCAGCATCCACGACCTGCGTGTCGCCTTCAACGGCGTGCAGGTGCTGCGCGGCATCGACGTCAGCTTGCAGAAGGGCGAGGCGCTCGGCCTCGTCGGCGAGTCCGGATCGGGCAAGTCGGTGACATGGCTTGCTGCCCTCGGCCTGCTGCCGCGCCATGCGCAGGTCACGGGCTCGGTGCGCCTCGACGGCCGTGAGATCCTCGGCGCGCCTGCCGCGGAGCTCGACCAGGTGCGAGGCGGGCGGGTCGCCATGATCTTCCAGGATCCGGCGAGCGCGCTCAATCCGGTGCTGACCGTCCGCAGGCAGCTCTGCGAGGCGCTTGTGCTGCACCGCGATCTCTCCGGCGATGCGCTGAAGGCGGAAGCGCGGCGGCTGCTCGATCTCGTCGGCATACCCGATGCGGCGCGGCGGCTCGAAGCCTATCCGCACGAATTCTCCGGCGGCCAGGTCCAGCGCATCATGATCGCGATGGCGCTGGCCGGAAATCCAGATCTGCTGGTCGCGGACGAGCCGACCACGGCGCTCGACGCCACCATTCAGGCCCAGATCCTGGAGCTGCTCTCCACGGTCCGCCGCGAGATGGGCATGGCGATGGTCCTCATCAGCCACGACCTCGGCGTCGTCGCCGAGAACTGCGACCGCGTCGCGGTGATGTATGCCGGCCGCATCGTCGAGGAGGCGCGGAGCAACCAGCTCTTCGCCGATCCCGTGCATCCCTATGCCCAGGGCCTGATCGGCGCGCTGCCGCCGCTCGACGGGCCGCGCCGGCGTCTCACCGCCATTCCCGGGACGGTACCCGATCCCGCCAACATGCCCAGCGGCTGCGCCTTCGCGCCCCGCTGCGCGCTGGCAACGGAGCCGTGCGGCCTCGCGGCGCCGAGCCTTGCGCCGATCGCCGAGGATCGCAGCGTTGCCTGCATCCGCGCCGAAGCGTCGCGGCGGGCACTGCTCGGGGTCGCCGCCGAATGAGCGCGCCGCTCGTCGAGGTGGCCGCGATATCGCGCAGCTATGCCATGCGCTCCGGAATGTTCGGCCGCAGCACCGCCGTTCACGCGGTTGACGGCGTGTCGCTCATGATCCCCAGGGGAGAGACGCTCGGTCTCGTCGGTGAATCCGGCTCGGGCAAGTCGACCACGGGCCGCATCGTGCTCGGCCTCGAGCCGCCGGACAGCGGCGAGGTGCGGTTCGACGGCAAGTCCATGGCTGCGCCCGCGACGGTTTCGTGGCGCGTGCAGCGGGCGCGCATGCAGATGATCTTCCAGGACCCGTTGGGCGCGCTGGACCGGCGTCTGCCGGTTGCTGCCCAGATCCGCGAGCCGCTGGACATTCACGGTCTCGGCACGCCCGCTGAGCGCGAGGCGCGCGTCCGTGAACTGCTGCGCGCCGTCGAGCTGACGCCGGCGCATGGCGCGCGCTATCCCGGCGCGCTGTCGGGCGGGCAGCGCCAGCGCATCGTGCTGGCGCGGGCGCTCGCCACGAAGCCGGATTTCCTGGTTTGCGACGAGCCGGTCAGCGCGCTCGACGTCTCGATCCAGGCGCAGGTGGTGAACCTGCTCGCCGATCTCCAGGCGCAGCTGTCGCTGACGCTCTTGTTCATCAGCCACGATCTGCGCGTCGTCAGGCAGATCAGCAACGTGGTTGCCGTAATGTATCTCGGCCGCATCGTCGAGATCGGCAGCGCCGACGACCTGTTTGCGCGTCCGGAGCATCCGTACACGCAGGCGCTGGTCTCGGCTTCGCCCGCACCGGGCCGCCGCAGCGCAGGTCGCATCGTGCTGGCTGGCGATCCGCCGAACCCGGCGGCGCGACCCGGCGGCTGCGCCTTCCATCCGCGCTGCCCGCGCGCGATCGCGCGCTGTGCGAGCGAGGTGCCGATGCTCTCAGCCGTCGGCGGTAACAGGCAGGTCGCCTGTCATCTCGTGACGGGGCCGCAGGTCCAGAGGAAGGACGCCGCGTGATGGGGCGCTATTTCGCCATTCGCATCGGACGCGCGGCCCTGACGATCGTGCTCGTCGTCACCTTCGCTTTCGTCGTGCTGCGGCTCTCGGGCGATCCCGCGCTGATGATTCTGGGACCGGAGGCGCCGCCGGAGGTCCTCGCGGCCTTCCGCAAGGCCTGGGGCCTCGATGATCCCATCTGGTTTCAGTATCTCGACTATTTTGGCGCCATCGCCAAGGGCGAGCTCGGCCGCTCGATGCGCGACGGACGGCCCGCGATCGAGCTCGTGCTGGAGCGGATCCCGGCGACGCTGGCGCTGACGCTGCCGGCTTTCGCCTTCAAAGTGGCGCTCGGAATTCCCGCCGGCATCTACGCCGCGCTGCACCGGGGCTCGGCGATCGATCGCGCGGTGATGATCGCGGCGGTCGCCGGCTTCACCGTGCCGAGCTTCGTGCTCGCGCTGCTGCTGGTGCTCGTCTTCGCGGTGCAGCTGGGCTGGCTGCCGTCGGGCGGGCAGGAGAGCTGGCGTCACGCGATCCTGCCCATTGCAACGCTCGGCCTCGGCGGCGCCGCGGTGCTGGCGCGCTTCACCCGCAGCGCCATGCTCGAGGTGCTGGGCCAGCCCTATATCCGCACCGCCTCGGCCAAGGGCGTGCCGTGGCGCAAGGTGGTGACGTCGCATGCGCTGCCGAATGCGGCGATCCCGACCGTCACCATTCTCGGCTTCATGGTGGGCACGCTGATCGCGGGCGCGGTCGTGGTCGAGAGCGTGTTCGCCTGGCCGGGAGTAGGGCGCCTGCTCGTCGTCGCCGTCGCCAACCGCGACCTCGCCGTCGTGCAGTGCATCCTCTTGCTGGTCGCGCTGACCATGGTGACGTCGAACCTGATCGTCGACTTCCTCTATGGCTTCCTCGATCCGCGCCTGCGCGCCAAGGGGGCTCATGCATGACCGATGCGACGCTGAAGGACACCGCTGCTCGCCGCCGCATCAGCCTGCCGGCGATTCCGGTCTCGGTCGCGCTCGCGATCAGCTGGATCCTCGCCATGCTGGTGATCGCCGCCTTCGCCGAGAAGATCGCGCCCTACGGCTTCACCCAGCTCGACCTGCGCAACCGCCTGGCGGCGCCCGGCAATGTCGCGCACTGGCTCGGCACCGACGAACTCGGCCGTGATGTGCTGTCGCGACTGCTCGTCTCGATCCGCATCTCGCTGCTGATCGCGTTCGGCGCGACCGCGATCTCGGCCGTGGTCGGCACCACGCTCGGCTTCCTCGCCGCGCATTTCCGCGGCGCTGTCGAGCAGCTCGTGCTGATGCTGACCGACTTCCAGGCCAGCATGCCGTTCCTGATCATGGCGCTCGCGGTGCTCGCCTTCTTCGGCAACTCGCTGCCGCTGCTGATCGGCCTGATGGGACTGTTCGGCTGGGAGCGCTATGCCCGCATCGCGCGGGGCCTTGCCATCTCCGCCAATGCGCAGGGCTACGCGGCCGCGGTCCGCCAACTGGCCGCGACGCCGTCGCGGATCTACCTCCGGCACATCCTGCCCAACATCGCCTCGACCCTGATCGTCTCGACCACGCTGGTCTTCCCCGAGGTGATCCTGATGGAATCCGGCCTGTCCTTCCTCGGCCTGGGCGTGCAACCGCCGATGACCAGCCTCGGCAACATGGTCGGCTACGGCCGGGAATACCTGACGCGGGCGCCCTGGATCATGCTGGCACCGGCCACCACGATCGTGATCACGACCCTGGCGGTCTCCGTGATCGGCGACTGGTTGCGCGACCGGCTCGATCCGACGCTGCAATAGCGCGACTGGCTTGAGGCGTGCGCCGAATTGCCTGTCGGACCCCGGTGGGGACGGCTTCCAGCTAGCTTGGGATCTCGACTTTCCTGCCGCGCCCGAGCGCGAATTGACCGACTGGGCCCTCTATATGCAATTCCAGCTCCGTCATTTTCGCGAACAGATCGATGTCGGTGGTCCCGATGGCACAGCCACCAAGGCCCATATCGGTCGCTGCCAGATAAAACGTCTGAATCAGGCTGCCGACATCCTTCAGGATCAACGAATATGCAATTGAGCTGTATTTCCAGGAGACCCGCCCAAAGCGCGCCGCGATCGTGATCAGGATTTGCGGCTGACCAGGCGCGTCCATCGCGAACTGAGCTGCCACCGAGAGCGCCTGGAGTTGTTGGGCGGAGGCGCTGATCGCTACTAGCGCGTGCCCCCCCGCGTCGTAGTGGTAGAGTCCGCGCGCGAGCCCTTCGCAGTTCGAGACCGCCAGGTACAATTCCAGCTCGTACGCGCTGCCCGCCGACGGATAAGGCCTCGTACTGTAGGTGACTTCGGGACCGCCGTTAAAATACGGTTCGCTCGTCCATTCGGACACAACGCGCGCGGTGGAGTCGAGAAACTGCGCGAGTTCGCAGAGCGTGACCGGATGCTGGTCGTCGAAATCCCGTGTTGAATGGCGTTCGCGCAACAGCTTCGGAAGGAGAGAGCTCGGCACCGAGGAGGAGAATTTACGCAGGTCGATCTTGCTGCCGGGCCAGGGCGAACGCACCGCGGGCGGAGGCGGAACGATGCTCGCATAGGCGAAAGCGGCGCCGACCGGATTGGCTTGACGGCCCTCCGTGCTCCGCGTGTGAAATACCAGATCATGGAAATCCCAGAGAACGAGATTGCCGTCGCCTTCATTCACGCGCAGGCCGTCGCCGCCTTTCGCATCAAGCTTGAGCAGAATCTGGCTTTCCACCAACAGCTCGAGCAGAAGGAGGTTGAAGGAGAGTGCCTTCTGGTTGAGCTTGCCGATCTTCTGAGGCTGTGACAGCGCAGCAAGGGTGGCGGCGATGGCGGGATCGCCAATCCGGAACAGCGCGCCGGCGCGTGGCGATTCCAGCACCATCTCATTGCCGCGCCGGCGCAGATAGGCAAAGCGCGACAACACAACGGTATCGCGGCTGCCCAGCTTCGCGCGTCGCGGCCAGTAGTCGGGGACTTGAGGCTCGATGACCACGAGGTCCAGCTCGTCGCGCGAGGAGGAGAGGCGGTATTCCAGAAGCCCCTGCCGGGCCAGGCGATGCACCAGTGCGTCGATTTCCCTGGCGAGTTTGCTCTTGCCTGCAAACGAAGCGAGCGGAAGACCGGTGCTCAGATGTCGCGCGCGGTCGATCGCGCCGTCGCTGAATTGTCCGAGGTTGACGGAATAGTCGCCCAGAGAGGCCGCGATGTTTCCGTCCGGCTGCATCTGGAGGGAGAAGCCAGGGCTCAATCGGGCAGCAATGTCTGGCGCGATCTTCCTGGTCGGCTTTTTCCTGGGCGCGCGCACGAAAGAGCAGCCCTTCAGGTGTGTGGAAGGAATGAAGTCAGATCGCTTTCCAGTCGCGGCCGATCCAACAATCCGAGCTTCACCGGCACATCGTAAAGGCGGCCCGGTGCAAAGCGGCGATAAAAATGACGCAAGCCGGGAACGAGCACCCTGACGACCGGAACCTCGACGTCGGGACGTGTCTGGTCGAGGACGAGGAAATCGTAGCCCGCACGGGCGGCGATCTCGACGCTGGCAATGACCTGGTCGCGCGTATTGTCGTGAAGCTTGAGGCTCGGCGCAGGGGGGACGATCGGGCGATCGCTCGGTGTCAGGAATGGGTAGTCTTCCAAACGCAGCGGTGTGACACCGTCGAGTGTCGGCTTCTCGCCGCTCGCACCGTCCATCATGCCAACGGACATGAATTGGGTCAGCTCGGTGAGGGAGCGTAGGAGGGCTATACGGCGGTCGAAATGCGCGCCGGAACCGAACTCGATATTCTCGTGCCCGTTCTGCATCCAGTGCATGATTGCCACGTAAGTCGGAATGCCAAGATCGCTGGTGACGTCGAGCACCCATAGCTTGCGCCCGGCTTCCGCAAATTGGGCCTGCAGATCCCGGACATAGAAATCGTCGAACTGCTCGAGGGCGACCTCGGCGCGCTGCACCCGGTTGTACCACCAGATCGCGTAGGCATCGCGCTCGACCAGCTCGAGGAAGCCCTGGACAATCGCTTCGTCGCGGGTGTTGCCGGCCGCGCAGCCGTTGGAATCCGTATGAAAGCCGCCGTAGAAGAAATACAGGAGGCCCGTCGGCAGATATTTGAAGCGTTTGTCGCGCAACGATGAGACCGGCGACCACTCGGTCCGCGTCGCGGGATCGAACGGCTCAGGGACCGGATGTGGATCGTCCGGTTGCTGGAGGAACCTGTTCTTGAACTGCGTTTCGCTGAAGAGCTGGACATCGTTGGGAAGAAGCGCGTTGCCAGGTGCGAAATCGGCGAATCGACGCGCCGTCCGGATCTCATCGCCCTGGAAAATGCCCGAATAGCGTTCAATCGATTCCATCAGCGCGCTGGCTTCGCCCTGCTCGGCGGTCGAGCCCTTGCCAAAACTGCCGCCGCTCAATCCGGACCTGAGCTGGTCGATGCTTCGAGCCGGCGCCGAGAAATTGTGCTGGGCGAAGTAGTTGGTGTTCATCGGCAGATCGACGTCGATTCGTTCGAGCCTGGTTACCACCCCTGTCAGTGGGCTCACATGCTTGCGGAAGCGCGATACCGTCGACCGCGACGTCACGGTACGATATCCACCGCTGGTCATGACGAGCCTCTTGCCCTCGGCAATCTCGATCAGGGCCGGAGATCGGCGCGGGTTGTTCAGCTTCTTGCTGCCGCAGGTCGGACATTGCGGGCGTCGCGTCACGTAGTGCTTGGCGATGGCGGCGCCGGTCAGGTCGAAGCTTGCGATGTGATCGCACAAATCGGTGCGAAAATCCGAGGCAATGACCTTGGCGATCTCGACGGCAGCAAAATGGATTCCTGTCTGGCCGACGCTTTCTCTGACGAGCGGCGATGTGGCAACCGCATGCGCCGGTGCCCGGTCAAGAAATCCCTTGATCTCCCGGTTGCGGATCATGCGATCGAACAGGCAGGTCCAGCAGGCGTTCTCGCCCGGTTTGAACACGGGCCCGACCAGCGGAAACGGGCCGGATGGCTGGACCAGCAACCAGGGCGTCTTGCTGGCCACACGTTCCTGGTTCAGTTCAGCAAGTCGCCGGTCGAGGTAGTCGTTCGCCAGCGTGATCGTGAGCTTCGGCGCTCGCTTGGCGATTTGAACGCCGAGCTTGCTCAACGCCGCGGTCAGCTCCTTGGCGCCTTTGACGTCAATCGACTCGACCAGGACGGGGCAATTGTGAAGATTTTGCTCCGCAATTTCCAAAGACATGCCGAGGCTTGCCAAGAAACCGCCGACGGCGCCGTCGAATGCTTTCGGGGTCCGCGCAACGATATATCGGCGATCGAGCAGCCGCTTGATCGCTTCCTCGATCTTGTCGGCCGGGAAGCGCTTCGAAAGCTGGCGAAGGATTTCCGACCTCGCCTTGCCGTGTTGCCCGATCGCGGTGGCGAGGGCGCAGTAGAGTTCGCCGTGCAGGAAGAATTTGCGGTGCTCGGAATAGAGACAAACCGCGCCAGGCGGCATGGCATAGGCGGTGAAGTTCGGTGCAAATCGCAGAATGTCTTTGCGGATCTGCCGCACAATGCGGGGCTTGCGATCGACCGTCATCGAGTTAGCACGCTGATCCTGTTGCCGTTGCAGTAGATCCCCCGCGCAAGACGGATCGTCGCGCCCGCGCCGGCATTTTTCCAGAGAATTGAAACGAATTCGGCTGTCATCCGCAGGCCGCGGATGCAAGCGTCGTCGCGAAATCAAGCAATTGGCCGGACCCTTTCTTGAGGCCGGCCAATGACCTATCAACCCGTGAATGTGACATTCGGAACGCGCCGAGGCCTAGCACCAGCGGCAGCGGCCCCACGATGCGCAGAAAGCCGCGCATGATACGGCGCATCCCACCACACCAACGGCACAGCCGACAGCACAACCTGCACATCGGCAACCGACGCCACATCGGCAGCCCCGGCAAGCCCGACAGCCTCTGCAGCCGCGGCAACCGCCGCATCCGCGCCATGCCAGTTGCACGCGGCTACCGGCGTTTTCCTTGTCGAAGAGATGGAAGGTGGCGAGGCTGATGTCGGCCATTTCCTCTTCATCGAGCGTGATTGCCTGACCCGGTCCAAGGTGCGGCAATTGTTGTGTGTCGGGCGGCGGCACGGCGGACGCTGATGCGCCTCCCGCCAGCGAGAACGTCAACCCTGCGGCACCGAACGCCGGCACGGCGACTTTGGTTACGCGCTTCTTCCCTTTAGAAGTCTTCTTCGCCTGCCGCATGGTCGAACCTCCGAGCATTGCAAGAAGCATCCCAGCCGCGGTAAGTCTACGCCCAGGAAATCACGCGAGCAACAATGACGCGCACGAAAGCGCGGCGCCGCACGCTCGGGAGGTATTCATCTTCATGAACGGCAATCGGCGCGGCCGGTTGATACAACGCATCAACGATCCAGGCTCTTGGTGCGCATGCCGTTTGGTGCAGTGCCTCAAGAGCATCGCACCTTGAACGGAGAGATCGGCGTGGCAGATCAATCAGGGCGTTTCGCTTGGTATGAGCTCCTGACCACGGATGTCGCGGCGGCGGGCGCATTTTATCGCAAGGCCGTCGGCTGGGGCGTGAAGGATGAATCGACCCCGGAACTGCCTTACGCGGTGCTTCGTAGCGGCGGCGCTCCGCTGGGCGGACTTATGGTTATCCCGGAAGAGGGGCGGAGATTGGGGGCGACGCCAAGGTGGATGGGATACGTCGCCGTCGACGACTTGGACGCCACCGCCGCGCAGATCAGGCGTCTTGGAGGCACGATCCTTGTACCGCCGACCGACACCAACATTGGCCGCATCGCAGTCGTTGCCGATCCGCAGGGGGCGACGTTCGGGCTGATCAAAGAACCGACATATGGCCGACGGAAACCGGGCCGGCTGGACGAGCCGGGGCGCGTAGGCTGGCATGAGTTACTGGCCGCCGACCGGACCGTGATCTTCGATTTCTACAGAGAACTATTCGGCTGGCAGGAGGCCGACGCTCAAAGCGATCCAGCGGCCTGGTATCAATTGTTCTCGGCGGGTGGGCAGACGGTTGGCGGCATCCTCACGAAACTGCCGAGCGTAGCGCAGCCGAGCTGGCTGCATTACTTCAATGTCGACGACATCGGCGCTGCCGCGAAACACGTGAATGCTGGCGGCGGCCGGATCCTCCAGGGGCCGATTGAATTGCCTGATGGCTGCTGGATCGCGCGATGTGTCGATCCCCAGGGCGCCCTGTTTGCATTGCAGGGCGCCCGAGGCCAGACAGGCATTGAGCCGTCCTCGGGCTCGGAAATCGGCTGGTCCACCAAGTGGGGTGGCATTGCGTCCCAGGGCAGAATTGTGCTGCCCAAGCCGAAGCGCTAGCTACAGCGTCCGACCGGCGCTGACGCGACCTTGCAATAGCCCGCGCCGGGAGCAGGGGAGGCCTGCGAAAGGCCGATCCGGCCCTGTCAAAGCCAAGTTCCCGTTGCGCGCGTTCCCCGCGTGCGCTATCCGGCCGGAAAGGCTTGAGGCGGCTTCCATATTTTCCCGCCGGGCCGACCCAACCCAGGACGGAAACCGCCATGCCTCCCTATCGCTCCCGCACCACGACCCACGGCCGCAACATGGCGGGTGCCCGCGGCCTCTGGCGTGCGACGGGCATGAAGGACGCCGATTTCGGCAAGCCGATCATCGCGGTGGTCAACTCCTTCACCCAGTTCGTGCCCGGCCACGTCCATCTCAAGGACCTTGGCCAGCTGGTGGCGCGCGAGATCGAGCAGGCCGGCGGCGTCGCCAAGGAGTTCAACACCATCGCGGTCGACGACGGCATCGCCATGGGCCATGACGGCATGCTCTACAGCCTGCCGTCGCGCGAATTGATCGCCGACAGCGTCGAGTACATGGCCAACGCGCACTGCGCCGATGGTCTCGTCTGCATCTCCAACTGCGACAAGATCACGCCCGGCATGCTGATGGCCGCGCTGCGGCTCAACATCCCCGCCGTGTTCGTCTCGGGCGGGCCGATGGAGGCGGGCAAGGTCAAGCTCCAGGGCAAGACCAAGGCCGTCGACCTCATCGACGCCATGGTCGCCGCCGCCGACTCCAAGGTCAGCGACGACGACGTCAAGGTGATCGAGCGCTCGGCGTGCCCGACCTGCGGCTCCTGCTCGGGCATGTTCACCGCCAACTCCATGAACTGCCTGACCGAGGCGCTTGGCCTGGCGCTGCCCGGCAACGGCTCGGTGGTGGCGACCCATGCCGACCGCAAGCGCCTGTTCGTCGAGGCCGGCCACACCATCGTCGATCTCGTCCGCCGCTACTACGAGCAGGACGATGCTTCGGTCCTGCCGCGCAACGTCGCCAACTTCAAGGCGTTCGAGAACGCGATGACGCTCGACATCGCGATGGGCGGCTCGACCAACACCGTGCTGCATCTGCTGGCCGCGGCCCATGAAGGGCAGGTCGAGTTCACCATGCGCGACATCGACCGGCTCTCTCGTCGTGTGCCCGTGCTGTGCAAGGTCGCGCCGTCAGTGGCCGACGTGCATGTCGAGGACGTGCATCGCGCCGGCGGCATCATGGGCATTCTCGGCGAGCTCGACCGCGCCGGGCTGATCGACACCTCGGTCTCGACCGTGCACGCGCCGACCATGAACGACGCGCTGGAGCGCTGGGACATCAAGCGTACCAAGAGCGAGACGGTGCGGACCTTCTATCGCGCCTCGCCCGGCGGCATCCCGACCCAGGTCGCGTTCAGCCAGGAGCGCCGCTATGACGAGCTCGATGCCGATCGCGAGAAGGGCGTCGTGCGCGACCTCGAACATGCCTTCAGCAAGGACGGCGGCCTCGCCGTGCTCTACGGCAACCTCGCGCAGGACGGCTGCATCGTGAAGACCGCCGGCGTCGACGCCTCGATCCTGAAATTCTCCGGCCCCGCGCGGGTGTTCGAGAGCCAGGACGCGGCCGTCGAAGGCATTCTGGGCGGCAAGGTCGTTGCCGGCGAGATCGTGGTCATCATCTATGAAGGCCCGCGCGGCGGCCCCGGCATGCAGGAGATGCTGTATCCGACCAGCTATTTGAAATCGATGGGCCTCGGCAAAGCCTGCGCGCTCGTCACCGACGGCCGCTTCTCCGGCGGCTCGTCGGGCCTGTCGATCGGCCACCTGTCGCCGGAAGCGGCCGAAGGCGGCAACATCGGTCTGGTGCGGACCGGCGACCGCATCGCCATCGACATTCCCAACCGCAGCATCAGCCTCGAAGTGTCCGACGAGGAGCTTGCGAGCCGCCGCGCGGCAGAGGAGGCGAAGGGCGATGCCGCCTGGCAGCCGCAGAGCCGCAAGCGCAACGTCTCGACCGCGCTCCAGGCCTACGCCGCACTCACCACCAGCGCCGCGCGCGGCGCCGTGCGCGAGGTGAAGCGCCGCTCGAACTGAGCGCGTTTTGCGGGAGAGGTGATCGCAAGCGCAGCGGTCACATCACGCATGGTCAACGAGTCCTTAGCGGCCGGCGCTAGCCGGCCGTTCGCATTAAGGATGCCCCGACGAAGTTCGGCAGCTTCGGGTTTTGCTGCGTATACTGCACCGACCTTCGGATCCAAATCCATTTCGGGCAACTGGGGCACCACCACAATGTCTCGTACTCTCGCTGTCGTTTTCTCAGCAGCCGTCGCCGCGATTTCCATGACGGGCACAGCCTCCGCCGGCTGCTACAATTGCTACACGCCGCCGCCGTGCCAGACCTGCTACCAGCAGCAATACGTCGCGCCGCAATACCGCACCGTCGACGAGACCGTGATGGTCTCGCCGGGCTCCGTGGTCGCGCACCGCACACCGGCGCAGTACCGCACCGTGATGGTGCCGCAGACCGTGATGGTCGCCCCGCCCAGCGTCCAGTACGAGCGCATCCCGCCGCAATACGCCACGCGCCTGCGCGTCGAGATGGTCTCGCCCGGCTATTCCTACTACGCCCCGGTGCAGATGGGCTGTGCCTCCTGCGGCTACTGAGCCGGCGCGGCACTGAAGGTGTCACACGGCGCCCTCACAGGGCGCCGTTCTCTTTTGCGGACAGCACTGGATCGATGCGGTATCGAAATCAGCGAGATCGCGAGCAACGCAAATTCTTTCTTCCCCCATGAGGGTCGTCAGAGGCTTCGCAAGAACCCACTAGCTCGCCTCCGACGGAGATCATGATCATTGAGCGCCCATAACTCTTGAGGGATCTCGTGAAGCACTGAATTTCGTCCGTCTTTGGCAGCCTGCCCCTCTTGCGCATCTCCGCTGCCACGTGCCCGACGATCTCGGAAGGGCAAGTGTTGGATGTGTATGCGCTAGCCGGCACCACTGCTGGTACAAGCACCGATGATGCCAACACGCCCGTCCAGAATGCCGAATGCTTCATTCTGTCTCTCCGGTCTCACGGCGCCAAAGACTAATCGTCGCAAGACGTGCAGCGCAACCAAGCAGTGCTGTAGCCCCGCCAGCATGACCGGCGAGCTGAGCGGCGTGCGAGGCGATGACAGCCGGCATGTGGTCGCGCAGGCTGACGGCTTCCCCCTTGCAGCCCCGCAGCCTGACGCACGGTTCTTCCGAATTCCTGGATCAGGGGCGTCACGCGGCACGGCCCCCGGCACAGCCACGCCAGCCACATGCTTGCCCGCGAAGATCCACCCCAAGGTGGTACAGGAACGGCGAGGCCATTCTTCGGTCGCGATGGACATCTACAGCCATCCGATGCCGAACATGCAGGGGGAGGTCGCCGCGGCGGTTGACGGCGCACTGCGAGCCGCCATAAACAAGCGAACCGACGACGTTGGGTAGCAAAACGGTAGCAGAGTGCACGAACGTTCTCTGCGAACTGACGAAAAGCTCAGCAGTTTCAAGTCTCGGAAGGGTGGCCGAGTGGTTTAAGGCACCGGTCTTGAAAACCGGCGTGCCCGCAAGGGTACCGTGGGTTCGAATCCCACCCCTTCCGCCAGTTGCTAGTCCATCGGTGTTTAAGCACGTCCATCTATGACCAGCTAAAGCATTGTAACGTAAAGCGAAACTTCAGTTTCGTGTCGCTCAATGTTTAAGCCTGTCCAGCAGCATCCAAATCAGCGACGTGGGTAAGGACGTGGGTTTAGGCGGACACATTTGGAGCTTGGGCACATGGGAATCCTCACGCATTGAAGGTTAAAAACGCCAAGGCCGGCGATAAGCTGGCCGATGGCGATGGGCTCAGACTTGACGTCGACAAGAACGGGAACGCGAGCTGGGTCTCTCGATTCAAACGGCGGGTACTAGCTAGGACGAAGTAAAGCTACGTTTCATCGTCCGAACCAGACGCCGACAAAGCTTCAGCATTCCATCCCGGAACGATTTCCGCGATACGACGTCCGAACGGATAGGCATTTCGTCGGTCGTCGGCGGTCGTCTGTTGATGCACATTGAACAGAAACCAGCCTCGAAACTCGGGCGTCACGGCAGCCCGGAGCGCTTCAATCAGAGTTTCCTCCGACGCCCTTTCCAGCGTATTCTCGAAATCATCGATCGAACAGAATAGTACCGATCTACGGTCTTCTTCAGTGATGTTAGCATCAATTTGGGCAGCTAGTTTCCGAGCCTCATCGAAGACGCGGTCGGTCTGGTGCGACATCTGCAACCACGGGTCCAAGGTAAGCACTACGCCTATTGACTCTGGATGGATTGCCTTGATTTGCGGGCTGCGACGACAGTGAGAGTTGAATCGCCAGATTTGAACCACGCCCTTGATAATCTCCGAAAACGCGTCTGCGGCACTAGCAAATGGATCGTCCGAAAACTTTGCTGCAATCGACATCTTCTTGGCTTTGCACTCGAAGATGACGTTGGCTACGCCGTTTTCATCGTGCAGAAACAGATCAGGGGAGTCGTAGTTCTTGGTGAACTTATATTTGAAGCTTCCCGCCGGCTGCGTCTTCGGAAGCAATGCGACGGCCAAATCCACGCAATAGTTCTCGAACCGTGTCCCGATCTCTCGCCAAATGCGGGAGCCGCCTCCCACTAGGTCATAATAGAGGCCACTCGTAATTCGTTGAAGGATCAACGAAGGAAGAGGCGCCCGCGCGACATCATCTCCGAATACTAGAATGGGTGTTTTGCGGAGCACGCTGCGCTGATAAGCCGTGGATTTACCGTCAACCTGGCGAAAGGAACTGGCATCCTTTCGAACTGAGGCTAAGGGCGCAGAGAGCAATCGAAGCGCGCGATCACGCGCATGGTCTGATAACTGAACCTGCGCGAGGTTAACGCCAGTTTTGAACCCTGGGGTGTCCTGGCAAAGGGCGTAGAAAGCAAACCCGCAATTGAAGAATTCTGCGATCGAGAGTTGGTAGCTTGAACGGAAATGGTCCGCGGCTAAATCACCTCCAAAGACTGTCAGGTTCCTGTAAATCTGAGAGTAGCTGAAGAAGCCACGCTGCCATTCGAACTGCCGGTGGCCGATTTTGTGCATGATGTTGAAGACGGTGAACTGCGATAGGACAATGCCATCTTCCGCATCTTCGAGATTCCGAAGCGTATTCAGACACGCTGCGACGGTTGAGAATTTTGTACAATCGAGTCGGCGCGTCGGCCCACCTATCGGGAGCGCCTTCTTCTTCGTGCTGAGCAATTCGTTGATCAGCGTCTCTAGCGCCCATTTGAAAACGAAATACCGCTCACCGAATTTGGCTTCCGCCACCTGTTTAGGGAAAGATAAGAACCGCCTTGCTGCTTGGGCTCTTCCGGATTGGGCAGCATCGATAGCCCAAACCATGATGACGAACGACTCGTCATGCGCGAGGCCAAACATTCGATTTAGCCGTTTTCGCGCTTTATCCCGTCTCAATCGGCTCATCGTGGGGGCAATCTCGGCGGATTCGCTTGATTGAGATTAGCAGCCGCAACCGAATTTGCCGAAACCGATCAATGCGCTCATCGTTTTTCCTCGGGATTCGGGGGCGGACAACGAAAAGGCCGCCCGAAGGCGGCCCATAACGTTGGACGCTGGACGCGATCAACGCGGCGGGTAGTTCTCAAGATCATACGCCTTCGCAGGGCGTCAATGGCAGCAGTCGCGGCCTTGTCGTCCCCGTTGGCTTCAAGGTATTCGCATACGCGCCAGGAATGAGTTTGGCCGCCTCGTCGAGCGTGATTAGGTCGTCGCCCGCCACTCAGATCGGCCGTCAGCGGTTCAAGACTGTCACCGTTCCGGATCGCTGGCTTCCGGGATTTAGACCCGCAGAGAAGTTATTGTATTTGCGTTCGTCTGCCTCCATCGCCAGTCGCAATCCTTCGCAATTCTGCGGAGCGGAGGGGTTGGCAGAGAGGCAGGTTTTGTATTGTGCTTCGGACGCTTGGTAGTCGTTTCGAGCGTCCACCCTGGCAGCAACGCCGCAGCCGGCGAGGGTCACGCAAGCGAATACGGTCAAAAGAAATCGCATCTCAAATCCCCCAAGAAGCCGATATCATGCGCTCTTCCCTGGCGGGCTGTCTAGCTCACACTCAACTTGTGGACGACGTGGGGTAGGACGTGATTTGAAAAGCCGAAAAGCGCTCTTAGGTTGACACCCTTCCGCCACGCATATTGCTCTCCCAGTGTGTTCGCAGTCGATCGAACTCCGGAGGAGTATCAGCGACTTAGTGGGAATAGCCTCGCGCTTTGTCGGTGCACTGCCTGACTTGGCAATGACGGTCGCTTTTGCCTGTAGGTTCCGAGGAGGGGCGCGCAAACGGAGCTCAGCTCGTAGCCGTGACGCGCATTCCCATCTCGGCTGCCGGCTTTGAACGACGTGAATCTCAGCTCTTCGGACCGCCGCCCTTCAGCGCGTCCCACGCGGCCTGGTTCGCTTTATCGAACGCTTGCCGGGATTCCGCCAGCGCAGCGCTCAGGACAGACCAGGATTCACTGCCAGCCTGCTTCAGCTTCTGCAGACGTGCTTCCGCTTCAGACGCATCGGTTCTCATTTGCTTGAGCGCGGCGTCGACGTCGACGGTGCGGGCTGCGGTCACTTTGCCCGCGGCCTCGCGCAATTTCTCCGCCGATTCGCGCCAGGCCTTGGCCTGTGCAGCCGCGAGGTCCTTGAACGTGGCCTGCTGCTGCTCGAATTGTTTGCCGGCGTCTTCGAAGTAGGTCTTCACCTGGGCTTCGAATCCATTCCATTGCTTTTCGAGGTCGGCCTTGGCGCCCGCCCAGGCGGCTTCACCGGCCTCGGCCTGGGTCTTGAGCCGCGCCTGAAACTCGTCGCGACGCGTCTTCAGGTCGGACAGGAACTGATCGGTCTTGACCTTGGACTCAGCCTTGGCCTGGCCGGCCTTGACCTCGAATGAGGCCAATGCGGCATCCATTTCGTCGATCCGCTCCTTGGCCCAATTGAGGTAGAAATGCATGCTGCTCTGCTGTGACATGAGGGCCTCCGTTACTTGCCGACGGGTGAAGGATCGCAGAGCTTGGGCTTGCTTGTATTGACCTGTCTCAACGACGTTGCGGTCTGAGCTCGGCCCAAAGCGTTCGTGCTCGTCACGACGCCATTTGGCGCCTCGCACGATACGGAAACACGTGGTCAACGGATTTTCCGAAGATGGCAGAATGCCACTGTTTTGCCCGACGCGTCAAACGGCTTTTTGCGCGGGGTCGCAGAAGTTATTGTGACAGCAGGACTTAGCTACTGTGCATGGGGTTGTTTTCGCGATTTTTGCGCCGTGATGCTTTTTGTCGGCCGATGCCGCGAGTTCACCTGTACTTCCAATAGGTCGAGGGCTGCGGAGGTTCGGGGAACTTCCGCACCTGGGCCAGTCGCGGCAACTTCATCCCGTTGATGAGAAGAAGCTTCAGGTCGTCCATGACGGCGCGATTGGTCGCAAACACCGTATGATTCAATCCGAGGATCTCGTCTCCGATCGCGGTCACGTCGATGGTATCGAGATTTGGGAGGAGAACCGGGCCGCTGGCGGAGACCATCCCGGCTCTCGGGAAATCGGCCAGCTCGGCGGATGCGATCAGAGCCTTGTCGGCGGACGATGCATACAGCGTGGACCCCGCCACGATCTTCTGCGCCAGGGGAAGCTGGATCATGAACTTGTCGCGGGCAACATCGGGCGCAGCCATCACGAGCTGACGCACCCTGACCGGGCTGGATCCTGTCGCCAGCTGATCCAGCGCCGGCAGGACGACGCGATTGCCCATGCTGTGGGCGATGATGTCGATGTGCTCGATGCCGCTTTCATGAAGCTTGGTCAGGAGCTCGACGAACTCGGCTTGCGCGATGTCTGCACTGTCCTGGTCATAACCGTAGTCGCGCACCTTGCCTTTCGAGCTCCAGGAGAAGAGCACCGAGACACCCTGATACTGGAGATCCCAGACGATCTGCGCGTTTCGGTAAAGCGCGTCCTCGAACCCCGTGTTGAAGCCGTGCACGAAGACGAGGGCCCGATTTTCCGATTGGTCGGCTTGCCTTTTGACCAGGTCTTTCCAGTCGTCGTACGACGTCGCCGCGAGGCGCTTGATCGAGAAATGCTTCGTCTCGTCGGTGGCCGCCTTGTAGTCGAAGCTCAGAAAATGCCACTCGGACGGTAGCTCGATCTTGCCGGGTTCGTGATCCTCCGGAATGCGAACGCCGGCGACGCCATAGGTCAATATTCCCGACCGCGGAGCATTGGTATCGAGCGTCGACACGTTGTTCGTGATCTTGATGTTCCGGTCCGTTGCGTAGAAGAACTCGACCAGTCGAGCATCCTGATTGCAGGAACTCGGAGACGATTCACAGGACAGCACCACCGGGCGTCGCTGCCCACCCGAATAGCGACGATGATGATAGCGGGCGAAGCCTCCCGTTGTCGTCTTTGTGGACGTGGCCGGTGCCCTGGCGCCATAGACGCTGGCGCTGGTCATTTCGGCGGCCAAGATCCTGCTTCCAGCCTGGATGCTGAACGTCCAGGACGAGGCGCCGTTGGCATGTCGTACCTCCGCGTCGACGATGGTTTGTTTCGAGAAGCGCCTTGCGTCGCCAAGGTCGACGTCCGTCACCTGTCCCAGCCGCGAAAGGATCGCATATTTGGGCTGGTCGCCGGCACGGTAGCCTTGAACTGTCGTCGACTTCACCTTCGCGAGGTCCGATGTCCGAACGCCCTCTATGAACGTGGAGATGCTCTGCGCCAGCGCAGTTTGGTCCGGGCCCGTCGCTGCGGCCGGCTGGAAAGCGAACAGGATCAGGAAGGGCAGGGACGCGACGACGTGCGACAGCTTCATAAGTGACCTCCGCCTTCCCAGAGCAAGACAGCGCTCGACCCATCCAGCAAGGAGCGCGGCTTTGGACGGTGGAGGTATGAAATGGATCACGCACCCCCACAAAAATGCTTTCGTGGGGCGCGTAAGGCCGTCGACGTCATGGCCCAACCCGGCTGGCGGACAGATTGAGAACCAACTGATATGCCGGAGCCTTAAGGGACCGCGTCGGTTCCCTTTGGCGCGGTTTGTGGAACCCTTTCGCGGCTTCCGCGTTATCTGGTTATGACAGAAGACCTTTCCTTCCGACGCAAACCCCTGACCCCCGAACAGCGCCAGGCGCGTGATGCGGCGCGCCGGATCGAGGCCGAGAAGGCCATGCGCGATCACGAAGAGGCCCAGAAGGCGTTTCACGCCAACCGGGAACGGCTGAAGGCCGAGCGGCTCGCCCGTGAGGCGGCAGCAGCGAAGGGCTGACCGTAGAGAACGCAGAGACCCCCTGAATGGATCGTCTAATGCCGGCGCCCGGAATGGTGCCCGCTGGACGACCTCATCGCGCCGAGCGCAAGCCTGAGCGCCTGCACGGCGCCGGCGAACGTGCCGGGCGGCCGTGACCGGGCTTCGATGGTGTCGGCCGCCAATCGGCAGTCGTTGGCCACCTTGAGCAGTCCGCTTCGCGCCCAATCCAAGGTGGAGAGCGCCGCCTGCTCCAGGCAGAGGCGCTCAAGCCGTCGAAATTCCCGCAGCTCTCTGTTCATGCGTCGTCTCTCGATATCCCCTGAAGCGCCCATGCGGCCGCGAGTCCGCTTAACGAACGGTAAACACGATCATATGGCCGGTCTGGCTGGTGCGGACCTGACAGAGGCGCCGACCTAGGCTGAAGGCTTGACGGCGTTCGGCTTCCGGGAGGAAGATTCAAATGAAGCTCAACTGACAAGAACCGCGGAGACGATCGCGTCCAGTCATTTGCCCACCGGCGAAAACGCACAATGGAGCTGACCATGACCACGTTCGACAAGCGCGAGCAGGGCTTTGAGGCCAAATTCGCCCACGACGAGGAGCTGATGTTCAAGGCCACGGCCCGGTCGAACAAGCTGCTCGGGCTCTGGGCCGCAAGCCAGCTCGGGCTCAGCGGCGATGCCGCGGCAGGCTATGCGACGGCGCTGGTGACGGACAATCTGGCGAGCCGGACGATGGACGATGTCGTCGGCAAGGTGTCAGGCGATCTTGCAGCCAAGGGCGTGGCGCGCGAGCAGGTCGCGCTGAAGCTGCAGGAGTGCCTGCACCAGGCGCTCGCGCAGCTCGAAGCAGACAAGTAAAAGGGAGGCTGGCTCCTACGCCTCACTCGGCGCGCTTGCGCATGCCGGAATCGCTGAGCTTGTCGACATAGGCGATGCCGAGCGCCGAGACAATGAAGGTCAGGTGGATCAGCACCTGCCACATCACGCCGGTCTCGGTGAAGCCGGCGCGGTTCGAGCCGAGATTGCCGGCTTCGATGAAGGTGCGCAGCAGCGCGATCGAGGAGATGCCGATGATGGCCATGGCGAGCTTGATCTTCAGCACGCTCGCATTGACGTGGCCCAGCCATTCCGGCTCGTCGGGGTGGCCCTGGAGCTCGAGGCGGGAGACGAAGGTCTCGTAGCCGCCGACGATCACCATCACGAGCAGGTTGGAGATCATCACGACGTCGATCAGCGCCAGCACGCTCATCATGATCTGCTGCTCGGTGAGGTCGAGAGCGTGCCAGGACAGATGCCAGAGCTCCTTGAGGAACAGCGCGATGTAGACGCATTGCGCCACGATCAGTCCGAGATAGAGCGGCAGTTGCAGCCAGCGCGAGCCGAAGATGATCATCGGCAGCATACCCAGGCGCGGCGGAGACGCGTGGGATTCGGTCCTCGATCCAGACTCAACCGACATTCAGACAGCATCCTCGTATCGAGATGATCTCGCCCTCTGTAACCCGGCAAGATGGCCGGCGGAAGACGCGCGGCGCGCTTGCGGCTGTCTGGGGATCGTGCAGTCTTGTGCTACCGTGCCCGCGTGGCCGGCGCGCGGCGGCCGGGACAGGGTTCAGGATGGGGAGGCGGGGAGTGTTTCGCAGCGACCTCGGCAAATGGGCGGGCGGACTTGCGCTCGCTGCCGCAGTCATGATCGGTACCGGTGGCACAGAGGCGTCGGCGACCCCGCTGACGCCGTTTCGCTATGAGGCGCAGGCGCAGCGTCATTGTCCGCACGATCAGGTGGTCTGGGTCGATTTCAGGAAGGGCGTCTACTACACCAGGGGCCAGAAACGGTATCGCCAGGGGTTTGACGGCAGCTTCGTCTGTCTGGGCGAGGCTCGCGACAATTTCTATCGCCGCTCGCTGCTCGGCCTGCGCTGAGCGGCGCGTGACTAGGGGCTCGACGGCGAGCCGGCTATTTCTGGCTCGGCAGCTTCACCGGCACGTGCGGGGCGGTGCTGATGACCCGGGGGCTTCCGTCGGGATAGGTGCGTTCGCTGCGGATCAGCGATTCCAGAACCAGTATGAATTTCTCGGCAAGCATTTGCGTCACCCTCGTTGGTGATGGCCTCTTGAAATTGAGTCGAGGCACCAAACGCGGAAATTCAATCAACTAAACGGGAGCCGGCCAGTTGCCGGACAGTACTGTATGCTGCGTCGCGGTGTAGCTGTGGTCAGAACAAAGGGAAGGTGGGGGGCTCAGCCGAAGGCCAGTGCCACGAGGCTCGAGCAGAGCAGGACCAGGCCGCCGGCGGTCAATACCAGGAAGCTATCGGATACGAGGTCATGGTTGCGCATGGGACACCTGCCGCTCTCGTCTTCGATGCTCGGTCGGAGCTGTTAAAATTGTCCGAACGTGCCGCCTTGAAAGAGGTGATGCTTGCCGCCCGCGCGATTGCCGTCAGGCCCTCGTGCGGTAACCTTCAAACGCATGGGCCAGGAAGATCCCCGCGCTTACCAGACCCATCAGTGCCGAAACCGTCTCGATCATCGTCAAATTCCATTCCGCCCCAGCGCAGGCGAGAAAACGCGTGCAGCCTTGCACAGTCAAAAGAATTCCAGTGTGGAGGGCGACAATCGGGGTGGGGTGAGGATTTGGCGCAACAGAATGTCCAGCCGTGGCACAGACCAGGGCGCCCGCGCTCCGTAGATCAACGGGGGGGAAACGAACGCCCCGTTTACCATCCCGGCGCGATCGCTGTGGGCTCCCCATTTCCGCCGTGTTCGGGTTGCGATATCGTCACCACGTCCGGCGCGGTGGTGGGCCGCCTCGGAGCACACGACCGGACGGCGTCTCCCGTAGCCAAAGCGGGTTGGGTACGCCTCCGGCGAAATGGTATTTGGGGCGAATGGGGATCCGACGATCAGATTCGGTATTGCGGGCCGCGCGCGGTGTTGCGGCAGCCGCGACCTGCCTCGCGCTCGCCAATTGCGCCTCGTCCAACAAGTTCGCCAGCCGCGTCGATCCGAAATACGGCGTGTCCTCGAGCCCCCGGGTGGTGGCCTGGGGTGATCCGGTTCCGAAGGGCGGCGGCACCTACCGCGTCGGCAAGCCCTATGTGGTGGCCGGCCGGACCTACGTGCCGGAGGAGGACGTCAACTACCGCGCCGAGGGCATGGCGTCCTGGTACGGCGACGATTTCCACGGCCGCCTGACCGCCAATGGCGAAGTGTTCGACATGACGTCGCTGACCGCGGCGCATCCGACCCTGCCGATGCCGTCCTATGCGCGGGTGACCAACGTGTCGAACGGCAAGTCGCTGATCGTGCGCGTCAACGACCGCGGGCCCTATCACGGCAACCGGCTCATCGATGTCTCGAACAAGGCCGCCGAACTCCTTGAATTCAAAGGCAATGGCGTCGCCAAGGTCCGCGTCGAATATGTCGGCCGCGCGCCGCTCGAAGGCTCCGACGACCGCCAGCTGATGGCCACCCTGCGTACCGGGATTCCGGCGCCGTCGCCCTCGATGGTGCGCGTCGCTTCGGCGAAGCCCTTCGTGCCCGAGCTGCCGTCATCGACCCGCGGCGCCATTCGTGGCGAAGTCCCGATGCCGGAGGGGCGGCCCTACAATCTCGGCAACACCTCCGCCGACATGGCCTCGCTCAATGCGACCTCGGAAATGTCGGCCTCGAGCCGCGGCCGGAGCCGGGCGCTCCAGAACGCCCGCGCGGTGTCCTATGACGAGGACGGCCGCTACGCGACCGAGAGCGCGTCGTCGGCCGCCAATGCCTCGGACGGCGCGGCCGAGGCCCGCAGCATCCTGAGCGGCCGCGGCCTCTACTGAGCCGCGTTCTCCCGCAGGAAGCTCACCAGCGCAGCGTTCACCTCGTCGGGCCGTTCCTGCTGCACCCAATGGCCGGCCCCCTCGATGATCAGCTTGCGCTTGAGATTGGGGAGCACGCGCTCCAGCTCGTTGACCCGCTTGGACCCGATCAGGCCGGTGATCACCGCGTCTTTCGAACCCGCGATGAAGAGGGAGGGCTGGTGGATCTGCGCGTCCTGCCAGGGCGCCGTCAGCTCCCAATTGCGGTCGATGTTGCGGTACCAGTTCAGTCCGCCGCGGAAGCCGGACTTGCGGAAGCTTTCGGTGAAATAGGCCAGGTCAGCCGCGCTCAGCCAGCCGGGCAAAGGCTCCTCGGAGGTGGCGTGGCCGAGAAAGCCCTTGCCCTCCTGCACGAACATGGCCGCGGTCGGGTCGGCGAGGCCGCGTCCGCCGAGCACAATGCGCATAGTGCGGGCAACGTCGCGCTCGAGCTCGGCCTCGGCGACGCCTGGCGCCTGGAAGTACTGCCAGTAGAAATTGGTGACGCCGCCATGGCGTAACAGGTCGAGCGGCTTGCCGCGGCCACGGAACGGCGGCGGCACGCTCAGGCCCGCCACCGCGGTGAAGATGTCGGGCCGGAACAGCGCCGCGTGCCAGGCGACCGGCGCGCCCCAGTCGTGGCCGACCACCATCGCCTTGGTCTCGCCGAGCGCCTGCACCAGGCCAACGACGTCACCGACCGTGTCGAAGATCGAGTAGGCCGTCACGTCCGGCGGCGCCGAGCTCTGGCCGTAGCCGCGCATGTCGGGGGCGACCACGTGAAAGCCGGCGGCCGCCAGCGCCGGGATCTGGTGGCGCCACGAATAGGAGAGTTCCGGCCAGCCATGGCACAGCACCACCAGCGGTCCCTGGCCGGCTTCGCGGACGAAGAGTTCGATCCCGTTGGCGGTGATCACGCGGGTGGAAGACATCGCTTTTCCGCCTTGTTTCAGGGATTTGGTCGAGAAACATGAGATGTCACGATAGGGGCGTGGCCAGAATCATGCAATCTCGGGGGCCGGCGGCCAGCGTCGTGTTGTTCGTGCCGGTTCCAACTGTTAGAACGCCGCTCTCAGGGCTTGGCCATGGCATTTCGTCTTGTTTCGCTCCGTCGTACCCGGTTCACGGCCGGAGCGCTGGTGCGCGGGCTGATCGCAACGGCGCTGGTGGCGAGCATCGGCTGGGGTGGGGCGCTCTACGCCGCCAACCAGAGTGTCCAGGGCGCCAAGAAGACGGAAGATGCCGGTTTCGATGGCGACGCCCCCACCGCGATCCTGATCGAGGCCTCCTCAGGCAGCGTGTTGTTCGAGAAAAACGCTGACGAGCTGCGCGCACCCTCCAGCATGATGAAGCTGATGACGGCGGAGGTGATCTTCAACGCCGTCAAGAAGGGCGACATCAAGCTCACCGACGAATACCGGATCAGCGAGAATGCCTGGCGCCGGGGCGGGGCGCCCTCGGGCGGCTCGACCATGTTCGCTGCCATCAACAGCAAGGTCTCGGTCGACGATCTCCTGCATGGTGCGATCATCCAGAGCGGCAATGACGCCTGCATCGCGCTTGCCGAAGCCATGGCGGGCAATGAGCGGATCTTCGCGGCCGACTTCATGACCAAGCGCGCGCGCGAACTCGGCCTCGTCAAATCAACCTTCGCCAACTCCAACGGCTTGCCCGATCCCGGCAACAAGATGACGGTGCGCGAGCTCGGCATCCTCGCCCGCCATATCATCCTGGACTTCCCCGAATTCTACAAACTGTTCGGCGAGAAGGAGTTCACCTGGAACAAGATCCGCCAGCCCAACCGCAATCCGCTGCTCAACTCGATGGAAGGCGCCGACGGCCTGAAGACCGGCTACACCAAGGAAGGCGGCTACGGCATGGTCGGCTCTGCGGTGCAGAACGGGACGCGGCTGATCGTGGTCGTCAACGGCCTTGACGACCCCGAAGACCGCGCCACGGAAGCCAGGAAGATGCTGGAATGGGGCTTCCGCAATTTCGAGACCCGCACCCTGATGGCGGCCGAGCAACCCGTCGGCTACGCCAAGGTGTTCGGCGGCGAGAGCCGCTCGGTGAAGCTCGTCGCCAAGACGCCCGTGAAGGTGATGGTGCACAAGAACGGCAGCGACAAGCTGATCGCCCGCATCGTCTATAGCGGCCCGGTGCGCGCGCCGGTGGAGGCCGGCCAGCGGGTCGGCGTGGTCAAGGTCTGGCGCAGCGGCAACATCGCGGTGGAGACGCCGGTCTATGCCGCCGAAGCGGTCGGCACCGGCTCGACCATGCGCCGCGCGATCGACGGCGCCAGCGAGCTCGTGATTGGCATGTTCCGCGCAGGCGCCGAGAAGCTCTGACCATGAGTGAGAACGCGGTACAGCGGCGGTCCGGACGCGGACGCTTCATCACCTTCGAAGGCGGCGAGGGGGCGGGCAAGTCGACTCAGATCAAGAAGCTCGCCGACCGGCTCAATGCGGCCAGGATGCGGACCCTCGTCACGCGCGAGCCGGGCGGCTCGCCGGGCGCCGAGATCATGCGCCACCTGGTGCTGCCGGGGATGGGCAAGCTGCTGGGACCCGAAGCCGAGACGCTGCTGTTTGCCGCTGCCCGCGACGATCATGTCCGCACCGTGATCCAGCCCGCGCTCAATCGCGGCGCCTGGGTGCTGTGCGACCGCTTCGCCGACTCGACGCGGGCCTATCAGGGCAGCCTTGGCCGGGTGCCGATGGGGCTGATCAACGCCATGCAGCGGGTCACGATCGGCGATCTCAAGCCCGACCTCACCATCATCCTCGACCTGCCGGTCGAGATCGGCTTGCAGCGCGCCGCCGCGCGTCGCGGCAACGGCACGCCTGACAGGTTCGAGGGTGAGAACCTCAAGTTCCACCAGGGTTTGCGCGAGGCTTATCGCAAGATCGCCGCGGAAGAACCTGAGCGCTGCGTGCTGATCGACGCCAATTCCGATCCTGACACCGTCGCAGGACGGGTCTGGACCGCGCTGCGCGAGCGTCTCCTTCCCACGCCTGCATCGGTGATCTCGGCATGAGCCCGCGTCAGACCGAGCGCGAAACTGCCATCCCGCATCCGCGCGAGACCTCGCTTCTGTTCGGGCATCGTGAGGCCGAGACGGCGCTGCTGACGGCCTATCGCAGCGGGCGCATCCCGCATGCCTGGCTGATCGGTGGGCCGCAAGGGATCGGCAAGGCGACGTTGGCCTATCGCATGGCGCGCTTCGTGCTCGCCCACGGCCAGCCGCTGGCACCTGCGGTGCAGAGCGCCGAAAACCTCGCGATCGATCCTGACGATGCCGTGGCGCGGCAGGTTGCGGCGAGCTCGCATGGCGGCCTCTTGACGCTGGAGCGCACCGCCAACGACCGCGGCGTGATGCGCACCGTCATCACCGTCGACGAGACGCGCGAGACCATCGCCTTCTTCGGCTCGACGGCAGCGGCCGAAGGCTGGCGCGTCTGCATCGTCGACACCGTCGATGAGCTCAATCCGAACGCGGCCAACGCGCTTCTGAAAATTCTCGAAGAGCCGCCGCAGCAATCGCTGTTTCTGCTGGTGAGCCACGCGCCCGCGCGGGTGCTCGCCACGATCCAGTCCCGCTGTCGCAAGCTGCGCCTGCGCGCGCTTTCAACCGACGAGGTTGTCGGTGCTGCGGCCGCAGCCGCCGACCTCGATGCGAATGATCCCGCGCTGCACGAGGCGGCGGAGGCCTCGGAGGGCAGCGTCGCGCGGGCGCTGACGCTGCTCGGCGGCGATGCGCTCAAGCTCCAGCAGCGGACCGCAGCGCTGCTCGCGCGCCTGCCGCAGGTCGATCCGCGCGAACTGCACACGCTCGGCGATTCGCTCGGCACCAGCGACCGCGTCGCGCTTGCGGCCTTCATCGACGGCATCGACCGCTGGATTGCGGAACGCCTGCATGCGGACGAAGCCAATGCCAACCAGAACCTGCCGCGCCTTGCGCGCCTAGCTGAGGTATGGGAAAAGATCGTCCGCGCCGCGCGCGACACCGAAACCTACAATCTGGAGCGCAAGCCCTTGGTTTTCTCGGTGTTCGGCTGGCTGGCGGACGCAACGCGCTAGAGCATGATCCGGAAAAGTGTGGAGCGGTTTTCCGGAAGGATCATGCGCAAAACAACAACCTAACGCAGGTTCGTTTCCAAATTTTGAGAAGCCGATAAAGGAATTCGTCGTGGCAACGCGAGCTAAGAAAACCGTCAAACGCAAGAGCGGCAAGAAAGCTGCGAAGAAGCCTGCGAAAAAGGCCGTGAAGGCGCGCGCGCCCAAGGCTGCCAAGAAGGCCGGGACCAGGAAGACCGGGACCAAGCAGGCCGGGAAGAAGGCGAAGAAAGCTGCCGCCAAGAAGGGCGTGAAGAAGAGTGCAGCGAAGACGGTGAAGAAGGCGAAAAAGGCCGGCAAGAAGGCTGCGAAGAAGCAGGTCATCGCCAAGAACACTTCGAAGACGAAGGCCGCGCGCCAGCCAGCCAAAGGTCCGGCAAAGAAGGCAAGCGTGGTTGCGCCGCCGGCTGCTGTCGTCGCTCCGCCGAAAGCGGTGAAGCCTAGGGTGTCGAAACCTGCGACGCCGCGTGCGCCGAAGCCTGTCGCGGCTCCACAAGCCGCAGCGCCTGCCGTGGCTCCCGCGCGCGACAACGTCTTCTACCTCACGACCGCGATCGCCTATCCCAATGGCAGCCCGCATATCGGCCACGCCTATGAGGCGATCGCGACCGACGTGCTGGCGCGCTTTGCACGGCTCGACGGCAAGGACGTGTTCTTCCTGACCGGCACCGACGAGCACGGTCAAAAAATGGTTCAGACGGCGGCCGGTGAGAAAATGGCCGTCTCCGCGCTGGCGACCCGCAATGCCGGCCGCTTCAAGCAGATGGACGAGCGTCTGAACGTGTCGTTCGACCGCTTCATCCGGACCACCGAAGAGCAGCATCATCGCTCCAGCCAGGAGATCTGGCGACGCATGGAAGCGAACGGGGACATCTATGCCGACACCTATGCCGGCTGGTATTCCGTGCGCGACGAGGCGTACTACGCCGAGGACGAGACGCGCCTGAACGACGACGGCGTGCGCCTCGGTCCGCAAGGCACGCCGGTCGAATGGGTCGAGGAGAAAAGCTATTTCTTCCGCCTGTCGGCCTATCAGGACAAGCTGCTCAAGCTCTATGCGGATCATCCCGATTTCATCGGCCCGGACGCGCGCCGCAACGAGGTGACGAGCTTCGTGCGCGGCGGCCTGCGCGATCTCTCGATCTCGCGCACCACCTTCGATTGGGGCGTGAAGGTGCCCGGCGACGAAGAGCACGTGATGTATGTCTGGGTCGACGCGCTGACCAACTACATCACCGGCGTCGGCTTCCCTGACGAAGACGACAAGAACTGGCGCTATTGGCCGGCGGACGTGCACATCATCGGCAAGGACATCATCCGCTTCCACGCGGTGTACTGGCCGGCATTCCTGATGTCGGCCGGCATTGCGCTGCCGAAGCGGGTCTATGCCCACGGCTTCCTGTTCAGCAGAGGCGAGAAGATGTCGAAGTCGGTCGGCAACGTCGTCGATCCCTTCAACCTCGCCGACCAGTATGGCGTCGACCAGATGCGCTATTTCTTCCTGCGCGAGGTGCCGTTCGGACAGGACGGCAACTACAGCCACGAAGCCATCGTCGCGCGCATCAATGCCGATCTCGCCAACGATCTCGGCAATCTCGCGCAGCGCTCGCTGTCGATGATCGCAAAACAGCTCGGCGGCGTGCTGCCCGAGCCTGGCGAGTTCAGCGACAACGACAAGGCGATCCTGGCGATGGCCGACGGCATGATTGCCGCGTCACGCGAGGCCATGGCGACGCAGCAGATCCATCACTGGCTCAACGCCGTGTGGGCCGTGGTCGCGGAGGCCAACCGCTATTTCGCGGGCGAGGCGCCGTGGGCGCTGGCGAAGACCGATCCTGCCAGGCAAAAGACGGTGCTCTATGTCACCGCCGAGGTCGTGCGCCAGATCGCGATCCTGGCCCAGCCCGCGATGCCGACCGCCTCGGGATTGCTGCTCGACAGTCTCGGAATCCCCGAGGGCGAGCGCAGCTTCGCCATGCTCGGCGGCGCCAAGCGCATTGCGCCTGGCTCGACCTTGCCGGCGCCGACGCCGGCGTTCCCGCGCTACATCGAGCCGGCGGCCTGAGGACGTTCGCGCGATGCTGGTCGACAGTCACTGCCATCTGGATTTTCCGGACTTTGCGGAAGATCTCGACGGGATCGTGTCGCGTGCCCGCGCCGCCGGCATCGGGCGCATGGTCACGATCTCGACGCGGGTGCGGCGGCTGAACCAGCTCCTGGCCATCGCCGAGCGCTATGACGACGTCTATTGCTCGGTCGGCACCCATCCGCACAATGCGGACGAGGAGGACGGCATCGCGCCGGACGAGCTGATCGCGTTGACGCAGCATCCCAAGGTCGTCGCGCTCGGCGAAGCCGGGCTCGATTATTTCTACGACAACGGCTCGCCGGAGGCGCAGGCGAGGGGCTTCCGCGCCCACATCGCCGCCGCCCGCGCGACCGGCCTGCCGCTGGTGATCCACACCCGCGAGGCAGACGAGGACTGCGCCCGCATCCTCGAGGAGGAGGCCGCGAAGGGGCCGTTCCGCGCCGTGCTGCATTGTTACACCGGCGGACGCGAGCTGGCACTGAAGGCGGTGTCGCTCGGGCTCTATATCGGCTTCACGGGCATCCTGACCTTCAAGAAGTCGGAAGCCCTGCGCGCGCTCGCGGCCGAACTGCCGTCGGACCGTATTCTGGTTGAAACAGACTCGCCCTATCTTGCGCCCGGCAGGTTCCGGGGCAAACGCAACGAGCCGGCCTATGTAGTCGAGGTCGCCAAGGTGCTCGCCGAGACGCGCGGCGTGTCGCTCGAGGAGATCTCACGCCAAACAAGCGAAAACTTCTTCCGCCTGTTCGCCAAGGTGAAAGCTTGAGACTGGGAGCCGCATGACGCTGACGCTGACCATCCTGGGCTGCGGCTCCTCCGCCGGCGTGCCGCGCCCGGCGCTCGGCTGGGGTGCCTGCGACCCCAACAATCCCAAGAACCGCCGCCGCCGCTGCTCGCTGCTGGTCGAGCAGGCCGGCGAGCACGGCACGACGCGGATCGTCATCGACACCTCGCCTGACCTGCGCGAACAGCTCATCGACGCCAATGTCGATCACATCGACGCGGTCTTCCTGACCCACGAGCATGCCGACCAGACCCACGGCATGGACGATCTGCGCTCGGTCGTGCTGCACATGCGCAAGCGTATTCCGACCTATTTCAATCAGTCGACCGCCAAGGACATCATGGCGCGGTTCTCCTATTGCTTCATTTCGCCGGAGGGCAGCGACTATCCACCGATCCTGACGCGACATTCAATCGAGGCGGGCGAGAGCCAGACCATCCTGGGCAAGGGCGGCGCGGTGGGGATGACCGCCTTCCTGGTGCAACATGGCCAGATCCCCGCGCTCGGCTATCGCATCGGCAACGCGGCCTATACGCCTGACCTCAACGATATCCCGCGCGAGAGCTGGGGCGCGCTGGAACATCTCGATCTCTGGATCGTCGACGGGCTGCGCTACACCAGCCATTCCAGCCATTTCAGCATCAAGGACGCGCTGTCCTGGATCGAGCGCTTCAAGCCGAAGCGCGCCGTCATCACCAACATGACCGCGGATGTCGACTACGAGGTGATCCGGCAATCGCTGCCATCTGGCGTTGTGCCGGCCTATGACGGCATGCGGCTCGAGACGCACTGAACCCGCAGTGGAAATTGCGGTGCAACACGGCATACTCCTTGCTTACGCCGGCCCCATCATGTTGATCTAACGTCTGAAAGACAGGGCGCCGGGCAAGGGCGATATTCAAGCAGAACCGGCAGCGCCTGTTGTGCGATCGCCGGGCCGGTTGAATCGCCGCGTGTGAGGATGGGATCGCGTTGGCAGGGGACGATGTAACGACCGGAGGACCGGTGCGACGTGCACTGGATCTTCTTTACCTCGGTGCAGGCTACGCAGCGGGCGTCTTCCTGGTCGCGATCTTTGCCATCATGATGGTCATGTCGGTGGGACGGCAGTTCGCGCTCAACATCCCCGCCGGCGACGATTTCGCGTCCTGGTGCATGGCCGCGATGGCGTTCCTCGGTCTCGCCCACACCTTCAAGCGCGGCGAGATGATCCGCGTCGGCCTGCTGCTGGAGCGTCTGCACGGGCGGACCAAACAGATCGCGGAGATCGTGGCGCTCGGCATCGCGACCGCGTTCATCCTCTACTTCACCCGGCATGCGATGCAGATGACCTACGATTCCTGGCGCTTCAACGACGTCGCGCAGGGCGTGGTCGCGCTGCCGCTCTGGATTCCGCAGCTCGGCTTTGCCGGCGGGCTTGCGATCCTGTCGATCGCGCTGATCGATGAAATGGTCAATGTCGTCCGCGGCAACCGGCCGAGTTACGAGAAGGGCTCGCCGGACGAGACGCCGGACGAATTCATCGAGCGCATATCGCAGGGCGGGGGAGGTTGACCATGGCCAATCTCGGCATGATCGAGCTGTCCTTCATCCTGCTCGGCATCATGATCCTGCTGCTCGGCAGCGGCGTCTGGATTGCTGTTTCGCTCGGCCTCGTCGGCTTCGCGGCGATGGCCCTGACCACGAGCCTGCCGCTCGGCTCGGTGCTCGCAACCACCACCTGGAGCGCCAGCTCGTCGTGGACCCTGGCGGCGCTGCCGCTGTTCATCTGGATGGGGGAGATTCTTTTCCGAACCAAATTGTCGGAGGAGATGTTCCGCGGTTTGTCGCCCTGGGTGCAGTGGCTGCCGGGGCGGCTGACCCATGTCAACGTGATCGGCTGCGGCATCTTTGCGGCGGTGTCGGGCTCGTCGGCTGCGACCTGTGCGACCATCGGCAAGATCGCGCTGCCCGAGCTCGACAAGCGCGGTTACGACAAGGGCCTGAGCCTCGGATCACTCGCGGGCTCCGGCACGCTCGGTCTCTTGATTCCGCCCTCGATCCCGATGGTCGTCTACGCGGTCACGGCGAACGTGTCCGTGCTTCAGGTGTTTCTCGGCGGCTTCCTGCCGGGAGTGCTCGTGATCGTGCTCTATTCCGGCTACATCATCATCTGGTCGCTGCTCAACCCGAAGAAGATTCCGCCGCGCGATCCGCCGATGCCGTTTCGCCAGAAGCTGCGGGAATCCGCCAAGCTCGCGCCGTGTCTGCTGCTGATCCTCGCGGTTTTCCTGTCGCTCGTTCTGGGCTTTGCGACCGCCACCGAATGCGCCGCGTGGGGCGTCAGCGGTGCGTTGCTGCTGGCATGGTGGAGCGGCACGCTCACGCGCAAGAATCTGTTCGAGAGCATCATGAGCGCGACGCGCCTGACCTGCATGATCATGCTGATCCTGGCGGGCGCGGCGTACACCACAGCCGCGATGGCCTATACGGGCATTCCGGCTGCGCTCGCCACCTGGGTCCAGGGGCAGCAGCTTACGCCGGGCATGCTCGCGCTGTATCTGAGCATCATGTACATCATCCTCGGATGCCTGATCGACGGCATCTCGATGATCGTGTTGACTGCGGTCATCGTGTTGCCGATGGTGAAGCAGGCCGGTCTCGATCTGGTCTGGTTCGGCGTCTATCTCATCATCCACGTCGAGATGGCGCAGATCACGCCGCCGGTCGGCTTCAACCTGTTCGTGCTCCAGAACATGAGCGGCCGAGATACGTTCACCGTTGCACGGGCGGCCTTCCCATTCTTCGTGCTATTGCTCGCTGCTGTGTTCATCATCACGGAGTATCCGCAGATCGTGATGTTCTTGCCGAAGCTTGCTTTCCCGGACTGAGCATATCCGTTTTTCAGATTGACCGTGAGGAGAAGCCCGATGATGTCTCGTTTAGCCTGCGCATCCCTGATCGCCGGCGTCGTGATGGCCGCGACACCTGCTTTGGCCCAGACCAAATGGAATTTGCCGGCAGCCTATACCGCCGACAATCCGCACTCCGAAAATCTCGTCGCCTTCGCCAAGGACGTCGAGGCCGCGACGTCCGGCAAGCTCCAGATCACGGTTCATCCCGGCGCCTCACTGTTCAAGGCGCCCGACATCAAGCGCGCGGTGGTGACGGGGCAGGCGCAGATCGGCGAGGTCCTGCTGTCGATTCACGAGAACGAGGATCCGCTCTTCGGTGTCGACGTCGTGCCGTTCCTCGCAACCAGCTTCCCCGACGCAATGAAACTGTATCAGGCCTCCAAGCCGGCGATCGTCAAGAAGCTCGATGCGCAAGGGCTCAAGCTCCTGTTCGTCGTGCCGTGGGCGCCGCAGGGCGTCTATGTCAACAAGCCGCTCGCGACGATCGAGGACATGAAGGGCCTGAAATGGCGGGCCTACAATGTCGGCACCGCGCGCATTGGCGAGCTGGTCGGCGCGCAATCGGTCACGATCCAGGCGGCCGAACTGCCGCAGGCGCTTGCGACCGGGGTCGTCAACTCGTTCATGTCGTCGGGCGGCACGGGCTACGATGTGAAGGCCTGGGAGTCCCTGAAATACTTCTATGACGTGCAGGCCTGGGTTCCGAAGAACTACACCTTCGTCAACAAGGCCGCATTCGAGGCGCTCGACAAGCCGACGCAGGACGCCATCCTGAAAGCCGCAGCGACCGCGGAAACGCGCGGCTGGAAAGCCTGGGAAGAGAAGGCCAATTGGTACATCGATCAGCTCAAGGCCAAGGGCATGACGGTCGAGCCGCCGAGCCCGGCGCTGAAGGCCGGCTTCCAGAAGATCGGCGACCAGCTCACCGCCGACTGGCTCAAGAAGGCTGGGCCCGACGGCCAGGCATTGATCGACGCCTACAAGAAGATGTGAGGACGGCAAGACCTCCGCTCGCCTCGCGAGCGGAGGTCACCAAGCGTAGCGCAGTACCGCCTTGCCGCGCGCAGCGTATGTTTCCAGATGTTTCTGCGGCGTCGATGGGCTCAGGCCGAGATCGCCTTCACTGATCCGACCTCGTTGCGCAGCAGGAATTTCTGGATCTTGCCGGTCGACGTCTTCGGGATCGGTCCGAACACTACGGCCTTCGGCGTCTTGAATCCCGACATGTGGCTGCGGCAAAACGCGATGATCTCGGCCTCGCTCGCGCTAGCGCCGTCCTTCAGCTCGACGAAGGCGCAGGGCACCTCGCCCCATTTCGGATCGGGCTTTGCGACCACGGCTGCGAACAGCACGGCCGGGTGCTTGTAGAGGATGTCCTCGACCTCGACGGAGGAGATGTTCTCGCCGCCAGAGATGATGATGTCCTTGGAGCGGTCCTTGATGATGACGTAGCCGTGCTCGTCGAGCACGCCGAGATCGCCGGTGTGAAACCAGCCGCCCTCGAACGCTTCCTTGGTCGCCTTCTCGTTCCTGAGGTAGCCCTTCATCACGATGTTGCCGCGGAACATGACCTCGCCGATGGTCTCGCCGTCGCGCGGCACCTCCAGCATCGTCTGCGGATCGATGACGGTGACGTCTTCCTCGAGCGGGTAGGGCACCCCCTGCCGGCGCTTCATGCGCGCGCGTTCGGCCGGCGGAAGCTCATCCCAGCCTGGCTGCTCGGCGCAGACGGAGGCGGGGCCGTAGACCTCAGTCAGGCCGTAGACGTGGGTGAGCTTGATGCCGATGCTTTCTGCGCCTTCGAGCACCGCGACCGGCGGCGCAGCCCCTGCGATCAGGCCAACGACGCGGCGGGCGGCGTCGCCTTTGGGCGCATCGGGCGCATTGATCAGCGTGTTGTAGACGATCGGTGCGCCGCACATGTGGGTGACACCGTGCGTCCTGATCAGCTCGAAGATCCTGGTCGGCTCGACCTTGCGCAGGCAGACGTTGATGCCGGCGGCCGCCGCAATGGTCCAGGGAAAGCACCAGCCGTTGCAATGGAACATCGGCAGGGTCCAGAGATAGACCGGGTGCTGGCCGAGATTGCCGGCGAGGATGTTGCTGACGGCGTTGAGGTACGCGCCGCGGTGATGGGTCACGACGCCCTTGGGATTGCCCGTCGTGCCCGAGGTGTAGCTCAGCGCAATCGCGTCCCATTCGTCACCCGGCGGGATGACGGCGAAGTTCGGATCGCCCTGCGCGACGGCGGCCTCGTACTCGATCTCGCCGATGCGCTTGCCGCCCTTGAAGGCGGCATCGTCGACGTCGATGACGAACGGCTTTGGTCCGGTCATCTGTGCGAGCGCATCGGTGATCACGCCCGAAAACTCGGGATCGACCAGGATGATTTTCGCCCCGCCATGATCGAGCTGGAATGCGATGGAGGGCGCATCGAGGCGGATGTTGAGCGCGTTGAGCACGGCGCCCGTCATCGGCACCGCGAAATGCACCTCGTTCATCGCGGCGATGTTCGGCAGCATCGCCGCCACGGTGTCGCCGACGCCGATGCCCTTGCCGGCGAGCCAGGATGCGAAGCGCTTACAGCGCTCATGGGTCTCACGCCAGGTGAAGCTGCGTCCCTCATAGACGGTGCTGACGTGATCGGGATAAACGGCGGCGCTGCGTGCGAGGAAGCTCAGCGGGCTCAAGGGCACATAGTTGGCGGGGGTCTTGTCGAGGCCGATATTGTACTGGTTCTGCTGCTTACTCATCGACACCCTCCTGAAATGCGCTTCAAAGGAATCCGATCGAGATCCAGGGGAAGATCGCGACGATGATCAATCCCACCAGCAGCGCCAGCAGATAGCCCCAGATCGGCCTGATGCCTTCGGCCGGGTCGACGCGTCCGATGGCGCAGGCGGCATAATAGCCGACGCCGAAGGGCGGGGCGAATAGCCCGATACCCATGGCCAGGATGATCACCATGGCATAGTGCACCTCGTGCACGCCGACGGCGCGGGCGATCGGAAACAGCAGCGGCCCGAACAGCACGATCGCCGGGATACCCTCCAGTACGCTGCCGAGGATGGTGAAGGCCAGGATCGAGACGGCGATGAAGGTCGCAGCTCCCCCGGGCAATCCGGTCATGGCGGCCGCCAGCGAGCGCGAGAAGCCGGATTGGGTCAGGCCCCAGGCCATGCCGGTCGCGGTGCCGATGATCAGGAGGATCGCGCCCGACAAAGCCGCGGTCTCGACCAGCATCGGAAACAGCCGCCGCCAGTCGAAGCGGCGGTAGACCAGGAGGCCGACGAGGGCGCCATAGACGATGCCGATGGTGGAGACCTCGGTCGCAGTGGCGATGCCCTCGACCACGGCGTAGCGGATCACGAAGGGCAGCGCGAGCGCGGGCAGGGCGATGATGAAGGTTTTGCCGATCTCGCCACCCGTGGCGCGGCGGACATGACTCATATCCTCGTGGCGATAGCGCCACCACACCAGCATGCAGAGCGTGACCGCGAGCACCACGCCGGGCAAGAGGCCGCCGGTGAACAGTGCCGCGATCGAGACGCCGGTGACCGAGCCGATCGTGATCAGCACGAGGCTCGGCGGGATGGTCTCGGTCTGCGCACCGGTGGCCGCCAGAAGCGCGACGAGATCGCCGGGCTTGGCGCCGCGCTGCTTCATCTCCGGGAACAGCACGGGCGCGACCGCCGCCATGTCGGCGGCCTTGGCGCCGGAAATGCCAGAGACCAGATACATGGCCCCGACCAGCACGTAGTGCAGGCCGCCGCGGACGTGACCAAGCAGGCTCGCCAGGAATGCCACCATGGCCCGCGCCATGCCGGTCATCTCGATCAGGAGGCCTAAGAACACGAACAGCGGCACCGAGAGCAGGATGAGGTGGCTCATGCCCTCGTCCATCCGCCCGACCAGCACCATCACGGGCGTGCGCGTGGTCAGCGCCAGGTAGCCGAAGATTGCGAGGCCAAAGCCGAACGCAATGGGAACGCCGGCAAAGACGCAAAAGCCGGCGACGCCGACGAAGAAGATGACGAGGTTGAGATTGCCGAGCGGCCGCAACGACGGCTCCGCCAGCCAGAACAGGCCGATCACGACGGCGACCGACAGCACGGCGGCCGCGACCGTCCGGTGGTCGGCCGCGCGCAGCAACCGCAGCAAGGCAAAAGCCGCCATCAGACCGATACCGGCCGGCAGCGCGGCGGCGCGCCAGACGTTCGAGATCTGCAGCGCCGGCGTGGTGATGTAGCTTTCCTCATAGGCGTAGTCGAAGGACGGCCAGACGATCAGCGCCAGAAACGCCAGCGCCGCAGAGGTCGCGACCAGGTCGAGATAGGCCCGCATGGCCGGCCTGGCGCTGGCGACGACCGCGGTCATGCGCATGTGCTCGGAGCGGCGGAATGCGACCGCAGCGCCGAGCATGGCCAGCCACAGGAACAGGATCGAGGCGAGCTCGTCCGACCAGATCAGCGGCCGGTGCAAGCCATAGCGCGCCACCACGCCGGCGAACAGGATCACGATCTCGGCGACGACCAGGATCGCCGCCGGGATCTCGACGAGGAGGCCGAGCACGCGCTCCAGCGACGCAAGCAACGAAGGTCGGCGAGGGGACTGAACAGTCGCCTCGCCCGCCACTTCGATCACCTCGACCTCGACATGAGCCATGATGGGCCCAACGCGTTACGACAGCTTCCCGACGGCCTTTTCCAGGAGGTCCCAGGCCTGATCGCCATATTTGCCTTTCCACTCGGCATAGAAGCCCGCGGCACGCAGCTTCTCCCGGAACGGCGCGACGGCCGGCTGGTTGAAGGCCAGGCCCTTGCCGGCGAGCTCCTGCTGGAGATTGGCATTGAGCTTGGCGGTATCCTCACGCTCCTTGACGGCGGCGGCGTTGATGTTCTTGGCGACGACGGTGCGCACGTCCTGTGGGAGCTTTTCCCAGGCTCTGCGGTTCGCCAGGAACCAGAAGCCATCCCACATATGGTTGGTCAGCGAGCAATACTTCTGCACCTCGTAGAGCTTGGCGGTCGAGATGATGGCCAGCGGGTTCTCCTGGCCCTCGACGATCTTGGTCTGGAGCGCGGAATAGACCTCGCTGAAATTGATCGAGGCGGGCGCCGCATCGAACGCCTTGAACATCGAGGTCCACAGCGGCGACACCGGCACGCGGATCTTGAAGCCCTTGAGGTCATCCGGCCCGGTGATCGGCTTGGTCGAGGACGTGGTCTGGCGGAAGCCGTTGTCCCAGATCTTGTCCATGACCTCGAGGCCGGCCTTCTTGATCTCACCGCGGACATGGGCGCCGAGATCGCCGTCCATGGCCTTCCAGACCGTGTCGTAGTCCGGGAACGCGAAGCCGATGCCGTTGATGGACGCGGCCGGCACCAGGGTCGACAGGATCAGGCCCGACAGCGTGAAGAACTCGACGCCGCCGGAGCGGATCTGGCTCAGCATGTCGGTGTCGGACCCGAGCTGGTTGTTCGGGAAGATCTGGAGGTCGAACTTGCCGTTCGTCTCGGCCTTGATAGCCGCCGCCATCTCCTTGGCACGCACGTTCAGCGGATGGGTGTCAGGCAGGTTGTTTGCGTACTTGTAAGTGAACTCGGCGCTTTGGGCGCGGGCCACATGGGGCGCACCGAGGCCGCCCAGGACCGCGGTCGCGGCGGAGGCCTTGAGGAGTGTGCGTCGGGAAAAGCTCATCGGTCTGCTTCCTCGGAAGGTTTGTTGTTGTTCTGAGATGCAAACCTATACGGACGGAAGGCCTGAAGGTCATCTGCGATCTCGCGAAGCCTCGCTTATTGCAGCCGGACAACGACACGGCAATATCGGCTTTCGGAGACATGGAGCGGGCTCGAAAATGCGGATCGAAGCGGGACTTGAGTGAAGGCGCGATGGCAGGAGTTTCATCTAAATATTTGATCTGATTGTATATAAATATATTCCATAATATACCTTATGCGAATTATGGGTATGGGGCTGAGGACGCGTGGATTCCGTGTGCCCCATCGACCTATTGAGCTGTCGAGCCCGACTCTTGAGGAGCCTGGAAAGTCCAGCAGCCCCTTTCGCAACGCCCGGTCTCGGCTTCGCGCGATAACGGACGGTGCGCTTCGCGCGCGGTTGCTTCGGGCACTTGCACGACTGCGAGAGAGCCGGTGTCGCAAAGGGCCGGCGTCGAGAATTGGACGGAATGGTCTGCTGGCCTGGATGGCCGGGTGGTGCGCCCCACCCCTCCGCCACTCGGTTGGTTCGGGCGACTTTTCAGTCTGCGCAACTCCGAAGGAAAGTTCTGGATTGTGGGCTAGTTCATAGAAGCAAGGACGTCGGAGTCGCAGAGTTGGCGACGCCATTGGCTCGGAGCGCCGCTTCAAGGACACCGATAAGCCTGCGTCAAAATTCATGCCCGCGCCGGCAACATTGTGAGCCAAGTTACATATTCGCGGAAGAAAACACGTAATAGTTGCATTTTAGCGGGGGCACGATGATGGGTCGGCCGCTTGCACCAGGGGAGACAGAGACATGCGTCGGGATTTGACAATCAAGACCGGCAGCATGGCCGGCACGTCGGATTTCAGGGTCCTTGCTCCGATCAAGAAAGGGTTCGTGCCGTCGCTGGACGCGACCACGTACACGACACGCGTCAAATACGTGCTGCGGACGCTGAATGCCGGCCGCGCTGGCGCGTTCGAATTCGAACTCGCCCGCATCTTGTCCGACGCCGTGGATCGCGTTGGACGTATCCACTCCGTGGGCATCGCGGTGATCGAGGCCAAGGATCTCGCGTACAAGATCGGTGATCCCGTGCTCGATCCCGTGGACTACGTGCTGCTGACCGTGACGTTCGACGGCGCGTGGGAAGCCTACGTACGCATCATCTGGCAGAAGGTTTCGCGGCTGCTCGATCTCATCTTCTGCAATACCGAGGGTTACGTCCTCGGTTTTGAGAGCAGCTACGAAACATGGGGCGTATGGCTGAAGAGCAGGCAGACTGAGGCCTATTTTCTCTACGCCACACCCGATCTGACCGTGGATGACACCCGCTACCTGCGGATGGAGGAACGGGTCTACCGGCGTGCCGAGGGCGCCGACGCCGAACGGCTGACCACGCAGATCAGGATTCCATCGCCGGAAGACATTGCGCGGCGGGGCATATTCCAGGTCGACGGCTTGGTCGGCGTGGATCCCACCAATGCCGGATTCAGCAAGCCGCTAACTCTCGAGGCCGCCGGCCGGCCCCCATTCCGTCACGGGGTGCGTACCCTGGTCGGCCTCTACCGCTTGGCCGACTTCTATCCGCCCGACACGACCGACGGTCAGATTTTGCTCCGTGCCGCGCACGAGCTGCTGCCGGAATTCGTCGCCATGATCAACGACGGCACCGGCTACGAGCAAGGCGTCGGCCGCGCGCGTGAGCGCTTTGACGAGGCCATGGCCTGGTTGATGACCCCGCCCGACGTCGCGGACGTGCGGCGCAACCTGCCGCTTGCCCTTCCCTCCGCGCCTCCGTTGCAGGATCGCGGCAATGTGCAAGGCGGGATTCTGACGGCCTACCGTGATCCCCACCGTGATATGAGTCACGGCGGCCTGCTGTTGTTGCAGTTCTCGACGCCGGCTGCGTTGGCCGCGTTCCTGGACGCCCTGCACGTGACGTCGGAAGCCGACGATCTGAGCCAGCTGCAGTTCACCACCAATATCGCGTTTACGGTCGAGGGCCTGCGTCAGGCCGGACTGTCCGATGACGAAGTGCGCAGCCTGCCGGACGAATTCGTGCAAGGCATGGAGCGGCGCGCCGGCCTGTTGGGCGACGTCCGCTGGAATCATCCCCGGCGCTGGCGCCTGCCGGCAAGCAACTGGAGCGACGGGATCAATGCGCCAGACCTGCGCGAGGACGACCCGGCGGCCCGCATCGATATGAGCGCCGTCCACGCCGTGCTTCAACTCCGCCTGTTGTCCAGCGCTTCGCTGACGACAGCGGAGGCGAGAACACCGTTGCTGGACGAAATGAAGCGCCTGGTCCGCGCGGATCCTGGTGTAAGGCCGCTCTCGATCCAGTGGATGCAGCGTCAGTGCGATGCGTCCGGCGCGGTGCAGGACCATTTCGGTTTCCGCGACGGCACTTCGAACCCGGTGCTGAACAAGAGCGACGCAGGCAGGCTCTATCCCAATCAGGTGCATCTCGGCGAGATCCTATGCGGTCATCCGAACCTGGCCGACGAGAAGGGCCCATTCGGCGACGATTCCAAGCGCGTTCACAGGCTGCTTCGCGACGGCAGCTTTCTGGCGCTGCGTAAACTGCGACAGGACGTCGAGGCGCTCGAGGAGGTCCTGTACCGCACGACGCGACAGGCGACCGAAGCGGCGACGCCCGGCGCCCCTGCCCTGACGCGCGAAACGCTGATGGCCAAAATGATGGGGCGCTGGCCTACCGGCCATCCGAAGGCGGGCGAGCCGCTGACCCCGGTGGCGCCGACGGATCCCGCGTGCAACGACTTCAACTTCGACTACGATACACAGGGGCAACTGTGCCCATTTCACGCGCACATACGGCGCGCCAATCCGCGGGTGCGGATCACGCCGGCAGATGGTGGCGCGCGGCCGCCCCGCATTGTCAGACGCGGCATGTCCTACGGTCCGCCCGTCAGGCCCGACGACTCGCAAGCCGTCAAGAATGCGCTGCAACAGGAACGCGGCCTCATCTTCATGGCGTACAACGCCAGCCTCGGCGAACAGTTCGAGGTGGTGCAGCGCTGGCTCGCCAGCGGCAACAGCTCGGGCTCCTACTCCGGCGAAAGCGATCCCCTCCTCGGCCTCGCCGAACCGGGCCGGCTCCGGCATTTCCGTTTCGAGCATAATGGCCAGACCGTCCGCATGGCGCTGGACGGTTCGGACCGGCTGCACGACGAACCCCGTCCGTTCGTGCGCCTGGAATGGGGTGCGTATTTCTTTGCGCCATCGAAGAAGGCGCTCGCAGATTTGCGGCAATGGGCGGCGAGCCGTGATCGCCAGCCATCGGTGACGTGGAGTGCGGATGAAGGCGAAGAATACATCGCATGTCTGCACGAGATCGAAAGACGGCAAGGCGAAGCCGCGGCGAAGGACGCGTGGAAGACGGCGCTCGAAGATCCGGGTTCAGCAATGCATTTCGTCAATGCGTCGATCTGGGCCGCGATCCGCGAGCGCCACGGCGGCGTGTTGCGCACGCCCTTCGGGGTATTGGTGGCCGACCGGGACATGGTCCATCAGGTCTTTGCCGATCCCGAGCGCAGGTTGACGATCACCGGCTACCTCCCCCGCATGCGACAGTCGTTCGGCATTCTCTACCTCGGCCTGGACGCCGGACAGCAAGACCAGGCCTACGAGCAGGAATCCGAAGCCTGCAATAGGGCCATCATGTACCTCGACCAGCCGAAGGCGTTCGAGCTGGCGCGAAAGACGATCAACAGAGTGCTGGAACGTTTGGTCGATGACGCGAAGAGATATGCCGAGATGGATGGGGAAGCGCGCTGGGATCTGACGGTCGATGTGGACGAACTGCTGGAGCCGTTGCTGGCCGAGTTCTGTGAAGAGTGGTTCGGGCTGAGTGAGCAAGGCGGTTACTTCCGTCGCGACGGCTATCGCTGGGACTGGAGGCCGGGCAAGCCGCCAACCTATCCCGGTCATTTCCTCTCACCTTCGCGCTACATCTTCCAGCCGCATCCAAACGCGGAAGTGGAGAAGATCGGCGCCGCACATGGCAGCGCCGTACGCGCCGTCATGGTCGATTTCCTCAACCGGTTCAAGGCAACGATCAGCGCACCTGTCACGCGACAGGTGCTCGATTCTCCGCGCGCCCAGGACGACATCCCATTCGTGGCGCGCACGATCGCCGGCGCCATGATGGGCTTTATCCCGACCGTCGACGGCAATCTGCGCCGGATATTGAATGAATGGCTGCGCGAAGGAACGCTGTGGTCGTTGCGCGCGCGCTATGCCGGCACCTATGCAACGGATTACACCGATGCCCTCAACCGGTTGAGAGACGACTTCATCCCGGCGATGCAACTGCGTGCGGTGCCCGAATTGATATGGCGGACGGCCGTCGTGTCGCACACGCTGGGAGAGGGCAAGCATGCGGTCGCGGTCGAGCCGGGCGACGTCATCGTCGCTGGCGCGGTTTCAGCCACCCAGCAAAACCTCGCCGAAGGCAGCCAGGACGTCTATCCCGCCTTCGGGGGCAGCCGCAGCGCCCCTGGCCATCCTACGCATTCGTGCCCCGGAGCGCATCCGGCGCTGGCCGTGATGATGGGTTTCTTCAGCGCGCTGGTGGAATCGCCGCTGCGGTTACGCGCCGGCGCCGGCCCGCTGACTTTGAACGTGGACGGAAGGCTGCCGTCGCAGCCCGGCTCTCCCCTCACCCTTGCCCTGGAGTCCAGAATGCTGACCGCCAACGACTTCCGTTCGTTTGATCTCCGTTCGTCGCCCGTTTCGTCGCTCCACGATCCCCATGCATTTCAGATCCAGGACGCCACCAGGGTGCAGAGAGCGGCCCTGGCGGAGCTGGTGACGCTTGGTGATTCCTGGCTGTTCAAATTCCCGTTCGGTTTACGTCCGAGCCTCGTCGCATCACTTGAGAAGCTCGGATACTTTGCGGCCAACAGCCATCGCTTCGGCACATCCGGCGCGCGCCTGGAGGACATGGCCAGTGAGCAAAGCCTTGATGCACTGAGAAACTGTTTCCAAAACCCCAATCCCTTCGACCCGGCACCGCGGGCGCTGCTGATCGGCGGCGGCGGAAACGACGTGGTCTTCCGTCCCAGCACACCGACGACCACGGCGCTCTACAAGATGTTGCGCCAGGCGCCGGCGGCCGGCGTCGACCCGCTGATCGAGGACGAGGTCCATGCGTTCATCGATGTCAAGATCGCCAACTTCTACCGGACCATCCTCAATGCCGTCGTCGACGTGACCGACATTCCCATCCTGATCCACAACTACGACCATTCGATTCCCGACGGCCGAAGGGATCCGGCGGCCGGGCCATGGCTGTTTCCAATCTTCACCGCACGCGGCATCACCGACCTGTCTGTGTCGCGAGAGCTGACGCGACGTCTGATCGACCGGGTTGGCGCTATGGTGGCGACTGTCGCAGCCGAGTATCCGGGCCGCGTGTCGCTGGTCAAAACCGCCGGCACGCTGGAGGCGGATCCCCGTTATCAAGTGGACTACAAGCTGTTGTGGGCCAATGAATTCCATCCCAACGAGGATGGCTACGACCTGCTGGCAAAGGTGGTCGGCAGCAAGCTCAGGGATGTACTCCACGTTGGCTGACGGGCGTGCCGCTCACGGAGCGGATCGCCCTTTCGGCGTGCCAATGCATGCCGAGCGCGGATAGTTGCGCGGCGGCTTCCGTTGCGATCTGGTGGGCCGCCTCATCCTGCCCTTGTCGCGCGAGAAGTTCACCGCGCGTGGCCAGGTTCAGCGCCCCCTCGCGTAGCGAACCGCGCCAGCCGGCGGAAGCTTCGGCGCGCCGCAACCAGCGGTGGCTTAGTCCAAAATCCTGGCGCAAGGCCGCGAGCTTCGCGAGCGAGCGGCATGCCGTCGCCTCGCCCAGCCGCTCGCCCTCACGTGCGCGGCGCAGGATATGGGCGGCGTACCGCCGTGCAGTATCGACATCGCCTTCGGCCGTCGCCGCCTCGACCAGCCAGCTATATTGAACCGACGTGTAGAAGTGGAAGTTTCGCCCCTCCATCCATTGCACGGCGTTCCGCAATTGTTGCAAAGCGTCGGCATCGCCGGTCGCCGACCAGCGGGCAAATCCGGACGCGGCGCGGCATGACGCCAGCAGCAGCAGGCTGCGCATGTTCTCGGCGACCCGCGCGCCCTCGACCGCGAGTCGCTCCGCCTCCTGCCAGCGACCTTGCCAGACCAGGACGACCGAAATCCAATTGCGCACTGAACTGACGACCGGGTGGGTCGAGCCTTCGACGAGTGCCATCGCTTCGTTGAAGCAGTCATGAGCGCCTTCGAAGTCGCCCCGATCGGCCAGCACACTGCCCTTGCACGACAACCCGTAGGCCGAGCCGAAGGAAATAGCTCCGTGCCGGCGGCTGCGCTTCTGCTGCGTCGAGATGGCAGCGTCGATCAAGGCAATGGCTTCGTCGTATTGGCAGCTTGCGGCGAGAATCTGGCCCAGCACGGCTTCGATCTGGGCCACCAGGCGGTGGTCACCGATCTCGCGCGCCAATTCCAGTGCTGTCCTTGTATGTGTCACCCCCTCCCGAAAGCGCCCGAACCCATAACACATGTAGCCAAGCCATTCATACGAATTGGCCATCGCTCTGGTGTCACCGAGCGAGCGCGCGATCGCGACCGCCTGCTCGAACACTGTGGTGTCATCGGTCAACGAGAGCGGGTCGAATATGTTGGCCATGCCCAATTTGTTGGCCAGCAAGCACCATTGCAGAGACTGCTCGCGCGAGCGGTCCTGCACGCGATCCAGCGCTTGCATGGCCACCTGATACTGGGCACGAGCACGGTCCAGCGCGAACGCAGCCATGGCCTTGTCGCCGGCGCGTTCGGCATAATGGGCAGCGCTCTCCCAGAGGCCTGCGCCGCGCGAGTGGTAGGCCAGCGCTTCAAGCGTGTCTTCGCGATTGGCCTGCTCGGACAGTGCCAACAATGTGGCTTCGATGCGCTTGTGCAAGGCCTGACGCTCATGCAGGCCGATCGTGTCGTACACCGCGTCCCGCGTGATGCCATGCTTGAAGCGAAGGACACCGCCCGCCGGATCGGCATAGAGAAAATCGGCATCCGCCAATGCCCGCACGGTGGCCGGGTCGGGTTCGCTGCCGCAAGCCGAAACCAGCAATCCGTGCGGCACCGTGTTTCCGATCACCGCCGCTGCGCGTACCACGCTCATCTCATCAGGCGGCAGGCGCGCCAGCCTCGAGGCGACCAGCGTTCCGATCCAGCCCTGCTTGCTGCGGGCTTCGAATGAAACGGGATCGTTGTCGTTGGCCGCAACGGAATGGCACAGCTCTTCGATAAACAGTGGCACCCCGCCGGCATAGGCATGAATGCGGGCCACCAGGAAGGGATCGGCCTGTGGCACCCAGCGTCGTACGGCAAGGTCGGTTTCCGGGCCCTGAAACGGCTCCAGTTGCAGGTGCGGCGCGCCGGAAATCCACGCGGTGCCGTCGTCGCGCGGCCGGCTGGCGAGGATGACGCGCGGTCCGTTGGGCAATTGCAGGAGCGCCTCCAGCAACTGCCGGCTCGCGTCGTCGGACCATTGCCAGTCATCGATCGCCAGCACCAGCGCACCCTGCGCGGATATGGCAGTGAAGAATCCGAGCAGGTCACCGACCACGCCATCGACGGTCATCCGGCCGCCGCGCGCATCGGCGCCGGTCGACGCCAGCCCGAGGATCGATTCAGCGCGCGGACCGAGCTGATCGGCCCATGGCTGGAGGCAGGCACGGGCCGTCTCGTCGGCCTCGACGATGGATGCGTCCGGTTGGATTCCCAGGTAGGCGCGCAGCATTTGCAGGAATGGTTGCAGAACCTCGGCGCCGACATAGCTTTCGCAGTTACCCCGCAGCAGCTTGAACTGTTCGCTACCGCAGTGTCGCAACACTTCTTCCAGAAGGCGCGTCTTCCCGAGCCCGGGACCGCCGACGACGACCACGCAACGTTGCGTGGCCGGATGTCCCTGCTCGAGGAAGTCTGTCAGAAAGTCGAAGACCTCGGTGCGACCAATAAAGGGCGTCAAACCGCGACGGGACGTTGCCTCGAAGCGCCGGGTGGCCGAGCTTCGTCTCAGCACCACGCGCGCCTGCGGCATTCCAGGCGCGGCACCCTCAAGGTAGGCGCCGAGCTCGAAGAAATTTGCAAGCGGACCAAGGGCATCGACGCTAGCCAGGACCTGGCCCGGTGCGGCGTAGCGCGACAGGTGCGCCGCTGTGTTCACGACGTCGCCGATCAGGTCGTACCGCCCGGACTCGATATCCCCCTCCGTCAGGAGCAAGGTGCCGGCGTGGATGCCGGAGTGCATTCGAAGCGGCATCAGAGCCGGCGACACGCCATGGTGGCGCAACTGCCCGACCCACTCGTGGATATCGAGTGCCGCTTCCGCGGCACGACGACCGTCATCCTCGCCCGACCGGGGATAGCCGAACACGGCGAGGGCGCCGTCCCCCTGCGTTCTGATGATACGACCGCCGTGCTTGTCCACCGCGCGATGCCAGATCTCCCGCAGTTGACTCAGGAGTTCGGAAAGGTGCTCGGACTCGATATCCCTGCCCAGGGCGGTGGACCCCACGAGGTCAGAGAAAAGCACCGTCAAGCGATGACGTTCGCCTTTCGGGTCGCGGGTGTGCGTGTTCATCGTCGGTCGCGGCCAGCTCGTTGCCAAACAGCAAGTACGGTCCCCAGCAGGCGCCAGACCGGATGCCGCAAGGCATCATACACACCCCTAGTATCCCGCCTACCCTCCGCAAGCACAAGGTGAAAGCTAGTGAGGTCGCATTTTCCGAACCCGGCTCTCGGCGTGGCCGCCTCGAAACCAAATCTAACCCATTCAAAAATTTGATGCATTTCCCCTGATGGACAGTCCACGAGGTCCGCTGCGTGCACGAAAACCCGCCCCAGCCCATCCCATCCGGCAACGCGAATGCCCCCGGGGGGCAGTCCTCGGCGCTGCCCTGCGGCGCTAGCGCAGCGGCAACAGATCGAGCTGGCTCTGCGCCTTCTTGACGATTGCGGCGAACCAGCTCTGGCTTGGCGCTTCCTTGGCGAAGCACGCCGTAAAGGCTGCCATCGCATTGTCTTCACGGGTCATGTCGCCGCGCGGGTCCTTCTTGTCCACCGGCTTTGCCATCATCTGCTTCCAGATCTTTTCGCAAGGCGGGATCGGGGCGGTCTTCACCGCGTCGCTCGTGGCGACGAAGAAAACCTTGTCGCCCTGGATCGCGACGACGTCGATTTCATCGGGGGGCCCCTTGAGATCGCCGTTGCCGCGCACGCCGAGCACGGCGACCGCTGTGCTCGCGGATGCAGGTTTCGTGATCGGCAGCTCCGCATATTTGGCGAAGGCCGCATCCTGGATCGCATAATAGTAGAAGCGGTCCGATCTGAGCGCGGCGCCGATCTCCTGCGGCATGCCGTCGTCGCGGTGCTCGGCAAGCCAGTGCTTGAGCAGCGCTGTCGTGGTCACCACGGCTTGCGTCTTGTCGCCTTCCGAGGCGAAGCCAAGCCCGTCGAGATGTCCGAAGCCGATGTCATTTTTGAACAGCGTGTCGACATTGGATTTGCCCTCCGTCGGCAGCCCCTTGATGGTGACCGGTCCCACAAGGCTGCGCAGCGCGCCCGCCAGCTCCTTCAGGGCGGCGTCGTGCTGCTTATAGATCTCGTCGCTCTCCTTGGCCTTGGAGAACTTTGCGATGTAGCGATCGCGCAGATCGAGATAGTGCTGCTCGGGCGTGGCCGCATATGCGGGCGTGGCCAGGACGAGCAGGCAGAGCAAGGCAAGCGATCTCATGGCAAGTTCCGGCGGGGGCGATCTCCAGTCTTTGTGCCGGGGCCGGCCGGGAAGGTTCATCCGCGAAACCGATGCGGGAGTCCTACTCCGCCGGCGTGAGCTGCTGCTGGCTCAGGCGTAGCGCGGCGGTCTCGCGCACGCGGACACGGGCGCGGCGCTTGCGCCACCAGATCACGACGCCGGTGACCGAGAGGGCCGCCACCACGAGTCCCATGATCGAGATCAGGATCCGTCCGAACAGCCCGACGATGCGGCCCGAATGCAGCGGGAATTGCGCCTGCACGAAGATGTCGGCGGCAGTGCCGACCCACGGCAGCCGTTCGCCGATGGGGCGGCCATCCTCGCTGTCGTAATAGAGCTGCGCCGGGCCGACGCCGCCGGCGCCGTGATCGTCGCCCGGATGGAAGAAGGCGGCGGCATAGACGCCATGGGCGGGGCCGTAGCTGATCGCGCCGACCGGGGTGGTCCACCCTCGCCCCTTGCCGTCGGCTGCCGCGCGGGCGGCGATGTCGGCGAAGCCGACCTTGGGCTCGATGGGGTCGTCGAGGTCGCGATAGGGCCGCTGCTCATAGGGCGTCGGCGTATAGTTCGAGACCATCTTCATCAGCGGCGAGAACACCTCGAAATAGAGGTTCAGCGAGAACGCCGTGAAGGCGATGATGAACAGCACGCCCCAGGTCCACAGGCTGAAGGCGCGGTGGATGTCGAAATTGATCCGGTAGGCACTGCCCGAGGTCTTGATGGTCCAGGCCGGCGCCCAGCGCGCCCAGAAGCCGCGCTCGAGCTGGCGCGTGACTTGGGGCGCCCGCGCCGCCTTGGCGCGCCGCCGCGAGGGCAGCGTCAGATAGAAGCCGACGAAGCAGTCGATAGTCCAGATGATGGCGATGATGCCGAGCACGCGCATGCCCCAGCGGTCGCTGCCCCAGAATTCCGGGATGTGCATCGTGTAGTGCAGCTTGTAGAGGAACGAGACGAAATTCTCCCGCGTCACCGGCCATACCGCGCCCCAATAGCGCCGGCCGAGCTCTGCGCCAGTGTTGGGATCGAGGAAGACCTGATTGTAGTCGAGGGCGTAACGCTTGCCGGTCGCGGGATCGATCCGCGGCATGATGAAGAACCACAGCGAATGGCCCTCCTCCGGCGTCATGAAGAGATAGACGACGCGCGCGCGGGGATCGCGCTGCTCGATCATCTTGGCGAGCTCGATCGAGGGTATAGCCGGGCCCTTGCTGGTGACGTCGAACAAATGGCTGTTCAGGACATCGTCGATCTCATGATCCCAGGAGATGATCGCGCCAGTGATGCCGGAGAAGAACAGGAAGCCGGCCGTCAGCAGCCCCGCCCAGCGATGCAATCTGCCGAATATCGCTCTCATCGTCCTCGACTTTCATCAACCGGGCCCGGCCCCCCGTTGCCAGACCCATCACGTCACCAGCGATAGGTGAGCTTGCCGATCGCCTTGCGCCCTTCCGCGTAGAAGCAGCCCGACAGGCTGTAGCACGCAGCGACATAGCGCGTGTCGGCAAGGTTCGTCACGTTCAGCGACAGGCGCCAATTGTCACGGGTGTAGGCCAGCAGCGCGTCCAGCACGGTCGACGATCCCACCTTGAACGTGTTGGCGTCATCGCCCCAGGTCGCGCCGACATAGCGGATGCCGCCGCCGAATTGCAGGCCCGCCAGCGGCCCGTTCTGGAGCGTGTAGTCGCTCCACAGCGAGGCGCGGTTGAGCGGCACCGTGACCGGGGCCTTGCCGACATTCACCGGATCCTGGGTCACCATGGCATCGACATAGGCATAGGCCGCGCGCAGGTTCCAGCCGTCGGCGAGCGACATGGTGCCTTCGAGCTCGATGCCGCGGGATTTCACCTGGCCGGTCTGTTCTGCGAGATAGCTCGGCGGCGCATAGGTCACGACGTTGTCGCGCGTCAGGTCGAAGGCCGCGAAGGTGAACAGCGCGTTCCAGCCGAGCGGCTGGTACTTGACGCCGACCTCGTACTGGACGCCGGTCTCGGGATTGAGCAACTGCCCGGCCGGACCGGTCGCGAGCACCGGCAGGAACGACTCGGAATAGCTGAAATAGGGCGCGATGCCGTTGTCGAAATTATACATCACGGCAGCGCGGCCGGTGAAGGCCGACGCATCCTTCGAGACCGACCTATTGAAGGTGGGAAGGTTGCTGTCGACCTGCGTCGTCACGAAATCCTGGCGGCCGCCGAGCTGGAACGACAGCCGGCCGAGCCTGATCTGGTCCTGCGCGTAGAGGCCGACCTGGGACTGCTTGACGCCGGTGTTGTCGCTCATCGCGCCCATCGTCCAGTCGTAATTGTAGACGGGATTGAAGACGTTGATCTCGGGGGCCGAGGTCGAGACGCCAAAAGCGGTGTCGCGGAAGGAGGTGTTGCGATAGTCGATCCCGACCAGCGTGGTGTGGCTGAGAATGCCGGTGGTGAACTTGCCCTGGAGCTGATTGTCCACCGCAAAGGAGTTGATGTAGGAGTTGCTGTAGCTGCCGACGCGATTGAGCTGGCCCGCGGCTTCATCGGCGTATCCAGCGCCGTAGAACACCTTCTCCTCGTTGTGCTGATAGGCGTAGCGCAGGTTTTGCCGGAACGTGATGTTGTCGGTGAAATTGTGCGAGAGCTGGTAGCCGGCGGTCGCGATCTCGGTGTTGAACGCGTTGAAGCTCGGCACGCCCGCGAAGAACGAGACCGGGATGGTACGGCCGTTGTTCGGCCACACCGTGCCCGAGGCCGGCAGGAACTGGAGGCCCCACCCTGCCCGGTCCCTCTGGTAGTTGGCGAGCAAGGTGATGGTGGTGTCCTCGTTCGGCTTGAAGGTGACGGCGGGCGCAATGAAGACGCGGTTGTCCTTGGTGAAGTCGACCTGGGTCTCGCCGTCGCGGACCACGCCGGTGAGGCGCCACAGCACGGTGCCTTCCTTGTTGGCGGGGCCGCCCATGTCGAACTGGCCCTGATAGCGGTTGAAGCTGCCGCCCGAGATCGAGACCTCGCCGAACTGCTGCGCGGTCGGCAGCTTGGTCACGTAGTTGAGGATGCCGCCGGTGCCGCTGCCGCCATACATCGCCGAGGACGGTCCTTTCAGCACCTCCAGGCGCTCTGCGCCGTAGGGATCGAGGCCGTTGAAATGCACGTAGTTGCTGGAGGGAATCCGCAAGCCGTCGACATAGAGGCCGGTCATGGTCGTGTCGAAGCCGCGGATCTGGAGGGCTCCGAAGCGGGTGTCGGAGCCGCCATTGACGTCGCCGCTGACGCCGGCGGTGTAGCGCAGTGCCTCGCCGATCGAGACCGCGCCCTGGTTCCTGACCTGGTCGGTGGTGACGACGGACACCGACTGCGGCGTTTCGATCAGCGGCGTATCCGTCTTGGTGGCGGTGCCGCTCCTGGTGGCGACGAAGCCGCGCACCGGCCCATTGGCGCGTTCGCCCGTCGCGCCATTCGATGATGCCGACTGAGTTGGAGCGCCTTGCTGCGCCGGAGAACGACGATTGGCGCGCAAGGTGCGCGTCGTCGCCCTTCGCGACGAAGCAATCGCCGCAGGACGGGCGCGCTGACCGGGCGCTTCCACGGTCACAGCGGGAATCTGCGTCTGCGCCTGCACGGGACTGAAGGGAACGCCGAGAGCAAACGTGCAGACAGCCCCGAGGAAAAGCACCTGAATCTGTCGGCGACGCGTGTCGGAACGCGAAGGAAGCTGGAAGTCGGTCACGTTTGTCGGGGCCTCACGCACTGCCGGCTTCGCCGGTATCGTTCTTGAAGCCCCGCCCTAACCCAGGCGATTTCGGAGTGCGATAGGAACAGTGTTAGAATTTCTCCAGACGTGTGCGCAGCTTGTGCGACGAATGCGCTCACCTGTGTCTGTCAGCGGCGCGATCGGGACGAGACCCTTGCCGATCGGCTCACGGCCAGTCGGCAAAGTTCAGCATCGGCCTTGATCGTCCCGCCCTCGCGCGAGCAGCAACGCGTCGCCGCCACATGCCGGGCGCCTCGCCGGTGTGCTTGCGGAAGAAGCGGCTGAAATACGCGGTGTCCTTGAAGCCGAGCGCGAAGGCGACCTGCTTGACGGCGGCGGTGCCCGCCTCCAACCGCGTCGCGGCTTCCTTGACGACGCGCTGCTGGATCAACTCGCTCGGCGACCGCTGGAGTTCGCGGCTGCACAGCGAGTGCAGGCGGTCCGCCGTTATGCCGAGCAGATTGGCGTAGTCGCTGACGCGCAGGTGCTGGTGATATCGTTCCTCGAGCAGCCGGCGAAAGCGGCTCAGGATCTCGGCACTGCTGCCCTGCTCATCCTGATCGTTGTTGGCGGCAAAGAGGCGCCAGAAGCGCAGCACACACAGCGTTAGCTCGGCGGACATGATCGACCCTGCACCGCTGCGCGTCGGCGATGCGATCTCGCTTGCGATTGCTCCGATCGAGCGTGACATCGTCGTCACGAGGTCGGGCTCGACCGGCAATGTCATGATGCCTGCGGCGCCTTCGAGAGCCAGATAGGCCGGCTCGGCCGAGGGCGGCAAGAAGCGGTGCCACACGCCGGTGCGCAATTGCAAGAGTTCGGCAGTCGCCCCCGCCGATATCTCCAGATACTCGGCCGATCCCGCCGGCAGCCAGATCAGGGCGGGCCCCGTCAATACAATCGCCTGACCGGCCTGGCGGACCTCGGCGGCGGAGTTGCGGTGAAGGCAGAGCAGGTGGATGAACGGTCGCGCCGCCTTCGACACCAGCATCCAGCGTCTCGCAACATAGTGCGATCCGATCAGCGCAGCGCCGACCGGTGCGGATCCCCCCGGTGCGGCCGTCGAGGGCGGATTGGCGCCCGCGACCGCTCGACGCACCCGACCCGTACGACCGGAAACGTCCAATCTTTCCCCGGATTTGTCCATTGTGCGAACAAAACCGAGAGTGCTTGCTAGGTCAAGTCCCGGTCGCGGCGGGCTTCCGAGCGGCGCCGAAAGAAATCGGGACGATAGGGAAACGACCCAACTTTCATCGTTGCGAACAATCGCTTGAGTGAAACACGAGGGAGGATCGACATGTTTTCGGCGAACCGTCGAACGTTGCTGCGCGCCACTGGCCTGGTGGCTTTCGCCACGGCGCTGGGGACCTTTGCGTCCGCAGCCGATGCGCAGGAGAAGATCCGGATCGGCTATGCCATTTCCAAGACCGGGCCCTATGCCGGCGGCGCCGGCATCACCACCCTGCCGAACTACGAGCTGTGGGTGAAGGACGTGAACGCCGCCGGCGGCATCAAGCTCGGCGACAAGAAGCTGCCGATCGAAGTCGTCGAATACGACGATCGCAGCAGCTCGGAGGAAGCGGTCAAGGCGATCGAGCGCCTCGCCAACCAGGACAAGGTCGATTTCATCCTTTCGCCCTGGAGTACGGGCCTCAATCTCGCGGTCGGCCCAACGCTGAACCGTCTCGGCTATCCGCACCTCGCGGTCACCTCGGTGACCGACAAGGCGCCGGAGCTGGCCAAGCGCTGGTCGAACGCGACGTTCTGGCTCGGCACGTCGGCGCAGATCTCCGAGGCGCTCGCCGATCTGCTCGGTAAGCTGAAGAGCGACGGCAAGATTGGCGCGCGCATCGCGATGGTCAGCATCGCCGATCAGTTCGGCATCGAACTGTCCGCCGCCGGCCGCGAGGCCTTCAAGAAGCACGGCTTCACGCTCACTTACGACAAGACCTATCCCATGGGAACACAGGACCTTCAGCCGCTGCTGAAGGACGCGGTCGCGTCCACCCCGGATGCGTTCGTCGCTTTCAGCTATCCGCCGGATACGATCGCGCTGACCGAGCAGGCGCAGCTCTTGAAGTTCAACCCGAAGGTTTTTTACGTCGGCGTCGGTACAGCTTTCCCGCTCTACAAAGGCAAGTTCGCCGCCAACAGCGACGGCGTGATGGGGATCGGCGGCTGGAATGCGGACTCGCCGCAGCTCAAGGAGTATCTCGCGCGCCACAAGGCCGCGACCGGCAAGGAGCCCGATCGCTGGGCGAGTTCGATCACCTATGCGAGCCTCCAGGTGCTCCAGCAGGCCATCGAGAAGGTCGGCAAGGTGGACCGCGCTGCGGTCGCAGCCGAGATACGTTCGGGCACGTTCGACACCATCATCGGCAAGATCAAGCTGAAGGACGGATTGCTGCAGGAAGTCTGGGGCGTCGGCCAGTGGCAGAACGGCGAGTTCTATGCCCTCGCTCCCGCCTCGCTTCCGGGCGCGCGTGCGCCGGTCGTGCCGAAGCCGCAGTGGCAGTAAGGCTGGCCGGCAGGCCTTGCACTGTGAGGCCTGCCCGCCGCCCGCTCTAGAGGACGATTGATGCTGCTTGTCGACATCATCCTGCCGGGCCTCGTGCTCGGCGGCATGTACGCGCTGATCGCGCTCGGGCTGACTCTGCAATATGGCGTGGCGCGGATCATGAACCTGTCCTATGGCGAGTCGCTGGTCGCGGCGGCCTTCGGCGCGCTTTCGCTCTACAGCGGGCTTGGGCTGAGCCCGCTCGTCGCGCTCTTGCTGGCCGTGCCGGTCGCGATGATGCTGAACTGGCTGCTCTATCGCTTCCTGCTGGAACGGCTGATGCGGCGCGGCAAGGACCGGGGCGCGCAGGAGATCGACAGTATCCTCGTCACCTTCGGCGTGTTGTTCGTGATCCAGGGCGCCATGCTGGTCGCCTTCGGCGGCCAGTATTACAGCTACAGCTATCTCTCCATTCCCCTGACGATTCTTGGATCGACCCTTGCGGTCAATCGCCTCGTCGCGCTGCTGTTCGCAGCATTGGTCGGCGGTGCCGTGTATCTTGCCCTCACCCGCACGCGGATCGGCACAGCGGTCCGTGCCATCGCAGTGGACGCGACTGCCGCGCGCCTTGTCGGGATCGACGTGGCGGCTCTGTCGGGGCTGGCTTTTGCCTTCGGCGGCGGCTTGGTGGCGGTCGGCGGCGTGCTCGTCAGCATGTTTCTCACCTTCAATGCGGCGATGGGCGTGGTCTTCACCATGAAGGCGCTGGTCGTCGTCATCATGGGCGGTGTCGGCAATGTCATGGGCGCGCTGGTCGCGGGGTTGCTGCTCGGCGTGGTCGAAACCGCGGTGGCCCGGCTGGTCGATCCGGGCCTGACGCTGGCTGCGACTTATGCGTTGTTTCTCGGCGTGCTCCTGATCAAGCCGACCGGCCTGTTCGGGAGAGCCGCGTCATGACGATGCTCGTCCGCACATCGCTGTGGTGCGCCGGCCTCGCCCTGGCCGTGGCGATCGTCGCCTATCCGCTTTATGCCAACGGCTATTATCTCGCACTCGGCATAAGCGTTCTCTATTTCACGATCCTGGCGACCGCCTGGGCGATGTTCTCAGGTCCCACCCGCTACATCTCGCTTGCGACGGTCGCCTTCTTCGGCCTCGGAGCCTACACGGCTGCCGTGCTTGGGGAGACGACGCCCTGGCCGGTCGTGCTGCTGGCCGCGGCCGGCGTGGGCGCGGTGACCGCCGCCATCACCGGGCTTTCCACCCTCCGCCTCTCCGGCATCTATTTCGTGATCTTCTCCTTCGGGCTCGCCGAGCTCATCCGGCAACTCGTGATCTGGTACGAGGTCAACATCCACAAGTCCGTCGGCCGCTATCTGTTCAGCGCCGTAACGCAGGACATCCTGTACTGGCAGCTCCTTGGGCTGACCGCGCTCGTCTTTCTCGTGGGATGGCTGCTCGGGCGCTCACGCTACGGGCTGGCGCTCCGCGCCATAGGCGCCGACGAAACCGCCGCCAGCCATTCCGGCATCGACGCCACGCGGGTCAAGCTCGGCGTATTCATTCTCAGCGCGACATTCATGGCGATGACCGGCGCGGTGATGGCGCCGCGCTGGACCTATATCGATCCCGCGATCGCCTTCAATCCGACGATCTCGTTCCAGGTCGTGATCATGGCCTTGCTGGGCGGCGCAGGCTCGCTGTTCGGGCCCGTGCTGGGCGTCATTCCGCTGGTCTTGCTGTTCGAGGTGCTGACCGCGACCCTCCCCAACCATTTCAGCATCGTGCTCGGCATCATCTTCGTGCTCATCGTCATGGTGCTGCCGAATGGCGTGATCGGCCTGTTCGGAGCCGGACGCCGCCACGTCCCAGCGGGTGCTCCCGCCGCGGCGTTCGCCCGCACGATGGACGATGCGCCGCTCCTCGCCGTCGAAGGCGTCAGCAAGTCCTTCAGCGGATTGCGCGCGGTCGATGGCGTCAGCTTCACGGTCGCGCCGGGCGAGATCATCGGCATCATCGGCCCCAACGGCTCCGGCAAGACGACGCTGTTGAATACGCTGTCCGGCGCCTTGCGGCCCTCGTCGGGCACGATCCGGTTCGGTGGCACCGTCCTCACCGGCCTGCGCGCGCACCAGATCGCGCGCCTTGGTCTTGCCCGCACTTTCCAGCTGGTGCGCGTGATGCCGGACCTCACGGTTGCCGAGAACGTCGCTACCGCTCGCCTGTTCTCCGCACCCGCCTCATCGAGCGGTTCGGACACGACGGGACGCGAGCTGCTCGACCTGGTCGGGCTTGGCGCAATGCACGACGCGCCCGCGCGCGAATTGACCTATATCGACCAGAAGCGGCTGGAGCTTGCCCGCGCGCTTGCGCTTCGGCCGCACCTTATGCTGCTCGACGAATGGCTGGCGGGCCTCAATCCGAGCGAGCTCGAAACGGGTATCGCGCTGATCGCGAAACTGCGCGAGCGCGGCCTGACCATCATCATGGTCGAGCATGTCATGGATGCGATCCGGGCGCTCTGCGGCCATTGCATCGTCATGAACGCCGGCAGCGTGATCGCGCGCGGAGCGCCCGACGAGGTGCTGTCCGATCCCAAGGTCGTCGCTGCCTATCTCGGAGGTGACGATGCTTGAGGTCGCCGCCCTCTCCCATTTCTACGGCAAGCATCAGGCGCTGGCCGACGTCACGCTCGGCATCGCCCAGGGCGAGATCGTCGCGATCCTCGGCGCCAACGGCGCCGGCAAGTCGACCTTGCTCAAGAGCATCGCCGGCCTGATCAAGCCAGCCCCGGGGGCGACCATCCGGTTCGAGGGGCAAGATATCGGCGAGTTGCCGGCTCATCTGATCGTGGAGCGCGGCATCGCCCTGGTACCGGAAGGACGCGGCGTGTTTGGTGACCTGACCGTCGCCGAGAACTTGCAGCTTGGCGCCTACCCAGCCCGTGCCCGCGCCGGCGAAGCGGAGCGGCTCGCGAAAACCCAGGAACTCTTCCCGCGCCTGGCCGAGCGCCTGACCCAGGCCGTTCGCACCATGAGCGGCGGCGAGCAGCAGATGGTCGCGATCGGCCGCGCCCTGATGTCGAACCCGCGGCTCCTTCTGCTCGACGAGCCTTCGCTCGGGCTGTCTCCCCTGCTCAGTCGCGAGGTCTTTCGCGCGCTGACGCAGATACGCGCCAGTGGCGTCGGCGTGCTGCTGGTCGAGCAGAATGCCCGGGCAAGCCTCGACATCGCCGACCGGGTCTATCTGATCGAGTCCGGCCGCAACGCGGGCAGCGGGCTGGCCAGCGCGATGAAAAACGATCCCGAGATCCAGCGTGCCTATCTCGGCAAGGCGCGCGCCGCATCACCCCCGCAATAATCACCCCGGCAACCCACGGAGGGCTCCATGAACGCAATCGACCTTCTCATCGGCGGCAAGGATCAGTCGGCCAGCAATCAGCGCACCTTCCAGCGTCACAACCCCATTTCCGGCGAGATCGCGACCATCGTGGCGGCGGCCTCGATCGACGATGCGATGCGCGCTGCCGACGCTGCGGCCGCGGCTTTTCCGGCCTGGTCGCAGCTTGGCCCTTCCGAGCGCCGCAAGCGGCTCAGCGCTGCCGCCGACATCCTCGCGCGCCGGGCGGCGGAGTTCACCGCGCTGATGGTGGCCGAGACCGGTGCCACCGCGGGCTGGGCCGGCTTCAACGTGCATCTCGCCGAGGGCATGCTGCGCGAAGCCGCAGCAATGACCACGCAGATATCCGGCGAGGTCATTCCGACCGACAAGCCCGACAATCTCGCCATGGCGTTCCGCCAGCCCGTTGGTGTCGTGCTCGGCATTGCGCCCTGGAACGCACCGGTCATCCTCGGCGTGCGGTCAGTTGCCATGCCGCTCGCCTGCGGCAACACCGTGGTGCTGAAGGCCTCCGAGATGAGTCCCGGCGTGCACCGCCTGATCGGAAGCTGCCTCACTGAGGCCGGCCTTGGTGACGGCGTCGTCAATGTCGTGACCAACGCGCCCGAGGATGCGCAGGCCGTCGTCGAGGCGCTGATCGCCCACGCTGCCATCCGCCGCGTCAACTTCACCGGCTCGACCCGGGTCGGCCGCCTCATTGCGCTGGCTTGCGCCAGACATCTGAAGCGTGCGCTGCTGGAACTCGGCGGCAAGGCCCCGCTCGTCATCCTCGACGACGCCGATCTCGACGCGGCCGTGAACGCGGCTGCCTTCGGCGCCTTCATGAACCAGGGTCAGATCTGCATGTCGACGGAGCGGATCGTCGTGGACGACAAGGTCGCCGATGCCTTCGTCGCCAAATTCGCGGCCAAGGCCAAGGGGCTTCCTTTCGGCGATCCAAGCAAGGCAAATGTCGTGCTCGGCTCGCTCGTCAGTGCTACTGCCTGCGACCGTGTCAGGGGCCTGATTGACGATGCCGTCGCCAAGGGAGCAGTGATCGCGGCGGGCGGACACGGAAGCGGCACCATCATGCCGGCCACCATCGTCGATCACGTCACGCCGACAATGCGCATCTACGGCGAGGAAAGCTTTGGTCCGGTCGTGACCGTTGTCCGCGTCAGCGGAATCGACGAGGCCGTGCGGGTCGCCAACGACACCGAATACGGCCTCTCCTCCGCCGTGTTCGGCCGCGACATCGCGCGCGCCCTCGGCGTTGCCAAGCGGATCGAGGCCGGCATCTGCCACGTCAATGCCCCGACCGTGCACGACGAACCGCAGATGCCCTTCGGTGGCACCAAGGCGTCGGGCTACGGACGCTTCGGCGGCAAGGCGGCCATCGACGAATTCACCGAGCTGCGCTGGATCACCGTGCAGACTGGGCCACGGCATTATCCGTTCTGACCGGAGGACGGACTATCTCTCTTGGCAGCACGAGCGCCCGGCATCCTTCTCGTTTCCAGCCAGCACGCTGCGGCTGTTGCGGTCCGGCGGGATATCGCCGGCTGCATTGGCTGCAAAGAAGCCGGTCGGCTTCAGCGTGAAGCCGGCATACTCGACCGGCATGATCGGGAAGTCCTCGGGCTTGCAGACATGGGTGTGGCCGAAGGAGTGCCACACCACGATGTCGGCGTTCTCGATGCTGCGATTCTGCGCGGCGTAGCACGGCAGGCCGTCGCCGCCGGCATGGACGTTGGGATAATCGCCACTGGCGTACTTTTCGCGCGCATCGAACGCCGTGACCCAGACGTGTTTGGTGGCAAAGCCGCCGCGCTTGCGCACATAGCTGCCCTCCTGCGCCAGCATCAGCGGGCTCGGATTGACGACGAGCTTGTAGGCCGGCGCATTGCCGACCGAATTGGTCTCGTTGGGATTGCTGATCTTCCAGAACCGGCCGGTCTCGCCATTGGCGACCGCCGCTGCGTCGCGCTCGCGTGACAGCACGCGCGTCGTGACGTCGAAGACGTTGCCATGGGGATTATCGTGGCCCCAGGGCCGCGGCACGAAGTCGTGCTCCGTCACCGTGTTGCCGCCGTCGTCGAGGTCCATGTGCAGGCGCACGTTGAAGAAGTGCTGATGGGTCGGCCCGCCCAGATAGTCGTCGACCATGCCGCCCCATTTGTACTTTTCGCCTGATAGCACCGCAGCGGTCTGGATGATGCCGGTGAGTTTTGTCTCGAGCTGGATCGTGCCGTCCTGATAGAGATACCAGTAGAAGCCATAGTCGTAATTGCCGACGGTGGCGAAGAACGAGATGACAAGCCGCCGGGATCTGCGGACCTCGAACAGGCCGTTGCGGAATTCGTAGTGTTTCCAGGCAATTCCGTAGTCTTCTTCATGCATGCAGATCGCGTTCTGCATGACAAAGGGCTCGCCCTTGCTGTCGGCGGCCGGGATGTCGAAATAGTGGATGTTGCCGAGGCAATCGCAACCGAGCTCGAGCGCATTGGCGAGCATGCCGAGTCCGTATTCACCGGCGTCGAAGGCCGACTTCCAGAAATGGTTCGCGGTCGGATCGGCATAGGGCACCACCATCTCGGTGACGCTGGCGCGGTGGATGAGCGAGCGCTTGCGCGTCCCGTCCTGGTAGGCGAGCTGATGCAGCACGAGCCCCTCGCGCGGCGTGAAGCCAACGCGAAAGCTCCATTTCTGCCAGTCGACCTTCCAGCCATCCACGCGAAAGCACGGGCCTTCGGGCTGCTCGATATGCAGCGGCTTGATGTCTGTGCGCGGGTTTGTGGTTTCGTGCGCGCCATAGTTCCGCTTCTTGCGTGGGATCGGCACGATGGGGTCTTCATCGGTGAGGTCGATCACCCTGCCGCCGATCAGGTCGACGACGGCGACCACGCCCTCGATCGGATGGGCATAGCCGTTGTCCTGGAGATGCTCGCGGAAATAGCTGACGGCGCGGACGATCCGGGCGCCGCGCTCGAACTCCTTGTCGAAGAAGCCCGAGGAGAACGGATCGACTTGGACCAGCTCGATATCCGCGGCGGTGAGCCCGCGCCGATGCATCGCCGCGCGCCAGCCGGGATCGGCCTTCACCACGGCTTCGCACTTGAAGAACTCCTCCAGCATCACCGGTGGCTGCCCGTAGGGCGCCTCACGGTTGGGAAGGACCTTGCGTGCGACGATCTCATTGCGGGCGAGGTCGACGATGTGCTCAATCGCCTCGCCGGTGGCCAAGTCGAGCGTCAGCGCAAAGGCGCGGCGCCCTACCCCGCCAGCGGCCAGCTCCTGTTTGGTCGGTTCCTCCAGCCGCACCGTCGGGAAGCGGCAATTCTCCGGCGAGGTCGCGGCGGTACGCACCAACGTGCAGGCCGCCTTGATCTCCTCAGCGGTTAGCGGATCGAGCGGATGCGGCGCCGCGGCCAGCGCTTGCGATTTGACGATATCGAGCATCGTGATGTCCAAAGGTCAGCGCGGAGCGAGATGCGCGGTGATGGCGTGGAAGCCTGCGAACCAGCGCAGATCGATCGGCACGTCCATCGCCTTCGGCTGCGTCGCGAGCTTGACGATGACGGTGTCCGAGTCCAGGTCGACGTAGAGCAACTGGCCGTGAATGCCGATCGCTGTGAGCGCGTGGCGCGACGGATCGATCGTGAACCATTTGCTGCGGTAGCGCGCACCCGGGAAGAACTCGGCGAGGTCGCCGTCGGCCCAGGCCTTGGGGTCGCCGTTCTCGCGGATGTCATCGATCCACCAGCCCGGCACCACCGGTCGTCCCTCGACGACGCCGCGGCAACGGATCATCTCACCGAAGCGGATGAGATCGCGTGCGGTGACGGAGAGACCGCCGGCGATGCGGCCCATGCCGTGGCTGTCGAGCGTGAGGGAGCCGTCCTCCTCCGCGCCCATCGGCTGCCACAGGTATTCGGAGAGGATGCGCTGGTATGGCATGCCGCAGGCGCGTTCATAGATCCAGCCCAGCACCTCGGTGTTGGGCGAGACGTAGTGGAACACCTTGCCGTGCGGTTTCCCCGTCCCGCGCAGCGTGGCGAGATAGGAGCGCTGATGGCCAGCCTCGACGCCGGGCGGCGGCACGTCCCAGCCCGAGGAGAAGCGATAGCGCGCGACGTCGCCTGCGGGGTCCTCGTAGTCTTCCTCGAACTTGATGGCGACGGCCATGTCGAGGACGTTGCGGACGGTGCAGCCGCCATAGACCGACGTCTCGAGCTCCGGCACGTAGCGCACCACGCGCGCCTCCGGATCGACCAGGCCGCGCGCGGCCAGCACGCCGCCGAGCGTGCCGGCGACCGCCTTGCTGATCGAGCAGATCAGATGCGGCGTTGTCGCGCTCATGCCGTCGCCGTACCATTCATGGACCAACGTACCCCGGTGCATCACCAGGAGCGTATCGGCAAAGGTTTCGCGCAACGTCGCCTCGATCGTGGTGGGCTGTCCGTCCGGCGCGGTGAAGCCGAGCTTTGAAAGCTCGCGCGGCGCGGTCCTCATCGGTGTCGGCTGCGCCGAGCGGCGGACCTCAGCTGTCGGGAGCACCTCGCGTGTGTGGGTAAAGCCCCAGCGGATGGCGGGAAAGCTGCGCCAGTTGGCGCGGGTTACCTGGGCCTCGGGTGCGGGCGGGCTGCCGCGCATGACATCGGTCGGTCGCATGTCGATCCTCCGCGAAGCGCCCCCAAACCTGATGTCGGGAGCGGCCGGGAGGGAGAGTGCACGGAAGGCCGCATCGGGCGTTATCGAGATCCGGCAATATTTTGCTGGACTGCGCCCGTGGTCGTGCCAGTCTGGCGTGGTTCTTGCTGGCAATTTGACTTGCAGATTCCGACGTAAGACCATGGCCTTAGGTGCAACTCTTCCGATTCAAGACTCGGCTGCGAACCTGTTCCAGGCCAGCAGCACGGATGTCGATGAGCATTGCGCCAGCCTCGGCCGCTGGCGGCTGAGCTACGACCAGATCAGCGCCGGTGCCTTCCGTGGCAGCTTCACGCAACTCTCTTTGCCTCGGCTCGAGGTCTTCTGCGAGATCACCAGCCAGCAGGTCCGCCAATATGGCCAGTTAGGAGCCGACAGCTTTGGCATCGGGCTGCCCTGGCACGGCGACGGCGAGGTCAATTGCAACGGCGCCAATGTTGCAGGCGCCCAGGTCATTGCGTGCATCGATGCAGAGGTCGACATGTGCACGCCGAAGGCGTTCGAGCTGCGCGGTGTCGTCGCCAGCGCGGCGCTGATCGAAGAGCTCGCCGCCCGCCTCGACATCGTGCTGCCGCGTGCCGTCTGGCACCAGCTACGGGTGATCGAAATGGCGGAGGAGCCCGTCGCGCGGCTCCGCGCTCATCTTGCTGCCATCCACGAGACCATCACGACCGCGCCAGAACGATTCAGCGATCCGACGACGCGACAGGCGCTGGAAGACGCCCTCCTCGTCGAAATCATGGACATGTTGCCGACGGCTCGGCCCAGCGATCCCGGCCGCAGCTCTGCGGCGCGCAAGCGGACCGTCGATCGGGCCCGCGAGCTGATGCACGGCAGCGGCGAGCGCGCCCTGTCGCTGCTGGAGGTCTGCAAGGCCGTTGGCGCGAGCCCGCGCAAGCTCGGCTATTGCTTTCAGGAAGTCGTGGGCACGAGCCCGATGCACTACCGGCGCGCGATGCGCCTGAACCGTGTCCGGCGTGACCTGAAGCGTGCCGTCGGCGTCGAGACCTCGGTCTATGATATCGCCGTGCAGCACGGCTTCTGGCACTTCAGCCAGTTCTCGCTCGACTACAAGCGCCATTTCTCCGAGCTGCCCTCGGAGACCCTGCGGCGCGCCAGGCTTGCCGCCTGAGAAAGCGCGTTGAAGGCTTCGCTATCCGGAAGTCGGTGTCAGCGCTGGCGCAGCCGGCGGTTGACGCGGCGCGCGAGATAATCGCCGGCGCTCTGGACGAGCTGCACCAGTGCGATCAGCACGACCACGACGGCCAGCATCATCTCCGGCATGAAGCGCTGGTAGCCGTAGCGGATGCCGAGATCGCCGAGGCCCCCGCCCCCGACGGCGCCGACCATCGCGGAGTAGCCGAGCAGGCTGACGATTGCGAGCGTCAGCGCCAGCATCAGGCCCGGCAATGCCTCGGGGATCAGCACCTTGAACACGATCTGGATCGGCGACGCCCCGAACGAGGATGCGGTCTCGATCAGGCCGGCATCGACCTCGCGGATCGCGGCCTCGACAAGGCGCGCGATGAACGGCGTCGCTGCGATCGTCAGCGGCACGATCGCCGCGGTTGATCCGATCGAGGTGCCGGCGATGAGGCGCGTGAACGGAATGATGGCGACGACCAGGATGATGAAGGGCGTCGAGCGCGTTGCATTGACGATGACGCCGAGCACGCCATTGACCGCGGGGGCCGCGAACAGCTCCCCCTTTCGGCTAGTGGCGAGAAAAACACCGATCGGCAGGCCGAAGACGGTGCCGAGCAGCGCCGCGATCCCCACCATGAACAGCGTTTCGCCGGTGGCCTGGACGATCAGGTTGATGAGTTCAGGCGACATGGCCGAGACGCTCCGCCGGAGATTGATGTTGGGAAAGCCAGGCGAGCGTCCGCGTCGCCGCGCCCTCTCCGCCGGGAATGCCGAGAACCAGCGAGCCGACGTGCTGGCCGCCGATCTCGTCGATGCGCGCCGAGAGCAGCGAGACGTCGAGGCCGAGCTCGCGGGCGAGCCGCGCGACCAGCGTGTCGCCGGCGCCCGCGCCCCGGACCTGGACGCGGATCACGGCCTGCCCGCCCCCGACAGGTTCCGGAACGATGCGGCTCGCCAGCGACACCGGCAGACTGTCGCCGATCACCTCCGCCAGGAAGGACTGCGTGATCGGATGCCTGGGATGCGTGAAGATGTCGGCGACATGGCCGCTCTCGACCACGCGGCCGGCATCGAGCACCACGACTTCCTTGGCGAGTTGGCGCACCACGGACATCTCATGGGTGATCAGCACGATGGTCACCCCGAGCTCGCGGTTGATGCTCGCCAGCAGATCCAGGATCGCACGTGTGGTCTGCGGATCGAGCGCGGACGTCGCCTCGTCCGACAGCAGCACGCTCGGCCGCGTCGCCAGCGCCCGCGCGATACCGACGCGCTGCTTCTGGCCCCCGGACAGTTCCGACGGATAGCGGTCGTGCTTGTCGGCGATGCCGACGAGTGCAAGCAGTTCGGCGACCCGCGCCTTGATGTCGGCCTTGGTCCAGCCGGCGATCTCGAGCGGCAGCGCGATGTTGTCGGCGGCCGTGCGCGATGACAGCAGGTTGAAATGCTGGAAGATCATGCCGATCGAGCGCTGCGCCAGCCGCAGCTCGCGCCCTGCAAGTGCCGAGATATCGCGGCCATCCACGATCACGCGGCCCAAGGTCGGCTTCTCCAGGCCGTTGATCAGCCGCACCAGGCTCGACTTGCCGGCGCCGGAGCGGCCGATCACGCCGGTGATGGAGCCGCGCGCAATCGCGAAGTCGATGTCTTGCAGCGCGTTGACGCCCGCCTTGCCGCGATAGGCCGGATAGGTCTTCGAGATGTTCTCGAACCGGACCATCGCATCGGCAGCGGTTGCGGCAGGTGAAATCGCTTCGAGCGTTTCGATCGGCTGTCCGATCGCGAGCGATTGGTGGGCGTTCATGGAGGCGGCTTTCATGCACAACAGTTCGCTAGCCCGCCACACGTGCGGGAAGCCCTGGTCGCATCACGCGACGGGGATGGGAACCGCGATGAGGGCTGTGGGAAGCGCGCTGCACCGCAGCACGCACCATCGCCGTTTCAGGCCTTTCTTGCAATGTCAGATATTTGCGGGGAGTTGGACAAAGTTTTCCAAATCCCTCCCCGGCGAAGAAAATTCATCTGCCGGGGATCAGCCCCGCCCCGCTCACCGGACCATCTGGAGCCAGGGCAGCACGATCAGCAGGAGTCCCGCGAAATAGAGCAGGCCGAAGATCAGGCCAAAAGCCCAGAACTGGCCCTTGCCGATATAGCCGCTGCCGAAATACATCGGCGCGGGTCCGGTCCCGTAAGGCAAGATCACGCCCATCAGGCCGAGCGAATACATGCAGAGCATGGCGAGCGTTCCGACCGGCAGGTCGGCGATGCCCGATCCGACCGCGAGCACCACCGGCAGCACGGCGGCCGCATGCGAGGTGATGCTCGAGAAGAAATTAATGGATCCAGAAGAACAGCGTGACCAGGAGGATCATCGCGGTCGAGGGCGACAGCCCGGCGAGCGGTTTGGCGTATTCGGCCGCGAACCATTTGATGAAGCCGATCTCGTTGAGGCCCCGAGGCCAGCGTCAGCAGCCGCGTATACGGACTGACGCCAGCGCACAAACGGCGTCACGAACACGTGGCCGGATTGCGCTGCAACGAACGCTCGACAGAAACGGACCATTCCGACTATCTTTCGTCCCATGAGCCATGATCACGACCACCACCATCACCACGATCACGATCATTCGGAACTGTCCGAGACCGAGCTGCGCGTGCGCGCGCTCGAGACGATCCTGACCGAGAAAGGCTATGTCGAGCCGGCCGCGCTCGACGCCATCATCCAGGCCTACGAGACCAGGATCGGCCCGCATAACGGCGCGCGCGTCGTCGCCAAGGCCTGGACCGATCCGGCGTTCAAGACGGCGCTGCTGGAGGACGGCTCCAAGGCGATCGGCACGCTCGGCCATGTCAGCCGCGTCGGCGACCATCTCGTCGTGGTCGAGAACACGCCACAGCGGCACAACATGGTCGTGTGCACGCTGTGCTCCTGCTACCCCTGGGAGATGCTGGGCCTGCCGCCGGTCTGGTACAAGGCTGCGCCTTACCGCTCGCGCGCAGTAAAGGACCCGCGCGGCGTGCTCGCCGATTTCGGCGTCACGCTGCCCAAGGACATCGAAATCCGTGTCTGGGACTCGACGGCCGAGACGCGCTTCCTGGTGCTGCCGATGCGCCCCAGAGGCACGGAGGGCTGGAGCGAAGAGCAGCTCGCCGAACTCGTCACCCGTGATTCCATGATCGGTACCGGTTTCCCCAAAGCTCCGGGAGCACCGTCATGAACGGCGTGCACGACATGGGCGGCATGGACGGGTTCGGCAAGGTCAAGCCGGAGCCAAACGAGCCGATGTTCCACGCCGATTGGGAATCGCGTGTGCTCGCGATGGTGCGCGCGATGGGTGCAGCCGGCGCCTTCAACATCGACACGTCGCGGTTCTATCGCGAGACGCTGCCGCCGCATGTGTATCTGTCGAGCTCCTACTACAAGAAATGGTTCCTCGGGCTCGAGGAGATGCTGATCGAGAAGGGCTACCTCACCAGGGAGGAGGTCGCCGCCGGTCATGCGATGCAAGCCCCGAAGGCGCTCAAGCACGGCAAGTTCGATCTCGCCAATGTCGAGCGCGTGATGGTGCGGGGCAAGTTCGCCCGCCCTGCTCCGGCGCCGGCGAAATTCAAGATCGGTGATCGTGTGCGCGCGAAGAACATTCATCCGGCCACGCACACGCGGTTGCCGCGTTACGTCCGCGGCCATGTCGGTGTCGTCGAATTGAACCATGGCTGCCACGTGTTTCCGGATTCGGCTGCCATGGAGCTCGGCGAGAACCCGCAATGGCTCTACACGGTCGTGTTCGAGGGTCGCGATCTCTGGGGCGAGGATGGTGATCCGACCCTGAAAGTCTCGATCGACGCGTTCGAGCCGTATCTGGATCCGGCGTGATGACCGCCAATGCTGCGGCCGCCGCGACGGCGGCCATCCCGAGCATCCCGCACGATGACGAGGGCCCCGTCTTTCGCGCGCCCTGGGAGGCGCACGCGTTTGCCATGGCGTTGACGCTGCACGACCGCGGCGTGTTCACCTGGCCGGAATGGGCCAGCGCGCTTGCCGACGAGATCAAGCGCGCGCAGGCCGCCGGCGATCCCGACACGGGCGAGACCTATTATCTGCACTGGCTCGCGACGCTGGAAGGCCTGGTCGCACGCAAGGGCGTCGCGTCGATCGAGGCCCTGCACCGCTACCGCGACGCCTGGGACCACGCGGCGCATCGCACGCCGCATGGCAAGCCGATCGAGCTGCGGCCGGAGGATTTTGGTTAGCCCGCGCCACATACTCCGTCATTGCGAGCGCAGCGAAGCAATCCAGAATCTCTCCGCGGAGGGACTCTGGATTGCTTCGTCGCAAGAGCTCCTCGCAATGACGGCGGGACTACCGCCCCGCCACAAACTCCCGCCATCCCTTCGCCCGCAGGCTGCACGCCGGGCACTCGCCGCACCCGTAGCCCCAATCATGCTGTGCGCCGCGTTCGCCGAGATAGCAGGTGTGCGACTGCTCGCGGATGAGGTCGACCAGCCCCTCGCCGCCGAGGTCATGCGCCAGCTTCCACGTCGCGGCCTTGTCGATCCACATCAGGGGCGTATGCAGCTCGAACTTGCGCGCCATGCCGAGCGAGAGCGCGGCCTGCATCGCGCGGATGGTCTCGTCGCGGCAATCGGGATAGCCGGAATAGTCGGTCTCGCACATGCCGCCGACGATGTGGGTGATGCCGCGCCGGTATGCCAGCGCCGCGGCGAAGGTCAGGAACACCAGGTTGCGGCCCGGCACGAACGTGTTGGGCAGGCCGTCGGCGCCCATCGCGATCGCGACGTCGCGCGTCAGCGCCGTCTCGGACACCGCCGCCAGCGTCGGGATCGACAGCGTGTGGCTCTCGCCGAGTTTCGCGGCCCAGTCGGCGCGCAGGTCCTTGATGCCGTCGAACAGCCGGTCGCGGCAGGCGAGCTCAATGGCGTGGCGCTGACCGTACTCGAAGCCAAGCGTCTCCACGCGGGCGAAGCGGCTGAGCGCCCAGGCGAGGCAGGTGGTGGAATCCTGGCCGCCGGAAAACAGCACCAAGGCGATTTGTGATGAAAATGCGTCGCTCATGGCCCGCGCTTTAGCACTGCGCAGACCGCCCGCCAATCGGTGGAAATCAGCCCGTTCCGTCCCGCCGCGCTGGGAACGGCGGCCCGCTTTTGGCATAAGGCTTTGGAGCCAGGAGACTGCCCCGCAATGACCCCTTCCCGCGACATTTCCCGCCTGATCGAGATCATGGCGGCGCTGCGCACGCCGGTGACCGGCTGCCCCTGGGACCTCGAGCAGGATTTCGCGACCATCGCGCCCTACACGATCGAGGAAGCCTATGAGGTGGTCGACGCAATCGGCCGCGGCGATCTCGACGATCTGCGCGAGGAGCTCGGCGACCTCCTGCTCCAGGTCGTGTTCCACGCCCAGATGGCTTCGGAACAGGACGCGTTCGCGTTTGGAGATGTCGTCGAGGCCATCACGCGCAAGATGATCCGCCGCCATCCCCATGTCTTCGCGGACAAGGACGGCAATCTCGCCTCCTCCCACGTCAAGGAAGTCTGGGACCGTATCAAGGCCGAGGAGAAAGCCGAGCGCGCCGCGCGTCGGCCGCCGGAGGCCAAGTCATCGCACAAATCGCTGCTGTCGGGTGTGAAGGCCGGCCAGCCGGCGCTGACGCGCGCCATGGAGCTCCAGCGCAAGGCCTCCACCGTCGGCTTCGACTGGAACGATCCGCGCGCGGTCCTGCAAAAGATCCGCGAGGAAGCCGACGAGATCGAGGCCGCCCTCGACCGCAACGACAAGCAAGAGCTTGCAGAGGAGACCGGCGACCTGATGTTCGCCCTCGTCAACCTCGCCCGCCATGTCGACGCCGATCCGGAAAGCGCGCTGCGCGCGACCAATGCGAAGTTCGAGCGGCGGTTCGCCTATATCGAGCGGACGCTGGAGGCGCAGGGGCGGACGCTGGAGCAGGCGTCGCTGGCGGAGATGGACGCGCTATGGAATGCGGCGAAGGGCGAGGAGAAGAAGGCATCGGTGGGACTCAAGGAAGCGCGCCGCTAACCCTGGTGTTGTATGTAGGGTCGCAAGCGCCCAACCTGCTCGCTGTCGTCCCAGCGAACGCAGGGACCCATACCGCGTGATTTCTCCGCAGCACGACGCGGCCAATATCACGCACCAAACTACATCCTGTGGATATGGGTCCCGGATCTGCGCTTCGCTTGTCCGGGACGACACCATTTACGCCGACAGACGCGGCACGGCGTCGAACCTGTTCACCACGATGTCCCGCTTGGTCTCGTCCACGCGCACGGTCATGTCGAAGCGGCCGTCGTGCAGCTCCTTGGCCAGCACCTCGGAATTGCGATGCAGCCAGCTGATACCGGCGCCGTCGGCGGCGTCGATCGACAGGTCGAGCGTGGTGCGTTTGGCCGCCAACCGCTGCTCGATGGCGGCGAGCAGTGCATCGATCCCCTCGCCCGACACGGCGGAGACCAGCATCGCCGGGTGATCTTCCGGCCGGCGCGCCGCGATGTTCAGGAGCTCTTCGCGCTGTTCGGCGTCGTAACGGTCGATCTTGTTCCAGACCTCGATGATGCGGCCGGAATCGTCGGGATTGATGCCGAGCTGGCGCAGCACCGCATCGACGTCGCTCTGCTGCGCCTCGGCGTCCTCGTGCGAGATGTCGCGCACATGCAGGATGACGTCGGCTTCCAGCACCTCCTCCAGCGTGGCGCGGAAGGCGGCGACCAGCTGCGTCGGCAGGTTGGAGATGAAACCGACGGTGTCGGACAGCATCGCCTTGCCGCCAAGCGGCAGGTTGAGCGCGCGCAAGGTCGGGTCGAGCGTCGCAAACAGCATGTCGGCGGCCTGCACGTGGGCGCGGGTCAGGCGGTTGAACAGCGTCGACTTGCCGGCATTGGTGTAGCCGACCAGCGCGACCACGCGATACGGCACGCGCTGGCGGCCTGCCCGGTGCAGGCGCCGCGTCGCCTGCACCTTCTTCAGCTCACTCTCGAGCTTTGAGATGCGCTCCTGGATCAGGCGGCGGTCGGCTTCGATCTGCGTCTCGCCGGGACCGCCCATGAATCCGAAACCGCCGCGCTGGCGTTCGAGGTGGGTCCAGGAGCGCACCAGGCGCGAGCGCTGGTAGTTGAGATGCGCCAGCTCGACCTGGAGCGAGCCTTCCCTGGTCTTGGCGCGGCGTCCGAAGATCTCCAGGATCAGGCCGGTGCGGTCTAGCACCTTGGCGTGCAATTCCTTCTCGAGGTTGCGCTGCTGGATCGGCGCCAGCGCGCAATCCATCACCACGAGCTCGACATCGAGGCTCTTGATCAGCCCGGCGATCTCCTCGACCTTGCCCTTGCCGATGTAAGTCGCGGGCCTGATCTGGCTGATCGGCGCGATGATGGCGTCGGCAATGACGAGATCGATCGCACGCGCGAGGCCCGCAGCTTCATCAAGCCGGGCCTCGGCGTCACGCAGGACATGACTGGACGAGCCATGACTGGACGAGCCATGTTTGGACGAACCATGGCTTTCCGATTGCGCGTCGGCACTTCCCGCACGCAGTCGCAAGTAGGGGCCGATGACCAGCACCCGCCCCGTTTGCTTAGCCCCTGCCGGCCGCGGACGGTCGGCATCCCCGTCGAAATTCCGGGGTTCCAATCAGATCACTCTCAAGCCGGCTGATCCTCGCCGCCTTCGAACAGCTGGATCGGAGCACCCGGCATGATGGTCGAGATCGCATGCTTGTAGACCAGCTGCGAATGACCGTCGCGCCGAAGCAGCAAACAGAAATTGTCGAACCAGGTCACGATGCCCTGGAGCTTCACTCCGTTGACCAGAAAGATCGTCAGTGGCGTCTTGGTTTTGCGAACGTGATTAAGGAAGGTGTCCTGTAGGTTTTGTGCGCGGTCTGCCGCCATTGTTTTTTTCTCGCTTTGAGTTTCTTTTTATTGCGCCGGTTGCGGCCCTCTTTGCGAAATTCGGGGCCTCTCCCGGTTGCCGCTCCTCATGAGATCCCCCTCGGAAGGAACAGCTGTGCGATTAGAGGACAGGTGGACTTATTAGGCAAGCCGCTTCACGCGGCAGCCCCCGTCGTATTGCTCCGAAAAACTACGGAAATCGATGATTTTCCTCGCTTATTGTGAACGTGTGCCCGTCAGGTTGCATCATCATCCGACGCCGAGTGCCTTCAGTTTCCGGTGCAGCGCCGAGCGTTCCATGCCAACAAACTCAGCCGTGCGAGAAATATTTCCTGAAAAACGGCTGATCTGTGCAATCAAATAGTCGCGCTCGAACACTTCGCGCGCTTCGCGCAGCGGCAGGCCCATGATGTGCTCGCCATTGTTGCTGGTGGGCATCGCCGGCACCATGGATCCCACGTCCTGCGGCAACATGTCGGCGGTGATGATCACCTCCGGTCCGCCCGCGGCCAGAATCATGACTCTCTCAACATTGTTGCGAAGCTGGCGCACATTGCCTGGCCAGACGTGCGATTGCAGCACCGCCATCGCGTCCTGCCCGATCTGGCGTCTGGGCAAACCGCTTCCGGCCGAAATCTGCTCCATGAAATAGTCGATCAATTCCGGAATGTCCTCGCGCCGCTCCGACAGTGCCGGCACGCGGATCGGCACCACCGAGAGGCGATGATAGAGATCCTCCCGGAAATGACCGGCCGCGATCTCCTCTTCGAGGTTGCGCGCCGTGGAGGAGATGATGCGCACGTCGACCTGCACCTTGGCGGTGCCGCCGACGCGCTGGAACGATTGCTCGACCAGCACGCGCAGGATCTTGTTCTGGGTCTCGCGCGGCATATCCGCGATCTCGTCGATGAACAGCGTGCCGCCATGGGCTTCCTCGAGCGCGCCGGGCTTGCGCGGCTGCTCGCCATTGGACTGCTCGACGCCGAACAGCTCGTGCTCCATGCGCTCGGGCGTGATCGCAGCCGCGTTGATGACGACGAAGGGACCATCGGCGCGGCCCGAGGCCGTATGCAGCGTGCGTGCGGTCAGCTCCTTGCCGGCGCCGGCGGGGCCGACGATCAGGATGCGGCTGTTGGCCTTCGCCGCGCGCTCGATGGTCTGGCGCAGCTGGTTCATGCTGGGCGAGCGGCCGACGAGCTGGCTGGCGCTCGGCGCGAGCTGCTTCAGCTCCTTGACCTCGCGCTTGAGCCGCGAGTTCTCCAGCGCCCTGGTCGCGACGAGGATCAGACGGTCGGCCTTGAACGGCTTCTCGATGAAGTCGTAGGCGCCGCGCTTGATCGCGGCGACCGCGGTCTCGATGTTGCCGTGGCCGGAGATCATCACGACCGGCAGATCGGCGTTGTCCTTCTTGACCTGCTCCAGCAGCTGCAAGCCGTCGAGCTTGGAGCCCTGGAGCCAGATGTCAAGGAACACCAGGTGCGGTCTGCGGTTCGCGATCTCGGCGAGGGCCGAGTCGCTGTCGCGCGCGGTTCGGGTGACGAACCCTTCGTCTTCGAGGATGCCTGCAACGAGATCCCGAATATCGGCCTCATCATCGACAATCAGAATTTCACTTGCCATGGGTCGCGCCTGTCTTGTCAGCTGCCTGTTGAGGCTTCGATTTTCGTTGAATCATTGGTCTTTTCAGCCGGCTCTTTGGTTTCGGCCGCCGGCTCTTTTGTTTCCTGGTCCCTGGCCGGGTCGCTTGCCGCTTCCTTTGCTGCCGGCGCCGGCTCGACCGCCTCGGCCTTCGCGGCCTGGCCGGAGATCGCAAAGCGCATCCGCATCCAGGCGCCGCGCTGGCCTTCGCGGAAGTCGGAGGCGTCCTTCAACTCGATGCGTCCGCCATGGTCTTCCAGCACGCGGCCGACGATCGCAAGGCCAAGGCCGGTGCCCTTGGCGCGTGTCGTGACGTACGGCTCGAGCAGCCGCGAGCGCGCGACCTTGGGCAGGCCTATGCCGTTGTCGACGACGTCGATCAGCACGTCCTCGCCCTCGCGCGACACCACGACATCGATGCGCCCCTTGCCGAGCTCCTCCGGCGGGACCTGCTCGATTGCCTCGGTGGCGTTCTTGACGATGTTGGTGACCGCCTGCGAGATCAGCCGACGGTCGAACTGGGCGCGGAGCGGATCACTCTTGAACTCGGCCTCGATATCGATCTCGGGATGGGCGACCTTCATCAGGAACACCGCCTGCCGCACGGTATCGGCGACGTCCTCGCCCTCCATCACCGGCTTCGGCATCCGCGCGAAGCGCGAGAATTCGTCGACCATGCGCCTGATATCGTCGACCTGGCGCACGATGGTGTCGGTGCACTGGTCGAAGATCGACTTGTCCTTCTCTTCCGTGATGGTCCTGCCGAACTTGCGGCGGATGCGCTCGGCCGAGAGCTGGATCGGCGTCAGCGGGTTCTTGATCTCGTGGGCGATGCGGCGCGCCACGTCGCCCCAGGCCGAGGTGCGCTGCGCCGACACCAGCTCGGTGATGTCGTCGAGCGTGATGATGTAGCTGTCGCGCGGCTGGCTGGTCTTCTCGGCGCTGACGCGGACCGACAGATTGCGTTCGGTGCCGTCGCGCGTGATCGTGATCTGCCCCTGCACCAGGCGCTGGGTGCCCTCCCGCGCCGCCTTCATCATCTCGTCGAGTTCGGGCAGCACGTCGGAGAGCGGATGGCCGAGCGTCTCCGCCTCGGAATGCCCGATCAGCTTCTCGGCGGAACGGTTGAGGATGCCGACGCTGCCGGAGGCATCGACGCCGATGATGCCGGCGCTCGCAGAGGACAGCACGGCCTCGATGAAGCGTCGGCGGCTGTCGATGAGCTCGCTGGCGTTGACGAGCTCGTCGCGCTGGCTGCGCAATTCCTGCGTCATCTTGTTGAAGGTCTCACCCAACTGGGCGAGGTCGCCTTCCGACTGATGCACCGGCACTTTCACATGGAGGTCGCCGGTCGAGACCGTATGGGCCGCATTCATCAGCCGCCGGATCGGCGCCACCAGTGAATTGGCGAAGTTGAGCCCGATCAGCACCGAGGCCATCAGGATGGTCAGCGCAATCACCGCGAACATCAGCGCGAAGGCGACCTGGATGCCGAGCCGGCGCGACTCGATCTGGGCGTATTCGGCGACGCTGACCTCGGTCTGCTTGAGCTGGTTGACAACGTTCGGATCAAGCGGCCGCGCGACGTAGAGGAATGTGTCGTTGAAGGCGCGCAGGCGGATCACCGCAGCGACGAAGCTGGCGTCCGGCAGCACCGCGATCTCGGGCTCGGATTCGTTGACGTTGCTGAGGAAGTCCGGCGCCGGCGGGGAATAGGCGAGCCGCATGCCGGTATCGGCGGATTCCAGGATGTTGGTGTTCTTGTCGATGAGCATCGCGCCCGGCAAATTGCGCGAGCCCGCGCTGGCCGTCAGCATCTCGCGGAACGAGCGGCGATCCTGGTCGTAGAGCGGCCGGGCATGGGCGATATCGTTGGCCATGCCGAGAATGTCGCCGCGGATCAGTTGCGCATGGTCCTGCATGTAGGCCCGCGCGATCGTGAGCGAGTTCTGGATCACTTCCTTGGTCGGCCCCGAGAACAGCCGGTCGAGGCCGCGCTCGATGGTGACGTTGGCGACCACGGCGACCAGCACGGCCGGCAGCACCGCCACGATCGAGAACAGGCTGACGATCTGGACATGGAGGCGCGCGGCGGCCCTGCCCCGCCGCCGCGCCAGGATCAGCTGCCAGAGCTCGCGGACGATGATCCCGACCAGGAGCAGGATCGTCGCCGCATTGATCAGATACAACGAGCGGACCACTTCCGGCGTCGGATCGATGCCCGTCAGCCCGGTCAGGACCAGGAAGGTCAGGAGGGCCGACAGCAGCGCCAGCGCCACGGCAAAGGGTGCCAGCCAGCGGCGCAGCGACCAGCGCCGCGGCTCTTCCGCTGGGGCCGTGTCAAAGGATGCGGCCGAGGTGTCTGCGCTGGTCATTCCGGCAATGGGGTGCTGAAAAAACGGGTCCGCGGTGGGCGGATACTGATGTATTCGTACCACATTGTTGCCGAATTGCGACAATTCCGCGGCGCCCTCACCGCTACGGACCGGGGCATCCACAGGCCAGTCGTCTGGCAGACCTGGTTTGTGGGAACGGATTTCCCTCCCCGCGGCTTGTCCGCGATGGATAGGTTCTTTCTCGCAGTGATGGTGTCGGCCGTGCTGCTGCTGATCGTGGCCGCCGACCTTCTGGTCAACGGCCCCGGCTTGCAGGAGCCGCCGTCGAACTTCGCCAGCGCCATGCCCACATCAGGCCGGCTGGTCAGATAGGCGTGACACTGTGCCCTGCGGACGTACAACGAATTCGTGTGCTCCACGGAACATTTCGGTCCGATTCGGACTTCTGCTCTCCGCGCCAGCCACAACGGCCAGCGCGATCCGGACAGGCTCAGCTCCGCTTTGGTAGGGGGAGCTGAGCCACCGTCCGTTTGCGCGAACGACTTTGCCCGCGCCATCGCGGCTCACCTCTTGGTGCGGTCGTCTATTTCGGGGGGACCTGAAAGAAGTTCAAAGTTTGGGGCCGCGGAGCTTGATCCTGTCGGCGACCAAAAGACGCGGCCTTGAGACGTTTGCTTGAAGTCGGGCCGACGCTTCCACGCGAAGAACAGTTTTGCGTCGCCTCCGGGGCCGTACAGGCGGTGTACAGAAGGTCGATAAGTATGAGGTTGCGAGCTGATAAAGTCGAAGTCGAAGCGCTGAGCATCGAGCACGAACATGAAGCTAAAAAAGGCGAGGTTGATATGAATTCCAACAACCGCGCCCAAAGCTGGGTTGTTGTGAAGCGTGTGCTGTAAGCCATGCTCATTTGGACGAATGTTGGCCAAGACGTACATGCCGGCCCCCTCTTCCAGCTCCCCTCGTTCGATCACCGCGCGCACTTTGCTATAGTTGAGAGAATAGTCGAGTTTCACTCCTGCGCGTCGATTCAGCCCAGCGGCATGTGTCCCCGCGAGAACCTTCGCACTCCAAGCTTCAAGACGCGGACCGTCCATAAAAACCCAGCGGCTAGCTAAGGCAGCGCCGAAACGTCTTTTTGAAATGTACTGAGTAGCGGGCAGCAACCGCTCCAGCATCTTTCCAGCTCTATGATCGAGCGGCGAAAGAGCTTCATTATGCCTCTTGCAAAGGACTCGGGAACCTTGCGCTTCAACCGGCACAATCACGTCCACAGTTGGATCGGCGCCCGGGAAACCTCGAACCGCCACGCGGTCGCCAAGTTTCCTCATGACGGTTTGAGAGACGATATGCTCGCGAGTGAGAGGCCCACCACAATTTTGTGTAAAGCTGAGATAGCACCCCTCGCGTGAGTAACCGGTCGGATCACCTGCGGGAGAACAATCAAATCGCTTTGAGCGCGGACTACCGTCAATGCCCCTGCAACAAGCAGAGTAAAGTTCGCCACTCTGGCAAGGACACGCCGGCCCCGACCAAGGCAATTTGACCTTGAACTTCGACATGTGGAGCAAGGTAGTAGTTCGCGCAACCCAAGTCGACTGGGCGCGCTCACGAATGCTGTAGGAGGGCACTCTTCAAAGCCGCCGAGCGGGCCGCAGATGGCGGACGGGCCAGCGCGATCCCGACAGGCTCAGCTCCGCTGTGGTAGGGGAGTTGAGCCACAGTCCCGGACAACCGGTCCCCGCTCCGATAGACTTGGATATCGAGATCCCGGATCTTCTTCCGCAACGTATTGCGGTTGAGGCCGAGCAGCGTCGCGGCTCGAATCTGGTTGCCGCGGGTGGCGGCGGACGCGGCCGTGAGCGGCCGCACCAATCTCCTTCAAGAAGAAGCAGACTAGCACAAGTTGGCACCAACCGCGTCGCTCCCGGCATAGACCATTGGATACGACCCCAAAGTTCTGTATAGAAAGCTTGGCAGGTTTGGTTTCGGTTTGCGACCGCCAAAGCCGCCGCGATGGTCTGCGAGCCGCAGATCGCCTGATCGACGGGACTCAAGCGCGCCGCTTGGGGCGTTCGAACGCCATAACCCTCAATCAGACAGGAGGACAGCTATGTCCGACTACGGCGATATTCTGCGTGCTCGAATTGCGGCTAAGCAATGCCAACTTCAACGGATGCAATCATCGCCCGCTTTAGTTCCAATCGGGGGCTCGGTTGATGCGCCCTCGATTGTCGAGCGAGAGCTACGCCGACACCTCGCCGTGCTTGAGCGGTTGTTGGCCGAGACAGGCTCTTAGCTCAACAAGCCGTTTGAAAGGGCCAATCTGAGCTCACCGGAAGGCGAACCCGGAATCCCAAGATTCTGGGTTCGATCCTAATTTAGTGCAGCTCGCACGGTGCTTAGCCCCCGCTCCGATACACTTGGATGTCGAGATCCCGGATCTTCTTCCGCAGCGTGTTGCGGTTGAGGCCGAGCAGGTCGGCGGCGCGGATCTGGTTGCCGCGGGTGGCCGCGAGCGCGGCCGTGAGCAGCGGCACCTCGATCTCCTTGAGGATGCGGTGATAGAGGCCGGGCGGCGGCATGCCGTTCGGAAAGCCCTGGAAGTGCGAGGACAGGTAGGCCTCCACCGCGCCGCCGAGATTGTCGACGCCCTGCTGGACCGCTGCGCCCGGGCTGACCGAGGGCGGTGCCAGCTCGCCGTCGATGACCGAGGACGTGATCACGTCCTGCGGATAGAGCGCGGCAAGGCGCCGGGCGAGGTTTTCGAGCTCGCGCACGTTACCGGGCCAGCGGTGCTGCTTGAGCCGCTCCAGCGCCAGCGCATCCAGCTTCTTCGGCGGCAGGCCGTCCTTCTCGGCCAGCGTGAAGAAGTGCCGTACCAGATCGGGCAGGTCCTCGATGCGCTCGCGCAAGGGCGGCAGCCGCAGCGGCACGACGTTGAGGCGGAAGAACAGGTCTTCGCGGAACAGGCCCTGCTGGATCAGGACGCGCAGATCCTTGTTGGAGGCCGCGACGATCCGCACGTCGGTCTTGATCGGGGTGCGGCCGCCGACGGTGGTGTATTCGCCCTGCTGGAGCACGCGCAACAGGCGGGTCTGCGCCTCCATCGGCATGTCGCCGATCTCGTCCAGGAATAGCGTGCCGCCCTCGGCCTGCTCGAACCGGCCGGAAGCGCGGGTGTTGGCACCGGTGAAGGCGCCGCGCTCATGGCCGAACAGCTCGGACTCGATGAGATCGCGCGGGATCGCCGCCATGTTGACGGCGACGAACGGGCCGTTGCGGCGCTTGCCGTAATCGTGCAGCGCGCGCGCCACCAGCTCCTTGCCGGTGCCGGACTCGCCCGTGATCATCACGGTGAGGTCGGTCTGCATCAGACGCGCCAGCACGCGGTAGATTTCCTGCATCGCCGGCGAGCGGCCGACCAGCGGGATCGCCTCCATCTCGGCGTCCTCGTCCGGCGTCGAGACCCGCTCCTTCGGCTCGGCGAGCGCGCGGCCGACGATGGCGATCAGCTCCTTCAGGTCGAAGGGTTTTGGCAGATATTCATAGGCCCCGCGTTCGGAGGCGCGGATCGCCGTCATGAAGGTGTTCTGCGCGCTCATGACGATGACGGGCAGATTCGGCCGCATCTTCTTGATCCGCGGCAACAGGTCGAAGGCGTTCTCGTCGGGCATCACCACGTCGGTGATGACGAGATCGCCCTCCCCCTGGCTGACCCAGCGCCACAGCGTTGCGGCATTGCCGGTGAGCCTGACTTCATAGCCGGCGCGGGAAAGTGCCTGATTCAGAACCGTGCGGATGGCGGTGTCGTCATCAGCTACGAGAATGCTACCTGCGGGCATCGTTGATCCTCATTTTGCCCCCTGTGACGCAGACGACGGCTTCCCGGCAGAGCCGTCGCGACTGCTTTGATCGGCATGTTTGACCGATGTGGAATACATCGGCATCAGCACGCGGAAGGTGGTCTTGCGCGGCTGAGATTCGCATTCGATGATGCCCCCGTGATCGCCGACGATCTTGGCGACCAGCGCGAGACCCAGGCCGGAGCCGGTCTGCTTGGTGGTCACGAAGGGATCGAAAAGGTTGGGCAGAAGATCGTCCGGCACGCCTGGTCCGTTGTCTCTCACGCAGAATTCAAGTGGCAGGGATACCCGGGATTTTTGACCGGGGACTGACAGGCGCACGCCGGGGCGGAATGCGGTGGTGAGCTGGATCTCGGCGTCGGGGACGTCGATCAGGGCTTCGGCGGCATTCTTTACGAGGTTGAGGAACACCTGGATCAGCTGGTCCTGGTTCGCCAGCACCGGGGGCAGCGAGGGATCGTAGTCCTCGACGAAGCGGATGTTGCGGGCAAATCCCGACTGCGCCAGCCGTTTGACGTGATCCAGCACCGAATGGATGTTGACGGGACCGCGTACGACCGGGCGCTCGTCGCCGAACACCTCCATGCGGTCGACCAGCGTCACGATGCGGTCGGCCTCGTCGCAGATCAGGCGCGTCAGCATGCGGTCCTCGGAAGAGGCCTGCTGCTCCAGCAGCTGGGCCGCGCCGCGGATGCCGGACAGCGGGTTCTTGATCTCATGCGCCAGCATCGCGGCGAGCGCGATCACCGAGCGCGCGGCGCTGCGATGGGTGAGCTGGCGGTCCATCTTGTCGGCGATGGTGCGCTCCTGAAGCATCACCACGATATGGCCGGGCCGCTCGGTCAGCGGAGCGACATGCAGATCGACCTGGCGATCGCCGCCCATGCGCGGGGTGCCGAGGTCGACCTTGTATTCGTTGACCGGCGAGTTCGACGAGCGCACCTGGTCGATTAGCGCCAGCAAGGGGCTGCCGAACGGCACCAGCTCCTTCAGCGACTGCCGCTTCAGGAACTGCGTCGAGATCTCGAAGAAAGCCTCCGTCGCGATATTGGCGGCGACGATTTTTCCGTCCGGCCCGATCATGAGAACGGGGTTCGGCAAGGCATCCAGGATCGCGTCGCTGTCGGACGGAAGCGGCCGACGATGTTCAGCGGCTGAGCTCATGCAGCAGCGCTCCATGCGAAGTCGTCGAAGGCATCTTGCAGTGACTGGTCGACGCGGCGCGGATCCTCCGCGGTGAGGATGGTCTGGCGCCAGGCTTTCAGCTTCTCGGCCGGCGCGCGGCTCACATCGGCGGCGACGTCGAGCGCCCAGCCCAGATGTTTGCGGGCATGCCTGAGGCCGATGCGCAGGCCATAGAGCGCGCACACACCCTGATAGAGCGTGCGGACGTAATGCAGCTGCGTTTCGAGCGAGGGGGTGGCTTCCGCCGCCCCGCCGTTCAGGCGGCGGCCGATCTGGCCGGGCAGCCAGGGGCGCCCTTGCGCCCCGCGGCCGATCATCACGGCATCGGCGCCGGAGGCGTCGAGTGCCGCGAGCGCCTTCTCGTAAGTGGTGATGTCGCCATTGACGACGAGCGGAATGGAGATGGCCTCGCGCACGGCGCGGATCGCATCCCAATCGGCCTCGCCCTTGTAGAACTGGCAGCGGGTGCGGCCATGCACGGTGACGAGCTTGATGCCCGACGCTTCCGCGCGCCGCGCCAGCTCCGGCGCGTTGCGGGTGCGATCGTCCCAGCCGAGCCGCATCTTCAGCGTCACCGGCACTTTCACCGCCGCGATCGTCGCCTCGATCAGGCTGACCGCATGGTCGAGATCGCGCATCAAGGCCGAACCGGACTGGCCGCCGGTGACGTGGCGGGCCGGACAGCCCATGTTGATGTCGATGATGTCGGCGCCCTCGGCTTCGGCGATCCGGGCGCCTTCAGCCATCCAGTGCGTCTCGCAGCCGGCAAGCTGGACCACGTGCGGACCAATGCCGGTCGCTTCGCAACGCAAACGCGACATCCGGTGGCCGTTGGCGAGCTCGTCGCTGGCGGTCATTTCGGACACGACCAGACCGGCCCCGAGCTCGGCGGCCAGCCGCCGCACGGGCGAGTCAGTCACCCCCGACATCGGCGCCAGGAAGACCGGGGCGGCGACATCAATATCGCCTATTTTCAACGGCTTATAGCCTGATCTTGCCGAGCCGGTCACAGTGGTCTCGTTGACTAGGCAGGGCCTCATCGCGCCTGCCATGACCTATCTTGCGCACAATTCTTGTGCAGTCAAGCGTCATGCCTACACTTTAGACAGTTCTGCAGATCTTTCAAGTGCAGTGCAGCAAAATGCTGTTTCCCACAATCCGGGGAAACCCCCTTTTTTTGCGGGCCTGCCGTGCTAGAGGCATGCCGGCACTTCACCCCACTCCCGACTCTTTCATCGCAACTGAGTATTTGAGTCCTATGGCGAAATCACAGCGCACCGCAGTCGTTCTCGTCGCAGCCGGTCGCGGCTTGCGCGCCGGTGCCGGCGGGCCGAAGCAATATCGCTCGATCGGCGGTGTGCCCGTGATCTATCGCGCCATGGAGGCTTTCAGCCGTCACCCCGACGTGTCGGCGGTGCAGCCGGTGGTGAACCCCGACGACGGCGCCATGTTCACGGCAGCGGTCACAGGGCTCGCGCACGAGCCGCCGGCCAATGGCGGCGCAACGCGCCAGGCTTCGGTACTGGCCGGCCTGGAGGCACTCGCAAAGCACAAGCCCGACATCGTCCTGATCCACGACGCCGCGCGTCCCTTCGTCTCGGAAGGCGTGATCTCGCGCGCGATCGAGGCGGCGAGCCGCACCGGCGCTGCGATTCCCGTCGTTCCCGTCACCGACACCATCAAGCTCACCGGCGAGAGCGGCCATGTCGAGGACACGCCGGACCGGGCGCGGCTGCGAATTGCGCAGACGCCGCAATCCTTTCGTTTCGACGTCATCCTCGAGGCGCATCGTCGCGCGGCAAAGGACGGGCGCAGCGATTTCACCGACGATGCCGCGATTGCCGAATGGGCGGGATTGACGGTTGCAACCTTTGAAGGCGATGTTGCCAATATGAAGCTCACCACTCCCGAAGACTTCGTGCGCGAGGAAGCGCGCCTTGCCAGCCTGCTCGGCGATATCAGGACCGGCACGGGCTACGACGTGCACGCCTTCGGCGAAGGCGACCACGTCATGATCTGCGGCGTACGCGTGCCGCATACGAAGGGCTTCCTGGCTCATTCGGACGGCGACGTCGGCCTGCATGCGCTGGTCGACGCCATCCTCGGCGCGCTGGCCGACGGCGACATCGGCTCGCACTTCCCGCCCAGCGACGCCAAGTGGAAGGGCGCTTCCTCCGATCAGTTCCTGAAATACGCGATCGACCGCGTTACGCAGCGTGGCGGTCGCGTCGCCAATCTCGAAGTCACGCTGATCTGCGAGCGGCCCAAGATCGGCCCGCTGCGCGACACCATGCGCGCGCGCATCGCCGAGATTTCGGGTGTCGACATCTCCCGCGTCGCGGTGAAGGCGACGACCAGCGAGCGGCTCGGCTTCACCGGCCGCGAGGAAGGCATCGCGGCGACCGCGAGCGCCACCATCCGCCTCCCCTGGAGCGCGTAAGGCCATGGGCGGCAGCGACGCACGCGCCCTCTCCCGCTCGCTGCTCGATTTGTGCCGGATGCGGAAGCTGACGATCGCGACCGCCGAGTCCTGCACCGGCGGCCTCGTCGCCGGCGCGCTGACAGACATCCCCGGATCGTCCGACGTGATCGACCGCGGCTTCGTCACCTATTCCAACGATGCCAAGCGCGCGATGCTCGGGGTCGAGGCAAGCACGCTCACCAATTTCGGCGCGGTCAGCAAGGAGACCGCAACCGCGATGGCGATCGGCGCGCTGGAGCGTGCCGATGTCGATCTCGCGGTCGCCATCACCGGCATTGCCGGCCCCGGCGGTGCCACGCCCGGCAAGCCGGTCGGCCTCGTGCATTTCGCGGCGGCCGCGCGCGACGGCCGCATCATCCACCGCGAGCACCGGTTTGGTGCCATCGGCCGCAGCGCCGTGCGTCAGCGCTCGGTGGTCGAGGCGCTGCGCATGCTGATGGATCTCGCCCGCGGCCCGCAGGTCGCGGCCAAACCGCAGCGCGCCGCCGCAAGCCGCCTGCGCCCGCGCGTCACCCGCTCGCCGCGACGTCACGCGGTGAAGCGAAGGCCGCCGCGGTCGCCGCGAGGCTGAAGCGCCTCAAGCCGCTGCGAGCAGCGCGCTCGCGTGATCGAGCACGCGTTGCCTGACCGCATCGGCATCGGACGGCCTCACCTTCGCGCTCACGGTCAATTCCACCACGGGCGCTGCGGGATCGGCAGCGATCACCTTCGACACATTGACCGTCGGCGCGGCGCGATCGTCGATGCGGGGATCGTCGCGCAGCTCTCTCAGGATCTGGTCGGCCAGCGCATTGGCCGCGCCTGCCCTGACTGGAAACGTCACCTTGACCTCGCCCGTGCCGGGATAGGCGCTGTGATTGATGATGGCCGCGCCCCACACCTGTCCGTTCGGCAAGAGTATCTGCGTGTTGTCGGGCGCGACCAACTCGGTCATGAACAGCGACAGCGACCTGACCTTCCCCGCCTTGCCGGCGACCTCGACATCATCGCCGATGTGAAATGGTCGGAACAACAGCAGCATCACGCCGGCGGCGAGATTGGAGAGCGTTCCCTGAAGCGCGAGACCGATGGCCAGTGATGTCGCGCCCAGCACCGCGACAAGGCTCGCGGTCTGGATGCCGAACAGCTGAAGCACGGCGATTCCGACCACGGCGAGCACGGCATAGCGAACGAGGCTCGCGACGAACAAGGTCACCAGGGCATCGACGCGGTGCGTGACGCTCAACACGCGCGTGACGAAACGCTGCATTGCGCCGGACAAATACCAACCGACCGCGAGCAGCAGGATCGCGTAGACCGCGTTCAGCCCGTATAGGACGAGCGATGCTTTCAACGTGTCGAAATTGATGGTCATGGCGGCTCCGGCCCGGACAATCCGGAGAGAACTCGCGGCCGCGCAAAATGATCCCGTCGAAGGCAGGTCCGTAGCCCGGATGGAGCGAAGCGCAATCCGGGACCTTCTGAATTCGCGGAGATGCCCCCGGATTACGCTTCGCTCCATCCGGGCTACAAGGCCTTGCGTTGCCCGACGGGCAAAACACGCCAAAGCTCGGTCAATCGCGACCGGTGGAAATATTCGTCTTTACAGAAATTCGGAATCGGCGCATTCTCCCGTCACCTCATCCCTGTCAGAGGGGCGTATCGCGATCGTCACGAAACGCGGGATGAGCCGCGGTGGACGCTGGCAGCACCGGCGCGAGAGGCATCGCAGGGCGGGTAACCGTGAGCGCGTGCCGCGCGCCTACGACGGGTGCGGTGCTGGCGTACGGCAAAACCGTGTCGTCCTGACGCCCGGGGTCTGTGCGTCAAGTCTTGCGGTGATGTGGCGGCCCGACCGGGCACGTACATCAGCCATCTGCAAGGCGACGGGGGCAATAGTGCATCGCTCCCCGGGGAGAACTCGGCATAAGCCGTCAAACCACTGCGCAGGGAAGGCCGGATGTTTGGCTTCACCTGTATGCCGCTGTGCAAATTCTTGTAGCCACCTTTCGCACAGTGGACCGTGGGTGCCCGGCCGGCACCCGGTCTTCCCTGCGCCCTCTGACTCCTGAGGGCGACACGACGATGTAAAACTCGGGCGAGACGGTCGCGAGATCGCGGCGTCACGTCTGCTTTTCAAAAACCACGCAAATTTTGTCGAAATCGATCGGGATCGGAAATCTGCAGCCGCGACCAAACGTCGTCGCCCCTTTCCCATCTTGCGTGCGACCATATTGGCGCAATAATGCCGCTCTACGTTGTGATCAGGAATCAACTTGGTCCGCTTCCTGGAGGGCGACGGCGTGTTCGCTCGCTACCTTGCTCTGGCAGTCGCCATTGCCACCTTGGCCGCCTTTGATGATGCGGCAGCGCAAACGCCCAACCAGCCGCCGGACACGATGGCGGCGCGGGTGGAGGCATGCACGCCCTGCCACGGCAACAGGGGCGAAGGCACCAGCGACGTCTATTTCCCGCGCCTTGCCGGCAAGCCGGCCGGCTATCTCTACAACCAGCTCCTCGCCTTCCGCAGCGGCCGGCGCAAATATCCGCCGATGAACTATCTGCTGGAGTTTCTGCCCGATCCGTATCTGGAGGCGATGGCGGAGTATTTTGCCAGCGAGCATCCGCCGCTGCCGCCGTCCGCGCCGAGCGAAGTCAGCAAGGACGTGCTCGCGCACGGCGAGCTGCTCGCGACCAGCGGCGATGCCGGCCGCAACATTCCGGCCTGCGTGAGCTGCCACGGCCCGGGGCTCACGGGCATGCAGCCTGGCATTCCCGGCCTGCTGGGCCTGCGTGCCAATTACATCAGTGCGCAGCTCGGCGCCTGGCGTTATGGCACCCGCACGGCGAAATCGCCCGACTGCATGCAGCTCGTCGCCGGTCATCTGACCGAAGCCGACGTCACCGCCGTTGCGGCCTGGCTCGCGACGCGGCCGGCGCCTGCAAATCCGGCCCCCGTGCCGAAAGGCACCTACGCGCTGCCCTTCGGCTGCGGCAGCCAGCCCAACTGACGAGGCGGATGATGGGCTCGAAACTGTCGATCATGCTCCTCACCCTCGCCGCGCTCACCACGGCGGCGCAGGCGCAGGACAAGGACAAGACCAGCGACATCATCGCCCGCGGCGAATATCTCGCCCGCGCCGGCGACTGCACCGCCTGTCACACCGCACCGGAAGGCCGCCTGTTCGCCGGCGGCCGCGCCATGCCGACCCCGTTCGGCACGCTCTACACCTCCAACATCACGCCGGATCCCGACACCGGGATCGGCAAATGGAGTGCGGACGATTTCTACAAGACCATGCACAGCGGCCGCTTCCCCGACGGCGGACTGATCTATCCGGCGATGCCGTTTGCGTCCTACACCAAGGTTACGCGCGCCGACAGCGACGCGATCTTCGCCTATCTGCGCTCGATCCCGCCGGTGAACCAGAAGAACAAACCGCACGACCTGCGCTTCCCCTACGACAACCGCCAGCTCATTCTCGGCTGGCGCACGCTGTTCTTCCGCGAGGGCGAGTTCAAGCCCGACCCGACCAAGTCGGCGGAATGGAATCGTGGCGCCTATCTGGTCGAAGGCCTCGGCCATTGCAGCATGTGCCATTCGCCGATCAACGCGCTCGGGGGCACCGCGCAATCGGACGCCTTCAAGGGCGGCCTGATTCCGATGCAGAACTGGTACGCCCCGTCGCTGACCTCCAATCGCGAGGCCGGTCTCGGCGACTGGAGCATCAAGGACATCACCGATCTGCTCCAGACCGGCGTTTCGGCGCGCGGTGTCGTCTACGGTCCGATGGCCGAGGTCGTGCACAACAGCCTGCAATATCTGAGCGATGAGGACACCAGGGCGATGGCGGTGTACCTCAAAGGCATTTCGGAGCCCTCGCCTCCGCCGCCGGCGAGTTCGACGTTGCCGACCACCGAGAGCAGCCTGCTGATCAGCCTCGGCAAGACCGTCTATGACAAGAACTGCGCGAGCTGTCATGGCCTGCAGGGCGAAGGCAAGCCGCCGCACTGGCCGCCGCTGGCCAACAACCAGTCGATCGAAATGCAGTCGGCGGTCAATCCGATCCGCATGGTGCTCAATGGCGGCTATCCGCCGGGCACCAAGGGCAATCCGATGCCGTACGGCATGCCGCCGTTCGCGGGCCTCCTCTCCGACAACGAGGTGGCCGCCGTGGTCTCCTACATCCGCACCGCCTGGGGCAATCGCGGCACGCCGGTCTCGGCGCGCGAGGCCAACGAGCTGCGCTCCGCGCCGCTGAACTGAGAGACGCCAGAGATCCGTCATGATCAATTCCGATCCGCCGACCAGCCCAGCCGTAGCCGACCAGGCCGTCGAGGAGGTCGTCGCGCAAGGCCCGTCCGGCGCGATCGTGCTCGCCGGGATCGCCACGGCCTGCGTCGTCGCGATGTGGCTCGCCTTCTATCTGTTCGTCTTCCTGCCGCGCGGATCGCTGCAATGACCGCGGAGGAAAGCCATCACAGCGCCGAAGTCGCCGCCCGCGTCGAGCGGCGCTGGGCCACCATCGCGGTGATCATCATCGTGATGATGGCACTGCTGGCGGCATTCGCGGGCATCCATCGCGCGACGATGCCGCAGCCGCGCGTCGAGACCACGGATCCGTCCCGGCTGCATCTGTCCGGCGAGTTCGTCGAGAGCAATCTCGGCAGCGTGCTGGAGGCCAATGGCAATGTGACGGTGCGCGCGATCGGCCAGCAATATTCCTTCACCCCGGCCTGCATCGTGGTGCCGGTCGATACGCCGATCACGCTGCGCGCCACCAGCGCCGACGTCGTGCACGGCATCCTGGTTCAGGGCACCAATATCAACACCATGCTGGTGCCGGGCTACGTCTCCGAGCAGCTCATGCGCTTTACCAGAACCGGCGACTATCTGATGCCCTGCCAGGAGTTTTGCAGCTTCGGCCACGAGGGCATGTGGGGCAAGGTCAGGGTCATCGACAAGACCGAATTCGCTGATCGCGCGAAGGGCGGCGGGAGGTTGAGCTGTGTTGGCCAATAGGAAGCTCATCCTCGCCCATTTCTGGCTGGCCTTCGCCGTGTTCGGCGTCGCGCTCACGCTCGGCGCCTGGCAGATGTTCATCCGCAGCCCGATCGGCACCTGGCTGTCCAATCCGGAGCTCTACTACCGCTCGCTGACCGCGCATGGCACGGTGATGGGCTACGTCTTCCCGACCCTGGTCGCGATGGCTTTTGGTTACGCCATCAGCGAGTCGGCGCTGGAGCAGCGCCTCGTCGGCGTGCGCTGGGCCTGGACCGGATTCTGGCTGATCGTCATCGGCAGCATCATGGCGGTGATCCCGATCGCGCTGGGGCGCGCCTCGGTGCTCTATACCTTCTATCCGCCGCTGATCGGCAATGTGTTCTACTACCTCGGCGTCGTGCTGGTCGTGGTCGGATCCTGGATCTGGGTCGCGCTGATGTCGATCAATCTGCACGTCTGGCGAAAGGCTCATCCCGGCGCGGCGGTACCGCTCGCCATGTACGCCAATGTCGCGGGGTCATACCTGTGGGCCTGGACCGCGCTCGGTGCCGCGCTCGAGCTCTTGTTGCAGATCATCCCGGTCGCAGCGGGGCTGAAGGCCACGATCGACGCGGGTCTTGCCCGCGTGTTCTTCTCCTGGACGCTGCACGCCATCGTCTATTTCTGGCTGATGCCGACCTACATCGCCTATTACACCATCGTGCCGCGCGCGATCGGCGGCCGCGTCTATTCCGACAGCATGGCGCGGATCTCCTTCATCCTGTTCCTGGTGGTGGCGATGCCGATCGGCATGCACCACACTTTCGGCGACCCGCAGGTCGGCGCCGGCTTCAAGTTCATCCATTCGGCCTTCACGGCGCTGGTGGCGCTGCCGACGCTGCTGACCGTCTTCACGATCTGCGCCTCGGTCGAGATCGCGGCGCGCCTGCGCGGCGGCCGTGGCCTGTTCGGCTGGATGAGGGCGCTGCCCTGGGACAATCCGATGATGCTGGCGCTCGCCTTCTCCTTCATCATGCTCGGTTTCGGCGGCGCCGGTGGGCTCATCAACATGAGCTATCAGCTCGATGCGTCCATTCACAACACGCAATGGATCACCGGCCATTTCCACCTGATCTTCGGCGGCGCCATCGTCATCATGTATTTTGCGATCGCCTATGATCTGTGGCCGCATCTGACGGGGCGCGAGCTGATCGACCTCCGCATGATCCGCACCCAGCTCTGGCTGTGGTTCGTCGGCATGATGGTCACGACGTTCCCCTGGCACTGGGTCGGTATTCTCGGCATGCCCCGCCGCATGGCCTATTTCGACTTTGGCGATCCCGCCATCGCGCCGCAGGCGCTTTCGGTCACTCTCTCCGCAATCGGCGGCTTCATTCTCCTGACCTCCGGAATCCTGTTCCTGGTCATCCTGGCCCGCGGCATGCGCACGCCGCAGGCCGACGCCGGTCCCTACCGCTTCGCGCTGGCCGTGCATCAGCAGGCGACCGTGCCGCTCGCGCTCAACACGCACGCGCTGTGGGTGGCGCTGATGATCGCGCTCACCCTCACCAATTACGGCTATCCGATCCTGACGCTGGCCCTGACCGAAGGCACCTCGGTGCCGGCCGTCTTTGTGGGAGCGCAGTGATGAGCGCGCGCGACCTCTTCACGTTCCACAACCGGCATTTCAGGAGCGGCGTCGGCATCACTGCCGCGATCCTGATCGTGACGGCAATTGCCGGCTTCATCGTGCTGCCTTTCGCCCAGCCCTGGGTTCAGTTCGCCAATGTCTGGGATGCGATCTGCAGCGCCGCGGGCGTGCCGCAGCGCGCGGCGAACGTCGCAGCACCTGAGCAGACCAGGCGCCTCTCCGAGGTCGTGCTGACCTCGCATACGCTCTCGCGCCCGAGCCAGGAGGCGATCGGCCGCGGTGCCACGCTGGCGCAGCGTTGCGCGATCTGCCACGGCCCGACCGGCATCAGCCGCGCGGATTCGCCCAATCTCGCCGGCCAGTATGCCGCCGTGATCTACAAGGAGCTGCACGATTTCCGCTCCGGCGCGCGCACCAATGCGGTGATGTCGCCGTTCGCGGTCAACCTGACCGACCAGGAAATCGCCGATCTCTCCAATTATTACGCCTATCTGCCGCGGCTTCCGGCCTATCACCCGACGCCGCAATTGCCGAAACCCAACATCGTGATCTACGGCGCGCCGATGCGGGGCATCGCGCCCTGCGGATCCTGCCATGGCGCCCTCGACAACAAAACCGGTAGTCCGTGGCTCGAGGGACAGTCGGAAGCCTATATGAAGGCCCAGCTCCAGGCCTTCGCCTCCGGCGAGCGGCGCAACGACATCAGCCAGCAGATGCGCAACATCGCGCGCGCGATGACGCCGCAGGAGATCGAGCAGGCCGCCGCCTACTACGCCTCGCAGCCGCCGGATGTCGTGAAGGCGGTGGATTGAGCGGCTTCGTCATTGCCAGCGCAGCGAAGCAATCCAGAGTCTTTCCGCAGAGGGATTCTGGATTGCTTCGTCGCAAGGGCTCCTCGCAATGACGACGGAGGGAGCGTGCCCAGCCACAAAGCCTACGACGACGCCAGCTTCGGCCGCCCGTAGATCACGTCCGCGCGCTTTTCGAACGCGGCGGAAAACCGCGCGAATGCGGCGTCGAACATCGAGCCCATCAGCATCGCCAGCATGCGGCTCTTGAACTCATAGGAGAGGAAGAAGCCGACATCGCAGACGCCCTCGCCCTTCGGCTCGAAGGTCCAGCGGTTTTCCAGGCTGCTGAACGGACCCCTCAGATACTCGACGAGGATTTTCAGGTTGGCCCGGTCGAGCGTCACGCGGCTGGTGAAGGATTCCTTGATCAGCTTGAACGACACCGTCATGTCGGCGACCAGAACCTCGGTGCCGTCCGGCTTCGTCATGCGCTGGCGCACCTTCAGAGCGCTGCACAGCGGCACGAACTCGGGATAGCGCTCGACGTCGGCGACGAGATCAAACATCTCGGACGCGCTGTGATTGACGCGATGCTTGCTCGAAACTCGATGCATAAGAGCTCAGCGCGCCATCGCAGCCCGCGCTGCCTTCAGTCTCGAGAAATCCTCGCCGGCATGGTGCGACGAGCGGGTCAGCGGGCTTGCCGACACCATCAGGAAGCCCTTGGTGTAGGCGACCTTATCGTAGGAGGCGAACTCGTCGGGCGGCACGAAACGCATCACGGCGTGGTGCTTGCGGGTCGGCTGGAGATATTGCCCGATGGTAAGGAAGTCGACGTCGGCGGAGCGCAGGTCGTCCATCACCTGGAGCACCTCGTGGCGCTCCTCGCCGAGGCCGACCATGATCCCGGATTTGGTGAAGATGGTGGGATCGAGTTCCTTGACCCGCTGCAACAGCCGGATCGAATGGAAGTAGCGCGCGCCGGGCCGCACCGTCAGATAGCGTGACGGCACGGTCTCGAGATTGTGGTTGAACACGTCGGGCTTGGCCGCGACGACGACGTCCAGCGCCCCTTCCTTGCGCAGGAAGTCCGGCGTCAGGATCTCGATCGTCGTCGACGGGCACGCGGCGCGGATCGCGCGGATCGTCTCTGCGAAATGCTCGGCGCCGCCGTCGGCGAGGTCGTCGCGATCGACCGAGGTGATGACGACGTGGGCGAGGCCGAGCTTGGCGGTTGCCTCCGCGACGTGCTGCGGCTCGGACGCATCCAGCGCATTGGGCAGCCCGGTCTTGACGTTGCAGAACGCGCAGGCACGGGTGCAGGTGTCACCCATGATCATGAAGGTCGCGTGTTTCTTGTCCCAGCACTCGCCGATATTCGGGCAGCCCGCCTCCTCGCACACCGTGTGCAGGCCGTTCGCCCGCACGATGTTGCGGGTGTCGGCATAGCCGCGGGTGTTGGGCGCGCGCACGCGAATCCAGTCCGGCTTCGGCGGCGAAGCGGAATCGGGCCGGTTCACCTTTTCGGGGTGGCGTGGGCGCAGCGGGTTCGAGATGGTATCGACAATAACGACCATTGGGTGTCCGGTCTGTTCAGGTCCTACCTAGTCGGTCTGGCTGCCCGCTGCAACCCGGCTCGCACCGCTTCAGGGAACATGGCAGATATGGGCAATATCCTGCTCTGTTCTCAAGCGATTCTCACCTCGAATGGCTCCAAGATCGAATGCCTCTCCACCGCGGCTCGGCAAGCCGTTGAAGCGGGCCTTTTTCGGCCGCAGCGTGCACGAGGTCGCGCCCGACCTGATCGGCGCAACCCTCCTCGTCGACGACGTCGGCGGGATCATTGTCGAGGTCGAGGCCTATCACCATACCGACCCGGCGGCGCATTCCTATCGCGGGCCGACTCCGCGGAACCAGGTGATGTTCGGCCCGCCCGGATTTGCCTATGTCTACCGCTCCTACGGCATCCACTGGTGCGTCAACTTCGTCTGCGAGGAGGAAGGCTCGGCCAGCGCCGTGCTGATCCGCGCGCTGGAGCCGACGCACGGGATCGCCGCGATGCGCCGGCGCCGCCATCTCCAGGACGTGCATGCGCTGTGCTCGGGCCCGGGCAAGCTGACCGAGGCGCTCGGCATCGCCATCGCCCACAACGCCCTGCCCCTCGACCGCGCGCCGATCGCGCTGCATGCGCGGACGGAGGATTTGGAGGTGGCGAGCGGCATCCGGATCGGTATCACCAAGGCCGTCGAGTTGCCCTGGCGCTATGGCGTCAGGGGCTCGAAATTCCTGAGCAAGCCGTTTCCAAGGTAGTTGTCATTCCGGGGCGGCTCGCAGAGCCGAACCCGGAATCTCGAGATTCCCCGAAGCGCAATTGCGCTCGGAGGTCTGGTCCTTCGGACCATCCCGGAATGACGACGGCATCACGACGCCTGCTTGAGCCGCTCCAGCGCGTCGAGCAGCTTGGCCTTGCGCGCCAGCGCGGCCTCGCGCTTTTCACGCTCCTCCTCGACGACCTCCTCGGCCGCGTTGGCGACGAATTTCTCGTTCGCCAGCTTGGACTCGGCGCGCTTGATGTCGGCCTCGGCCTTCGCGATCTCCTTGTCGAGGCGCGTGCGCTCGGCGGCGACGTCGATCACGCCCTTGAGCGGCAGCGCGGCCACCTCGCCGCGCACCAGCAGCTGGACCGCACCGTCGGGCGCACGGTCAGCGAAGGACATGTCCGACAGCCGTGCCATGCGCTTGATGACATCAGTCCAGCGCGGCGCGCGCTCCCGGGTCTCGGCCGAGGCGCCGGCGAGCACCAGCGCCGTCAGCGTTGCCGGCGGGATGTTCATCTCGGCGCGCACCGAGCGGATCTGGGTGACGAGGTCGATCACCCAGCCGATCTCGGCTTCCGCCGCAGGGTCCGTAAAGTCGGCATGATCGAAGATCGGCATGATCAACGCCGGCGAGATCAGGGGATCGGTCGGCCCAGTCGTTGCCGCGAGCATCGCGAGCTGCTCCGGCGTCGGCGCGGCCGGCTTCAGCGGCCAAGAGGCCAGTGCGAGCAGACCATCGCGCTTGGCCGTCACCTCCCACAGCTCTTCGGTGATGAAGGGCATGAAGGGGTGCAGCAGCTTCAGGATCTCGTCGCGCGCCCAGGCGACCATGGCGCGGGTCTCGTCCTTGGCCGGGCTGTCCGGACCGAGCAGCACGGGCTTGGCGAGCTCGACATACCAGTCGCAATAGACGTTCCAGACGAAGCGGTAGATGCTGCCTGCGGCATCGTTGAAGCGATAGGCTTCGATCGCCTCGGTCACCTCGCGCGTGGTGTGCGCGCTCTCATGCGCGATCCAGCGGTTCAGCGTCTCCTTGGCCTTCGCCGGCTCGAAACCGGCGGGCACGGCGCAGTGGTTCATCTCCGCGAAGCGGGACGCATTCCAGAGTTTCGTCGCGAAATTGCGGTAGCCCTCGACGCGGCTGGTGGCGAGCTTGATGTCGCGCCCCTGCGCCGCCATCGCGGCCAGTGTGAAGCGCAGCGCGTCCGCACCGTATTCGTCGATCAGGTGGAGGGGATCGATGACGTTGCCCTTCGACTTCGACATCTTGGCGCCCTTCTCGTCGCGGACGAGGGCGTGGATGTAGATGGTCGAGAACGGCACCTCCTTCATGAAGTGCAGGCCCATCATCATCATGCGGGCGACCCAGAAGAAGATGATGTCGAAGCCGGTCACCAGCGCGTTGGTCGGGTAGTAGCGCTGCACCTCGGGCGCGTCTTCGGGCCAGCCGAGCGTCGAGAACGGCCACAGCGCCGAGGAGAACCAGGTGTCGAGCACGTCCTCGTCACGCGTGATGAAGCCTTCGCGCTTGTTGCGGTCGAGCGCCATCTCGCGGCCCTGCTCGACCGTGATCACCTCTTGCTCGACGTAATAGCCAAGCGCGTGGCTGACGGCCTCCTCCTCGGTCTCGGCGACGAACACCTTGCCGTCCGGACCGTACCAGGCCGGGATCTGATGACCCCACCAGAGCTGGCGCGAGATGCACCAGGGCTGGATGTTCTCCATCCAGTCGAAATAGGTCTTGTCCCAATTCTTCGGCACGAAGGTGGTTTCGCCCGAGCGCACCGCTGCGATCGCCGGCTTGGCCAGAGTCTTGGCGTCGACGTACCACTGGTCGGTGAGATAGGGCTCGATCACGCTGTTGGAACGGTCGCCGTGCGGCACCATGTGGGTGTGCGGCTCGATCCGCTCGACGAAGCCGAACGATTCCAGCCGCTCGACGATGCGCTTGCGCGCGGCGAAGCGGTCGACCTTATGGAACTCCTCGGCGAATTGCGATGCGCCCTCGGGGAGGTCGCGCAGGTAATCCTCGTTGTCGAGGAGATCGAGACAGCCTTCCCTGTCAAGCACGCTGATGCGGCGCAAGCCGTGGCGATTGCCGACCTCGAAGTCGTTGAAGTCGTGCGCCGGCGTCACCTTCACCGCGCCCGAGCCCTTCTCCGGATCGGAATACTCGTCGGCGACGATCTGCACCTTGCGGCCGACCAGCGGCAGGATCACGTTCGTGCCGACCAGCTTCTGATAGCGCTCGTCCTCGGGATGCACGGCAACGCCGGTGTCGCCGAGCATGGTCTCGGGGCGCGTGGTGGCGACGACGATGAAGCTCGAGGGATCGTCGGGGCTGAAATTCTTGCCCTCGATCGGATAGCGCAGATACCAGAGGCTGCCCTTGACCTCGGTCTGCTGCACTTCGAGATCGGAGATTGCGGTCAGCAGCTTGGTGTCCCAGTTCACCAGCCGCTTGTCCTTGTAGATCAGGCCGTCACGGTGCAGCTCGACGAACACCTTGATGACGGCCTTCGAGAGGCCCTCGTCCATGGTGAAGCGTTCGCGCGACCAGTCGCAGGACGCCCCGAGGCGCTTGAGCTGGTTGATGATGGTGTCGCCGCTCTCGGCCTTCCACTCCCAGACCCGCTCGAGAAACTTCTCGCGGCCCATCTCGCGACGGCCGGGCTGCTGGCGCTCCATCAGCTGCCGCTCGACCACCATCTGGGTGGCGATGCCGGCATGGTCGGTACCGGGCTGCCACAGCACGTCGCGGCCGCGCATGCGCTCGAAGCGGCACAGGATGTCCTGGAGCGTGTTGTTGAGGGCGTGGCCCATGTGCAGCGAGCCCGTCACGTTCGGCGGCGGGATCACGATGGTAAAGGGCGCGGCATCGCGGCGGTCGGGGCGGCCGGCCTTGAAGGCAAGGCTGTCCTCCCACACCACGGACATGCGGGTTTCGATATCGGCCGGCTGGTAATTTTTCTCGATCATGGGGCTGCTAGAAAGCCGCGCGCGCGGTTCAAGTCAACGGGAAGCTCAACGGCGGGCGTTTCCGACCCGGGCCGCAGGCCGAATATGACGCAGGAGCGGGGCTTTATCGGGGCCGCGCGGCCCTTCTCAGCGACCGCCGCGCGAGACCCGCTCGATTTCGGCCTTCACGATGCGTTCAACGAGGCCCGGCAGGTTGTCATCGAGCCAGGACTTCAGCATCGGACGCAGCATCTCCTTGACCAGATCCTCCAGCGTCCGCGCATTGCTGCTCAGCACCGTATGGGCCAACGAGTTGAAGGCGGATTCGACCGCGGAGACCGTCGATTGCGCGAGGATCGGCTGTTGCGGCGGCAGCGGCGGGACGTCGAAGTCCACCGGCGCGTAAGACGGCGGCGGCGCAGGGCGCGCCGGCGGCGATTCGGCGAATTCCAGATCGTCCCGCGGCTCGACCTTGCGGAAGCTGGGTGGCGGTGGAGCCGGTGTCGGCGCGGGGTCCATCGCCATCTCGTCGGTCAGCTCGAGCACGTCCGGTTCTGGCTCAGGCTCGGGCTCCGGAGCCCGGACCTCGGGCGCAGGCGTGGCCGCATCGAGCCCCGCCAGCAGCGCGTCGATATCGTCCTGACTGTTGGATGCGTCGGCCGCAGGTGCGGGTGGCGGCGCCGGCTTTGCGGCCGGCGGCGGTGCGGGCTTCTCGGCGGCGGGTTTGGGCGGAACGACCTTGGAAGGTGGAATGTCGTTCATCGCCTGCGGCTTTGGCGGCGCGGCGGGCGCCGCAGCTTTCTCGGGCTTGGCGGCCTCTGTCGGCGGAGGCTTGGCCTCATCGTCGGCAATGATGCGCCGGATCGAGGCCAGAATCTCCTCCATCGAGGGTTCTGTGACCTTTGCAGGCTGCGTCATCTCCGACTCCACATCATCAACGCCCTCGCATGCGTTGTTTTACACCAAGCACGACAGGATTGGCCGGTTCCGGAACGACGGCCCGACATTTTCGTCGCGGCAGCCCGACTTGTCCCCAGATCACGGCTCAACGTGCGGCGGTGCGCCCCTGCCCGCTGCACTCAAGCTTCACGCACACGGCATCGATACGGGGCGAATCGACCCGCATCATCTTGGCAAGGCTATGTCAGGGATTTTGATGATTGCAAGCAAAGCGCCGATCGGCCTCGGCAATGTGCGAGGCCGATCGGATCACGACGGAAATCAGCGTCCGTCGGGCGTACGCACACCGGCCCAGCTGTCGCGGACCTGATGGTAGTGCACGCTGGGATCATAGACCGTGGTCGCCAGGCCGAGCACCTGCGGCGACAGACGGCCGACGGCCGCGAGGACGTTATAGGATGCAACGACACGGTCGTGCTGCGCGGTCACCAGCGCGACGCGCGCATTGACCAGCGCCTGTTGCGCGTTGAGGACGTCGAGCGTGGTGCGCTGGCCCGCCTTTGCTTCTTCCCGCACGCCGTTCAGTGCGATCTCGGACGCCGTCACCTGCGCCTGAGCCGACTGCACCTGTGCCTTGCCGGCCTGCAAGGTACCCCAGAACTGCACCACGTTCGCGCGAGTCTGGTCGCGCGTGGTTTCGAGGTTGAGGCGCTGCTGCGCCAGGTTTTCCTTGGATTGGCGGATCAGCGAATATTCACCGCCGCCCTGATAAATCGGCACCGAGACCTGCGCGATCGCGGCTGCGTTGAACGCCCTGTACTGGATCAGCGACTGCTCGTACGACTGCGTGGCGCTGGCCTGCAACGTGACTGTCGGCAGCAGAGCGCCCTCGGCGACCTTGACCTGCAGAAAGTTGACGTCGATTCCGAACATTGCGGCCGTCACGTTAGGATGCTCGACCAGGCTGAGCTCGATGGCCGAAGCGAGCGTCGGAGGCAGGAACCGATCGACAGGCGAGCCCGGCGCGAGATTCGTCGGCTCGTTGCCGATGATGCGACGGAAGTTCGCGCGCGTTGTGGTGAGATTCGCTTCGGCGGTGAGTGCCTGAGTCTTGCCGGCTGCCAGCTGCGCTTCCGATTGCGCGACGTCGGTTCGTGTCACCTCGCCGACATTGAAACGGTCGCGGGTCTGCTTCAGCGTCTGCTCAAGCACGCGCACGTTGCTGCGCTGGACTTCGAGCGTGGCGGAATCGCGCAGATAATCCATATAGGTCGTGGCGGCCTGGAGCACCACACTTTGATCGAGGCTGCGCAGCGCCTCGCGGGCACCGGACACCTGGCTCTCAGCGGCGCGCGTCCGATTGGCAGTCTGGTTGCCGTTGTACAACGTCTGGGAAGCCGTCAGTCCCACGCTCCGCGGAATGCCGGTCCCGTGAACCGGAGGGCTGATGCTGCTGCTCTTGAAGTCCGAGTACTGGTAGCCACCGCTTGCCGTCAGCGAGACCCTGGGGCGATAGCCCGAAAGTGCCTGCGGCACGTTCTCGTCGGTCGAGCGCACCTGGGCGCGCTGTGCGTTGAGCTGCGGATTGTTCTGATAGGCGCGCACCAGCGCGGCCTCGATCGTATCGGCCAAGGCAGGCGTCGGCCCGGCCAGCGCCAGCAACAGGACCGAAACCGCAGCTCCGGTGAAGAGCTTCACCCCATGCATCCCTTAAGTTCCGTTCATTCTCACGTCAGGCTCGTGCCCGCGAACCTGGTTACCGTATCCCAGTGGAGTCGTTGCCCCGTCGCAACATAGGACGCAGTCGAGCGCGACGGAACTACCTAACGGTGGTCCTCGGTGGAAACTCTTCACGTGCAGCATCCCTGCCACACTTCTGATTCGGAACGGGATTTTAACGGGCCCGGCGGTCAGAAGACGAAGGCGGCGGCCCGTTCCAGCCCGGGAAGGACCGGGGCGGCCGCATCGAACAGCGCCCGATGGCCGAATTCACCATGGGTATGGGTCACGATCATGGCCCGCGGCGGCCTGGATTCGGCCGAGACCCCCACCAGGCGCCCACCCTCCTTGAGCTGTCCGAGCAGCCCTTCCGGTGTCACCTCGACCGCGCCGTTGACGAGGATCACGTCATAGGGGGCGGCGGATGCATCGCCGTCGGTGCAGGCCGCGGCCTTGCAGGTCACATTGGCGATCCCAAGGGCGGCCAAGGTCTCCTTGGCCTTCGCGGCGAGGGCCGAATCACATTCCGTCGCAGTGACCTGGCGCGCCAGCCGGGCGGCCAGTGCGGCGAGATAGCCGGAGGCGCAGCCGACCACCAGCACACTGTCCCCCTCACCGATATCGGCGGCCTGGAGCAGCTTGCCGGTCAGCGCCGGCTTGATCAGGAACCGCTTGGCAGCCCCCTCGCTCACATCGAGGTCGAGGTCGAGATAAGCCAACGCCTGCCGGCTGGTCGGCACGAAGGCCTCGCGCGGAACGGTGAGCATGGCGTCGAGAATACGACGGTCGGTGACGTCATTGGTGCGCACCTGGCCATCGACCATTTTTTGGCGCGCGGTCGAGAAACCGGACATTTGCGGACCCTGCAATGCGGACGATGCCGCGGACGGAAATTGGCGGCATCTTTGGAACAGGCTCTGCGAAAACGCAACACGTCCGTTCGCCCGGGCGAGCCCCGGCGCATGCAACTCACGGCATCAGGAGGCAAGGTCTATTCGATCGCGACCGCGAGGCGGCCGATCAGCGCCGCGACCTCGTCCAGCCGGGCCGAATCTGGCGTCTCGACGGCCCGTGCAAGCCGTGCGAGGCATTCGTCGTCGCTCAGCTCGGGGATATCGGCCGGCAGAATCGAGGGAGCCAAGCTTGATTGGTGAATCTGGACGTCTGTCATGGGAATCAGCTCCGCGAGGACCCGGCAGCCGCAAAGCTCAATTCGAATTGAGTCGATTTGGCGCCGTTGCCGTGACGCCGCGGTGCCAACGCACACATCCGTTTGATGAGCTGCGGCAATGACCTCGCGCCGAAACGCAGGATCTGGGCGCAAATCACTGATAATAAAATGAAATTTGGCTCCCCGGGCTGGATTCGAACCAGCGACCATCCGATTAACAGTCGGATGCTCTACCGCTGAGCTACCGAGGAAAGGGCGAACCAGTCGTTCGCGCGCGGCTGCGTATAACAAAGCCGGTTGCGCTTGCAAAGGAGGAATTCGTCATCTTCCGAAACGCGCCTGAGGAAGGGCCGGGAAGCGGCCCCTCCTCCGGCCATGTCAGGTCGAGCTACTCGGCCAGGAACGACGTGGTCTTGGTGCCGGAGTCGTAGCGCAGCCGAAGCGCGGTGATCTTGCAGAGGTTGACGTTCTTCCAGAGCACGGCCTCGTCATAGTTCTGCCAGTCGACGCGGATGTTCCAGACACATCCCTGGTCGTCCTCGTCGAACTCGACATAGGTGCTCGCCTGGTTCTGCAAAACCTTTTCGAGCTCGTTCTCCCATTCATCCAGGCCATCGTCGGGCGCGTTGAAGCCGAGGAATTTGATGGCATAGCCGGTCTCGTTGACGACGGTGACGTTGCGGGCATCGGCCGCCAACGACGGCGCGGCGGCGATCGCAAGGCCGATCGCGATCAGTCCGGACAGAAAATACTTCATTGAAAATCTCCCGATCGAAACAGCCTGTTAAGCGCCTGGCGTCGATCGGCGCAGGCGCCGTGGCAACAAATGGCGTTGCCTTGAAAGAGTCGTCCGGAGCGTGATCGACGGCTTCAAGACACCATCAACCAGCACTCCGGAAGATGTGCGCGACGCGAGACGCGCACGGCCTGCTTCTATCGTTTCGAATTCTCCGCAGCAATGAACGGGCATTCATAGATCGGCGGCGTTTGTTTTCTCCGGTGCGGGCGCGGGCACCGCGGCGCCGTTGCCCTTCCCCGTCACTGCGCCGACCAGCGCCTTCACGGGATCCTCGCCCGGCGCGAAGCCGCTCTGGCGCAGGATCTCGTCGATCATCGGGCGCAGCGCGTGCACCTTCAGAAGCTCGCCGGCGAGCCCTTCGCCGAAGCCGACATTGCTGCCGCCTGCACCATTGCCGTTGCCGCCGAAGGCGCCGCCGGTGTGCAGGATGCGGACATCCTTGAGGTTGGCGATCGGCCTCACCATCTCGGCCAGCGCCGAGGGCGTCATCTCGATCCGCTTCTTGGCGATCTCGAAATCGATGACGTTGCTTCCGAGCTTGTTCTGAGCCTCGTTCTTCATGGTGATGACGGCAGCCTCGGCTTCACCGATATTGCGAACGCCGACGGCCTTGATCTTGTTGGACTCCGCTTCCGCGGTGGCCAGCGTCTTGACGGCCTCGGCGCGATCGAGCGAGGCCTTCTTCTCGGCCTCGGCCGCGACGATCAGCTCGGTCGATTTGCGCTCGGCCTCGGTGCGCGCGGCAAGCACCTGGGTGAGACGGGCGCGATCGGCGACCTCGACGGCGCGCGCGGTGACGACCTTTTCCTCCGCGGAGACCGCGAGCGCTTCGGCGGTCTTGGCTTCGGCCACGGCTTCGGAGGTCTGCTTGCTCTTGGCTGCGATCTGGATCTCGTTCTCCTGGGTCGCGATCTGGATCTCGCGTTGCGCGTCGGTCTTGCGCTTGTTGATCGCCAGGTCCGACTCGATCACCGCCGTTTCCTTGACCTGCTTGGCGCCCGCCTCCTTCTCGGCGACCGCCCTGTCGGTATCGATGCGGGCGTTCTCCTCGGTCAGGCGCGCGGTCTGCGTCGCGGTTGCGACCTCTGCGCGGGTGCTTGCGGTCTTGTTGGCGATGTCGCGCTCCTGCGACAGCTCGGCCTCCTTCTTGGTCCGCTCGATCCCGAGGGTCTGCTGCCGCGCCTCCAGGTCCTTCTGAGCGATCGCCACTTCGTTGTCGCGCACGATCGCATTGCGGTCGCGGCGGCGGGTCTCGGTGACCGTCTTCAATTGGGTCAGACCTTCTGCGTCGAAGAAATTCTCCGGGTTGAAGAACTTGACGTCGGTCTGGTCCAGCTTGGTCAGCGACACCGATTCAAGCTCGAGCCCGTTCGACTTCACGTCCGACTCGACGGTTGACTGCACATGCTTGACGAAGTCCGAGCGCTTCTCCTGCAGTTCCAGGATGCTCATGGTCGCAGCCACCGAGCGCAGGCCGTCGACGAACTTGGCCTCGACCTGGTTGCGCAGCGCCTCCGCATCATTGGTCAGCGCGCCCAGCGTCTGGCTTGCGAGCGCAATGCTCTCCTCGTCGGGGCGGACGCGGACGTAGAACTCGGCGACGATGTCGACACGCAAGCGGTCCTTGGTGATCAGGGATTCCCGCTCCTTGCGCTCGACAGTGAGCCGCAGCGTCTTCAAATTGACGCTGGCATAGGAATGGAAGATCGGCAGGATCATGGCGCCTCCGTCGAGCACGACTTTCTTGCCGCCGAGGCCGGTGCGCACGAAGGCCTCGTCGCGCGTGGCGCGCTTGTAGAGAATGGTGAAGACGATCCCCAGGACGACGATCAGCGCGACGCCGATCATGGCCGGGACTGCGATGTCGAACATGACTTTCTCCGATTATGACGTACTAGCTGCTTTGACTGGGCTTGGGCGGCTTGAGTTCATCCTCGGCCTGCACCGCCACGAAGCGGGTGCCGGCGCGATCGACCAGGAGAACCATGGTTCCCTGTTGCAGGGGCGATGACGAAGGTGCGGCGACCGCCCAGACGAAGTGGCGATTGCCGTGGATGTCGGCGACGCTGACACGGCCGGGCGGTCCCTGGTCGAGCGGGCCGACGACGACCTCGCCGACGCGGCCGACGAGATCGCCGAGGCCGACGGCGTAGCTCTCATCCTTGGGGATGACCCGCGCGATGGCGCCGCTCGCCGCGCGGACCAGCGGAACCGACACGACCACCGCCCCGATCGAGGCGACCGTCGCGGGCAAGGGCCCGGCCACCATCCGCGCGATATCCTGGATCAGGAAGCCGGTGATCGAGAAGGCGCCGAGCAACAGCAGCAGGAAGATCAGGAGCGGCACCCCGCCGACATTGATCCACGAGATCGCATTGACCACACCATTGTCGCTGGGGTGGCCAAAATCGACATGGGTGCCGATCATCTCGCTAAGGGACGCCCCGACCAGCATCGAGATGACCTCAATCGAGCCGACGATGACGATCATCGCCGCCGCGATCGCGAACGGCCTGACCTCCGGCGACATGACGTGTTCGAGCAGTGCGCTCATGACACGGCACTCAGGAGCGCGACTTCAACCGGGCCAGCCTCGCTGCAATTTCCTTGTCGCGATGCAACGTGCTGAGCTCGTCGATGTCGCTCGAATAAGGGATGCCCGCTGGCACGCCAGTGACCCGTGCCACCGCCTTGCCCGCGCGCAGCGCCTTCGCAGCCGCCGAACCGCCGCCCTGCTTCCGGGGTGACGTCGACGCCTGCTGGCTTGCGATGGCCTCGCTCTTTTCGAGATCGGCACGGCGCTGCTCGGCATCCTGGAGTGCCGACAGCACGGCACGCAGCGACGTCACGCATTGCTCGATCTTCTCGTTGTTCTCGTCGATGGCGCGCGAGAGCACCTCGAACTGCGCCTCGAGGTCCATCTGACGGGCAATGCCGGCGCGCGCGAGATCGTCGCGCCCGTCAGCGATCGCGCCCTCGATCTTGGGCGCGAGATCGGTCATCTCGCGCTCGATCTCGGTGCGGCGTGCGTTGAGGCGGTATTCCTCGGCCCGCGCGGCGGCGAGCGCATCGCGCGCCTCGCTCTCGGCACGCTCGATCTCGCGGATGGCCTGTCCGACCACCTTGAGCTTGTTCTTGCCTTCCGCCTGCTCGATCGCGTCATAGGCGATCCCGGCGATCAGGCGCCCGACCCGGGACAGGAAATTGTCGGGAGCGGCAGCGATGGTATCCATAGCGTTCTCCTCCTCTGGCAGACTATTCGGCGTGACGCCGTAGTGGACTTCGAACCCATCGTCGGTGCGGACGAGGCGTGCGGGCACGCTCTGCCCCCAGCCCTCGGTGTAGCCGGCGTAGTCGAAGGGCACGCTGAAGCGCCCCTGCACGGTCGCAATCGAAATGGTGGCGGGTCCCTTGATCTTGGCGAGCTTGTCGTCGAGCGGCAGGCGGCGGCCCTGGGCGGCGCGGTAATCGGCACGGTCGCGCAGGCCCAGCGTCACCAGCCGCGAGGGCAATGCGGTCGCTTTGCGGATCGGATCATAGGCATGGGCATGGAGCAGGACGACGTTGGAGCCGACGTTATGGCTGCGTGCGACCTCGTCGAGGATCTCCATCATGCGGTCATAGGCCTGGAACGTCGCCTCCAAGGCGGCCGTGGCCGCCGGATCGGGGGCAAGCCGGTAACGCAGCGCGGAGGGCGCGTTTCGGGGTGACGGGCTCATGGAAAGCACTAAAGCACCATTTTAGTGCTTTAGGAAGCGGAAGCTTGATCACGTTCCGCTGATCCCTCTGCACTCTGTCGGGTTAGTCGCTGGCCACACGTGCCGCGTTCAACCCCTAGATCACCGCCGATCAAGACTTCTTGCACGCGCGGGTTGCAATTTGAGACGAAGTGAAGAGGCCTCCTGTCCCGGACGCGCTGTAGCGTTCTTACGTTGCTGCCCAGCGTCCGGGGCACGAGACTGTTGTGATGAGGGCACAGCTCTCTCAACGCCGTCATTGCGAGGAGCGCTTGCGACGAAGCAATCCCCCGGAGAGACAGTCTGGATTGCTTCGCTGCGCTCGCAATGACGGAGTGCGAGGCGCGCGCCGCTCAGGCTGTCCCGCGATGCGGGATTCCGAATTCGGCAGAACCAAATAGTCCCGTGTTGCACAATGATCTGCTCAATCGGGAACGCATTTGATGCGATGGTTTGACGTAGATATGACGCCCGAGCAGACGCATCTAGTTGCTTAGGTCCACAGCCTTCCACAGCTTGTCCGCAGCATATCCACAGGCCGACCATGCCGGATTCGCGAGCCCGTGTGGGCCACTTGCTGCGCACAAAATCACAGGTCAGGCATGTCAGCCCCCGGCCTGGTCGAACATGCCTCGGCAAGCCTCGCTCAAGCTTGAGCGGTTACGGCGCAGGCACGCCGTGATGGCACGCACGTTCGGGATTTCTCCGGCGCAGAGGCGGTAGACATCGGGCGTGCAGGCCCGGCGTTGCTCCGGCGTTCCCTGCTGCGCGTTGGCGGCGGAGGCAAACAGCGTCAGGAAAAGCCCGACCGTCGAGGCGCGACGCGCCCGGCTTTTCACGCGTGCAAACCGCAAGAACCTTGCCCTCATGACCAAGTCTCCCGTTCTGCCCTGCCCGGCCGGCCCGCATTGGCCGGTGTCGCGAGAGACCTTGCGAGAAATAAACGTCCGAGAATGTGATCTCTTTCACACTGGGCGGGCGCGGCCGGAGACTAGGTTCCGCGGGGATTTTTTAGGAATCGCTAACCAATCGGGACCCGATCGCCGGATCGTTAAAATGCGAACGATCGGGTCAATCGGGTAACAAACCGGCTTTGCGACATTGCGCCATCCGCGTTCTGCGAGGGTGCAATGAGCGAAGCCGAATTCAACTTGCTGCTGGATGCCGTCCGGGACGCCATGATCAATGAAGATTTTGCGTCCGTGCCGGAGGAGGAATTCGTGCCCCGCTCGTGGACGTACGACGCAACGCCCAAGGTCAGGGCCGCCAATGACAACGAGGGCGCCTGGCCCCTGCTGCCGTTTCCGGACGGCTGGTACGCGGCCTCCTGAGACCGCCGCAGAATTCACCGCGAACGGATGCGCTCGCCTTGCGAGGCGGGTTGGCTTGAGCCACGCGCCGGGATCCGGCGCGGCCACGATCAGTTCTTGACGCGCTCCTCGCCGTCCTGGGAGGCCCGATCGGGCGCAGCCGGCGGAAAGATGCTGTCGTAGATCGCGCGGGCCTCGCGAATGAGGCGTGCCCGCTCCAGCTCTGATTTCGGGATAAATCGGACGATTTCGCTCACGGGACTCCAGCTCCAGGTTCGGGCTGCGTCACTTCGCAGATGCGAACTCTATGCCAGCGAGCCTGAATCGGGGGCCGCCCAAGCCCCGGGCAAACCCGGTGGGCGCGACCCGGCAAGCCTCGTCCGCGCGCGCCGCGGAACCCGTGAGGAACTCAAAATTTAGCTGAAGAATCAGAAGCTTGTGATGGAGGCCACGACCAGAATTGAACTGGTGTACACGGTTTTGCAGACCGTTGCGTAACCACTCCGCCACGTGGCCCCGTAAGGGCGGAGCAATATAGGGGATGAACGGATTAGGCAACCCCGGCGGGGTGGCTACGCTTTCGGCGCCGGAAATCGCGTGAGCGGCCCTTTGCCGCCGGCTTCGGAGCCAGCTCCGGCATTTCGGCCTGCACCTCGCGATAGCGAGCCAGCATCCGCTCGAAACTGGTGTTCAGCGTCACGGCGATGTCGGGGCGCTTTTCGAGGCCGGCCAGGATCGTCGCGGCGGCCTCGATGGTGGAGAGCCCATCCTTCCGCGGCTCCTTGCGCAAGCGTCCGTAGCGCGAGGGATGCGCCGGGTTGAGGATCACGCGCTGGCACTTGAGCATCCAGGGATTGCGCCACCACAGCGCCTTGGCCTGGCTCCAGGTGCCGTCGAGCAGCACCACGCCTTCGAGCTTGCCGAAGATGGCGCGCTGGTTGTCCGCGATCTCGCCCTTGCGGTTGAGCGCGACGATCTCGGCCTCGGCTTCGAGGTCGACCGCGCGTGCCGAGCCGAGATAGAGCACGGCCCAGTGCGAGGCGTTCTCGACCGGATGCCCCAGCGCCTTGGACAGGCTCGGCCAGGACAGGCCGACCCGCACGGTGGCATCTTCGAAATGCTTCGCCAGCAGCCGCGCGGTGCCGAGCGCCCTGTCCTGCTCCTGCGGATGCTGGAGGATCAGGAGCGCGAGCCGGTTTTCAATCGGTGTGACGCTGTCGCAGATGCACAGCGGCATCGGCTTCTGGCAGTGCGGGCATTCGGGGATTGACTCGGCCGGTGCGGCGGCGGTGGGGTTCGACATGGCGGCCGCTATACGCTCGAAGCGGCGTCCCAACAAGCCGTCTGCTCAGGCTTGGCGGTCCGCTGTCCGATAGCCCCTTTTAAGAAAGGACCGCCCGAAGACGGTCCCTCGCGCTTCTAATGCAGTGACCGCCCTGCTAGGCGGGTGTCCCGGCAGCGTCTGTCCAGTGTGCCGTCCCATTTGGGTCTACGCTGGCAACCCAAATGGGCTTTCCGAGACTGGTGTCATAGAATTGATCGCCGACGCTAAGGTCGAGAGTCGGACGGGGACTGCCCACGCCAGTCGCGAATGTATTGGTCTGCCCCATTCGAACGCGCCCGTTGTACGACGTGATCACTCCGGGCGTCCCGCTGTTGTCCAGAATGAGTTGCAACATAGGATTGCTATCTGGTCCGACCCGAGTTGTAATGTACAGGTGGGACCCAAAGGACACGATCTGCGCTCCGTCGAGTTGGAATCGAAGTCTCTGGTTAATCTGATCGTAGATCACGGTATATCGCATCGAGTCAGGCACGGCACATTGTACAATCGCCCCGGCAGCATGCGCTTTCCCTAGCGCAGGGACTGACAATGCATAGGGAGCGAGTTGGCCGCCCAGAGGCCCTATCGTGACGACTTCCTGGTTCGGTCCCGGATCGATCGTGACCGACATCGTACCGTTCGGGATGTAGTCCACGGTGGAAATTGTCGTGTCACCAATTGCCGCAGCGGCTGCGAGAGATGTGACGATGTTAGTGGGGCCGAACTGGACCTGCGGAAACGAAACGGCAGGGCTGGCGCTGACGAGTCCGACGTCAACCTCGCCCATCTTGTTCAAGGCGCCGACAACCCGTCCGTAGTAGAAGTAGTTTCCGAGCGCCGCGAAATCGTTGTTGGCGGCAAATGGACTCGTTGGGAGGGTGCCGAGCTCGCTCGCGGGATCGGTGCTGCCGTCGCTCACGGCCCAGGCGCGCTTGACCTTGGCTGTCAGGCCGGCCGTGTCGCCTTCGAAAAAGATTCCTGGCTCGAGAAAGCACAGACCGCCGGCAAATCGGGACACCCGCGCGTCGCTCCACCCGAACACCTCGCCGTTGGGGCCGAAGACGACAAGACTGTTGCCACGAACGGCCATTTTCACGCGATAGACGGTCAAACCATCATTCTTCATGGGCACTGTCCAGTTGCCCGCCGTGACCGGCTGGAGCGGTGCGCCTGGTCCCACCGCGTCTCCGAAACTGATATTGAATCCGAGCGGCCCGAAGTTGAAATGCAGCATCCTGGTGAGTGTAAGGACCGCGTCATCCGCTGATATTGTCAGCGTCATCGCCGGCACCATCTGAGTGCCGCCCGACCACACGATATCACACCCCAGCTCGCTCACCGGCTTCGGCTGGATCGAGTAAAGGTAGCCAAGCTGGCGGTTGTCCTTGTTCGTTCCGGCGATCAGATAGTGATCAAGAATCCTGGGAGCGGTTGCCCCGGTGGTTTTCCAGGTGGCACCTGCGATCGGCGACTGCCCATCCATGACAACGGTGTTTGCGTAGCGTGTGAAGTCGTCATAGAGGGCGAGATAGGTATCGAAACTGGTTGCGAGCACGGTCATGGTTGTTTGCTCCTTTTTGCCTCGTTGTGCTGACTCAAGCGCAAGCAGCCGCACGCCTGCGAGCGCCGGCCGAGACAACCGCATCGAGGATGGAATGGACTTCTGTGGTAACGCGCCAGCTATACGCGGTCAGGTTGACGGGCGTATGAAGACACTTATGCGGAGCTTGCGACACAGCGGCGCTGCGCCGTTGTGCACCTGTCTATTCCGCCGGCGCGCTCACTGGCCGCGGCTCCGACCGCCGCCGCAGGCGGTCGATCAACAGGTAAATCACCGGCGTGGTGTAGAGCGTCAGGATCTGCGAGACGAACAGGCCGCCGATGATGGTGATGCCGAGCGGACGGCGCAGCTCGGTGCCGGGGCCGGTCGCGACCACCAGCGGGATGCCGGCGAACAGCGCCGCCATCGTCGTCATCAGGATGGGGCGGAAGCGCGCCTGGCAGGCCTCGAAGATCGCCTCCGCCGAAGACAGGCCGCGCTGGCGCTCGGCGTCGAGCGCGAAGTCGACCATCATGATGCCGTTCTTCTTGACGATGCCGATCAACAGGATGATGCCGACGAAGGCGATCACCGTCAGCGGCGTGTTGGTGAGCTGGAGCGCCAGCAGCGCGCCGAGGCCGGCCGAGGGCAGCGTCGAGATGATCGTGAGCGGATGGGCGAGGCTCTCGTAGAGCACGCCGAGCACGATATACATCGCGACCAGCGCGGCGAGGATCAGCAGCGGCTGACGTCCACTGGTCCTGGCGAAATCGCCGGCGTTGCCGTCAAAACTGCCGCGGATGCCTTCCGGCATGTGCAACTCCTCGACCGCGCGCTGGATGTTCTGGGTGGCGGTCTGGAGCGGCACATCCGGCAACAAATTGAACGACACCGTGGTCGAAGGGAATGACTGCGAGTGATAGACGGCGAGCGCAGCCAGCCCGCGCGTCGCATGCACCACCGCCGACAGCGGCACCTGCGCGTCGCCCGCGCCGGCGACATAGATGCGGTCGAGGTTGGACGGGTCGACCTGGAATTTCGGATCGATCTCCAGCACGATCATGTACTGGTTGCGCTGGGTGTAGATGATCGAGATCTGCCGCTGCGAGAAGGCGTTGTTCAGCGCGTTGTCGATGTCCTGGACCCTGACGCCGAGGGCCGAGGCCTTCTGGCGGTCGATCGACAAAGTCAATTGAAGTCCGCCGGGATCGCGGTCGCTGGAGATGTCGGTGATGCCCTCGACGCTCTCCATGCGCTTGGCCACGATCGGGGCCCACTTCTGGAGCAGGCCGAGATCGGTGCTGGAGAGCGTGTACTGGTAGTCGGAATCGCTCTGCCGCCCGCCGGCGCGCACGTCCTGGGCGGCGAACATGAAGAGGCGGATGCCGGGCACCGGGTACAAGGCGCGCCGGAGGCGGTCGATCACGACCTGCGTCGAGACGTGGTCGCGCTGCTCCGGCGGCTTCAGGCTGATGAACATGGTGCCGCGGTTCGAAGTCGCCGCGCCCGGGCCCCCGCCTCCGCTGCCGACGGTCGAGCCGATGCCGGCCACGGCGGGATCCTGCATCACGATGTCGGCGAGCCGCTGCTGGAGGCCCAGCATCGACTGGAACGAGATGTCGGCCGAGGCGCGCGTCGCGCCGATGACGAAGCCGGAATCGTCGGTCGGGAAATAACCCTTGGGCACCTTGATGTAGAGAGTCACCGTGAGGGCGATGGTGGCGAAGAACACCAGCAGCGTCAGCAGCGGATATTCCAGTACGGTGCGCAAGCTGCGGGCGTAGAAGGCAACGATGCGCGACAGCGAGCCCTCGATCAGGCGATCGAACAGCGTCGCTGTCCCCGAGGTGGTCTGCCGGATGTAATGGGCGCAGATCATCGGCGTCACCGTCAGCGACACCAGCGTCGAGACCAGAATCGCGAAGGTCAGCGTCAGCGAGAATTCGCGCAGGAGGCGGCCGACGACGCCGTCCATGAAGATCAGCGGCGTGAACGCCGCGATCAGCGACAGGCTGATCGAGACCACGGTGAAGCCGATCTGCTTTGCGCCTTCCTGCGCCGCCTGGAACGGCCGCATGCCGTGCTCGAGATTGCGGAACATGTTCTCGATCATGACGATGGCGTCGTCGACCACGAAGCCGACCGAGATCGCCAGCGCCATCAGCGACAGATTGTCGATCGAGAAGCCCGCGACCCACATGCCGGCGCAGGTCCCGGCCAGCGCCAGCGGCACCGAGATGCCGGCCGCGATCGTCGGTGTGAGGCGTCGCAGGAAAACGAACACCACGATCATGACCAGCACCGCGGTCGCCAGCAGCGTCCACTGCATGTCGAGCACGCTGGCGCGGATCGTGCCGGTGCGGTCAACCAGGGTGGAAATCTCGACGCCGGCCGGAATCCACTGCTTCAGCGCCGGGATCAGCGCCTTCACCCGGTCCACCGTGTCGATGACGTTGGCATCGCCCTGCTTGGTGATCTGGATCAGCACCGCCGGCTGCTTGTTGAACCAGGCGATCGAGCGGGCATTGCGGACGGAATCTTCGATGTCGGCAACGTCGGAGAGCCGCACGAAATTGCCGTTCGAGCTCTTGATGACGATGTCGCGGAACTCTTTCGCCGTGCGCATCTGCTTGTTCAGCGACAGCGTCTCGCTCTGGCGCTCGCCGTTGAAGATGCCGACCGGGCCGAGCGGGTTGGCGTTGATGATCGCGGTCCGCACGTCGTCGGTAGCGATGCCGGCGTTGGAAAGCGCCACGGGATTGAGCTGTACCCGCACGGCTGGCTGGTCGGCGCCGGACACGGTCACATCGCCGACGCCCGGCACCTGCGAGATGCGCTGCGCCAGCACCGTATCGGCGACGTCGTAGATCGCGCTGGCGGACAGCGTCTTCGAGGTCAGTGCCAGCACGAACACAGGGGCGCCGGCGGTGTTCGCCTTGCGGAAGCGCGGCAGCGTCGGCAGGTCGCTCGGCAGGTCGACCAGCGAGGCGTTGATGGCGGCCTGCACGTCGCGGGCGGCCTTGTCGATGTTGCGGCCGATGTCGAACTGGAGCTGGATGTTGGTTGTGCCGAGCGAACTCGTGGACGTGATCTGGTTGATGCCGGCGATCTCGCCGAGCCGCCGCTCCAGCGGCGAGGCCACCGTCGCCGCCATCACGGACGGATCGGCGCCCGGCCGGCTGGCGGACACGAAGATGGCGGGGAAGTCGACATTCGGGACCGAGGCGACGGGAAGGAACTCGTAGGCGACGACACCCAGCAGGAACAACCCGATCGACAGCAGCGTGGTCGCGACCGGGCGGCGGATGAAGGGCTCCGAGATCGATGCCATCACTGCATCCCCTCGGTCGCGCCGGCGACCGGCGGGCCGCCGGATTCGGCCGGCGGCAGCGCCTGCTCGAGGCGGCGGTTGATGCGATCGAGCGCGAGGTAGATCACCGGCGTGGTGTAGAGCGTCAGCAGCTGGCTGAGCAGCAGGCCGCCGATGATGGAGATGCCGAGCGGAAAGCGCAGCTCGGCGCCGGTGCCGCTCTCGATCGCGAGCGGCAGCGCGCCGAACAGCGCCGCCAGCGTCGTCATCATGATCGGGCGGAAGCGCAGCAAACAGGCCTGCACGATCGCCTCGTTCGGCGACATCCCCTGCCCGCGCTCGGCCTCGAGCGCGAAGTCGATCATCATGATCGCGTTCTTCTTGACGATGCCCATCAACAGGATGATGCCGATCAGGCCGATCACCGAGAGGTCCTGCCCGCACAGCACCAGCGCCAGGATGGCGCCGACGCCGGCCGAAGGCAGCGTCGAGAGGATCGTGATCGGATGGATGTAGCTCTCATAGAGCACGCCCAGCACGATGTAGATCGTGATCACGGCGGCGAGCAGCAGCCAGGGCTGGCCGGCGAGCGCCTTGGCGAATTCGGCGGCATCACCGGCATAGACGCCGACGATGCTGTTGGGCATGCCGATCCGGGTCTCGATCGTCTTCACGGCCTCGACGGCATCGCCGAGCGCCGCGCCTGGCGCGAGATTGAAGCTGAGCGACACGGACGGGAATTGCGCCTGGTGCGAAATCGCGAGCGGCGCGGTGGTGCGCGTCAATGTCGCCACGGCCGATAGCGGCACCTGGGCGCCTGGCGCCCCCACCGTGGCGCTCGCGGCGCCCGGCAGATAGAGCTTTGACAGGATCGAGGGATCGCGCTGGTACATCGGCAAGGCTTCCAGCACCACGCGGTACTGGTTGGCCTGGCCATAGATGGTCGAGATCTGCCGCTGTGCGAATGCGTCATTCAGCGTGTCGGTGATTCCTTGCAGGCTCACGCCGAGCTGGCCTGCACGGGTGCGGTCGACCGTGAGCTGCGCCCGCAGGCCGCCCTCCTGCGCTTCCGAGGAGACATCGCGGAACAGCGGATCGCGGCGCATCTCCGCAACCAGCTTGCCCGCCCATTCCGACACCAGCGTCGCATCGGTTCCGGTCAGCGTGTACTGGTATTGCGAGCGGCTCGACTGCGTCGAGATCTGCACGTCCTGCACCGGCTGGAAATAGACGGTCATGCCGGGGATGCGGGCCACCCTCTCTTTCAGCCGGGTCACGACGACGCTGACGTCGTCGCGCCGCTCGCCGCGCGGCTTCAGCGTCATGACGAGACGGCCGACATTGGTGGTCGGGTTGACCGAACCGGCACCGATCACGGAGACGACGCCGACCACGTCGGGATCGGCCTTGATGGCGTCGGCGGCCTCGGCCTGCCTCTTCTGCATCTCCGCGAACGATACGTCCGGTCCTGCCTCCGTCACCGCCGTGATCGAGGCGGTATCCTGGAGCGGCAGGAAGCCTTTTGGCGCGACGACATAGAGGACGAGTGTCGCAACCAGGGTGGCGAAGGTCACGACCAGCGTGGCGCGCTGGCGCTCGAGCACCCAGAGCAGCGTGCGGTGATAGAATTCGACGGTACGGTCGATGAAGCGGCTGATCGCAGCCAATCCCGGCACCGCCAGTTCCTCATGCGCGTGCTTGAGCAGGCGCGAGCACATCATCGGCGTCAGCGTCAGCGAGACCACGGCGGAGGTCACAACCGCGATGGTCAGCGTCAGCGCGAATTCGCGGAACATGCGCCCGACGAGCCCCGACATGAACAGCAGCGGGATGAACACCGCGATCAGCGACACCGTCAGCGAGATCACGGTGAAGCCGATTTCACTGGCGCCCTTCAGCGAGGCCTCCATGGCACTCTCGCCGTTCTCCATGTGGCGGACGATGTTCTCGATCATGACGATGGCGTCGTCGACGACGAAGCCGGTGCCGATGGTCAGCGCCATCAGCGACAGATTGTCGAGGCTGAAGCCGGCAAAATACATGATGCCGAAGCTCGTGATCAGCGACAGCGGCAGCGCGACGCCGGCGATCAGCGTGGCCCGCAGCGAACGCAGGAACAACAGCACCACCAGCGTCACCAGCACGACGCTGAGGATCAGCGTGAATTGCACGTCGCGCACCGAAGCGCGGATGGTGACGGTGCGGTCGGAGACGATGGTGAGGTTCACGCCGGCCGGAATCGCGCGCTGGACCTTGGGGATTTCGGCGCGGATCTGGCTGACGACGTCGATGACATTGGCGCCGGGCTGGCGCTGGATGTCGATGATGACCGCGGGCGTGCCCTGGTACCAGCCGCCGGTGCGGTCGTTCTCGAGGCCATCGACGATCTGCGCGACGTCGGCGATCGTGACCGGCGAGCCATTCCGGTAGGCGATGATGACAGGCTTGTAGGCGTCGGCGGCGGCGATCTGATCGTTGGCGGCGATGATGTAGGATTGCTGCGCGCCGTCGAGCGAGCCCTTCGGGCCGGAGACGTTGGCATTGGCGATCGCGGTGCGCAGATCCTCCATGGCGATGCCATAGGCGGCCAGCCGCGCCAGATCGGCCTGGATGCGCACCGCCGGCTTGAGTCCGCCGAGGACGGAGACCCGCCCCACCCCGGAGATCTGGCTCAGCCGCTGCGCCAGGATGGTGTCGGCGATGTCGCTCATCGCCCGTAGCGAGATCGTGTCCGAGCGCAGCGCCAGCGTCATCACCGGCGCATCCGCCGGGTTCACCTTGGCGTAGGTCGGCGGGTAAGGCAGCGTCTTGGGCAGCACGCCGGCCGCGGCGTTGATCGCGGCCTGCACGTCCTGCGTCGCGCCGTCGATGTCACGGTTGAGATCGAACTGGAGCGAGATCTGGCTGACGCCGAACGAGCTCGTCGAGTTCATCGCCGACAGCGATGGGATCTGCCCGAGCTGCCGCTCCAGCGGCGCGGTGATCAGCGAGGCGATCACGTCGGGGCTCGCGCCGGGAAGCTGCGTCGTCACCTGCACGGTCGGGAAATCGACCTGCGGCAGCGCCGAGACCGGCAGCGCGAAATAGCCGAGCGCACCGCCGATCAGGAGCGCGATGCCGAGCAGCGATGTCGCGATCGGCCGTCGGATGAAGGGTTCGGAGACACCCATGTTCTGCGCCTGCCGCTTAAGCGGCTGTTGTCGGGATCATGGCTGCTTGGCTCCACTTCCCGCTGCCCCCGGCCCCGGTGCCGGCCCGGTCTGCCCCTTCTGGTCGCCTTCGCTGCTCTTGCGCTTGGCGCGGAACTCGCCGTCCTTGCCTTGTTCGTCCTTCTGGCCCTCTTTCGCGCCATCCTTCTTCTGGGCGTCAGGCCCGCGCGAGCGCTTGCGCGGCGCGAGATCGGCCGAGGGAGTCTGGTCGTCGCGGCCGACGATCACCTTCGAGCCGTCGGACAGATTGGCAAAGCCCGTGGTGACGACCCGGTCGTTCGGCGACAGGCCCGAGGCGATCACCGCGTCATGCTCGTTCTGCTGCGTCACCGTCACGGGCTTGGCCGAGACGACGTTGTCCTCGCCGATGACGTAGCTGAAGGTCCCGATCGGACCACGCTGCACCGCCGATGTCGGCACCACCAGGGCCTGGATCAAGGTCTCGACCTTGAGGCGGACGTTGACGAACTGGCCCGGCCAGAGCTGGTAATTGGCATTGGGAAACTCGGCCTTGAGCTTGAGCGTGCCGGTGGTCTGGTCGACCTGGTTGTCGATGCCGGTGAGCTTGCCGGTGTCGATCACGGTGATGCCGTCATTGCCGAACACGTCGACCGCCAGCGCACCCTTCGCTGCCGCGGCGTTGACGCGCATGATCTGCTGCTGCGGCAAGCTGAACCACACCGCGATCGGCTGCAATTGCGTGATCACCACGAGGCCCGTGGTGTCGGAGGCGTGGATGATGTTGCCCTGGTCGACCTGGCGCAGACCGACGCGGCCCGAGATCGGCGCCACGATCTTGGTGTAGCTCAGCGTCGCCGCGGCGTTATCGATCGCGGCCTGGTCCGCCTTCACCAGCGCCTCGGTCTGTGCGACCAGCGCGCGCTGGGTGTCGGCCTGCTGCTTGGAGCCGGCATTGGAGGCGGCAAGCTGCTCGTAGCGGGTGAGGTCAATGCGCTGGTTGGCGAGCTGGGCCTGGTCCTGCGCCTTTTTGGCCACGGCCTGGTCGTACTGCGCCTGGTAGATCGCCGGATCGATTTCGCCGAGCACGTCGCCCTTCTTGACGTCCTGGCCTTCGGTGAAGTTGACCGCGATCAGCTTGCCGTCGACCTGCGAGCGCACGGTCACGGTGTTGAGCGCGCGGATCGCGCCGACGCCGTCGAGATAGACCGGCACGTCCTGGATGCGCGGGGTCGCCGCGAGCACCGGGACCGGCAGGTCGGGCCGCTGGTTGCGGTTGTTGGCCTGCTGTTGATGCATCACGGTCCAGCCGAGATAACCGAGGCCGCCGAGGATCGCGAGCGTGATCAGCGTCATGACGAAGCCGCGGCCGCGCGACTTCTTCGCGCCGGCCTCCTTCGCATCAGCCTTGGTATCCGGCTTAAAGAGCATTGACCGGTTTCTCCATTCGCGGCTCCCAGCCGCCGCCGAGCGCCTGATACAGGCTGACGATCGCGAGCAAGCGGGCCAGTTGCGCCTGTGACAGCGCGTCTTCCGCCTGGAACAGCGTCAGTTGGGTGTTGAGCACGGTCACAATGTCGGCGGTGCCGGCGCGCAACTGCTGCTCGGAGAGATCGAAGGCGCGGCGCGAGGCGGCGACGACGTCGCGCTGCAATTGCAGCTTGATCGTGGTCTGCTTGATCGAGAACAGCGCATTGTCGACGTCGGCAAAGGCCTGGACGATGGTCTTGCGGTAGGTCTGGAGCAGCTCGTCCTGCCGCGCCTTGGCAAATTCGAAATTGCCGAGGATCTTGCCGCCGTCGAAGATCGGCTGCGTGGCGCTGCCGACGAGCTGGAAGAAAGCCGCATGGGGCTGGAACAGCGATACCAGCGCCGAGCTCTGATAGCCGCCATTGCCGGTGAGCTGGATGGTCGGAAAGAACTGCGCACGGGCATTGCCGATGTTTGCGGTCGCAGAGGCTAGCTGCGCCTCCTGCCGGCGGATATCGGGCCGCTGCGTCAGGATCTCCGACGGCAGGCCGGGCGTGACGCGCGGGATTGCGATCCGGTCCAGGGAGCCGCCGAGCACGCGCACGCTCTCCGGCGGCCGCGATACCAGCACGGCGAGCGCGTTGACGTTCTGGTCGAGCGTCTGGCGCAGCGGCGGCACCAGGGCCTTCTGGTTGGCGAGCACGCTTTCCTGCTGGGCGACGTCGAGATCGGTGCCGGTGCCGGCCTTGCGGCGCTCGCGGATGGCATCGAGGATGCGTTGCGCGCTCGCGATGTTGCGCTGGGCGGTGCGCAGGCGGTCCTGCGAGGCCAGCACCTGGAAATAGGCGTTGGCGACGCCCGCGAGCGTCGTCAACGCTACGGTGTCGCGATCGAAGCGGTTGGCGTTGGCGGTCTCTTCCGCCGATTGCAGCGCGTCGCGGTTCTGGCCCCAGAAGTCGAGCTGGTAGCTCGCGCTGAGCGAGGCCGAATAGTTGACGACTTCCCGCCCGCCGATGGACAGGCCCGAGGCGCTCGAGCCGGAGGTGCGTGAATAGGTTTCCGATCCGCCCGTCGACAGGCTCGGCAGCAGCGCCGCGCCGGCCTGCCGCGCCTGCGCGTCCGCCTGGACGATGCGCGAGACGGCGGCGGCGATGTCGAGGTTGACGGTCTGCGCCTCTTCCATCAACTGCGTCAGCTCAGTGGAGCGGAAGCCGCGCCACCAGTCCAGCGACGGCGGCGCATCGCCCTTTCCGGCGTATTTGTATTGCCTGGGAACGTCGAGCGCGGGATCCGGAAGATCCTGCGTCAGCACGCACGCTCCCGAACTCGCGGCAACGCACACCACCGCGAACCAGCGCGCCGCACGCCGTGTCCGGGAAGCGGAGCCAAGAGATCGCCACATGGCGACCGCCGGAACGTCCTGTGTCACATCCACCCCCTGCCCGGCAGATCGAACCGCCACCGCGCCGCCGGATTAACCGATTCGCGGCGGGACGGTCGGGGGGCTTTGGACAACTCGCTCACGGCGGTGATGGCTTTCTGCGGAACCTGAGAGGTATATTAGCCGGGCGCGGAACAGCGGGACAGTCCCGCACCTGCGAAACGAACCCCCGAATACGCCGGCACCGAGATCACGAAAACTCACAATGTGCCTGTGTCACAGGGGTTTTTCGTATTCCTGAACTGCCACCAAGCGCGCTCAAGCTTACCAAGATTTCATGTGATATCACCGCCACACCGGCAACAGAGCCACCGAGCCCGGCATGCCGGCGTCGGTTGCCGGCCGCGATGCACAGCCGCGCGTCGAGACGATCAGCCGTGGCCGTCGCCGGCGGCAGACGTTGGAATGGCGCAGTGCCGGCCGTCGCCCGGCAAAGCGATGCCGAAACCACCTTGGCGGCGGATGAAACGTGCACCTATATTATTCCTTTCTGCTGACCGTTGGCGGGCGCGCTCGGGGTCCAGCAAGAACGGCCAAGGTGGGCGCGCGCTGCTCGCGATCGGCACCATACCGGTTCAGGTAATGGATTTGCCGATGCCGAAACCCATCTCGGTGACGCCCGACAACATCGAAACCGTGCTTGCCGACCTGCCGCGCATCGTTCGCCTCGCGCTCGCCTTCGGCTCGCGGCTGCGGCGCGGGACGCTCGACGTCATCCTGCCCGACGGTCGCATGATCCGGCTCGGCGGTCAGGAGCCGGGTCCGAACGCGGTGATGCGACTGCACAATTTCGGCTTCGCCTCACGCCTCATCAACGGCGGCGACATCGGCATCGCCGAGGCCTATCTCGCCGGCGAATGGGATACGCCGGATCTCACGCAATTCCTCTATCTGTTCTGCGTCAACCACGACCTGATCCAGGCCATGCTGCGTGACAAGCCGCTGATGCGCCTCGTGCAGATGATGCAGCACTGGCTCAATCGCAACACCCGCCGCCAGGCCCGGCGCAACATCCACGCCCATTACGACATCGGCAATGCGTTCTATTCGGCCTGGCTGGATCCCAGCATGACCTATTCCTCGGCCCTGTTCGAGGAGGGTACCAGCGATCTCGCCGCTGCGCAGACCAACAAATATCGCAGGCTCGCCGAGGCGCTCGATTTGAAGCCGGATCAGAAGCTGCTCGAGATCGGTTGCGGCTGGGGTGGCTTCGCTGAGTTCGTCGCAAAAACCTTCGGTACGAGCGTGGTCGGCCTGACCATCTCGACCGAGCAACGCGATTTTGCACGCCGGCGCATTCACGAGGCGGGCCTTGCCGAGAAGGTCGAGATACGTCTGCAGGACTATCGCGACGAGCGCGACCGCTACCACCGCATCGCCTCGATCGAGATGATCGAGGCCGTGGGCGAGCAGTTCTGGCCGAAATACTTCGTGCAAATGCGCGACCGGCTGCTGCCGGGCGGGCTTGCCGGCATCCAGGCCATCACCATCCAGGACAAGCTGTTCCAGAGCTACCGGCGCGAGGTCGACTTCATCCAGCGCTACGTCTTTCCCGGCGGCATGCTGCCCTCGCCCGGCGTGCTCAAATCGCTCGGCGACCGGTTCGGTGTTCCCGTCATCCGCGAGCGCATCTTCGGGCAAGATTATGCCAAGACGCTCGCCACCTGGCGAAATAACTTCCGCGCGGCCTGGCCGGGCCTCGTGCCGCTCGGTTTCGACGACCGGTTCCGGCGGCTGTGGGAATACTACCTCTCCTATTGCGAGGCCGGATTCCTGTCCGGGAATATCGACGTCCGGCAGGTCATCTTCGCAAAGCAGCAATAAGAGTTTGCGGGATGAGGCTTGCAAGGGTCGCTTGTAAGGCCAGCGACCCTACTTTAGGGTCGCGCCCATCTTGTGAACCAGCCGGTAATTGCCTGACATGACCATCAAAAACGACGTTGTCGAAGCCATCGGCAACACCCCGCTCATCAAGCTCAAACACGCCTCCGAACTGACCGGCTGCACCATCCTGGGCAAGGCCGAGTTCATGAATCCGGGCCAGTCGGTGAAGGACCGCGCCGGCAAATGGATGATCCTGGAGGCGGAAAAGCGCGGCGAGCTCAAGCCGGGAGGCCTCGTGGTGGAAGCGACCGCCGGCAATACCGGAATCGGGCTGGCCGTCGTGGCGAGCGCCCGCGGCTACCGCACGCTGATCGTGATCCCGGAGACGCAGAGCCAGGAGAAGAAGGACTTTCTGACGTTGTGCGGCGCCGAGCTGATCGAGGTGCCGGCCCTCCCCTACGCCAATCCCAACAACTACCAGCATGTCGGCCGGCGGCTCGCCGACGAGCTGCGCAAGACCGAGCCCAACGGCGTGCTGTTCGCCGACCAGTGGAACAACCTCGACAATGCCAAGGCGCATTACGAGTCCACGGGGCCCGAGATCTGGGAGCAGACCGGCGGCAAGGTCGACGGCTTCGTCTGCTCGGTCGGCAGTGGCGGCACGCTCGCCGGCGTCAGCCGCTATCTGAAGGAGAAGAACCAGGCCGTCCGGATCGCATGCGCCGATCCGCATGGTGCGGGCATGTTCGAGTATTTCAGGACCGGCGAGGCCAAGGCGACGCCGGGCGGCTCGATCACCGAAGGCATCGGCCTCAACCGCGCGACTGCGATCGTCGAGACCGCGAAGGTCGACGAGTCCTATCTCATTCCCGACGCCGAAGCCGTGACCGTCATCTACGAGCTGCTCCAGCACGAGGGTCTCTGCCTCGGCGGCTCCACCGGCATCAACGTCGTCGGCGCGATACGCCTTGCCAAGCAGCTCGGGCCCGGCAAGACGATCGTGACCGTGCTCTGCGATTCCGGCAGCCGCTATCAGTCGAAGCTGTTCAATGCCGACTTCATGCGCGCCAAGAACCTGCCCGTGCCGGAATGGCTGGAGAAGCGCAGCAACATCAAGCCGCCGTTCGTCTAGAGGCGAATGGTGCGTGGCGAATAGCGAATGATAGCGCCGTATTCGCTACTCGCCATTCGCTACTCCCCCTACCGCAGGATCTGGCTCAGGAACAGTTTCGTGCGCGCGTGCTGGGGCGCGGCGAAGAACTCGTTGGGCGTGTTGGCCTCGATGATCTGGCCCGCATCCATGAACACCACGCGGTTGGCGACCTCGCGGGCGAAGCCCATCTCGTGGGTCACGACCAGCATGGTCATGCCCTCCTCGGCGAGGTCGACCATGGTGTCGAGCACCTCCTTGACCATTTCGGGATCGAGCGCCGAGGTCGGCTCGTCGAACAGCATGACCTTCGGATTCATCGTCAGTGCACGGGCGATCGCGACGCGCTGCTGCTGGCCGCCGGACATCTGCCCCGGAAACTTGTTGGCCTGATGCGGGATCTTGACCCGCTCCAGGAATTTCATTGCGGTCGCCTCGGCGTCCCTCTTGGGGATGTTGCGCACCCAGATCGGCGCCAGCGTGCAATTGTCCAGCACGGTCAGATGCGGAAACAGATTGAAGCTCTGGAACACCATGCCGACCTCGCGGCGCACCGCATCGATGTGCTTGAGGTTCGGCCCGAGCGCGATGCCGTCGACGACGATCTCGCCCTCCTGGAATTCCTCCAGCGCATTGATGCAGCGGATCAGCGTCGATTTGCCGGAGCCTGAGGGGCCGCAGATCACGATGCGCTCGCCCTTCTTGACCTCGAGGTCGATGTCGCGCAGCACGTGAAATTCGCCATACCATTTGTTCAGGCCGGAGATCTTGACGATGGGGTCGGACATGATGAGCTCGATCAGTTGCGGCGGTGGGCGTTGAGGCGGCGCTCGACGAACAGGGAGTAGCGCGACATTCCGAAGCAGAAGATGAAGTAAATGATGCCGGCAAAGGCAAATCCGGTGAACGCGGTCGACGGCGTCGACCATTTCGGGTCCGAGAACGATGCCCGGAGCGAGCCGAGCAGATCGAACAGCGCCACGATCGAGACCAGGGAGGTGTCCTTGAACAGCGAGATGAAGCTGTTGACGAGGTTCGGAATGACGTGGCGCAGCGCCTGCGGCAGCACGATCAGCGAGGTCGTCTTCCACCAGGACAACCCCAGGGCCGCGGCCGCCTCCCCCTGCCCGCGCGGAATCGCGGCCAGCCCGCCGCGGACGTTCTCGGCCTGGTAGGCGCCCGTGAACAGCGCAATGCCGATCAGTGCGCGGACGAGACCGTCGACGGTGAAATTGCCGGGCAGGAACAACGGCAGCATGTAGGTCGCGAAGAACAGCACGGTGATGAGCGGCACGCCGCGCCAGAATTCGATGAAGGCGATCGAGAAGATCCGGATCAGCGGAATGGTGGAGCGGCGGCCGAGCGCCAGCGCGATACCGATCGGCAGCGAGGTGACGATGCCGGTGACGGAGACCACCAGGGTCACCAGAAGCCCGCCCCACAGATTCGTCGTCACGATCGACAGACCGCCGTGATCGAGGTCCATCAGCTTAATCACGACGGCGATGGCCACGAAGGTGGCGATGCAGGAGGCCAGAGCCCGCCCACCGGTGCGAACGCCGCCGCCGAGAACGAAGCCGATCAGGGAGACGATCGCGGCCGTGATGGCGAAATCCAACCAGACCGACTGCCCTGTGCCCTGGATCTGGTCGCGCAGCCAGGTCAGCGGGAAGATCAGCCAGGAGATCGCGGTGCCGACCAGCACGATCAGCTGGCCGACGATCCACAGCAGCGGCCCGATGGCCGAGGTCTTGCTGAGACCGAGCAGGACCTGTCCGGCGTTGATGATGCTGTCGTCGAACAATTCCAGCAGGCCCGCCGTCCAGCTCAGGCCGAAGCCTTTGATACCGCCGCCGTGCAGCAGGAAGAATGCGACCACCGGAAAGGCGAGGAAGAACAAGCCGGCGTTGAGCCCCTTCGCTGGCAGACGCGGAATGAGCAGCGGCAACAGCAGGACGACCGCAAGCAACAGCGTGAGGTTGACCCGCCAGCGCTCGGCCTCGGGATAGAAGCCGTAGATCAACTGCGGGAGCTTGGCCTGGATGTAGGGCCAGCAGGCCCCCACCGCGAAGCCGGCGTTCTCGGCGAGGCACGCCGTGCGGTCCTTGCCGCTCCAGACCGCATCGACGACGAGGAACCTGACGCTGGGAACGATGGTGAACCACAGCAGCAATGCGCCGATGATCGTGAGCAGGATGTTGGTCGGCGAGTTGAACAGGCGGGTGCGAACGAGGCCAATGAAGCCCGTGGTCTTCACCGGCGCCGGACGCTCGGTGAGCAGGTCCCGGCGGACGAAGCTGGACGAGGTGATATCGCTCATGCGCCCAGACTCCGGCTGACGCGCCAACCGTAGACGCTCATGACGGCGCTGGTGAGGAGCGAGATCAAGAGATAGACGCCCATCGTCATGGCGATGATCTCGATCGCCTGCCCGGTCTGGCTCAGCGAGGTGCCGGCGAACACGGAGACGAGGTCGGGATAGCCGATCGCGACCGCCAGCGAGGAATTCTTGGTGAGGTTGAGGTACTGGTTGGTCAGCGGCGGTACGATCACGCGCATCGCCTGCGGTATGACGATCAGCCGCAGCGTGGCGCCGCGGCTGAGGCCGAGTGAGGCTCCCGCCTCCATCTGCCCCTGGTGGACCGACAGGATGCCGGCGCGCACGATCTCGGCAATGAAGGCCGCGGTATACGTCGACAGCGCCACCGTCAGCGCGACGAACTCCGGAATGATCCGCGAGCCGCCGGCGAAGTTGAAGCCCCTGAGCTGCGGCAGCTCGAAGGTGAAGGGCAGACCGAACACCAGCGTGCTGAGGAGCGGCAGCCCGAACAGCAGCCCCAGCACGGAGGGCCAGATGCGGATCATCCGGCCTTCCTGAAACAGCGCGCGCCGCGCGTGGAAACGGAGCGCCAGCGAGGCGACGATGCCAAACGCCAGCATCGCCAGAAACGGCGCGAAGCCGCTCTCGCCGATCGGGCTCGGAACGACGAGGCCACGATTGCTGATGAAGGCAATGCCGAGCAGCGAAATGCTCTGCCGCGGGTTGGGCAAGGCCGCGAGCACCGCCAGGTACCAGAACAGGATCTGGAACAGCAGTGGCAGGTTGCGGATGATCTCGACATAGATCTCGCCGACGCGCGACAGCAGCCAGTTGGGCGACAGCCGGCACAGCGCGACGATGAAGCCGATCACGGTGGCGAAGACGATGCCGACCACCGAGACCACGAGCGTGTTCAGGAGCCCGACCACGAAAACGCGCAGGAACGTGTCCGAGCCGGTGTAGGAGATCAGGGTCTGGTTGACGTCGAAACCGGCATTGTTGCGGAGGAAGCCGAAGCCGGCCGCGATATGCTGGTTTTCCAGGTTGGCGCGGGCGTTGGAGACGATCTCATAGCCGATCCAGCCCAGGATCGCCGCGAAGGCAAACTGGACGGCAACGCCGTTCCAGCCTGCCTTGCCGCCCAGGATCCGCCTGATCTTCAGCGCGATCTGGGCCGGCGGTTTGCGGGCTTCGGTGCTCATCGCCGCGAGCCGCGGATCGAGCGGGATCAGCGGATTGGCGGCGCGTACTGGAGACCGCCCTTGTTCCAGAGATTATTGAGACCGCGATTGATCGCAAGCGGCGAGCCGGCGCCGACGTTACGATCGAACACCTCGCCGTAATTGCCGACCGCCTTCGTAATCCGGACCACCCAGTCCTTGGTCAGGCCGAGCTGTTCGCCGAAATTGCCATCGGTGCCGAGCACGCGCTTCAGCTCCGGATTCTCCATCTTGGCCTTCTCGTCGACGTTCTTCGAGGTCACGCCGAGCTCCTCAGCGGTGATCATCGCGAACAGCGTCCATTTCACGATGTCGAACCACTGGTCATCGCCGTGGCGCACCATCGGTCCGAGCGGCTCCTTCGAGATGATTTCCGGGAGCACCATGTGTTCGTTGGGATTGGCGAGCTTGAGGCGGTTGGCGTACAGGCCGGACTGGTCGGTGGTGAAGACGTCGCAGCGGCCGGCTTCATAGGCCTTGACGGTTTCGTCGTTGGTGGCGAACGCGATCACCTCGTACTTCATGTTGTTGGCCTTGAAGTAGTCGGCGAGATTTTGCTCGGTGGTGGTGCCGGTCTGGACGCAGACCGATGCGCTGTTGAGCTCGAGCGCCGAATTCACCTTGAGTGACTTCTTCACCATGAAGCCCTGGCCGTCATAATAGGTGACGCCGGTGAAGTTGGCGCCGAGCGACGTATCGCGCGAGATGGTCCAGGTGGTGTTGCGCGAGAGCACGTCGACTTCGCCGGATTGCAGCGCCGTGAAGCGGTCCTTGGCGGACAGCGGCACGTACTTGACCTTGGTCGGATCGTTGAAGATGGCGGCCGCCACCGCACGGCAGAGATCGACGTCGAGGCCGGTCCAGTTGCCCTTGTCGTCGGGCGAGGAGAAGCCCGGCAGGCCCTGGCTCACGCCGCAGGACAGCATGCCTCGGTCCTTGACGGTCTTGAGCGTTTGCGCATCGGCGGCTTGGGCGGTCAGGCCGGCGGCGAGAGCAAGAGTGATAGCCAGGGTTACGCGTTTCATGGGCTTTGGGCCTTTCAAAATCGTCTCAAGGTCAGGAACGTTGTCTCAGGATCGTCTCCGCCGGGACCGGTCGTACCAAAGACCGGCCTTGCAAGAGTCATGCTGGAAAACCTTGCCGAACACTCGCCGATCCCGGGAGGCCTTACCTTAATCCCCGTCGCAGGCGCCGGCCGTTGTGGCTGTGGCACATGGTTCGGTCAGACGATGGATCGAAGGTCGCGGCAGGCCCCTCAACATGCGGCGACTGAATAGCACCTGCGCATCTCAGAACGACTGGGGAGCCGGGTCAAGGGGTTGACGGGACTCTTCTGTGTTCTGTTATTAACGACAGCGGCCACCAGCCGGCTCGCGGGCGCCGCACGCGTCCGGCGGAAACGCAGTTTTGAAAGCAGACGCATGGATTCCTCGCACCCCTCGCAGCAGCACGCCGAGACCCGGCTGGTCACCTCCGGCCGCGACACCAAGGCGCAGAAGGGGTTCGTCAATCCGCCGGTCTTCCATGGTTCGACCGTGCTCTATCCGACTGCCGAGGACCTGCACGCCCATCGCGGCGAGTTCACGTATGGCCGCCACGGTTCCCCCACCACCAAGGCGTTCCAGGAGACGCTGATGGCGCTGGAGGGGGCGCAATGCGCCGGCGTCGGCATCGTGCCGTCGGGGCTGTCGGCGATCTCGACCACCCTGCTCTCGGTGCTGAAGACCGGCGACCACATCCTGGTCTGCGACAACGTCTACCGGCCGTCGCGCAATTTCTGCAACGGCATGCTGACCCGCTACGGCGTCGAGACCAGCTATTTCGATCCACTGATCGGCGCCGGCATCGAAAAGCTCTTCAAGCCCAACACCCGTGCCGTTCTGGTGGAGGCGCCGGGCTCGCAGTCGTTCGAGATGCCTGATATCCGCGCCATTGCCGAGGTCGCCCATGCGCGCGGCGCGCTCGTCATCGACGACAACACCTGGGCGACACCGCTCTATCACCGCTCGCTCGAACAGGGCGTCGACATCAGCATGCAGGCCGCCACCAAGTATATCGGCGGGCATTCCGACATCATGTTCGGCACCGTCTCGGCCAACGCCAAGGCCTGGCCGCAGATTGCCGAAGGCATCCGCCTGCTCGGCGTCTGCGCCGGCCCCGACGATGTTTTCCTCGCGCTGCGCGGACTGCGCACGCTCTCGGTGCGGCTCGCGCAGCATCACCGTTCGGGCCTGGAGATGGCGCGCTGGCTGGCCACGCGGCCCGAGGTCGCGCGCGTGCTGCATCCCGCGCTCGAAACCGATCCCGGCCACGCCATCTGGAAGCGCGATTTCACCGGTGCGTCCGGCCTGTTCAGCATTGTGCTGAAGCCGGCCCCGCAGAAGGCGGTCGACGCCATGCTCGACACGCTCAAGCTGTTCGGCATGGGTTTTTCCTGGGGCGGCTTCGAGAGCCTCGCGATTCCCTTCGACTGCGACGCCTATCGCACCGCGACCAAGTGGGCGCCCGGCGGCCCGACGCTGCGTCTGCACATCGGCCTCGAAAACGTCGACGACCTCAAGGCGGATCTCGATCGCGGCTTCGCTGCCCTCACCGCGGCAATGTGAGCCCGCTCACGAGGCATCTCGCCTCGGAACGCGGCAATCGCCGGCGAGCCTTAATCGGCGCACGAGGCCGATCAAGCCGCCCTGCCCGCGCGGCGGCGTTGCCGCGATAACGGAATCAGCGATCCAGCGTCTTCGAGGCGCTGCCGCGGTTCTTCCAGATCAGCATGATGTTTCGGATGTAGATGATGGTCGCGAGCGCCTGTCCGAGGATGATGACGGGCTCGCGCTTCACGACGCCGTAGACCAGCGTCATCAGCCCGCCGCCCATCGAGCAGAACCAGAACGCCATCGGCACCACGCTGTTGCCCGCGCGTTCGCTTGCGATCCACTGCACGAGAAAGCGCGCGGTGAAGAACAGCTGCGCAACGAGGCCGAACGCCAGCCAAAAGTCGAATTTGGCGACGAAGACGTCGTAGAGATAGTTGCTCAGCGCCTGACCGATTTGTATGATCATGCCTTCACCTCAGTCACATCTGGCGTCGGCTTCTTGCGGCGGATCAGCCACCACACGCCGGCGAGATCCATGATGCCGATCCACAGCCGGTCGAAGAAACCGTAGTTTGACACGCCGGAGTGACGCGGCCGGTCGATCACGTCCACATAGGCGATCTCGTAGCCTTCGCGCCGAACCAGCGCCGGCAGGAAACGATGCAGCCCGTCGAAATAGGGCAGCATCAGGAAGACCTCGCGCCGGAAGGCCTTCAACCCGCAGCCGGTGTCGCGCGTGCCGTCCTTCAGGATCGCGTTGCGGACCCCGTTCGCCACCCGAGACTGGAATTTCTTGAAGCCGGTATCCTTGCGCCCGACGCGTTGTCCCGCGGCAAGTCCGACGTTGCTGCCTTTCTCGACCGCCGCGATCAGGTCCGGCAGGAACGCCGGATTGTTCTGGCCGTCGCCGTCGAGCGTCGCCACGATCGTCCCGCGCGCCGCGCGCACGCCGCTGCGCACCGCCGCCGACTGGCCGGTCGATCTGGCGTGGCGAAGCTGCCGCAAATTGCCCCGCTGCGCCATGACGGACGCGAGCCGCTCCCCGGTCGCGTCCGTCGAGCCATCGTTGACGTAGATGATCTCGTAGGGCCAGCGGCCGTCGAGTGCCGCCCCGATCTCCGCGATCAGCGGCGCGATGTTGTCGGCTTCGTTGCGCACGGGAACGACGATGGAAACCGAAGGCTGGGACGACGACAAATCGAGGCTCGTGGTTGGAATTGGCCTACCCCTGAGGAACCGGCGACCCCGGCAGGCAGCCGCTTTTATGGGGCGGATGCCCCGCGGGCAACCCTTTTGAGGCGGCCCGAGACCGTCCCCGGAAGCGCCACGATGGTGCCGTCGGCACGAATGACGAAAGCGAGCCGCCGCGCGGCAAACCAATAACGGACCGCCATGGCGCCGACCATGCCGACCAAGGCACCGGCCACGACGTCGCTCGGGTGATGTGCGAGCAGCACCAGGCGGGTCAACAGGATCACGATTGCGTAAGTGAACATGAACACGCGCAGCCGCGGCCATAGCGCCGAGACTGCAAAGGCCAGCGCGAACGCCGTCACCGCATGGCCCGACGGCAGGCTGGCATAGGCCCCCGTCCCCTCGAAAGGTATGAAGTTGAACGGATTGGCCGTGCCGCCGACGAACGGACGCCCGCGCCCGATAAGGTATTTCAGGATCTCGGTGACGAACACGGACAGGGCAACAGATAGAAACACGAACTGGAGCCGTGTGCCGAGACCGAGCAGCAGGGTGCGGCGGGGGCCGTGCAATCCCGCTGCAACGAGCGCCAGGACAACCAGTGCACCCCCGAGCACCGAGAGCACGTACTCATCCTTGCCGAAATCGGTGAGGATGCGGATCGGCCACAGGCTTGGCGTGCCGCGCGCCGGCATCAACTGGATCTCGGTCAGGTCGAACGCAACCATCAGCACGATGATCACGGCCGCGCCTGCTGCGCTGAGCCACAGCGAATGCCGCGCCAGCGTGCGGGCGGCCATGGCGCGCCGTGAATGCGAGGGCGCACGGACAAGCTGCGCCAGCGCACGCCCTGACACCGCGAGCAGTTGCGCGGGATAGCTCGCACGCGGCGTGATGTCGGTCGAGGCAGGCATCCCTACTCGGTACCTTCCGAGCGGAAGATCGAGATCGAGATCGCACGCCCTTGCGAGAAATTATAGCCGTCGATGCGCGTGCCGACCTTGTAGCGCAACCCGATCGCCTCGGCGCGCTGCACGAAGCTGCGCTCCGAGCGCTGCTCGATCAGCGCAAAACGGCAGCTTCCTTGCCTGAGGAAGTCCGCTGCGCCGGAACCGTCCGTGAGCAGCGTCTGGGTGCCCGTCAGAAAGACCAGGCTCGGTTCGTGATAGCCGGCAGCAGCCGCCTTCGGCCCGACACAGGTGACGTTGCGAAGCGCGCGTGCGATCTCGATGCTCGGAAACAGCGGGGTCAGCGACGGCAGCACGATGCCGTAGACCGTCACCGCCAGCATCAGGGCCGCGACCAGCGCGTTGAGCAGCGAGCGCTCGGCGCGGTTGTTGTCGTAGAGCCACCAGGCGAACAGGCCGAAGATCAGCGACGCCGCGATGAACGGCCAGGCCACGAAAGCCGGCTGCCGCGTCAATATCACCGCGCCGACCACTGCAATGACCGAAGCGGCCGCGGGAATCGCGAACCACCAGGCTGAGCCGCGCATCAGCCAGGACCGCGACAGCACCCGCCGCTCCAGCGCGCCGACGGTGAGGATCGCGATCGCGGGGTATAGCGGCAGCACGTAATGCGGCAGCTTGGTCAGGACCGCCTCGAACACGATCCAGGAGGGGATCAGCCAGGCCAGCAGGAATTGCGCGCCGGGCTCGCGCCGTGCGCGCCACACCGCGGGCGCCGCCATCGCCGCGAGCGGTGCGCCCGGCCAGAAGGTGATCCAGAACAGCGCCAGGTAAAGTCCGGGCGGCGCGCCATGGGATTCCTGGGCCCCTAACTTGCTCAGCATGTCGCCGCCGACGGAATCGGCGAAGAAGGCATCGCCCGCGCGCCAGAAGATCGCGACGAACCAGGGCAGCACCAGCACCAGCATCCACATCAGGCCCCAGAGCGGCCGCAGCTTCCACAGCCAGGAGGCGTCGCGGTCCAGGATCGCGAGCGCGACGATGGTCAGGCCGGCGAACATCAGGATCAGCGGGCCCTTGATCAGGATGCCGACGGCAAGTGCGGTCCAGAAGATCGCGGGCCAGCTCCAGGGCGGATGCGTCTCGTCCTCGGCCCGCTGCCACGACAGATAGGCCCGCGCCATCGCGCCCATCGCGGCGACCACGCAGAACAGCAGCATCGCGTCGGTCTTGGCGAGCCGCGCCTCGACCCCGAGCAGCACGGAAGCACACATCAGGAGCGCAGCCAGAACAGCGGCGCGCCGTGTGACGAAACCGAGCGCCGCCCAATAGGTCATCAACACCGCGCCGATTGCCCCGATCAGCGATGGCACCCGGTAGACCCAGATCCGCAATTCGGCCTTCGGCAGCTTGAGTGCCGAGGCGGCTTCAACCGCGGCCGATTGCAACCAGTAGATGCCGATGGGCTTCTTGTAACGGACGTCCTCCTGGAAGCGGATGTCGACATAGTCGCCGCTCTCGACCATCTGCTTGGTGGCCTGGGCGAAGCGCGCCTCATCGCGGTCAACAGGCGGGATGGTGAAGAACCCCGGCAGGAAGAGCAGCAGCGCGCAGAGCACCATGAAGCCGACCGCGCGGGCGTGACTGGCCGTGACGATATCGAGCATGCGCACCAGTCCGCTGCCCGGATTCACGGGTGATTTCGACTCGCGGGGCGCTCCAAAACGGGGAGTTGGATAGGTCTCGGCCATTGGTTCCGCTTACGCTGAAACCGCCATCGCCACAACCGCTTAAGGCAGGGTCATTGAATTCGAATGACAACTGTGTCCGCGGCGCCAGTGGCGTCGATGACGGTGAGCCGCGCAAAGCCCGGACCGGGCGGATCGATCAGGCGCTGGCGACGGCCGTCGATCTCGCCAAGCGCGGTGCCGTTAACCATGATGGTCATGGGCAGGACGCCGCCGGCGACTTTCACGGGCATGGCGGCCGCCTCTGCCCCGCCCGAGCGATCGACGTCGATCCGTGAGCCGTTCAGCGGAAACTGGATGTGCAGCGCCTGTTCACCGCCGGTCCGCACCAGTTCCCCGACCGGGCGGAACCGCTTCAGCGGCAGCGGCAGCTTGGCGTTGCTGGCCACCAGGGTTCCCTTTGGCGGCTTCGGCAGCGGGGCCAGCGTCTTGCCGGTCCGGGCAAAGGCGTCGAACAGGATGGGAGCTGCGGCGACGCGACCGATCAGGCCCGGAACCGGCGCCCCGTCGGGCCGGCCGACCCAGACGCCAATGGTCATGCGGCCGTCGAACCCGACCGACCAGGCGTCGCGATAGCCGTAGGAGGTGCCTGTCTTGAACGCGATGCGGTTGTGAGCGGCATTTTCCGGCGGCGGCGTACCCAGCAGCACGTTGCCGACCTGCCAGGCCGCAACCTGATCCAGCAACCGCAACGGTTCGCGGTCATCCTTGGCGGCCATGACCTCGCGCAGCGGCTTGGTGGTGCCGAGCCGTGCGAAACCCGTATAGAGCTGGGTGAGGTCCTGGAGCGTTACGCCGACGCCGCCAAGGCCCATGGCGAGGCCCGGCGCCTCGTCCTTGGGCAGCACGAGATTGCCGCCGGCCTGACGCAGCCGCGAGGCCAGCCGGCTGGAGCCGACGCGGTCGAGCAGCACGATCGCCGGCACGTTCAGCGACAATTGCAGCGCCTTCCGGACCGGCACCGTGCCCTGGAACGTCATGTCGAAATTTTCCGGCGCGTAGGAGCCGAAGCGCACCGGGCGGTCGTCGATCAGGCTCTCCGGATGCACGAAGCCGTCCTCGAATGCGAGTCCATAGATGAACGGCTTCAGTGTCGACCCCGGCGAGCGGATGGCGCGGGTCATGTCGACCTGCCCTGCCCGGTGCTCGTCGAAATAATCGGCAGAGCCGACGCGTGCGAGCACGTCGCCACTCTCGTTGTCGACGACGATGATGCCGACCGAAATGTTCGGCCCGAGCGCAATGGCGCGGTCATGCGCCAGCGGCTCCAGCACCTTCTGCAAGTTCGCATCCAGCGTCAGCTTGATGACCGGCGTGTCCTTCACGACCGAAAGCGCGGTGTCGGACGCATGCGGCGCCAGGATCGGCATCGGCTTGCGCAGCTTCGGAATGGGAACGGCCTTGGCCTGCTTCGCATCCTCGAGGCTGACCTGATGCTCTCCGACCATGCGATCGAGCACGCGATCGCGCGCGATGCGGGCAGCCTCGGGATGGCGGTCGAGCCGGCGCGTCTCCGGCGATTGCGGTAGCGCGACCAGCAGCGCGGCCTCGGCCAGCGACAGCCGCTTCGGCTCCTTGCCGAGATAGGCGATCGAGGCCGCGCGGATGCCTTCGAGATTGCCGCCGTAGGGTGCAAGCGCGAGGTAGAGATCGAGGATCTCATCCTTGCTCAAGCTGCGCTCCAGCTCGATTGCGCGCACCATCTGCCGCAGCTTTGCGTAAAGCGAGCGCTGTCGCCGCGGCTCCATCAGCCGCGCCAGCTGCATGGTGATGGTCGAGCCGCCCGAGACGATGTGGCCGCGCGTCGCAAGCTGCAAGGCGGCCCGGCCCAGCGCCAGCGGGTCGATGCCATCGTGGGCGTAGAAGCGCTGGTCCTCATAGGCCAGCAGCAGCTTGAGATAGGTCGGGTCGACGCTCGTCCTGGCATCGACCGGCAATCGCCAGCGCCCGTCGGCCATCGCATAGGCGCGCAGCAGCTTGCCGTTGCGATCGACGATTGTGGTGGAGACCTGCCGCGCCTCGTCGAGAGGGAGCGGACCGAGCGAATAGACCCAGGCGACGAAGCCGACGATGGTGAGGATGAAGGCAAACGCGCCGGCAGAGAGAGAACGCATGGTCGTGCGCCCTGCTCCGCTGCCGTCATTCCGGGGCGGCTCGAAGAGCCGAACCCGGAATCTCGAGATTCCGGGTCTGGTCCTTCGGACCATCCCGGAATGACGAGAAATGCGCTCAGCCTCGCTCATCCATCACTCACTTCGCCGCCCGCACCTCGACGCTGCCCGTGCCGGTCCGTCCGTAGCGCGAGGGATTGTACATGTCCTCGACATAGGCCTGCGGCAGCACGTATTTGCCGGGCGAGACCGCGCGCACGACATAGGCGACGGTAAAGACCGACTTGGAGTCCGACGCCCGATCCACCGCCGCGGTGAAGCGGTCGTCGCGGAACTCGGTGTCTTCAGGCTCCTCGCCATCCTCGATCCAGTCCAGCGTGCCGCTGTCGCCCGACGACACCAGCTTCGGATTGTCGATCTCGAGGCCGGCCGGGAGATAGTCGGACACCATGATGTGGCCGTACTCCGGCTTCGCCTCGGTGATCTTCAACACCACCGCGAAGCGCTGGTTCTGCTTGACCTTGCTGATGTCGGCCGGCTTGCCATCGAGCGTGAAGTAATTGCGCTCGATCTTGAAGCCGTTCGATGCGGCCGGTTCCGGCGTCACCGGCGAGCCCGACACCGAGACCACCGCCTGAACCGGCGCATCGCCGGTGTTGGTGATCTTCAGCGGCTTGCCGCTGAGCGTATCCGCCTTGTAGCTGCGATAGAGCGCGGTCTTGACCGGCTGGCCGTCGACCTCGATCGAAAGGTTTTCTTTCGCCAGCGCCCGTGCCGCCAGCACCAGCCACGCATTCTCCTGCGTGGAGGTGTAGGGCGTCAGCCCGCGCGCGGTCTCGACCCGCGCCACCGCCTGCGTCAGCGTCGCCTTCGGCGCATTGCCTTCGCTGGCGAGCGATACGAGTGCTGCGGCATCGCGGAGCTGCGAACCGTAATCGGTACGGCCGAACTCCAGCACGGGTTTTGGCGCGAGGCTGTCGAGCGCGGCGCCATAGACGCGCTCCGCACGGTTGCGGTCACCGACCAGCGCCAGCGCCGCCGCGAGCTGCGACTTCGCGATGGGTGTCGCGAGATTGCTCAGCTTGGTGTCGGCGAGGTAGCGGAGATCGCCGATCGGCGCTGCGCCATTGCGTGCGAGCACATACAGCCCATAGGCGAGATCGCGGCCGCCGTCCTTCTCCGGCTCGTTGCCGTTGACCACGGAGTTGCGGATGCGGTCGAGCGCGTTCTTGAACAGGACGTCCGGCACCGCAAAGCCCTTTTCACGGGCGCGGGTCAGGAAGTCCGTCACATAGGCGTCGAGCCAGGCATCGTCGCCGCCCGCCGACCACAGGCCGAACGAGCCGTTCGAGCCCTGGCGCGCCAAGAGACGCTCGATCGCGTCGCGGATGCGCTGGTCAACCTCGGTGTCCATGGCGAGATGCGCACCGGCCGCGAGGTCATTGACGTAGAGCAGCGGCATGGCGCGGCTGGTGATCTGCTCCGAGCAGCCATAGGGATAGCGGTCGAGCGCTTTGAGGATCGTCGCCGCATCGAGCGCCGTCGACAGGCTCGCCGAGACCGAGACGCTGCCGGTGCCCGGCACGAGGTCGGAGAACATGTCCGAGGTCAGCGTCAGGCTCTCGCCCTTGGCAAGCGTCCGGATCGAACGCCGCGCCAGCACCTGCGTCGCCGCCTTGACGTCGAGCGCATAGTGGCGCGCGAGTGCCAGGCCATTCGGGCCCTTGATGTCGACATCGAGCGTCGCCTGCCCGGCTGCGGTCGCATCCAGCGCCAGCGAGAACGAGTTGCGCTGCTTGGCGGCGAGCTTGACCGTGGTTGCGGGATTGCCGGTCATCTTGACCGGGCCGCCCGTCTTCACGTTGATGACGTAGTCGCCGGCCTGGCCCTCGACATTGTCGATCTCGAGATTGACCGTGCCGCGGTCGCCATTGAGCAGGAAGCGCGGCAGGGTCGTGGTCAGCACCACGGGGTCGCGGATCACGACGTCGGTGTTGGCGCGGCCGAGTTTCGTCGCGGTCCACGCCACCGCCATCACGCGCGCGGTGCCGGCGAACTCCGGAATATCGAAGCTCACTTCGGCCGTGCCGTCAGCGCCAACGGTGACGATGCCGGAATAGAGCGCGAGCGGCTTTTGCGCCGGCGGCGAGCCCTGGAGCTCGGCCGCACCGGCATCGCCACCGGACTTGATCTGGCCGCGCGTGCCCGACATGCCGTCGATCAGCTGCCCGTAGAGATCGCGGATCTCCGCGGTCAGGCGGCGCTGGCCGAGATAGTAATCATCCGGCGCCGGCGGCTTGTAATTGGTGAGGTTGAGGATGCCGACATCGACCGCCGATATTACGACCTTGGCGTCCTCACCCGGATTGAGCCCGTCGAGCTTGACCGGGATTTTCAGCGTCGCATTCGGCCGGATCAGCGCCGGCGGCGTCAGCTTCACCTGGAGCGTGCGGGTCTGCTTGTCGATGCCGAACCATTTCAGCCCGATCGCCCGGCCCGGCATGCGCTGCGCGGCGGCGTCGAGCGGACGGCGGAGCGTTGCGACCACATAGGCACCAGTGCCCCAGTCCTTGCCGACCGCGAGCTTCACCTGCGCGGTGCCTTCCTTGACGTCGATCGTCTGCGTCGTCAGCAGGCGGTCGCCGAGCACGTTGATGGTGAGCTTGCCGGCGCTGCGGACGTTGACCGACACCGTCATGGTGTCGCCGGAGGAATATTGCGGCTTGTCGATCGAGGTCTCCAACAGATCCGGCGTATCGGCGCTGCCCTCCGAATACCAGCCGACATCGAACTGGACCGAGGTCACCGGGCCGTCGGCGTCGTTGGACTTCACGTCGAGCCGGTAGCGGCCGGGTTGTGGGCTCAGCGAAATCCGCGACGGCTTGTCGGCGGCGATCGCAAGTTCACCGTTGGCGACACGCGAGGTCGACTTGACCGGCTCGTATTCCCAATAATTGTTCTGGCGATACCACTGGTAGCGCGACTCCATTTTCAGGAGCTCGTAGCGTAGGCCGTCGCGGCGAAGCGTCTGCCCCTCGGGCGAGACGAACACGACCTCGAACTCGGCCTTGTCGCCCTCGGCGACGTTCTTGTCGCCGAACAGCGGCTTGATGCCGATCATCGCGGTCGCCGGCGCGACCGGCAGCACAAGCTTGCGCTCGACGGCGCGGCCCCCGGTCTCGACCATGCGGACGAAGATCTGCGCCTCCTGCGGACGCGTCGAGGCCGGCTGCTTGTCCAGCGTCACCGGGAAGGTCGCAACGCCATTGGCGTCGGCCTCGGGCAGATTCTCCAGCGGCGTGCGCTCGTTCGAGGTGGTCTCCTCGTCGGCGACGCCGAACTGGTAGCCGGCAAAGCCCGGACGTTCGCTCGCGGGGGCCACGAGCATGTCGCCTTCGAGCTGGAGGCCGGAGGCCGGCGCACCGTAGAGGAAATGGCCGTCCGCCTTAAGCTCCACTGGAGCGTTAGCTTTGATCAGCTTGTCCTTGGCAGACAAGTCGAATTCGATCCGATCGGGGACGTAATCCTCGACCATGAAAGTGGTCTCTCCGACTGACGAGCCCTTCGGATCGGTGAAGGCGCGCACCCGCCAGGTCCCGGTCGGCACGGCCGAATTCAGCGGCACGGCAAGGGTGCGGCCGCCAGCGCCCTGGTCGGCCAGCACGGCGCGGCGGAATTCGACGCCGTCGGGACGCTCGATCACCAGCGTCAGCGGTCCGCCGGTGACCGCATTGCCCTGCCCGTCACGCAGCAGCGCCGTGAGATACACGGTCTCGCTGGAGCGGTAGACGCCGCGCTCGGCATAGACGAAGGCATCGGCGCCCGCCGGCACTGCACGGCCCGCAACGCCGCGATCGGACAAGTCGAAGGCGGAGGACTTGAGGCTGAGGAAGGCGTAGTCGGCCTTCTCGCCTGTAACGGTGAGCAAGGCCGGCGACAGGCCGCCCTCGCCGCGCGCGAGACCGGCCTCGAACAGCACGTGGCCGCTGTCGTCGGTCTTGCGCGTGGCCAGGATCTCGTTGTTGCGGGCAACCAGCCGCACCTCGGCTTTGCCGACCGGATCGGTCGAGGCCAGCGAGTTGACGAAGACGTGGATGCCGTCATTGCCGGAATAGGCTGTGACGCCGAGGTCGGAGACGATGAACCATTGGGTGGCGAGCTGGTAGTCGTCGTCGGAGCCCGGGCCCTTCGCCGCGGCGGTCATCACGTAGACGCCGGCCTGGAGCTCGCCAAGCGCCTGGTCGACCGGGAATGCCGTGGTGACGTCCTGGTTCAGCGTCGTCGCGGTCGCGAGCTCGCCGGACCAGACCTTCACGCCGCGCTCGTCGCCGAGATCGGTGAGCTGATATTTCGACAGCGTTTTCTGAAAGTCGCTGTCGACCACCGTGTTGATCAGATTGCGGTCGCCGATCCGGAAGACGTTGATGCTGACCGCGGGCGTGTTGACGCTGACGACGGGAATGCCGCGCTGGCCGGTCCTGGGCAGCACATAGGCGCGGCTGGTGAAGCGCACGAAGGGCTTGCGGTCGCGCACATAGACGTTGAACTCGGCCGATTTCGGCAGCCCCTCCTTCACCGTCGACGGCAGGCCGGCGCGCAGATTGATGTTGTAGCGCTCGCCGTGCTTCAGCCCGTCGACACAGAGCTGCTTGCCTTCGGCCGACAAGGCCGGCTTGTCCTGGCCCGCCAGCGCCAGGAACGGCGCGAAATCGGTGCGCTTGGCCAGCTCTTCCGAGAACTGGAAGCAGGCGCGCGGGCTCGCCGAGTCCGAATCCACGGTATAGTCGAGCAGCCGGAAGCCGTGCTCGTCGCGCATCTTCTCATATTGGCCGCGGACGTCGGCGACCTCGCGCATGTCGAGCGACAGCCGCAGCGCATCCAGCGCCGGCCGCCACAGCTTCCGTTCCGCGAGCGACTTGCCGAGCACGGCGAGCGCGTCGGCCTCCTCGCCCGGATTGCCGGCGCGCAGGTAGGCGATGTAGGCGGCGGTCGAGGCGCGCTCCAGGAGGAAGGTCTGCTCGCTTGAGCTCTTCGGCGAGATCTGGAAAATGACCTTGGCGAGCCGCAGCCAGTTGCCGGCATCCTCGGGCGCGGTCGCGGCGATCTGGCCGAGGACCGAAAGGCCGGTGCGATAGTCGTTGCGCCGGAAGGCGGCGTCGGCGTCGGTGCGCAGCGTCGCGCTGGTCTTGGCGACCGGCCCCGCCTCGCTCTTGATCTGCGCCTCCAGCTTGATCGCGGAATCAGCGAGATCGTCGCGCTTGAAGGCCTTGTCGGCGGCTTGCGCGGCCACAAGGCCGAATGCCAGCGTGGCGCAGATTGTGACGGCGCGAACCAGACCGATCATAATGGACTCCCGGGAAATCGCGGACGAGCGCCCGCGGCGGCGATGAAGTGCGCGGAAAGGTGACGGACTCATGGCGATGGAACCAAAGGTGCAAAACGTCGCATTCGCCATAGCAAGGCAAGCCCAGAGGAGACTGGTCGAGATACCGCCGCGCACGCCGTCCTGATGGCGCAGCAATACCGGGCCAGTCGACCGGCGCCCATGTCCCGGAAGCTGGCCAGCGTTCCCGGCGATGTGATCCATCGTCCAGTCCGCTGCCGCTCGACCCGGCACCCTGACATGCCACCGTTCCGCTTTGTCGCGGGGGCGAGGAAAACGGTTCGGTTCAGACTTGGCGAAACGCCAGATTTTTCATATTGGCATGGTAGATGAACAGCCGGCCCCAAACCGGGGCGGCTCAAGACGGTCCCGTAGCTCAACTGGATAGAGTAGCGGATTTCTACTCCGCGGGTTGCAGGTTCGAGTCCTGCCGGGATCGCCAAGCCGTGCCGGCTCGACGTTCAAATCTTCAAATCGTCGTCAAAGTTGGCTGGCGATACCGCCTTGGGACGACGAAATCCCCTTCGTCCGTTGCCCAGATCAGCCTGATGCATCCCCCACCAACGGGCAATCGCCGCAGTCAGACCATCCCAGAGCTCCGTCGGAAGATCCGGGACGGCCACCCGGACGCTGTAGCGATCCGTGGTCGCGTGGTGAAACCACTCGGTTGCGGCGAAGTCGAAGCCGAAGCTGCCAGCGTGGCGAATCGGAAATCCCTCTCCGCTCAAGTCACGGCTCATCAGTTCGGCCGCGCGCCGTGCGCTGGCCTCATCGAGCGGGCGCTTGCCACGGAGCGTGACATAGAGGCCGTGGCTGAAGTGCAGCTCGGCCGCAAGGGGCGCCAGCTCCGACGCAAAATATCGGCTCATGCGCCGGCCGTTGCGCAAGATCGCCGCGATGCGCCGTCTTGTCAGCTTCCAATAGGCCGCCGTACCCACATAGGGCGGAAAGTGCGCCGGCAGTGCCGCGCCGCCGAGCAGGCGCACGGCATCGCTTGTTTCCCGCGCCAGGTGCTCGAAAAACGAACCGGAGCCATTCTCGCCGGGGTCGACGAAGACCGCAGAACCGAGCCGGCCGTACTCCGCTCCGAGCGAATCCAGCTTGGTATGGCTTCGGACCATCACGACGGGAATCCGGCATCGCCGGGCCCATCGGAGTGCCCGCCGGATGCGGCCCGATCCGCCGGCAAAACAGGTCGTGTCGAAGATCAGCAGGTCCAGCCCGGACGCATCAACGCGAAGGACCGCCTCGAACGCGCCGGCCGGGATGCATGAATCCAGCAGCAAGATCCTGCGCGAGACAGCCCGGGCCAGCGCATCGCCTGGCGGTCCCTTCAAGGTAACAAGCCGCAAATGAGGGACAAGACGCTCGATCAACTCGATCGTCTCGCCGTAGCAGCCTGGCATCACCAGGATATCGGCCTTGTCGAAGACCGCTGCGGAGGCCAGCAGCAGCGCCGAGATCGCCGCCATGCCCGAGGCGGTGTAGACCGCCCGGCCGGTGCAGCCGCTCTCGTCTTGATAGAATGACGGACCGACCACCCTGAGATCCGCGCGCTGATAGTCGTAAGTGAACCTGAACGGTCCGCTTGCAGGACACGCCGTCGCCGACCACGCCGTCTCCGTCGCCTTCCAGTCTCGCAGCTCGTGGTCGGCGCGCAGTGCGGCAGTGATCCGGAATTTAGCCTTGATGACCTCGTCGACCGATTGCGGAGGGGACAAAGGCAATGGACTTCTCAGGCATTCATTCAACAGCCTGAGTTCCTCATGCTTGCGTTCCAGATAGGCCTGAATGGTCTCCATGTGCGTCTTGGCAAATCCGAGTTTTATTCAACGCTCGGAAAGTGCCTTGGGTCCAACGCCAGCCTGCTGCAACGAAGATCGATCTCCGTATCGTCAAGCCCGATTCGAAGCGCCGACCGAGGTCGCGTCGCGAGCAAAGGCTAAACGACGGGCAACGCTTTACAAATCTGTCGCACTTCAAGAACGCGTGCGCAGGCCTGTCCCGAAGACAGCAGAGCCCTACTTATCCGGCATGCAGATGAGACGTGGAAGGGCTTTGTGATGTCGTCAACCGAATGGACAAGAATGGCCATCACATCCGGGATTGCCCTCGCCGCAATGTCCTTCTTGGCAATCGACGCGGTCACGGACGTGAACCCCGTTGAGATCGCAAAACGCGCTGAAATGGTGCAGGCTTCGATTGCGGACGCAGCGGCGAGTCAACAGCAAAGGGTCGTTGCCGTTCACGCATGGATGCGTGGAAGCGACCAGAAACCTCATTCGGTCATGTACCGATCATGCCCGCAAGATCATGTGCATGGACCGAAGCCGGTAGACATCGATCGCGGCGTCTGACTGAAGCAGCCGTCGCCTCTCTCCGCATGGCATCATGCGGTGGTCGAGCCGGATCAGGATCAGCCGCCAAGGCGCATCGCACCGAGTGCGGCACGACAATAATCCCAAGCATCGCGGAACGAGCTTACAACCTGCACGTTTGATCTCACGAAATCGAGTGGTGCCGACCTACCAGCCCCGGTCGGCCTCGAAGAGCCCCGTGCTTGTCCCCCGAGCACGGGGTTTTTCTCGTGAATCAGGTGCAACGGATGCGGTTGGTACCGGAGCAGGTCGGGGGCGGATGCGCAGGGCGCGCTCAGTCTGCCCGCTCATCGCGCCGATCGCGGGCGAGCTGATGCCATGCCAGCGCCAGTTCGATCAGTCTTTGCCGGTCGGCGCCTTCGGACGCCGCGGCGCGCTTCATCGCCGCCTCCGCCTCGTGCTGCGGATCGTACTTGCTACACATGAGGCCAACCTAGCCGGACGATCTGGACAAGCGCATGGCAATTTTGTCCGTATGATTGCGGTGTAACGCCTTGGCCACTCGGACGTGCGCGGCAAATCTCATTGGCGCGAACAGGTCGCGGACGAGGCAGCGCGCCGTGGTCAGCCAGTTGAATCTGTGAATTGCATCACAGCCTGCGGCCGGCATCTCCGCTAAAGAGAATCTCGACGCTCCGTGGAGCGCGCGAAGGCATGGGTGGCCGTCATGAGGCGAGAAGCTGCTGCCAAGGCCGACGACCGAACGCAGCGACCAAGGTCCGACGTGCTCGGCATTGCGCGTCTTGCGACCATCGGCATTGTGATGCTGGCCTGGATCGCAGGCCTGGTCTGGAGCGTGATGGCGTTCATGGACTGGCTCGTCTCCTGAGCCGCGATCAGTCGCTGCTTGGCGCGGTCTGCGCGCGGCCGCGGACGCGATGCAATTGGATCGGCGCCAAAACAAAAAAGAGGCGGGCCTGCGCCCGCCTCCTTCACATCGGAATGCGACCTGGGTCTTAACGGCATGCCCGCGGATCGGCCATCACATATTGGCCGTTCGGATAGCGGTAGTAGCAATTGCCCTCCGCCCAGTAATAGCCGGGCTGCGATGCGGCGGTGGCGCCGGCAATCGCACCGGTCGCGCCGCCGAGGACGGCGCCTGCGGCGGCGCCGGTCGCATTGCCGGAGATCAGGCCGCCCAGCACGCCGCCGACAATGGCCCCGCCGAGCGCGCTCGCACCGGGATCGGCTGGCGGCGGAGGCGGAGGTGGTGGCGCGTAGGCGACCGGGGGCGGCGGCGGTGCGTAGGCCACGGGCACGTCGTCGATATACTCTTCCGAGACGTAGGCGGGCGGCCCGTCCATCCGCTGCGGATAATAATACCAGACGCCGCCGACGTCCCACCACCAGCCGGAGCGACCGTTGTGGACCTCGTGGCGCCAGCGACCGCCATCCCAGGCGCGATTGCCGCGATAGGCGTGTCCGCCCCAATCGCGTGTTGGTACGGGACCGCGGACATAATGTCCCGGCGGCGGGCCGCCGGCGCCGTGCGGGCCTGGACCCGCGTGGGGCTGGCCAACGGGCTGCTGCGCGGGCCGGGCCGCCTGCTGCGGCGGACCCCTGCGCACGTTCTGATTGGTCTGGGGCGGCGCGCCTGCGCCCGGCCCTGCCGGCGGCGGGCCGGCATCTCTCGGCGGTCTGGCCTCCTGCGCCTGCGCCGAGAGCGCGAGCAACGACATGGCCGAAACCAAGGGAATGATGATCTTCATGCGGCTGGACGCACTCATGCGTGCTTGACCCCCTACTTTCTCAATCGCCGTGCTCAATTGCCGTGGTCCTGACGCGATAGACGATTCGCCTCGCGCCTGGCTGATGCCGGCTGACATAACTGACCTGCGCGGCCGGTTAAGTCCCGTTACAAATGATTAAGATCACGGCAATTTTTCGTCCCGAGGGGGTGCGGCTGGAAGCGCCTCTAGCGGGCCGGCTCGATCACGTTGCAGTTGCTCCGCCCTGACATCAGGCAGTCCTGCATCTTGCTGGCGGCAGTGAGATCGCGCGCGAGCCACCAGCCGATGCCCAGGATCACGACGGCGATGATCAACCCCGCGATCGCGCCGCGGCGATTGCCGCCGGACGGGGACTTCGGAGAGGATCTGGGCTTCAGGCCCGGTTCGGGCTTGGACATGGCTACCTGGTCGCTCGGGCCAGACGCCTTTATCACCTCTGCGACGTGGCGTCACATCCCGATCGGCCGATCCGGTTCAACCCCGGGTCGGCCGGATCGCTTCCTTGCGCGAGGTCTCGACCGCCGGGGTCGCCCGCGGTGCGCAGGTCGTGAGCACGAACGCGGTCTGGGTGCATTCCCAGTCAGCACCCAAGACGGTATTCTCGATGGGTTGCGGACGCGCAAACAGCAGCGTGGCACCGACCAGCGCCGCCACCACCAGGGTGAGCGCAAGCGCCTTCAGGCTCAGTCGAAAGATCGTCATGCCCGTGCTCCGTCGCGTATCGGGCGGACGCTAGGCGTCGCCCGGGGTGCTCCCTTATGAGGGACATCACAATTCGGCAGTTTTTCGGGGCTACGAGAGATCGTCGGGGGTTGGCGATTTTTCGTCTACCTGATCGGCTGCGATTATGGGTGGCTTCGCGACGCGCGCCGATGTACACGCTTCTGCGTCGCGTGGTGCCTGCTATGCCCAGCCGACGTACCAACAGGCAGTGATGTAGGATTGAAAGCGAGGAAGACAAGGCTCGTCGATGAGTGGATTCAGGGAACCCGGCTTCGCAGACCGGCAAAAGGCGGCGCAGGACGCACGCAAAAATCTTTTGAACAAGTTCAAGTCGCAACCGGGCCCCGATGATCCGGGAGTGGCGGCGCGCCGTGCCGAGCGCGAGGCACTCGCCGCCAAGCGCGCCGAGGCCAAGGCAGCGCGCGAGGCTGAAAAGGCCGAGCAGAAGCGCCTCGAGGAAGAGGCCAGGGCCGCCGAAGCCGCGCGGATTGCGCGCGAGGCCGAGGAAGCCGCCGAAAAGCAGGCTGCCCTCGAAGCCGAGCAGAAGGCCAAGCGCGACGCGCGCTACGCAGCCCGCAAGGCCAAGCGCAAGTAACGCTCACAAATCACGTTCAATTGAAATTGAACTGAGACGTTCGGGGCGGTCCAGGTGACCGCCCCCGGACATTCGGGCGCGCGCGTCCTTTATTTCGCAGACGTCCGTCCCAATGACGGGTGAAGATCAGTTCTTCTTCATCATCCCGTCGTCCTTCTTCATCCCGTCCTTGGACATGTGATCCTTTTTCATCATGCCGTCGTCCTTGGACATGGTGTCCTTCTTCATGCCGTCCTTGGACATCGTGTCCTTCTTCATCATGCCGTCATCCTTGCCCATCTTGTCCTGGGCAAAGGCGGCCGGCGACAGCGCCAGGCCGAGCGACAGAGCGGCAGCCGAAACGCCGAGCACGATGCGGGTGCGAATGGTCATGAGCAATCTTCCCTTCGAGATGGTGTTTGTCAGCGACGGATGCCGCTACCCTGTCTCGACGGATTGCTACGCGGCGTTGTTACGCGCTCGCCGATAAATTTCTGCGGGGCCCAGTGCCGTCCTTCGTTTGGCGTAGTCCTCGGCCCGGAAGTGTGCAGCGCAGCACGGCCGGCACTTGCCGCGACCGTCGGTCTCGAACTATCAGACTAGAGATCATCGGGTGAAAGACCGGCTAGGATGGGCCTACGCGCCGGTCACATGACCCAATCAAATCACGCAAACAACAACCGTCCAAAAGGCCGTCCAAGGAAATCACACCATGCTCACGCGCCGCCATCTGCTCGCGACCGCTGTCGCCGCACCCGCCATCCTCCGCTTCGGGACGGGCACCGCGCAGGCCGCGACCACGCTGAAGATCTCGCATCAATTCCCGGGCGGCACCATCGACAAGGGCGATTTCCGCGATCGGCTCTGCCGCATGTTCGCGGCCGAGGTCGCCAAGCGCAGCAATGGTGACATCGCTGCGGAAATCTATCCGAACTCCTCGCTGATCAAGACCAACGCGCAGTTCTCCGCGATGCGCAAGGGCGCGCTCGACATCAGCCTCTATCCGATGCCCTACGCCGGCGGCGAGCTGCCGGAGACCAATATCGGCCTGATGCCGGGCCTCGTGACCACCTATGACCAGGGACTGCGCTGGAAGAAGGAACCCGTCGGCAAGGCGCTGACCGATTTCCTCGCCGACAAGGGCATCATCCTGCTCACCTGGGTCTGGCAGGCCGGCGGCGTCGCCAGCCGCTCCAAGCCGATCGTCGCGCCCGAGGATGCCAAGGGCCTGAAGGTGCGCGGCGGCTCGCGCGAGATGGACATGGTGCTCCAGACCGCCGGCGCCTCGGTGCTGTCGGTGCCCTCGAACGAAATCTATGCGGCAATGCAGACCGGCGCGTGCGACGCCGGCATCACCTCCTCTACCAGCCTGATCTCGTTCCGCCTCGAAGAGGTCGCCAAGTCCCTCACCTCAGGCGCGGGCGCGTCGTACTGGTTCATGCTCGAGCCGTTGATGATGTCGAAGACCATCTTCGACAAGCTGCCGAAGAACCATCAGGACATCCTGCTCGCGGTCGGCACCGAGCTCGAGGCCTTCGGCCGCAAGGGCGCGCAGGACGACGACGTCGAGGTCGCCAAGGTCTATGAGAAGGCCGGCGCCAAGGTCTCCGTGCTCGACGCCGCGACCGTCGGCAAATGGCGCGACATCGCCCGCGATACCGCCTGGAAGGACTATAGCGCCAAGACCGCGACTTCAGCCAACCTGCTCAAGCTCGCCACCGACGTCGCGGCATGAGCCACGGTCCGCTTCCGGATCGTGATGACCAGGCGAATGCTGCCGCAAGGACAGGCCTTGCGGCAGCGATCGATCGCGGTCTCGCCATCCTCAACAGCATCATCGTCGTATTCGCCGCGATTGCGCTGGTCGCGGCCTGCGCCATCCTGAGCTACAGCGTGCTCAGCCGCGCCTTGTTCAAGGCTGCCAACTACTGGCAGGACGAGGCCGCCGTGTTCCTGCTGGTCGGCGCGACCTTCATGACGGCGGCCTACGTGCAGCAGAACCGCGGCCATATCGGCATCGAGGCCTTTGTCGGTCTGCTCTCGCCGCTCGCGAACAAGGTCCGCCTGTGGCTGGTCGACGCGGCGACGTTCCTGTTCTGCGCCTTCTTCACCTGGAAGTCCTGGACGCTGGCCCATGAGGCCTATGTCGACGGCCAGGTCTCAAACTCGATGTGGTCGCCGCCGCTCGCCATCCCCTATTCGCTGATGGCGTTCGGGATGAGCCTGCTCTGCGTCCAGATCCTGGTGCAGCTTGCGCTGCCTTTCGCGGGAGCCAAGCGTTCATGAGCGTTTTCGGTATTGGCGTTGCCTATGGGGTCGCGACGCTGGTCATCATGTTCTCGGGCATGCCGATCGCGTTCGCCCTCGGCGCGGTCGCAGTGGTCTTCATGGGCATCTACATGCCCGCCGCTTCGCTGGATACGGTGACGCAGAACGTCTACGAGGAAATGGCCTCGATCACGCTGTTGTCGATCCCGCTCTTCATCCTGAAGGGCGCCGCGATCGGCAAGTCGCGCGCCGGCCAGGATCTCTATTCGGCGCTGCATGCCTGGCTGCATCGCGTGCCTGGCGGCCTTGGCGTCGCCAACGTCTTCGCCTGCGCGCTGTTTGCGGCGATGGCGGGCTCCTCGCCGGCGACCTGCTCGGCGATCGGCTCGGCCGGCATCCCCGAGATGCGCAAGCGCGGCTATTCCGGCGGCTTTGCGGCCGGCATCATCGCCGCGGGCGGAACGCTCGGCATCCTGCTGCCGCCCTCGATCACCATGATCCTGTTCGCGGTCGCCGCCGAAAAGTCGCTCGGGCGGCTGTTCCTCGCCGGCATCGGCCCCGGCCTCTTGCTGGTCACGCTATTCGGCGCTTACGCCGTGATCCGCTTCCGTCAGGAATATGCCGCGGCCGAAGCGATCTACAAGAATGGCGGGCCGGAGGCCGCGATCCTGACCCGCGACGAATATACGCTGGCCGAGCGCTTCAGCGTGCTGCCGCGTGTGATCCCGTTCGTGCTGCTGCTCACCGGCGTCATGATCGCGCTCTATGGCGGCTACGCCACGCCGTCGGAAACCGCGGGCCTCGGCGGCCTCCTCGCGCTGGCGCTGATCGCGGCGATCTACAGCGTGTGGCGGCCGAGCGACCTCGCCCCGATCATGAAGTCGACGATCCGGGAATCGACCATGCTCATGATGATCATCGGCATGTCGCTGCTCTATTCCTACGTGATGAGCTATCTGCACATCTCGCAGTCGGTCGCCGAATCCATTGTCGCGATGCACCTGCCGCGCTGGGAGCTGCTGTTCGCGATCCTCGTCATGGTCGTCGTGCTCGGCTTCTTCCTGCCGCCGGTCTCGATCATCCTGATGACGGCGCCGATCATCCTGCCGCCGCTCCGCGCGGCCAATTTCGACATCATCTGGTTCGGCGTGGTCATGACCATCGTGATGGAGATGGGGCTGATCCATCCGCCGGTCGGCCTCAACATCTTCGTCATCCGCAACGTCGCCCCGGACATTCCCCTCAGCGAGGTGATCTGGGGCACCCTGCCGTTCGTGCTGCTGATGATGCTCGCGGTGCTGCTGCTCTGCTTCGTGCCGGAGATCTCGACCTGGCTGCCCGATCTGGTGATGGGGCCGGACGGAAGCAGGTAACGCCAAACACAGCTGCCGTAGGGTGGGTTAGACCAGCGGCTGCGCAAAGCGCAGGCGCTGGGCGTAACCCACCTCTTCTGTTTCCTAGGAGACAAACGGCGGTGGATTACGCCTTCGGCTAATCCACCCTACGAAGCTAATCGCTCTTGCGCCGCACCTTCGGCGCGATCGCGCTGCCGGCCACGACGTGCAACAGATCCTTGCGCACGGCTTCGATGTGCCGCTCCAGGAAGCGGCAGGCCTCCTCGACCTTCTGGGCGCGGCAGAGTGCGATCAATCGGGCGTGCTCCTTCTCGGCGGTCCCCATCGCCTTGGTGTTGGAGAGCTGGAGACGCGTGTAGCGGTCGCTGGTCTGGAGCAGCGACAGCACGATCGCCCTTGTGCGGGGCTGCGGGGCGTGAACGTAGAGCGCCATGTGGAAGTCGGCGTTGAGCTGCCCCCATTCGCTGACATTGCGCGCCTTGATCGCCTTCTCGAAGCTCTTGTGGATGTCGTCCAGCCCCTCGAAATCATCAGCGGTGAAACGCGGCGCCGACTGCGCCAGGAGGCGCGGCTCCAGGATGCGGCGCAAATCGAACACGTCGTTGATTTCGTCCAGCGACAACTCGGAGACGATGGCGCCCTTCTGCGGAACGATCCGCACCAGCCCTTCCGCCTCGAGCTGGAACAGCGCCTCGCGCACCGGGATACGGCTGACGCCATAGGCGTCCCCAAGCGCGTCCTGCCGCAGCTGCGATCCGGCCGGATAGGTGCCGTCAAGGATCGCCTGCCGGAGCTGGTCGACGATCGCAGCCGACAAGGTGCGATGCTTCAGGGGCTGTTTCATCTGACCTTCTGTTGTCCTTCCCGACTCATCCGGCCGAAGCGGTCCTTCTCTTGCATGATGAGCTCCTCCGCAAAAGTCGGAAGCCCGGCAAATGCGCGTCCTGCCGCCGGAATGACCGCAATCTCCGTTTGACACCCTAAATGTATAAATTATACATTTGACGATAGCACGATAATTCTCGGGGGTCGGGGCCTCTTCATGATCGAGCAGACGATGCCGGCCACGCGCGCATTCAGCGTCCGACGCATGGTTGTTCGCGCGTCCAGCGCCCTGCTCGCGGTCGAGCGCCTCGCGCTGATGGGCCTGATGTACCTGCTCACCGGATTGATCCTGGTGAACGTCGTCACCCGCTACTCGCATTTCCCGATCTACTGGATCGACGAATCCGCGGTCTATTGCGTGGTCTGGCTGACCTTCATCGGCGCATCCGCGATGACGCGGCTGCGGCTCGACTTCGCGGTGACCATGCTGACGGAGCGGCTTTCGCCGCAGCATCAGAAGATCGCCAAGGTGATCTCGACCGGCCTTGTCGTCGTGTTCGGCGCAGCCCTGATCGTCACCTGCGTGCTCTGGATGGACCCGATCGGCCTCGCCCGCGCCGGCTTCGATGGGCGCAAGCTCGCCGCCGAGACCTTCAACTTCCTCTACACCGAGCGCACGCAGACGCTGAACTGGCCGACCTGGGTGCTCTATCTGACGCTGCCGATCTTCGCGGTGTCGATGACCATTCACGGCATCGCCAACCTGCTGGAGGATCTCGAGCTGGTCCCGCGCACGCAGCCGAAGGGCTTTCAGCTCTCCGAGCTTGACGGGGTCAACTGATGATCACGTCAGCCGCCTTCATGGCTTTCATGCTGGTCGGCGTGCCGATCGGCCTCTGCCTGTGCCTCGCCGGCCTCGTCTACATCGCCGCATCCGGCAACCCGGTGCTGTTCCAGTCCTATCCGCTCCAGCTGTTCGGCGGCGTCGACAGCTATGGCCTGATCGCCATTCCGCTCTTCATCCTGATCGGTGAGATCATGAACGGCGGCGGCATCACCCGCCGCATCGTCGACATGGCGATGGCCTTCGTCGGCTCGCTCAAGGGCGGGCTTGCCTACGTCAACATCCTCGCCAACATGTTCATCTCCTCGATCCTGGGATCTGCGACCGCGCAGGTTGCGATCATGGCCCAGATCATGGTCCCGGAGATGGAGAAGAAGGGCTACGACAAGACCTTTGCGGCGGGACTGACCGCCTATGGCGGCATGCTCGGCCCGATCATCCCGCCGTCGGTGATGTTCGTGGTCTACAGCGTGCTGGCGCAGGTCTCGGTCAGCGACATGCTGATCGCCGGCATCGTACCCGGCGTTATCCTCACCGTGATGTTTTGCCTCGTCATCGCGCTGATGGGATACATCTACAATTATCCCCGCGCGGACCATCAGACGCCGCGTCAGCGCGTCATGACGATCCTGCGGACCTCGCCGACCCTACTGATCCCGATCGTCATTGTCGGCACCATCCTCGGCGGCCTCGCGAATGCGACGGAATCCGCCGCGGTCGGCGCGGTTGCCGCCGCGCTGGTCGGCAAATTCTGGACCAGGGAGTTTGAGTTCTCTCAGCTGCCGCAGATGATGCTGCGCAGCGCGATCTATTCGGCGATCGTGCTGTTCCTGGTCGCGGCCGCGGCCGTGTTCTCCTGGGTCCTGATCTTCGGCAAGGTGCCGCAGGAAACCGCCGGCTGGATCCAGTCGGTCGCCAAGGACCCGGTCAGCTTCATGCTGATCTGCAACGTGATCCTGCTGGTGATCGGCACGGTGATCGACGGCATTCCCGGCCTGATCATGACGGTGCCGATCCTGCTGCCGGTCGCAACCGACGTCTATCACATCGACCCCCGGCAGTTCGGCGTCGTGGTGGTGATCAACCTGGTGCTCGGCCTGTTGTCGCCGCCGGTCGGCCTCTGCTTCTTCGTCGCGGCCGCCGTCACCGGCGCCAAGCCGGGCAAGATGTTCATGGTGACGCTGCCCTTCTTCGTCATCTCCTGCGTCCTCCTCGTGCTGCTCTCGCTCTACCCGTCGCTCTCGCTGATCCTCGTCAAATAGGCCGTCCCAAAGGAGCCCGACCATGCCGCTTACACGCCGCCGCTTTCTCGCCGCCAGTGCCGCCGCATCGGTGTTTGCGCCGTCGCTGGCGCTCGCCCAGGCCAAGGAATTCCGCCTCGGCCTGATCACGCCCAACGGCCATTCCTGGAACAAGGCCGCGCTCAAATTCGGCGACGATCTCAAGACGGCGACGAACGGACGGTTGACGGTGACCGTGTTCCACTCCGGCCAGCTCGGCAACGAGCCGGCGATGATGCAGCAATTGCAGTCCGGCGCGCTCGACATGGGCTTCATTCAGGCCGCCGAGCTCGGCTCGCGCGTGCCGCATATCGCCGCGATCAACGCGCCCTACATCGTCCGCTCGACGCCGGCGGTGGCAAAATTCGTACGGCATCCGGCGGCCGTGAAGCTGTTCGACGTGCTGCCGCAGGAGACCGGCACCATCGGGCTCGGCTGGGGCATCACCGGCATGCGCGCCGTGTTCTCGTCCAAGGATCTGAACACGCTGGCCGACATCAAGGGCATGAAGCTGCGCATCAACCCGACGCCGGTCTACCGCGATTTCTATTCCTCGCTGGGCGCGGCACCGACGCCGATCCCGACGCCGCAGGTGTTCGACGCCATGGCCAATGGCCAGGTCGACGGCCTCGAGGCTGATCTCGAATTCTCCTGGAACCAGCGCTTCGACAAGGTCTCGAAGGTGATCCTCCAGATGAACGCCGTCTTCATGCCGATGGCGGCGGTCGTCTCGGGCCGGGTCTGGCAGTCACTCCCCGCGGCCGATCGCGAGCTGATCACCAAGACGATCAAGTCGACGCTGGACGCGCAGATCGACGAACTCGCCGGCAACGAGCCGGCGCTGATCGAGAACTTCAAGAACGCGCCGATCCCGATCCGCCAGGTCGACGCCAAGGACACCGAGGCCGTCATTGCCGAGTTCGACAAGATCTGGCTGCCGAAGGCCCCCGTCCTCGCTGAGCTGCGCAAGGTCGGCGCGACGCTCTGATCCCATCCATCTCGTTCACGTCAATGCCCGGCGGATTGAACAATCCGCCGGCACAATTCCAATCGGAGCCCAACAATGAGCCCACGCATTTCCTGGGAAGGCGTCTTCCCGGCTGTTACCACGCAATTCAATGACGACCTGTCGCTCAATATCGATGCGACCGCCAAGGTCATGGACGGGCTGATCCGCGACGGCGTCTCCGGCCTGATCGTCTGCGGCTCGGTCGGGGAGAACACCTCGCTCGAACGCAAGGAGAAGGTCGCGATCATGGAGACAGCGAAGTCCGTCGCGAGCGGCCGCGTCCCCGTGCTGTGCGGCATCGCCGAATTCACCACGGCCTTCGCGGTCGAAACCGCCAGGGAAGCCGCGCGCGTCGGCATCGACGGCGTGATGGTGATGCCGGCGCTGGTCTATTCGTCGAAGCCGCACGAGACCGCCGCGCATTTCCGTGCCGTCGCCAGCGCAACCGACCTGCCCGTGATGCTCTACAACAATCCGCCGATCTACAAGAACGACGTCACCCCCGACATCCTGGCCTCGCTCGCCGACGTCGAGACTGTCGTCTGCTTCAAGGACTCCTCGGGTGACACGCGGCGCTTCATCGACACCCGCAACATGGTCGGCGACCGCTTCGTGCTGTTCGCGGGCCTCGACGACGTCATCGTCGAGAGCGTCGCGATGGGCGCCGTGGGCTGGGTCTCCGGCATGTCGAACGCCTTCCCGCGCGAGGGCGAGACGCTGTTCCGTCTCGCCAAGGCAGGGCGCCTTGCGGAGGCGATGCCGCTGTACGAATGGTTCATGCCGCTCTTGCATCTCGACGCACGCCCGGACCTCGTCCAGTGCATCAAGCTGTGCGAGCACATCATGGGCCGCGGCACCGCGCTGACGCGACCGCCCCGCCTCGCGCTGCTGCCGCACGAGAAGGCCGAAGTCGAGGCGATGATGGCCAAGGCGCTCAAGAACCGGCCGCGCCTGCCGGACGTCGGCCTGAAGGCGGCCTGAAGCGCAGCCTGCCCACCATCTGCCGATGATTGCGGAAACATGGTGGGCACGGCGCTACGCGCCTTTGCCCACCCTACGAATGCTTTCTCAGTCGTCATTGCGAGGAGCGCAGCGACGAAGCAATCCAGGCTACCTCAACGGAAAAACTCTGGATTGCTTCGCTACGCTCGCAATGACGAAGAACTAGGAAGCAGCCCGCTTCTTCGCATTCAGCGCGGATGCCACGCGGCTCACGGGCGGCTTGCCCAGCACGCCGCTCATCTCGTTGGTGGCTGCCAGCAGCTTCTCCATATCGACGCCGGTACTGATGCCCATGCCTTCGAGCATGTAGACGACGTCCTCGGTCGCGACATTGCCGGTCGCGCCGGGCGCGTAGGGACAGCCGCCGAGCCCGCCGGCGGCGGCGTCGATGACGCGGACACCCTCCTCCATCCCCGCATAGAGATTGGCCAGCGCCTGGCCGTAGGTGTCGTGGAAATGCATCGCCAGCCTGGCCGGAGGGATGTTGGCGCTGACCGCGCGCAGCATCTCCTTCGCCTTGTCAGGCGTACCGACGCCGATGGTATCGCCGAGCGAGATCTCGTAGCAGCCGAGTTCCCACAGCGTGTTGGCGAGATCGGCGACCGCCTTCGGCTTGATCTCGCCATCGAAGGGACAACCGAGCACGCAGGAGATATAGCCGCGCACCGGCACGCTGTCGGCCCTGGCGCGCGCCAGCACCGGCTTGAACCGCTCGATGGACTCCACGATCGTGCAATTGATGTTGGCCCGCGAAAAGCCTTCGGATGCAGCGGCAAACACGGAGACCACTTTCGCGCCGGCGGCGCGCGCGGCGTCATAGCCCTTCTCGTTCGGTACCAGCACGTGGAATTCGGCGCCCGTCACATGGCTCACGCCGCGCAGCACGGCATCGGAGCTTGCCATTTGCGGGATCGCCTTGGGCGAGACGAATGCGCCGACCTCGACGGTATGAAGCCCGGCCGCGACCAGCGCCTCGATGAAGGCGATGCGGGCCTCGACGCTGACAGGCGTCTTCTCGTTCTGGAGGCCGTCGCGCGGCCCCATTTCGATGATGCGGACGGGATCGCTCATGTCACTCACCCGACGGTTCGACCACGGCGAGCTCGATGCCTTCCTGCACGATGTCGCCGACCTTGCACTTGATGGATTTCAGCACGCCGGCATAGGGCGCGCGCAGCGTCTGCTCCATCTTCATCACTTCGAGGGTAAGGATCGGCGCGCCCTTGTCGAGCTTGGCGCCCTCATCGGCCAGCACGGCGACGACGGTGCCCGGCAGCGGTGCCGCGATCTTGTCCTCGCCGACATGCTCCTCGCTCTCGCCGCCGAACGGATCGACCCAGTGCAGATCGAAGCGGCCGTTGCGCGTGCGCAAATACAGCTCATGGCCGTCGATCACGGCCGCGACCGATGATTTCACGCCATCGAGCGTCAGATCAAAGCCGCCCTCCTTCGGCGCGATCGCGAACGCCAGCTCGCGCTCGCCGATCACCAGCGTCGACGGGCCGCTGCCGTAGTTCAAGGCGATCTTCTGCTCCGGCCCATGTCCGATTCCATGTCCAATTCCATGACCAACGCGGAAGGCGAAGTTGCGCTGGCGGCGGCCGACCGGCTGCCAGCCAAAGGTCTGCCAGGGCGAAATCGCCTGCGCACGTGCGGCCTGCTGCTCCTCGTTGATAACAGCGGCGACAGCGGCGCAAAGCTCGAGCTCCCCCGGCGCCGGCGCGGCCGAGGTCAGGACCGTCAGCTCGCGCTCGATGAAACCGGTGTCGATCGCATTCGTCCGCACCTTCGGATGCGTCATCAGCGCCGACAGGAACGGGATGTTGGTAACGATGCCGCGGACGTCGGTCTCTTCCAGACCCCGGTTGAGCCGCTCGATCGCGACGTCCCGCGTCGGCGCCCATGCGATCATTTTTGCGAGCATGGCGTCGTAATACGGCGAGACCGTATCGCCCTCGCGATAGCCCGCGTCGATGCGTAAGCCCCCGGTCTCTGCCGGCAGCCGCCAGGTCGAGATCCTGCCGACCGACGGCATGAAATTCTTGGTCGGGTTCTCGGCGTAGACGCGCGCCTCGACGGCGTGGCCATTGAGGCGAATCTCGTCCTGCTTGAGCGGCAGCGCCTCGCCGAAGGCGACGCGCAGCTGCCATTCGACCAGATCGATCCCTGTGATCAGCTCGGTCACGGGATGCTCGACCTGGAGACGCGTGTTCATCTCGATGAAGAACACGTCCTTGCCGTCGGAGACGAATTCGATGGTGCCGGCACCGACATAGTTCACCGCGCCCGCGGCCTTTCGCGCGGCGGCGCAGACCGTCTCGCGCTGCGCAGCATTGAGCGTCGGCGACGGCGCCTCCTCGATCACCTTCTGGTGGCGGCGCTGCAGCGTGCATTCGCGCTCGAACAGCGACAAGAGATTGCCGTGGCTATCGCCGATGATCTGCACCTCGATGTGGCGGGGATTGTCGACGTATTTTTCGATCAGCATGCGATCGTCGCCGAAGGCGGCCTTGGCCTCGCGCTTGGCGCTGACGATCGCGGATCCCAGCTCGGCGGCGGAGCGCACGATGCGCATGCCGCGGCCGCCGCCGCCGGCGGAGGCCTTCACCAGGATGGGGAAACCGATCTTGTCGGCAGCCTTGGTCAGCGTCGCCTCGTCCTGGGCTTCGCCGTGATAGCCGGGCACGAGCGGCACGCCGGCCTTCTCCATCAGTTCCTTGGACCCCGATTTCGAGCCCATCGCGGTCATCATCCCGGCGGTCGGGCCGACAAAGACCAGACCCGCATCGAAGCAGGCCCGCGCGAATTCAGCGTTCTCCGACAGGAAACCGTAGCCGGGGTGCACGGCCTCAGCGCCGGTCTTGCGCGCGGCCTCGATCAGCCGCTCGACACTGAGATAGCTGTCGCGGGCACGTGCGGGCCCGAGCAGCACGGCCTCGTCGGCGAGCGCGACATGCATCGCGTCGCGATCGGCCTCGGAATAGACCGCGACCGTGCGCAGGCCCATGGCGCGCGCTGTGCGGATGACGCGGCAGGCAATCTCGCCGCGGTTGGCGATCAGGAGCGTGCGAAAACGCCGGTAGAGCTTTGAGCTGTCCATCGCATCACATCCTGAACAGGCCGAATTTCGTCGGCTCGATCGGCGCGTTCGATGCCGCCGAGAGGCCAAGGCCGAGCACAAGGCGCGTGTCGGCCGGGTCGATCACGCCGTCGTCCCAGAGACGCGCAGTCGCGTAATAGGGATGCCCCTGGCTTTCATATTGCGCGCGAATGGGCTCGCGGAATTTATCTTCCTCTTCCCTGGACCAGCTATCGCCCTTGGCCTCGATGTTGTCGCGGCGGACCTGGCTCAGCACCATCGAGGCCTGCTCGCCGCCCATCACCGAGATGCGCGCATTCGGCCACATCCAGAGGAAGCGCGGCGAGTAGGCGCGGCCGCACATGCCGTAATTGCCGGCGCCATAGGAGCCGCCGATCACCACGGTGAATTTCGGCACGGAAGCGGTTGCAACCGCCGTGACCAGCTTGGCGCCGTCACGCGCGATGCCGCCCGCCTCGTATTTCTTGCCGACCATGAAGCCGGTGATGTTCTGCAAGAACACCAGCGGAATGCCGCGCTGGCAGCACAGCTCGATGAAATGCGCACCCTTCAGCGAACTTTCACTGAAGAGAATGCCGTTGTTGGCGATGATGCCGACCGGAAAGCCCCAGATGTGGGCGAAGCCGCACACCAGCGTCGTGCCGTAGAGTTTCTTGAACTCGTCGAACTCGGAGCCGTCGACGATCCGGGCGATGATATCGCGCACATCGAACGGCTTTCGTCCGTCGACGGGCACCACGCCGTAGATTTCCTCCGCGGCGAACAACGGATCGCGCGGCGGATGCATGTTGAGGTTCGGCCGCTCCGATGGCTTCAGCGTACCGACGATACGCCTGGCGATGCCGATCGCGTGCGCGTCGTTCTGGGCGTAGTGATCGGTTACGCCCGACTGGCGGGAGTGCGAGTCGGCGCCGCCGAGCTCCTCGGCGCTCACGACCTCGCCGGTCGCCGCCTTCACCAGCGGCGGGCCGCCGAGGAAGATGGTGCCCTGGTTGCGCACGATGATGCTCTCGTCCGACATCGCGGGCACATAGGCGCCGCCGGCGGTGCAGGAGCCCATCACGATCGCGATCTGGGGGATGCCTTGCGATGACATCTGCGCCTGATTGTAGAAGATGCGGCCGAAATGCCGCTCGTCCGGAAAGATCTCGTCCTGGAGCGGCAGGAAGGCGCCGCCGGAATCCACCATGTAGACGCAAGGAAGATTGTTCTGCCGCGCGATGTCCTGCGCGCGCAGATGCTTCTTCACCGTCATCGGATAATAGGTGCCGCCCTTGATGGTGGCGTCATTGGCGACGATCACGCATTCGCGGCCCGAGATGCGGCCCACCCCCGTGACGACGCTCGCCGAGTGCACGTCGCCGCCATAGAGGCCGTAGGCCGCGAGCGGCGACAGCTCGAGGAACGAGGTCCCGGGGTCGACCAGCAGGTCGACCCGCTGGCGCGCCAGCATCTTGCCGCGCGTGGTGTGCCGGTTGCGCGAGGCCTCGCCGCCGCCGCCGGCGACCTGGCTCAGTTTCTCGCGCAAATCGGCGACAAGTGTGCGCATGGCGTCGGAATTGCGTGCAAAATCCGATGAAGAAACGTCGATGCTGGAATGGAGCGGCATTTAGGTCCCGCGTGTCTGGTGACGTGATGAGAGGCCGCGGGCAGGTTGGACCAGTTTCGCGGCAATTCCAATTGGGGGAGGCTTACGCGGTCTCGGCCATCAGTTCGCGGCCGATCAGCATGCGGCGGACTTCCGAGGTGCCCGCGCCGATCTCGTAGAGCTTGGCATCGCGCCAGAGGCGTCCGACCGGAAATTCGGATGTGTAGCCGACGCCGCCGAGCGCCTGGATCGCCTCGCCCGCCATCCACGTCGCCTTCTCCGCGGAATAGAGGATCGCGGCGGCGGCGTCCTTGCGCAGGCTGCGCGCGTGGTCGGCGCGGTCGCAGGCGCGCCCCACGGCATAGACATAGGCGCGCGTGGCCTGCCAGGTCGCATACATGTCGGCGAGCTTGCCCTGCATCAGCTGGAAGTCGCCGATCGGCTGGCCGAACTGCTTGCGTTCGTGCATGTAGGGCACCACCGCGTCCATGCAGGCCGCCATGATCCCGAGCGGGCCGCCGGAGAGCACCGCGCGCTCGTAGTCGAGCCCGGACATCAGCACTCTGACGCCCTCCCCCACCTTGCCGAGCACATTCTCCTCCGGCACCTTGCATTCGTCGAAGAACAAGGGATAGGTGTTGGAGCCGCGCATGCCGAGCTTGTCGAGATGCTGGCCGTGGGTAAAACCCTTGAAGCCTTTCTCGATCAGGAAGGCGGTCATGCCGCGCGGGCCGGCTTCCGGATCGGTCTTGGCGTAGACGACGAGCACGTCGGCATCGCCGCCATTGGTGATCCACATCTTGGAGCCGTTGAGGACGTAGCGGTCGCCGCGCTTGTCGGCGCGCAGCTTCATCGAGACGACGTCGGAGCCGGCGCCCGGCTCGGACATCGCCAGCGCACCGACATGCTCGCCGGAGATCAGTTTGGGCAGATAGCGCTGGCGCTGCGCGTCGTTGCCGTTGCGGCGGATCTGGTTGACGCACAGATTGGAATGCGCGCCGTAGGACAGGCCCACGGCGGCCGAGCCCCGCGAGATCTCCTCCATGGCGACGATGTGGGCGAGATAGCCCATGTTGGAGCCGCCATATTGCTCCGGCGCGGTCATGCCGAGCAGACCGAGGTCGCCAAGGCGCTTCCAGACGTCTGCGGGGAACAGATTGGCCTTCTCGATCTCGGCGGCGCGCGGGGTGATCTCCGCCTCCACGAAGGCGCGCAGCGTGTCGCGCAGCATGCCGATGTCTTCGCCCAGATCGAAATCGATGCTCGGGATGTTCAAGGCGTTTCCTCCGTTCTTATCGGGCCCGAACCTACCCCCGCGCCGGCGCCGCTTCAGTCTAAAAGGTTGCATTTTCCGCCAAGTTTGGCGAGGATTTTTCATGCCTTTTCAAGCCGCGACCGCCACGCCACGCCGCGCCGTCACCCCTGCCGCCTTCGTCCGCGGCGTGGTCGCCGCCTATACCCGTTACGGACGGGATCCGGCCGGGGCCCTGAGCAAGGGCCAGGTCCCCGACGACGTCGTCACATCGGCGGACGGGCGGGTGACCGCGGCCCAGTTCGAGGCTCTGGCGGGCCACGCCATGCGTGAGCTGGACGACGAGGCGCTCGGCTGGTTCACGCGCCGCCTGCCCTGGGGCACCTATGGCATGCTGTGCCGTGCCTCGATCACGGCGCCAAATCTCGAGGTTGCGCTCAAGCGCTGGTGCCGGCATCACCGTCTCCTGACCGAGGATGTCCTGTTCGAGCTCACCATCGGCGAGGAGACCGCGGCGATCTCCATTCGCGAACAGCACGACATCGGGGCTCTCCGAGAATTCTGCCTGGTCACCCTGCTCCGCTACGTGCTCGGCTTTTCGTGCTGGGCGGTCGATTCCGCGATCGCGCTCCGCGCGGCTGAATTTCCCTTTCCAGAGCCGCGGCATGTCTCGGTCTATCCGACCATCTTCTGCAAATCCGTCGGCTTCGACGCCGATCGTGCCGGAATCGTCTTCGACAGGCACTATCTCTCCCTCCCGCTCACGCGCAGCGCCGCCGATCTCGACAGCATGCTCAAGGGCGCGTTGCGGCTGACCGTGCTGCCCTATCGGCGTGACCGCCTGCTGGTCGAGCGTGTCCGCCGCGTGTTGCGCAATGCGCGCGGACGCATCCTCGGCGCCGAGGACGTCGCGAGCGAGCTGGCGCTCTCCACCCGCACCATGCATCGGCGCCTGCGCGAGGAGGCAACCTCGCTGCGCGATCTCAAGGAAGAGGCAAAGTTCGAGCTGGCCAAGCAGGAGCTGATGCGCGGCCGTACCCCGATCAAAAGGATCGCGGAGATCGCCGGCTTCCGCAACGAGAAGAGTTTTTCCCGCGCCTTCCGCACCTGGACCGGCGCCTCGCCGCGCGAGTTTCGCGGCCGGTATCGCTGAGGCGAGACGCCGTAAGATCGGGCAGTCCCTATCCCGCCGTGGCCGCCGCGACCTCCTGCAACGGCAGCGGCACATCCTTCGCGACGCCCAGCACGGGGAAGCTGCGAACGTTCTTCACGTTCGGCATCGCGGCGAAATGCAGGAGCTGCTGGCGCATGCTTTCGACGCTTGGCGCGACGCATTTCAGCAGATAGTCGGTGTCGCCCGAAATCCGCCAGCACTGCTGGATGCGCGGGATCGCGGCGATCGAGCCCTCAAATGCCTCCAGCACCGGCTGGGCCTGGCTGCCGAGCTGGATCGAGACGAACGACACCACCTCATAGCCGAGCAGCCGCTCGTCGATGACGGCCCGCACCGCCCGGATCACGCCGCGACTGAACAGCGATTTCAGCCGCCGCAGGCAATTGGGCGCAGACACGCCGACGCGTAGCGCCAGCTCGTTGTTGCGAACCCGGCCGTCCTGCTGAAGCTCGGATAGAATCCTTAGGTCGACGCCGTCGAGCTGGTCACGCCCCGCCATACCCCACCTCGCCCTGAGCCCGTCATGTCCGCCAGCGAAGCACGCGGCGGTATTGGTGCCAAGGGCTGGGAAGAAAGAATACTGGCCGATGGCGTGGGGCGCCCCTTTCAGCGGCGGCCCGAGAGCTGCCGCGGTCTCAAACAAGCGTGAATAGCAAGCCGATCTAGGTAGAATGACCTACGCCGGCGACCGTCGGCAGTTGGATCATGCCATTCTGCTTTGTCGGGTCCATCCAATCATTTCCAAGGCTCTCGTAGACCTGAGGATGCACGTTAAAAATGAACTCTGACGCTCTCAAGGCTTCGTGCGTCTCGCCAAACACGTCAACATAACGCAAATGACAAAAGATAAAGTTCTGGGAGCGCCCCTCAACCTGATCTATTATCTCTTGACGATTGAACGACATAGTCCCGAACGGTTGAGGATTTCCCGTTCCAATCGTAACAGAGACCGCGCCTTGGCTAGTCGCGGTAAATCCGTCAGGCATTGGCGCTCCCTTCGGTATAGTCCTCTTATTCAGATAAGCCTCGAAGACTGTCCCCGGAGTCTGGCCTGCGCTCCGTACCAACAATTGGAAGCGAACACCATAAAGCCTGTTGTTCGGCACATCTAAGGTCGGCGCCAAGCCTTCAATCACCAAATACGCCCGCAGTTGACGCTTCGACGTCAATCGAATCTCTGCCAACTGATCTTTGGTCGTACTCATCTGCCCAATAGCAGCCCATGCCGCGAGGGCTGCCGCAAGAAGAGCCAAGAGGGGAATAAATACGTTGAGCCAATTGCGTGCGCATTCACCACCCGGTGTGTTATCGCAGAGTGAGCCTCCAAGCGCATAGGGAAGCCCCAGCATTACAACTACAGCACAGGCGAAAGCGGCGATGACCGTAATGACTCTTTGCATCGTCGTCATATTATCTTGGCAGGGTAGCTTCCGTACAAATCAATAGTAGCCGCATCAAAGAAGAGAGGTCCTTCTCTAGACTGTCCCTTCACTCTTCTTGTCATTCAATTCGCGGATCACCCGTGAGAAACTCGTTAGAATTGGCGACCGAGAACTAGAAGAATAAGTACGACAAAGGCGATGATCGGCAACATCGCTTGGAGATCGGCAGAAGCATGCCAACAGAGCGCGCCGACAAGGATCACGACCAGTATAGAAGAGTATTGCGATCATCGGTCTTCCCGGTGAGGCCCCTCGCCACTCGCTAGCCAAGGTTGAGCGCTACCTTTACCACTCCCGCAACATTAGCGGGAATGTCTCTTCGGAAGTCTTTAAAGAAATCCAAAGGTGAAAGCCGCGCGTCGCAGCGCAGGTCGGATCGTGCGGCAACTGCACCTTGAATAGCTAGGCTAGATTTCGGTCTAGTGGCCTCGCGAAAAAGCAAATAAGGCCATTGCGGGCCGGCGCGTCGAAAGTGATGTCGGTCGGTGCCACCATACAAAAACTGTTTTGTTTGAACCGCTTGAGACCAATAGGTGCCTATCTGTCAAATGGCGTACGACCCTCCGAACACCGCGCTTCGGGCCCTTACCTAAGTACGACCGGTATTGAGCCTGCCCGCCCCTCAATGCGTCCAGGGCTCGCCGCGCCGGAAGGAAAAATTGTCGGCATACGCGACCGGGCGGCGGATCGAATCCTGGGGCTCGATCACCTGGTAGGCGATGCCCTTGCGCTCGCAATAGGCGACCGCCTCTTCCTTGCTGTGGAAGCGCAGCGTGATCTGCTGCTTCATGTCGCCGGACGAGGTCCAGCCCATCAGCGGCTCGACCGAACGCGGCTGCTCCGGCTCGTAGTCCAGCTGCCATTCCTTCGTCTTGAACCGGCCGGATTGCATCGCGTTCTTGGCGGGCTTGAAAATGCGTGCGGTCATGGGTGGTCCGGGCCTCTTCGTCTTTCGTTCGATTTCGATGCGTCACGGTGGCAGTTGGTGGAAACCGCGGGCATAGTATAGAGACACCGTTCGGGAAATGTTCGGTGATTCCGCCTCCCCGGGTGCCCTGCCTACGGGTATAGTCATTATGCTGCACCGTGACAATTGCGTACCCGCCTTCCGCGCCGGGAGCCCGCCCGGCGGCACTGCCTCCCCGACATCAGCGTCCTTGTTCCCTCCGAAAGCTCCCGCCGCATGGCCTTCCTGAACATCAGCGCAACGCTTCCCGAAAAAGGCCGCGACCTCCGCCTCGACCTGTTTCGCGGGGTCGCGAACTGGGCGATCTTCCTCGACCACATCCCCGACAACGTCGTGAACTGGATCACGACGCGCAACTACGGCTTTTCCGACGCCGCCGACCTGTTCGTCTTCATCTCCGGCTACACGGCGTCCTTCGTCTATGCGCGGATGATGCTGGAGCGCGGCTTCGTCGTCGGCGCCACAAGGCTCACCAAGCGGGTCTGGCAGCTCTACGTCGCCCACATCATCCTGTTCGTGATCTACATCGCCTCGATCAGCTATCTGGCGCTGCGCTTCGGCGATTCCGAGATGATCAACGAGTTCAACGTCGCCGGCCTCGTCGATAACGCTACCGAAACGCTGCGCCAGGGCCTGTTCCTGCGCTTCAAGCCGCTCAATCTCGACGTGCTGCCGCTCTACATCGTGCTGATGGGGCTGTTTCCGCCGGTGCTGTGGTTCATGCTGCGCAAGCCCGACGTGACGATGGCGCTGTCGATCGCGCTGTGGCTCGCCGCGCGCCATTTCGGCTGGAATCTGACGGCCTATCCGGCCGGACAGTGGTACTTCAACCCGTATTGCTGGCAGGTGCTGTTCGTGTTCGGCGCCTGGTGCGCCATGGGCGGCGCGCGCCGCTCGATGACGCTGATCAATTCTCCGATCACGCTGTGGCTCTGCCTCGCCTATCTCGCCTTCGCGCTGGTCATGACCATGGCCGGCCGCTTCCCGACCTTCGGTGGCATGTTCCCGCAATGGCTGTTCTCGGCCTTCAACCCGAACGACAAGACCAACCTCGCGCCCTACCGCTTCCTCCACTTCGTCGTGATCGTGATCCTGGTGATCCGCTTTGTGCCGAAGGAATGGCCGGGTCTGGAGTGGAAGGTGTTCGATCCGCTGATCGTCTGCGGCCAGCAGTCGCTCGCGGTGTTCTGCGTCGGCGTGTTCCTGTCCTTTGTCGGCCATTTCGAGCTGTCCATGAGCTCGGGCTCGCTGTTCGCGCAGCTCTTCGTCAGCATCGCCGGCATCGCGATCATGACGACGGTGGCCTATTACATCTCGTGGTCGAAGAAGCAGGACAAGCCGCTGAAGCCGCCGCCGCCCAAGTCCGCAGCCGCGACGGCCGCCTGATCGCGAAACGGCGGGCGATGCGGCTTCAAGCCGCCTCCTCGCCGTCGAACTCGGTGAACTTCTTGTAGATCCAGTCGCGGCCGTCGTGGCGGCGCCAGACCTTGCCGTAAACGAGCTGCCCGTTGATCGAGCGGCGCGGTACGATCACGGTCCAGAGGTGCCATATCTCGGTCCAATTCGACGGCGGACGGACGGTCTGGACGTTGCGATCGAAAGACATGACGCAGAACTCGACTGATACGCGCGGCGCGACGAAACGGTGCGTTGTATGAGCACGGATTGCAGGCAATTCATCGCGAGCCGGAAGCGATCTGATCACAGGCGCCGGAGCGGCCGCAACAACTGCTCGCTCTTAACCTAACCGGTCAACCTTACTTGTCGTGGGCAAGCGCTACGACAGGTTGAAACCCTGCACCGACTTTTCTACAATGCATGCGCGATTTGAGATGAGCGCGCCATTTTACGGACGCGCGGCGCTTTTGGACGACGTCACGTTTTGAAAGAACTGGAATTTTTTAAGGCATTGACTGGCCAGGACGACCACACATGAATTTGCAATGTACTTGTCTGCGCCTGGCGCTTCGATCGACGCCGCCTGCGCCAGCCACGAAGACCCCGGCCCAGGAGCCACCGAAAGCCGCCAACGACAACCAGACGATCTGGCCGTTCGTGCCGTTTCCGCCCGGCTGGTCCGCGTCGAGCTGATTGCCCCCGTCCCAAAAGCGCAACGCCGCGCAAGCGGAATATCATCGCTTGGCGGCGTCCGTTTAGACATTGGGCGCTGAAATCCCCAATACACTTATGTCTATGGGGGCGGCCAAAGGTTCGATGAATCTTTGGCAATTCGGCGTCGGTCCGGCCCGACCCAACGTCTTGAAAAAATGCGCAGAAGATGGCCCCGCCCCATCCTTTCAATCGGCCCGGCAAGCCGACCAACAGGCGCTGGAGGCGTGGAGAAAATCGTCGTTGCGGCACGCCTTTCGTACGCCGACCGCGGCAACCAATTCCCGCGCAACGCGTTGCAGCTTTTTCCCACCTTTCCAGGGAGTCCGTGAGGCGCTGCGATCAGCGCCGCCCGGCCTGCATGGACAACCACCTTGTCTCACGTCCGTGTGAGCTGGAGCGCGACCGGTGAATTTTCACGAGCGAGCAGAGACCAATGAACAGCAGGCCGCAAGGCAAGGGGACACTGTGAGCCAGGTTGAGACGACCGAGAAACTCTCCGACGCACCGGAGGCCGGAAATTCGCTGTTCGCACTCGGCGGGCTTGCCGTGGCGGGAATTGCCATGCTGGGCTGGATCTGCGCCCTCGCCTGGATCGCCTGGCGCCTCGCCGGTTGGTTATTGTCCTAAACCGCGTTCGCCGCCCCGAAGCCTTGCACATCACCGTTGCGCGGCATCACGGGCACCAAGGTCGGGACTGGTCGGGGCAGCTGGATTCGAACCAACGACCTGCAGTACCCAAATCGGTTGCATTTGCATTCCAGTGGTCAAAGTGACACGAGCTGAAAATGCTAAGTCATTGAAAACTCAGAGTTCGACCTCATCACCTTGTTCATACGAATGCAAACAGCGAGTTGGGGACCCCGGGTCCACCAATTCCGCACCAATATTTTACTTTTCCCGAATTTGGACTCCGGGGAACCCGCGAGTGCGAACGCACTCTGTCGGTCCTAATCGAACGATGTGATTTGGCGATCGATGACTTTTTCTTCGATGTAGCGATCGATATCCAAAGCTTGGCGAACCATCATATTCCTTGTCTGATGGTCGAGCCCCATTTTGTTTGAAAGGTTCAGCAGACGCTCAGCGTTCGCGATCTTTTTAGAGATCACAGTTTGCTCTTTCTCTGCCCTTGCCAGGGCCCTGTCTTCCTTTGCATCATAGCGCTCCACGATTGCCATGACGAAGCGGCGAATCTCGCCGATGACTTTTCCGATTCCGGCCAAATCTGTGAAGCCTGGACTGGCAAACTGTATCCGTGCCACGTGCAAAGGAATTGGGTTCGCCGTCTCTCTAACGAAGTCTCTAATTGTCTCGGCTTCGACTTGCTCCTCAATATGCCCCTCGAACTCGGCGTCCATCCAAAATGCGTCGTGGCGGAAGCGCCTAGCGAATCGAGATCGGAAAATTCCCATCGATGACTGACCATCGACTTTCAGAAGCCCGAAGTGCGACAACTCGTTCAGCGTTTCCATACGCTGAAACAGCTCGGAGAACTCTGTAGCTCGCCACGTCCTATCGATGCTTATCCGCAAGATGGAGGCTTCTTTCGGAACATCTTGACCACTAAACTGCGGAGAGACCATTTCAACCCTCTCAGAAAATTATGCTTACTCTGGCAAAGCCAGAATGTCGTGCAGGACCACGATGACGTAGCGACGGATTCGTAGAACGTCAGCGCGCTCCTTGCTCCCGTGGGTTCCCGTGTTTGACATCGTGTAGACCGACCGCGCGAACCCTCCAACGATTTCCTCGACCGCGCTTGCAGCTTGTTCGGGCGCTGTCTCGTCTTTCATGCCGCGAGCCCTAAGAATGAACCGGACCTTCTGCTTCATGGTTGGGCCTTTGGTGTCCGGCTCTTGCTTGTAGCCGGTCATCTCGACAACTTCCTTGTCAGGGGCAAGGTAATCCAGCGTTTCCCGCAGCGCTTCGCGCAATTCGACCGCGGGACCGCGATAGGAAATACGCTTCGTGTCGGTCAGGTCGATCAGTGCTTGCTTAAACGACCGCGCGGCATTCGGTACCAGCCCTTCGAGGGTGCTCGCGATCCTCTGATCGTCCGGGCTAATGACCGGCTTATCGTTTTGGCTCGTCGCACCCCCCAGTGCCAACTTTCCGGTGATACGCGGGTAGAGCTTCTGAATGGCTTTGAGGTGCTTGACGTAAGAGGTTTTGCGGTTCGCCGACGAGGACAGCGTCAGGATGGCTTGGAATGACGTGTCGAGCGCTTGCAGCTCTTCGGCTGCAACAGGCTCGATATGTCCGCGGTTCTGACGGAAATACTGCTGGGCGGTTTCCGAGGCGAGGTCTCTATCTTCTCGCGCGGAGATATTGACGCCCCTCGCCGCGTTGACGACTTTTCGGAGAGTTTCCAGCTCTTCGCCCAAGGCCCGCCAATCATCAGAGGCTGACATTATCGCCTCTTCTTCGGCTTCGACCTCTTCGCGCGCTTCTTGACTGAGTTTTCGCCCAACGGGAGCTTATGAGTGACGAGGTTGTGTCCCACGGGGTTCAACCGGAATTGCCCGTTGCCGATGGCATGGAAGTAACCGGCATTCTTGGCGTTCGTGAGCGCCATCCCCAGCGCGGTCGGAAGCTCGAAGCCGGCGCTCGGGAAGTAGGTCGTAATGTCTTCGGCTTTGATATAATCCCGGCGCTCGTCCGGCGGGGCCAAGCTCTTCAGATAGTACGCCAGCACAGCCACCCTATCATTCACGGTCTTCGGCTGCTTCCGCTCGGCCAGAGTGCGGATGTCCATTTCGGCCGTATCGGCCCGAGGGGCCTGTGCTGGAAACGCGGCTTCGTAGTCGATCGACTGAGCAATGGGAGGCGCGACGGTGCCGACCTTGATCCCGAGCTGCTTGAGTACAAAATCCAGAACGTTCTGTCGGGTATTTTCGTCGAGCGGTTTGAGAGCCGCAATAATGGTCGTGATGGCAGAGACGCCATCCTCAGCATTGTCTTCACTCATGCCCAGCCTCCTGAGCGCCCGATATTAGCGATTTATCAGGGCCTTTCTACCGGGCGTTGCCGGCTATCAACTGCTCAGCTAAAGATTCCGGATGGTCGATGTTCCGGGGGCCAAATTTCCAGGGTACGGGCGTTGCATCTATTGCGGCCCGACTGGTACGCTGAAGGACGAGCACATCATCCCTTAGATCTTCCACGAAGAAAGGGCACACGCGGGTATGAAGTCGCGGCGCCCCACTATGTTTTTGGTCGGGGCAGCTGGATTCGAACCAACGACCTGCAGTACCCAAAACTGCCGCGCTACCAGGCTGCGCTATACCCCGAATGTCCGGTGAGCCCCGTCGATACACGCTTCCCGGCGCGCCAGCAAGGCTGGCAATGCCCCGCCATGGGCCCCTATTTGGAGCCCTATTTGCTGCCGAACAGCGGGTGACCGACGCGGTCACCGGGGCGGATGCCGTATTTCTGCGCCGTTCCCGCCGCCACCTCCAGAACCGCCCGCGCGGGTCCCTGGGACGAGATGATCTTCGTCGACAGCGGCTCGGTGTTTTCCGCGATGCGCAGGATGCGGCCGTCGGCGCGGATGAAGATCATGTCGAGCGAGACGTAGGTGTTCTTCATCCACATCGACACTTCCTGCTCGGGATTGAAGTCGAACAGCATGCCTTTGCCGTCGGCCAGCTCCTTGCGGTACATCAGTCCGGTCTGCTTCTCCTGCTCGGTCGTCGCCACTTCGACCGAGAATACCTGGACGCCGTTTTTGGTGACGATCTCGAGCGGCTGGAAGCTGGCGGCACCGGCGGGCGCGCTCGCGGCGGCAAAGCCGGCGATGACGAGGATGGCGGCAAGCCAGCTCCTCGCAAGGGACCAGGCAGGCTTTCGGTCAAGACGCATCGCAAGACGCATGGCAAAATCCATGGAACGGCACTTGGGCCTGAGGGCTGGGACGGGAACAGTCCTACGCGGCGAGCGCCCGAAAAGCCAGAGGCGCCCTGGCCTGCCAGAGCGCCCCTGCTCACGATTGCGGGACTACGCGGGCTGCGGCCGCTAAAGCATGATCCGGAAAAGTGCGAAGCGGTTTTCCGAAAAGATCATGCGCAAACAACAACCTAAAGCGCGATGACGATTCGTCCCAATCCATCGCGCTTTAGTGCGACTGCAGTCCCGGCGATCCAGTCTCGGGATGGATCTCGGCCGCCATCATGCCCTTGGAGCCGGGCCCGAAGCGGACCAGGACATATTGGCCGGGCCGCAGTTCGGTCATGCCGAAGCGGCGCAGCGTCTCCATGTGCACGAAGATGTCGGGAGTGCCCTCGCCGCAGGTCAGGAAGCCGAAGCCGCGCAGCCGGTTGAACCATTTGACCTGGGCCCGCTCCAGCCCGCTGGTCGGGGTGACCGTGACGTGGGTGCGCGGCGGCAGCATCTGCGCCGGATGGATCGCGGTGGACTCGTCCATCGAGACGACGCGAAAGGCCTGATAGCCCTTGGCGCGCTGGATGCACTCGACCACGATGCGCGCGCCCTCATAGGCGGTCTGGAAGCCGTCGCGCCTGAGCACGGTGACGTGAAGGAGCACGTCCGGCCAGCCATTGTCGGGAACGATGAAGCCGTAGCCCTTGGAGGCGTCGAACCATTTGATGACGCCGTGAACCTCGACGAGGTTGGCGCTGCCCTCACCTAACCCGGTGAAAGGACTGAGCGCGCTATCGCGACCGGTGCCGCCGCGCTCGCCCGCGGGAACTCCGACCTTCTTGGACTCAAATCCGTCCGACGACCCCATAACCCCGGACCCCACACATGCCATGCAACCCGCCTCACTGGCGGCGTCGAATCACGCGTCTTTCGAGAACCTTCAGAGAATCTTCTCAACTGACGCGACGCGAATCTTTCGAATCAAAAGATAACACTCCCGGTTGCGAGGCATAGACAAAAAAGAGATTCGCCGGAACCTATGAACAGCTTGCACAGCCGCGAATCAAACTACCGCCTCAATTTCCGACAAAGGGCCCGAGCGTTTCGCCGATGTCGTGGCGGATCACGAGGTCGGCGATGTCGTCCTGCTCGGTCGGCTCGCGATTGATGATCACCAGACGTGCACCGCAATTCTTCGCCATCATCGGAAAGCCCGCCGCCGGCCACACCACGAGCGAGGACCCGATCGCGATGAAGAGGTCGCAGTCCCGCGACAGCTCGGTCGCGCGCTGCATTTCGTCCTCGGGCATCATCTGGCCGAAGGAAATCGTGGCCGTCTTCACCGGCTCGTCGCACACTGTGCAGTCGGGGGCGGCGCCGTCCTCCTCGAACCGGCGCTTCACCCAGTCGAGCTGATAGGTCTGCCCACATCCGATGCAGCGCGCATAAGTAGTATTTCCGTGAAGTTCAATCACGTGTTCGGCGGCGAAGCCGGAGGCCTGGTGCAGATTGTCGATGTTCTGGGTGATGACCGCGGGAACCTTGCCGGCGCGGTAGAGCGAGGCCAGCGCGCGGTGGCCGCGGCCCGGTTTTGCCGCCGCGAAGGTTGCCTCCATCGCGAAGCGGCGGCGCCAGGATTCGTCCCGTGCTTCCTGGCTCGTGGCGAACTCGTCGAACGGGATCGGACGGTTGCGCATCCACAGTCCTCCCGGCGAGCGGAAATCCGGGATGCCGCATTCGGTCGAGATGCCGGCGCCGGTGAACGGCACGATCGTCTTGGCTTCGGCGATCATGTCGCCGAGCCGTTCGACGCCGCTGCGAAGATCCGATGCAATCATTGCCGAGCCATCCCTGCGCACGAGCATGGCTCTATAGCATGCTCGGAGCGGATGTTGCCGTCATCTCGCAAGCCTCCTGCCCTCCGGCAGAGGCAGAAGCCGCGCGCAGCCTCTTCTGATTTGGGTCTTGCGCTAGCCACCAGGCGCGCAAGCGACAAGACTATTGACACTCTTATCCACCGGGATGCGCTCGCGAAGAGAAACATGGTCGGCAGTTTCTTCCGCCCGGCACTAATCACAGTCCTGCAATGCCTCCTCCCCATTGACGCCCCATTCCGGAGCGCCAATGCATGTCTTCGAATGCGAGTCGGGCGCAATGCGGCGGCAGCGCCCGGATTCAGGTGCAAACGCAGTTCAGTTGCGAACAGAGGGGATGTCATGACCGAAGATGAAGAACGCAAAGCCCGCGAACGCGATGAGATTGCCGCCCGTGTTGCCGCCTTCCGCGCCACCCAGGAAAAATTCAAGCGCGAGCGTGAAGAGTATTTCGTGTCGACGCTCGAGAATGCCCGCAAGGCTGAACGGCCCTCGCTCTGGCCGTAGGGCCTGCCATCATCGCAGGACATGCGACAGCAAAAAGCCCGGAGCATCGCTCCGGGCTTTTCGCTTGGTCGGCCGTTACCAATGGCGGTAATAGTGGCGCCGGTAGTACGGCCCGCCGTAATAGGCGTAAGGACCCGGTCCGTAATAGTAGCCCGGGCCGCCATAATAGCCGTAGCGCGGCCCATAATAGCCGTACGGATGTGAAGCCGCGACCGCGCCTGCGGTGATTGCGCCGGCGGCCAGGCCGAATGCGAGGCCCGGACCGATGCCGCGGCCACGCGCCTCGGCAGGCGCAGGCGCCGCGACCGCGGTGACGCCGACCGCTGCGACGGTGGCCAGAACTGCCAGTGTCTTCTTCATGATGTCCTCCTTCGCAACAGGAAAGACAACGCCGGGGCGGTGCGATGGTTGCGCGCGGCACGGGAACCGGTGCGCGCGAAAAATGTCGATGCAAGGGAACGAAACCACGGAACGAAACCCTGTCCGGCGGATTGATTCGACAAGTGCGGGAGCCTCAGCCATCCGGGTCGAGGTAACAGCACGAAGCCCCGTCAGCATCCTCCGCGGTGCTGGCGGGGTTTTCAGTTTCACGGGAGCAGTTGGCAGCAGACGATGGCTGCTGCCAAGGGGGCGGACGATCGAGGAGGAGAAATTGCCCATATCCGCTTTGCTGGCCCGTATCCGCCGGCTCGTTCCCGCGTCCGACGATCAGCACTACGACGAGATCGTCCGCAATTTCGGCGTCGGCGCGCTACGCCCGCCGCCGACACCGATGAGCGACGGCGAGCTCGCGCGGGCCATTGCCGAGTTCCTCAAGGAAACGCCGTCGAGCGAGTCCGTCGCAACCCTGGGCCGGCGGCTCGACCGCTCCTCTCCGCTCTGACCGATGTTTCTTCTTGTGAGCATGGAACAAGGTTTTCGCGCACACGTTGAATCCGTCCTCAGGCAGAAGAGGCCCGACATGCCCGCGTGGCTCGAAGTCCTGCTCAACCTGTCCGGCTATGCCGGTTTCGTGGCGCTTGCGGCCCGCGGCGGCGCGTGGCCGGACAAATCCGCCGACGACCAGATCTACCGCGACGAGCGCTAGTTCGTGTGCGGCGCCTGGCCTGCCGTGCGCACCAGCCGGTCGGCCTTGATCGCGACGCGCGTCTCCTCGAGCTGCGGCCGCAGCGAGAAGCTGATCACCACGAAGGCGACACAGAACAGCGTGCCGACGATGGCGACGCGTCGGTAGGTGTGGCGATCACCCTGATAAAAAGACGGTTCTGAAAAAGGTGTCATGAATTCGGCCTCGAAGTCGTGCCTTGAATTCGCTTTCGGCAAAATCGTTTCTTGCTTGTCTTTGCCAGACACCTATCCCAATCCGCGGCAAGCGCAACGCGATTGGGCTTTTAACCTAACCGGATAGGGTTATCGGCTTCCGCGCAAGCTTTCGTTAGCAGTTGCGCCGCGCCCTCAGATATCGACGAGCCGCTTCAGCGTCGCGCGAAAGCCGAGGCTGCGGTGGCCCGCCACGAGCACTGTGCCGAACACCTCCGCTTCGTCATCGCTGAACGTGCCGGAAAAGCCGCTCGTCGCCTCCTGCCCGCCGAACAGCGGCCGCACGAAGGCATCGGCGAAGGGCGAGTGCTGGTTGGTGGCAAGCTCGCCCTTCCAGGTGCCGTTACCGACAACGTACGAGCCGCGCGACCAGAAATACGGCCCGCCGCCGAGCAGCACGCCATCGCGCAGGATCAGCACGCCGCTGTCGCGGATGTTCATGCCGTCGAGCATATGGAGGTGGATGGAGTAGAGGCCGTTCTTCATGATCTGCCCGCCGTCGCCTGAACGATAGCGCCGCAGACGCCGAGCGTCGAGACGGTCGCAAGCAGGTTCTGCCGCGCCGTCGACCGGCTTTGTTCCAGCTTCGACTCCTTTTCGTTCTCGAAGAACGAATCGGAATCGAAGAAATCGGCACGGGGCAAGTCTTAACAAGCGGTGTGGATGCGCGAGGCGAATGCGAGATCACGCCGCCTCCATCGATGTCGATCGCAGCGCCGGCACTGACGGCCTGCCCTTGCGCCAGTCGGACCAGAAGACTCCCGCGAAAGCTTGCAGCGACAGACTTGTCCCGCGTCGATACAGAAGGCACGGCTTGTTCTGCATCCGACTCCATTTCGTTCGCAAAGAACGAATCGGAGTCGCGAAAATCAGCGGGAAGCAACTCCTAACGAACGATGAAAGCGTGCGTCGCCACGTGGTCCGCGGCAGGAATCTTCGGCGGCAAATCTCTTTGAGGCAAATCTATTTGAGGCAGGTCTCTTTGAGGCAGGTCTCTCGGCAACAAGTCTCTTGGTGACAAGAATTTCGAGTCGCCCGCGAACACGATGACGAACTCGCGGCAAGCCTCGCATCGAAAGCCGTTGGCTGAGTATGCCATCATCGGCTTGGCACATTGCGGACATGTCATGCTGCGCGAACGCCGATGATGGGGCTTTGTTCCTAAGCACCGGGGGCGGCCGCGCGGGACTGCCCCGACGCCGCCATGACGACGTCGCATCGACAAGGTCGTTGCACCTCACGCGCCTCATCGAGGCAGGCCCCACCAGGCGAGATCCGCCGGAAATGAGAGCGCACCCGCTGCCTGTCGCCGAGCACCAATCACGCCGCCCGCTTCGCTTTGCCCTTCTCGGAAAAGCATTCCAGGATCTGGATGCGGAGTTCTTCTGCGGCCGGGCCCTCGACCTTCCTGAGCTCGTTCCAGAGCCTGATCACTTCGCGCTGTTTCTCGACGGTCATGAATCACCTCCAAAAGAAGATGCCCCACTAGAACAAAAAGAGAACGCCAAGTCCAGCCCCTGGCGACAATTCCCTGGGCATATCCGCTGAACCTTTTCCGCGCTGCGCGGACTCATGGTGGCTGGGGAATTTCAGCGCCCAGTCTTACGGCAGCGCCGCCTGACGAATATATTCCGTCACCGCGGCGCTGTTGCGTTTTGGATTTTCAACCTTACGTTAAGTGGACGGCCGGCGGCCAGGCGCTGAAATCCCAACGCCGTCAGCCAAGAGAGCCCCGTGCGAAAGCGCGGGGTTTTTCTTTTGGCGGTCGGCTCCCTGCCCGGCGCCGCGGCTCGCGGCTGCGGGAACGCGCCAGCGTCTTTTGCTTTGACCGGCCGAATTCAATGGCGCCGCCGGTCTTACGACGCGACGTCGAGGACCGGTTCCTGCGCGAGGCACTCATGACTTGCGAGTTTTGTGAGAGCGAAATCCCGATCGGCCTATCGGTCTGCCCGACTTGCGGGAAGCCTCAGAGCGCGCCCGGACAGAGCGACCGGCGATCCCTGTGGTTCGTGCTGCTCGTCGTGGTGATGTTCGGCATCGCCATCGCCGAGCATCACCTCTTCTTCCGCAACTGAATTGTTGGGGTCTCGCGAGAGAGCCCGCCGCAACGACCTTACACGGCGTCCTTGGCCACCTTCAGCGGCGAGGCCTTCACCGACTTGCTCGCCGGCTTCGCTGCAAACTGCATCGGCTCCTTGGTGAAGGGATTGATGCCCATCCGGGCTTCGGTCGCAGGCTTGTTCACGACCGACATCTTGACGAAGCCGGGAATGACGAATTCGCCGGACTCGTTGAGCTCCTTGTAGCCGACCGTCGCCATATACTCGATCACCGACTTCACGTCGTTCTTCGAAAGCTGCGTGCCCTCGGCAATTGCATCGATCAATTGGGTCTTCGTCATCTTCGCCATGTCTGAATTCCTTTTATGCGCGAACAAACTCTGCTGAGGACGCGGCCTGACCGCGGAGAGCGCGCTTCTGATTCATGCCAGAGGTCATGAAGTGACGCGGCTTAGAACCTATCGGGGCCAAAAACGCAAGCAGGCGTTCTGCGGCGGTTCCGCAGCTCCTGTGAAAGATGCAGCAGCATGCGGCGTTCGTTTCTTGAACCATCCGCGGGTTGGCGCGTCTAACTCTTTGAAGTCCCAAGCTTCGCCCCCAAGAGAGCCCCGCTTCCCCCAGGCGGGGTTTTCGCTTTCGGCGCGACATCGCCCGGGCCTGATCCCGGACGCATCACGGGTTCGGCTTTGCAACATCAGCACATGCTCCATATCGGCGAAGACGAAGCGCCGGCCGAGACCGTCCTTTATCCCGCACAAGGAATCACCTCGTCGTGAAACTTGTGGCTTGGCACGCGTTGTTGAGACTTCAGTAACCTAACGCCTCCAAGCTTCCGTCAGTATCGTTGCGTTGGAGTATCCCCACAGTGCTGGATTTTAACGAGCTGCGTGAACTCGCGGCTGATGTGCGCATTTTTGTCGAGGTTGCCGAAGACAAGGCCGAAGCGCTTCGCGCCGTCATCGCGGCGTATGACGTAGTGCTCGCGATCTTCCCGTCTGGAGACGGCATGGGCCTGCACGTCGTCAAAGGCAAAGCGATCCTGGACAAGATCGCAAACTCGCGGAGCCACGCGATGTACAGCCACACGGCCATCGCGGTTCCCGACCTGGAGCATGCAGAGGTGCTGAAATATCTGACCGCCCCCGTCGAGCAACGGATCGCAGCCTGATTGCAGCCCCCCTGCATTGGCGGGTGCGCAGCGCACGCGCGATCAGGCATAGTAAAGCGTTCGCGAGACCGCCACTCGACGTGACGAACGGCGGCCTCGCATGTTGCCGGAGCGGTTTGTGAGATCAGCTGCCGGGCGCGCTATAGGACGAGCGCAGCTTGGCCGCGTTCTGCCGCACCTGCTTGATCTCGTCCTGCGTGAACAGTCGCATCAGTTTCACGTTCTGCAATGTGCCCGCCGTGACCGTCAGGCCGGAAATGGCCGGCGCCGCACTCGGATCAGGCACGTCGAATATCACGAGAACGCCGGGGCCGTCGGCAGCAACACTGTACATCGAGACCAGCTTGCCACCGGCTGCCTCGATCAGCTTTCTTGCCGCCTCCTGACGATCGGTCGTCGGGTTTTCCAGAATGGCGTTGAGCGCGCGCGGCGTGTATTGCCCCGTGAGACAGAAATGCATGGCTTACTCCTTCTGAAATAAGACACGTCGCGACGAGCCTATGCGTCACGACGATGGGATCTGAAATGATGGAGTACGTTGCCCGCCGTAGGCACAAACGCCGCCAGGTACTGACGAGGCCTCGGCACACCTCGTTGGCGGCTCGTCCGCACGTTACATCAGCGAGCCGGCGCGTGAAAGGCGATTTCCAGATCGGTCGCTGCAACTCGCGGGCGAGCTAACGCATCATCGCCAGCCGCGCAACGACAAGCCTCGTCTCAGCCGATCGCGGCGATGGCAAAAAGGTACCGCGAGCGTCGTCGTGATACCGCCGAAGGTTGCTCAGCGGCCTAGCCGCGCGACCGGTTGATGATCTGAAGCGGGAGCCATGATCCCAGCACCATGACGGTCGCGATGGCTGCGAGCAGGAGATATTTCAGCGGGTGTCGCGACGATGCGAGCGAACCTTCAAGGTGAAGGTATGGAAGCATCGTCTCCATCGCCATTCCGATGAGGGCAACCACAAGCAGGCCGCCAAGGGCCGAAGCGCAGACGTTGACGATCCATCCAACCGCGCCGCGCTTGCGTGACCAGGCCTCGTAGATCGCGACCGCCAATATCACGAGAACGAGGACCAGCACGAAGCTCATCGAGCCGCCGACGCTCGACTTCGGGCCGATGAGATCCAGCAGCAGCATGGCCGCCACCGCGAGCAGCGTGATCGTCTTCACGACGCCTCCTTCAGTAACCCAGCAAGAACACCGTGAAGCCAGCCACGATACAGCCAAGGCCGAAAATCGCCGTTGCGATTTCGACGACGTTTTCCAGACCGAAGAATCTGACGATGGCGCTCCATGCAGCACTCAGGAGCACGTCCACGATCGCGCTGAGCAGGGACTGGAGCATGGTGGTTGGTCGCGCCCGGCTTTGCCGGGGTTCAATTCATCATCATGATCTCCCATCCAATTCTGGCAGTTGGTCGGTCGACGCACTTCGAGTATCATTTCGCGACGATCACAGCGAGCACAGCTGATCGGAGGACCAGAACATGCCGGACTGGCTGCTTGCACCCATCTGTCTGATCGCCCTGATGGGGTTCATTGGCTACGCCTGTTATCAGGGGATGAGGTCTCGCCGGATCGAAACAATACGAACTTTGGACCCAGCCAGAATGACGGTTGATCGGGCAGCTCCGACGGTCATTTAATATCGCTCGGCCCGGGGGCCCGAAAATCGCGATCGTCGCGGCTCAATCCTGCTTCATGAATATCTCGCGCCTTAGCTGCTTTTGCCCCGTCTTGAAATGACCGGGCACCCATTCCTTCCAATCCTCCTTCAGGAAGCCGGCGTTCGGGTCGCCTTTGCCTGCCTCCTTGATCTTCTTGACGACATAGCGCGAGTAGAAGTGGTCGAACACGCGCATGAACTCGCCGAAATAGATGTCGGCGACTCTCGCGTTGCCGCGGATGACCAGCATATTCTCGTCGTTGGCGTTCTGCGACGGCCTGCTGAAATTGGCGGTGCCGGTTACGACGACCGGATCGGCACTCAAGGGATCGACCAGCAGAAACTTGTCGTGAACGTAGAAATTGCGGTTGAAGCCCGTCAGCTTCTCGCCGAGGAAGAATTCGAGGTCGCCCTTTGAAAGCTTGGCTCCGGGCGCCATGACACTGTTGCCCGTGACCTTGATTTCGTCGGCGAACTCATCTCCGGGATCCTTGTCGAAGAGCGAGTAGCGGAGCGTATCATCGTCCTTTGCCAGTGCCTTGTAGAAGAAGTCGTCCAGATTGAAGGCGAAGGTGATGCAGGCCATCCGCTTGGCGTCGGCGAGGAGATCGGCATACCACTCCAGCGTGGTGGTCTCGGTCTTTTCGTCGCGCGGCGAGTACAGCTGCAAGATGCGATTCTTCGGCGGCAAGGTATGGCGCGCAGGCGTCGCATCGACAGCGAGGTTCGCCTCCCTCAGGGGAGCCAGCGTCACGTCCGGTGCAGCGAGGCGCTCCCAATAGTCGAAGAAGCCCTGTGCGATCTCACCGTCCCATATGACGTGGCCGACGTTGGAATGGCCGAAGATGCCGCCCGAGGAAATGTTCGTCGATCCCGTCCAGACGGCGATCGGCACATCGTTGTGGAGCAGAACGATGAATTTGTTATGCCTGATGCCGGCGCGTGACTTCTGCGGCGTGCAGATGCCCTTGATCTTGGCCGCAGCTATCATCTCCTCGTTTTCGTCGGCATAGCTTTGTGCCTCGTAGCGGATGTCCACGTCGACGCCGGCATTCTTCGCTTTCTTGAACGCCAGGCCGACCGGCTTGTAGCGAAATTCGTAAAGCATCGCCCGCAAGGCGTACCTATCGGGGTTTGGCAGCGTTGAGGGATATTCGATGAACTTGACGAGCGCCTCGAACAAACCTCGGGAAAGCCATTTCATCGCGTCCGAGTTGGGATCGTCTTCATCGAGCTCGGTCTTGCCGAACTTGCGCGCGAACGCCTGAGAACCGGCGGCGCCACGATTGAAATAGATGTCGTGGGTGGTTTCTCCGGGCTTCCTTCCACCCTCTTCGGCCTCCGTACTCACACGAATTTTGGTTGCCGATGCAACATCGAGCTGGAGGAGTTTCGGCTTGCCGTAGACCGGGATGACGCTGAACTCGTAGGTTGTCTCGGGCTTCGCCGTGTAGTCGCCCCACTGAAATGTCTGAATCGGATGCTCCGACGTCGGCACCGGAGTTCCAGGAGCCAGCCCCTCGTCCTTGTGGTTGAAGCGCTTGATCCCCCGGATGAAGTAGCGCTCGCGGACATTGTCGTTCTTGTCGAACTCAGTGCGCTCGATGGCGAAGCCCAATAGTCCGGTCTTCTTGGCTTCCTGGCCCGGCGCGAAGTCCCAGGCCAGCGTAACAACGTGCAGTCCAGCAATTGCGCGCACGTGCAAAACGGCGCCCTCTTCAAATTCGCGCACGGAAAGCCCCCTATTTTGTCCCTGCGCAATATGCAGGGAGGTCCCGTGTCTCAACGGGAACGCGTGCATCCTTTCACGAGAACAATCCAAAGTCGAGAGGCCTCGTCCGAGATCACCGCGCTTGCCACCAGTTCAGGGGCCGTCCGGCGCTATCGGCGTAATCTGGGAAATAGCCCCCAATTACGGTGACAGCGCACTCAGTTAATCATCGTCGCCGCCAGGTCATCCTCGAAATGCCTGTCACTGCAATTATCGTGTCTCACTCAAGGGTGCAGTCCAGCACTGTCACCGTAATTGTAATTGCCGCAACCGTGCGTTTGCGTAATGGGCGTCCCATCCCGGAATACGCTCGACGCCACGCTGATACGTTGGCCGTTGTTTTCGGACCGGCCGCGTTGCGGGCCCAAAAATCGAGAGATAAGTCGGTGACATCGCAGACCGACGAGACCGCGCAGTCCACGCTTATGGCCGACATTCCGTACGGTCAGCAGACGAAGATCACCATCGAGCGCAAAGGCCAAATCGTGCTGATTGGCATCAACAGGCCCTATATCGACAACCGGCTGGATCCGGACGCGACAGAAAGCCTGGCGAGAGCATACTACGAGTACGATCGAGATCCCTGGCTCCGTGCGGCGGTCCTGTTCGGCTATGGCGACCGCTTCTCCAGAGGTGTCGATGTCAATGCCTACAAGGCGTTCGCTCAGTCAGGAAAAATGATGATGGATGGGCCCGGCTTCATCGACCCTCTCGGACGGACCAAGCCAGCGCTGACGAAGCCTCTGGTTATCGCGGTGCATGGCGATACCTGGAATATGGCGCACGAGCTTTTCCTTGTGGCGGACATACGCGTGGCGTCGGAAGACACCGAGTTCGCTCACGATGAGAACACGCACGGTCGCTTTCCCGGAGGCGGCGCAACCGTTCGTCTCGCCAGAGAGGCCGGATGGGGAAATGCCATGTGGTTCATTCTAACAGGCGATCATTGGGGTGCGAAGGAAGCCCTCCGAATGGGAACGGTTCAGGAAGTGGCCCCAAACCGAGACGCGGCTCTCGCAAAGACTGACGGCGCTGTCCAAGCTCGACGACCAATATCGTGCGCTGCTCACGACCAGGGATTTCCAGGAAGGTCGTGATGCCGAGGCCCAAAAGCGTCCCCCCGTTTACGAGGGACGGTGACTACAGGCTCGCGGACTTCCCTCTGCCGCGAATCCATGCGATCGATCGGCTCTTGCCGAGCGAGGACGATGCGGCAGGCGTCGTTCGCCAGCGGACTTCCTCGTGGCGGCAGCCCCACGCCGACTTCCTCGAACCCATCCGGTCAGCGAGCACGATGCAAGCCCGGCCGGCTCCTGCTTCTTAGCCGACGACCAATATTTAGAGGTCTCCGAACAATTGAACGGAAGGAATGGTGAATGAGCAGACCTGTCAAAACGGAGAGCGAACTCATCTCGATGGCCAGAGCTGAGTTGAAGGTGCATGCTGACTGTCCCGATGGAATCACGATTTCGATCCTCCGCGACGGGGATTCCTGGGAATTCCGAGCGAGTGCAGATCGAGCGACCTCGGACAAGCCTGGCTACCCTGAATGCGTTGCCATGCTGGTCCAGATCGGCGACCATCTGAGCAAGCAATATGCCGTCGAAGGTTAGGTCCGCCAACCCGCTTTGCGCTCTCAAAACACGTGTTCGGCGAGCACAGACCGGTCGCAAGGCCGATGATGATCAGTAGCGGGACTGCCGTGTCAATCAACGAAAATGCCATCCAGCGGTGTGGCTGACCGGCCCGAGGCAGGAAGAACCACAACACTGCAATAGATAGAACCAGAAATCGCGCGCCGGTCACGAACGGGTCTCCCGCGCAGCGAAGTTTTCTCGCCGACCGCTGCGCGCTGGTGTCGCGCCCGTTAGGCATTGCGACACTCAATAGATTAAACTGCGGCAAACTGTCCATTTTCTTGTTGACGGAGAAGAGGCCGCCGGTAAAAAAGTGCCCGCTTTCCTGCACCCCCGGGCATGGCCACGAGCTTCGCCGGGACAGAACAAAAAACAAGCAGGAGCATCAGGAGGGGTCGATAGCTCCCGCGCGGAAGGAACGTGCGCTGCCGATGCAGTGTGCTGTGATCTGCTCGTTCGCGATCAGCACCCAAGACGCGGGAAAGGTTTCATGCGCCCATTGTTGGCGATCAGTACGGCTATCGACCGACTGAACGAAAAAGTCGGCAACATCTGCAACATCCTGGTGCTGGCAGCATGCCTGCTGAGTGCTGCGAATGCCATGATACGTTATGCCTTCAGCTACAGCTCCAACGGCTGGCTTGAAGCGCAATGGTACATGTTCGCCGTCATTGTGATGTTCGGCGCATCCTACACCTTCAAGCGGAACGAGCATGTTCGCGTCGAAATCATCTACCTGATGCTTTCGGAGCGCGGTCAGTTGTGGCTCGACTTGATCGGGACGCTGGTCTTCCTCATCCCGGCCTGCCTGCTCCTCAGCTATCTCTCCTGGTCGATGTTCTCCAACTCCTACGCGATCGGCGAGATGTCCAACAACGCGGGCGGTCTGTTGCGTTGGCCCATCAAATTCGTTCTGCCGGCCGGGTTCTTCATGTTGGCCTTGCAGGGCATCTCTGAAGTCATCAAGCGTATCGCGGCCTTGCAGGGCGCGACGACCATCGATGCCAAATATGAGCGGCCGACCCAATGATTACCGTCGAGATGATGCCGCCGCTGATGTTCGGCGGGCTGGTCCTTGCCATGCTGATCGGATTTCCGGTCGCCTTCACGCTCGCCGCTCTCGGGCTTTCGTTCGGGTTTCTCGCGATCCACGAAGGTTTCTTCGGCCTGAGCTTCCTGCAGGCCATCCCTGAACGGGTCTATGGCAGCGTTCTCGCAAACGAATTGCTGCTTGCAATTCCGTTCTTCACCTTCATGGGCGCCATTCTGGAACGCTGCGGGCTTGCCGAAGACATGCTGGATTCAATGGGCCAATTGTTCGGTCCCATCCGCGGTGGTCTCGGCTATTCCGTCATCATCGTCGGCTTCATTCTAGGTGCGATCACTGGCACGGTCGCTGCGCAGGTCATTGCGATGGCATTGATATCGATGCCGGTCATGATCCGCTACGGCTACAATATGCGCTACATCACCGGCGTGCTCGCGGCCTCGGGTACGATCACGCAACTGGTGCCGCCCTCGCTCGTTCTCATCGTGCTCGCCGACCAGCTCGGAAAGTCGGTCGGTGATATGTATCTGGGCGCCTGGGGACCGTCGATCCTTCAGATCGTCCTCTTTGCCGGCTACACTTTCGTTCTCGGCCTGGTCAAACCCGGCCATGTTCCGGCAGTGCCCAAGGAAGCAAGAACGCTCACGGGCTGGGCGCTCTGGCGCAAGTGCCTTCTCGGCATCATTCCGTCCGCCGTCCTGATCTTCGTCGTGCTTGGCACCATGATGTTGGGACTTGCGACGCCGACCGAAGCAGGCGCGATGGGGGCTGTCGGGGCAATCGTCCTCGCCGTCATCCATCACAAGGACTTCAGCTCGATCGGTCACAAGGTCCTGCTGGTCGGCGTCGTGGCGGCCGGTGTCGGGACGATCGTAGGCATTTATTTCACGCAGAACCTGATCTTCAAGATCGCCTTCGCGCTTGCCTATCTGGCGGTCGCCTGGGTTTGCATCGAAGCGGTGAAGATCCCGGACCTGCGGACCCTCATCAGGCAGGGCTACGAGACAACCATGCGCATCACCTGCATGGTGACGTTCATTCTGATCGGATCGACCTGCTTCTCGATCGTCTTTCTCGGATGCAACGGCGGCGTCTGGCTGGAGCACCTTCTGACGTCACTGCCGGGCGGCGTCTGGGGCTTCCTCATCTTCATCAACCTCTTCATCTTCTTCATCGCCTTCTTCCTCGACTTCTTCGAAATCGCCTTCATCATCCTGCCAATGATTGCGCCGATCGCGCAGAAGCTGCTCACGCCTATCGTCGGTGCCGATGCTGCGTTGATCTGGTTCGGGGTGATGCTCTGCGTCAACATGCAGACGTCCTTCCTGCACCCTCCGTTCGGCTTCGCCTTGTTTTATCTTCGCGGCGTGGCGCCAAAAGAGGTCAAGTCTTCGGATATCTATTGGGGCGCGATGCCCTGGATCGGGCTTCAGGCGATCATGGTCGCCGTCGTGATCGCCTTTCCCGTGACGGTCACGGGCCTGTTGGACGCCCCCACCAAGGTCGATCTCGACAAGGTCAAGATAGAGATTCCGGAAATCGAGCTGCCGCCGCCACTTGATTTTGGTCAGCCCAAAAACTGACGTCTGCCTACCCTGGTTTACGCAGACCGCTCGGCGCATGCTTCGCCAGCGGCCTCGCCTCACGCACACGTGCACCC
>NZ_WQNE01000015.1 GCF_009759665.1 Bradyrhizobium cajani
GCGCGGCATCGGCATCGCCGAACCGCAGGCGTTGGTGATCGTAGACGTCGTGATAGATGAAGGCGTTCTTCGGATAGGTCTCGTTGACCACGGGCGCGCGGTCATAGGTCGTGCGCTGCTGCGCTGGCGCGGCGGGCCTTGCGCGCGAATCCGCCGGCGTCGGCGGGATCGCGGCGCGGCTGCCGCCGCCATCCTTGCGGGAGGAGGCGCGCCTGAACTCGTCGCGGATCGGCCATTTGGCCTTTTCGGCGGCGACCTGGACGCATTCGATCAGCGCGGTGTTCTTGGCCTCGCGCCGGTGCGCCTTCATGTCGCCGTCGCGATAGGCGTTCAGAATCCGGAACTCCATCGGGTCCATGCCGACGAGGTTTGCGAGCTTGTCCATCTGGCATTCGATGGCGAAGTCCATCGCGGTGACACCGAAGCCGCGCATGGCGGTTGCGGGGGTGCGGTTGGTGAAGACGCAGTAGACGTCGCCATAGACGTTCGGGATGGTGTAGGGGCCGGGCAGGTGCGCGGCGCATTTCACCGCGGCATAGCTCGACAGCCGCGTATAAGCGCCGCTGTCGAAATAGGCGCGGATCTTGCGTGCGACGATGCGGCCGTCCCGCATCACGCCGTCCTTGATGTAGATGCGTTCGGCACCACGCGGCGGGCCGTACTGCATCTCCTCCTCGCGTCCAAACACATAGCGCACGGGACGTCCGGTCAGCATCGCGCCGAGGATCGCGAGCGGCTCGGTCAAGGTATCCACCTTGCCGCCGAACCCGCCGCCGACGGTGCCGCCGATGAAGTGGAAGGTGTTGGAGGGCACGTCCAGGATCTTGGCGCAGGTGTCGACCGAGAAGAACAGCGCCTGGGTCGAGGTGTAGACGACATAGCGGCCGTTGGTGTCGGGTGCTGCGATGGCGCCATTGGTTTCGGTCGGCGCATGCTCGATCGGCGACATCTGGTAGCGCTGTTCGAGCACGTGGTCGGCACTAGCGAGCGCGGCATCGGCATCGCCGAACCGCAGGCGTTGGTGATCGTAGACGTCGTGATAGATGAAGGCGTTCTTCGGATAGGTCTCGTTGACCACGGGCGCGCCGGGCTTGAGCGCATCCTCGACGTCGAACACGGTCGGCAGCGGCTCGTAGTCGACCCTGACCTTTGCGATGGCCTCAAAGGCTTCGCGCTCGCTGTCGGCGACGATGGCGACGATCGGCTCGCCCTTGTAGCGAACCTTGTCGACGGCAAGCGACGGCTCGTCGTCCTTGCCGAAGTTGATCAGGCTCAAGAGCGTGTTGAGATTGACCGGCACATCGGTGCCGCGAATGATCCGGCGTGCGCCGGCCGAGCGTTCCGCATCCGTGGTGTCGATGCGGCGCAGCCTTGCATGGGCCTGGGTCGAGCGCACGACCTTGAGGTGCAGCATGCCCTGGAGCTTGTGATCGCCAAAATAGCTCGACGTGCCCGTGATGTGGCCGAGCATGTCCTGGCGCTGCGTGCCCTTGCCGATTTCCTTGAGATTGTCGTCGCGCTCGTCGGCGAAGATGTCCTTGCGTAGTTCCAGCATGGTCTGACCTCAGGCGCTGGCCCGGCCGCCCGCGGCGGCGAGGATGGCATTGATGATCGGCTCGTAGCCGGTGCAGCGGCAGATGTTGCCGGAGATCGCCTCGATCACGTCGGCCCGGCTCGGGGAGGGATTGCGATCGAGTAGCGCCTTCGCGGCCATCAGCATGCCCGGCGTGCAATAGCCGCATTGGGCGGCAAAATTGTCGGCGAACGCACGCTGCAGCGGATGCAGGTTCGGTCCCTGCTTGAGACCATCGAGCGTCTCGACGGAGCGGCCGGCGACCGTCTCGGCGAGCGTCAGGCAGGAGAGGTGGAGTTCCCCGTCGATCAGCACGCTGCAAGTGCCGCAGCCGCCCTGGCCACAGCCGAATTTCGGCGTCATGTCGCCGATCAGTTCGCGCAGGGCGACCAGCAGATTGGTGCCGCCGTCGACGAAGATCGCGACGTCGCGGCCGTTGTGACGAAATTGCAGAGGCGTCTTGGACATGGCGGCCTATTCCTCGGCTATTCCTGACCGGACAAGAGGCGGCGCAGGTGCACGCCGATGATCTCGCGGCGATACCAGGCGCTGCCGAGCGCGTTGTCGGCGGGCGATGTTCCTTCGGTCGCAGCAGAGGCGGCCGCATCGATCGTTGCGGAATCGAGCACGCGTCCTTCGAGCGCACGTTCCGCCCCCTTGGCGCGGATCTGGATCGGCGCCATCGATCCCAGCGCAACGCGAGCACCAGCAATGCGCCCCCCGCTGATCGGCAGGTGTGCGGCCAGCGTGATGACCGAGCCGCCCTTCGGCTTGATGCGGGCGATCTTGCGATAGCGAAATGCCTCCGCGCTGGCCGGCCGGGTGCAGGAGATCGACAGCACCAGCGCACCGGACTGCCGCTCGCGCGATTGCAGGAACTCCTCGATCGCGATGTCACGGGCACCGAAGCCGCCTTGCACGGCGACCGTGGCGTCGAGCGCCAGCAGCGCCACGGTGAAATCGCCATAAGGGTTTGGCGCGAAGAGATTGCCGCCGACCGTGCCCATGTTGCGCACGGCGGGCCCCCCGATCGAGCGGGCCGGCGCATGCAGGAAAGCGAGGTCGCGTTCGGCAAGGACGCGCGCGAAGGTGACGCCGGCGCCCAGCGTGACACGCGGGCCGGACGCATCGACCCGGGTCAGCGCCTGGTCGTTGGCGCGAACGACGGTCGAGATCGAGACGTCGCCCTCGTTGAGCGCCCGCATCACCAGCGTGCCGCCGCCGAGATAGCGCGCACTGCGATCTGAAGATAGTGCCCCGGCAGCTTCGCCGGCGCTGGCAAAGGTCTTTACGGTCACAGCCATGGCTAGGCGGCCTCCTTCAGATGGCGACGGATCGCCTCGAATCCCGCCTGGTAGATGTCTTCAGCGACCATGTGGGTGATGCGGTCCCTGTCCTCGGTCTTCGTGGTGAAGCGCGATTCCCAATGCCAGAAGGTGCGGTCACCATCGGTCACGGGCAGCAGGCGGACATGCGCGACGTAATTGAACATCGGGATCGGCGTATCGAGCAGGCAGTAGCTGAAGGTCTGTTCGAGGTCGGACAGCGCGAGCAACTGTTCGCGCAACTCGGAGCCATCCTTGAGCTTGAAGCGCCTGACGCAGCCGATCTTGTCGGAGGCCTGCGCGCGTTCGATCGAGGAGGTCGCAACCGCCGGATGCCAGCGGTCGTGACCGTTGAAATCGCGCAGCACATTCCACACCGCATCGGTCGGCGCGTCCAGGATGGTGCTTTTGACGATATGCGGCACGTCTAGGCCTCGGTTGTTTTCTTCACCTCGCCCCGCTTGCGGGGAGAGGGGGCGCAGTGTGACTTGATGGACGCGGCTGGGATCATTTCAGCCTCCGAACACACGCTTCAGGGCGTCGAAGCCGCCCTGGAACACGCCGCCGCCGATATTGTTGACGAGCTCGGTTTCCCGCTCCGGCGCGCAGTCGAACTCGGCGGTCCATTCCATGAAGGTCTGGTCGCCGTCGGTGACGGGCGTCAGCCGCAGCGTTGCGACGTAGTTCTCGACGCCCATCGGGGATTCCAGGATCGAATAGGTGCAGAACATGTCGTAGTCGGAGAGGCCCAAGAGCTTCTCGCGGATGCGGTCGCCGTTGCGGAGGCGGAAATCCCTGACGCAGCCGATCTTGTCGGAGGGCTCGCCGCCCTCGATGCGGCTTTCGGCGATCGCCGGATGCCAGTTCGGCATCCCATTGAAATCGCGCACCCGCGCCCAGACGCGATCGTTACGGGCGTTGACGACGGTGGAGACGTAGACGCGGGCCATGGGTCAGACCTCAGCTCTTCTTCCGCGGGCCACGCTCGGCCGGCGGCTCGCCACCTTCGGCCGCAGGCGGGGAGGCCGCCGGCTTGTCGCCGCCACCGCCGCTCTTGCGCGCGGAATCCTTGATGCCCTGCATGTCGCGGGCCTCCCGGATCAGGCCCGGCATCTTCGCGAGACTGCCGCCCTCGACGCCGATGTCGGACAGGATGGAATCGATCAGCGGTGCCTGGACGCGGTAGCGCAGCGCCGAGTCGATCACCTCATCGGTGGCGCTGCGGCCGCCATTGCCACCTCCGTGTCCGTTGCCGTTGAGGCCGTCGACCTGAAGGATGCGGATGCCCTCGATCTTCTCCATCGGCTTGACGCTCTCGCGGACGATGCCCTCGATGCGGTCGAGCAGCTTGCGGCGGAACAGCGAGTAGCGCGCCTGATCCGTCAGCACGTTCTCGGCCTCGTTGAGCATGCGCTGCGCCTCGGCCTCGACCGCGGCGCGCACCCGCTCGGCTTCCGCGGCAATTCGGGTCTCCTCGGCCTGTTTCTCGGCGAGCAGCACTTCGACGGTCTTGCGGCGCTTTGCGATCTCGCTCTCGCGCGCAGTGACCACGCGCTCGGTGGCTTCCGTTGCGCGAATCCGCGCCTCCTCGGCGGCGGCGCGTGCCGCCGACTCCTCCAGCGACTTCTGGTGGATCGCGATGGCTTTCTCCATCAGGACCGTCTCGACCTCCTTTTCGCGATTGACTTCGAGCTTGCGCAGCTCGCGTTCGCGGCCGATCCGGGCCTCGTCCAGGCCGCGGTCGGAGGCGATGCGGGCCCGCTCGACCTCCTCGCGTGAGGCGATTTCAGCCTCCTGGAGCGACTGGACGCGGGCGACCTCGAGCTGCTCGACCGCGCGGCGGCGTTCGATGCGGGCGGCTTCCAGCGCCTGCTCGCGCGAGACGTCGGTGGTCTCGACGTCCTTCCGCGCGACGATCTCGGCCTGCTTGACCTGGCGATCGGCATCGATGCGTTCGGAGCGCTTTGCGGAGAGTGCGATGACGCGGTCCTCGTCGGCGATCTCGATCACCTTCTTGTGCTCGATGTTCAGCACCTCGCGCGTCCGCGACGAACTGATCCGTTCGGCTTCGAGTGCGAGATCGACGCCGATGCGCTGGCGCTCGATCGCGTCACGCCGCTTCAGCTCGGCCGCCTCCAAGACGCCGGTCCGTTCGATCTCCAGCGCGCGGGTTTCGCGCTCGGCCTGGATACGCTCGGCCGCAACCGCCTTTTCCTGGGCGATGCGGGCCGCCTCGATGGCCTCGCGCGAGGCGATATCGGCTTCCTCGACGGCGCGGTTGCGGGCGATCTCCAGCGAGCGCACGCGTTCCTCCTGGGCGATGCGCGTCGCCTCCGTGGTCTCGCGCGCTGCGATGCCGGCGACGTCCAGCGTCTGGTTACGCTCGATCTCGAGTTGCCGCGTGTTCTGCTCGGCGGCGATGCGTTCGGCGGCGAGCGTCCGCTCGCGGGCGATGCGGGCGGCCTCGACCGCGCGCTGCGCCTCGATCTCGGCCTCCTGGATGGTGCGCACCTGCTGGATCTCCAGCGCGCGGGTGCGCTCGTCGGAGGAGATGCGCTCGACATTGACCGTCATGGTCTGGGCGATGCGGGCCTTTTCCGTGGCCTCGCGAGCGGCGATCTCGGCCTCGTCGACCGCGCGCGTCCGCTCGATCTCGCGGCGCCGCGTCTCCTCCTCGTTGGCGATGCGGGCGTCGGTGACGACACGATCCTGCTGTATCCGCGCCTTCTCGATCGCCTCGCGCGCGGCGATCTCGGCTTCCTCGACCGTGCGCATCCGCTCGATCTCGCGCTGGCGGACCTCGCGCTCCGAGGCGATGCGGGTGGTGTCGATCGAGCGCTGGTTGGCGATCCTTGTCTTCTCGATCTCCTCGCGTGCCAGCAGCTCCTTCTCCTCGATGGTGCGGGTCCGTTCGATCTCCTTCTGGCGGGTCTCGCGCTCGGAGGCGATGCGGGCCTCGGCGATCGCCTGATCATTGGCGATGCGGGCGCGTTCGATCGCCTCGCGGGCGGAAATCTGCGCCTGTTCGGCCTCGGTTTCGCGGAGCGCGCGTTCGCGGGCGACTTCCGTGCGCTGGAGGGCGCGGCGCATCTCGATGTCGCGCTCCTGCTCCAGTCGCGCGGTCTCGCTCTCGCGCTCGATCTCGAGCGCCTGCCGCTCGGCTTCCAGATTGCGCGAGCGGATCTTGATCATCGAGTCCTGCTCGATGTCGTTGCGCAGCTTTCGTTTTGCCTCGATGTCCTCCATCAGGCGGGTGAGACCCTCGGCATCGAACCGGTTCGATGGGTTGAAGAACTCCAGGTCGGTCTGGTCGAGGTCGGTGATCGCGACCGATTCCAGCTCGAGGCCGTTCTGGGCGAGGGCCTCGGCCGCATTGGTCTTGACCCGCGCGACATAGTCGCCGCGCCGCTCGTGCATCTCCTCAAGGGTCATTTCGGAGGCGACCGAGCGGATCGCGGAGATGAACTTGCCGGCGAGGAGTGCGTGGAGTTGTTCGGGCTCCATGGTGCGGCGGCCGAGCGTGGCGGCCGCGATCGACACGGCTTCGCGGGTCGCCTGTACGCGGACATAGAAGTCGGCCTCGATGTCGACGCGCATGCGGTCGCGCGTGATCACGGCATCCTGCCTGGAGCGGACGATGCCCATCGGCAGCACGTTCATGTTCACGGGGGTGTAGTCGTGGATGAACGGCAGCACGAAGGCGCCGCCATTGATCACCACGCGTTCGCCGAGGAAGCCGGTCCGGACGAACGAGACCTCCTTGGAGGAGCGATGATAGAGCCAGTTCACGATATAGACACCGACCACGATCACGATGATCGCGACGATCAGCCAGAGGATCAATTCACCGACCAAAATCCCTGACATCTTTCCCTCCCTCGAACCGTCCGGCGTTACCGCGCGCCGATCGCCTTGAATTGACGCACCTGATCCGTCAGCGCCCGCTCCACGGGCAATCGCTCCATCGAGGACGCGCCGTAGAAGCCGTGGCAATGGCGGGTGTTCTTCATGATGAAATCGGCATCGGCGGGATCAGCGATCGGGCCGCCGTGAGCCAGCACCAGGATGTCCGGATTGACGCTGAGGGCTGCGGAAGCCCATGTGTCGATCTGCGCGGGGCAGTCCTTGAGCTTTAGCGCGGTCTGCGCGCCGATTGTGCCGCCGGTGGTCAGACCCATGTGACAGACGATGATATCGGCGCCGGCGATCGCCATCGCGGCGGCCTCTTTCTCGCTGAACACATAGGGCGTGGTCAGCATGTCCTTGTCGTGTGCCTTCGCGATCATATCGATCTCCAGCGCATAGGACATCCCGGTCTCTTCGAGGTTGGCGCGGAAGGTGCCGTCGATCAGGCCAACGGTCGGAAAGTTCTGGACGCCGGCAAATCCGAGCGCCTTCAACTGGTCGAGGAACGCGTCCATGTCGCGGAACGGATCGGTGCCGTTGACGCCCGCAAGCACGGGCGTCCTGGTGACCACGGGCAGAACTTCGTTCGCCATTTCGAGCACGATCGCGTTGGCATCGCCGTAAGCCATCAGGCCGGCGAGCGAGCCGCGGCCGGCCATCCGGTAGCGGCCGGAATTGTAGATGACGATCAGATCGACCCCGCCGGCCTCTTCGCATTTGGCTGACAGCCCGGTGCCGGCGCCGCCGCCGACGATCGGCTCGCCGCGCCGCGCCATGTCGCGAAACCGCTTCAGAAGAGCCGTGCGTTCAAACCTGGCCATCGGTCACCTCGCTAGTCTTCGGCGCGCCCCGGCGCGGCCGAACAGGGTCCGGAACGCACTGACAACGGCGGCGGCGAACTCGGGATCGTTGATGTTCTTGGGGATTCGAATGAGCTGGCGGTTGCCGGTCTGCCGCACCGTGCGCTCCAGCGCGCGGAACAACGCGGCGTCGGCGTCCGGATCCCAGAAGGACTGGCCCCGCGCATCAAGCGCGGAGACACCGCCCTCGGGCAGCAGGAAGCGTACCGGACCGTCCATCTGGTTGAGCCGCTCGCCGAGCCAGCGGCCCATGCGCTCGTTCTCCTCGACTGTGGTCCGCATCAACGTCACCTGCGGATTGTGGACGTGGAATTTGCGGCCGCGGTAGCGCTCCGGAATGGTCTCGGGCGCGCCGAAATTGACCATGTCGAGCGCGCCGACCGAGCCGACATAGGGCAGGCGGCTGCGAATGATCGCGCCGAGGCGGTCTTCCGTCGCAGGAAATACGCCGCCCACGAGCAGATCGCAGATCTCGGTCGTGGTGAGGTCGATGACACCGGCAAGCTGGCCGGACTCGACCAGCTTCTCCATCGACCGTCCGCCGACCCCGGTGGCATGGAAGACCAGGCATTCGAAATCGCCGCGCAAATCGGATGCGATCCTCTGCACCGCCGGCGTGGTGACGCCGAACATGGTGATGCCGACCGCGGGCAGGCCGCCGGCCTCGCGCGCCGTAGCAGCGCGTGCATCGAGCCGCGCCTTGACCATGCCGGCGAGCGCATTGGCGCCGTTGGCCAGCACCACGCGCGAGATCGAGTTCAGGCCCTGCACGTCGGTGACCGAGTACATCATCGTGATATCGGCCGGGCCGACATAGGGCCCGACATCGCCCGAGGCGACGGAGGAGATGATCAGCTTGGGCACGCCGACGGGGAGGGCGCGCATGCCCGGCGCAACCAGCGACGCGGCGCCCGAGCCGCCGGCCGAGATCACGCCGGCGACATTGCCCTGGCGCCGCAGCCAGTTGGCGAAGGCATCGGCCATCGCCGTCACGGCGGCCCCGCGATCGGGGCCGAACACGGCGGCTCCGCCGCGGCCATGGTTCAGGGCGATCTCCTGCGCGGAGACATCGCAGGCCGAATGCTTGCCGCTGGTCGAGACGTCGACCAGGCGCGTGCGCAGGCCGCTTGCCGCGATGATGTCGCGGATGAAGCGCAGCTCGAGGCCCTTGGTATCGAGCGTGCCGACGACCAGCACGACGGGTGGGCCTGCGGCCTGTGCCGCCACGGGTTCGCGCTGGCGCCGCACCGTCTCGTCGAGCCGGCTCACCTGCGTCGAGATCGTGCGCGCTGCCACCTCGATGCGGGCGATCGGCACCGGTTGCGACCATCGTGTCGGGAGCGTCGGGTTGGAGATGTAGATGCGGATCGGTCCGTCGCGGCGCGGCGCCGGCGCAGGCTTGGCTTCGACACCGGACGCAGCGACGTCGATATCCGGCTCGAGCTCGGCGTGAAGCCCGACGCCGAGCAGGCGCTGCTGCAGCTCGCGGTCGGCGGCCAGGCGCGCGGAATCGATGATGCGGTTGATGCGGCCATTGACCATGATCGCGACGTTGCGCGAGATCGCGGTGGCGACGCCGATGTTCTGCTCGATCACGAGCACGGACATGTCCTCGTCCTCACCTAACCGCAGCAGCATTTCCTCGACCTGCGCGACGATGACGGGCGCGAGGCCTTCGGTCGGCTCGTCCATGATCAACAGATGCGGGTTGGTGAGCAGCGCGCGCGAGATCGCCAGCATCTGCTGCTCGCCGCCGGAGAGCTGGCCACCACCGTGGTCCTTGCGCTCGGCGAGGCGCGGGAAGGTGTCGTAGATGCGCTCGACGGTCCAGGCGCCGGAGCGCATGCCGGCGGCAAGCCGCAAATGCTCGTCGACGCTGAGCGAGCGCCACAGGCGACGACCCTGCGGCACGTAGCCGACGCCGAGCCGGGCGATGTGAGCCGGCGGCCGCCGCGTGATGTCCTCGCCGCGGACGCGGATCGATCCGCCGCTCACCGCCACCAGCCCCATGATCGCCTTGCACAGGGTGGTCTTGCCCATGCCGTTGCGGCCGACCACGGAGAACACGCCGCTCTCCAAAGTGAGGTCGACGCCTTGCAGGGCGTGCGAATGACCGTAGTAGACGTCGAGGCCGCGGACCTCGAGCGCGGCGCTGGTGCGGCGGGCCTCATTCATGGCCGCCTCCGAGATAGAGCTCCTGCACCTCGGGATCGGACTGGATCTCCTGCGGCAGGCCTTCCTTGAAGACGCGGCCGTTGTGCATCATCGTGACGCTCTCGACCACGCGCAGCGCCACGTCCATGTCGTGCTCGATGATGATGTAGCCGATATGCGCAGGCAGCGAGGTCAGGATCTCGATCAGCTCGGCCCGCTCGGTCGGCGACAGGCCCGCGGCCGGTTCGTCGAACAGGACGAAGCGCGGCGCGCCGGCGAGCGCGAGCGCGATCTCGAGCTGGCGCTGCTGTCCATGCGCGAGCTCGGCCACGCGCTGGTCCTTCACGGCGGCCAGGTGAACGGCCTGCACGAGGTTGTCGGCCGCATGCATCAGGGCGTCGTTCTGCCCGGGACGCAGGAACGAGAAGCGGCCGCGCGAGACGCCGCGACAGGCGAGATAGACGTTGTCCTGCACGGTGAGGCCGGGGAACAGCGCCGAGATCTGGTAGGTTCGGCGCAGCCCGCGGCGGATGCGTTCATAGGGCGGGAAGTGCGTGACGTCTTCGCCAAAGAAGCGGATGGTGCCGGAGGAGGGCGGGAAGTCGCCGGTGATGCAGTTGAACAGCGTGGTCTTGCCGGCGCCGTTCGAGCCGAGCACGGCGCGCCGCTCGCCGGGACGCACGGTGATGGTGACGTCGGTCAGGGCCGCCAGCGCACCGAACATGCGCGTCACGCCGCGCAGCTCGAGCGCTGCGGCGGCGCCGACCGCGGAGAGGCGATGGGCGACGCTATCCATGGCGCCGCCCTCCGCGTGAGGATGGCGCGTTAAGACCCTGACGCTGGCGCCAGCGCTGCCACAGTCCGATGACGCCGTCCGAGGACCAGAACACGATGGCGAGAAAGCCGAGCCCGATCAGCAGGCGGAAGCGGTTGCCGTCGAGCCCGAGCCTGACCAGGAAGTCGAGTGCGAAGGTGCGCAGCAGCACGAAGATCAGCGCGCCGATGAAGGGACCGATCGGGCGGGTGATGCCGCCGACGACGGCGATGATCAGGATGTCGATGCAGGCTCCGACGCTGACCGAGCCCGGCGAGATCTGGCGGTAGTTCCAGACCTGGAGCACGCCCGCGAGCGCGGCCACGAACGAGGCGAAAGCGTAGGCGGCGACGCGGTGCGCATTGACGTTGAAGCCGAGCGCGGCCATGCGCCGCGGATTGTCGCGCACGCCCTGAAGGGCAAGGCCGAACGGTGCGCGCGAGAGATATTCGACTGCGAAGTAGCAGAACGCGGCGACCGCGAGCACGACATAGTAAAACGGAATGTCGGCGCGCCAGTTCACGCCCCAGAAATGCGGCGTTGCCACGGTGTTGATGCCGGTATGGCCATTGAAGATCGCCCAGTTCTGGTTGGTGAAATAGTAGAAGGCCGCGCCGATCGCGAGCGTGATCATGATGGTGTAGATGCCCTCGGTGCGCACCGCCAGCGCGCCGCCGAGCGTTCCGAAGGCGGTTGCCAGCGTCAGCGCCATCGGGACCGCGAGCCACCATGGCCAGCCGAGGCTGATATTGGTGTTGGCGCTGACGCCGAACACGGCGACCATGTAGGCCGAGAAGCCCGCGATGGTGAGCTGCATCAGGCTGACCATGCCGCCATAGCCGGCGAGGAACATCAGGCTCAACGCTATCGTGCCGAGGATCAGCGTGGTGGCGAAGATCTCGATCAGGAAGAAGCTGTTGGCGATCAGTGGCATGATCAGGAGAATGACCGCGACGATCCAGGCGGCGGGATTGTTGACCTCGGGCCACGCCCGTGCCGGGCGCTGCGCCATTGTGGCGGGCCGTACGGTAACGCGGGCATCGTGGGCGAGTGACATCTCAGCGCCTCGCCAATAGGCCTTGCGGCCGGATGGCCAGCACCAGCACCATGATCAGGAAGGTCACGACGATGGCGTAGGTCGGGATGTAGACCGAGCCGAGCTGTTCGGCGAGTCCGATGATGAGCGCGCCGAGCGCGGCACCGGGGATCGAGCCCATGCCGCCGACGATCACGACGACGAGGGACGCGAGCAGGAAGCGGATGTCCTCGCCGGGCGACAATGACTGGAAGGTGCCGCCGACCACGCCGGCGATGCCGGCAAGCCCCGCGCCGAAGGCGAACACCAGCACGAAGACGAGCTGGATGCGCACGCCGGTTGCGGCGAGGATATCGCGATCATCGACGCCGGCGCGGATGATCATGCCGATCCGGGTGCGGTTGAGCGCGAGCCACATGCCGGCGCCGATCACGACAGAGGCCGCAAAGATCACGAGGCGCACCAGCGGATATCGGAGATAGACCGGCTCGCCGGAGGATTTGATCGCCGTGATCAGCGGCAGGTCCACGGGACCGATCAGCCAGCTCGGCGTCTGGATCTGGTAGAAGTCGCCGCCGCAGGCCCACAGCATGAGGTCGGCGAACACGATCGAAAGCCCGATCGTCACCATGGTCTGCCGCAGATCCTGTCCCTCCATCCGGCGAAACACGATCACCTGGAGCAGGACGCCGACCATGGCCGTCAGGATGAAGGCGACGATGAAGCTGAGGATCCAGGAGCCGGTCGAGGCGCTGATGGCGTAGCCGACATAGCCGCCGAACAGATAGAGCGAGCCGTGCGCGAGGTTGACGTTGCGCATCAGGCCGAAAATCAACGTGAAGCCGCTGGCGACGAGGAAGTAGAGGCCGCCGAGGGTGATGCCGTTGAAGACGGCGTTGAGAAAGACGCGCTTGCGGCCGATCGCCTCTTCAAGGCCCGGCGGCCAGATCGCGAAGATCAGCCAGAGCGCGATGGCAACGGCGATGATGACGATCAGCGCCCAGGCCGGGTGACGTTCGACAAAGCGCGTCATGATCTCACCCCGCCCCCGCTTGCGGGGAGAGGTCGCGCTGAAGGCGCTGGTGAGGGGGAGTCTCCGCGAGTCGAACTGCCACCGACTTCGCGGAGACTCCACCGCACCCAACCCTCTCTCCGCAAGCGGGGCGAGGGGGCATGCAAGCCGTTGCCGGCTGCGAGCCTGCCATGGACGAACGTCCTCCCTGGACTCGCGACCCTCTTTCGGGATCGCGTTGCGTCCATCCTAGCGGGGCGGCGAGACCGGTGTTTGATCGTGAGTATCTTTTCGCGCAGCGGTCAGGCGCGCAAAACCTTGGCGGCGCGACGATAATCGGTCGGGGCCATCCCGACATTGGCGGCGAAGAAGCGGGTGAAGCCGCTCTGCGAGGAGAAGCCGAGATCGAAGCCGATATCGGCGATCGGCGCTTCGCTTGCCACCAGCGCTTCGAGCGCCTGTTCCATGATCAGCGTGTTGAGATAGAGGTTCGGCGTGACGCCGGTCTGGACGCGGAACAGCCGGTAGAAATGCGGCCGAGACAGGCCGGATTCCCGCGCGATAGTATCGAGCTCCACCTCGGCCCCGGGACTCTCCGACATCATCTTGATGCATTTGCGCACGCGGAAGTCGGTCACGGCGCCGCCGGCGCGCGCATCGCGCGCGATCTCGGCCTGCTGCCAGCTCTCGTCGTAGCAGATGTCGATCAGCCGCCGCAGCTCGGAATCAAGGCTGGACAACGATGGTGCGCCGCACACGAGCGCAGCGGTCCGCCTGATGTGCTTGTCGAGTGCGGGCGTGCGCCTGAACTGGGTGCGGCCGAAACGCAGACGGTCGGAGCCGGAGGCGTCCGGCGCAAACCATTCGGCATTGACGTAGAGCACGAAGAAGATCGCGCCGCCGTCGAGATCAGTCGGCAGGAAGTTGTGCGGCTCCCAGGGATTGACGGCAACGACGGAGGATTCGGTGAGATCGTAGTGTCCGTCGGAAACATCGATGCATGCCGACATCCCGCCGACATGGAAGATCAGATGACCTTCACGATGGGCGTGGATATTGAAAGGGCGGTTCAACTGATAAACCGTCGCCCGACCGAACCGGCCATGGAAGACGGCGAGCGCACGGCTCATGCCTTCCCCTCCCGAATGTTCTTGTCTTTTCAGCCAGCGTTCAACAACCGGGAAGAGATTGCAAGAGCGGAGAGCGTCCGCGTCAGCAAGTCGCTCCCCGGTCCTGCGTTGCTCGTATGATGCGTCAGTATTTCTTACATTCCGGCACGGTGCGGCTCGGCAGCCCGATCTTCGAGAACACAGCCGGATCGTAGCCTAGCGTCTGGTTCACGTTCGGGATCACCTTCACTACCTTGCTGAACAGTGCTCCCTTGCCGTCATCGACGACTTCGGTGACGAAGTTCGTGCCGATCGCCTGGCGATTGGAGTCGAGCTTGATCTTGCCGTTCGGCGCATCGAGCTCGATCTTCGCCAGTGCTTCCCTGAACTTCGCCTGATTGTTCGAGAGGTCGCCATTGACCTGACGCAGTGCGAGGATCAGCGCCATGGTTGAATCATAGTAGTTGGTGGCGAGCAGTGACGGGCTCGGAAAGCGCTTGTTGGGCGGGAAGGCGTCCTGATAGGCCTTCACGAACTTCTGCCAGCCCGGATCCTCCCAGGTGTCTGCCTGGCCGCTCGCCGCGATGGTGCCAATCAGGGCGTTCTTGGCGTTGCCCTTTGACGACAGGATGGTCTGGTCGATCATGATGGAACCGCCCATCAGATGCGCCTTGCCGCCGGCCTGCTGGTACTGGTTGAGGAAGTTGACGGCATCCGCACCGCCAAGCCCGAGATAGATGGCGTCGACATCGTCGGGCAGGGCGGCGATGACGGAGGCGAAATCCTTGGTGCCGAGCGGCACCCATTGCCGGTTGGTGACCTGTCCGCCGGCGCCGCAGAATTCGAGCACGAGCCCGAACACCTGGGTGTAGATGAAGGAATAGTCCTCGCCGACCGTCGCGATCTTGCGATACTTCTTCTCGTCATAGGCGTATTTGCCGAGGCCCACCTGCCACTGCGCGCCGTCCATGTTGTAGCGGAAGAAGTTCGGGGCAGGATCGACATAGGTGGTTTCCTGCGCGCCGGAGGCCGCATTGATGAAGGTCAGCTCGGGATGGGTCTTGGCGAAGTTCTTCACCGCGATGCCTTCGTCGCCGGAGAGCGGCGAGAGCAGGATCTGCACCTTGTCCTGCTCGATCAGCTTGCGCACGGCGCGCACGGCCGAATCCGGCGTGGCGTCGGTGGACGCGACGATGAATTCGAGTTCCTTGTCGCCGACCTTCTTGCCCAGCACGTTGAGCGCCGTCTGATGGCCGCGCATGCCGTCCTCGCCGAGCACCGTATAGGTGCCTTCGAGGGTTGCGGTCACGCCGACCTTGATCTTTTCCTGGGCGAATGCGGCGCTTGAAAGAAGCAGGCCGCTCAGCGCGATCAGTCCCACACTGCACTTCGACATTGGACTCCTCCCTGTTCATTGCTTTGTCGCCGCGCTGAGCCAGCGCGACGCCCGTGGCTCTCGTTAAGGCTCGCGGTTTTGGAGGGAGGCTAACCGAAGTCGGATGCGGTGCACGCGTCGGCACCTCGTTCGGCTTGACCGGCAGTCTCATTTTTGAATATTGCGCCGCAAATATCTTCGCGGTGCAGCAGGCGGCGGCCGGCCTTCGGAAGCCTCCGCCCGGTGCCACCAAGAATCTCACATTCTGCCGGCCCTCGGCCGAAACGGCCTGTCGCAGCCCCGGTTCGGCTTCGATCCCGGGTGTCCCCAAAAGGTAACCTTTACGCCGGTTTAAGCAGTTTTCCGTAGTGGTATGGGGCTGCCGGGCAGGCGCTGGGGGAATTTTTTCGATGTGGGGAGCTCTGGGCAATTTCCGCCTGCGAACGCGGGTGACCGCGGCGCTGGCGCTTTCGGCCACGGGCACCGCGTTGTTTGTGCTGATCGGCGTGCTCTGGGTCATCCACGACATCGTCGACCAGGCGGACGAGCGCGAGCTGCGCTCGCACTATTCAGCCCTGCAGTCGCAGCTGCTCCAGGAGTCCCATCGCGCCGCCGCGATGAGCGCGGTCGTGGCCGGAATTCCGCAAGTGACCGACGCCCTGGCGCGCGGCGATCGCGAAGCGCTCAAGAGCCTGTTCGTGCCGGGATTTGCCGGGCTGAAGGGCAGCTACAACGTCGAGCAGTTCCAGTTTCATACGCCGCCGGCGACGTCGTTCCTCCGGGTGCATCAGCCCGAGAAGTTCGGTGACGATCTGTCGTCCTTCCGCAAGACGGTCGTGGAGTCCAACAACGGCAAGACGACGATCGTGGGCCTCGAAGGCGGCGTAGCAGGATTGGGCATTCGCGGCGTGGTGCCCCTGAGTTCGGGTGGCCGTCATCTCGGATCGGTCGAGTTCGGCCTTTCCTTCGGGCAGCAGTTCTTCGAGCAGTTCAAGAAGACGCGCGGCATCGACATCGCTTTCCACCTCGCCGGCAAGGACGGCTTCAAGACCTTTGGCAGCACGCTGGGCGGCAAGACGTTCTTCGACGGTGCCGACTATCGCTCCGCCACGGGCGGCAAGTATGTGATCCAGAAGGGCGATATGGCGGGTGTGCCGGTGGCGGCGCTGCTCGGCCCGATCATCGACTTCTCCGGCCAGTCGATCGGCGCGGTCGAGATCGTGATGGACAACAGCGGTTACGCTGCGCTGATCAGGCGCGCGCAGACGCTGGCGATCGGAACGGCCGTCGGTGCGACCCTGATCGCATGCATCGTCGGCCTGCTTCTGGCGCGAGGCATTTCCCGTCCCATCCAGACCATCACCGATGCGATGAGGCAGCTTGCCGAAGGACGTCACGACGTCGACATTCCCAATCGCGACCGCCGCGACGAGGTCGGCGACATGGCGCATGCGGTCGAAGTGTTCAAGAGCAACGCCATTCGCGTTGCCGGCCTACAGGCCGAGCAGGAGCAGAACAAGCAGCAGGCCGAGCTGGAGAAGAAGCGCGCGATGGCGGAGATTGCCGATCGCTTCGAGGCGAGCGTCCAGCGCGTCGCCGCCGCGGTGTCATCATCCGCGACCGAGATGAAGTCGACCGCGCAGTCGATGTCGGAAACCACCGACCGGGCGCGGCACCAATCCGGCGCCGTCGCGACGGCATCGGAAGAGACGTCGGCGAGCGTCCAGACTGTTGCGGCGGCGGCAGAGGAGCTTTCCTCCTCGATTGCCGAGATCACGCGCCAGGTCAATCATTCCTCAGCGATCATTGCCCGCGCCGCCGAGGAGCGCGAGCGCACCCGGAGCACGGTCGAAGGTCTTGCCGTGGCCGCGCAGAGGATCGGAGAAGTCATCGAGCTGATCAACGGCATCGCCAGCCAGACCAACCTGCTGGCCCTGAACGCAACGATCGAGGCGGCACGCGCCGGCGAGGCGGGCAGAGGATTTGCGGTCGTCGCGAGTGAAGTGAAGGCGCTCGCAACCCAGACCGCCAAGGCGACTGACGAGATCGGTAGTCAGATAGCGGTCATCCAGAAGGAGACGGCGCTTGCCGTCGACGCCATCCAGTCGATTTCGCAGACCATCAGCGAGGTCAGCGGCATCTCGGCTTCGATCGGCCAGGCGGTGATGGAGCAGGGGACCGCAACGAAGGAAATCGCACACAGCGTTCAGGTCGCCGCCTCCGGGACCGACCAGGTGACCCGCGACATCGCTGGCGTCAGCCTGGCCGTTGCCGACGCCGGCGCGTCAGCCGATCACGTGCTGAAATCGGCGGATCAGGTGACGCAGCAGTCGAGCATCTTGCGCGAAGAGGTCCATCAGTTCCTGGTCTCGATTCGAGCCGCCTGACGTCTCCCTGATTGCAGCCTTGGCGGAGTGCGCGTCTGCCAACGGCGCTATCCCGCGAGAAATCCGCCATCGACCGCGACCACCGTTCCGGTCGCGTATTGCGAAGCCGGCATGCAGAGGAAGGCGACCGCACCGGCGATGTCTTCCGGCTGCCCCCATCGCTTGAACGCGGTACGGTCGGCAATGCGCTGATAATGCGCGCGATCGGTGCGGCCCGCGGCATTGATCGCCGTCTCGATGTAGCCGGGCGCAACCGCATTGACGCGGATGCCGTCCTCGGCCCAGGCTAGTGCAAGCGCCTTGGTCAGCATCACGACGCCGCCTTTGCTGGCGCAATAGGCGGGAATGCGTGGCAAGGCCAGCGTGGCGTTCATCGAGGCGATGTTGACGACCGATCCCTTGCTATCAGCCAGGAGCGGGCGAAACGCCATGCAGGTCCGGAAGGTGCCGGTGAGATTGACATCGAGAACCTTCATGAAGGTCTCGATCTCGTATTCCTTGTCGCGCGCCAGGATGCCGGCGCAATTGACCAGTGCGTCGACGCGGTCGTGGCGCTCGGCGAATGACGTGACCTCGGCGTCATTGGTGACGTCGAGCGTCGCGAGCGTGAGGCCGGCGCGCGGTGCGAGCAGGGATCGTGCAAGATCGGCGTCATCGAGGCCCGTTGCAGTCACCGTCGCACCGAGATCGCAGAACTGATTGCTGATGGCAGCGCCGATATCGCCGGCGCCGCCAATCACGACGGCATGGAATCCGGAGGCCAGAGAAAAATTGGACTTCATCGGGATCCTTTTCCTTCAAGTGCCTGAAGGCGGCGCCGTCGACTCACGAACGACCAGCGAGTAGTCGACCTCGTGATGCATGATGGTCTGTTCGCCCGCGAGGCTTCGGACCAGATATTCGCCGGCGCGCTGCCAGGTTTCGCCGGTGGGAACGTGAATGGTGGTCAGGCTCGGCCGCAGATGGCGACTCCAGTCGAGATCGTCGAAACCAACGACCGACAGGTCACGCGGCACCGAAAAGCCGCTGCGCTCCGCCTCGAGCAGCACGCCATAGGCGATGACGTCGTTGCCGCAGACCACCGCCGTGGGCCGGTCTTCCAGGCTGAGGAGATAGCGCGCGGCTTCCCTCGCATCGTCGAGCGTGTAGGGCACTTCGACATGCCATTGCGAGGGAAGTGTCAGCCCGGTCTCGGTCAACGCCCGGCGGAACCCGGCGACTCGCGCGCTTGCGCGGTCGTTGTTGCGCTGGAGAGCGGACACGATCCCGATCCGGCGATGGCCGAGCTCGATGACGTGCATCGCGGCACGATGCGCCGCGGCCTCGTTGTTGGTGCCGACGCAAGGGTAGGGCCGATCCGGCTGATAGATGCCGACGTTGATGAAGGGCACCGCATTGTCCGCGAGCAGCTTGCGCAGTCCGTCGTGATGGCAATCGCCACGAAGCACCAGGCCGTCGACGCCGCGCCCGATCAGATTGCGCGCCTGCTGCAGCTCGACGTCGAGATCGTAGCCGCTCGTGGTGAGGAACAGCATGTACCCCACCGACGAGAGATATTTTTGCAGCGAAGCGATGCCGCGCGCGAACATGGTGTTGTCGATCGTCGGTACGATCGCGCCGAGCGTACGTGACCGTCGCGACGACAGGATGCGGGCCGGCGCATGCGGGATGTAACCGACGGCCTCGATCGCCTGCGCGATGCGCGCGCGCAGCGACGGGCTCACCGCGTCGGGGTTATTGAGCGCACGTGAGACCGAAGCCGTCGACACGCCGGCCCGGGCCGCGACGGCGCGGATGCCTTGCTTTGCTGATCTGGCAGCCGGCAGATCCATGGATGTAACGTTACAGTCGCGGTTCGAGGTTCGCAGAAGCAAAATTTCTACGATGATGCCGCAGTCTGGACAGATTGTCCATCGCTTGACAGAGGTGAGATGAAGTTTAGGATGTAACCGTTTTCAGAAGGGTGCTGTCAGAACGGCGCTGCCGGGTAGGCGGACAAGCCGGGTCAGGGAGGAGTTCAATGAACGCCAGGATGTTTGCGGCGCGCGTCGCGTTGCCGGCCCTTGCGGTCTTCGCAGTCTGCAGCGATGGGCGCGCGGCGGATTTCGACTGGAAGAAATTCCAGGGCAAGACCGTCACGTTTCTCGCCAACAACAATCCGGTCGCGCAGGCGCTGCTCGCCTACAAGGACGATTTCGAGAAGCAGACCGGCATGACCTTGAAGGTCGACGGCTACCAGGAGCAGCAGATGCGCCAGCGCCTGGTCACCGTGATGAACGCGCATAGCGACGAGGTCGACGTGTTCATGACGCTGCCCTCGCGCGAGGGCGAGCAGTTCGCCGCGGCCGGCTGGTATGCCGATCTCTCGGCCATGGCGAAGAACGACGTGGCGAAGGAGTACGATCCGGCCGGACTGAGCCAGGCCCTGCTCAAGGCGGCGACCTTCGGCGGCAAGCTGACCAGCATGCCGATGAACATCGAGGGGCCGATCTTCTATTACCGCACCGACATCTTCAAGAAGTGCGGAATCGAGCAGCCGAAGACGATCAAGGATGTTCAGGCGGCAGCCGAGAAGATCAAGGCGTGCGACAGCTCGGTCACGCCATTCGTCTCGCGTGGCCTGAAGCCGGCGATCGCCTACACCTTCAGCAACATGCTGCACAATATCGGCGGCAGCTATGTCGCCGGCGGCAAGTCGAACCTCTGCTCGGCCAAGGGCAAGGAGGCGCTCGACACCTATAGCCGGCTGTTGCGCGACTTCGGCCCGCCCGGTGTCGTCAACTACAGCTTCCAGCAGATCTCGGCGCTCTATCGCAGCGGCCGGGCGGCGATGTCGTTCGAATCCTCCAACGAGCTGCGCACCGTGATGGACGGCGGCGCCCGCCTCAAGGATACCGCCCTGATCCCATTCCCGGCCGGCGAGGCCGGGCAGGTGCCGACCGTGATCGGGTGGGGCATGGCCGTTTCCTCGCACAGCAAGCAGCCGGATGCGGCCTGGTACTTCGTGCAATGGGCGACAAGCCCGGCCGTCCAGAAGAAGATGGCGCTCCAGGGCATTGCGCCGCCGCGGCCCTCGGTCGCGAGCGATCCCGAATACCGCAAGTGGATCGACGAGGAGCCGGTGCGCAAGGAGTGGCAGGCGGCGCTCGACGTGCTCGCAACGAAGGGCTCCTCCGAGGTCGGCTATCCCATCGTCGCCAATCCCGAGTCGCGCGAATTCATCGGCCAGGCCGTGCAGGACCTGATCCTGAAGCAGAAGACCGTCGATCAGGCCTGCGCGGACGCCGACAAGGCGCTCGATGCACTGATTGCGCAGAAGTAACGGCAGCGAACGCCGGCCGCCTTCACGCGGCCGGCGCCGATTGAATCGAGGAATGCAGGTATGTCGGACGCGGCTGCGACATTGACGCACGACCGGCAAAGGCTGGAACTGTCGGCGCTCTCGGCGCCGGCGGTGGTCTTCACTGTCGCGATGATCGCGTTTCCGGTGATCTATACCGTCTGGCTCGGCTTCCAGAGCTTTTCGTCGACCGGCAAGCAATCCTATGTCGGCCTGGCGAACTACGCCAGGCTCGTATCCGACCATGAGTTCTGGCACGGCCTCTGGGTGACCATTGCTCTCTATGTGCTCTCGCTGGCGCTGCAACTCGTGCTCGGCGTCTGGCTCGCCCTGGTCCTGTTCCACGCCAAGCGCCTGCCGGGCATCGTGCGCTCGCTGTTCATCTCGCCCTTCATGATGCCGCCGGTGGTCGCGGGCATGATGTGGCTTGTCATCCTCGATCCGTCGCTCGGCGCGGCCAACTACATCCTGCAATCGCTCGGCCTGCCGCCGTCCGAATGGCTGGCGTCGCCGACCTGGGTCATTCCGACGGTCGCGCTGATCGATACCTGGCAGTGGACGCCCTACGTCGCGCTGATCGTGCTCGGCGGCCTCCAGTCGCTGCCGCCCAGCGTCTACGAGGCGGCGCAGATCGACGGCGCGTCCCCGTTCAAGACCTTCCAGCGGATCACGCTGCCGCTGCTGCTGCCGACCATCGTCACCGCGGCGATCCTGCGCAGCGTCGACTTGCTGCGCTTCTTCGACATCATCTACATCACGACCCAGGGTGGCCCCGGCAACGCGTCGAATACGCTCAACATCTACGGCTTCCGGGTCGGATTCGAATTCTTCAACATCGGCTATGCCAGCGCCTTGATGCTGACCCTGACCGCGATCGTGTTCGGCGCGGTGCTCGCCTGCAACCGCCTGCGCGGCGCGGTCGCCTGGTAGGTGGAACGATGATGGATGCGCCCACCACCGACCGCTGGATCCGCCGTCTCAACCTGCTGCAGCTGGTGCTGGCGGGGATCATCATCATGACGCCGACGGTCTGGATGGTCCTGTCGTCGCTCAAACCCTCCTTCGAGGTCACGGCCTATCCGCCGACGCTGGTGTTCACGCCGACACTGGACAACTATGTCGAGCTGACGAAGACCACGCCGTTCCTGAGCTACGCCCTCAACAGCCTCATTGTCACCATCGGCTCGACGGCGCTCGGGTTGCTGTTCGGTATCCCGGCAGCCTTCACGGTCTCCTGGACGCGGATCTCCTGGCCGGCGATCCTGACGCTGGCGGCACGAATGGCGCCGGGCACGCTGTTCCTGCTGCCGTGGTACGTGATGTTCCGGCAGATCGGCATGATCGGCTCGTACACCGCGTTGATCCTCAGCCACGCGGTGATCACGTTGCCGATCGTGATCTGGGTGCTGCTGCCGTCGTTCGACGGCATCCCGCGCAGCGTCTTCGAGGCGGCGCAGGTCGACGGATGCAGCGTCACGCGCATCCTCTGGCGGATCGCGCTGCCGCTGGTCGCCTCCGGCATCGCGGTCTCGGCAATCCTCGCCTTCGTGTTTTCCTGGAACTACTTCCTGTTTGCGCTGGTGCTGTCGAATGGCGACAGCAAGACGCTGATCGCGGCGGCCTTCAACTTCATCGGCGAAGGTTCGACGCAATGGGGTGCGCTGATGGCGGCTGCGACGCTGATCGCGTTGCCGCCGCTGGTGCTGGCGGCTCTCGTGCAGCGCTGGCTGGTGTCCGGGCTGACGCTCGGTGCGGTGAAAGGCTAGTTATCTGATGAATGTATCACCCCGTCCGAATGCGATCATGGAGGCCGCGGTCTTCCACGGCAACGACCGCATCACCATCGAGCGTGTGGCGATGCCGGACGTCGGCACCGGCGAGGTGCTGGTGCGGGTCTCGCGCACCGCGCTGTGCGGTTCGGACTTCAAGCTCTGGCACAAGGGCGCCGAATTCACTGCCGGCCACGAGATCTTCGGCGTGGTCGAGCAGCCCGGCCACCGACTGCATGGCCGCCGCTGCGCGGTCTATATTCCACTGCACTGCGACCACTGCGCCGCCTGCAAGCGCGGCGATACCCAGATGTGCCTGGAGGTCTCCAGCCTGATCGGCTGGAACAGGCCCGGCGGTTATGCCGAATACGTGCCGGTGCCGGAAAACTGTCTGCTGCCGGTGCCCGACGACATCGAGGACAGCCTTGCACCGCTGCTGCTCGACACCATCGGCACGTCCGGCCACGCCGTGCGCTTCGTCAACCGCGTGGTGCCGCCGGGCGAGGCAGGGCCGGTGCTGGTGATGGGTGCGGGGCCTGTCGGCCTCGGCGTCGTGCTGGCGCTTCGCGCGCTCGGCTACGATGACATCTACGCCGTCGATCCGAACGCATCGCGCCTGAAGATCGCCCAGTCCTTCGGCGCGAAGGCGCATCCGGTGGGCGATACCTCGAAGCGCTTCGCGCTCATCATGGAATGCTCCGGCGCCCATGCCGCGCGCAATCTCGGCATCGAGCTCGTCCTGCCGCGCGGCGCGCTGGTGCTGGTCGGCGAGAACGCCGCGCCCTGGACCATCGAGGAAGGCAAGGTGTTCCGCCGCAAGGACTTCTACATGATCCGCACCTTCTACTTCCCGGTCTCGGATTTCGAGCCGAATGTCGAGCTGCTGCGCAAGTACAGGGACCAATACCGCGTCCTCGTCGACGGCGAGTTCGGCCTGTCGGCTCTGCCGGAGAATTTCGCGCGCTTCGCCAGGGGCGAGCTCATCAAGCCCGTTCTGGCACTGGACTGAGCGATCATGGCCTCGATCTCGATCCGCAACCTCGTCAAGCGCTACGGCAATTTCACCGTGATCCCCGATCTCAACCTGGAGATCGCGGACCATGAATTCGTCGTCTTCGTCGGCCCGTCCGGCTGCGGCAAGTCGACCCTGCTGCGGATCATTGCGGGCCTCGAGCCGATCTCGTCCGGCGACCTCTATATCGGCGACAAGCGCGTCAACGGCGTTCAGGCCGCACAGCGCGACATCGCGATGGTGTTCCAGGATTATGCGCTCTATCCGCACATGCGCGTCTACGACAACATGTCCTTTGCGCTGGAGCTGCGGGGCACGCCGAAAGCGGAGATCGACGCGCGGGTGAAGCGCGCGGCGGCGCTGCTGCACATCGAGCCGTATCTCGACCGCAAGCCGAAGGAATTGTCCGGCGGTCAGCGCCAGCGCGTCGCGATGGGGCGCGCGATCGTCCGCAATCCGAAGGCGTTTCTGTTCGACGAGCCGCTGTCCAACCTCGACGCGAAGCTGCGCGGGCAGGTGCGCGCCGAGATCAAGGCGCTGTCGCAGGAGCTCAAGACCACCATGGTCTTCGTCACCCACGACCAGATCGAGGCCATGACCATGGCCGACCGGATCGTGGTGCTCCAGAGCGGCACGATCCAGCAATACGACACGCCGGAGACGGTCTACGAGCGGCCCGCCAACCAGTTCGTCGCCGGCTTCATCGGCTCACCGGCGATGAACTTCTTCCCGGTCGAGTGGCGGCAGGAGCGCGCGATCCTTTCACAGGGCGGAACGGTACTGCCGCTCAATGGCGAGGCCGCAGCGCTGCTGCGGCAGGCGGGTAGCGCCGTGCTCGGAATTCGTCCTGAACATTTTGCGGTGGCCCCTGACGCGACCGACGGCATAGCCATCAACGTCAAGCTGGTCGAACCGCTCGGCTCGGATACGCTGATCCACTTCGATCTCGCCGGCGCCTCCGCCATCGCACGGGTCGATCCGGCGCTGCGGCCGAAAGTCGGCGATCGGCTCAGCCTGCGCCCGCAACCGGGCAAGACGCATTTGTTCGACGCTGCCAATGGACAGGTTCTGCGGTGAGCCCGGCATCGAGCATCGGCGATCTGTCGGCGTTGGCGGATGTGGCGTCCGGGACGAAGCCCGTGCACGTGATCTGCCTCGGGCTGTCCGCGCTCGACCAGGTCTGGCGCGTCGATCGTCTGTTCGCGGGGCAAAGCGAGAAGATCAAGGCCACCGGATACGGCACGCTCGGCGGCGGAATGGCCGCCAATGCCGCGGTCGCGGTGGCGCGGCTCGGCGCCTCCGTCGCGTTCTGGGGGCGGGCAGGAAACGATGCCGCTGGCCATGAGATGAATTCGGCCTTCGTCTCCGAAGGCGTCGATGTCGAGAATTTCCGGCTGTTTGCCGATGGCCGTTCGTCGGTCTCCGGGATCATCGTCGACAGCTCAGGTGAGCGCCAGATCGTCAACTTCCGCGGCCTTTACCCGGAAGCCGCGGACTGGCTTCCGCTCGAAGCCGTCGCGCGCGCATCTGCCGTGCTGGCCGATCCGCGCTGGGTCGAAGGTGCCGCGACCTTGTTCCGCGAGGCGCGGGCGCGCGGCATTCCGACGGTGCTCGACGGTGACGTGGCCGACGCGGAGGTGTTCGAGCGGTTGCTGCCCTTGACCGACCACGCGATCTTCTCCGAGCCGGCACTCACATCTTTCGCCGGATCGGCTCAGGACGAATCTCTCTCAGCCCTCGCGCGCTTCGGCTGCCGCGTCATCGCCGTCACCCGCGGCGAGGGAGGCGTGAGCTGGTACGGGAACGGCCAGCTGCATCGGCAGGCCGCTTATACCGTCGACGTCGTCGACACCACGGGTGCCGGCGACGTCTTCCACGGTGCCTATGCGCTCGCGATCGGGGCCGGCCTCGATGTGCGTGAAGCCATGGCGTTTTCGGCGGCGACGGCCGCGATGAAATGCCGCCATGCCGGCGGACGCAACGGAATCCCCACCATCAACGAGTGTCTTGCATTCATGAGGACGAAGCCATGAGAACGATTGGAAAGAACCGCGGCCTGGCGCGTCTGGCTGATGCGGATGGTCACTTCCGCATGGTCGCGCTGGATCAGCGGCCACCGCTGTTCGATGCCATCGCGAAAGCAAAGGGCATCACGCGGGATCAGGTCGAATATTCCGACGTCACGGCGGCCAAGCGCCTCCTCGTCGAGAACCTCGCCCCGCATTGCAGCTCGATGCTGTTCGACCCGAACTTTGCGGTGCCGGCGGCGATCGATCTGTTGCCGCCGCGCTGCGGTCTCATAATGACGCTCGAGGAGCACCGCGTCGAGGAGACGCCGGGCGGCCGCAAGTCGCGCGCGATCACCAATTGGAGCGTGGAGAAGATCCGCGCCATGGGCGGCGACGCCGTCAAGGTGCTGGCGTGGTATCGGCCGGATGCCGATCCCGCCGTGAACGAGCATCAGAAGCGCTTTGTCCAGGAGATCGGGCAGGATTGCGCCCGCCACGACATTCCCTATGTCCTGGAACTGCTGGTCTATCCGTTCCTCGGCAGTGCCAATCACACCGCCGATTATGTGGAATCGCCGGGCAAGCTTCCGGGTCTGGTGATCGAGAGCGTGCGCGAATTTGCCAAGCCGGAATATGGCGTTGATCTCCTCAAGCTGGAGAGCCCGCTTGCGGCCAACAGTCTGCCCGCCCGTGACGGCAGCGAGGCAGCCAAAGCCGCACAGAAGGAGTTCGACGCGATCGGCGACATCTGCCGCGAACGCAGCATCCCCTGGGTGTTGCTGTCGGGCGGCGCCGCGCCGGAGAAATTCGAGCGCGTGCTCGAGTACTCCTATGCCGCAGGCGCCAGCGGCTTCCTCGCCGGCCGCACCATCTGGCTCGACGCCGTCCTGAAGAATTTCCCGGATCGCGCGGCGGTCTCGGCAAGCCTGCGCAAGGATGGCCTCGGCGTGCTGGAGCGCCTCAACAAATTGACGACGGCCAAGGGCACGCCATGGAAGGCGCGCTTTCCGGGGTTTGCTGATATCAAGCAGGAAGGTGACTTCGCGCGCGCCTACTGAGATGGTGGCGGCTTCGCATGGTCTCATCCCGGTCGCAGGATCCGCAACATGACTGACAGCTTCACGATCCGTTCGGTCGAGGCGTTCTGTTATCGCTATCCCCTGGCGACGCCGGTGGTGACGTCGTTCGGCAAGATGCTCAATCGTCCCGCCGTCTTCGTTCGCGTCATCGACGAAGACGGCGTCGAGGGATGGGGTGAAGCCTGGTCCAACTTCCCAGCGCCGGGCGCGGAGCATCGCTCGCGCCTGATCAACGAGGTGCTGGCGCCGGGCCTCGTCGGACGCAAATTCGACGGCCCCGCCGAGGCCTTCGAGGCTCTGACCGAGGGCACCGAGGTGCTCGCGCTTCAATGCGGCGAGCCGGGTCCGTTCGCGCAGGCGATTGCGGGGATCGATCTCGCGCTATGGGATATCGCGGCGCGCCGCCAGCGCTTGCCATTGTGGCGGCTCCTCGGCGGCCGGTCGAGCAAGATCAAGGTCTATGCCAGCGGCATCAATCCCGGCGGCGCCGCGCGAACGGCCGAAGCCGCGCTCGCGCGTGGCCACCGGGCATTGAAGCTGAAGGTCGGGTTCGGCGCCGAGACCGACCTTGCTAATCTCACCGCACTGCGCGCGATCGCCGGCGCCGGCATGCTTGCCGCCGACGCCAATCAGGGCTGGTCGGTCGTGCAGGCGCTCGAGATGCTGCCGCGGCTGGCCGACTTCGATCTGCGCTGGCTGGAGGAGCCCATCCGGGCCGATCGGCCGCGCGAGGAGTGGCGCAAGCTGCGCGCCGGCGCGACAATGCCGATCGCCGCCGGCGAAAACATCTCGAGCGCCGAAGGCTTCAGGCAGGTTCTGGCCGAAGATGTGCTCGGCGTGGTTCAGCCCGATATCGCGAAATGGGGCGGCCTCAGTGTCTGCGCTCCACTGGCGCGCGACATTCTGAAGGCGGGCAAGACGTTCTGTCCGCACTATCTCGGCGGAGGCCTTGGCCTGCTTGCGTCCGCGCATCTTCTCGCCGGTGCTGGTGGTGACGGCTGGCTGGAGGTCGATGCCAACGACAACCCGTTGCGTGATCTGCTTTGTGGCCCGGTCCTCAATGTGAGGGAAGGCACGGTCGAATTGGACCAGGCACCGGGCCTCGGAATAGTGCCTGATCTTTCGTCGATCGAGCGCTATCGCAGCATCTAGGGCGTGTTACTCATAAACCCGCGCCGGTCGGAAAAACGCTCGAACCCGAGTACCGATGCTGGTGTGCCGGGGGAGTCCAGCCGGCTAGACCAAATAATCATGCATCGGATGGTGCTCAGCACCTCTTGCGTGATCAACGGCGCTTTGCTCGGCGTGTGAGGGGGCAATCAGGTCTGCATCCTGGATCAGCGCCAGTCCAGTATGTCCGGCATTGTGCAGCCCATTTTCATCGGTATGCGGCCCGTGGTTATCCTCAAGATGATCCGAATGCTTGGTCTCTGCCATGTCATTCTTGAAATGAAAGGAATCTCCGAGCTCGGGCGCAGCCGCCGTTTGTGTCGGACCGGAGTCATCGGTAGCTTGGCTATTGCCACCGGCATTCTCGCTCGCGTGCAGATTTTCAGAAGCGTTTGAATGCGCCTTGTGCAAGTCGGGTTGCGACTTGTGGGAATTGCTATGGCTACCCAGTGCATCATCCTTGACATGCTTCTTGCCGGCTTCGGAGGCGTCCTTTGAAGCGTCTACATCGCCATGCAATTGTCCACGATTGGATTCGCGCTCCGGTGGCCCGTGCTCGGCATGCGGCTTGCCTTTTGCGGCTCCTTCCTCCGAAACATGCAAGTCACGCTGCGATTGCCTTTGAGTGGGATCCTGTCCCGGCGGCTCGTGCTGAGCATGCGGCTTGCCCTTTGCTGCGCCTTCTTCCGAAGCATGCAAATCACGCTGCGATTGCCCGTGATTGAATCCTTCTACTTCGGTCGCCTGTGTGGTGCCGCATTCAGCGCTCCTCGACGGGTCCGTTCCGCCCGCCTGTTCCAAGCCGCCGTGATCAACCAGAGCGTCGAGCGCACCGGCTCCAACGTGAGGGGTGCCGCTGCCCTTACTGTCCTCGTTCACGGCTGCATCAATGATCTGAAAGTCGTCGCCGCTTCCGACGGCATCGCCTCGGGCACCCTCGAAGACGAATGATTCACCGTGTATTTCGGAATTGAGCCAGGCCGGGTTGTCGAAGCCATTGAGGCTTGCATCGACGCCGCCAGCGATATTGAGAGCTGCAAATTCGCTGGTAGCATTTGCGGCATCCGATGCTAAGAAATCGCTCGGGCTATCGGAAAAGGTGAACGCCTGCGCGGGGCTGGCAAGGAGTTCGTAAATCGAGACTCCGATCGCCATCAATACCAACGTACCAAAACTGCTTATGCCCAGCCTTGGAGTGGTGGTCGTCGGCAACGTGATCGTGCTGGGGGCAATGTCGGTACGGGATTCGATGAGCTTGCTGGCCCGCGTCGGACTGTCAGCTACAGAATTCTCAACGCGGCCGGTTTTGCCCCCGGCTCTGGCCGTTTTGTCTGGAGCAGTGGTCGTCTTCTGGGGGAGGATTTTGATGGTCACGACCGCGCCGGTACCGTCTGTGGTCGTCACCGTGACAGTATCGGTATATGCGTGATCAACTGCGCCCGCGCTTGCGGGTTGAGCGTCATCTAGCACTGCCCAAATCAGGGCTGCAAGCGCGCCGACCCCGCCGTACAGGCGCGACAGGGCGAACGTCGCGAGCTCTCTGCGGTTTTTGATCTCAAGCTGTGCAGATAGGTGATCGACTCGCGCGTTGATGGTGCCTGTGGCGACCTTGAGGTGGCGTGCAATCTCCTTGTTCGACATACCGCAGGCGACCAGACGCATGATCTGGCGCTCCAGATCCGTCAGCGCTGTCAGCCCATTGTCGCCAAACGTGCCATGGCGTGCCTTGCGGGCAGCCACCCGGTCCGCGGCCGGTGCCACCAGCCTCAGGGCCTGCATCAAGGCTTCGGGCTCCTCGCGCATCGGAATCCCAGCGCAGGCACCCGCTGCGATGGCGGCAGCGAGATCGCCCCGCGCAATGGATGCGGTGTAGAAGACCAGTCGTGTGGGAAGGTTTTCGGTATTGACGGCGGCGAGCATCTCAGACGCCGTCACGTCAGAAAATCCGTCCTCTACAAGCGCGACATCTGGCGTCAATCTCCGAACTGCATCGAGGCAGTCGGCTCCGTTATTGCAAGACGCAACGACCTCGAAGTCACCCTCCGCCGCAAATAGCGGCGCAAAACCCTGCAGCACGATCGGACGGCGATCTGCTATCACGAGTCGGATACGAAGCATCTGCTTCACCTACCCCCGCGTTCCGTCGCCTGGTAAGGGCGACCTAGATTCACAGGTCACTTTCAAGAGCAGCGCAGCAACGCACAGTACCAACCCTTGGTTCCGGTAGAAAGGGAGGGGCTTAGTGCTGTTCAAGGGCTCTGAGGTCGTCGACGATGGCGGCTTCAATCTGGCGCAGGTGCTCTGCGGTCAGGCCGTTCGGAAAGTCCTTGGAGAGCTGCCGGCAGCGCTCCAGGCGCTCTTCCAATATTCGCTTTTCCCGGTCCTTGTTCATGGACGAGAATAATCCAATCGCGTGAAGTCAGCGTCCTTCGTGTCGACTAACGAAGGATCGATCTATGCGTTCCAAGCGCACGTTAAGATAGTGCTGGGCAGATTGAGCAGTCGAAGTCTAAGCCTGATGTTAGGGGCACGTCCATCCGCTGGATGCTGAACCTGCGATCGTCCGCTTCGGGTCCGCCGATCACGCTCAAGGTGGGAGACTTCCGCTTTGTGTAGGTAAGCTGACGTTTATGAGTACACGTCCCAGGCTTGCGGGAGGCCCATTGGCCTCCGACATCTTCAGAAGGACGATCCCGATCAGGACAGCACCAACCTCAAATGAACCGTCTCCGGGTCATGCCTTGCCGCGGGCTTGAAGCCGAGCTTGTCGAACACGCGGCGCATTGCGGTGTTCTCCGCCAGCACGTCGGCGATCAGTTCGTTCAAGCCGGCCTCCCGCGCGAGCGCGACGAGGTCATGTGCCAGCATCGCGCCGATCCCGCGGCCTTGCCAGGAATCGATCACGACGAAGGCAAGCTCGGCGCAGCCGGGCTCCGATACGATATAGCGGCCGCCACCGACGATGACGCTCCGGCCGGCATCTTCCACGCAAGCGACCAGCGCGACATGCGCCTTGAAATCGACCTCCATGAAGAAGGTGCGCTCTCGCTCGGAGAAGTGGCGTTTTGGCGTGAAGAAGCGGCGCTGGAGCGATCGCATGCTGGTTTGCTCGAGCGCAGCCAGCATCGCAGCCTCGTCCTCCGGGCGGAGCGCCCGGATCAGGACCGGCGTGCCATCACGCAGCCGGTCCCGGCGTGTGTAACTCGCTGTCGGGCACATGGGGCACAACTGCAATCGGCGGCGAAGCGACTGTTCGCGAGGCCTGGCCGATCAGGCCGTTTCGCGCGGCTTGCCGCTTGATCTGGATCAAGCTTTCCGCGCGAACAAGGCCGCTACTTTTTCCCGGCGAGACGTTCCACGGGACACGGACTTCACGGCTTGAAGAGGCTCCACCAGCTCCTGTCCACCGACGGCGTCATCCAGCTGGTGATCCGGCTCGGATTGCTGGCGCTGCTGATCCTCTGGACCTTCCTCATCATCAAGCCCTTCGTGGCGATCCTGACCTGGAGCGCCGTGCTTGCAGTGGCTTTCTATCCGGCGTTCGGCTGGCTCGCCAAACGTCTCGGCGGCCGGCCCCGGACCGCCGCGGCCATTCTCACCTTCGTCACCCTCGCAATGATCATCGGTCCGGCCGCGTGGCTCGGCCTCAGCGCTGTCGAAGGGATCAGGGACCTCGCGACCCAGATCGGCAGCGGCGATCTCGTGCTTCAGGCCGCCCCCGATCAGATCAAGGGCTGGCCGTTGATCGGCCCATGGCTCCACGATTTCTGGAACGAGGCTTACACCAATATCCGCGCCGCACTGCGCGAAGTGGCGCCGTATCTGAAGCCGCTTGCCGGGATGATGCTGTCCTTTGCCGGCGATGCCGGGATCGGGACGCTCCAGTTCCTGCTCTCGGTGTTCGTTGCCGGCTTCCTGTTCCCTCACGGCCCGCAGCTCGTCGGTGCGGTCCGCGGCCTCCTGTTTCGCATCGTGCCGGAGCAGGGCGAACATTTTCTGGAGCTTGCCGGCGCGACGATCCGCGCGGTCGCCCAGGGCGTGATCGGCGTTGCCGTCGTGCAAGCACTTCTGGCCGGTATCGGCTTCAAGTTCGCCGGTCTTCCGAGCGCCGGCCTCCTGGCGATCATCGTGCTGTTGCTGTCGATTGTGCAGATCGGCGCCGCGCTCGTGCTTGTTCCGGTGCTCGTCTGGATCTGGATGGACAAGGACGTCACCACCGCGTTGCTGCTCACAGTCTATCTCGTCGCCGTCGGTCTCCTCGATAACGTGCTGAAACCGCTGGTCATGGGCCGCGGCCTCACCACCCCGACACTGGTCATCCTGATCGGGGTCATCGGTGGAACCCTCGCGCACGGGATCATCGGCCTCTTCATCGGCCCGATCATCCTGTCGGTCGCGTGGGAGCTGGGGGCTGCCTGGATTCGGATCGATCGCACGGCGCCGATCGTGCACAACATTGCCGACCATTGACCTAAATCAACGTCGGCCGCGACCCGCCTCCTTGAATGACGACCTGTCACGGCGAGGTCGAACATGGCAATGGAAAACCTGAAACTGCCTGATGGCCCGCTGTCTGGCCTCGTTGCCTCCGCTGTCGAATACATGGTCGATGCGGGACAGCGCAGTGTGCTGTTTCTGGACATCATGCGCCGACGTGGCGATCAGTATCGCGAGCACGTCGCGCAGACCGCGCCGCATGTCCTGCAATATGCCGCCGAATTAATCACCGATGGCCGCACGCTGGACGAGCCGGTCAATTACGCGCTGGTGCGAATCGTTCCGCCCAAGGATGTCGAGATCGACATGAAGCGGCGGCCGTTCGTCGTGGTCGATCCGCGTGCCGGCCACGGCCCGGGCATTGGCGGCTTCAAGGCGGACAGCGAGATCGGCGTCGCGATGAATGCCGGACATCCCTGTTATTTCATCGGCTTCCTGCCCGAGCCTATGCCCGGCCAGACGATCGAGCGCATCGCGCGCGCGGAGGCGAAGTTCATCGAGACGGTCATCAGCCGCCATCCCGACGCCGACGGCAAGCCCTGCGTGATCGGCAATTGCCAGGCGGGCTGGGCCGTCATGATCCTGGCATCGCTGCGCCCCGAGCTGTTCGGACCCTTGATCATCGCCGGCGCGCCGCTGGCCTATTGGGCCGGCGTGCACGGCAAATATCCGATGCGTTACTCCGGCGGCCTGCTCGGCGGAAGCTGGCTCACGGCGCTTACGAGCGACCTCGGCGCCGGCAAGTTCGACGGCGCCTGGCTGGTTCAGAATTTCGAGAACCAGAACCCGTCGAACACGCTCTGGACCAAGCAATACAACGTCTATTCCAAGGTCGATACCGAGGCCGAGCGCTATCTGGATTTCGAACGCTGGTGGGGCGGGCACGTCAACCTCAATGCCGAGGAGATCCAGTTCATCGTCGACGAGCTGTTCATCGGCAACAATCTCGCCGCCGGCCGGATCGAGATGTCGGACGGCCAGAAGGTCGATCTGCGCAACATCCGCTCGCCGATCGTGGTGTTCTGCTCCAAGGGCGACAACGTCACCCCGCCGCAGCAGGCGCTGGACTGGATTCTGGATTGCTACGCCGATGTCAACGAGATCAGGGCCTATGGCCAGACCATCGTCTATACTGTTCACGAGAGCATCGGCCACCTCGGCATCTTCGTCTCCGGCGGCGTCGCGAAGAAGGAGCATGCGGAGTTCTCCAGCAATATCGATTTGATCGACGTGCTGCCGCCGGGCCTTTATGAAGCCACGTTCGAGGCCCGCGGCGACGAGACGATCAATGCCGATCTGGCGGCAGGCCAGTGGGTGATGCGCTGCGAAGCCCGTACCCTGGACGATATCCGCGCCATGGGCGGCAATTCGCCGGAGGATGAGCGGCGCTTTGCTGCGGCCAAGCGTATCTCGGAGCTCAATCTCGCGGCCTATCAGAAGTTCGTCCAGCCCTGGGTCAAGCGCATGGTGACGCCGCAAATGGCGGATCTGGCGCGCAACATGCATCCGTTACGGCTGCAATATGAAGCCTTCAGCAGCCAGAACCCCTGGATGTCCGGCATCAAGTCGGCCGCTGATCGTATCGAGGACAATCGCAGGCCGGCCTCGAAGGACAATCCGTTCCTGGCGTTCCAGGAGCAGATGTCGAAGCAGATCGTCCATGCCCTCGATAGCTGGCGCGACGCGCAGGAGGCGTTGAGCGAGACCATGTTCCTGAATGTCTATGGCTCGCCGGTGCTCCAGGCGGCCGTCGGCATCGATCCGAATTCCGTGCCCTCGCGTCTTCGCGAGATGTCGCCGGAGCATCGCGCGCTGCTCGAGGCGCGGATCGCCGAGTTGAAATCGCACATCGGCCAGGGCGGACTGCGCGAAGCGGCCCTCCGTGCGCTACTCTATGTCGGCTCCGCCCGCGGCATGGTGGACGAGCGCAGCATCGAGGCGTTGCGGCAGGTGCGGCGCGACCATGGCGTCCGCATGACGCTTTCGGAATTCAAGCTGCTGGTGCGCGAACAGTTCTTCATGCTGCTGCTGGACCGGGACGGCGCGCTGGCCGCCATCCCGAAACTATTGCCCGACGACATGAGCCAGCGCCGAGCCGCCTTCGCAGCGATGCGCGAGGTGCTGTCGGCGAGCGAGGACGTCACCGGAGAGCGCGCCAATCGTCTCGAGCGCGTCGCAGGGCTTTTTGGCCTGGACGGTGAGGGGGAATCGACGTCGAACGTCGCCCCTTTCGACTCCAAGGCACGAGCGTCGTAACGCGGATTGGCAGGATCGGGAGTGACATCATGTCGGCTGACACGACGCAAGGCCAGTCCGGCACCAAGTATGATCGGCTGATCGCGGCGGCGAAAGCCGTGCCGCCGACGCCAACCGTCGTGGTGCACCCCTGCGACGAGACGTCACTGCGCGGCGCCGTCGACAGCGCAAGCGCAGGGATCATCCGGCCAATACTGGTCGGCCCCGAGAGGAAGATCAGAGACACCGGCGCGAGGTTCGATCTCGACGTTTCCAAGTTCGAGATCGTCGATGCCGCGCATAGCGACGCCGCCGCGGCCAAGGGCGTCGAGCTCATTCATGCCGCCAAGGGCGAACTGCTGATGAAGGGCAGCCTGCATACCGATGAGCTGATGCGGGCCGTGACCGCCAAGGTCGGCGGCCTGCGTACCGACCGGCGCATCAGCCATGTCTTCATCATGGACGTACCGGCCTATGCCGAGACCATCTTCGTCACGGATGCCGCGATCAACATCTTCCCCGATCTGGACGCCAAGCGCGACATCATCCAGAACGCGATCGATCTCTACAACTTGACGGGTTTCGGCAAGGCGCCGCGGGTTGCGATCCTGTCGGCGGTGGAGACGGTGACTTCGAAAATCCCGTCCACGATCGAAGCCGCGGCTCTCTGCAAGATGGCCGATCGCGGGCAGATCACCGGCGGACTGCTCGATGGACCGCTGGCCTTCGACAACGCCATCGACCCGGAAGCGGCCCGGATCAAGGGGATCGTATCCGAGGTCGCCGGCCGCGCGCAGATCCTGGTCGTTCCGGACCTGGAGTCCGGCAACATGCTCGCGAAGAACCTCGCCTATTTCGCCAAGGCCGACGGTGCGGGCATCGTGCTCGGCGCTCGCGTTCCGGTCGTCCTGACGTCCCGCGCGGATTCGCCGCGCGCGCGAATGGCGTCCTGCGCGGTGGCAGCCCTCTACGCAAACGCGCGGCGCCAGAATGCACCGACAGTTGCCGCGTGATCGCCATGGATACGATCCTCGTCGTCAATGCCGGCTCCTCCAGCGTCAAGTTCCAGGTCTATTCGGTCGAAGGCGAGGGTACGCTTCGCCGGCAGATCAAGGGACAGATGGACGGCATCGGCAGCCGGCCGCGCCTGCGGGCAAGCGGGGCAAGCGGCGATCCATTGGCCGATCGCGCCTACCCCATCGAGGCCGTGTCTGACGTTCCGACGGCCATGGCCGTTGCCGGCGACTGGCTGCGGGACGAGCTGCGCGTCACGCCGATCGCGGTCGGTCATCGCGTCGTGCATGGTGGCCCGGACTATTCGAAGCCGGTGCTGATCGACCATGGTGTCGTGTGCCGGCTCGAACGTTTTGTATCCCTGGCGCCGCTGCATCAGCCCCACAATCTCGCGCCGATCCATTCGCTGCTGGAGAATTTTCCGAAGCTGCCGCAGGTTGCGTGCTTCGACACGGCCTTTCACCGCACCCATGACGCCGTCGCCGACCACTATGCCATCCCGCATCAGCTCCATGCCGAAGGGGTAAGACGCTACGGGTTTCACGGGCTGTCCTACGAGTACATCGCCCGAACCCTGCCTGGGGTCGCGTCCGGCATCGCGAAGGGACGGGTGATCGTTGCGCATCTCGGCAGCGGCGCCTCGATGTGCGCGCTCAAGGACGGACGCAGCGTCGAGAGCACGATGGGGTTCACGGCACTCGATGGCCTGCCGATGGGAACGCGTCCGGGACAGATCGATCCCGGCGTGGTGCTCTATCTGATGTCCGAGAAGGGCATGTCGGCCGCAAGGGTGCAGGACTTCTTCTACCGCGAATGCGGATTGAAGGGCCTCTCTGGCGTCAGCAACGACATGCGCGAACTCGAGGCAAGCGTGGACCCGTATGCAAGGCTTGCGATCGACCATTTCGTCTACCGGATCGGCCTCAATGCCGGCCTGCTCGCCGCCGCCTTGCAAGGCCTGGACGCTTTCGTGTTCACGGCCGGCATCGGCGAGAACTCCGCGTCGATCCGCGCGCGTATCGTTGCGCAGCTCGAATGGCTCGGTGCCGTGCTTGATCCCGACGAGAACGCCCGTCACGCGAGGCTGATCTCGCACGCCGGCAGCCGCGTCCCCGTCTATGTCATTCCGACCGACGAGGAGCTGATGATCGCGCGGCACACGCTGGCGCTATTGATGAACGGACAATCCCACAACACGCGATCAGAGAGGGTGTCATGATCCCCGTATTCCCGGACAGCAAGGTGGCCCTCAAGGGAAAGAAGGGCCTGATTGTCGGTATCGCCAACGACCAGTCCATCGCCTGGGGCTGCGCGCGGGCATTTCGCGCGCTCGGCGCCGATCTCGCGGTCACATATCTGAACGATCGGGCCAAAAAACATGTCGAGCCGCTCGCGCAGGCACTGGAGACGACGATCTTCATGCCGCTCGATGTCATGGTCGAGGGGCAGACCGAGGCGGTGTTCGAGCGCATCGCGAACGAATGGGGGCAGCTCGATTTCCTGCTGCATTCGATCGCCTTCTCGCCGAAGGACGCGCTCCACGGACGCGTGGTCGACGTCGGTCGCGACGGCTTTCTCAAGACCATGGATGTCTCCTGCTGGTCGTTCCTGCGCATGGCCCATCTGGCCGAGCCGCTGATGAAGAACGGTGGCACCCTGTTCACGATGACCTATTACGGCAGTCAAATGGTCGTGGAGAACTACAACATCATGGGCGTGGCGAAAGCAGCGCTCGAAGCGGCCGTTCGCTATGCCGCGGCCGAGCTCGGGCCGAAGGGAATCCGCGTGCACGCGATCTCTCCGGGCCCGCTGGCAACGCGTGCGGCCTCAGGTATTCCGGAGTTCGACGAGCTCATGGACAAGGCGCAATCCAAGGCACCGGCACGGAGCCTCGTCAGCATCGACGACGTCGGCAATGCCACCGCATTCCTGGCTCTCGATGGCGCAAAGCTGATGACCGGCGGCGTGCTTTACATCGACGGCGGCTACCACATCATCGATTGACGCGAGATCGACCGTAACCGGGAGGCGCCCCGTCGGCGCACGCAGCCTGGAACGGTTGCGGCTGATGATGGCAGTTTGCCAGTGTGTTGCCCGACGTGTCAAACGCGCTTGGCCGATTGAAAACCGTTGTGTCGCCAAGCCCTTGGCTACTGTGCATGGGGTTGTTTTTCGACTTTTTTGTTCAGCGGTAGTGCAGGGCGATCAGCTCGGCGACGCAGGCGGGCTTCTTGCCGCCTTCGATCTCGATCACGAGATGGTAGTTCACGCGCAGCCCGTCCGGCGGCACGTCCTCGGCTTCGGCGACCGTAACGCGGCCGCGCAGTTTCGAGCCCGCCGGCACCGGCGCCAGATATCTGATCCGGTCGGCGCCGTAGTTCAGCGTGTTGCGCAGACCCTTCAGGCCGATCACCGAGCGGATGAAGAGCGGGGCGAGCGCGAGCGACAGCAAGCCGTGGGCGATGGTCTTGCCGCCCGGCATCTCCTTGCTGGCGCGTTCCTGGTCGACATGGATCCACTGCTCGTCGCAGGTCGCTTCCGCGAACTGGTTGATGCGATCCTGCGACACCTCGACCCAGTCGCTGACGCCGATCTCGGTGCCAATGGCGGATTTGATCTCGTTGAAATCGCCGAATACCCGCATGGTCAGCCTCGTCAGAGTTTCATTTCCGGCACGCTGTCGGGAACGGCGAGCTCGGCCTCCGTCACCGCCAGCACCTCGCCGATGCTCGTGCCCGGTGCGGTTTCCAGGAGCGTTGCCTTGCCGTCGGGAAAGCCGATGACGGCCATGTCGGTGACGACGAGGTCCACCGGCCGCGACGACGTCAGCGGCAGCGTGCACTTGGCGACGATCTTCGACTTGCCCTTGGCCGCATGCTGCATGGCGACGATGACGCGCTTGGCGCCGCTGACGAGGTCCATCGCGCCGCCCATGCCCGGCACCATCTTACCCGGGATCATCCAGTTGGCGAGAAGACCGTGTGCATCGACCTGAAGCCCGCCGAGTACGGTGATATCGACATGGCCGCCACGGATCAGTCCGAACGACATCGCGCTATCGAAGGTGGCCGCTCCCGGCAATGCGCTGATCGGGCGGCCGCCGGCATCGGTGAGCAGGGGATGCGCCATTCCCTGTTCCGGAATGGGCCCGGTGCCGATCAGGCCATTCTCGGACTGAAAGAAGACCTTGAGATCGGACGGGACGTAGTTGGCCACCAGCGTTGGAATGCCGATGCCGAGATTGACGAGATTGCCGCTGCGCAGTTCCTTGGCGACGCGGCGTGCGATGATGATCTGCGGGTCCATGGGTCACCCGTTCGCAATGAGGTAATCGACCAGCGGCGCCGGCGTCACGACATGATCGGGCGCGATGACCCCGACCGGCACGATATGCTCTGCCGTCACGATCACCGTGTCGGCTGCCATCGCCATGATCGGATTGAAATTGCGCGCGGTCAGCGCATAGGAGAGGTTTCCGAGGTAATCTGCGAGAAAGGCGTGCACTAGGGCGAACTGGGCATGAATGGCGGTTTCCAGCAGGAACGCCTTGCCGTCGACTTCGATCTGACGTTTGCCTTCCGCGACCAGCGTGCCGACGCCGGTTGGTGTCAGCACACCGCCGAGGCCGCAGCCGCCCGCGCGGATACGTTCGACGAAAGTGCCCTGCGGGACCAGATCGACCTTGATCTGGCTCGCCAGCATCTGCTGCTGCGCCTTCGGGTTGAGCCCGATATGCGTCGCGGTCAGCTGCGACACCAGTGCCGCATCGAACAGCTTGCCGACGCCCTTGCCCGGTATCGCGGCATCGTTGCAGATCAGCGACAGGCCGGATTTCTGCTGCCGCACCATTTCGTCGAGCAGGCGCTCCGGTGTCCCGACACCCATGAAACCGCCGACCATGACGCTCGCGCCGGCCGGGATCATCGCAACGGCTTCTTCGACGGAAACGGCCTTCATGGTCGGGGGCTCCGGTCGGTGAAGTTTGCATGGATGTTGGGGGCGAGCTGTCTCGCAGCTTTGATCTGCGTCAAGGCTGCCGGCTCATTCGCACGAGACGATTCCGATGCTTTCCAGGGTCTCGCGCCAGAGCCTGCGCACCTCGGCATGCCGCCGTTCGAGCGCCGCGCTGACCGCATCGCGGAACGGCAGGAGGTCAGGCCCCTTCAGGAACAGGATCTGCGCCTGCAACTGCCGGCCGCTTTCGAATTCGATGCGGCGCAGCGCCATCACGAAAGGATCGCTCGCGTTCGCTTCGGTCGGCAGCAGGGCCGCCGGCCGTATTCCGGCGTGAACGGCATGCGCGAGGGTCGAAAGCTGAATGGCCTGCGCGAGGGGATGGTCGGCAATGCCGTCGACCGGCGCGGGGAGCCAGGCCATTTCCCAGGATACGGTCATGTGGGAGAGCGCGAGGTCGGGGACCCATGCGGTCGCACGCATGAGCAGCGAAACGATCTCGCTCTCGCGATAGAACTGCGCGTTCAGTTCAGCCTGCCAGGCGGCATCGAACCTGGCGGGGAGGGCGAGCGCGAATTGCCGGGCCAGCGCGCCGTGGGCGGAGATCAGGAATGCGGCGGCGCGCGTCTGCTGACGCGGCGGCACCCGCCCGTCGGCTTCCAGCGGTCCGAAGAACGCACTCATGTCGCCGTCCTCTGCACCGGGATCGCGCGCAGATGGTCGTACCCGGCCGGGAACGGCGAAAACTCTCCACCGGCATCCTCCGGTGCGATCAAGACCTGCTTGTTGCCCTGCCAGCGGCCGGCCATCACGTCCTCGGCGAAGCGCGCCAGGAGGTCGGCGGTGAGCGCGGCCTTCTCGAGCGTGAAGGCGTGATAGGCCCTGGGGATGATGACAAGCGCACTGTTGGGAATTTCCACACGCAGGGTCTCGTGCAGCGCGCGCGGCGTGAGGAAGTCGAACTCGCCGTTCAGGATCATGGTCGGCGTGGCGATTGCGGAGAGAAGCGGCGTCAGCGGCGTGAAGTCGAGGAAGGACTCCATCAGGTTTTGCAGGGCGTAGACGTCGTTGACCAGCCAGCCCTGCCGTTTCACGCTGTCGAGATTGTCCAGCAGTGGTTTCAGCCATTGGTCGGACAGGTTCATCGGCAGCAGCAGATCCTGGAGGTAGCCGGTGCCGCCGAGGATCAGCCCGGTCCGCAACGCATTGCCGATCAGGAGCAGCTGCGGTGAAAGCTCCGCAAAGCAGCTCATCGGCACAAGGCCGGACAGCCGCGCGCCATGCTCGATGGCGTAGCGCAGCGCGATCAGGCCACCGAAGCTGATGCCGCTGAGGAAGATCGGACCGTCGCCAAGCTCGCCGATCAGGCGGTGCAGCACGGCCACGTGGTCGTCCTGATTGATGAAGAGCGCCGGCTTGTCGGAGATACCCTGGCCGAGCAGGTCGAAGGTCGCGACACGAAAGCCTCGCGCGATCAGCGCGTCGCGGTAGCTGCCCCAGAGCTCCGAATATTGCGTCAGTCCGTTGACGAGCACATAGGCCGGCGTGTCCGCCGGTCCATCGAGCTCATAGCGGATCCGATATGAGCCATGGCGGAGAAAAGGCATTGCGAGGACCGGCCAGCGTGATGATGGCGCAATCCTCAACGCGGGGTGCAAGATTCCATTGAGCTAAATCAAACATCGCCACGATGCGCCGCCTAGCTTTCGCGCAAAACACCGCCAGGAGGGAGTCCGTCATGACCGGGAATCACGCTTTCAAGCGTTGCTTTGTCAGCCTGATCTTGTTGCTGGTTGGCACCGCGCTTGCGGTCGCGCAGCCGTATACGCGCCGTTCGTCGCAGATGCAGCATGACGGACTCAAGAAGACCTACGAGATCGCGAACTTCCGCCTCGGCGGGAAGTACGATCTGGCCAATCCGTCCAAATGGGAGAATGGCGGCGAGGGCGGGGTGACGCTGGAATCGCTCGGCGGCGGCAAGCTGCGCACCGGCTACATCGCGATCGGTAACGCCCGGCGCAATGCGAGCGGCGAGATCACCAATGCGGTCGTGATCAATTCCTATTATTCCGGCGACTCCACCGATATGTACGAGCAGTGGGTCAAGGGCGCTGCCCTGTCGGGCGGCGTTCCCATCATCGGCCCGGGCCGGCCGATCGACACCGACCGCTACTACGTCATCATGGTCGACCCGCTCGGCACCTGGGGGGCGAGCAAGCCGTCCGACGGTCTCGGTGTCAAATTTCCGCAGTACAGCTATTACGACATGGTGCAGGCGAACTACCGCCTGCTGCGCGACGAGCTGAAGGTCGCACGCGTCGCGCTGGTCACGGGTGTCTCCATGGGCGGCACGCAGACCTATGTCTGGGGTGTCATGCACCCCGAATATATCGGCGGCCTGATGCCGATCGGCGGCACCACGCAGTCGGACGGCGACGACCCCGTCGGCAACTGGACGTTCCAGATGATGACGGCCGCGATCGAAGGCGATCCGGTCTGGCAGGCAACCAAGGGGGACTATTACAAGCTGCCCAAGGAGAAGCATCCGGTGCCCGGCGTGGCGTTCGGATGGTCGATCCTCGGCATGACGGGCTACGACTTCGCCTATCGCACGGGCCAGAACTGGGCTGCCGTGCAACCCGAAATCTTCTATTGGGATCCGCCGAACGAGAAGGCGGGCCTGAACGTCACCAACCGTGCAAAACTCTATGACGCGGTTGACCTCGTCTGGCGCAACCGGGTCGGCGAGACCCACAACATCAATCCCTACCTCGGCCGCATCCAGGCGCGCACGCTGGTGATGCACATCACCAACGACCTCTGGCTCAACTTCAAGCTGGCCCAGAAGGCGGTCGACCGCGTGCCCGGCGCCGATCTGATTGCTCAGGAAAGCCCGGTCGCCCACTACGGGGTGTTCCCGATCATCAACCAGCGCAAGAACGATCCGAAGTTCGTCGCCTTCATGGACGACGTTGCGAGCCTCGACCGCGCGCAGAAGTTCGCCGACAAGAATTATCGCGTGCCCGGCGTTGCCGAAAAGATCGATCCGCAAAAGTCGTTCTGGAAGGACTTCGTGATCTATCCCTATCCGGTCAAATTCGCCAACGCCAAGGACAAGAGCGGCAACGCCTGGCAGATCGGCTACATGGATGAATATGCCGGTACCGACAAGGACCCGAAGATCCTCGTCATCATCCACGGCAAGGGCGCATTCGGCGGGCACTACGGCAACGTCATGCAACATGCGCTGCGAAGCGGCCTGCGCGTGATCGTGCCCGACCTGCCGCACTACGGCATGTCCGGACCGGGCAATCTCGACAAGAGCCCGGCGCGCACCATGCAGGACATGCGCGAGGTGATCTATGACCTCGTCGTCAACCAGCTCGGCGTCAAGAAAGCCTATTATCTCGGCCATTCGCTCGGTGGCCAGTTCGTGACAGGCTATGCGCTGACCTGGCCGGATGCGGTGCAGGGGCTCGCGCTCGAGGCGCCGTCGGGCCTCGAAGAATATCCGCGGGAGATAACCATCGCCAAGGACAAGAAGGTGAAGCTTTTTGACCCCGCCTTCGGGCACGATTTCGACAAGTGGAAGTCTGCGTGGGACCAGACTGGCATTCTCGCAGCCGAGAAAGGCCGTTCGGAGCAGAACATTCGCGACTTCTTCTACTTCAAGAAGCGGGACGCTGACACCGGCGCGGTGTCGGCCGCCAAAAGCGGATATTTCTTCAACGACAGCGAATATGCCCGCTTCCATACCGAGCAGCGCGTCGGGCTGACCAAGGGCAATCCCAAGGAGCTCGAGCAATGGTGCAACGTCTTCATCTACGACATTCACACCATCGGCGCCGAGGTTCAGCAGGACGATCCGAAGAACCTCTATGAGAGAGTCACCCAGATCAAGGCGCCGATCTTCCTGGCGTTCGGCGACAAGGAGCCCTTCATCCCGACGCCTGCCTTCAACGGACTGACGGATCTCGGGCGCGACGTGATCTCGCCGTTCATGACGCGGATGACCAACGCCGGCAACCGGCCGATCCTCAAGATCTATCCGGAGACCGGTCATTTCATCCACACGGACAATCCGGTCGAATTCCCGGTCGACGTCGTGGATTTCGTGACCAAAGGTAGCGTCGATACCTCGTCGCCGCTGGGCATCGACCGCATGATCAAGGGAGCAGTGGTCTCGGCGTTGCCGGTAGCGCCGACTCCGGCCGGAGCTGCGCCTACGGCCGGCCTCAACAAATAGGGCCGCTCATGGCGCGCGTACTGGCAGGTGAGGTCCAGCTCGGCTGGCGGGAGTGGGGACGAGGCGACGTCACCGTCGTATTCATTCACGGCAATCTCGCCAGCAAGGACTGGATCGAGCTCGCTGCGCCCATGTTTCCAACGGGACTGCGCGTCATCGCCATCGACTGGCGCGGTTGCGGCGACAGCGACCGGCCGATACCGGCGGCGGATTACGCCAACTACTCGATGCAGCAGCATGCCGAGGACATGCTGGCGGCGCTCGATACGCTCGACATCGGCTATTGCCATCTCGCCACGCACTCGACCGGCGGCATCATCGCGGCGCGCATGCTCTTGATGCAGCCGCAGCGCTTCGGTCGCGTGTTCGCGCTCGATCCGGTGACGCCGCTCGGCATGGCCTTCAATGCCGATCAGATCGGCCTGTTCCGCGCGATGATGGCGAGCAAGGAGCTGACGCGGACGATCATGGCGACTGCGGCATCCTCGCTGTTCGTGCCGGAGAGCATGGCGCCGAATGCCGTTCCGCGTTTCCGTGAGGGGCTTGGCGAGATCCCGGCTCTGTTCGACCGCATCATCGAGCAGACCTTTGGCGTCTCCGAGGGAATATGGATCGGAACGCCGGTCAACCTGACGCTGGAGAAGGAAAGCCGCGAGCTGGAGCGCCGCATGCCGGAGCTGCGGCATCCGCATCTGGTGTTGTGGGGCGAATGGGACGGCTGGATTCCGCCGGCCGACCTCCGCGCCATGGCGGACGCGATGCCGGCTTGCCGGCTCGTGGTCGTGCCCCGCGTCGGGCATTCGATGAATCTCGAATTGCCGGCCCTTTATGCCGGCTATTTCGGCGCCTGGTTCGGAGGACTTCCGGCGTGACCGCCCACCCGTCAAAGGAGAGATGTCATGGTGGAGATGAATGCCTCGGTCGAAGGTGTCCGTACGACACCGGCCCAGGCACCCGGGAGCCGGATCAAGCGTAGGCGCGCGCAGAGATCGCGCCTCGAGCGGCCTCAGGGCAAGAGCAAGTGAGAACCGGCCACATCCAATGCTGATTCAGTTTCTGGTTGGCATGCTGGTCAGCGTGGTCAATATCGGGATCCATGCGCTTGTGACCGTCGTGGCTATTTCGATTGCCCGCAGCGCCGGGCTGCGACATACGAAACGACCGAGGCTTCACCTGATGGGCGTCATGATCGCGGCGGTTGCGGTGCTGAATGTCGCGCACACGCTGGAAGTTCTGGTGTGGGCCTGGACCTACCACATCGTCCAGGCTGCCGCTTCCGGCAGCGAGCTGCTCTATTTCGCCTTCGTCAACTACACCACGCTTGGCTATGGCGATATCACGCCGGTGCCGCAATGGCGGCTGTTCGGACCGTTGACCGCCATGAACGGCGTCCTGTTGTTCGGCTGGTCCGCGGCGATCCTGTTCGAGGTCCTGCGCAAGACCCTCGATCATCTCGGACTAACTGACGCATCGACGCCCAAAAACAGGCCGCAGCCGTAGCGACCCAATCGTTGCGATCGGATGCGCCAGTTCAGTCGCAGTCAGGGCTGCAGATCCAGGCTTGCCAGTTGATTCCGGTCGAGCAGTATGATCTGGCGCTGGGTGTTGCCGACGAAGCCGAGGATACCGAGGTCATGCAATCGCGAGAGAGCTCGGGATACCGTCTCCAGGGTCAGGCCGAGATAATCGGCGATATCGCGCCGCGACATGGGAAGCGCGATGACGCCCGAGGCCGTCAGCCGGTTGTCCATCTCCAGCAGGAAGGCCGCGACCCGTTCCAGCGAGGTCTTGCGGCCGAGAAGCAGCATGTGGTCTTCGGCGTGCTGGAGATTGTTGGTCGTCATGCTGAGCAGGTTCTTGGCCACCAAAGCATCGCTCTCGGCCACGATTTCGAGGCTTTGCCGTCTGACCAGACGGACCGTGGTATCGACGATCGCTTCGGTTGTAAACCGGTGCTCTGCGCCGTTGGCCAGACCGAAGATGTCGCCGGTGAGGTGGAACGCCCCGATTTGACGGCGGCCGTCCGACAGCAGTTTGTAACTCCGAACCGCTCCGGATTTGACCTGATAGACGTATTCGGCGGGCTCTTTCTCGCCGTAGATTTCGGTGCCCTTCTTATAGGAAAATTCGCTTAAACTGACGAGCGCATTTGATTCACTGGTCAGGCCGAGGTCACGGAGGGAATTAGGGCGCAGTGCGGAATCCGCTGTGATGCGAACAAACATAGGCCAACTCCTCAGCTCACCCGCCGAATTGGTCTGTCAGACGAACGATTCATGACTGGGAGCGCGCCGCGCCGTCGCCCTCCCACCGAGGGTTGATTTACGACCAAGGCGGTATTTCAATCCATTGTCCCAAGGTTCATTGTACCAAGGGACAGCAAGGACACTCGCGGATTGTTTAGTGCGCTGATTGAGAATCGTTGCCGCTGCCGGGTCCTGCCTCATGGCAAAGGAGATATTGCGGATTGCGATCTGTTCGAAGCCCTGCAAAGTGAGAGCACTCCGATGGTCCATTGTTCAACTGGCCAGAGTTGAAACGTGCCTGGCCTCATTCACGTGGTCGACGACGACGAGTCTTTTCGAACGGCAATCGGCCGCCGGCTGAAGCTCGCCGGCTATGACGTCCAGACTTATGCGTCGGCGCAGGAGTTGCTGAATGCCACGCCAGACGACGAGCGGCCTGGGTGCATTCTGCTCGATGTGCGGATACCGGGCCTGAGCGGCCCGGAACTGCAAACCCGATTGATTGCATCGGGTTCGACGCTGCCCATCGTCTTTCTGACCGGACACGCCGACACGCCAACAACGGTGCGGGCGATGAAGGCGGGGGCGGAGGATTTCCTGACCAAGCCGATATCCTCCGAGCAGTTGATCGACGCGATCGAGCGTGCCCTGGCGCGCCAGAGCGCCGCGCAGGCGCAGCGCAGGCGATTGGACATATTCCGCGTCCACCTGGGAGCACTGACGCAGCGCGAGCGCCAGGTCTTCGATCTGATCGTGCGCGGCAGGATCAACAAGCAGATCGCGCATCAGCTTGGAACGACCGAGCGCACCGTCAAGGCGCACCGCCATCAGGTGATGGAAAAGATGCAGGCCCATTCGCTTGCGGAACTCGTTTCGATCGCGGAACGGCTTGGAATGCTCGATGCGAGCGACGATTAGCTGCCGCGCGAAACCGAGGCGGTTTCATCGATGTCATTGCCCTAGAGTACAATAACAAGGGTTATTGACACCGCGCGCCATGCGGTGCGCAATGCCGTCATGGGTATCTGCAGTGCTGCAAGGAACGCAGCATCTGCCCATCCCAGCTTCCGTCGTTGCAATTTCGTTCGTCTCGAGAAGGTCGACTGTCTTGCCGGCACGCGAACTTGTTTTTGTTGTGGATGACGATCCGTCCATGCGGACCAGCATGAGCAGGCTGCTGCGCGAGCACGGTTTCCTGACTGCGCTGTTCGAGTCGTCAAGCGCGTTGCTGACATGCGGCAATTTCGACAACGTGCTCTGCTTCGTCATCGACATCAATCTAAACGGGACGTCGGGTATCGACCTGCGACAGGAACTGGCAGGAGCGGGCGTCACTGCGCCGGTGATCTACATTACCGGAAACGACAGTGCCGCAAGTCGCGCCGCTGCGATTGCGTCCGGTTGCATTGCCTACCTGACCAAGCCCTTCACGGCACGGTCCCTGATCGATTCGGTCGAACGCGCCGGCGTCATGTAGCGCCGCAAGAGCCGTCATTCGTCGATATGCTGTTCGAGCGTCCTGGCGGGTGCGCCCTTGTAGACGGAAGCAAACTGCGCCAGCGGGACCGACGTCGTCAGCGCGAGAAGGTTCGAATCGACCAGCTCGAGTGCCAGCGCCTTTCCGGATTCCATCTCTCGGATGATTCTCGGCGGAGCCACGTCGGCCGCGATGCACAGATTGGTAAGGCACCAATTGTAGGGCACACGCAGGGGCGTCCCCTGGTCGACGGTCAGCTTGGCTGGCTGTTGCAGATACATGCCGACAGGGACGAACAACTGGAGCCGTACCGTAGGCGCGTCCTCGCGCTCGATCAGATCCATCCGAACGGCGGTCTGGCCCGTCGCGAATTTTCCGGTGATGGAGGTCCGGCACAGCTTCGGAGCGCCACCCGCTTTGAAGCACAGTTTTTGCCAGTCCCCGTAGACGATGTCCTTCGCTTCGCGTTGGCCGCGCGTTGGAACTTCGCTCGCCTTTCCGGCTCGGGCGACCTTCGATTCGGTCTGGCCGGCGAATGCTGCGGTTCCGGCGACTGCGGCGGCCAGAAGAGGAGCAAGACAATCACGGGGACGGGGCATGATCGTGCCTCCAGGGCTTCGGCGTTATTTCTGTGCGTCGAGGAACGTTGTTACAATCGGTGACCGGAGCGGGACCGCGTCCGGCGAGCCGATGAAGAAGTGGCCTTCGCTTCCGAAAGCAGGCATCAAATGGTACTCGGCCCGGCCGCCGGCTGCGGTGAAGGCCGCATGCATGCGCTTCGACAGATCTGGTCCGAAGAACGTGTCGTTATCGATATAGATCCAGAGCATCGGCACGCGTGAGGTGCGGCCAAAATCCGCGGTGGCCTCAACCAGCTTGTCCGGCGCGCAATTGTTGTTGGGCCTGCCGCCGACGCGCCCGCCGCGTCCGGCGGCGAAGACAATGATGGCCTTCACCTGTGACGGGCTCATGCTCGACAACGCGATCGAGGCCCAGCCTCCGGCGGATTGTCCGACCACGATGACGTCTTTCGGGGTGATGCGCTTCTCTGCCGCCAGGTATTCGATGATCCAGAGATCGACCAGTGCGACCGCAAGGCCTGCGTCGCGGAAGTTGGGATTGGTGCACTTGCCGATCTTGGAAAAAAACGGCCCGTAGATGCCGCGCTCCGGAATGTCGATCGCGGCTGCTCCATAGCCGGTCCCGACCGGGGCCACCACGAGATATCCACGCTTTGCGAACCATTCGCGGCATCGCGGAATTCGACGAGAGGAAAGAAGCTCCGGTCGGTGGGATTGAGTGACACGCCATGGTTCATGATCACGAGGGGAAATGGGCCGTCACCCACCGGGCGCACGAGGTAGGCGAACATCGGCAGCGGCGAGGGGAGCACCCAGATCTCTTGCTGGATGCGAACCTCGTCCTCGGCGCTGGCGGGCGCAGCGAGAGCTATCAACGCGAGCAACATCAGCGCGAAAGACTTGGTGGCTGAGCGGACCGGCCGTCGCATCCCGAGGATGCTGCCGATGGCAACGGCCAGCAGCAGAAAAACTTCCGGACCGGCGGAGATGATCCACCTGACGGTATCCATGGTGTTCCCCCGGTGCGTTGCCGTGATCTGACTCTCGAAATCTCGGCATTGCTTGATCCAGATCAAGTGTCGCCGCCGACAGGGTCCCGCCTATGAACCCATGCAGATTTGCGACGATCCGCATCGCCAATATGAGCACTCTTGACCTCGCAGCCGGCGCGATGCGCCGATTAGGTATTTTCTTCACCCTATGCGCGGTGTTTGGTCTCGGCGCGGCGGTGGGAGCTTTCGCCACCAAGAGTGTCCCCAACCTCGCGCTCGGCATTTCCGTCATCGCGCTGCTGGTGGTGTTGCTGCGTTGCGAAGTCCCCCGTCACCAGGAACTGCGATGAGCGCGCCGTCCGCGCCGGGACGGCTCCGGTTCTTCCCACCAACCGGCTGGCTCGCCGCATACCGGCTCGAGTGGCTGTCTTCCGATGCCATTGCCGGCATCACGCTTGCCGCCTACGCCATTCCGGTGTCGCTTGCCTATGCGGCGCTGGCAGGTCTGCCACCGCAGGTCGGCGTCTACGGCTACCTGCTCGGTGGCCTCGGCTACGCGCTGCTCGGGTCGTCGCGGCAACTGGCGGTCGGGCCGACCTCCGCGATCTCCCTGATGATCGCCAGCACGATCGGTGCACTCGCGGGTGGCGATGCGATGCGCTATGCGCAGATCGCAAGCCTCACCGCTTTCGCGGTGGCGGTGCTGTGCCTGATCGCCTGGCTATTCAAGCTCAGCGTGCTGGTCCGCCTCGTCAGCGACAGTATTCTGGTCGGCTTCAAGGCCGGTGCCGGGCTCACCATCATCATGAGTCAGTTGCCGAGCCTGCTCGGTGTCCCCGGCGGCGGCCACAATTTCTTCGACCGCGCCATCAAGCTGGCAGGGCAGTTGGGTCAGACCGAAATATTGGTGCTCGCGATCGGTGCGATTGCGCTGCTGTGTCTCCTGCTTGGCGAGCGGCTCCTTCCAGGCAAGCCGGTCGGCATCACCGTCGTCGCGGTGTCAATCGTGATGGCGACGCTTCTTGGTCTTCCGGGCCTCGGTGTGCCCGTTACCGGACAGATACCCGAGGGGCTGCCCGGGCTGGGACTGCCGACATTCGGCCTCCTGGAATTTGACGATCTGTTCCCGCTCGCCGCCGGATGCGTGCTGCTGGCCTATATCGAAGGCGTCTCGGCGGCCCGCAGCTTTGCCGCCAAGCACGGTTACGCCCTCGACACCCGGCAGGAATTTCTGGGGCTTGGTGCGGCGAACCTCGCCGCGGCTTTCGGTCATGGCTATCCGGTCGCCGGCGGCCTGTCGCAGTCGGCCGTCAACGACAACGCCGGCGCCCGGACGCCGCTGGCTCTGGTGATCTGCTCGGTGACGCTCGGGCTCTGCCTGCTGTTCTTCACGGGGCTGTTGACCAACCTGCCAAAGGCGGTGCTCGCAGCCATCGTCTTCGCCGCCGTCTACAGGCTGGTGGACTTCCGAGCGCTGCTGCGGATGTGGCAGGTCAGCCGGATCGACTTCTACGCTGCGGCGATCGCACTGTTGGCGGTGTTGCTGCTCGGGATTCTCCAGGGCGTTCTGCTGGCGTCGATTGCGTCGATCTTCCTGCTGCTGGCGCGGGCCTCGCAGCCGAACGTGGCCTTCCTCGGCCGTCTGCCCGGCACGGGCCGCTACTCCGACAGTGCAAGGCATGAAGGGATCGAACCATTGGTCGGCATCATCGCGTTCCGCCCCGAAGCCTCGCTGCTCTATATCAACGCCGAGACGATCCTCGAGACGGTCCTGGTCGCGCTCCGGAGGTCGGCTGACGTCCGGCTGGTGGCCTGCGATCTCTCCGCATCCCCTTACATCGATCTTGCCGGAGCGCGCATGCTGCATGATCTCCACGACGAGCTTGCGGAACGCCGGGTCACGTTCTGCATCGTCGGCGCGCACGCGCAGCTGCGCGATCTCCGCGCCGAGGGGCTGGCGGAGAAGACCGACAGCGATCAATGGCTGCGCTCGCTCGACAGCGTTCTCGGCGGCAGCCACACCGATACGGCCGCGCGGTAGCCTGGGGAAGGCGTGTTGCGATGCGAAGCGCTTCGCCGCGGCGACGTGCTCGGGAGAATGCCCGCGACCGTTGACTTGGATCAATGGAGCACCCGGCACCGCACTCACATTGTGCATCGCCGATCGGCTACCACGTTTTCAAGATCAACCCGGCGGTGCTGATGGGCGGCGTTGCCGGCGCCGGCTCACATTCGGGCATCCTGCTCACCGTGTTCGGCTACTTCGCGATGATCCTGGCGCAATAACAGAAGGGGAAAGAAGCATCATGAGGAAATTTGCCATCGGCGCTGTTCTGGTTGCCTCGCTTGCATCCGTTGCCGGTTTCAGCACGCCGTCGCGCGCCGAGACCGGCGAGGTCGCCGTCGTCTTCACCAAGGGCGGATTCATCGTCGGCGTCGGAGGCGGCGAGGGTGTTCTCCTTCTCAGGGGCAAGAAATATCCCTTCACGGTCTCCGGCATGAGCGTCGGCCTCACCGTCGGGGCGTCAACCACGAAGTTCGTCGGCCGTGCGCTCAATTTGAAGGGGCCTGCGTCGATCGAAGGCTCGTATGCCGTTGGCGGAGCGGGCGGCGCGGTTGCGGCGGGCGCCGGTGCCGTTCAGTTGCAGAACGCCAATGGCGTGATCCTCCAGCTGAGCGGGCCGAAGGTCGGCGCGGAAGTGTCGGCCGCGGTCGGCGGCGTCACGATTCGCCTGAAATAGATCCGGCAGCTGGATCTGATCGGATGGGCTGCCTCGCCGCAGCCCATTCGCATTTCAGTAGCGCTCAGTCACGAAGTTCATGCCCTTCAGGCCGACTTGATCGTTGTAGCGGCCCTTGTTCGAGCGCTTCGGCAGCTTGATTTTGTTTTTCTTGATGCGCTTGTAGGGGATCGCGCTCAACAAGTGCGCGATGCAATTGAGCCGCGCCCGGCGCTTGTCGTCGGAGCGGATGATGTACCACGGCGCGTGCTTGGTGCTCGTCTTCTTGAGCATGACGTCGCGGGCCTTTGAATAGTCGTACCAACGCCGATAGGATTCCAGATCCATCGGGCTCAGCTTCCATTGCCGCACGGGATCGTCGATGCGCGCCTTGAACCGGCGCTCCTGCTCGTCCATCCCGACCTCGAGCCAGATCTTGATCAGGATGATGCCGCCGTCGATGACATATTGCTCCATCTGCGGACACAGCGCGAGAAAGCGGTCGCGCTCGGCGGGGGGAGAGAAGCCCATCACGTACTCGACGCCGGCGCGGTTGTACCAGCTCCGGTCGAAGATCACGATCTCACCGCCTGCGGGAAACCGTTCCATGTAGCGCTGGAAGAAGAGCTGCGTCTTCTCACGGTCCGACGGGGCCGGCAGCGCGACCACGCGAAACACGCGTGGGCTGACCTTCTCCGTGATGGCCTTGATCGTTCCGCCTTTGCCGGCCGCATCGCGACCCTCGAACAGGACGATGACGCGGAGCTTGGTCTCCCTCACAAAGTCCTGGAGGTGGCAGAGCTCGACCTGGAGCTTCTCCAGCTCCTTCTCATAGTCCTTTCGCTTCATCCGTTCGGCGGCGCGCTCGTTCGCCATGCTCATCGTCAATCGTCTCCCCAGGAAATGATCACGCCGATGTCGCCGGGCACGCCGCCTGGAAAATCGATGATCTGGTAGGCGATGCGATAGCCGCGGGGCTTCAGATAATCGGTCCAGAGCTGGAAGATCTCCTTGGGGATGCCGGTCAACGTATTTTCCCAGCCCTTCTCCTGCTGGTTGATGGCGCGGCCCTTGTCCGTGGTGAGCGTATTGGGGAAGCGATAAACCTGGACCTGGGTCAGTCCGTTGCGGACAGCCCGCTGGATGATCGTCGCGGCGAGCTGGATTTTCTCCTCCTCGGTCTTTCCCGATGGTTTGCTCAACCGTTCGATCAGGGCATGCTTCTCGGCCTCGGCACTGGCGGCGAGGCGCGCATATTCTTCGGCTTTCTCGGCTTCCTTGAGCGCGGCTTCTTTCCGGATCTGGGTGGCATTGGGAATGAGATCGTCGAGGCCAGGCATGGCTGCGGCTCCTGAGGGGCGATGAGGCGGTTCGATCTTTGCGGAAGCTAGGTCCGGTGGGGGGCATTCCCTTGATTCAAATCAACCAAATCTCGGACCTGCCCGCTCACTGTGCCGCAGGCACTCTGTGCGAGGCGCGTCCTGACGGGAGAGACACGTGAACGACCAGCTTCATCCGATGGGCCCCCATCATCTGCCGTTCTATCTCGCGCCGGGAAGCGGGACCGATACGCTGACGTTGGTGATGGGCGTGTTCCTGGTCGGGACCCTGCTCTGGGTCGGCACGCTCTATTGGAAGCTGCACAGCCTGCCGGAGCGGATGGCGCACAAGTCGCAGAAGCTCCAGTTCGAGTTGGTCGCCGTGCTCGGCCTGATCTCGCTGTTCACGCACATGCACATCTTCTGGGTCGCGGGCCTCCTGCTCGCATTGATCGATATCCCGGATTTCGGCACGCCGCTGCGCAGCATCGCCGATTCCGTCGAGAAGATCGCCGACGCTGCACCGGGGGAAGGCGCCGAGCCGCCTTCGGCAACCCCGCCGCCGACGGACAGGCCGGATATCGCCAGGAAGGAGCACAGCCATGCTTGAGCTCATGATTTGCTCCCTGGTGACGATCCTGCCCGATTACCTTTACCGGCGATACGTCCAGGGCAAGCGCTTCGGCAAGGAGATCACGTTCTTTTCGATCTGGTATGAGCTCCGCTGGGGCATCACCGCCTGCCTGATGCTGACGGTGTCGCTGATCACCATGATCTTCTACTTCCACCCGTCCACGTCGTCCGCGACGCTCTATTTCCGCACCGTGCCGATCCTGCCCGAGGGCTCGGGCCGTGTCGCAGACGTCAAGGTCGGCTTCACCGCCCCCGTGAAGAAGGGCGACGTGCTGTTCACGCTCGACAGCTCGAAACAGCAGGCTGCGGCAGAGACCGCCAAGCGAAAGGTCGCGGAGGTCGATGCCGCCATGCAGACGGCACAGGCGGACGTCGTCAAGGCGGAAGCGCAGATCGGGGAGGCGAAAGCCAACTACCAGCAGGCCAAGGACGAGCTCGAGGTCAAGACCGAGCTCCAGCGCCGCAATCCCGGCATCGTCCCGCAGCGCGACATCGAGAAGCTTCAGGTCCTGGTCGATCAGCGCCAGGCCGGCATCGACGCCGCGAGTGCCGCAAAACAAGCAGCAAGCCTACAGGTATCGGTACTGCTTCCGGCGCAGAAGGCCAGCGCCGAAGCTGCGCTTGACCAGGCCCAGGTCGACCTCGACAAGACCATTGTCCGGGCCGGCGTCGACGGGCGGGTCGAGCAATTCCTGGTCCGGCCCGGCGATGTCGTCAACCAGCTGATGCGTCCGGCGGGCGTCCTCATTCCGGAGGGCGCTGGCCGGAAGGCGCTTCAGGCCGGTTTCGGTCAGATCGAGGCGCAGGTGATGAAGACGGGCATGGTGGCCGAGGCGACCTGCATCTCAAAGCCCTGGATCATCATCCCCATGGTGATCACGACCGTCCAGGACTACATCGCCGCCGGACAATTCCGCTCCGGCGAGCAGTTGATCGATCCGCAGAACGCCGTCCGCCCTGGCACGATCCTGGTATTTCTGGAGCCGCTCTACAAGGGCGGCCTCGACGGCGTGACGCCGGGCAGTAGCTGCATCGTCAATGCCTACACCAGCAATCACGAGGAAATCTCGGCGAAGGACACACCGACCAGCCGAAAGATCGTGCTCCACGTCGTCGACGGCGTCGGCCTCGTGCATGCGCTTCTGCTGCGGATCCAGGCGCTGTTGCTGCCGATCCAGACGCTCGTGTTGAGCGGTCATTGAACGGCTAGGAAGGGGTGACGACATGGGCTCACGGAAGGTCGTCGTGCTCGGTGCGACTCTGGTTTCGCTGATCCTTCTGGGCGGCAGCGCCAAAGCTCTCGACCTCAACGGTGCGTGGGTCAGCGATGCCGACAATTGCACCAAGGTGTTCGCGCGGAAGGGGGCGCAGCTCGGCTTCACCGACATGTCGGACGTCTATGGCGGCGGTTTCATCGTCGACGGCGATCAGATCGTCGGCAAGTTCGCACGCTGCAGGATCAGGGCCAGGAAGGACACCGGACCGAACGTCAACCTGATCGCCTCCTGCGCGACCGACATGATGCTCTCGAGCGTCCAGTTCAGCCTGAAGGAGCTGGATGCAAATAGCCTCATTCGGCTGTTCCCGGGCATGGAGGACATGGAGATCCGCTATCACCGATGCGCGGCGCCTTAGCATTGTTTGCGGTCGGCATGGTGCTGCCGCTGGCTGCTGAGGCGAGGCCTTGCGGGCTGTCCGTCCTCCGCATTTCGCGCTAGGATTGTCCGGAAAGCAGCCGTTGAAAGCTGCGAGGATGGAGCATGAGAGGACGGCGCACGTCCACTGACTCGGTCGGGCCCTGGCCGGCCGCATTGTTGTGCCTGGGCCTGTTCGTTGCCATGTGCGTTTCGCCTGAACGAGCGGGCGCCGTCGAGCGGAGCCTGCGCGGCGAGCTCAAGCGCGTGCTGGTGCTGCATTCCTTCGGCCGCGAGTTTCGGCCGTGGAGCGAGTATGCGCGCGACATCAAGTCCGAGCTCGAGCGGCAATCGCCCTGGCCGCTCGACATCCAGGAGCATGCGCTGCTCACGGCGCGTTTCAACAATCCCGGTCCCGAGGCGCCATTCGTCGAGTATCTGCACTCGCTCTACCAGGGCGCACAGCCCGACATCGTATTGAGCATCGGCGCTCCGGCCGCCCGGTTCGTGCAGCGATACCGCGCGAGACTTTTCCCCGACACGCCGTTGATTCTGTCCGCGGTCGAGTACCGCCTGATCAACCGCGCCGATCTCACCGACAACGACGTCGTCGTGGCGATCCGCAACGATTTCGTGGCCGCATTCGGCAACATCCTTCAGCTCCTGCCGGACACCAGGATGGTCGCGGTCGTGATCGGCGCCTCGCCGCTCGAGAAGTTCTGGCTGGAGGAGGTGAAGCGGGAGCTGAAACCTTTCGGCGAGCGGCTCGAGCTCGTCTGGTTTTCGGACTTGTCATTCGAGGAGATATTGAAACGCGCATCGAATCTGCCGCCGCACTCCGCGCTGTTCTGGGGGCTGATGTCGGTCGATGCGGCCGGGGTCGTCCACGAGAGCGACATCGCCCTGCGCAGCCTGCATGCCGTCGCGAATGCTCCGATCTTTTCCTATCAGGAGCCGTTCTTCGGCGGCAGCGCCGTCGGCGGCCCGATGCACTCGGTCGCGGAAACGAGTTCGAGGACCGTGAGTGCCGCGATCCGCATACTGGGCGGCGAAAAACCGGCGAGCATCAATTATGAGCCGCTCAGCTTCGGGCCGCCGAGATATGATTGGCGGGAATTGCAGCGCTGGGGCATCAGCGAGAGTCGTTTGCCTCCCGGCAGCGAAATCCGGTATCGCGAATCGAATGCCTGGGAACGTTATCGCTGGCAGATGTTGCTGATCACATCCGTATTCCTGGTGCAGGCGGGTCTCATCAGCGGGTTGCTGCACGAGCGCCGCCGCCGCCGGCTCGCCGAAGTGGAGTCGCGCCAGCGGCTTGCAGAGCTTGCCCATGTCAACCGCTATTCGGCCGTCGGCGAACTGACGACGTCGATTGCGCACGAATTGAACCAGCCGCTCGGATCCATCCTGACCAACGCCGAGACGGCCGAGCTCATGCTCAAGGCCGCATCGCCGGACCTCGACGAGATCCGGCAGATCCTCGCCGACATCAGGCGCGACGATCAGCGGGCAAGCGAGGTGATCCGCAGGCTGCGCAGCGTCCTGAAGAAGACGCCGTTCGAGGTCAGGGATATCGAGCTCAACGACACGGTGCGGGAGGTGATCGGCCTGGTGACTGCCCTGGCCCACGGGCGCCGTGTCGCGTTGACCTATATGCCTGCCTCCGCCGATCTGCACGTCAAGGGCGATCCCGTGCAACTTCAGCAGGTCATCCTCAACCTGATCATCAATGCGATGGATGCGGTCTCGGACGCCGACGTGAAAAAGCGGGAGGTCTTTGTATCGACCGCACGCACCGGCAATCAGGCCGAGATCAGAATTTCCGATACCGGTCCGGGGATCGATTCCGCCGATCTTGGCAGTGTCTTCGATCCGTTCTTCACGACCAAGCCGCAAGGCATGGGCATGGGACTTGCGATTGCGCGGACCATCGTCGAGGCCCATCACGGCACGATCGCCGCCACCAACCTGCTATCGGGCGGCGCACTGTTCACGATCAAGCTGCCGATCATCCGCTGACCGCCGGTATCTTGATCTTGATCAAGACTTCAGATTCGGCAAGGCCGTTTCCTCTCGCAGTTGCGTGGGGGATTGGCGGGTGGCCATGAGACGCCGTGAGTTCATGTTGCTGGCGGGCGCGGTGGCTGCGTTTCCGGTCGTGACGACAGCCCAGGACAGGGTGCCGTTCGTCGGCGTGCTGACCGGCAATGTCGCCGGCGATCCCGGTGCGCAGATGCGTGTCGACGCCTTTCAGCAGGGGCTCGCCGATCTCGGCTGGATCGCCAATCAGAACTACCGGCTCGAAGTGCGCTGGCCCGGCCCCAATCCGGCGCGGCAGCAACTGGAGGCCCTCGAGCTCGTGGCGGCCGCGCCGGACGTGCTGTTTTCGACCAGTACGGGAACGACGCGGGCACTCCGCGATGCAACGCAGCGGATTCCCATCGTCTTCGTGGGGCTCTCCGATCCGGTCGGGACCGGCCTCGTCGCCAATCTGGCGCGGCCGACCGGAAATCTCACCGGCTTCTCGCTCTACGAGCACTCGATGAGTGGAAAGTGGCTCGGACTGCTCAAGGACATGGTGCCGGCCATGACCCACGCGTCGCTTCTGTTCAATCCGGACTCGGCACCTTATGCGCCGTTCTATCTTGGTGCCGCGCATCAGATGGAGGCCCGTCTGGGCCTGAAAGTCGGCGCCGCCAGTGTCCGAAGTGGCGCCGAGATCGCTGCGACCATCGAGACGGCGGCACGCGAGGGGAGCGGCATCGTCGTGCTGCCCGACGGCGGATTTTTCGGCACGCAGAGCGCAGCAACGATCGCGTTGCTCGCACAGCGCCGGGTGCCGGCGATCTTTGCGGTGCGCTTCTATGCAGCGAACGGCGGGCTGATGTCCTACGGCGCCGATCTCACCCAGCAGTTTCGCGACGGAGCCGGTTATGTCGATCGCCTTCTGCGCGGCGCCGACATCCGCGCGCTTCCGGTGCAATTCGCCACCCGGTTCGAGCTCGTCATCAACATGAGAGCGGCCAATGCCCTCGGGCTGACCGTACCCGGCCGGCTCTTGATGGAAGCCGAACTGATCGAGTGAAGAAGAACTCTTGCGTCGCGGCAACGGGCCGCGCCGTTTCGTTGATCTCGATCAACGAACACCGGTGTCGCGGCCCGATCTTCCCGACTGGAAGTCGAAGGGAGGACGTGATGTTTCGCTGCGGCAAGACCTTGATGGCGCTTTCGCTCGTCATGGCGATCCCGATCGCTGCGACGGCGCAGACCCCCACGCCGACGCCCCCGAGCACGCAGGCGCAGCCGGCTAGTTCGGCGGCGCCCGTGGCCGAGCTCCTGAAACCCGAGCAGCTCGAGGCCCTGGTTGCGCCGATCGCGCTCTATCCCGACGAGCTCTTGGCCAATGTGCTGGCCGCCTCGACCTATCCGCTCGAAGTGGTGCAGGCCGACCGCTGGCTGAAGGAGCGCAAGACCCTCAAGGGCGATGCGCTGAAGACGGAGGTGGACAAGCAGGGCTGGGACGACAGCGTCAAGGCGCTCGCCAGCACCGCCGAAGTTCTGACCATGATGAACGACCAGCTTGAATGGACCAAGAAGCTCGGCGATGCCTTTCTCGCCCAGCAGCCCGACGTGATGGACGCGATCCAGCGCCTGCGCAGCAAGGCCTACGACAACAAGAAACTGGTCACCACCAAGCAGCAGAAGGTCAGCGTCCAGACCCAGGAGGGCAAGCAGGTCGTCGTGATCCAGCAGGCCGATCCCGCCGCGCTGTATGTGCCGTATTACGATCCGGCGACGGTCTACGGCACCTGGCCCTATGCGGAGTATCCGCCATATTATTGGGGCTATCCCTCCTATATCGGCGCCGGAATGGTCGCGGCCGGCCTCGCCTTTGGCACGGCCTGGGCCATCGGGCGCTGGGGCAATTACTGGGGCGGCGGCTGCAACTGGGGCAACCGCAACGTCTACGTCAATCACCGCACCACGAATATTGGCAACGGCTGGCAGCACAATCCCGCGCATCGCCAGGGTGTGCGCTACAACAACACCAACGTCCAGCAGCGCTTCGGCAACAACAATATCAAGGCCGGCGCGTCGGACCGGATGGATTTCCGCGGCCGCGACGGCAACCAGGTGCTGCGCCCGGATCAGGGAGCACGTGATCGGGCTGGGGATCGGGCAGGCGATCGTGCGGGAGATCGCGCGGGTGACCGTGCCGGAGATCGGGGTGATCGTGCCGGCAATCGTGGCGATCGGCCCGGCGGTGGCGACCGCGCTGGTGCCGGAGATCGCGCCAAGGGCGGCGGTGACCGGGCGAAAGGTGGCGGCGATCGCGCCAAGGCTGCCAACCGTGCCGGCGGCGGTGCGGCTACCCGTGGCGGTGGTGGCAATCGCGGCGGCGCGATGAACGTTTCCTCCGGCCGATCGGCGGCCGCAGCATCGGCGCGCGGACGAGCCAGCATGGCGAGCATGCCGCGCGGCGGCGGCGGACCGAGCTTCGCCGGACGTGGTGGCGGTGGTGGCATGGCGATGCGCGGCGGTGGAGGCGGCGGCTTCCGCGGTGGCGGCGGAGGAGGCGGCTTCCGCGGCGGTGGTGGCGGTGGCCGACGTTCCGACATCGCTTTGAAGCACGATGTCGTCTTGCTTGGACACCTCGCCAGCGGCCTCGGCTACTACCGCTTCAGCTATATCGGCAGCGACAAGGCCTATGTCGGCGTGATGGCGCAGGAGGTCGAGCAGGTCGTGCCCGATGCAGTGACCCGCGGCAGCGATGGCTACCTGCGTGTCCACTATCAAAAGCTCGGGCTGAAATTTCGCACCTACCACGATTGGGTCGCTGGCGGCGCGAAGATCCCTGCGGAGGTGACGCCATGACCGGTCTGATATCGTTCCGTCGCGCGGTGTTGCCGGGAATCATGGCACTGGCGCTGCTTGGCTCCGCGTCACAGGCGCAGCAAGCCTACAAGACGCCGGAGGATGCGGCCGCCGCGCTCGCGGCCGCGGTCAAGAGCGGACCGAGCGACATCCTGAAAGTGCTTGGGAGGGCCGCCGAAGACATCGTCTCCTCCGGCGATGAGATCGCCGATACCGACATACGCCAGCGATTCACGTCGATGTATGACACCAAGCACGGCATCAAGGCGGAGGGCAACAAGACCGCGACCTTGCTGCTGGGACCGGATGATTTTCCGTTCCCGATTCCGCTGGTCAACACCAAGGCCGGCTGGGAGTTCGACACCGACGAGGGGCGCATCGAAGTGCTCCGCCGCCGCATCGGCCGCAACGAGCTCGACGCGATCCAGACCGCGCTCGCCTTTGTCGACGCGCAAAACGAATACGCCGACAAGGACCGCGGCGAGGGCGCCGGCGTCTACGCGCAGCGCATCGTCTCCTCACCCGGCAAGAAGGACGGCCTGTTCTGGCGCGACGACAGCGATCCGAGTCCGCTCGGCGCGCTGGCGGCCGAGGCCTCGAAGGAGGGCTATCGCGCAGGCGATGTCGGACCTGCGCCCTATCACGGCTATTACTTCCACATCCTCAAGGGGCAGGGCCCGGATGCGCCCGGTGGCGCGCTCAATTATGTCGTCAAGGGCAAGATGATCGGCGGCTTCGCCCTGATCGCCTGGCCTGCTGAATACGGCAATTCAGGCGTGATGACCTTCCTGGTCAATCATGCCGGCACCGTCTACCAGAAGGATCTCGGCAAGCGCACGGCGTTCATCGCCGAGCGCACCACGCTGTTCGATCCCGATCAGACCTGGAAGAAGGTCGATGCCGCAAAACCCTGAACGGCGTGCGTCCATGCGCTTGCACGCGCTCCGCCTGATCGCGGTCCTCTTGCTGGCACTCGGGTTCGCCGCACCGGCGACGCCATCCTTCGCACAAGCGGCCGGTCACGTCCGGATCAAGATCGTCAAGGCCGGCCTTTTGGTCGGCGGGGGCGCGGGAAGCGGTGCGCTGACCTATCGCGGCAAGAGCTACCCGTTCAGGGTCACCGGCACGAGCTTCGGCATCACGGTCGGCGCCACGATCGGCCGGCTCGACGGCTGGGCCTCGGGCATCCGCGAGGTCAGCGACTTCGCCGGCACCTACAGCTCCGTCGGCGGCGGCTTTGCCCTGGTCGGCGGCATCAATGGCGTCCATTTGCGCAACGAGAAGGGCGTGACGATCGTGCTGCAAGGCCCGAAGGCGGGCCTGGAGCTTGCGGCCAATATCAGCCGGATCACGATCGCTTTCAGATGATGGCGGCCTGAATTCTTCTAGACCGCATTGCGGTCCGACGAATTCGTTCGATGGCTTGATTTGAGACCCAGCTTCACACGCTCGCGCATGCGCTGGAAGATCACATAGAGCATCGGTACCAGGAAGATCCCAATTGAGCTTGCGGCCAGCATGCCGGCGAACACCGCAGTGCCCACCGCTCTGCGGCTGAGTGCAGCGGCTCCGGTTGCGATGACGAGCGGCAGGAGGCCGAGGATGAAGGCCACCGACGTCATCATCACCGCGCGAAAGCGCGTATGGGCGCCCCGGACCGCAGCTTCCTCGAGCGCGACACCCGCCTCGCGCTGCTCCTTGGCGAATTCGACGATCAGGATGCCGTTCTTGGCGGCGAGGGCGATCAGGACGACCAGCCCGATCTGGCCGTAGAGATCGAGGTTGAGGCCCGCGACCTTGATGCCGAGATAGGAGCCAAGCACGCCAACGACCACCGACAGCAGAACCGGAATCGGAATGACCGTGCTTTCGTAAAGTGCGACCAGGAACAGATAAGCGAACAACACAGCCAGCATGAGCACGATGCCGGTCTGGCCGGCGGCCTGCTGCTCCTGATAGGCGGTGCCGGTCCATGCGAAGCTGTAGCCTGAGGGCAGCACGGTATCGGATATCTGCGCCATCGCGGCCAGTGCGGTGCCCGAGGAGACGCCGGGTGCGGGGCTGCCGTTCACCGTTGCGGAGCGGTAATTGTTGTAGCGGGTGATGACCTGCGGCCCGGTCACGATCTTGATGCCGGCCAGCGACCGTATCGGCACCATTTCGCCGGTGCTGTTGCGCACGTAAATCCGCCAGATATCCGACATATCGGCGCGATCGAACGCCTCGCCCTGAACATTGACCTGCCAGGTGCGTCCGAACAGGTTGAAGTTGTTGACGTAGATGCCGCCGAGGGTCGCCTGCAGGGCGGTGAAGATGTCGTTGACAGCGACGCCCAGCGCCTGGGCCTTGCGGCGATCGATATCGAGATAGAGCGATGGGTTGGTGGCAGTGAAGGTGGAGAAGACGCGCGCAAGCCGCGGATCGGCATTGGCGGCGCCGATCAGCGCATTCGTGACGCTGGAGATCGCGGCCGGGCTCTGCCCCTCCAACGCCTGAAGCTGGTACTCGAAGCCGCCCCCGGTTGAGAGCCCGATGATCGGCGGCAGGTTGAACGGCAGCACGTTGGCCTGGCGGACCTGCGCGCCGGCCGCGAATGTCTTGCCGATCAACGCCTGCGCCGAATCTGCGGCCGCCCTCCGGTCGGCGAATGGCTTCAACCGTGCCACCACCAGCGCGCTGTTCGGCTCGGAGGCGCCGTCGAGCAAGGAGAAGCCGATCACCGCCAGCACGTGATCGACGGCGGGCATCTGTTTCAGCGTGTCCTCGATCTGCCGGGTCACCTCACTGGTCCGCGCCACCGACGCGCCGTCAGGCAGCTGCACCGAGGTGAAGAAGGCGCCCTGGTCCTCCTCCGGCAAGAATCCGGTCGGCGTTATCAGCGACATGCCGAAGATGCCGGCCGCAAAGCCGGCCACCAGCAGGAGTGACAGGGCGGCCCTGCGTACGAGATAGCGGACGCCGCCGCCGTAGCGGTCGCGCAGCCAGTCGATGCCGCCGAGCACGCGTCCCATGATGCCGCGCCGGGGTCCGCCGTGGCGCAGCAACAGCGCGCACAGTGCCGGAGACAGCGTCAGGGCGTTCAACGCCGAGATCGCCATGGCGGCGCTGATCGTCACGGCGAATTGACGAAACAGGGTGCCCGAGATGCCGGGAATGAACGCGATCGGCACGAACACCGACAGCAGCACCAGGGTGATCGCGATGATCGGGGCGGTGATCTGGACCATCGCCTTCTTGCTGGCCTCGGACGGAGACAGGTCCGGCTCCTCCGCCATGACGCGCTCGACATTCTCCACCACGACAATGGCGTCGTCCACGACGATGCCGATGGCGAGCACCATTGCGAGCAGCGACACCGTGTTGGCCGAATAGCCGAACACGAGCAGGACGGCGAAAGTGCCAATCAGGCTCACAGGCACGGCGACCGCCGGAATGACCGTGGCGCGGAGATTGCCGAGGAACAGATAAACCACGAGCACGACCAGGAGAAAGGCCTCGCCCAGCGTTTGCAAGACCTCCGCGATCGTATCCCGCACGAAGCTCGTGGAATCGTATTGCACGAGATAGCTCAGCCCTGCGGGAAAGCGGGTGGACAACCGCTGCATCGTGTCCGCCACCGCCCGTGCGGTGGTCACGGCATTGGCGCCCGGCGAAAGATAGATTGCGATCGGAACGGCGGCGCGTCCGTCGATCCGCGCTTCGCTGTCGAGATTTTGCGCGCCCATCTCGACGCGCGCGACGTCCTTCACCAGCAGCGAGGAGCCATCCGGATTTGCGCGCAGCACGATGTTGGCGAACTGGTCGACGGTGGCGAGCCGGCCCAGGGTCTGCACGTTGAACTGAAACTGCTGATCGTCGCTGATCGGCCGCGCGCCGATGCGGCCGACGGCGGCCTGGACACTCTGGGTCCGGATAGCGGCGATGACGTCCGACGGGGTCAGATTGAGGCTGGTAAGCCGCTGCGAATCGAACCAGATCCGCATCGAATAATTCATTTTGGCGAACAGATTCGCCTGACCGACCCCCGGCGTGCTCGCAAGCGCATCGAGAACGTTGATGATGGCGTAGTTGGTGATGAACAGCGGGTCCTGGCGGCCATCGGCACTGTAGAGCACCAGGAATTGCAGGATCGACGAGGAGCGCTTCTGCACCGTCACGCCCTGTTGTTGCACTTCCGTCGGCAACTGGGACAGCGCACTCTGCACGCGATTGTTGACATTGACCGTGTTGATGTCGGCATTGGTGCCGAGCGCGAACGAAACCGTCAGCGTGTAGCTGCCGTCGTTGCCGCTGGTCGATTTCATGTAGAGCGCGCGGTCGACACCGATGACCTGCGCCTCGAGCGGTTGGGCGACGCTGCTTTCCACGACTTCGGCGGAGCCGCCGGGGAAGTTCGCGGCGACGGTAACTTGCGGCGGCACGATGTCCGGGAATTGCGCCACCGGGATCTGCGTGAGCGCCAACGCGCCGGCGATCGTGATGATGAAGGCGATCACCATCGAGAGCCGGGGACGATCGACGAAAACTCCCGAAATCATTTGCTGCGGTCCGCCGGGCCCGTCCGAACCGGGGCCCCGTGATTGGTTCGAGGAGCTGCCTCGCTGGCTGCGTCCTTCATGCTTGACAGGATGAGTGCACTCGCCGGATCCGCAGAGACGGTCTGACCCGGCCGAACCCGTTGCAAGCCTTCGGCGATCACCTTGTCGCCGGCCGCAAGCCCGTCGATGACGGAGGCGATCGTCGGGGTCGATTGTCCGAGCTGGATGCGTCGCTGCTCGGCCTTGTTGTCCGCGCCGACCACGAGAACGTAGTCGCCTCGCTGGTCCGACAGCACCGCCGAACGCGGAATCGCGAGCACTTCGATCGGCTGAACGCCTTCGAGCACGACGGTGACGAACTCGCCGTCGGTCAGCTCGTGCACTGTGACGCCTGCCGCGGACGGGGCGCGCAGGATCGGGTTGACGATCTCGCCCCGCACCGTGATCGTGTCGGTATTCTGCGCGATGCTGTTGTCGACGAAATTCAGCTTGCCGGACTGACCGTACATGCGGCCGTCGGGCAGGCGCAGCCGGATCGTCACCGCCTCGAGGCCGCCTTGCGGACCGTATCGTTCGCGCAGCTCGAGCCCCTGGCGCAGCGGTACGGGAAACGTGACGTACATCGGATCCTGGCTGACGATCGTGGCCAGCACGCCCGAGGAGGGGCCGACGATGTTGCCTTCCGTCACCGTCGTGCGACCGATCTTGCCGTCGATCGGTGCACTGATCACGGTATAGTCGAGATTGATCTGCGAGGCCTTGACTTGCGCCTGCGCGGCCTGCACCTGGGCCTCCAGGCTGCGCTGGTTCGCGAGCGCCGCATCATAGGTCGATTGCTGTCCGGCCGGCCCCCCGAGCAGAGTCCGCGCGCGCTCCGTCGTCAGCCTGGCATTCTCCAGCGTCGCCTCGAGCTGCGCCACCTGCGCCTGTTTGGCCGCGAGATCGGCTTCGAACGGACCGCGCTCCAGGCGATAGAGCTGGTCGCCCTTCCTGATCTCGGCGCCCTCGGTGAACAGCCGCTGTTCCAGAAACGCGGTGACGCGCGCGGCAACATTGACCCGGTTGATCGCCTCGATCCGACCGAGAAACTCGCTGGTCTCGGTGATCGGTCGCCGCGTCGCCTCGACGACGCCGACCGCCGGCGCGGGCGGGGCAGGTTGCGTCGGGGCAGCGCGGTGGGCCAACACGATCACCAGGCTCGCCGCCAGCAGTCTTATCGGGACATCAGCAAGGTTCATTGTCCGCTTCCTTGCTCAGGCCAGAACTGGCTTCGGAAGGCGCGCTAGCGCCAGCGCCATCCGCAATGGCGGCGGCCGCGATGCCACCAGCAAACCCAGCGGCGGCGCCGGCGCGGTGGCGGCGGACGCCAGCCGGGACGAGGAGGCGCGCCCCAGCCCGGCTGCTGCGGCGGTCCCCAGCCTGGCTGCGGTCCCCACTGTGCCTGCATCAGGTCCGCCGGCTTGTCGACCCGCCCGAGATCGGGATCGATCGGCATCGCTTGCGCGACGCCGACGAGCCGGGTGCCGGCGGCGCCGATCGCGGCGGCGGCAAGGGCATTCGTTGCGAAGCCGAGGAAGGCACGGCGGCTGGCGGCATCCATTGGGCTGTTCTCCTCTGTCATGCGCTCGTTCGCAGCGATTGCAGGGCGTAGAGCAACCACGCGAGACCATGCGAGATCAGGTCGATGCCTAGCAGGAAGCCAAGTGCCCACACGCTGATGTCGGGAAAGCCGAACAGGATGAGCACCCCGGCGACGACGGCGAAGACGCCGGAGATCAGCATCATCCAGCCGTTCTGTCGCCAATAGGCGAAACTCAGCATGCATCGAATGATGCCCGATGCGAACAGCACGGCGCCGAGCAGATAGGTCAGGATCAGTGCGCCCGATGCCGGCTGGGTGAGCAGGATGAGACCGAAGACAAGGTACAGCGCGCCGAGAACGATGCGCCACAAGAAGCCGCCCCATCCCTTGGTCCAGAACGCATGTGCGATCTCGAACCCGCCGGCAGCGATCGCGGTGAGCCCGATCAGCTTCACGCTGATGATGGTGGCGAACGCAAGGTCGCCAAGCGCGAACAGGCCGGCGGCGATCAGGACGATACCGAGGAGCGCGCAGGCCCACAGCGGCGGGGCACCCACGGCATCGAGGCTCCCGCGACCGTCATACACTGTCATGCGATCCTCCTGGGCAACGGCGGCTCGATCGACATGCATCGGACGGTAGCTACGAACAGCCCGCGCGGACATCGGACGAAACCCTGAGCAGCAGGGCGGGAATGTTCCCATCCATTCCCTGCGGCCGCGGGCGTGATCGGATCCTGCGGAACCTCATCGCAGGAACTGCCGGAAGCGACGAAGGGACAGGAAGAACAATGCGCCGCCAATGGCGAGCAAGGCGGCGAGCTGCGGCCATACGACGGCCAGCCCGGCACCGCGAAACAGGATGGCCTGGGCCAGGATCACGAAATGGGTGTTCGGCGCAGCGAGCATGATGGTCTGAATCACATCGGGCATGCTCTCCCTCGGGGTTGTGGCGCCCGACAGCATTTGAAGAGGCATCAGCACCAGCATCAGGAGCAGACCGAACTGCGGCATCGTGCCGGCGGACGTGGCAAGAAAGATGCCCATACTGGTTGTCGCGAACAGATAGAGCGCGGTGCCGAACAGGAACAGCGGGACCGAGCCGCCGATCCGGACCGCCAGCAATCCCTGCACGACGAAGACGAGGGATACGCTCGCCGCGACAAGGACAACGAGCCCCATCGACCAGATCTTGCTCGCCATCACCTCGAAGGGCGTCACCGGCATGACCAGCAGGTGTTCGATGGTGCCGTGCTCGCGCTCCCGGATCAGCGCTGCGCCGGTCAGGATGATCGACAGCATCGTGACCGAGGAGATGACGTTGTTGATGGCCCCGAACCAGCCCTTGTTGAGCTCGGGATTGAAGCGGGCGCGCAGCGCCAGATCGATCGGCAGGGGCGCGGCCGAGCGATAGCGAGACAGGAACTCGCCGACCTCGTCGCCGACGATGGACTGGATGTAGCCGCTTCCGGTGAATGCCTGCGACATCCGCGTCGCATCCACATTGAGCTGGATGGCGGGCGATCGTTGCGCCAGCAGATCGCGCTGAAAGTTGGGCGGGATGTTGATGGCGAAGGTGTCCAGGCCGGCATCCATGCGGGTCATCATCTCCGCTTGCGGGATCAGGCGAGGCACCGTGAAATAGGGCGGTTTGAATGCGGTGATGATGCGCGTGGCGGCCGGGGACCTGTCCTCGTCGACAATGGCGAGCGCCGCCTGGTTCAGCGTCTCCGGCTGCGCCCTGGAGGCGGTATAGATCGAGACCGTGAAGGCATAGACGATCAGCGCGAGCATCATGGGATCGCGGAACAGGCCGCGGAGCTCTTTGATGCCAAGCTGAACGATATTACCTGTCCGCATCTAATTCGCTTGCTTCTTGAGGAGCGCGACACCGAGTGCGAGCAGCACGGGGATGGTGACGATCAGGGCCAGAAACGGTCCGGACAGATCGCCGAAGTCCAGCCCCTTGGAGAAGGTGCCGCGGGTGATCGTGACGAAATGGGCCGTCGGATAGATCCGTCCGATGACGGCGCCGGCACCCTGGAGCGAGGAAACCGGATCGACCAGCCCCGAATATTGCGTGGCCGGGATCATGGTGAGCAGGGTGGTGGCGAAGATCGCGGCAATCTGGCTCGCCATGAACGAAGAGATCACAAGGCCCATCGCGGTGGTGACGATGACATACAGGAGCGCGGCCGACGTGAACGCGACGAAGCTGCCGGTGAAGGGAACGCCGAATGCGAATACGGCAAAGGCGGTCAGGAGAAAGAAGTTGAGCATGGCGAGCGCCACGTAGGGGAGCTGCTTGCCGATCAGGAACTCGAGCCGCGTCACCGGTGTGACGTAGAAGTTGATGATCGAGCCGAGCTCCTTCTCGCGCACGACGCTCAGCGTCGCCAGGATCGCCGGGATGATCAGGAGCAGGATCGGGATCACGGCCGGCGCCATCGCGACGATGCTCCTGATGTCGGGATTGTAGAGGAAACGAACCTCGATCTGGTAGTCGCCGGTGGTGGCGGTGTTGCCATAGAGCTGCCGTGCGCGCTGCGCGAGCCAGGTCGCGTGCATCGCCTGCACATAGCTGCGCACCGTCTCCGCGCGCGATGGCATCGCGCCGTCGACCCATGCGCCGATCTGGACGTTGCTGCCGCGCGCCACGTCGCGTCCGAAACCGGGCGGCAGTTCGATGGCAAGGCTGAGCTCGCCGCTGCGCATGCGACGATCGAGATCGTCGTAGTCGGTGATTGGAGCGAGTTCGGTGAAATAGCGCGAGCCCGCGATCTGGAGGACATAGTCGCGGCTGATCGTGGTGTCGTCGCGATCCATGGCGGCGAAGGAGAGGTCCTCGACGTCCATATTGATCCCGTAGCCCATCACGAACATCAGGATGAGACTACCGAGAATCGCAAGGGTGGCGCGGATCGGATCGCGCTTGAGCTCGAGTGCCTCCCGCCGCGTGTAGGCGAACATCCGGCGCGGATCGAAGAAGCGCGATGCGGCATGCGTTGCGCCGTGCGTCTTCACCGTGGCGGTGGTTGCAATGTGAGGCGTGGCGGTCGTCTTCGCCGTGTCCGTCGCGGCGATCGCGTCCTCGAGATAGGCAACAAAAGCCTCTTCGAGGCTGCCGTCGCCGCGCCGTGCCGCGATCTGTTCTGGAGTGCCGCTGATCATCACCTTGCCGGCATGCATCAGCGAGATGCGGTCGCAGCGCTCCGCTTCGTTCATGAAGTGCGTGGAGACGAAGATGGTGACGTTGTCCCGCCGCGACAGGTCGGACAGGGTCTGCCAGAAGCTGTCGCGCGCCACGGGGTCGACGCCGGAGGTCGGCTCATCCAGGATCAGGATATCGGGCGCGTGGATCATGGCGACGGCAAGCGACAAGCGCTGGCGGACGCCGAGCGGCAACGCGTCCGGCAATGCGTCGATGACATTGGCGAGGTCGAAGCGCTCGACCATGTCGCGGACCCGGCCGTCGATCGTATCGGGAGCCAGCCGGAACAGGCGTGCGTGCAGCTCCAGGTTCTGGCGGACCGTCAGCTCGGAATAGAGCGAGAACGCCTGCGACATGTAACCGACGCGGCGGCGGATATCCATGTCATTGGGATCGACCTCGCGCCCGAACAGTCGGGCCTCGCCTTCGCTGGCCGGCAACAGCCCGGTCAATACCTTCATGGTGGTGGTCTTGCCGCAGCCGTTGGAGCCGAGGAAACCGAAGATCTCGCCGCGAGCGATCCGGAAGGTCACATGATCGACGGCCGTGAAGTCACCGAATTTGACGGTGAGCCCCTCGGCTTCGATCGCGACGTCATCGCCCTGGTCGCTCCGACGGGGCGGGATCACCACCTCCCTGTGCTCCCGTCGCTGCTCTTCAGGCAGCAGAGCGATGAAGGCGGCATCGAGATTGCCGGTCCCTGTCTGCTGCAGCAGTTCGGCCGGCGTGCCGGTGGCGAGCACCGACCCGTTGTCCATCGCAACGAGCCAATCGAAGCGCGCGGCTTCCTCCATATAGGCGGTGGCGACGATGACGCTCATGCCGGGACGATCTTTGCGGATGGTCTCGATCAGCTCCCAGAATTGCCGGCGTGAGAGCGGATCGACGCCGGTGGTCGGCTCATCGAGGATCAGCAGATCGGGATCGTGGATCAACGCACAGCAGAGGCCGAGCTTCTGCTTCATGCCGCCGGACAGCTTGCCGGCGGGTCGGTCTGCGAAGGGTGCAAGGCCGGTGTCTCTCAGCAGCTGTTGAATTCTCTCCTCGCGCTCGTGCCGGTCATGACCGAACAGGCGACCGAAGAAATCGACATTCTCGAACACGGAAAGCGTCGGATAAAGGTTCTTGCCGAGGCCCTGCGGCATGTAGGCGATCTGCGGGCAGGTCCGCCGCCGGTGGGCGGCGTCGATCATGTCGCCGCCGAGCACGTGAACGTGGCCGTCCTGGATCGCGCGCGCCCCGGCGATGAGCGAGAGCAGGCTGGACTTGCCGACGCCGTCAGGTCCAATCAGTCCCACCATGCGGCTTGCGGGAATGTCGAGCGTGATGCCATCGAGCGCGCGCGTCGCGCCGTAGGACAGCCGGACCGCCTCGAGGCGTACCACCGGCGCAGGGACAGAGGGGTGAGATGGACCCGGCGCGTCGCTCATTTGACCAGATGTTCCGTCAGTTGCGCCGGCCACTCGGCGTTGGGATCGAGACGAACGAAGGCGCGACCGGGTAGCCCGGTCTTGACCTGTTCGATGTTTCTTCGCAGCAGCTCCGGCGAAATGTGCGCTCTGACGCGGAACATCAGCTTCTGGCGCTCCTCCTCGGTCTCGACCGTCTTGGGTGTGAATTGGGCAACGCTGGCAACGAATGTGGCCCTGGCTGGGATGACCCATTGCGGCGCGGCGTCGAGCACGAGGCGAACCTCCGAACCGATGGCCACGCGACCGGCCTGCGCCGTCGGCAGGAAGAAGGTCATGTAGACGTCGCCGAGGTCGACGAAGTTGAGAACGCGTCCGCCGGCGCTGAGGACCTCGCCCGGTTGGGCCACGCGGAATTGGACGCGACCATCGCGCGGTGCGCGCAGCGTCGAGTCGTTGAGGTCGGCCTTGATGCTCTCGATCGCGGCCTTGGCCGCCTCGACGGCCGCTTCCGCGTCGACCACCTGCGCCTTGGCCGCGCCGATCGCGGCTTCCGAGCCGGCGAACTGGGCTTCGGCCGCCGCCACAGCCGCGCGCGCGCCGTTGGCGGCCGCTCGATCGTCGTCGAGCACCTGCTGCGGGACCGCATTGGTTCTGATCAATTGCTCGGAACGCTGGAGCTTGCGATCGGCCGCATCCAATTCCGCGCTGCGCTGCGCGATCACGGCAGTCGCAGTCTTCTTCTCGGCCTCGCGCTGGGTCACGAGACTCTTGGCGGTCTCGATGCCGATCGTGGCGCGCCGCAACTGCGCCTGGGCCTGGCGGTATTGCGCCTCGAGCTGCAGGGTGTCCATCTGCGCCAGCGCCTGTCCCGCGGTGACCAGATCGCCTTCCCGCACCAGGATGTCCCGGATGCGCCCTGGCGCCTTGGCGGCGATGTCGATCTCGACGGCCTCGATGCGGCCGTTGCCACTGGCAAATCCGCCCGGAAGGTTGTCGCCGCCAAGTCTCTGCCAAACGAAGTAACCGGCTGCGCAGAGAGCCGCGACCAGGACGACGATCAGCCAACGTTTTCGATTGCGCTTCATGGTCGAAGCCGTTCTCATTGATGCCGGGCGGAGCTGTTCCCCGTCCGCCCCGCCGTTCTGCGCGAGGTCACGGGGCACGGGTCATCGCGGGCCTCGTGGTCCCAGTGTCAGGTTGGTCACTCCGGCTGCGAGATTGAGTCCGATCGAGCGCTCGATCGAGAGCGGCTGGAGCATGATACTCCGCCGCGAGCCGCCGATCAGGACATTGGCCCCGAGGCCGGGCCCCAATGCGATGTTGGCGCTCGCGCCGACATAATTGCCGCGCAAGGTGCCGGGACCTATCCTCGAATTCCTGGCGAAGACCGCCCAGGACAGCGTGCCGGCGCTGGTCACGCCGAGATCAAGGCCAACGCGTCTGATGCGTCCCTCGTAGACGTATTGCCGGGCGGTGCGCAGCGGGGTGAATACACAGCGCAACGACTGCGCCGATCCCAGCACCAGTCCGACGCGTGGCTCCAGGAAGCACAGCAGCCTGCCGACCCTGAATCTCTCCGCGCGCGCGGGCGAGGAGACGGCGAAAAGAACAGCCAATGCGCTGATGGCCGCAAGATATCGCGATGATCGCATTCAAGCCTCCGCCTGGTGCCTGGCTTCCGGCGCGTCGACTGATGGCCGCTGGTCCTGGCGCAGCCAGAACGCGAGGGCGAGGCCGATCAGCAGCACGGCGCCGAGCAGGAAAAAGAAGATCGACTGCTTCAGCCAGGATATCGCCGGAACGGCGACGCCCATGGCAAGGCCGAGAAAGGCAATCTGCAGCGACAAGAGGCTCACGCCCGCAAGGAACGTGCCGAGCGCCAGCAGCGTCAGCAGGACAAGGCCGGTCGCCGGCGTGGGAAGCAGTTGCTGAACCCCGGCGAGCAGCATGATGTTCATCGTGATCAGGACAGCGATCCAGTGCAGCGCCTGGGTCCAGATCAGACGGATGCGGTTCTCCCTGCCTTCGGTCTCCGGCCATTTGGTGACGACGCAGACCACGCCGATGGCGAGCGCGAGAAATTCCCAATAGCCTACCAGCGGCTGGTGCGAGACGTTGGTATAGGCGACGCCGGCGATCGCGAGCGTCAGCGCAACGAGATAGGGAAGCTGCTGCCACAGAAAACGCGCTGTCCCCGCTCGCGTCGGTGGAGGCTCCGAGGCATCGCGTTGCTGCGCATCGATTTCGGTCATGGGTTGTCACTCACGCTTGTTCGTCGCCGGCTCGAGATCTTCGCTAAGGTAGTCCTCGACATAGAACCTGATGATCGCGACCCGGCCGATGGCAACGAGCGGCATCGCCAGCGCAATGCCCATGACTCCGAACAAGGCACCGAGAAGGACGATAGCAACCAGTGTCCAGGCCGGCGGTGTCTCGACTGCTTTGCGCTGGATCAGTGGACCGATCACGTAGCCTTCGATCGACTGGATGATCGAATAGACAACGACGGCCCAGACCAGCAGCGAGGCGCCGAGCGGCATAGCCACGAGTGCGATCGGAATCGCCGCGATGATCGGTCCAAGATAGGGAATGAAATTCGACAGGCCCGCTTGCAAGCCGAGCACGAACGGGCCCGGCAGCCCGATCAGATAAAGCGCAAGCCAGACGCACGCCGTCATCAGGATGATGCGAATCAGCTGGCCGACGAACCATAGCCGCATGACGCTGCCCATCTCGTCCATCACGGCGCGGGCGCGGGCGCGGTAGGATGGCCTGACCAGCGTGACCAGGCTCTCGCGGTGGCTCGTGGGATCGAAGCCGAACAGGATGCCGAGGAACAGAACCACGAGCATGCCGGTCAGAAGGCTCGACGCTCCACCCAGCAGAAAATGAGCGTGGCTGAGAAACCGGCCCTGGTTAGCGAACAGCCATTGCGCAAAGTCACGCCCCCATTCCGGGCCGAGCAGGTCCACGCCATAGGACAAGAGGTGCTCCTGGAGGATGTCGACCTGGGTATCCATGACCTTCAGCAACAGGCGCGTCTGTTCCGGCAGCTTTCCCGCACCCCAGGCCAGGCCAAACCCCGATATGGCCGAGAGCAGCAGGAGGACGAGTGTGAGACGCCAAGCGCGACTGAGGGGAAGGACCGGCGCCAGAGCGCGTGCCGCAGCATCCAGAAAGGCTGCAAACAGCACGCCCGCGAAGACAATGAGGAGGCTGGATACCGTTTGCCACACCAGGAACAGAGCGACGCCGACAGCGATCAAGGTGAGGCCGGTCGTGAGAATGCTCGGCTGACCCGTTTCCCGGGATTTGTCGACGGGGTCCTCGTGCAGAACGATCTCGTGAACCCGCTCTGGTGCCATCCTCGTATCGCTCATCGATCGATCCACTGCCATGCTTAGCGGTGCCTCAGGTGCCGAGGCGGCGGCTGCCATAATGAGGATGCCTGCCGCCGCGATGACGCCAGTAGCGGTGCTTGAACGGTCTCATGGTGGTGTTTGGCGTTGCCTTGCTCGGCGCGGTCGCGCCGGTTTGCTTCGTTGCCGCGGCACTGTTGTCTTTCGGTTGGGCCAGAGAGAGGGGTGACGGTACGGCGACGGTCACCAGTCCGCCCAGGATCAGGGCGTGGCACACGGCCCGGATATTCATGCGTGCGTCTCCATGCGATCAGCGATATCAGTCAGATCGAGATGGCTCCGACAGCCAGCCCGTAGATCCCGGCGCCCGCGGCGATTGCGAGCGCTCCGAACAGGACGGACTCGACCGGCTTGAAAAGTCTTTCCTTGCGCTCGCGCCTTGCGATCAGGAATAGCAGCGTTCCGGGCGCGTAGAGGATTGCGGACAGCAAGAGGAATTTCGGTCCGCCGGCATAGATCATGCCGGCGGCGTAGAGCGTTGCGATGCTTGCGCCGATCCCGTCGACGGTGCGGGCGCGCTCGCTGGCGACGTAGCCCTCGCCGGACGACGCGAGCTTCAGGCCATATGCTGCCACGAGAAAATACGGGATCAGCGTCATCGCGCTCGTCATCTTCAAGGCGAGCGTGAAGGCATATTCGGCAAACCAGCTCACGATGAGAAACGCTTGTATGACGGAGTTGGTGAGCCAGAGCGCACCGACGGGGGCCTTGTGGGCATTCTCGCTTGCGAGAAAGGTCGGCATCGTGCGCTGGATCGCGGCGGAGTGCAGGATCTCGGCCGCAAGCAACGACCAGGACAGATAGTTGCCGAGGATCGCGATCAGCAAGGCCATGCTGATGAACACGCTGCCCCAGCGGCCGACGATCGATTCCATCACACCCGCCATTGACGGCGTCGGCAGGTCTGCAAGTTCGGGGCGCGACAGAACGCCGTAGGACAGCAGCGTCACGAGGACGAGAAGGCAGAGCACGGTCAGAAAACCGCTGACGGTTGCGATGCCGATATCGGCCCGATTGCTGGCGTAGCGCGAATACACGCTTGCGCCCTCGATCCCGACAAAGACGAAGACGGTGAGCAGCATCGTGCTGCGGACCTGGGTCACCACATCCCCGAAGTCCGGCTGCGCCGTTCCCCAGAAATTCCGCGCGAACAATCCGCCGTCAAAGGCGGTCACAGCCACGACAATGAAGAGCAGGATCGGAATGATCTTTGCGAAGGTCGCGGCCGTGTTGAGCGCAGCCGCTCCCTTGATGCCGCGCAGCACCAGAAGATGCACGCTCCACAGCAGCAGTGACGCCACAGCTATGGCGGTCGGTGTCGTGCCGTCGCCGAACACCGGGAAGAACTGCCCCAGTGTGGCCTTGATCAGAATGAGACAGGCGACATCCGCAAGACAACAACCGATCCAGTAGCCGACGGCGGAAGCGAACCCGATGTAGTCGCCGAATCCGGCCTTGGCATAGGCGTAGATGCCGGCATCGAGCTCGGGCTTGCGCTGTGACAGCGATTGGAACACGAAGGCCAGCGCAAGCATGCCCGTTCCCGCGATGACCCAGGCGATGATCGCTCCGAGAGCGCCGGTGGAGCGTCCAAACTGAGCCGGCAATGCGAAGATGCCAGAGCCGACCATCGACCCGATCACAAGCGCGATCAGCGCGTTGCGCGAGAGATTCTGACCGGCCTCGTTTGCCGAAGCAGCCATGATGGATGGCCTTCCAATCCGAGGCGGCCGCAGATCCAGCCGACCCCCGGCGAAGACCTTAGCGGCCCGTCCCGGGGGCGCACATCAGGGATTCCCTGTAGGCCACGGGGCAGGAAATCGGCGGGCGCGCGGGACCTCAGGGCCTGCCGACGGATGTGGCCGCGCCGTTCTCGCTCGCGCAGCCGGGGGCGGGCATCGTCGCGCGGGCGACGAGCACGACACTGCCGCGGAAGAATTCGCCGGACTTCGCAAGCTCGGCGGCAAGCCGCCTGGCATGCAGGACGGCTGCGTCCTGCTCCGCGTATTCGCATCCGACCCCGTCGGCCGAGAGGCCGTATTTGTCGGCAATGTGGAAGAAAAAGCGCATGCCTTCGATTAGGCGGGCGTGCGGCAGGCCTCCAGTGACAAAGCCGTAAGGAGTCCCGCAGGACCTGAGGCAAAGAGTCCCGGCTTAACGATTGGCAATGAACGCGATGCTGCGTTCCGGCCGCTGGTAAATTTCGTCGGGAGCCGGGTGGTTTTCGCCGGCCGCCTTCGGGTGATTGTCCGATGTTGCCACGCAGGTTCCAAGCCTAGCGTTGCTCCACACGGACCCACAGGAGGCATGCGATGTCGGATTACGATCAGAAACTGACGGCTGGAGGCACGGCCGGCAGCGCGATCACGGTAGACGCCGGATTGCGCGATTACATGCTGCGAATCTACGCCTACATGGCCGGAGGCGTCGGCTCGACTGCCGTCGTCGCCTGGCTGACCTATGAGGTCACCGGTCCCGCACTGCTGCAGAGCCCGTTGATGTGGGTCTTCATCCTGGCGCCGCTCGCCTTGGTGTTCTTCATTGGCTCGCGCATCAACACTCTGTCGGTATCGACGGCGCGGCTCCTGTTCTTCGTCTATGCAGCCCTGGTCGGGATATCGCTTTCGATCTTGCTGCACATGTACACCAGCTCGTCGATCGCGCGCGTCTTCTTCATCGCGGCAGCGATGTTCGGAGCGCTCAGCCTTGTGGGCTACACGACCCAACGCGACCTTTCCGGATTGGGTACATTCCTGTTCATGGGCCTGATCGGGATCATCATCGCCAGCGTGGTCAACCTGTTTCTTTGGTCGACCGCGCTCGACTGGCTGATCTCGATCGTGGGCGTCGGCGTATTTGCCGGCTTGACCGCCTACGATACGCAGCGGATCAAGGCGATGTACGACAGCGCGGATAACCATACTTCCGCTGGCCGCAAGTCGATCATCGCCGCGCTGTCGCTCTATCTCAATTTCCTCAACCTTTTCATGATGCTGCTGCGTCTCGCGGGCGGACGACGCTGAGACGCGAGGGGCGGCGGCTCAGGCCGCCGGCCGCTCCACCACGCTGGCGAGTGCGTCGCGCAGCACCTTTTCCTTGGTTTCGTCCAGGGACGTCTTGAGCACGACGCCGCCGGCATCCTTGATCTCCTTGATCACCTTGTCCGCGGTCATGTGCTTGATCAGGACGAACAGCGCGGCGTTGCCGGGCTGGAGGCTGGTTGACAGGCTCTTCATGAATGAATCGTCGATGCCGAAGTCCGAAAGCGCGCCGCCAAGCGCACCGGAAGCCGCGCCCACTGCGACGCCGAGGATCGGGTTGAGAAAGATGACGCCGATGAGAAGCCCCCAGAAGCTCCCCGTCATTGCGCCCATAGCGGTCGTGTTGACGAGCTGATTGAGCTTGATGCTGCCTGATTCCGTTTTCACGGCGATCACGGCGTCGCTGATCGTGATCAGATATTCCTTCTGGAGCTTGAGCAAGCGCTGGCGCACTTCTTCGGCCTTTGCTTCGGATGGATACACGATGGCGACAAGATCGGACATGGAGGCCTCCCGTTGGGTCAAAGCAAGTGCAGAGCCGGAACATGGACGCCGACGCTATCGCAGGCGCGTCGCCTCCGGGATCAGAGGAAACCCTGGAGCCAGCCGGTGAATGTCCCGATACCCGCAAAGCGTACGTGCTGCATGCATCTTGAGGCCGGGCGGCGCACGGCGCTTCGTCGCGCCACCGGCTGCTTGGTCCAATGCACCGCGCGTCGCAGCGGTAGCAGGTGCCAAATATGCACCACTCGCGGCGTACGCGATATCGGGTGATCGCCTGATCACCGGAATCCTCCGAGCATTGCCGGACTCATCTCCGATTGTGGTCGCGGCCGCTCAGTAGATTTACCGATACAAGCCAGACAGCTTCTGGACAAAATCATTACCGGGTAGTTGACCGGTGATCATGTCATGCCGACGCGACCCCTGAACACGACGCTTCTCGCAGGGTTGGCAGCGCTGCTGCTGAGCGCCTGCGAGAGGGACGCGGCCAAGGAGGCTACGCCGGCGCCACGGCCGGTTCGCACGACGACGGTCGAGAAGCGCGAGCAGTTGACGCCGCTCACGTTCACCGGGCGCATCGAGGCCGAGGACGAGGTGAGCGTTGCGTTCCGGATCGGCGGGCGGCTGCTTTCGAACGATACCCGGCTTGGTGATCGCGTCGAAGCCGGCCAGCTTCTGGCGCAACTGGAGTCCCAGAACGAATTGAGCGCGTTGCGGCAGGCGCAGGCAGCGCTCGTGGCAGCGCAAGGCCAGCTTACGCAGGCCAGCAACCATTACCAGCGCCAACAGACGCTGTTGGCGCAAGGCTGGACCACGCGCGCCAATTTCGAGGCGGCGACGCAGGCGCAACAGACGGCCCAATCCCAGGTCGATGCGGCGCAGGCCCAGGTAAGCTCCGCCCACGACCAGGTCGGGTTTACCGAACTGCGCGCCGATGCGCCGGGCAAGATCACCGAGACCGGGCCCGCCGCCGGCGAGGTCGTCCAGGCCGGACAGATGATCGCGCGGATTGCGCGACAGGATGGTCGCGATGCGGTCTTCGACGTGCCCGCTCAATTGGTGAGAGGTGCGCTCGCCGGTCTGCGCGTGACCGTTAACCTGACCAACGATTCGGAAGTGGCGGCGCACGGACGCATTCGCCAGGTCGCCGCGCAGGCCAATCCCGTCACGCGGACCTTCGAGGTCAGGGTCGGTCTCACGGATCCGCCGACCGCGATGCGGCTCGGCGCGACCGTGGTGGGCCGCGTTGAAGCCAGCAACGGACCGATGATCGATGTTCCGGCGACGGCGTTGACCAGGATGAATCAGCAGCCGGCTGTCTGGGTTCTCGATCCCTCGACCAACAGGGTCTCCGTCCGGAATGTCGAAGTCCAGCGATTTGATCAGGCGCAGGTGATCATCTCGCAGGGACTGGATACCGGCGAGATCGTCGTCACTGCTGGCGTTCAGGCACTTCATCCCGGTCAGAAGGTGCGTGTGCTCGGATCAGAGCCATGACCGGGATCAACCTTTCGGAATGGGCGCTCAAGCACCGCTCCCTCGTCATCTACCTCATGCTCGTGGCGGTCGTTGCCGGCGTCCTGTCGTACTTCCGGCTGGGGCGGAATGAGGATCCCGCCTTCACCATCCGGACCATGGTCGTTCAGGCGGCCTGGCCGGGGGCGACGGCCGAAGAGACGATGAAGCAGGTGACGGAACGGCTCGAGCGCCAATTGCAGGAGACGCCGCACCTGGACTTCCTGCGCAGCTTCACCGGCGCGGGGCTCACGACGATTTTCGTGAACCTCGAGGGAAGCGCCAATGCGAGGGACGTCGCCGACACCTGGTACCAGGTGCGCAAGACCATCGGGGATATCCGCCACACTCTGCCGGCAGGTGTTGTCGGGCCGGCGTTCAACGACGATTTTGGCGATACATTCGGTATCGTCTACGGTTTTACCAGCGATGGTTTTACCCAGCGCGAGCTGCGCGATCACGTCGAGGCGATCCGTTCGCGTCTCCTGGGCGTACCGGACGTCGCCAAAATCGAGCTGCTGGCTGCGCAGGACGAAGTGATCTTCGTTGAATTCTCCAAGCAGGAACTCGCAAACCTCGGTGTCGATCGGGCCGCTCTGATCGCTGCACTGCAGGCGCAAAACGTCGTGATGCCGTCCGGAACGATCCAGACCGGCACAGAGAGAATTTCGCTTCGGGTGTCGGGAAGCTTCCGGTCCGAGCAGGACGTCGCCGATATCAACTTCGCGGCCGGCGGTCGCATGCTCCGCCTGAGCGATCTGGCGACGGTCCGGCGGGGTTACGCGGACCCGCCGCAGCCGCTGTTTCGGATCAACGGCCATCCCGCAATCGGGCTAGCGGTGGCCATGCGCGACGGCGGGGATATCCTTGCTCTCGGCAGGAACATCAAGCAGACGATGGCGATGATCACCGCCGACCTTCCGATCGGCATCGAGCCGAGCCTCGTCGCCGACCAGTCCGTCGTGGTGAGCAAGGCGATCGGCGAGTTCATGACGTCGCTCGGCCAGGCAATCGCCATCATTCTCGTCGTCAGCTTCATCAGTCTCGGCATTCGTCCTGGCCTCATCATTGCGCTGGCGATTCCGCTCACGCTCGCAATCGTATTTCCGGTCATGGAGCTCCTGCGCATCGATATGCAGCGGATATCGCTGGGCGCGCTGATCGTGGCGCTGGCGCTGCTGGTGGATGATGCCATGACGACGACCGACGCCACGCTCAACCGGCTGGCCCTGGGCGACAGCAAGATCGAGGCGGCGACCTATGCCTATCGCGTCCACGCGCTTGCCATGCTGGCGGGCACGCTCGTGACCATAGCCGGCTTCATTCCCGTCGGCTTTGCTGCAAGCGCGGCGAGCGAATACACCTTCTCGTTGTTTGTGGTGGTTGCGATCGCGCTTCTGGCGTCCTGGTTCGTCGCAGTCTTCTTTGCGCCGTTGCTCGGCGCCGTCATCCTGGTCCCTCCGCAGCAGGGCGCTACCGCACCCGGAGGCATTTTTCGGCTCTACAGAAAGTTCCTGATACGGGCGATCCGTGCCAAATGGTTGACCATCGGCGGGACGGTCGCGCTGTTCATCGCGTCCATGCTCGCGCTTCCGCTCGTTCCGCAGCAGTTCTTTCCCCTGTCCGATCGGCCGGAGCTTCTGGTCGATCTCAGTCTGCCGCAGAACGCATCCATCCGCGCCAGCGAAACGGCGGCCAAGCGGCTGGATGCGGTGCTGACGGGTGATCCCGACGTCGCACATTGGAGCACCTATGTCGGGCGCGGCGCGATCCGCTTCTATCTGCCGCTCAACGTGGAATTGCCCAACGACTTCTTCACGCAGGCGGTCGTCGTGGCCAGGGATGTGGCGGCGCGCGAGCGCCTGCTCGCGAAGTTGAAACGGTTCCTTTCTGAAGAACTTCCGAACGCCGTCTCCTCGGTTTCGCCGCTCGGCCTTGGTCCGCCGGTTGGATGGCCGCTGCAGTATCGCGTCAGTGGCCCGGACGTGGAGCGCGTGCGTGACATCGCGCTCAAGGTCGCGCAGATCGTCGCCTCCGACCCGAGCGCCAGGAGTGTGAATTTCGATTGGATGGAGCCCGATCGCCAGCTGCGTATTCGTGTCAACCAGGATGAGGCTCGGCTGCTTGGCCTCAGTTCGCAGGCCATTTCAGCGGTTCTCAACACGGTGATATCCGGCACAGCCGTGACGCAGGTGCGGGACGATATCTACCTGATCAGCGTGATGGCGCGCGCCAATGACGAGCAGCGCGTCTCGCTGGCGGGCCTGCGGACCCTGGAGGTGCCGATTCCGGGCGGAAACACCGTTCCGCTGAGTCAACTCGCCTCGTTTGAATACGATCAGGAATTTCCGCTGATCTGGCGGCGCAACCGCGTTCCTACGCTCACGGTCCGGGCCGCCATTCCCGACAGCGTATTGCCGGACGCCGTCGTCAAGTCGCTGGCGCCGGCCATCGCCGACCTTGGGAAGACGCTTCCGCCGTCCTATCACGTGGTGGTCGGCGGCACGGTCGAGGAAAGCCGGAAATCGCAAGCTTCCGTCATGGCCGTCGTGCCCATGATGCTGTTCGTCATGTTCACTGTCCTGATGCTGCAATTGCAGAGTTTCCCGCGACTGCTGATGGTCGTGAGCGTTGCGCCGCTCGGTCTCATCGGAGTCGTCGCGGCGCTGTTGCTGGCCGGGCGGCCTCTGGGCTTCGTCGCGATCCTCGGCGTTCTCGCGCTGCTCGGCATGATCAGCAAGAATGCGGTGATCCTGCTCGGACAGATCGAGGTGGAGCGTGCGCAGGGGAAAGGCCCGTGGGAAGCCGCGGTGGATGCCAGCAGCTCCCGATTTCGTCCGATCATGCTGACGGCCGTCTCGACCGTCCTCGGCATGATTCCAATTGCGCCGACGGTATTTTGGGGGCCGATGGCCATTGCGATCATGGGGGGTCTGCTGGTCGCGACCATTCTGACGCTGGTCCTTCTGCCGACAGTGTATGTGGCCTGGTTCGGCGAGAAGGAGGGGGCGCCCGCGGCGGATCAAGGACGAGGGTAATCCCTGAGTTCGATTAGGTGATCACCCGATAGGCCGCGCCCGACCCGCGGCGCATGGTCAGGGCTCGCCGGCCGAAACGTGGCCGCCGCTTGCGGTTCGGGGCCTTCATATGACCGAGACGCCATCTGCTCAGAAGCTCTCGCTATTCGCACTCACCGCAATGGTCGTCGGCTCCATGGTCGGCTCGGGCATCTTCTCGCTGCCGCGAACCTTTGGAATCGCAACCGGTCCGTTCGGCGCCATCTTCGCCTGGTGTATCGCCGGTGGTGGCATGTACATGCTGGCACGCGTCTTTCAAACGCTGGCCGAGCGAAAGCCCGATCTCGATGCCGGCGTCTATGCCTACGCCAAAGCGGGCTTTGGCGACTATCCTGGCTTCCTGTCGGCGTTCGGCTACTGGATCGGGAGTTGCATCGGCAACGTTTCCTACTGGGTTCTGATCAAGTCGACCCTCGGAGCCTTCTTTCCGATCTTCGGCGATGGCAATACGATTGCCGCGATCATCGTCGCATCCATTGGAATCTGGCTGTTCCATTTCATGATCCTGCGGGGCGTGCAGCAGGCCGCAGCCATCAATACGATCGTCACGATCGCGAAGATCGTCCCGATTCTGGTCTTCATCGTCATCCTGATCGTCGCCTTCAAGATCGATCTGTTCCGCGCCAATTTCTGGGGCGGCGAGGGCATGCCCCAGTCGGGCCTGTTCGAGCAGATCCGGGCGACCATGCTGGTCACCGTGTTTGTCTTTCTTGGCATTGAAGGCGCGAGCGTCTATTCGCGTTACGCCAAGGAACGCGCGCATGTCGGCGCTGCGACGATCCTTGGCTTCGTGATGGTGACGAGCCTCATGGTGCTCGTGACCATGCTGCCCTATGCCGTGCTGCCGCGCGCGGAGATCGCCGACATGCGGCAACCGTCGATGGCCACGGTTCTGGAGGCGGTGGTGGGGCATTGGGGCGCGGTCTTCGTCAGCATCGGCCTTCTGGTCTCGGTCTTGGGAGCCTATCTCGCCTGGTCCCTGATCTGTGCCGAAGTGCTGTCCGCGGCCGGCCGGACCAGGGACATGCCGCGACTGTTCGGAACTGAGAACGCCAACAAGGTGCCGGCTGCCGCGCTGTGGCTGACCAATGTAATCGTCCAGCTGTTTGTCATCAGCACTTACTGGTCGCAGGATGCGTTCTCGCTGATGCTCAATCTGACGAGCGTCATGTCGCTCATTCCGTTCTTCCTTGTCGCGGCCTACGGCCTGTTGCTCGCCAAACGTGGCGAGTCCTACAAGAAGGACGCGGGCGACCGCAGGCGTGATCTGGTCTTTGCCGGCATCGCGACCGCCTACACGCTGTTCCTCATCTATGCCGCCGGAATGAAATTCCTGTTGCTGTCGGCGATCCTCTACGCGCCGGGCACGGCCCTCTACTTCTGGGCACGACTCGAACAGAAGGCAAAGGTCTTCACACTGGTCGAATGGGTCATCTTCATCGCAGCCGCGATTGGCGCCGTCGTCGGCGTCCACGGCCTGGCCACCGGCTACATCACCATCTAGGCCCGTATTTCCGGAGGGATCGTTCATGGCAAAGCAGACGTCCGACTCGGGGACCGCCTTCGGTGTTCATTCGGAAGTTGGCCAGTTGCGCAAGGTGATGGTCTGCTCGCCGGGCCGCGCCCATCAGCGCCTCACGCCGACAAACTGCGACACGCTGCTGTTCGACGATGTGCTGTGGGTCGACAATGCCAAGCGCGATCATTTCGATTTCGTGCAGAAGATGCGCGACCGCGGCATCGAGGTCGTGGAGATGCACAACTTGCTCACAGATACTGTGGCGATCCCGGAAGCGAGAAAGTGGATACTCGACAACCAGATCGTTCCAAACCAGGTCGGCCTTGGGCTGATCGACGAGCTCCGCGGCTATCTGGAAAGCCTCAAGCCGCGCGAACTGGCGGAGACTTTGATCGGCGGGTTGTCAACCCACGACTTTCCCGAGGCCCATGGCGGCGAGATGCTCAAGCTGATCAGAGAGGCGGCAGGCATGACGGAATACCTGCTGCCGCCGCTTCCCAATACGTTGTACACGCGCGACACGACCTGCTGGATCTACGGCGGCGTGACGCTGAATTCGCTGTTCTGGCCGGCGCGCCACGAGGAGCCGATTCTTGCGGCCGCCATTTACAAGTTCCATCCGGATTTTGCCGGCAAGGTCAACGTCTGGTGGGGTGATCCGACCCGGGATCACGGCTTGGCCACGCTGGAGGGCGGCGATGTGATGCCGATCGGCAAAGGGAACGTTCTGATCGGACTGAGCGAGCGGACGTCGAGACAGGCGATCAGCCAGCTCGCCGCGGCCTTGTTCAAGAAGCAGGCGGCCGAGCGCGTGATCGTGGCGGCCATGCCCAAGCTCCGCGCGGCGATGCACCTGGATACCGTCTTCACCTTCGCCGATAGGGATTGCGTGTTGCTCTATCCGGATATCGTGAACAACATCGCCGCCTTTTCCTATCGGCCGGCCAACAATTCCTCCGGCATCGAGCTGCGCAAGGATGAGAAGCCCTTCGTCGACGTCGTGGCGGAGGCGCTGGGCCTGAAGAAGCTGCGCGTGGTGGAGACCGGGGGCAACGCCTACATGCGCGAACGAACCCAATGGGACAGTGGAGCCAATCTCGTCTGCGCCGCCCCGGGCGTCGTCTTCGCCTATGACCGCAATACCTATACCAACACGCTGCTGCGCAAGGAGGGGATCGAGGTGATCACCATCGTCGGCGCTGAGCTCGGGCGAGGTCGCGGCGGCGGCCACTGCATGACCTGCCCGATCGTCCGGGATGCGGTCGACTATTAGGTGCATGGCGATAGCGAGCGCTTTCGGCCTTTTACGAAACAATGAACGATTGAATCAACCGGTGATTTAGGCGCGGTGCACTAACACGCGCGCCAGCATAGCGCAAAGATGGAAAAAGAAGTCCGGCACGAGAGCAGTCGCTAGTCCAGTCACGCAACCCTGTGCAATGGCCCCAGTGAGCCAATAGAGCATGATCCGGAAAAGTGTGCAGCGGTTTTCCGAAAAGATCATGCTCAAACAATAACCTAAAGCGCGATGACGATTCATCCTCATCGCGCTTTAGTGCGCCCGGCGATGTTCGGGCAGTGCCCATCGCACCTCATCGCAACCACCTTGTCGAGCGCGTTTCGGGGCCCCGATCCAGCATCGTTGATTCTTCGTCGCACCGAATTGACGCCGCTGGTATGGCGCAAACTGCATATCGCCCTCTGCAGCGCGCAAATCACAAATTCGAGATTTTAAATCAGGGGGAATACTACCTGATGGTGTGGGTAGTCCGGAGGATGTATAATCGGTCGGCCCCAAGGGCGCACGTCTTCCGGTTCGGTGTGGATGTCTTGCCACGGGGCGGGGCGGGAGAAGACCCTCGATATTGTTTCAATATCGCGGAGTCGACGGAATTGTGAGTGCGTACCGTGAAGGCACATGGCTCCCTTGCAAGCGAGTCCGATCAAACCGGCCCTAGGAACTGGTTGCGAGTCGGCGCGCAAGAATCGATCAGCGAGCTCCATTGGACGTCTTCGACGGATCTCCTGTTCGTCGTGCGCCGATCCTTCGGAGAGCGCTTTGCATATGAAGGCATCAATCCTGCGTTCGAGTCTCATCTCGGCCTCGCATCGGAAGACGTCCGCGACATGGATGTGTCTGATTGCCTGAACGGAGATGACGCCAGATCTGTCTGCGAGGCGCTTCAGGCATGTCTCGCCGAAAGAAGGGAGATCAAGATCCGCCAGCGCCTCGCGCTTGGCGGTACGCTGCGCACCATGGAAACGATCGTGATGCCTGTCGGAGGTCCCGAGATCGGCAGTGTGGTCCTGTTGATCGGAAGCCACCGTCCCATGTGCGATGGGCCCTTCGAAGACCTTGCCGGAGAATGCGGTGACCGGCCCGATTTGAATGTTGGCCTGGTGACCATTCAGGAGGGCATCCAGCAGCGGATCGCGTCCGATCTCCACGATTCAACTTGTCAGCATCTGATCGCCGCGAGTCTCGGTCTTATGCGAATCCGGAGCAATCTTGGCCAATCGGTCTGGGCCGAGCGGCTTTGCGACGAGATCGATGGCTCGATCGATGAGGCCCTCCGGGAAATCCGTGCTTTTGCCTATCTCTTGCATCCGCGGAATCTGGCGGGTGAGGGGCTGAAGGCCACGATTGAGCAATACGCGGAGGGATTTGCGGCGCGCACGTCGCTGCGGGTGACGGTCGATATCGTGTCGGACGTCGATCGGCTGCCTTACGCGACGAAGCGCACGCTGCTGCGCGTCGTCCAGGAAGCCCTGACGAACGTCTTCCGTCATGCGAAGGCGACGGAGGTGACCATCGTCATCGAGACGGCCGATGGCCACTTTCATTTGAGGGTCAGCGACAATGGGCGCGGACTCCCGATTGATCTCGGCAGGCGCGGCCACAAAGCTGTATCGATCGGCGTCGGAATCCCCGCGATGCGGGCGAGGTTGCGTGGGATCGGAGGTACGCTCGATATCCGATCCAATCGGACGGTGCCGCATTCCGGGACCGTCTTGTGCGCAGTGTTTCCGCATTGCCTCGCCGCGAGCAGGGGGACTAGACGAAGGAGCGCAACGACGATAGCAGCCCGCGCAGGCGCGCATTTGACGAAGAAACATTAGCCTCGCGGCGGCAGGCCGGGTCGGCTGTGCCAATGCGAAGATGCTGGAGTGCTGCCATGAAGCGGTTTCTCATTGCGGACGATCACGAAGCGGTACGGTCGGGCCTGAGGGCGGTGCTCGAACAACGTGCCGACTGGGAGGTGGTGGCCGAGGCGAATGACGGCGGCAAGGCGGTGGCCGCCGCGATCGAGAGCCGTCCTCACGTCGCCATCGTCGACTTCTCGATGCCGCGTATGACAGGCGTGGAGGTGGCGCGGCGGATCAGGGATTATCCGCTGCAGACGGAAGTCCTGATCTTTACCGTACATAATTCGGGTCTGCTCGCGCAGCAGGCATTCGAGGCCGGCGCCCGTGCATTCCTGGTGAAGTCGGATGCGAACAAGCTGCTGCTCGCGGCCGTCGAGTCGCTGCTGCTGCACAGGCCCTTCTGCACCAGAAGTCGTTTGACGGATCTTGATCGCAAGCCGAGCACTGACGGCGAGCGATGTCACGAGCTCACGGCCCGTGAACAGCTGGTCGTCAAGCTGGTTGCGGAGGGGTACAGCAACAAAGGGATCAGCGCGATCCTCAACCTCAGCGTCAAGACGACCGAAACCCATCGGGCAGCGGCAATGCGCAAGCTGGAGGTGAGCTCGGCGGCGGGCCTCGTCCGTTATGCCGTTCGTGCCGGGTTGATCGACGCCTGAATGCAGACATCGGCTGCGGGGGCCTGAGTACCTTCGCCGCGAGATCTCAGGGTTTTGTCGGATAACCATTCCACCGGCAGGCCGTATGATTGATCGTCTTTGCTGCCGGTTTGCCGCCGTTGACCACCGGGAAGGCCTCTGGGCAAACGGGAACGACCGTGAAACGCATCTTGATTGCGGATGATCATGAAGTCGTGCGCTCCGGACTTCGCGCGATCGTTGAAACGCGTTCCAACTGGATCGTGAGCGGCGAGGCGACCAACGGGGAGCAGGCTGTCGCGCTCGCGCTGGAAACCAGGCCGGACATCGTGATCGTCGACTACTCAATGCCCATCATGAACGGCCTGGAGGTCAGCCGCCGCCTCAAGGCGCTCCACCTTCGCACCGAAATCCTGATCTTGACGATGCACGAAAGCGAAGAGCTTCTGACCGAAGCCATTCTGGCGGGGGTGCGCGGCTTCCTGTTCAAGTCCGATGCCCGCAAGCACCTCATTTCCGCCATCGAAGCCTTGCTCGACGGCGGACCGTACTTCACCAGCATCCTGCTGGAGAAGCTGCTTCATGACTACCAGGCGAACAAGCAGAACCGGGCCGACATGCTGCTGACCTCGCGCGAGCAGAGCGTGGTCCAGTTGATCGCTGAGGGCCACACCAACAGGTCGATAAGCGCGATCCTGAAGCTGAGCGTGAAGACGGTCGAGACCCACCGTGCATCCGCAATGCGCAAGCTCAGGATGTCATCCACCGCCGAGCTGGTCCGTTATGCGATCCGCAAGAAGCTGGTTGCACCCTGAAGAGGGCGATCGGAGCGACAATTCCGGCGGCACGGTCGTTTCGGCGCCGCAAACGCCGTATCGCACGGAACCAAAGGACAGGACGTTGAAGACGGAACAAGGCGTCCTCCGCATCTCCATTGCCGTCACGCTTCTTTTGTCCGGCTTCGGCATCCTGTTCGGCCTCCTGTCGGGCTCCTTCGTGATTGTGTTTGACGGTGTCTACGGGCTGACAAGCGCCACCATGACGGTCCTCGCCTTGTTCGTCTCGAACCTGATTGTATCGTCAACGGCGAGCGGTCCCGCCAAGAGCAATCTGGTCAAGCACTTCACCATGGGTTTCTGGCACCTGGAGCCCATGGTCCTCGGCCTGAACGGCATGCTGCTGACGGGAGCGTCGATCTACGGATTCATCAACGCGGTCGGCAGCATTATGACGGGCGGGCGTCCGCTCGCCTTTGATCATGCCGTCGTCTACCCGGTGGTGACGTTGATCATCGCGGTTGCCATGACCATCTTTACCCGCGCAGCGAACCGGAAGTTCAAATCGGACTTCGTCGCACTCGACGCCAAGGCATGGCTGATGTCGGCGGCTCTTGGCGCCGCTCTGCTCGTAGCCTTCGTCTTCGGCCTCATGATCCAGGGATCAAGCCTCGAATGGGTGTCGCCCTATATCGACCCGGCAGTGTTGGGGCTGGTGTGCCTGGTGATCATTCCGATTCCGGCCAGAACGATAAGGCAGGCGCTGGCGGATATCCTGTTGGTCACGCCGTCCGATCTCAAGCAGCATGTCGATGAGGTCGCGAGCGAGATTGTGCGGCGCCACGGCTTCCTGTCCTACCGCTGTTATGTGGCCAGGGTGGGCCGCGGCAGGCAGATCGAGCTCAATTTCATCGTGCCGACGGACTGGCCGCCAACCCGGCTGCAGGACTGGGACCGCATTCGCGACGAGACCGGTGAAGCGATCGGCGATGACAATCCCGATCGCTGGCTTACCATCGCCTTTACGGCGGATCCCGAATGGGCCGACTGATGCACGCCGTGCCGGTGGTGTAGGCAAGATCCCCGGCGAGCGAAACCTACTATGCTTCTCCGAGAGGTCGAGGCTCATTCAGCCGCGGCTGCGCGCCCGACGCAGACGCGGCGCGCCTGATCGATACGGATGGTCGGATGACCGTATGTGGTGCTTGAGGCGCCAGCGTTGAGATCTCTCAGCCCTGGCGACGCAGAAAGCCCGTGATCGTGACCTTTTCCCAGATGCCGGCCGCGGCAAAGGGATCTGCGCGGTTGAAGGCTTCGACCTCCGTCCGGCCCGACGCCTCGATCAGGAACAGGCTGCCGATCATGGTCTGGCCATCGTCGGAGACGAGCGGCCCCGACACCACGATCTTGACCCCAAAGCGCGAGGTGTCGCTCAGGAAAGCCTTGTGGGCGTCGTAGTTGGCGAGCCGGGTCGACAGCGCGCCGGTGCGGTCGAGGGCGTGAATGGCGAACAGCATGATGGTCTCCGTTTCTTACTTCAGTTCTTGGGACGGCCGCGGGAGCGGCCGTCCGGATTTGCGGTGATCGGCTGGCTTATTTCGCGCTGAGCTTGGCGGCGTCCTCGAAGGTCGGGCAGGTCCGCTGCTCCAGTGGCACGTCGAACGGCTGGTAATTGTCCTTGGTGATGACGGTCGGCTTCAGCACGATCTCGGCGATGACAGGCTGGTTGCGCAAGGACCGGATCGCCATCATGGTGCCGAGGCAGCCTTGCGCAAATCCGTTGTAGTCGCCGCTTGCAAGCAGTTTGCCGGACTTGATCGCGTCGATCGCCTCCTTGGTGCCGTTGATGCCGATCACCTGCGCCTTGCGGTTCGCACCGTCGAGCGCCTCGATCGCGCCGACCGCCATGGCGTCGTTGGCGGCGAGCACGCCGTCGATCTGCGAGTTCGACTGCATCAGGTTCTCCATGACCTGAAGTGCCTGGAGCCGCTGGTAGTTGCCGGGCTGCGAGGCCAGCAGCTTGGCGCCCGGGCTTTCCTTGAGTGCATCGTTGAATCCGCGGACGCGGTCGACATTGGTCAGCGAACCCTTGACGCCCTCGATGATGACGATGTTGCCCTTGCCGCCCAGCGTCTTGAGCAGGAAGCGCGCGGTCTCCAGGCCAAGGCTGTAATCGTCGGCGCCGACGAAGGAGAGGAACTTTCCGCCGGCGGAGCGGTCGGTGATGTTGACAACGGGGATCTTTGCCTCGTTGATCTTCTCGACTCCCGGCACCATCGCCTTGTAGTCGACCGGCGTGAACACGATAGCGCTCGGCTTCTTCACCACGACGTCCTCGATCTGGCTGAGCTGCTCGGGGATCGAGTCCGGCTTGGTCGGGATGTATTGCAGCGTCTTCGCGTTCAGCGTCTTCGCCATGTTGTCGGCGCCCACCCGCACCGTCTGGAAGAACGGATTGGTCTGGTTCTTTGTGAAGACGGCGATGGTCTCGCCGTCGGCACGAACCTCGGTGGTGAACGCGGCCGCCATCAGCAGCGGCAGCGCCAGATAGCCCAGTTTCTGTCTCATGTTGCCTCCATCCCTCATTTTGCTTGTTGGATTTCTAAGAGCTCATTGCGCGCGGCGGCGGGTCTTCATGTCGAGCCAGACCGCGAGAATGACGATGATGCCGGTGACCAGCGGTTGCCAGTTGGCGCTGACCGAGAGCAGGTTCATGCCGTTCAGCACCAGCGTCAGGATCAGCGCGCCGATAAACGTGCCGAACACGGTGCCGACCCCGCCGAACAGTGAGGTGCCGCCGATCAGCACGGCCGCGATCGCGGGCAGCGTCAGGCTTTCGCCGATGTCGGCCTCCGCGGAATTCAGCCGCGACAGGAAGATGATCGAAGCAAGCCCCGCCATGGTGCCGGACACGGCATAGACCAGCAGCAGGCGCCGCGCGACGGGGATGCCGGAGAGGCGCGCCGCCACCGGATTGGCGCCGATCGCGTAGATCTCCTGGCCCCAGATCGTCCGCTGCGCGAACAGCGTCCCGATTCCGAGGAACACCAGCAGCAGATAGACCGGGATCGGCAGGCCGAACAGATAGCCGCTGCCGATCTGGCGGAAGCCGGCCGGGAAGCCGTGCAGGGTCTCGCCCGCCATGTACCAATAGGTGAGGCCGTTCAGCACCCAGAGCATGCCATAGGTGGCGATGAAGGAGGGGATGCGCAGCGCGGTGACCATGATGCCGTTGAGGAGACCGACGATGCCGCCGCAGGCAAGCCCGGTGAGAATGCCGAGCGCGGGCGAGCCGGTCTTGTGGATCACGGTCCCGGCGATACAGGCGGACAGCGCGACATTGGCGCCGACGGACAGATCGAGGCCGGCGGTCAGCACCACCAGCGTCAGGCCGGAGGCGATGAAGAAGGTCAGGCTCGCCTGCCGCAGCACGTTGAGGATGTTGCCGAGGCTCAGGAAGGAATCGCTGAGCACGGCGAGCACCGCACAGATCAGCAGCGCCGCGAGCAGGCGGTAGAACAGCTGGATCGCATCCTGCGACAGGAACGAGCGCGGCGGCGCGATGGCATCCTTGGTGATGTCGGTCATGCGCGGCTCCGAAGACCATCGAGGAACAGGGCAACGATGACGAGGACGCCGACGCTTGCGACCTGCACCGAGGACGGCAGCGAGATCAGGTTCAGCCCATTGCGCAGCACGCCCACCGCGATCACACCGAGCACGGTGCCGAGCAGCCAGCCATTGCCGCGCTCGAACGAAGTGCCGCCAACCGCGACGGCTGCGATGGCATCGAATTCGAGACCGAGGCCGGCGGTGGGATGGCCGGAATTCATCCGGGCCGTCATCAGCAGACCGGCGATGCCGGCCATGGCGCCGCCGATCGCGTAGACCGCGATCAGCAGCCGGTTCGGCGACAGGCCGGCATAGCGCAGCGCCTCGCGGTTGCCGCCGAGTGCGAAAATGTAGGTGCCGAAGCGGGTGTGATAGAGCAGGCCGTGAAACGCCGCATAGGTCACGAGCGCCATCACGATCGGCACGGGCACGCCGAGCAGCGTCGCGGAGTAGATGTCGCGCACACTGTGCGGGATGCCGACGACGCTCTGGCCGTCGCTGACGATCAGCGACAGCCCTTGCGCCATGCCGAGCGTGCCGAGCGTCGCGACGAAGGGCGGGATGCCGAGGATCGCGACCAGCCAGCCGTTGGCGATGCCGAAGGCGGCGCCAACGAGAAGCCCGGCGCCGAGCCCAAGCAGCATCGACTTGGTCGCGAGCGACACGATGGCGACGCAGAGCGAGGTCAGCGTCAGCACCGCGCCCATCGACAGGTCCAGCCCCTCCGTCATGATGATCAGCGTCATCGGAAGCGCGAGCATGGTGAGGATGGTCGACTGCACCAGCACGTTGGAGAGGTTGGCGACCGACAGGAAGCCGGGCGCGATCGCGCTGAACAGCGCGATCAGCAGCACCAGCACCATGGCAACGCCGGGAATGCGTTGGAGCGGGTTGGGTTGTGAAATGACTGCGGCCTCACGCATGATGCATCCCCAGTCGCACGATGTTCTCCTCGGTCAGTTCGTTGCGCGTCAGGTGCCCGGCGATGCGCCCCTCGCGCATCACATAGGCGCGGTCGCAGACATGGCAGATCTCGACCTGTTCGGACGAGATCATCAGGGCGGCCGCGCCCTCCGCGACGAGGCGGTCGATCAGGGCAAAGATCTCGGACTTGGCACCGATGTCGATGCCTCGCGTCGGCTCGTCGAAGATGAAGAGCTTCGAGCCGGCAGCCAGCCATTTGCCGATCACGACCTTCTGCTGGTTGCCGCCCGAGAGCAGGCCGACGGTCTGCCGCGCGCTCGGCGTGGCGATCCTCAGCTGCCTGATCAGGCTATCGGACGTACGCTGTGCGCCACGCTGGTCGAACAGGCCGCTTGGGAACAGCTTTCGCAGCGCCGACACCACCAAATTGTCGCTCACCGAGCGCAGCAGCGCGAGACCTTCACTCTTGCGGCTCTCCGGGATCAGCGCGATGCCGCGGCGGGTGGCGAGGTCCGGCTCGCCGGCAATGGCCTTGCCGTCGAAGATGATCTCGCCCGATGTCACGGGATCGGCGCCGAAGATGGCGCGCGCAACCTCGCTGCGGCCGGAGCCGACCAGGCCGCACAGGCCAACGATCTCGCCCCGGCGCACTTCGATGTTGATGTCGGAGATGCCGGTCGATGCGGTCAGGCCCTTGACCTCGAGCAGTATCTCGCCGGGCTTGTCGGCGAAATTGCGCGGATAGGTCATGTCGACGTTGCGGCCGACCATCATGCGCACGAGCTGGTCCGGCGTGACGTCCGCGGGTCGGACACCGTCGATGCGGCGGCCGTCGCGCAGCACGGTGATGCGATCGCCGAGCGCGAACACCTCAGCCATCCGGTGCGAGATGTACACGATGGACACGCCGTCGGCCTTCAGCCGCGCGATCAGCGCGAACAGCAGCTCGGTCTCGCGGTCGGACAGCGCCGCGGTCGGCTCATCCATCACGAGAATGCGGGCATTCTGGCTGATTGCCTTCGCGATCTCGACCATCTGCTGCTGCGCGACGCCGAGCTTGTCGACTGTGGTGGAGGGATCGATGTCGAAACCGATCGTGCCGAGCACGCGCCTGGCGTCGGCCAGGATCTTGCGCCGGTCGATGGTGCCGGGGATGCGGCCCTTCGGCTCGCGGCCGAGGAAGATGTTCTGGGCGATATCGAGATAGGGGACCAGCGAGAATTCCTGGAAGATCACGGCAATGCCGAGCTTCTGCGCATCGGCGGTCGAAGAGATCGCGACCTTCTCGCCGTTGTGGTAGAACTCGCCGGCGTCCGCGTGGTACGCGCCGCACAGCACCTTCATCAGGCTCGATTTGCCGGCGCCGTTCTCACCCAGCAGCATATGGACTTCGCCGGGGTAGACGGCAAAGGATACGTCATCCAGCGCCTTGACGCCGGGAAACTCCTTGCTGATACCCCGCAGCTCCAGCAGCGGTGTGGGCGTTGTGGCCTCGATCGGGAGCGCGTCGCTCATGCCTTGGCTCCACTCGCAAAGATCTTTCCGGGATTCATCAGGCCTCTGGGATCCAGCGCGGTCTTGACCTGTCGCATCACGTCAACGGCCTCGCCGAGCTCGTCGGCGAGATAGTCGATCTTGCCGAGCCCGATGCCGTGCTCGCCGGTGCAGGTACCGTCCATGGCGATGGCGCGGGCGACCATGCGGGCCTGCAGCGCCTTGGCGCCTTCGGCTTCGTCGGGCTTGGCGGGATCGATCAGGATCAGCATGTGGAAATTGCCGTCGCCGACATGGCCGACGATCGGCGCGATAAAACCGTGTTCGTCCGCATCGCGCCGGGTCTCGGTCAGGCATTCCGCGAGCCGCGAGATCGGCACGCAAACGTCGGTGATCACGGCGCGCGCGCCGGGCCGCAGGCCAAGGCCGGCATAGAGCGTGTTGTCACGGGCGTGCCAGAGTCGGCTGCGGTCCTCCGGCGCCTTGGCCCAGGCAAAGCCGTGGCCGCCATGATCGGCGGCGATCGCCTCCGCGGCCTCGGCCTGTTCGGCGACTGATGTCTCCGAGCCGTGGAACTCGAAGAACAAAGTGGGGGCCTCGCGATAGCCGAGCTTCGCGTAGGCGTTGATGCCGCGCATCATGACGTCGTCGAGCAGCTCGATGCGGGCTACGGGGATCGCGGACTGGATCACGGAGATCGCGGTGTCGACCGCGTTGTGCAGGGTATCGAAGCTACAGACCGCGGCCGAGATCGCCTGCGGCACGGGATGCACCTTCAACGTGATCTCGGTAATCACGCCAAGCGTGCCTTCCGCGCCGACGAACATCCGCGTCAGGTCGTAACCGGCGGCCGATTTGCGGGCGCGCTTCGCGGTCCGAATCACGCGGCCGTCGGCCAGCACCACCTCCAGCGCCATGACATTGTCCTTCATGGTGCCGTAGCGTACCGCCATGGTGCCGGAGGCGCGCGTGGAGGTCATGCCGCCGATTGAGGCGTCGGCGCCGGGATCGATCGGGAAGAAGAGGCCGGTGTTGCGCAGCTCCGCATTGAGCTGCTTGCGCGTGATGCCGGGCTGCACGACGACATCCATGTCGCTGTCGTGGATCGCCAGCACCTTGTTCATGCGCGCGAAGTCGAAGCAGACGCCGCCGGCGACCGAGGCCGCATTGCCCTCGAGCGAGGTGCCGACGCCGAACGGGACGATCGGCGTGCCTGCGTTCGCGCACATCTTCACGATGTCCGCGACCTCCTGCGTGGTTTCAGGAAAGACGACGATGTCGGGCGGCAGGTTACGGTAGTGCGACTCGCTCTGCCCGTGCTGATCGAGCACGCCGCGCGCAACGCTCGCGCGCGGGCCGATCATGCCGGTAAGGCGGTCGGCCAATATGCTCGTGCTGACCTGCGGTCCCATCCTTAGCTCCGTCTGCTCCCTGTTGCCGGACTCTTGCTGGTCCGGCGCCGCTTAAGCTTAGGCGGCTCTCGCGTTGCTCGCGACCTGCTTCAAACCGAAATCATAGTTGAGATGAAAATACTCGCTCTCCACCATGCGACCATCCGGCGCACGGCCGGCGGGGTGACGGACGAATTCGCGGATCAGGCTGTCCTTGACGCCGAACACCACGTCGCTGTCGAGATACTGGTCGCCGGCCACGAAGACATGGGTCACGAGCTGCTCGAAGCCCGGCGCCGAGATCATGAAATGCACGTGCGCCGGACGCCAGGGATGGCGGCCCTGCGCCTCCAGCATGTCGCCGACCGGCCCGTCATGTGGGATCGGATAGGCGGCGGGCTTGATCGACCAGAAATGGAAGCGGCCATTGGCGTCGGTGTGGAAGCGCGCGCGCATGGCGAGATCGCCGATGGCGTCGAGCTGCTGCACGTCGTAATAGCCGTCGTCGTCGGAATGCCAGACGTCGACGATAGCGCCCGCAAGTGGTTTTCCGTCGACGGTCGACACCGAGCCCGTGACCAGCATCGGATCGCCTTCCATCGGGCCGGAGATGTCGGCGCCGCTGTCCTTCTCCGGCGCGGCCTGGACGAAGAACGGGCCGAGCACCGTCGTCTCGGTCGCACCCTCCGGTACCGGATGGTTGATCGCATCGACCAGCATGGAGACACCGAGCGCATCCGACAGCAGGATGAACTCCTGGCGCTTGTCGTCGCACATGTGCCCGGTGCGGGTCAGGAAATCGATGCCGTATTCCCATTCCTTCTGGGTCGGCCGGACCTCACGGACGAAGGCATGAAGGTGGCGCACCAGCGCCTCGCTGACCTCTTTGATCCGGGGATCGGTCGCCCCCGCGATCCGCTCCAGCACCGCATCCGTGATCGTGGTCTCGTTGAAGTTGCGCATGGGTGTCTCCGTTGATCAGAGCTTCGGTTCGCCGAGGCCGGACAGACGCTCGATATGCTTGACGGTCGCGATGAAGTCGGTCTCGCCGTCGCCCTGTGCGACCAGCGAGCCATAGGTCTCGCGCACTTGCGCGGCGAGTTGAAGCGGCACGCCGACGGCGTGACCGGCGCCGAGGATGAGATCGAGGTCCTTGGCCATCTGCTTGCAGGAGAAGGTGGATTCGAAATCACGCGTGCGCAGCGGCGCGGTCTTGTACTTCACCATGGGAGAAGCCACCGCGCTGTCGTCCAGCACTTTCAAGATGTCCTGCCAGGCGATGCCGCCCTTGCGCGCCAGTGCCAGGCTCTCGGCCATCATGGCCGCCGACACCGCGATCATCAGGTTGACGGAGAGTTTTGCATAGCGCGCTTCCTCGGCCGGTCCGAGATAGGTCTGGGCGCGGGTAAAAGCGGCGAACACTGGCTTTGTGTTGTCGAAGGCGTCCTTCGGCCCCGAGACGAAGCAGGTCAGCGCGCCGGTATGAACGATGCTGGCGTTGCCGGAGACCGGCGAGCGAAGATAGGCAATGCCGCGCGCCTGCGCAGCGGCGGCGACCTCGGTGGAGGCCTCGACGCTCACGGTACTGGTCTCGATGAGCACAGCTCCGGGCGCCATCGCAGCGATGAGGCCGGCGGGGCCGAGCAACGCACCGCGCAAGGCAGCGTCATCGGGCAGGGACGTGACGACGGTAGCCTTGCCGCTCACGGCCTCGGCCGGTGAGGCGGCAATCGAAATGCCTTGTGCGCGCGCCTCGTTGATCCGTGCTGCGCTCTGATCGAACGCGGTGACGGCATAACCGGCCTTGGCGACGAGCACCGACATCGGCAGGCCCATCTTGCCGATCCCGATGAAAGCGACCTTTTTCGAAGTGTCTGTCATTGTTCTTGTCCGTTGGCGCCGCTAGGCGGCGCGTCCCTGTCGTTCGATGGCCTGCACTAGCCGCCGGCCGGATTGCGCGAGCAGCTGCTTCTTCGTCTCCAGCCCGTCAACCAGCAATTGGCCGTTGCGCTTCTTCCAGGTGCCACCGATCATGACGGCCTCGATGTTGGCGAGGCTCGTCTGCATCACGACGGTCGCGACGGGATCGTGCACCGGGAAGAGGTTGAGATCGGACGCGTTGATGATGACAAGGTCGGCGAGCTTGCCCGGCGTCAGCGACCCGATCTGGCTCTCGCGGCCGAGCATGCGCGCGCCTTCGGTCGTGATCCAGCGCAGCGCTTCGCGAACGGGGATCGTGGTCGTCGCCGGAATCGTGCCGCTCGCTTTTCGCGTCTCGGCATTGTCGAGCGCCCGCTGCATCGACAGCGCGACGCGTGCGGCAGAAAAGAGATCGCCGGCCAGCACGGATTCCAGATCGATGCCGATCGTCGGCCGAACGCCGCGCTTCAGCAGCCGTCCGGTGATCGGAAAACCGTGGCCCTGGATCATCTCGTTCTCCGGCGTGACCGAGAAGGACACGCCGAGATCGACCATCCGATCCAAGAGATCATCAGGCAGGTCGTTGCCATGGACGATGTTGATGCCCGCGCCGACCAGCCCCGCGTCGATCAGTTTCTCCCAGCCACCAGGCGTCTTGGCCGGGCCGCCACCCTGATGCATCGATGCGATCAGCTTCAGGTCTCGCGCCAGGCGGAAATCGTGCATGGCGACGTCGAGGGTCGAATAATGCGGGCCGAGGATCGCAAGCCCGAGCGTCACGAGTCCGTCGCGGTCGGCGAGGGGGCCAGCCAGCAGCCGCTCGACTTCGCGGCGCGGATGCGGGATCTCGGAGAAATGCGGCTCGCCCGGCTTCGGCTCCGGTTTCGGCGATCCGTGGAAAAACGCGGCACGGATGCCGCTCTCGATCAGGCCGCGCACTGCGGCATCGGTGTGATCGGGCGTCGGATTATTGTGGCACCAGTCGACCAGCGTGGTGGTGCCGCAATTGATCTGGTTCAGCGCGCCGACGAGGGTCGCGATGTGGATGTCCTCGGGCCGGAACACGGTCGCGAGCCCGGCATGCATGCGGCGGAAATATTCCAGCAGCGTCCAGTTCGCGGCATAGCCGCGCAAGCCCGTTTGCCAGGTGTGCATGTGCGCGTTGATGAGGCCGGGGATGACGATGCGCCCGGTGCCGTCAACGATCTCTGCCTCGCCGCTGCCGAGGTCGATCGACGGCCGCACGTCGGCGATACGGCTGCCCTCAACCAGCACGTCGCAGGTAGCGAAGTCGCCGATCGCGTCATCCATGCTGATGACGGTCGCGGATCTGATCAGCGTGCGCGGCATCGTCTCACGCCGCCGCTTTGATGGCGCTGGGCGGCTCGCCGGCCCAGGCGCGGGCGATCAGGTCGCGAATGGCGTTTCGTTCGAGCGGACGCGGATTCCAGTAGGCATTCGTCACCGCGAGATCGGCCGCTCTGTCGATGCCGCTCTCGGGCATCCCGACGTCGCGTAGCGCGACCTTCGCACCCAGTCGTTTCGCAAGTTCGAAAAGTCCCTGCGATGCGTCGGCAGCGCCGATCGCGCGCGAGATCCGCGCCATCGCGTCCGGCACAGCCGGTGCGTTGTAAGCCAGCGCATGCGGCAGCACGATGGTGTGGGTTTCGGCGTGCGGCAAATCGAAGGTGCCGCCGAGCGTGTGACAGAGCTTGTGATGCAGCGCCATGCCGACGGTGCCGAGGCAGACGCCGCACAGCCAGGCGCCATAGAGCGCCTCGGTCCGGGCCTCGCGATCGTCGCTCCTGGCGGCGATGGCGGGCAGGGCGCGGGCCAGCGCGCGGATGCCTTCTTCCGCCATCAGCGAGGTCACGGGATTGGTGTCGCGCGCGTAAAGCGCCTCCACAGCATGCGCGATCGCGTTGATGCCGGATGTCGCGGCGAGGGCCGCCGGCAACGTCAGGGTGAGGTCGACATCGTAGATCACGGTCTCCGGCAGCACGGCCGCATCGCGCACCGTGGTCTTCAGGCCGTTCTCGGTCTGGCCGACGATCGGCGTCATCTCCGAGCCGGCATAGGTGGTGGGGATGCAGAGCTGATTGACGCCGGTGCGCAAGGCGAGGGCCTTGCCAAGGCCCGTGGTCGAACCGCCGCCGAGCGAGACGACGCAGTCGGCCTCGCACGCCTTCATGGCCGCGAGGGCGCGCTCGGTGACCTCGACCGGGGTGTGCATGGTGGCGCCGGAGAAAAGTCCGGCATGGAGCGGGCCAAGCGCGGCCCCTAGGCTCTCGCCTTGCGCCTCCTGCTGCGGCGTCGTCAGCACCAGTGCGCGCTTGCCGCCGAGCCGCTCCACCTCGGCTTTGGCCGAGGCAAGCGTACCGCTGCCGAACACGACGCGGCAGGGCAGGTTTTCAAAGGTGAACGAACCGATCATGCGCCGGTCTCTTTGATGGGATAATCGACCTGGAAACGCCCGATCCGCAAGTCGCCAAGCGCCTCGCGGACGCGCAGATGTTCCGGGTGGGTGGCATAGGCCGCCAGCGCGGCCTGGTTGGCGAATTCGGAGAACAACACCACGTCGCAGGCGTAGTCGACATCGCTGACGTCCACGCCGACTTCGATATGGATAAGGCCGTCGATCCGGCCGCGCAGGCCCTCGAACAGGGTCTTGACCTTGACCCGGGCGGCGGAGCGCTCCTCGGGGGTCTCCCCGCGCAGCCGCCACATCACGATGTGCCTGATCGGGCCCGACATTTCCTGATTTCCTCGCCTGCGATTTGCTTCGTTAGCGTCATTTTGCCTTGCAGAAATCGGAAATAAAGGTCAAAATTTGTAAGTCTCTTTTCCTTATTCTGCAAAAATGGACCGGCTGCTCCAACTCGAGGTCTTCTCCAAAACCGCTGAACTCGGCAGTCTTTCCAAGGCTGCCGAAATCCTGCGGATGTCGAACGCGGCCGCGAGCCGTCATCTCAGTGCGCTGGAGGAGCGGCTTGCGGTCCGGCTGATCGAGCGCAACACGCGCCGCCAATGGCTGACCGAAGCAGGGCAGGAGCTGTTGCAGCGTTGCAGCACGCTGTTGAACGAGCTCGCCGAGGCGGAAGACGCCGTCTCCGACCGCGCGCTATCGCCGAAGGGCATGCTGCGCGTGACGAGCTCGCTGTCCTTCGCGATGATCTACCTCGCGCCGATGCTGCCCGCCTTCCGCGCGCTCTATCCCAATCTCAACGTGCAGATCATCAGCGCAAACCGCTACCCCGACTTCATCGAGGCCGGCATTGACGTCGCGATCCGCACGCGGGAGCACGAGCCGGATTCCAACATCATCGTCCGCCGCATCGGCCAGATGCATCGTGTGCTCGCGGCGGCTCCGTCCTACCTTGAGAAGCACGGCCGGCCGGAGCATCCCACCGATCTCGCCCGCCACAACATGCTGATCTACAATCTCGCCAATGATCCCTATTCGCTGCGGCTGAGCCAGGGCAGCACGACGCAGACGGTCCGGATCGCGCCGACGCTCGACAGCAATGACGGCCAGATCATCTGCGGTGCAGCGCGCGCAGGGCTCGGCATCCTGATCCAGCCGCTTTACATCGTGCAGGGCGATATCGCGGCCGGCCGGCTGGTGCCCGTCCTGAAGGGCTGGGAGCTGCCGCTGCTCACCATGAACATCGCCTATCAAAACCGCGTCAGGCTGCCGGCCAAGATCAGGGTGTTTTCCGACTTCCTGGTCAGCCACATCCGCGAGCATTCGGAGCCGGGGATCTGGATCGACGCGGCGAAGTGAACGGAACGCATCCATGTATCTCGGCATCGATCTCGGCACTTCGGCGGTCAAGACGGTTCTCGTCGACGGTGCCCAGCGCGTGATTGCAAGTGAGAGCCGGCCGCTCGCGACGGCGTCGCCGCAGCCCGGCTATTACGAGCAGGACCCGGCGCAGTGGATCGACGCAACCTTTGCCACGCTGGACGCCCTGAAGGCGTCGCATGCCGACGCGTTGGCGGCGGTCGAAGGCATTGGACTGTCCGGCCAGATGCACGGCGCCACGCTGCTCGATGCGAGCGCGAGGCCGTTGCGGCCCTGCATCCTCTGGAACGATGGACGTTCCGCCGGCGAGTGTCGTGTGCTGGAACGACGCTGGCCCGACTTGCGTGCGACGACGGGCAACAAGGCGATGCCGGGATTCACCGCACCGAAGCTGCTTTGGATCGCGACCCACGAGCCTGACATTTTTGCGGCGACGAAGCTCGTTCTGCTTCCAAAGGCCTACCTTCGCCTGGTGCTGAGTGGCGAGGCCATCGAGGACGTCTCGGATGCATCGGGAACGCTGTGGCTCGACGCAGCGCGCCGGGACTGGTCGGATGTGGCCCTGGCGGCGACCGGCCTGTCGCGCGATCACATGCCGCGTCTGGTCGAGGGATGTGCGCCCGCAACGACGCTGCGCGGCGAGCTCGCGCAGCGCTGGGGCATGCGCAGGCCGCCCATCATTGCGGGCGGTGCCGGCGACAATCCGGCGGGCGCCGTTGGCATCGGCGCGATCCGGCCGGGAACCGCGTTCGTGTCGCTGGGAACCTCGGGTGCCTTGCTGGCACCAACCGGCACAATCGCCGCCAACCCGGACCGCGTGGTGCATACGTTCTGCCACGCCATTCCCGACATGTGGATTCAGGCTGGCGCGATCCTCTCGGCCGCCTCCTGCCTCGCCTGGATCGCGCGCCTGTTCGGCGTTGCGGAGGCCGAGTTGCTGGCGCCGCTTGGATCGCGGCCGCAGGCGCCGTCGCCCGTGAGCTTCCTGCCTTATCTCGCGGGTGAGCGGACGCCGCACGACGATCCCGCCGTGCGCGGCATGCTCGATGGACTGAGCCATGGTACCGATCGCGGGATGATCGTGCAGGCCGTGCTCGAGGGCGTTGCCTTCGCGCTTGCCGACTGCCGCGATGCGCTCGCGGGTGCCGGCATTGCGATCACGGAGGCCGATATCATCGGCGGCGGTTCACGGTCCCCGTTCTGGCTCTCGGTGCTGGCAAGCGTGCTGAATGTTCCGGTCCATCGCTTTGCCGGAGGTGAGACCGGCGCGGCGTTCGGTGCGGCGAGATTGGGGCGGCTTGCTGTCACGGGTGAGGCAACGGCCGCAGTGTGCACGCGGCCGCAGCGCATCGAGACGTTCGAACCTGACGCAGGGCTGACCGATGCCTATGCCGAGCGGCTTTCTGCCTGGCGCGAACTGTATCGGCCGCGCCACTAGCATCGCCTCGGTGTTGCATTCTCGCGTGTTCGGTATTGCCCTGCGCCGCGGCCTTTTGTTTAATGCGTGAGCCGCGCTGACAAGACGATCGAGACGCGGGTGGGAAACGCATTGTGCGCCGGGAGGCACGATGAACGATCCGATCCTCGAGATGCGTGGGGTCTCAAAATCCTTCTTTGGCATCAAGGCGCTGCGCTCCGTCGATCTCACTGTCTATGCTGGCGAAATTCATGCCTTGATGGGTGAGAACGGCGCCGGAAAGTCGACGCTGATGAAGATCCTGTCCGGCGCCTACAGGCCTGATCCCGGCGGCGAGATCCGTATTGACGGACGGCCGGTACGGATCGAAGGCCCGCTCGGCGGCCGCGCCGCGGGCATCTCCATCATCTACCAGGAGCTGTCGCTGGCCCCCAATCTCAGCGTTGCCGAGAATATCTATCTCGGCCGGGAGATGTCGCGATCAGGTCTGCTGGCGCGCAGCGCCATGCGCGAGGGCGTCGGCCCGATCCTGAAGCGGCTGGGCGCGGACTTCCTGCCATCGACGCTGGTGGCGCATCTGTCCATGGGTCAGCGGCAACTCGTCGAGATCGCGCGTGCGCTGCACGCGAGATCAAGAATCCTGATCATGGATGAGCCGACCACCTCGTTGTCGGCCGCAGAAAGCGAGCGGCTGTTCGCGCTGATCCGCCAGCTTCGCTCCGAGGGGCTTGCCATCATCTACATCTCGCACCGCATGGACGAGGTCTACGCGCTCGGCGACCGCGTCACCGTGCTCCGCGACGGCCGGCTGGTCGGCTCCCTCGACAAGCAGGACATCCGCGCCGACACCATCGTTCGGCTGATGGTTGGACGTGATGTCTCCTCGTTCTACAAGAAGGATCACGACCCGGAGGCGGGAAGGGGGCATCCCGTGCTCGCGGCGATCGACATGGCCGATGGCCTGCGCGTCAAGGGTTGCTCGCTGACCGTGCATGCGGGCGAGGTGGTCGGCCTCGCCGGCCTGATCGGAGCTGGTCGCACCGAGCTTGCGCATCTCATCATCGGCGCCGCACCGAGAACGTCGGGCCGTCTCGAACTTGAAGGCCACCCGATCGACATTCGTAGCCCCGGCGCGGCGCTTGACGCCGGCATCGCCTATCTGACCGAGGACAGGAAGGCGCTCGGCCTGTTTCTCGACATGTCATGCCAGGACAACATCAATCTTGCGGTGCTTGGCCGCGATGCAAAGCTCGGCGGGTTCCTGGATCGTGACAAGGCGCGCGAGCGCGCCGACCGGGCCTTCGCGGGGCTCAGCATCCGCGCTGCCAATGTCGGCGTCGCCGCCGGTGGCCTGTCCGGCGGTAACCAGCAGAAGGTGCTGCTGTCGCGGCTTCTCGCCATTGCGCCAAAGGTGCTGATCCTCGACGAGCCGACGCGCGGCGTCGACGTCGGCGCCAAGTCCGAGATCTATTCGATCATCGACAATCTGGCCAAGGTCGGCGCCGCAATCCTGGTCATCTCGTCCGATCTGCCCGAGATCATCGGCATCTGCGACCGCGTCATCGTGATGCGGTCGGGACTTGTTGCGGGCGAGGTCAGGCGAACCGAGACGGCGCCGTTGAACCAGGAAGACATCATGACGCTTGCCACGGGGATGGAGCATCTCGATGCCTGACAATGTTGCTTCGGAGGCCCAGCCCGCCCCGACGACGACCAACGGTGCTGCCGCAGAGACAAAGCGCCAGCGGATGAGGGTGCTGATCAGTGCGCTCGGCATGCTGCCGGTCCTTTTGATTCTCTGTATCGGCTTCCACGTGCTGTCCGAGGGCCGCTTCTTCACGGGACAGAATCTCGGCATCGTGTTGCAGCAGGCCGCTGTCAACACCGTGCTCGCCGCGGGCATGACCTTCGTCATCCTCACCGGCGGCATCGATCTCTCGGTCGGCTCGATCCTGGCGGCCTCCGCGATGGCCGGGCTGACGCTGTCCAAGCTGCCGGAACTCGGGATGCTGTGGCTGCCGGCCGCGCTGCTCACGGGCCTTGGCTTCGGCGTCATCAACGGCGCGCTGATCGCGCTGCTCCGCCTGCCGCCGTTCATCGTCACGCTCGGCTCTCTCACCGCCGTACGCGGTCTGGCGCGACTGCTCGGGGCCGACACCACCGTCTTCAACCCTTCCATTCCCTACGCCTTCATCGGCAACGGATCGCTGACGATCATCCCCGGCGTCGCGTCGATCCCGTGGCTCTCGGTGATCGCCTTGCTCGTCATCCTCGTTTCGTGGCTGGTGCTGCGCCGGACCGTGCTCGGCGTGCACATCTACGCGGTGGGCGGCAATGAAAGCGCGGCGCGGCTGGCCGGCATCAAGGTCTGGGCCGTGCTGATCTTCGTCTACGGTGTCTCCGGGCTTTTCGCCGGGCTCGGCGGCGCCATGCAGGCGGCGCGGCTCTATGCGGCCAACGGCCTCCAGCTCGGCCAGTCCTACGAGCTCGATGCGATCACCGCCGTGATCCTCGGCGGCACCTCGTTCGTCGGCGGCATCGGCTCGATCTGGGGCACGCTGGTCGGCGCCTTGATCATCGCCGTCCTGTCGAACGGCCTCATCCTCATCGGCGTCTCCGACATCTGGCAATATGTGATCAAGGGTCTGGTGATCATCGGCGCCGTGGCGCTCGACCGCTACCGGCTGCAGGGCTCTGCCAGGACTTGAAGGGCCCGGCGCGCCCCCGAGTGCGCGTCGTTTGAGATTCCGTTGCGGCAACTGGTCTGCCGTGCCGGGGATGAAGACAGACCAGGGAGGAAGCCAATGTTGAAGACGATCATGCTCGCCGGCGCCGCGACGGCACTTGCCCTAAGCACCGCACCAACCTTCGCCAAGGAGCTCAAGTCGATCGGCGTCTCGCTGGGGTCGATGGGCAACCCGTTCTTCGTCGCGCTGTCGAAGGGCGCCGAGTTCGAGGCGAAGAAGACCAATCCCAATGTGAAGATCACGGCGGTCGGCTTCGAATACGACCTCGGCAAGCAGGTCACCCAGATCGACAATTTCATCGCCGCTGGCGTCGATCTCATCCTGTTGAACCCCGGCGATCCCAAGGCGATCGGGCCGGCGATCAAGAAGGCGCAGGCGGCAGGCATCGTCGTCGTCGCGGTCGACACCGCGGCCGAAGGCGCCGATGCCACCGTGACCACGAACAACGTGCAGGCCGGCGAGATCTCCTGCCAATATATCGTCGACAAATTGGGCGGGAAGGGCGATGTCGTCATCGAGAACGGTCCGCAGGTCTCTGCCGTGATCGACCGCGTCGTCGGCTGCAAGAACGTCTTCTCGAAGAATCCGGGCATCAAGGTGCTGTCCAGCGACCAGGACGGCAAAGGCTCGCGCGAAGGCGGGCTCACCGTGGCGCAGGGCTATCTGACCCGCTTCCCCAAGATCGACGCCATCTTCGCCATCAACGATCCGCAGGCGATCGGCACCGACCTTGCGGCACGCCAGCAAAATCGCAGCGGCATTGTCATCACGGCGGTCGACGGCGCGCCCGATATCGAGGCCGCGCTGAAAGATCCGCAGTCGCCGCAGATCCAGGCCTCGGCTTCGCAGGACCCGTTCTTCATGGCGCGGCGGGCCGTGCAGGTTGGTGTCGGCATTCTCAATGGCCAGAAGCCGGCCTCGACCGTCGAGCTGTTGCCCTCCAAGCTCGTGACCAGGGACAACGTCGCCGAGTACAAGGGCTGGACCTCGGATCGTTCTCAGTAGAACGCGTCCCGCTACCGGGAATGCTCGAAACACGTGATGACGGGTGGCGTTTTGATCGACGCCACCCGCGGCCAATACACGTGCGCTGATCGGCTGTACGAGCGCGCCGGGCCGCCTCCTGTGTTAGCCTTGCACGATCTCGATCGCTCGATTCGGAAGCACAATTCGTGAAAGCAAGGACATCCGGGACTGCGTGGCGGCATGCCAACATTGGTCGTCTGCTCAACAACGCGGTGCGTCGTTTCGAGGGCCGCGTGCTCGAACTGATGAGTGAGCGCGGCCACGACGAAACACGCATCGCGCATGTCGGCCTGACCCGCAATCTCGACGTGGAGGGGACGCGGCTCACCGAGCTCGCCCGCCGCGCGTCCATGAGCAAGCAGGCGATGGGCGAGCTGGTCGATCAATGCGCCGAACTCGGCCTCGTCGATCGCATCGCCGATCCGACCGACCGGCGCGCGCGCATCGTCATGTTCACCCCGGCCGGGCGCAAATGGCTGGACGCGTTCCGCGATGCCGTCGACATCGCCGAGCAGGAGATGCGTGCCGAGCTCGGCAAGACCGCGATGGACGCGATCCTGAAGGGGCTTGCGGTCTATGGCGCGGAGTTCGACACGCTCGACGATCCCGATTAGTCAGGTGACTTGACGAAATAGTCAGGCGACCTTACCATGCAGGATAATGCTGGTAGGGAGAAGCGTCTTGGAAACACGTCTGACGGCCTCGGTGCTCATCGTGGGCGGGGGGCCCTGCGGGCTGATGCTGGCCAATGAACTTGGCCGCCGCGGCGTGACCGCGATCCTGGTCGATGAAAAGCCGGGCACGGCATTCAATCCGCAAGCCAATGCGACGCAGGCGCGCTCGATGGAGCACTATCGGCGGCTGGGTTTTGTCGACGAGATCAGGCGTGAAGGTCTGCCCGCCGACTATCCGACCGACGTTGCGTACTTCACCCGTTACACCGGCTACGAGCTGGCGCGATTCCAGTTGCCGTCATCTTCGCGCGCAGGCGAACTCATCAAGGGCATGTCGGGCTCCTGGAGTGCGGCCGAGCTGCCGCATCGGGTCTCGCAGAAATATGTCGAGGCCGTGCTGCGCCGCCACGCTGAACGGCTCCCCGGCATAAAGCTGAACTATGGCCACAAGCTCATCAGCTACGTCGAAAGCGATGACGGCATCGTCGGCGACATCGAGTGTCTCGATGATGGCAGCCGCTTCCAGGTTCGAGCCGACTTCCTGGTCGGGGCGGACGGTCCGCGCTCGACGGTCCGGCAATCGCTGGGGATCGTCTATGGCGGCGAGACGGGGACGCAACGCGATTTCATGGGAGGCCGCATGCTGGCGGTCTATCTCCGTTCGCCCGAGTTCTACGCAAGCATCCCGCACGCCAGGGCGTGGATGTACAATTGCTTCAACTGCGACCGCCGCGCCTTCATGGCCTCCGTGAACGGACGCGACGAGTTCGCGTTTCACACGCAGCTCCGGCCGGGCGAGGACGAGAGTGCGATCACGGCCAACGAGGCCAAGGCGGCATTCCAGCGCGCCTGCGGCGCGCCGATCGAGTGCGAGGTGCTGTCCTTCCTGACCTGGACCGCCGGTCACGCGCTGGTCGCCAATGGCATGCAGCGGGGCAGGGTCTTCCTCGGCGGTGACGCGGCGCATCTGTTCACGCCGACCGGCGGGCTCGGCTACAACACCGCGATCGAGGATGCGGTCAATCTCGGCTGGAAGCTTGCAAGCGTCGTCAAGGGCGTGAGCCCGGCGACGCTGCTCGACAGCTACGAGGTCGAGCGGCGTCCGGTGGCGCTCCGCAACACCGACTATGCGCGGCGTTTCGCCGACTCCCTTGGCCTGTTCGCGCCGGCGCCGCAGATCGAGGACGCGACGGACGAGGGCCGCGAGGCACGGCGGACGGCAGGCGCCTATCTCGAACAGCACGCCCGTGCCGAATTCAACATCCCCGGCGTCACCTTCGGCGGACGCTACGACGGCTCGCCGATCATCGTCTCCGATGGCAGCGCGCCGCCGCCGGATACCGCGAACGTCTATGTTCCGAGCGCTTGTCCCGGCGGCCGCGCACCGCATGCGTGGCTGGAGGACGGCACGTCCCTGTATGACTTGTTCGGGTTCGAATGGACGTTGCTCCAGTTCGGCGAGGTCGCGTCGGCCCGCGCCGCTGTCTCTCAGTCCGTCCGCACGCTTGGGGTCGACGTAAAGCTCGTCACCCCGCCGGGAGCCTTGCGCGAACTCTATGAGGCGGACCTCGTCCTGATACGTCCCGACCAGATCGTGGCCTGGCGCGGCAGCGCATCACAGGTCGGAACGATCGGGCGCGTTCTTGCCTGCGCGCTCGGACACGATGCCAGCGACGGCGCGCGGTGACGGTCTCGGCCAGCCGAGGGAGGCATATGCCTCTCCGCCCATGCTTTGTCCGACATGTCAGGCGTGAAAGCCGATTTCTGGGGAAGCAAGCGTTGCCGGTCTTGCCGACCAGCCCTGGCGTCGGCCGGTCCGGCGAACAAGACGCTTGGCTGAATCTGAATAAATACAAATATAATCAATGGCTTGAGGCCAATCTGGCGCCGGGGTGCTGTCCCGGGCCAGGCGTTAATCGCGACGATAGAAGGCTTGGCCCCCACAGCTTTGGGACCTTTTCGGGGCAGGAACAATGTGCAACATTGGCCCGATTTTATCAATTTTTTAACCAATTGCGGTGGCGTCATGAACTACGCCGACAAGTCTTTGCCGGTCAGCCCTGATTGCGACTCTGTTCAATTCAACTACGAAGCCTTAGCGCAACGGTCACAGGTTCCCATCGTCAAGGTTCCTGACGCGCATCTCCTCTTCTCAGGAGAGTTCCAGCGCATTGGTTCTGACCTCATCCTCTCGGATGAACTCCATCGCGTCATCGTCCCGAACTATTTCAAGGAGCATGTGCGACCGCAGCTCGTGTCCCCCGATGGCGCGCAGCTGCCGGCCCAGGTCGTCGACGCGCTGACGGGATACACGGCCTATGCGCAGGCCGGCGCGCAGAGTCCCGCGGGCAAGGTCGTGGGCCACATCGTCAAGATCTCCGGCAGTGCCAGCATCGTCCGCAACGGCGTAACGATCGTTGCGAATGTCGGCGACGCCATCAATCAGAACGACGTGGTGCAGACCGGCAGCAATTCGACCCTCGGCCTCGCGCTCGATGACGGCACGACGTTCAACCTGTCCGAGAGCGCGCGGTTCATGTTGAACGATTTGACCTTTGACGCGAGCAGCACGTCGAACAGTTCGTTGATGACCCTGGTCGAGGGCGCTGCGAGCTTCGTCGCCGGTCAGGTGGCAAAGACGGGCGACATGAGGGTGGCGACGCCCACGGCCACGCTCGGCATCCGCGGCACCGCCGTCAATCTCAGCATTTCGTCGAGCGACGGAACGGTCTCGATCTCGGTCATCGACCAGCGCGACGGCCAGGTGCATGCAGTCCAGGTCTTCAGCAATACCGGCGCATTGATCGGCACCGTGTCGAGCAACGGCGCCTCGCTGACACTGACGCCGACCGCAACGTTCGACGTGATCGCGCGGCAGGTCGACAAGACGGCGGATCAGATCGCCCAGGAGTTCAACGCATTCCAGCAGGTCCTGAGCACCTATGATGCGGCCAAGCAGATCTTCCCAAATCTGCCGCAGCACACCGAAAATACGAACCCAACCAACAATAATGACGCCAATCCGAACTCCACCAGGTTTGCGGGAAGCCCGCCACTCAATCCTCCGGGAACGGAATATCACCCTCCAAGCACGACGCCCAAGGTCCAAACCGCGAGCGATGCGCCGCCGCCGACGACGGTGATCATTACCACGGCTGCTGCCGCAGATGTCGTGACGCCGACGCCGCCGCTGATCGAGCCGACGATCGTGGCCGTCAAGACCACCTCTATCCCCTTCATTGTGACCCCGCCCAACGTGGCTGCGATCACCTCCGGAGCAGGAAATCACACCGGCCCGGTCATGAGTGCGAGCGGCGACGTCGTCTACGATCCCGACGGCACCATATATTTCTACGATCGCACGACCGGCACGACGACGACGATCGCGTCTCCCGCGGGCGGCTGGAGCTACGGCTCGCCCACGATCAGCTCGGATGGACGCTACATCGTCTATGAGGGCTCCGATGGAAGCGGGACCTACGTGTTCGTCTACGGGATGGATTCCTCCGACCCGACCCACTACCACGTTCAAATCCAGCTCGGTCAGGGGTCTTCTCCCGCGGTGAGCGGTGACGGCAGCACCATCGTTGTCGAGCAGGGCGCGGGCAATATCGCCATCTATGACCTGCAGGGAAACCTGAAGGGGACGATCACCGCTGGAGCCGTCGGCAGTGCGGGCGCGCTGTGGACGCCGGCCATCAGCGCCGGCGGCCACATCATCGCTTTCTGGAATTCGGATTCGAGCAGTCCAGGTGGTTCGGGCCATCTGTACGCCTACGACCTGTCGACGGGAGGCCTGACTCAGATCGCGAACACTGCCTCGGGCGCCGGCAATATGCCGCCGACCGTCAGCGCGGACGGCCATCTGATCGCCTACCAGGGCGCGGACGGCTCCGGTCATTCGGAGATCTATCTCTACGATCTGAACACCGGCGCCGTCGTCTTCCACACTGGAAACCCGTCAGGCGGCAGCTACAATCCGGTCCTTAGCCCCGACGGCCATTTCATCGTGTTCTCGAGCGACGCGCGGCTGACCTCCAGCGACCAGAACAATTTCACCGACATCTACATCGTGGACGTCACGAACCCCGCTGCGCCCGTCTACAAGCTCGTGTCGGAGGGAAGCGGAGCTGCGTCCCACGGCGGCGTCGCGGTCAGCGCCGGCGGGCAGTATGTCGCGTTCGGAAACAGCAACCACATCTTCTTCGCCGATCCGACGTCGGGACGCAGCGTGGTGATTCTTGAAACTTCACAGTCGCCCGCGATCCTGACCGCAGCGGGTCAGATCACGGTTACCGGCGACTATTCCGGCGTTGGAATCGGCGTGACGGATCAATTCGGCCATCCAACGTCGGATTTCAAAGCAAAATTCGATGCCGCGGGACACATCAACTGGACCTTCAGCGAGGCCAAGAGCGATTTTGCGTGGCTGTCCTACGGTCAGGACGCGACACAAACATTCATCATCACGCTTTCTGCCAATAACGGGACGGTGACGATTCCCGTCTTCGTCACCGTGCACAACGGCATTCAGCCCGTCCTCAATACTGCGGACTTTGCACCGATTGCCACGCCGGTGAGTCTGGCCGAAGGGCAACAAAACACGGCGTACACGATCACCGCGGCGGATCTGCTCCACGGCGTCATCGACATCGACGGACCATTGCGGTCCATCACCGCGCTCTCGCTCCAGAGCGGTGGCGGCACCCTGTTGCAGGTCGACGGCCAAACCTGGACCTACACGCCTGATGCCGGATTCAGCGGTCAGGTCATCTTCAGCTACACGACGTCGGACTCGATCAAGAGCGCCAGCTCGACGGCAAGTCTCAACATCGCATTACCGCTCGCCATTACGGCGATCTCGCCGGACAGCGGCGTGGCGGGTGATTTCATCACGAGCAATACGAATCTGGTCGTTTCCGGCACGAACGGCTCGCTGACGAGCGGCGAGAAGATTCAGCTCAGCAACGACAATGGCGTGACGTGGACCGACGTCGTTCAGGATACGGCGACAAGCTGGAGCTTTGCCGATCCTCTGACGCATGCCGTAGGTTTCACTTACCGGGTGCGCGTCGTCGATTCCAACGACACTCCGATCAACGCGACCAGCCAGGCCGTCGTCATCGACACGGCACCGCCGGTCCTGTCGATCACCAGCGCGAGCGGGTTCACCAATCAGGTATCGCTGACCCTCACCGGGACGCTCGATCTCGCCGACGTCGGGGCCATCGTGACCGTGTTCGACGATGGCCAATCGATCGGCACGGCAACGGTGCAGGCCGACGGGAGCTGGACCAAGGTCGTTTCGCTGCATGCCGGCGCCAATAACCTGAGCTCGCAGGCGGCAGATGTCGCAGGCAACCTCGGAACGAGCAACACGATCGTCGTGACGCTGGATACGACGGCACCGTCGGAAACGCTGGCGATCACGGCGATCAGTTCCGACACCGGCACGGCCGGCGACTTCATCACCAGCGATACGACGCTGACGGTCTCCGGCAGCAATGGCGCGCTGGCCTCTGACGAGAAGATCCAGGTCAGCAGCAATGGCGGTGTGACCTGGGTCGACGTCACGCAGTCGACCGCGACGACCTGGAGCTACCTCGACCCGGCCACGCATGCCGCGAGCTTCACCTACCAGGTGCGCATCGTCGATCTCGCCGGCAATATCGGCACCACGGCCAGCCAGGCGATCACGATCGATACCACGGCACCGGCCGAGGCGCTGGCGATCACGGCGATCAGCTCGGACACGGGAACGGGTGGCGATTTCATCACCAGCGACACGATCCTGACGGTCTCCGGCACCAACGGCGCGCTGGCCGCCGGCGAGAAGATCCAGGTCAGCAGCGACGGCGGGACCACCTGGGCCGACGTGACGCAATCGACGTCGACGACGTGGAGCTATGCCGACCCGGCGACGCATGCCGCGAGCTTCACCTATCAGGCTCGCATCGTCGATCTCTCCGGCAACATCGGCACCGCCACAAGCCATGCTGTGACGGTCGACACCACCGCGCCGGCTGAGGCGCTGGCGATCACCGCGATCAGCTCGGACACTGCGACGCCCGGCGACTTCATCACCAGCGATACGACGTTGACGGTCTCCGGCAGCAACGGCGCGCTCGCCGCCGGCGAGAAGATTCAGGTGTCGGGCGATGGCGGCGTGACCTGGGCCGACGTCACGCAGTTGACGGCGACGACATGGAGCTATGTCGATCCGGCGACGCATGTCGCCAGCTTCACCTACCAGGCGCGCATCGTCGATCTCGCCGGCAATATCGGAACGACAGCCAGCCAGGCGATCACGATCGACACCGGGGCACCGGCCGAGGCGTTGGCGATCGCGGCGATCAGTTCGGACACCGGCACGGCCGGTGATTTCATCACCAGCGACACGACGCTGACGGTCTCCGGCAGCAATGGCGCGCTGGCCCCTGACGAGAAGATCCAGGTCAGCAACAATGGCGGCGTCACCTGGGCCGACGTCACGCAGTCGACTGCGACGACCTGGAGCCATATCGACCCGACGACGCACGCCGCGAGCTTCACCTACCAGGTGCGCATCGTCGATCTCGCCGGCAACATCGGCACCACGGCCAGCCAGGCCGTGACGATCGACACGACGGCGCCATCGGAGGCGCTGGCGATCACAGCCATCAGTTCAGACACCGGCACGGCCGGCGATTTCGTCACCAGCGACACGAGTCTGACGGTCTCCGGCACCAACGGTGTGCTGGCCGCCGGCGAGAGGATCCAGGTCAGTAGCGACGGCGGGACCACCTGGGTCGACGTGACGCAATCGACGTCGACGACCTGGAGCTATGCCGACCCGGCGACGCATGCCACGAGCTTTACTTACCAGGCCCGCATCGTCGATCTCGCTGGCAACATCGGCACCGCCACAAGCCACGCGGTGACGATCGACACCACGGCGCCGGCCGAGGCACTGGCGATCACGGCGATCAGCTCGGACACCGGCACGGCCGGCGATTTCATTACCAGCGACACGACCCTGACGGTCTCCGGCACCAACGGTGCGCTGGCCGCTAGCGAGAAGATTCAGGTGTCGAGCGATGGCGGCGTCACCTGGGCCGACGTCACGCAGTCGACGGTGACAAGCTGGAGCCATGTCGACCCGGCGACACATGCCGCGAGCTTCACCTACCAGGCGCGCATTGTCGATCTCGCCGGCAATATCGGAACGACGGCCAGCCAGGCGATCACGATCGACACCGGGGCACCGGCCGAGGCGCTGGCGATCACGGCGATCAGTTCCGACACCGGCACGGCCGGCGACTTCATCACCAGCGATACGACGCTGACGGTCTCCGGCAGCAATGGCGCGCTGGCCCCTGACGAGAAGATCCAGGTCAGCAGCAATGGCGGTGTGACCTGGGTCGACGTCACGCAGTCGACCGCGACGACCTGGAGCCACATCGACCCGGCGACGCATGCCGCGAGCTTCACCTACCAGGTGCGCATCGTCGATCTCGCCGGCAATATCGGCACCACGGCCAGCCAGGCCGTGACGATCGACACGACGGCGCCATCGGAGGCGCTGGCGATCACAGCCATCAGTGCAGACACCGGCACCGCCGGCGATTTCGTCACCAGCGACACGAGTCTGACGGTCTCCGGCACCAACGGTGCGCTGGCCCCCGGCGAGAGGATTCAGGTGTCGAGCGATGGCGGCGTCACCTGGGCCGACGTCACGCAGTCGACGGCGACGACCTGGAGCCATGCCGATCCGGCGACGCATGCCGCGAGCTTCACCTATCAGGCCCGCATTGTCGATCTCTCCGGCAATATCGGCACCGCCACAAGCCATGCGGTGACGATCGACACCGGGGCACCAGCCGAGGCGCTGGCGATCACGGCGATCAGCTCCGACACCGGCACGGCCGGCGATTTCGTCACCAGCGACACGACGCTGACGGTCTCCGGCACCAACGGCGCGCTGGCCGCTAGCGAGAAGATCCAGGTGTCGAGCGATGGCGGCGTCACCTGGGCCGACGTCACGCAGTCGACGGCGACAAGCTGGAGCCATGTCGACCCGGCGACACATGCCGCGAGCTTCACCTACCAGGCGCGCATTGTCGATCTCGCCGGCAATATCGGAACGACGGCCAGCCAGGCGATCACGATCGACACCGGGGCACCGACCGAGGCGTTGGCGATCGCGGCGATCAGTTCGGACACCGGCACGGCCGGTGATTTCATCACCAGCGACACGACGCTGACTGTCTCCGGCAGCAATGGCGCGCTGGCCGCCGGCGACAAGATTCAAGTGTCGAGCGATGGAGGGACGACCTGGGTCGACGTCACGCAGTCGACCGCAACGACCTGGAGCTACCTCGACCCGGCGACGCATGCCGCGAGCTTCACCTACCAGGCGCGCATCGTCAATCTTGCCGGCAATATCGGCACCACGACGAGCCATGCGGTGACGATCGATACCACGGCACCGGGCGAGACGCTGGCAATCACGGCGATCAGCTCCGACACCGGCACGGGCGGCGATTTCGTCACCAGCGACACGAGTCTGACGGTCTCCGGCACCAACGGTGTGCTGGCCGCCGGCGAGAGGATCCAGGTCAGTAGCGACGGCGGGACCACCTGGGCCGACGTGACGCAATCGACGTCGACGACCTGGAGCTATGTCGACCCGACGACGCACGCCACGAGCTTTACTTACCAGGCGCGCATCATCGATCTCGCCGGCAATATCGGCACCACCACAAGCCATGCGGTGACGATCGACACCACGGCGCCGGCCGAGGCACTGGCGATCACGGCGATCGGCTCGGACACCGGCACGGCCGGCGACTTCATCACCAGCGATACGACGCTGACGGTCTCCGGCACCAACGGTGCGCTGGCCGCCGGCGAGAAGATCCAGATCTCGAGTGATGGCGGGACGACCTGGATTGATGTCACGCAGTCGACGTCGACAACCTGGAGCTACGCCGACCCGGCGACGCATAGCGCCAGCTTCAGCTACCAGGTTCGCATCGTCGATCTCGGCGGCAACATCGGCACCACGGTCAGCCAGGCGATCACGATCGACACCACGGCCCCCGCGGAGACGCTGGCGATTACGGCCATCGACCAGGATACCGGCACGCCGGGCGACTTCGTGACCAATGACCCGACGCTGACGGTGTCCGGTACCAACGGCGTGCTGGCCTTTGGCGAGAAGATCCAGGTCTCCAGCGACGGCGGTGTGACCTGGGCCGACGCCACGCAGTCGACGTCGACGACGTGGAGCTATGTCGACCCGGTGACACATGCATCGAGCTTCACCTATCAGGCCCGGATCGTCGACGCCGCCGGAAATATTGGCACCACGGCCAGCCATGCCGTCACGATCGATACGTCTGCGCCGACGGAGAGCCTTGCAATCGGCTCTGTGGCGGGAAGCTCGTCGCCCACGAGCACCGCGATTACGATATCCGGGACCAACAGCGTGCTTCAGGCCGGCGACAAGGTCCAGATCAGCACCGACGGCACCACCTGGACCGATGTTGCCCGCAACAGCCTGACGCGGTGGAGCTTCGTCGACACCACTGTCCGCACCGCGAATTTCACCTACTTCACGCGCGTTGTGGATTCCACCGGCAATGTCGGCGCCACCGCGAACCAGCCGGTTGTGGTCGCCGGCAATGGCGGGACCGCGACGATCGCCGGCGCCTCCTCCGTCCTCGCCGAGTTTACCGGGAGTGGCGGCACGCTTCAGATCGGGCCGGCCGGACTGACCGGCACGATCAACGCGATCTCGATCGCTAGCGGTTCCGTCACGATCAACGGCACCGGTACCGTCACGGCGACCACCGGCGACGCGATCGATCTCTATGCGACCGGCGCCACATCGGCCAATCCGGCGAACCTGACCGTCAATCCGACCGGACAGGTCACCGGCGCCGCATCCGGTATCTCGGTCCTTCAGAACGCATACGGATCCATCACGGTCACGGCGTCCGGACCGGTGACGGGTCAGTCGGGCAAGGGCATTTGGGCCCAGCAAAGCGCCACGGGCACCGGCAGCATCCTGATCAACGGGTCGGGCAGCGTCACCGGAAGCGGCGCGGCCTTCAGCGGAATCGTCGCCACGATTCTGAATGCATCGAACAACAACAATATTACCGTCAACGAGAGCGGAGACATCACGGGCGGATATGACGGCATCCGGGTCGTGACCAACGGCAATGGCAATGAAATCATCACCACGGGTGCCAATGCCACCGTTACGGGCCTGACGCATTACGGCATCGAAGCGCAGTCCGGCGGCACCGGCAACATCTCGATCACGACCGGCTCTACCGGCACGATCACGGCCGCCAGCGCCGCCATCAACGCATACAACCAGGCCTCCGCGATTCCAAAGGTCGGCGGCGTCATCGCCAGCTCGATTTCGGTGACCGCCAACGGCACGATCAATTCCGGAACGGTGCTGACCGGCAACGGCAGCCTGCCGGCCGGCATCCTGGCAGGCTACAAGGGCGGAGCGAACAACACCGTCAATTCCAGCGTCTACGGCAATGTCAACATCGACAACTACGCCAATGTCAATGCCGCAGCTGGCGACGGCATCCGCGGCTACAATTTCGGCAGCGGCAACGTCACCATCAATCACCATGCCGGCGCGATCACCGCGAAGAACGAGTATGGCATCGCCGCGAGCAGCTACGGCAGCGGCAATGTTTCGATAACGACGAGCACCGGCACGAGCATCGCCTCCGGCTCGCATGGCATCATGGCAATCAATCTGGCGACCGCGATCGCAGGCTCGGCGCTGTCGAGCGTGAGCGTCACGGCCTCGGGCACGATTACGTCAGGCACCCATCTTTCGAGCGGAGGCAGTCAACCGCAGGGCATTTCCGTCGGCTATTTCGGCAGCAATGGCACGTCGAATTCCAACATCAACGGCACTGTCACCCTGGACAATTCCGCCAACGTGACGGCGCTCGCCGGCTGGGGTCTTCTGGCCTACAACTGGGGGAATGGCAACGTCACGCTGATCGACCGGGCCAATACGGTCGTCTCGGGCGCGCAGATCGGCATCGCGGCCAGCTCGAACGTGAGCGGACCGACGGCGACGCCCTCCACGGTGACGCTCACTGTCGAGGCCAACGCCACGATCACGTCCGGGGCCCTCTATGGCCTCGCGGGCATCCAGTCCAACAACGCCAGCGGCGGCAGCATTTTTATCACCACCGCCAGCGGCGACGTCATCACCTCCGGCGGGACCGGCATCAATGCAAATGCGGTAGCTTCGAGCGCCTCGTCCGGGACACAGGTCTCGGTGACGGCGGCCGGCACGATCAATTCGGGCTACAATTTCTTCTCGAACGGCTCGGGTCCATCGGGCATTGCGGCCGGCTTCGGCAGCAGCAATGGACAGGTTAATTCGGCCGTCCAGGGTAACGTTGTCGTCAACACCTCGGCGTCCGTCACGGCCGCCTCGGGCTGGGGTCTCAACCTCTACAATTTCGGCACCGGCAATATCAGCGCGACGGTTCAGGCGGGGGCGGTGATCAAGGCACCCCTGGTCGGCATCAACGCCTTCGCCCAGGGGGGCGGCAGCGTCACGATCATCAACAACGGCGCGATCACGTCATCGGGCGTGGCGATCAACACGGGCACCGGCACCGGCGCGTCCAGCGTCAATGGCACGATGTCCGTGACCAACACGGGGACCATCGTCGGCTCCGGCTCGGTGTTCAACCAGGTCGTTCAGATCAACAGCTCCAACAGCACGCAGGCGGCGACCTTCACCAACGCCGGCACCGTCACGGCGAGCCTGTTCGGCAAGACGACCAACAGCTACGCCCTTGCGATGTACAGCGTCAGCGGGACCGTCACGGCCCTCAACAACGGCGGCGGCGTTCTGACCGGAAACGTCTCGCTCGGCGGGGCCGCGAGCTTCACCAACGCGGCGGGGGCCATCTGGAGCCTTAACGGCCAGAATTCCATCGGCAGCAGTGGGGGTTTGGTCGCCAACGCCGGAATCATGAACGTGCTCGGGTTCGCCATCCTGTCGTCCGGCGGCAGTCTGGCGCTGGCCAACACCGGCAGCATCAATCTCGCGCCCAATAGTGCGGCGCGGATCTTTGGCAACGTGTCGGGCAATGGCACGATCTTGATCGGAGACAGGTCCGAGCTCGAGATCTCCGGAACGGTGACGGGGCAGACCGTGTCCTTCGCGACGACCGGTCGCGGCCTCCTGACCATCGACCTTCCGTCCTCCTTCAGTGCCACGATCGATCATTTTTCGATCGGCAATGTGATCGCGTTGACCGGGGCCGGCATTTCGAGCGCGACGCTGGGAAGCGGCACGATTTCCGTCACGGGCGCGAGTCAGAGCTATTCCTACAACGTCACGAACGTGCAATCCGGCGCCATGCTCGACATCCTGGCCGCCGACAAGCTGATGCTGCTGTCGGCCTCCACGGTCCAGCTTTCCGACAACCTCCAGTATTTCATCTCGAGCCCTGCGCTGTCCTACGTTCTCGACCACGATACGATTTCGGGTTCCGGCTCCGGCTTCGTAGTGAGCACCACGGATGCAAGCATCGCTAACACCTACTCGGTGGTGGTGAACCAGACCTCGTCGATCAATGTCACGGGCGCCGGCGTGGGCGTGGCCGTTTCGACAGGCGGTGCCAATATCGCCATCGTCAATGCCGGAACGGTTTCGAGCGGCGGCACCGGAATCAGCTCGAGTTCCGGCGGCGGCGCTGCCGACATCTCGGACTACGGCAATGTCAGCGGCACCCAATATGCGATTGCCGCAACGTCCAGCAGCGGAAAGCTGAACATCCTGACCGGCATCGGTGCGAGCCTCACCAGCGCCAATTCGTACGGGCTCTACGCGCAGACAACCTCCGGCGACATCAACATCACGACTCTGTTCGGAACCATCAATTCGGGAAGCGCCGGTATCCTGGCGCAGGAGCAGGGCAGCGCGGGTGCCTCTGGCTCGATCACGGTCATCAACGAGTCGACCATCACCTCCGGAGCCTTTTCAATCAACTCCGGTGCTGCGACCGTCGGTCCGGCCAACGGCTCTGCCGGCATCAGGGCCGGAATTCTGAACAACGGCACGACGTCGTTCAACGGCTCGACCACCACCGGCAACGTCTATGTCGAAGACCGCGGCAACATCACGGCTGCGACCGGCTCCGGAATCTTTGCCTTCAACTATGGGGCCGGCAACACGACCGTGTCGCTCGGGCAGGGCGCGCAGATCCAGGCGACTGCCGCGGGCAGCCCGACCAGCTCGGGCTTCACCCAATACGGCATCTTTGCCTTCAACTATGGCGCCGGCAGCTCGACGGTCACCACCGGCTGGGGCTCGACCATCAATTCCGGCGGGACAGCCATCAATGCCGGCAACCAGGCCACGACGATTGCGCAGGGCTCGGGCAGCACGGTCACCGTGATCGCGCAAGGCATCATCACTTCCGGCGTCAACAACAACAATTCCGGCAGTGCGCCATCCGCCATTCAGGCCGGCTACAACCCGGGCAATGCCGGCGTTTCCAATCCCAACACGAATAACGTGTACGGCGACGTTTTCGTCGGTGTGTCCGGCGACGGCAGCACCAACGGCTTCATCACCGCGGCGGCTGGATCGGGCATCAATGCGTACAACTATGGTGTCGGCAGCGTGACCGTCACACTGGGGCCCCGGGTTTCGATCCAGGCCCTGACCGCAGCGACAAGCTCGACATCGGGGAATGCACCCTATGGCATTGGTATCCTGACCCTTGGGCCCGGCAACATCACCGTCACGACGGGTAGCCAGGACAACATCCAGTCCGGCAGCACCGGCATCAATGCGGTCAACGAGGCGACCTCGATCGCGGCCGCCGTCGGAGCCACCATCGCGGTGACGACGGCTGGAGTCATTCACTCTCGAACGCTTCTGAACAACGGGGGCAATCAGCCATCGGGAATTTCCGCGGGCTTCCTCGGGGGCCTCACCCAGACGCCGAATCTCAACGTCAACGGCGCGGTGATCATCAACAATGCTGCAACGATCACCGCCGATGCGGGCATAGGCATCAACGCCTACAATTTCGGCAACGGCAACATCGCCGTGAACCAGGCCAGCGGCGCCAATATCACAGCGGTCCAGCAGGCGATCAGTGCCCATGCGGAAGGCGCGGGGACCGGCGACATCGCGGTCAATGTCTACGCCAATTCGACGCTGACCTCCGCGGCCAGTTACGGCATCATGGCCCTCAACACGAACAACGGGAGCATCTCGGTCATCACCTCCGCCGGCGACGTGATCAACTCCGGAGGCGCGGGCATCAACGCGGCCCAAGAGGCTACGGCGACTTCCGCCAGCACGTCGGTCGTTGTGACCGCTGCCGGCACGATCAATTCGGGGACGGCGCTGACCGGTTTCGGCAATCAGCCCGCCGGCATCATTGCAGGCTATATCGGGCAGGCCACCAATCCGGCGCCCGGCAATGCCGCGAACTACAATGTCCACGGCGAGGTCGTCGTGAACAACTTTGCGACGATTACCGCAGCCGCCGGTAACGGGATTCAGGCCTATAACTACGGAACCGGCGACGTCTACGCGAACAATTTCGGCGCGACGATCACCGCGCTCGGTGGCGCCAGCCCGCCGAACGGATCGGGCGTGGGCATTCTGGCGCAGACCTACGGGCCCGGCAGCGTCTACGTCACGACGACGGGGGCAACCTTCATCAATTCCGGCAGCTCGGGCATCGCCGCGTTGAACAAGGCGACGACCGCCGACCCTGGCAATCCGACGGTTGTCGTGCCCGCGACGTCCGTGATCTCGGTGATTGCCAACGGCACGATCCACTCCGGCACGATTCCGACGGCCAACGCCGCCGGCGATCCGGCTGCCGGTATTCTGGCGAGCTACAACCCCAACAATCAGAGCACAGTCGACAGTCGTGTGCTCGGCTCCATCTTCGTCGACGATCACGCAACCATCGTTGCGCCGACCGGGACGGACGGCATCCGTGCCGCCAACTATGGGACCGGCAATATTTCAATCGTCGTCGAGTCCGATGCCGACATTATCGCCGGCCGTTACGGTGTGGCCGGGCTCGGCTATGACGGGGGCGACGTCAGCATCGTCATTGCCGGTTCTGTGATCGGCGGGACCGCGGGCATCGACGCCATCACGACCGGGTCCGGAATCGTGACGATCGACAATTCCGGCTTCGTCAGCGGTGTGATCACCGCCTACAACGGCACCGTCACCAACCAGGCCGGCGCCGACTGGCAGCTCAACGGCGCCAGCGTGTTCACCGGCACGAGCACACTTTCCAACGCCGGTACAATCGAGAGCACCGGCGTGTCGTCGATCCAGGGGCTCGCAGGCCTTACCAACACCGGAACGATTGCGGTTGAATCCGGAAGCCTGACCATTGGTTCTTCCGTAACCGGCGGTGGCACGGCCATCGTCCACAATGCGTCGCTCGTCCTGAGCGGTGCCTCGGATATGCTCGTCTCCTTCAATACGGGACCGACCACGCCCGGAGTGCTCGTGCTCGGCGACGTCACGCATTTCACCGGAACGGTCACAGGCTTCACCTATGGAGACACGATCGATCTGGTCGGGATTGCGCCCGGAAGCGTCAGCGTATCCAATTCGGGCGGGCTGACCGTAAACTACGGGACGGGGGCGTTCGCGCTCGTCGGCGACTATGATCCGACGGGCTTCTCCATCGCATCCGACGGCCAGGGCGGGACGAATATCGTCTGGAATCATCAGGCGCCGGTCATCGTGACCAGCCAGTTCGGCACGGTACACAATCCGGATGGATCGACGACCATCACGGGCCTGCTGGTGACCGATTCCGATCCGAATGCGGGGACCGAGACATTCAGCCTCGCGGCAACGACGCAAGCCGCGTCGTCGGGAAGCAGCGTCTCCGTGTCGACGAGCTCGGGCTCTCTCTCGGCCATCAACGGCATCTTTGCATCCGGGGTGACCTATCTGCCGGGAGCCACGCCGCCGGCGACGGACATGGTCTCGCTGACGGTCAAGGACGGTTTTGGTGCGACCCAGACCGTGAACTTCGTCTTCAATCAGGCCGGTATCGGCCCGAACATCACCCTGCAAGGCACGGCCGGCAACGACGTGATCTTCGCCACCAATTCCGCAGACACACTGGCCGGCGGCACGGGGCTGGATCAGTTCGTGTTCGCACCGGCATCGGCCTCGCCAATCATGCACACGATTTCCGACTTCACCGTGGGGATCGACAAGCTCGATGTTCGTCAGTTCAGCGGACTTTCGGCATCGTCACTTCCCAGCGAGGTTCAGGTCGGGAACGACACGCTGCTCTCGCTTGGTGCGAATGACTCCATCCTTCTGAAGAACATCGTTGCAACGAGTCTGCACGCGACCGATTTCATCTTCCACGCCTGAGGACAATGGATGCGTCGTGCGCCGAGATTGCCTGCTGGTGGTGGCCTTGGCTGCGCGAAGGACGACGGCGTCCTGCTGCTTCCGGACCTTTCCTGAACCCGGCCGCGCCCGCAACGCGCCGTGTAACTTGGAAGCTCTCTAAGATCTTGATCTTGCGCGGTTAATCACCGGACATGTAAGAGTGACGCCGTCCGCGCCAACTCTTGCAGGCGCCGTGTGCTTCGGGTCCGTGATGTCCGACGTAGTGGTTGCCCCGATCTCAGCGCTCATCGATGCGTACTACGGTGAATTGCGATCTTACGCCTCCCGCAAGCTCCGCAATCCCGTCGCGGCCGAAGATATCGTTCAGGAAGCCTGGTTGCGCTTTGCCAGTTCCGACAACGAGAACATCGCCAATCCGCGGGCGTATCTCTACCGGCTCGTCGGCAACCTCGTCATCGACCAGCAGCGTCGCGAGCAGACCCGAGGACGCGCTGCGGCGCAACCTGCCGAGCATCTTGACGTCGCCGACGAGACGGCCGACCTGGAGCGCCAGATCGTGGCGCGGCAGCGGCTGACGCTTCTGGCCAAAGCCGTTTCCGAACTGCCGCCGCGATGCCGGGATTGCTTCATCCTGCGGCGCTTCGACGACGTCGAGCCGGACGAGATCGCCATACGCATGGGAATCAGCCGGAATATGGTCGAAAAGCATCTCCGGCAGGCGCTTGTCCACTGCACCAGGCGCCTGCGCGAAGGCGATTGATTTTTTCTCCCAATCGACCTCCTCTATTTTAGAATTGCTCCGTCATAGAGAGTGAGATCGCGGGCAACCGCCACTCTCGCGGCGCTGTTTTCATGCTGGATCGACGAATTATCCATGAATGACGGGGAGAGGCCGACCACCCTCGACGAGGCGGCGGAATGGTACGTGCGGCGGGACGCCGGGGCGCTCGACGCCGCGGAAGAGGCGCTGTTCCGGGCATGGCTGATGCAGCCGGCCAATCGCACGGCCTACGAGGAGATCTCCCGCACCTGGGATGATCTCGGCCGTATCCCGCGACCTCGGCTGAGCATGGCCGCGCCGCGACCTGATGGAATCCGCCGGCTTCCGCTCCGGGGGCATCGGCCTCGTTCATCCCGGGTCCGCCGCTGGGCGGCTGCCGCTGCGGCGGTCGTGGCGACCGTCGTCGCTGCTGGCTACGCCTTCGATCTTCCTATGCGGCTCGAGGCGGATGCAATGACCGCCACCGGCGAAACCCGGACCGTGCCCCTCGATGACGGCAGCACCGTCGTCCTGAACACCGCGAGCGCCATCGCCGTCGACTATTCGCGCGAGCGGCGGCGCATTCGCCTCCTGCGCGGAGAGGCCGTCTTTACTGTTGCCAAGGATGCGGCACGCCCGTTCGTCGTCGCCGCCGCGTCGGGCGAGGCGGTCGCGCGCGGCACGGTCTTCGCTGTCCGCAAGGAGGATGAGGCCGCAACGGTGACGGTGCTGGAAAGCCGAGTTGGCGTGTCCTACCCGGCGGCTGGCCGAACGGCGGTTGAGCTCTCTTCCGGAGAGACCATCGATTATTCGCGCCGCGGTCTCGGCGAGTTGCGGGCGGTCGACGCCGATGCGGCGACCGCCTGGCGGCGTGGCAAGCTGATCTTCGTCGACCGTCCGCTCGGAGAAGTGGTCGCGGAGCTGAATCGTTACCATTCTGGACGGATTCAAATCATCGACGGCTCCATCGGCAGTCACCTGGTCAGCGGCGTGTTTGAAACCAGGAATCCTTTGCAGGCACTGGACGTTATCGAGCAGACGCTCGGGCTGCACTCGACGCGGCTGAGCGGTCTGCTGATCCTGCTGCACCACTGAGCGAGAAAAGTTCGCTCAACCGACCTCCTCTTTTTCAGGGCGTCTGCGTCTCACTGTCGGAAGGCGATTGCACCGGCACCTGGCCGATGCGAGTTGCGACGGACAGGTGACGGGGGCGTGGTGTTGGGGGCGAGTGCAAGGAAACGGATCGAGATCGCGTTCCTGACAACGACGGCGATGTTTGCGGCAAGTCCCGGGTCGTCGGTAGCGATTGCGCAGACGGCCCAGAATCTGACGAGCGCGTCTGTCAGGACCTATGCGATCCCGGCCGGACCGCTCGCCGCGGCGCTCAATCGCTTTGCCGACGTCTCGCAGCTCCAGCTCATCTACAGCGCCGTCATCGCGCGCGGGCGCCAGACCGGTGGCATCAACGGTGCGTTCACGCCGCAGCAGGCCATGGCACACCTTCTTGCCGGCTCCGGCTTGTCCTACCACTTCACGGGCGGCAACGCCGTCACGATCTTCGATCCTGCAAACAAGGACGCGGGCGCACCGCCTTCCTCCGATGGATCGCTGCTGCTCGACACCATCGACGTCACCGCCAAGAAATCCGACGGCTTCACGCCCGACACGCCATATCAAACGCCCGGGTCCGTCTCGCATATCTCGCGCGAGCAGATCGACCGCGTGCCGCCGACCTCCGCCGGCGATGTGTTCATCAACACCCCCGGCGTGATCTCGGCAGGCAGCCACGTCGGCACGTCGATCAATCCCAACATCCGCGGTCTTCAGGGCATGGGGCGCGTCGCGACGATGATCGATGGCGCGCGACAGACCACGAGCTCCTATCGCGGTTATGTCGGCAATCGTGACGAGACCTATGTCGATCCAGACCTGATCGGCGGCATCGACATCTCCAAGGGCCCGAGCACCGGCGTCGGGGTCGGCGGCATCGCGGGAACGGTCAATCTGCGCACGCTCGATGCCAGCGACATCGTCAAGGACGGCCAGTCGTTCGGCGTTCGCCTGAAGGGCAGCGTCGGCACCAACGCCGTGACCGAACGCGCGCCCAGCTTCCTGTCCAGCACCACCGTCAATCCGGCCAGTGAGAGCCGTCCGTCCTACTTCAACGGCGGTTCCCAGTCGGGAAGCGCGGTGGTTGCGGCGATCAAGGACAATTACGAATTCCTTGTCGCCTATTCGAAGCACGTCCAGGGCAACTATTTCGCTGGAACGAACGTACCTCCCGGGATCACCTTCAAGCCTGCGGCGAACGCCAATGCGCTCATCGGCCCCGGTCAGGAGGTCTTCAACACGTCGGAGAACACCGACTCGTTTTTGGCCAAGGGAAAGGTGAAGTGGGGCGACGGTCAATCGCTCGAGCTTGGCTACCTCTCGTACAATTCGCGGTATGGCGAGCTCGACGAGCTCAGCTATCAGTTCGCCCTGAATTCGGGAATCCTGCAATACGGGCAGTTTCCGCTTTCCGAAACCCATGTCGACACCTACACGGCCAAGTACAAGTTTCAGCCGTCGGACAGTCCCCATGTGAACTTCCGGGCCAATCTCTGGCTGAGCGATGTCGCATCGGAACGCCATGGCCTGCTGCCGGGGCCCTCCGGGATGACAACCCTGGGCGGCGACACCGGCAACACGTCCGTGTTTGCCACGCCGCTCGGCCAGCTCACCTGGGACAATGGCGTGGAGTTCACACGCGAGCACGCGACGGCGGAGCAATTCGCGAGTTCGGTTACCGGATCGGAGGGCTGGGAGACCAACGGCCCATCGGGCGTACGGCTGATGACCGGGACGTTCAGCAACGCAAGTCTGAAGCCGACGGACTGGCTGACGCTCTCCGGGGGGCTGCGCTACGACCACTACAACTCCGAGGGGGAGGGATATCTCACCAAGTTTCCAGAGCGTTTCGGAGGACGGGTAAGTCCCAATGCCGGCATCGTTCTCTCGCCGATCGAGGGACTTCAGTTCTACGGCCAGTACAAGGAGGGCTACCGCCCTCCGAGCCTCCGCGAGTCCCATTGGCACTATCAAGGGCTGCTCTGGAACAATCCGAATCTCCGGCCGGAGATCGCCAAGAACTATGAAGGCGGCTTGAACGTCCTGCGCAACGATCTTGTCAGGCCCGGCGACAAGCTTCGCGTCAAGCTGTCCTATTTCGACAATCACTACGACGACTACATCGTTCGCTTTCAAACGGGGGAAGAGGCCGTCTCGGGTGGTCAGAAGTATCAATGGTACAACATCGACAGCGCCAACTTTCGTGGCTTCGAGGTTTCCGGTGGATATGACGCGGGCTCGTTCTTCCTCGAAGGCAACTTCACGAAATACACGAAGATCGAATATTGCGAGATCGCCTCCCGCTGCGCGCCGCCACTTTCCACCGCCGTCGCGAGCGCGACGGGTGCGCTCAAGAACGACTACGCGGCAAACTACATCCCACCGGAATACGCAGGCAGCGTCACGGCCGGCATCCGGCTGTTCGACCAGAAACTGACACTGGGCGCCCGAACGCAGTTCTCCTCGCCGCGCTCGGGCAGCGTCTGGCCGCCATCCGGCGCGGCGACGTTCACATGGCCATCATACAACGTGTACGACCTCTTCGGCAGCTACCGGATCGACGCCGATTCGATCGTGAACTTCAGTGTCGAGAACATCACCGATCAGTACTATTTCGGTGCGCTCACCTCGATCGGCGTCCCGTCGCCGGGCCGCACGGCCCGCGTCAGCTACACCACGACGCTGGACGACACCAAGCCGCTGGTCCGCAAGCTCCCACACATTCAATTGGGCAATGCCTCGCTCGGCGAGCCGGGAAGCGACTGGACCGGCCTCTATGTGGGTGGGCATCTCGGCTACGGCCTGGGCAGAAGCGCGGGTGTGACCACGACCGGTAACGGAACGCCTGGAGGCGTCGCCGCAACGGAGTCGGCCAACGTGAACGTCTCCGACCTCACGAGAGGATTCCAGGGCGGATTCAATTATCAGTTCGCCAATCGCCTGGTGATCGGAGCCGAGGGAGAGTTCTCCTGGACCAAGCTGAGGGCAACGCAGGCGGCTATCGCAACCGAATCGCCGCAACTGGCGGCGGGAAGCTTCCTCCAGGCCAAGACCGACTACAGATTCGATTGGACGGCGTCGCTGCGCGGACGCCTCGGCTACGCCTTCGATCGCACCTTGCTCTATGCCGCGGGCGGCATCGCGTTTCTGAACGAGACCGAGATTCGCACGCAGTACCAGGCGCAGAGCGGATCGGTGGCCGGCACGCTGGCGAGGCTCACGGAAGAGGCTTCGGCGGTACGCCGTGGCTGGACCCTGGGGGCGGGCTTCGAACATGCGCTGACGAGTCATTGGACGCTGAAGGGCGAATATTCCTACGACCACTTTGGCAATCAGGGATTCCTTTTCCCGAGTGCGACTGCTGGCGTCATGGGACCGTCGACCGTGAGGGTCTGCGTCCTGTTTCTTCCGAACGGCACATGCCGGGTCTTCACCAACCGGACCGTTCCGGGCTCCTCCCAAACCACCAATGGACGCAAGGCGGAGAATGACCTCGACCTGCACGCGATCAAGTTCGGCGTGAACTACCGCTTCTGATCGTTCCGATGATGATCGCGCTGAACCTGATCAGCCTCGGCATCGCGAACGAGCAAGCGGCGAACTTCGAAACCCGAGAATTCTGCGGTAACCCGCCGCAGAAGTGAAGGCTCGCCGGGCGGCGGCCGATACAGCAAGCAAGGAGACATCTCATGTCTGTCGAAATCGATCTGACGAACAACAGTCGCGATCTCCTGGACTACTTCAAGAACACCTGGCAGGCGGACTTCGCCTACAACGGAAATGGCAGCTTCTACGATTCGACGCAGGCGCAGCCCTTCTCGCAATGGGGCGCGGGGACCAATGGCCACAGCGGCGTCGTCCTCGAGGGAGATCTCTATTACCCGATCGGGACCGGCGGCGGTCTTTCGTCGAGCAGCACGCTGGACGGCCTGGACTTCGGTCACGGCTATGCCGGCGGCTCGACCGGGCCGTTCAGCGTCACCTCCGATCTCCACATCGATCTCGGCGGCGCGGCACCGGATGCCATGTTCAACGAGGCGCTCTACGCACTGTCCCATGGTGGCAATCTGCAACAGACCACGCTGCCCGTTGCCCCGGGTGTCAGCGTTCCCTTCCATGGTCTCTACGACTACTTCGCGGAGGTCGGCACCCATCAGGTCGGCACGAGCGGAGACGACATCCTCTACAGCTTCGCCGGCAACGACACCCTGACCGGCAACGGAGGCAACGACATCTACACCTTCGACCTGCACGGGCTCGGCACGTTGACCACCGACTTCACCAAGGTCGGCAACGACGTCGTCAGCGATTTCACCGCCAGCAACGACTCGCTGATCTTCGGTCTACAGAACAGCGCCTACGACACCTATGCCGAGGTGCTCGGCGCGGCGACCCAGCAGGGTGCCAACACCGTGTTCGATTTCGGCACGCTCGGAACGGTCACGCTCGACAACGTGAACAAGGCGGATCTGGTGGGTGGCACCAACCTGTTCCTCGTCTAGGTCGGGGACTTGATGCTTCTCTCCTCGAAAGCAACTCCGCCGCAGGCCATGCCTGCGGCGGTCGTCGCGCCCCTCAGGCGCGCCGCGGCCGGATTGGCGCTGGTCAGCGGAGCCATCAACATCCTGATGTTGACGGCGCCGCTGTTCATGCTGCAGGTCTACGACCGCGTGCTGGCGAGCCGCAGCATCCCGACCCTCGTCGGTCTCGCCTGCCTGGCGCTGGGACTCTATGTCTTCCAGGCGTTTCTGGACGTCATTCGCGCCCGTATTCTTCTCCGCGTCGGCGAGCGGATCGATCGGCAGATCTCGGCTCGGGTACACGAGGCCATCATCCGCCTCCCGCTCGAGACGCGAGCCGTCGGAGACGGCCTGCAGCCCCTTCGCGATCTCGACAGCGTCCGGAACTTTCTCGGCACGCAGGCACCGACCGCTCTGTTCGATCTGCCCTGGATGCCGCTCTATCTCGCCATCTGCTTTCTCTTCCATGTCTGGATCGGTGTCACCGCCTTGAGCGGCGCGCTCATATTGATGTCGCTGACCGTCGCGACGGAGCAGCTCACCCGCGCATCGCTGCGCGACACCACCAGGCAGGGCATGGACCGCAATGCCAGGATGGATGCGAGCCGACGGAATGCGGAAGTCGTGCGCGCGATGGGCATGAATGATGCGCTCCTCGCGCGGTGGTCGATTGTGAACGGCGCTTATCTCACCTCGAACCGTCGCACCGGCGACGTGGTCGGCGCATTCAGCGCGAACTCCCGCGCGATCAGGCAGATCCTCCAGTCGGCGATCCTGGGCGTCGGCGCATATCTCGTCATCGGGCAGGAGGTGACGGCTGGCGTGATGGTCGCGAGCTCGATCATGATGGGGCGCGCGCTTGCGCCTGTCGACCTCGCGATCGCGGGCTGGAAGCCTTTCCTGGCGGCGAGACAAAGCTGGCTGCGCCTGACGGATCTGCTCGCTCTCGTGCCGCCGCCTGCCTCGGTGCTGGCGCTGCCGCGGCCGGCCCGAAACCTCACGGCCGAGGCGCTGACCATCGTTCCGCCAGGTCGCAAGAGCCCCACCGTTAGCGGCGTCAGTCTGAGCCTTTCGGCCGGAAGTGCCCTGGGCGTCATCGGACCGAGCGGCAGCGGAAAGTCCACGCTCATCCGCGCGCTCGTCGGCGTATGGACGCCCATCGGCGGCAAGATCAGGCTGGACGGTGCGTCCCTCGATCAATGGGACCGCCGCGCGCTGGGGACGCACACGGGCTATTTGCCTCAGGGCGTGGATCTGTTCGAAGGCACCATCAGCGAGAACATCGCCCGGTTCAACGACAATCCGGACCCCGCCGCCGTCGTCGCCGCAGCGAAGGCCGCGGGCGCGCATGATCTGATCACCCAGTTTGAAAAGGGCTATCAGACCAATGTCGGGGAGGGCGGCTCCGTGCTGTCGGCCGGACAACGCCAGCGCATCGGGCTGGCCCGGGCACTCTACGGCGATCCTTTCCTCGTCGTGCTCGATGAGCCCAACGCCAACCTCGACGCCGATGGCGAACGCGCCGTGATCCAGGCCATCGCCGCGATCCGCGCGCGCGGAGGCATCGCGATCGTCGTTGCGCATCGCCCGAGCGCGCTCGGCGCCGTCGACTACGTCCTGATGATGGAAGCCGGGCGCTGCAAGGCGTTCGGACCGCGCGACGCGGTGCTGTCGCGTGTCCTGCGGAACGGTTCTGCGCGCACGGCGATGGCAGCTGACGGCGAGCAGCGGTCGGGCGCGCTCATGCCGCTCCGCGTGGTCGCAGGCTCGACCGAAACGCTTGAACGACCTGACGGGGGCGATGATGTCGAACGATGATGTCGCCGACGTGTCCCGTTCGATCAGACGCCAGTTCATGTTGGGCGGCGTCGCTTGCCTCGTCCTCTTTGCGGGCCTCGGCGGGTGGGCGACGGCGACAAATCTGGCGGGTGCCGTCATGGCCGACGGCACATTCGTGGTCGAATCCTACGTGAAGAGCGTGCAGCACCCGACCGGTGGCGTCGTCGGTGAATTGCTGGTTCGCGAGGGGCAGCGCGTCAATCGCGGCGACGTCCTGATCCGCCTCGATGCGACGCAGGTGAAAGCCAATCTCGCCATCGTCAGCAAGCGCCTCGATGAACTGATGGCGCGTGAGGCCCGGCTCGAAGCTGAACGCGACGACCAGGAAGCGATCGTGTTTCCGCCGCTTCTCGTTGCGCGGACCGGCCAGGCGGAGGTCGGGCGTGTCATGCAGGGCGAGAAGAACCTGTTCCTGTCCCGTCGCGCGACCCGGGACAGCAAGAAGGCGCAGTTGAGGGAGCGCATCGCCGAGTACGAGCATCAGATCGACGGCCTGAGGACGCAGCAATCGGCGTACGAACGCGGCATCGAGGTTCGCCGGCGGGAGATGACCAGCCTGCGCGATCTGCTGCAGCGGGGCATCACGACCGTTCAGCGTCTGAATGAGCTGGAGCGGGACGAGGCGACACTGGACGCCTATCGCGGCCAGGTGGTTGCGGGGCAGGCGCAGGCAGCGGGCAGCATCGCCGAGGCCAGATTGCAGATCCTCCAGGTCGATCAGGACCTCAAGGCCGAGGTGACGAGCGACCTGCGCGATACGCAGGCCCAGATCGGCGAATTTTCGGAACGCAAGATCGCCGCCGAGGATCAGTTGCGGCGCATCGACATGATCGCACCTCAGGATGGATGGGTGCATAATCTGTCCGTTCACACGGTCGGCGGTGTCGTGCCTCCCCGCGAGACCGTCATGGAGATCGTTCCCGACGAGGACCGGTTGACGCTCGAGGCGCACATTCCGCCGCGGAACATTCACGATGTTCGTCTCGGACAACGCGCAAGTCTGCGCCTGACCGCCTTCAACCTGCGTACGACCCCGGAGCTCGAAGGAGCGGTGAGCCGCGTGGGTGCCGACCTCACGCAGGACCAGCGGACGGGCACGTCCTTCTACGTCATCCGCATCTCCATTCCGCCGGAGCAGCTGGTCCGGATTGCCGGGCTGAAGCTCGTTCCGGGAATGCCGGCCGAAGCGTTCATCCAGACCGGCGAGCGCACGGCGCTCTCATACCTCGTCAAGCCGCTTTCGGATCAGATCAATCGAGCCTTCAGGGAGAACTAGCGACAATGAGTACGATCGATATCGAAGAGTCTCTCGATGCCAGCCGGGCCAGACGCCTGAAGGCCGCAACGAGCGGTCAGCATGACGGCCTTGACGAACAGATCATGGCGCAGAACCCGTTCGCGAACCGCGAACGTTATGGTCGCTTCGTGACCGTGCAACGTGAATTCCATCGCGACATCGATGGGCTCTACCTCTCTCACGCGCTCGGCCGATTGTTGCCCGGTCTCTCCTCGCGCCGCCGCCTCGGCCTGATCGAGCAGGATCTGAGCGACCTCGGCATCGTGCCGGCCAGCCTCCGCGACAGGCCCGAATTCGACGGCAAGGGCGCCGACGTGCCGACGGCGATCGGTTGGCTCTATGTTGCGGAAGGCTCGAATCTCGGCGCGGCGTTTCTGCTCAAAGCGGCCGGAAGACTTGGGCTGTCGGAGTCCTTCGGAGCCCGTCATCTGGCGGCGGCCCCAGAGGGGCGCGCTGCGCATTGGAGGACGTTCACGATGGCGCTTGACGCCGTGGACCTCTCTGATCCCGAGGAAGAACGCGCCGTCGCCGGGGCGCGAGCCGCTTTCTCCCGTGTGCAGGAACTGGTGTCCGACCTGCTCGGGCCAGCAGCGGGGACATGACATGGCTCGCTCGGAGAAATGGCGTTGGACGATCACGACGTTCGTTCTGATCGTCGCGCTGGCGTTGGGAGTAGCCAGCGGATTTGCGCAACAGCCGGACACGCCGCCTGCGGCGAGCCTCGCCGCGCCGGCCGGCCAGCCGGCTTCGGAAGAGGCTGCAGAGACGGTCAAGCCAGCTTCCGCCGCGGTCGCTCCGGCAGCGCGTTCGGAAGCGTGGTCGCGCAGCCCGGACCCCCGCGCCGGTCTGCCGCACGATCTGTCGCCGCTCGGGATGTTTGCTGCGGCCGATTGGGTGGTCAAGGCCGTGATGGTCGGGCTCGCCTTTGCCTCGCTCGTCACCTGGATGGTGCTGTTTGCAAAAGCAGTCGAAATTGCCTGCGCCCGGGCCCGGGCCAACCGCGCGTTCGAAATCATCATGGCTTCGGAAAGCCTCGCTGTGGCCGACCACGCGCTGGCCGAGCGCGGCGGACCGGCCGCCTTCATGGTGCGATCGGCCAGCGAGGAAATGGCGCGCTCGGCGGTGGTGCTGGACTATGCCGGAGACGGTGGGCTGAAAGAGCGTGTCGTTTCCCGGCTTGCCCGCATCGAAGCCCAGGCTGGCCGTCGCCTGACTCGGGGCACGGGGGTGCTGGCGACGATCGGTGCGACCGCACCCTTTGTCGGCCTGTTCGGAACGGTGTGGGGCATCATGAATGCCTTCATCGGCATCTCGCATGCGCAGACCACCAATCTCGCGGTGGTCGCGCCGGGCATCGCCGAAGCCTTGCTCGCCACTGCGATGGGCCTCATCGCGGCAATTCCGGCGGTGGTCCTCTACAACGTGTTCGCTCGCGCCATCACCGGCTACCGGCAATTGCTCGCTGATGCTGCGGCCGGCGTCGAGCGCCTCGTGAGCCTCGATCTCGATTTTCGCAAAGTTCCGGCCGCTGCAAACCGGGCGGCGCCTCCACTTGCAGCCGAGTAGACGTCATGGCCGGAGGGATACGCGAACGCTTCGATGACGGGCTCGAAGATAACCACGAGATCAACGTCACGCCGTTCATCGACGTGATGCTCGTGCTGCTCATCATCTTCATGGTGGCGGCCCCTCTCGCGACCGTCGATATCCATGTCGACTTGCCGGCGTCGACGGCTCAACCCGCGCCGCGCCCCGAGCGGCCTCTCTATCTGTCGCTGAAGGACGATCTGACGCTCGCTCTCGGCAATGATCCGGTGGTGCGCGAGCGCCTGCAGGCGGCGATGGACGCCGCAACGCAGGGCAACAAGGACACGCGCGTTTTCGTGCGAGCCGACAAGACGGTTGACTACCAGCATCTCATGGAGGTGATGAACCTCCTGCGTGGGGCCGGCTATCTGAAGATCGCACTGGTCGGGCTCGAGACGGCTACGGTGCCGACGGTGGACGTCGTTGCTCCCGGTCACGGTCAGTCGATGATGCCGGGGACAGGTGGGCCGTGAGGCGTTCCGGCGGATTTGTCACATCGGGGAATAAGCTCGCGGAGACGGCACTCTGGGCCTCCGGCGCAGTCTTCACGCTCGTGTTCCATGCAGGGATCGCGGTCTGGCTGCTGCGATCCGAGCCGGTTGTTGCCGCGGCCGATGCGCCGCCTGCCGCCGTCATGATCGAGTTGGCCGACACGCCGCAGGCGGCGATGACGGAGACGAACGAGCTCACCCCGGCGCTGAAATCCGTCGAGGAAAACGTCGCGCAGCTTGAGCAAAAGCGGGAGGAGGTACCGAAGGAGCAACCGCCCGAACCGACCATCGAACCCACGCCCGAGCCAGTCGAGCAGGATGTCAGGGAGAAGCCGCCGCTCCAGGACAAGGCCGAGGTTTCGCTTCCGCCAGCTCCGCCGAAAACGGAAAAGCCAAAGCCGAAGCCAAAACCTCGCAAGGAGCAGACCGCGACGGAAGCGCACGCGGCAATCCGGGCGCAGGTCCAGGCTCAACAATCAAGCCGCACTGCCGCCGCGCAGACCGCGTCCGGCATCTCCTCCCTGTCGCCTGCCAGTTGGCAGTCGCTCCTGATGGGGCATCTGGAGCGGCGCAAGCGCTACCCTCCGGGTGCCCAATCGCGCGGCGAGAGCGGCGTTGCCTATGTGCGCTTCACCATCGACGAGAGGGGTAACGTGCTGTCCGCTAGTCTGGCCCGCTCGGCGGGCTTCGCCGAGCTCGATCAGGAAGTGATCGCGTTGGTGCATCGTGCGTCACCGGTGCCGGCGCCGCCAGCAGGTGCCAAGCGAATCATCACGGCGCCGGTACGTTTCAGCGCGCGATAGGCTGATAAATCATCCCGCTTCCGGACCGATAAACTTCAATATCGCCTCTCGCTCTCGCAACAGGTCGGCTGGCGCCAGTCGATTTGCGCGCAGATGTCCACGGCCGATGCGGAAAATGCGCAGGCCGTTCGTCCCGGTCAGGGCGATTCCATCCCCACCCCGACGATTGACATGGAATTATTACATGTCTAAAAATATGCAAATCCATATAATTGTGAGATGCCTGAATGGACGCGCATCCGCTCAAGCTCAAGGTGAGGTCGTGTATCGCGGAAACCCCGCTGGTGCGGAGCCTTGTGCTGGGCGTGGAGGGCGGTGTCGTGCCGCGATGGCAGGCGGGCGCGCATGTTCGCGTAGGGCTCCCGGACGGAGGAGACCGGCCCTATTCACTGATGGCCCTGCCGGGCCTCACGGACGACGCGCTGGCGCTCGGGGTCCTGCGCGAGGAGGCCTCGACCGGCGGCTCGCGGTTCATGCATGCGTTGAAGGTCGGCGATGTCGTGAAGGCAACTGCGCCGGTCAATAATTTTCGGCTTCATGAGGGAGCCTCTCCCGCACGGCTGTTTGCCGGCGGCATCGGCGTCACGCCCATCCTGTCGATGGCGGCTGAGCTGAACGCCCGTGGCAACCCGTATCGCCTGCACTACGCGGGCCGCGCGCGGGGGCTGCTGGCGTTCCTGCCGCAGTTGCAGGAGATCTGCCCGAACAGCCTCTCCATCCATTACGACGATGACGAGTCCCGCCTGGATATCGCGGCGGCGCTCGGCGATGTGCCGGCTGGCTGCCATGTCTACGTCTGCGGCCCCGCGGGCATGATCGACGCGGTGAAGGCGGCTGCGCTTGCCGGGGGCATCGCGCCGGACCGCATCCATTACGAGCTCTTCAAGGCAGAGCAGCCGAGCTTGCCCGACAAGCCGTTCGAGGTCGAGCTCAAGTCGACCGGGCAGGTTGTCACCGTGGCAGCCGATCAGACCATCATCCAGGCGCTGGAAGCGGCCGGTCTCGACGTTCTCTACGACTGCCAGCGCGGCGATTGCGGCATCTGCCAGTGCGGCGTGCTCTCGGGCGTTCCCGATCATCGCGATGTCATTCTCAGCGATGACGAGAAGGCGTCGAACAAGGTCATGCAGATCTGCGTATCGCGCGCCAAATCGGAACGGCTGGTGTTGGATCTCTGACGGGAGGCAAGGGGGTACCATGGCGAATTACCGAAACAATGCCTTTGCGATCGAGGCGCTGGTGCGCCAGGCCGAGGTGCATCGCGACGTCTATGTCGATCCCGAGATCTTCGAGATCGAGATGGAGCATCTGTTCCCGAACAGCTGGGTCTATGTCGGGCATGCCAGTCAGCTCGCAAAGCCCGGCGATTTCATCACCGCCACGATCGGCCGGCAGCCGGTGATGGCGAGCCGCCATACCGACGGGACCATCCACGTCTTTTACAACCGCTGCCCGCACAAGGGCGTGAAGATCGCATCCGAACCCTGCGGCCACACCGGAAAATTCTTCCGCTGTCCCTATCACGCCTGGTCGTTCAAGACCGACGGCTCGCTGCTCGCGATTCCCCTGAAGAAGGGATATGAGGGCACAGGGTTCGGCGATGCGCAGGCCAACGAGGGGTTGTCGAAGATCAAGAACGTCGTCGTCTATCGCGATTTCATCTTCGCGCAGTTGAACGACAATGGCGTTTCCTTCGAGGATTATTTCGGCGAGAGCCTGTCGACGATCGACAACATGGTCGAGCGGTCGCCGGAAGGAAAGCTCGCGGTCGTGGCTGCGCCGATCCGCTACATGCACACCTGCAATTGGAAAATGCTGGTCGAGAACCAGACCGACACCTGCCATCCGATGGTGGCGCATGAAAGCTCCGCCGGCACCGCGGTGAAGGTCTGGAAGCGTGAGCAGGGGGATGGCACGGAAACGCCGATGGCGGTACAGCTCTACGGGCCTTTCATGAGCCCGTACGAATTCTACGAGCAGAGCGGCATCAGGATCTGGCCCAATGGCCACGGCCATACCGGCGTCGCCAACTCCATCCACTCGAACTACTCTGACATCGAAGGCTATCTCGCCCAGATGGTCGCGGCCTATGGCGAGAAGCGCGCGCACGAGATCCTCGGCGAAGTCAGGCACAACACCGTCTACTTTCCGAATGTCATGGTGAAGGGCGCCGTCCAGATCCTGCGCAACTTCATCCCGATCGCGGTCGACAAGACGCTGGTCGAAAGCTGGGTCTATCGCCTGGTCGGCGCGCCCGACAAGCTCTATGAGCGTGCCCTGATGTACAACCGCTTCATCAACGCGCCGACCTCGATCGTCGGTCATGACGACCTCGAAATGTACGAACGCGCCCAGGAAGGGCTGAAGTCCAACGGCAATCAATGGGTCAACCTCCAGCGCCTCTATGAGGCCGGTGAGCCGGCGGACGTCACCGCCGTCATCAACGGGACGTCCGAGCGGCAGATGCGGAACCAGTTTCATGCCTGGGCCAAGTTCATGACCATCGACATGGACAAGCGTATCGAGGCCGCGGAATGATCACCGAGAAGACCATCACGGACTTCGTCTATCGCGAGGCCGATCTGCTCGACACGATGCAGTGGCAGGCTTGGCTCGATCTGTTTCATCCCGAAGGGCGTTACTGGATGCCGCTGGAATGGCAGCAGCAGGATCCGGTGCTGCAACCCTCCCTGATGTACGAGGACCTGCTGCTGTTGAAAGTGCGGGTCGAGCGGCTGGCCGGCGAGCGGACCTTCAGCCAGAAGCCGAAGAGCCGCTGTCATCATCTGCTCCAGGCACCGCAGATCATCGCCTGCGATCCGGAGGCCGGCCTGTTCAAGGCGCGGACCTCCTACATCTACACGGAGACACGCGGTGATATGCTGGAGCGCTATTCCGGATGGGCCTCGCACGATCTCGTCCGGGTCGGCGATGACCTGAAGATCAAGCTCAAGCGCGTCGATCTCGTCAATTTCGACGCGCCGTTCGGCAACATCCAGCTCTTCATGTGAGAATGCCTTGACCGCTGCGACCACCGTTTACGCGCGCTTTCGCGAAACCGCCCTCCGCAGCAGTGAGGCGGGCTTCCTCAACGTTCTGCCGGAGACCGCCGACATCTACGGCATCGCGGCGGGGGAGATCTCCTATCGCGCCATGCTCGAACGGGTCGAGCGCTGGCGGTCGGCGTTCGCAAGCCGCGGCTACGGCGAGGGCCACCGGGTCGGGCTTCTGCTCCAGAACCGGCCGGTGTTCATCGAGCTGTGGTTCGCGCTCAATGCGCTCGGCGTCTCCGTCGTGCCGATCAATCCCGACTTACGGATGAGCGAGCTCGAATACATCATCGCGCATTCCGAGATGAACGCGGCGTTCGTGCTTGCCGAGCGGCGCGCCGAGGTCGAGACGGCGGCGCGTCAGGCCGGCCGTGCGATTGCGGTGGTGACCGACACGGACGACGTTCCCGCTCCCTTTGGTGGCGCGCTGGCTGCGACCGCAGGCGACGGCGAAACCGAGTGCGCGCTGCTTTACACGTCGGGAACGACCGGGCAGCCGAAGGGCTGCGTGCTCACCAACACCTATTTCCTGCATTCCGGAAACTGGTACCGCGACGTCGGCGGGCTGTGTGGGCTGAAGGCGGAGGGCGAGCGCATGATCACGCCGCTGCCGCTGTTCCACATGAACGCGATGGCGGTGTCGCTGATGGCGATGCTGTCGGTCGGCGGCAGCCTGACCATGCTCGATCGCTTCCATCCGCGCAGCTGGTGGAGATCGGTGCGCGAGAGCCGGGCGACCTGCCTGCATTATCTCGGCGTGATGCCCTCGATGCTGATGAGTGCACCGGCATCGGAGCAGGACAGGGCCCATGCCGTGCGCTTCGGCTTCGGCGCCGGCGTGGACAAGCTGCTGCACGCCCCGTTCGAAGAGCGTTTCGGCTTTCCCTTGATCGAAGCCTGGGCGATGACCGAGACGGGCAGCGGCGGCGTGATCGCCGCCAATGTTGAGCCGCGCAAGATCGGCACCAGCTGCTTTGGCCGGCCCGCGGCAGAGGTGGACATTCGCATCGTCGATGAGAGCGGCAATGATGCGCCGGTGGATGTGCCGGGCGAGCTGCTGGTGCGGCGAGCCGGTGCAGACCCGCGCTACGGCTTCTTCCGGGAATACCTGAAAAACCCGCAAGCCACCAATGAGGCCTGGGACGGCGGCTGGCTGCACACCGGCGATATCGTGTCGCGCGATGCGGACGGCGATCTGCATTTCGTCGACCGCAAGAAGAACGTCATCCGCCGCTCCGGCGAGAATATCGCCGCGGTCGAGGTCGAGTCCGTCCTCAACCGCCATCCGGCGATCCGGCAGGCTGCGGTTGCGGCGACGCCCGATTCTGTGCGCGGCGACGAGGTCGCGGCCGTCATCATCGCCGAGCAGGCGGGCGCCGATCGGCTACTCGCCGAGGACATCGTGCGCTGGAGCCTGGAGCAGATGGCCTACTACAAGGCGCCCGGCTGGATCTGCTTCGTCGAGAGCCTGCCGCTGACCGCAACCGAGAAGATCCAGCGCGGCGGCCTCAAGGACCATGTGGCGAAGCTGATGGGCGAGGGCGCGTTCTTTGACCTGCGCGAGCTCAAGCGGCGGCAAGTCTGAGACAAGTCTGAGGGAACCGAGCATGAGCGCGATCCGTACGACACTGGTCACCGGCGGCAATTCGGGGATCGGCGAAGCCCTGGCGAAACGGCTCGTCGAGAAAGGCCAGCGCGTCGTCTCGGTCGGATTGGAGAAGCCCACCTGGACCCATGATCTGCTCGCCGCCTATTGCGCCGACCTGACCAGCATCGAGGAGACGCGCGCGATCGCGCAAGCAATCTGCCGCGACCACACGATCGATCGCCTCGTGCACAATGCAGGCATCATCCTGCCGAACCTGCTGCAAAATGCAAAACCCGAGGACATCCTGACGCTGGCGCAACTGCATCTGGGTGCGCCGATGCAGCTGACCCAGGCCGCAATGGAGGGGATGCGCACGCGCCGCTTCGGCCGCGTCGTGTTCGTCTCTTCGCGCGCCGCGATGGGGGCGGCGACGCGCTCGGCCTATTCGGCGACCAAGGCCGGTGTGCACGGAATGGCGCGGACCTGGGCGCTCGAGCTTGCCGCCAGCGGCATCACCGTGAACGTGGTCGCGCCGGGGCCGATCCTCACCGACAATTTCTGGGGCGTCGTCCCGAAGGATTCGGAGCAGCAGGAGCGGATGGCGCGCAACGTGCCCGTCGGCCGGCTCGGCTCGCGCGAGGACGTCGCGCACGCGATCGAGTTCTTCCTCGACGAGCGCTCGGACTTCGTCACCGGCCAGGTGCTCTACGTCTGCGGCGGCACCAGCCTCGTCGGCCTCGGTCCCTGACGCCTCATTCAGATCTGGTTCTGCCGGATGTTCTCGACCATCTTGGCAAGCACGCGGGCGCAGACCTCGATCTCGTCGGGGTCGATGCCCGCGATCAGCCGGTCGTAATTGGTCACCATGATCGGCCAGATCTTGCGCAGCAGCGCTTCGCCCTCCGGCGTCAGCGCCACCACCCGGCGACGCTGGTCCTCCTCGGCGATCTCGCGCATCACGAGGCCCGACGACACCATCGACTCGACCATGCGGCTCGCAGTCGACTGCTCGGTCACGGCGAGGACGGAGATTTCGTTGACTGTCAGGCTCTTGTGGATGAACAGGACCGACAACGTTCGAAAGACGACATTGTTGATGCCGTGCTCGCTGAGATCGCGGTTCTGGTCCAGGTTCCAGCGATTGGCGAGGCGGTTGAACAGATACGGAATGTAGCTATGCAGCTGGTCCCTGGTCCTGGGCGGACCCGACTTCCACCTGCTCTTGGATTCTTTGGCCATTGTCTTTTGCGGCTCTACTTCTTGCTTTCAGGGCGAATTTTCGAGGAGAGGGAGCGCAACGCCGATAGCGCAACATCCAGCTCCCGGGGCGGAATCGTCTCCAGCCGTTTGCATAGATGCTTCTTGTGGACGTCCGCCGCCTTCCGGAACAGCTGCTCACCCTTGGGCGTCAGGCGCACGATGAACGACCGCCGGTCTTCGCGCGACATTTCCTTGCTGATGAGGTCGTCCGCCAGGAGGCGCTGCACCAGCCCCGAGACGTTGCCGCCGGAGACCTTCAGGTTCTGCGACAATTGCCCGAGCGCGAGGCCCTCCCTGCAGCGGTCGAGCTGGGCCAGCACGTCGAACTTCGCCAGCGACAGTCCGAACTCGGCGCCCAGCATCGCATTCAGCGACGCGAAAATCTCGCCATGCAGGGACAGCAGCTGAAGCCAGAGCCGGGTTTCGATCTGCCCATAGGCGGGACCTATGTTCTCTTTGAGTGCTGCCGGCATCGCATGACCATCACGGTGTCTCGTCGAGGGGGATACTCGCTGGATATCGCTCCGATGAACGACCTGAGAATCGTAGTCAAGGCGCCTGATTCTGGCGTCCTTCAGTCCGGGCAGCAACCGAATCCGCGGCCAGCCGCGGGCATCACGCGAAGCTCTTGATGGTCTGGATCACGCCGTCGAGTTCCTTGCCCGGGCCGTCCTTCAACGCCGCCTCCCGCAGCCGCCGTGCCCAGTCGGCGGCATCGTCGCGCCGCTCCACCAGCTTGATCGTAGCCAGCGTCCTGTCGAATTTCGACAGCCCGCGGCTGTGGGTATCGGAATAGCCCTTCACCAGCCGGCGGCATTGCAGGATTTCGACGCCGAGCTGGTAGTTGATGCCGACGGCATCAATCGCCTGCTTGAGCCACCGGTCCCGGTGCGCCGTCTCGACCGCATGACGTAGCGAGCGGCGGCGCATGCCGCGCAGCCCGCCCACCACATAGAGCGCGAGGAACCAGGGCAACGAATAGGTCCGCACCCGGCGTCCCCTGTTGACGCGGCGATCGAGCCAGCCGAGGAGGCGGGGCCTCGTGCCAAGCCAGCGGCCGAAGCTTGCCGGCAGCATGCCCATGACCTCTTCCATGCGCGGGTGCATGAACTCGGTGGTCTGGAGCACCTGGTCTTGCGACAGCTCCAGCTCGCGCTCGATCCGCGTGCGACGACTGGATCGAGTCTTGAGGTCGGCGACGCGGATGACGTCGTCATAGCTCATCGCGTTGGCGAGATGTTTTGCGGCGGCCTGCGTGAACGCGTAGCCCCGCTCGGTGCCACCGGAGTTCCGGTCTGCGGTGCAGACCGTTCCGAGGATGTCGAGATATTCGGCGCCATAGGCGACGTCCTGGAAATCGACCACCTTCCTCAGGCCGGCGCGCGCCATCGCCTGCACCGGCCCGGGCAATTCCTGCGTCAGGCGCGCGACGAGGGCGGCGAGCTGCGGATCGGCGGGCGTTGGCGAGGAACGGGCGTCGGTCTCTGCCGGCTGTGCCGGTGCTGCAACGTCGGAAGGTCCAGCCTGAACCCGGTCGAACGCGGCTTCGAAGGTCCGGATGCTGGCCTTGGCGCCTTTTTCGCCGGCGCGGATCACGTCGAGATAGCTCTCGCGGCTGAACGGCAGCACGCCCGCCGCGGCCAGCGCACCAAACATCGCCGCCGAGATGACGCTGCCATGCGCGATCGCCAGCGCATTCAGATCGAAGATGATCTCGGTCTTGGCGGCAACGCCGATCGCACCCGTCACCGCGCCCTTGTCGGCGATGCCGTTGCCCGGCACGATCTTTTCGCCGATCGCAAACGACCTGTGGTTCGAGGCGATCAGCGTCGTGCGTTCCGGCGTCACGAGGCCACGCAGGATCGACCGGCCGGCCTCGATGAATTCCGCCGCCATCACCACGTCGACGTCGCCGGGCGTCGGCATCAGCGACAGGATCGGCTTGCGGCCGCCTGCCGGCGGCATCGCCTCGATGTAGTAGATGGTGGCGCCGGTGCGCTGGGCGACGCCGGGCACCGAGGTCGATTGCGCGACCCAGCCATGGTTCTCGGCGAGCTGCACGATCCAGTCGGTGAGGACGCCGCCGCCCTGGCCGCCCATCGCGACGATCGCGATCGAGATCGGCCGTTCGGTCGCATCTCCAGCGGCCGGGAGGGCCAGCCGTACCGTCTCGTCCCTCATGCCAGCGCCTCGAGGGGCGGACGCTGCCGGTCGCGCCGCCGTTGCAGCCAGCCGATCACGGACATGGCGACCTTCGACTTGAACTTGTCCCAGCGGCTTGGATTGTGGATGACGTCGGCGCGGTAGAACGAGGGACAGAGCACGGCGGCTTCGGCGACCTCGCCGCAATTGCCGCAGCCGACGCAGGAATTGTCGATGGCCGCGACCGGATCGTCGCGCAGGGGATCGTCGAGCTGCTTCACCGAGAGCGACGGGCAGCCCGAGAGGCGGATGCAGGCGTGGTCGCCCGTGCAGACGTCCTCGTCGACGCCGAACCGCTCCTTGACGGTGCGGACGCCGTCCTTGATCGCCTTGTTGATCTGCGGCTTCACGCGGCGCTGCTTGTTGAGCATGCATTCGGAGGAGGCGACGATGACCTTGGGGCCTTCGTCCTTCGTCGTCAGCGCCTCTTTCAGCGTATCGCGCATCCTGCCGACGTCATAGGTGCGGTCGATCTGCCGGACCCATTGGCCGCCGATGCCCTTCACCGCCTGCACGATCGAATTGTTGGTCTTGCGCCGCTTGTTGGCCGCGCGCGAGGACAGGATGTCCTGGCCGCCGGTCGCGGAGGTGTAGTAGTTGTCGACGATGACGAAGACGCCGTCATGCTTGTTGAAGACGGCGTTGCCGATGCCGCTGGTCAGGCCGTTGTGCCAGAAACCGCCGTCGCCCATCACCGCGATCGAGCGCTTGTCGGCCTTGACGTTGAAGGCCGAGGTCGAGGCCGGGCCGAGGCCGAAGCCCATCGTCGTCGCGCCGATGTTGAACGGCGGCAGGATCGAGAACAGATGGCAGCCGATGTCGGCTGAGACGTGGTGCTGGCCGAGTTCCTCTTCCACCAGCTTCATCGCGGCGAAGATCGGCCGTTCCGGGCAGCCGGTGCAGAGTCCTGGTGGGCGCGCCGGCACGACCTGCTTGAGCTTCTCGATCGCCGGATGATTGAGCACGGGAGCCGCATCGGGCGCCGGCGGCCGGTTGCCGAGCAGCCGCGGCTCGGTCTTCTCTAAAAACTCCCTGACGCCGCCGAGCAGGACCTGCGCGGTGTAGTCGCCGCCCATCGGCAGCACGTCCTTGCCGTGGACGCGCGCCTGGATGTCCTTGCGCCGCAGCACGGTATTGATCGCCTGCTCCAGATATTCCGGCTGACCTTCCTCGACGATCAGGACTGCGTCCTTGTCGAGACAGAACTCCGCGACCTCCGCATCGATCACGGGGTAGGTGACGTTCATGATATAAAGCGGGATCTGCGTATTGCCGTAGGCATCCGAGAGCCCGAGATATTGCAGCGCGCGGATCACGTTGTTGTACATGCCGCCCTGCATGATGATGCCGACCTTACCCTGCTGCGGCCCCATCCACTCGTTCAATTTGTTGTCCCGGATGAAGCCGATCGCCGCCGGCAGCCGCGTCTTGATCTTCTCCTGCTCGTGCTCATAGGCCGCCGGCGGCAGCACGATGCGGCCGACGTCGCGCTTTGGATTGTTCAGCGCGTCCTTGATGGTGTGGGCGGGCTTGACGTTGTCCTTGCAGGCGAAGCTGCCATGCATGTGACAGGCGCGAACGCGGACCTCGAGCATCACGGGGGTGTTCGAGACTTCCGAGAGCTCAAAACCCTTCTCGATCAGATTGACGATGCATTCGTGGTCGGGGCGCGGGTCGAGCAGCCACATCTGCGACTTCATCGCGAAGGCGTGGGTGCGCTCCTGCATGATCGAGGAGCCTTCGCCATAGTCCTCGCCGACGATGACCATGGTGCCGCCGGTGACGCCGCCCGAGGCGAGGTTGGCGAGTGCATCGGAGGCGACATTGGTGCCGACCGTGGACTTCCAGGCCACCGCGCCGCGCAGCGGATACATCACCGAGGCCGACAGCATGGCGGCGGCCGCTGCCTCGTTGGCCGAGCTCTGGAACACGACGCCGAGATCGTCGAGCACGTCCTTGGCGTCGGCGAGCACGTCCATCAGGTGCGAGATCGGCGAGCCCTGATAGCCGCCGACATAGGCGACACCCGATTGCAGCAGCGCCTTGGTGATGGCGAGGATGCCTTCGCCGCGGAACGTGTCGCCATCGCCGAGCCGGAGATCCTCGACCTCGCGAGCAAAAGACCGTTCAGCCATTGCACCCTCCAGAAATATGCGTTAGCATACGTTTACATGTAAAGTAAGTCAACGCCGCGCCATGCTATCACGCCTCTGGAGCTCTGCTTCGAAAGCGAAGATCATGAGCCCGCGACAGGGTAGGGCCAATGCCGAAGCTGCCTCGCTTGAGAGCTGCCGCCGTCCAGGCCTCACCCCTATATCTCGACGCGAGCGCGACCGCCGACAAGGCGGCTTCACCGGTCCGTGAGGCAGCCAGCCACGGCGCCAGGCTTGTCGACGGTTCGGAACACGTCGACCATGTGGCGCCATGAGACAGGACTTCGTCAAACCGGACTTTTCGTCGAACAGGACTTGGAGGATAGGATGCGTGAGAACGTGATCGGCCGGGCCAATGTCGAGGACACCCCCGAGCTCAAAGCCTATTACAAGGACCTCGAAAAGTATGAAGCCGGTGCGCTCTGGACGGTCGCCAACAAGATCGAGCCATGGCAGCCGCAATCGGCGTCCGTTCCCGTGCTCTGGCGTTACAAGGACCTGCGTGAGCATGTGCTGCGTTCGGTCGAGCTGGTCTCGCCGGAAAAGGCGGGACGGCGGGTGATCTATCTGAACAATCCCGGCCGCCGCGACGTGTCGGCCGCGGTGGGCTGGCTCTATTCGGGACTTCAGGTGATGCATCCCGGCGAGGTCGCCTCCGCCCACGCGCACTCGGCCTCCGCATTGCGCTTCATCATGGAAGGCGCGGGGGCCTACACCATCGTCGATGGGCACAAGATGACGCTCGGCGCGCGCGATTTCGTGCTCACGCCGAACGGCACCTGGCACGAGCATGGTGTCGACGCAGGCGGCTCGGTCTGCATCTGGCAGGACGGCCTCGACATCCCGCTCGTCAATGCGCTGGAGGCAAATTTCTTCGTCGTGCATCCCAAGGTCCAGCAGGAAGAATCCGGCTATCCCGTCGACGACATGACCAAGACCTGGGGCAATCCCGGCCTTCGCCCGGTGAACGCGCCGTGGTCGAAGGGCTATTCGCCCATGTTCAAGTATGAGTGGGAGCCGACCTACGACGCCTTGCAGAAATACGCCGCCGCGACCGACGGCTCGCCCTACGACGGCATTCTCATGAACTATGTCAATCCGGTCACGGGCGGGCATGTGATGCAGACGATCGGCGCCAGCATGCAGCTGCTGCGGCCGGGGGAGAAGACGAAGTCGCACCGGCACACCGGAAGCTTCATCTATCAGGTTGCCAAGGGCAGCGGCTATTCGATCATCGCCGGCAAGCGTCTGGATTGGGAGGAGCGCGACATCTTCTGCGTGCCGTCCTGGGCCTGGCACGAGCACGGCAATGCGTCTTCGAGCGAGGACGCCTGCCTGTTCTGCTTCAACGATCTGCCCGTCATCGAGGGCCTCGGTTTCTACCGGGAAGAGGCCTATGGCGACAATGCAGGGCACCAGCCGGTAGCCGCCTGACGTCTTTCACCGAATCAATCGAAAGAGCCGGATATAGCTTCCATGCGCCTTGTCACCTACACCACGGGCTCCAGCGGATCCCGTCTCGGAGTCCTCGTCAGCGGATTGGTCGTCGATATCGAGCGTCTCGGCGCCTCGCGCGGCGTTGCCTGGCCGAGCGACATGCTGTCATTCATCGACAACAGCGTGACGTTGCTGCCGGCGCTGCAAGAGCGCCTGGAGAATGCCAATGGGCGCCCGCCGACCGGCTCCGCCGTTCCGGTCGAGGACGTCAAGCTGCAGGCGCCGATCCCGCGTCCGCGCAAGAACATCTTTGGCATCGGGCTGAACTACCGCGCGCATGTTGCGGAGTCCGCCAAGAGCCTGGATACCAGCAAGGACCTGCCGAAGCAGCCGGTGGTTTTCTCCAAGCCGCCAACCTCGGTGATTGGTCCCGGCGCCGCAATTCATCACAACGCGAAGATGACGCAGCAGCTCGACTGGGAGGTCGAGCTCGCCGTCATCATCGGGAAGACCGCGACGCGCATCCCGGTCGAGAAGGCCATGGACCACGTCTTCGGCTATTCGGTCATGATCGACATCTCCGCGCGCGACAATCGCCGCGCCGGCCAGTGGATCTTTTCCAAGGGCATGGATACCTACGCGCCGTTCGGCCCGTGCATCGTGACCGCGGACGAGATCCCGAACCCGCATGACTTGCGGCTCTGGCTGACCAAGAACGGGGTCATGAAGCAGGACTCCAACACCAAATACATGATCTTCGATATCCCGGTCCTGATTGCCGACATCTCGTCGGGGATGACGCTCGAGCCCGGCGATATCATCGCGACCGGGACGCCCGAGGGTGTCGGTGCCGGTATGACTCCTCAGGAATGGCTGTGGCCCGGCGACGTGGTGGAAGCCGGTGTCGATGGTGTCGGTGTCATCCGGCACCCGGTTGTCGCGATCTGATGACGTCGTTCTCGTTTGATCGCGAGCTGCGCTTCGGGGACTGCGATCCTTCGGGGATCGCGTATTTCCCATCCTATCTGAACATCCTCAACGGCGTCGTCGAGGACTTCTGGGCGGGAATCGGTTTTCCCTGGCCGGAATTGATCGCGGTCCGGAAGATCGGGACGCCGACCGTGCATCTGACCTGCGATTTCTCGCGGCCGTCGATGTTCGGCGATCTCCTGAGCTTTGGACTCAGCATCAGCAAGGTGGGCGGATCGTCGCTCCATCTGGCCCATGTCATATCGGGCGCCGACGGCATGCGCTGGCGCGCGCGCCAGATTGTTGCCGCAACCTCGCTGGTCGATCACCGCGCCATACCGTGGCCGGATGATGTACGCGCGGCGCTCGTGGCGCATCTGCATGCCGGCGAGGAGATCGCGGCATCATGATCTCGCTCTTCATGACCTTCTCGGATCCGGCCGGCGCGCGGCGAATTCATGCGGACGATCTTGCGGCTGCATCTGGCATGCTCGGATCGATCCCAGACATGACCGAGGGCCTGCTGTTCACGCCGCTGGAGCAATCGGTCGATCATCCCTACAAGGACGACGGCACCGGGCCGGTCTTTGCGCTCCAATTGCGTTTCCCGGACCTGTTTGCGTGCGAGGCCGCGCTGGATCGCGCTGGTGTGCTCGCTGATCTCGCCTCAGGCGTCGGCCTGTCGAGCCTTGCCGGACTGGACGTGACGCACCAGGCGATGTTGACGCGCGCCTTTCCCGTCGATGACGCCGCGCATGCGCCTGGCACGGTGACGCCGTGCAGCTACCTCGTGCACTATCCGGGGCCGGCCGACGACATCAACGCCTGGAATTTGCATTATCTGGAGCATCACCCGCCGATCATGCGGACTTTCCCGAATGTCCGTCAGATCGAGATCTGCACGCGCATCGATTGGGTCGACCGGCTGCCGTCGCAGCGGGTCGAGCACATGCAGCGCAACAAGCTGGTGTTCGACAGCCCGCAAGCCCTTGCGCACGCGCTCGGCTCCGACGTCATCACGCGCATGCGCGCGGACTTCGTAAAATTCCCGCCATTCGCGGGCGGCAACAAGCATTTTCCGATGCTGACGCGGGTGGTGCGATCTGGGGCCAAAAGCGCGATGAGATTAGGATGAATCGTCATCGCGCTTTAGGTTGTTGTTTGAGCATGATCTTTTCGGAAAACCGCTGCGCACTTTTCCGGATCATGCTTTAGCTGGGGCATGCCCTTTTTAGTCTCGTCCCAGATCAGGGGGGCAGCGCCCCTTACAGCGCCGCGATAGAAGGCTGCGCCAAGAGGATCACGCCTAACCTTGAAGAGACCTGATAATCCTATCCCGACTGGTTTTAATTTCCGAGAACCGCTCGCGAAGAATGTCAGGAGTGCCCCACAGGTCCATCTCGTCCACTGTGTCCCAAAATGTAGCTGTATCGCCAAAATGAGAATACGTGCCAATGGGGGTGCTGAGAAGCCGATCAAGTTCGGGTTCACGCGTATTTCGGGCTACACTAACGTAATCAATGGCGTGCAGGCTCGCTTGTGTGAGCATGTTGCCCATCGGGGCAATGCTCTCGGTGACTCGCTTCAGCTTATCGGCATTTCGTTTTCTTAGCTTCGGCATGCCCACGATTTCTGGAGAGTCAATCATTGTATCAATGAGCGTGCCCAAGCGGATGGCCGTGTAGGAGGTAAATCGGTTGAACACCGTCAGTCGTTCAATTTTGTCCGCTGAGTCGCGTAACCCGCTTAACGAAAGAGCTTTGCCAACGATCTGACAGGCCAGAAGGTACATGAGTGACAGCGCCACCTCGGAAAAAAATGCAATTATGTCAGGCTGCCCCTTCCTTTCTCTACGTCCAGCGTCAACGCAAACTTCCCAGATGAGTTTTGTCGCGACGTGGTCGGCCAGCATTTCGGATCTCAGGTCCTTCACCCACGACGGTATCTTTTGCCTAAACTCATCAACCAGACATCCCGGATAGACGGCGTCAGCTTTTCCGCGTGCGACGTCGGCTGCATGGAGGCCTTTATAATCTCTCTCGGATGATCGGGCAGAATTCTCGAGCTCCGTGCATGCCGCCGCGTGAGAAACTCGCTTATAATCCCAAATCTGGGGTATCAACTCCGGCTCCGCACGGTGACCCAGCTCATGTGCGAACGCAAAATACCAAAGCGGATAATAGAACGCTGGCGTTTGGACGGAATGCCAACGGATCTGCACAAACCCATCGGCCATCGGCCGACCTTGGACGAACGGGTCGTATAGAGCGTGATTTCGCGCAGCGGCGAAACAGGCGACGGCCGCCACGAGCTCTCCTGCGTGCAGCAAATGGTCCGCCATGAGACGGAGGCAAATGCGCCGGAACTGATCGCCGATATCGAAGCCAGGAATATGAGTCGAGCCGCCGAGGTAAAGCGAAGCCACATGGCTAAATAGCTGAGCGTAGACGGCCGCCCGCGCGCTATAGCACACGGGTACAGGCTCGCCATTGCCGCTTTTGATCGTGAAGTGTGCCGGTAGACCGCCATCCGCCCGGTAGACCGAGAACTTGCAACTAGTAACCGATTTGGCGGATTGGATTATCGCTGCCAGGTCCCGCTTGAAAGTGGGGCCGTTGGTTGCGGCTATCGGGGTCAAGCCTGCTAACTCGAAGTCATGGGACGATGCCGTGACCTGAGCGACGTGCTTTGATTTAACTTTGTGAGCGATGCAGGCTAGATCCAAATCATATTTCGGATCAATGGCTGTGGTGGGAAAATATCCGTCGAGACTCAGCTCAACCGGCGGTTTCCCCGAAAACAGCTTAGCAAGGCTGCAGCCGCCTCTGAATCGCATGATCATGCCCCGTTCGACAGGTCATACTATTTTTTCGGGGGAGGCGCCTTTTGGTTCATCTCCCGCATTATCTTTGCCAGTCCATCAGCGTCGAGTTCCTTCGCCGTGATCGACGTTCCGTTGATGGATATGCCGCGTATCTCGCCGGGCCTGCGACGTCTGATAAGCGCCATGATGATCCCCGAGACCGCGGGAATGGCAATAGGAGCGATCTGCACAGCTAAATTCACCAACTGCGCCCCCTCACCATCCCATTGCTCAATTTCTCCGCTTTTGGTGCGCGTATTTGCGACCTTGTCGAGTTCAGTATGAAGCTCCTCAACGGCACTTTGCTCGCCTTCGAGGACAACCGTCACAAGCTCATCGGCCATTGGCTCTCTCCTGGAAAACTTGCATGCGCCGATATTCTACTGGAAGTTGATACTCTGGACCATCCAGATTTGGAAATCTAGTTGTCGATTCTTCGATGTTCCCGCCGAACGCGTGATGTCGCGCGAGCGTCGCGGCCATCGTCCTTGGTCCGTTCGCACCCCGTAAGCCGACGTCAAGGCGTGGAAACAGAGCGGGAGCTAAGGGCTTAATAGGCGACGTGGGCGACGGAGGCCTCAGGGAACCGGAACAACCCTGCGCAGGAGACAGGTGGACTATAAAATCGTGACTGGCTGGTTTCGGTTTAATCGGGATGAGCGGCCGCTCCCAGGATATGCGCTTTCGCGCCGCAGCTTGGCCTATCTCCGCTTTTCGCTGCCGCGCTCGCCGCTTTGCCAGCCTTCATTCGAATGATGACGAGACAGTCGAACTCAACCACTCTCCACCAAAACGCTGAATGGGGTCAGGATAGATGAGCACCTGTCCAGCATGCGGCAATGCATCAACCGCCAAATTGTTCGAAGTGACGGCGGATCAGGCTTCTCGATCCTTCGTTAATCCGCGCCAGTATCCGGACCGCTCTCGAAAATTGACAGGCCACCTGTCGCTTCTGTGGGGCCGCGACACGTGCGATATCCGTAAGTGCCCGGATTGCGGATTTGGCTTTGCAGATCCGTTCGTCGCGGGTGGCGCTGAATTTTATAACCTGGCCGCGCCACACCCTTCCTATCCAGCCATGAAATGGGAGTATGCAAGGACAATCGAAGAGCTGCGTGGCCTGAGCACTGCTGGAAAAACTGCGATCGATGTAGGGGCGGGGTTCGGCTATTTTCTCGATCTCATCAAGGACAACTGCTTTCACGCGTCCGATATCTACGCAGTCGACTACAACGAAACAGCGCAATTGGCATTGCAATCCAAAGGCTACAAGACCTTTTCGGGTGATCTTCGCGAGGATGACTTCATCCCCATGAGAGGGGCCTTCGACATCATCTTCATGTTTCAGGTGTTCGAGCACATGGACCGAGTGGATGACGTCTTCGCTCGATTGAAATACCTTCTCAAGGCGCAAGGCTCTGTCTTCATAGCCGTGCCAAACGAAATCCGAACGTATTATATGGAGTGCCATGAATCGCTCATAGACATGCCACCGAACCATATTGGCCGCTGGACGAAAGAAGCGTTTGATTCCATTTGCCGCCGACATGGCCTGCGATTGAGCATTTGCGAACGAGAACCATTCAAGCTCCTGAAGTTCCTCCGGGAAGACATCGTGGACAGCTTTTTGCGCAGGGCGGAGAAACCGGGCAGCTTCTGTGAGTTCGTGCGTGGCCTGCCGCGAAGCAAAGCGCAGCGAATTGGGCAGGCCGTGATCGCACTTGCGCTTTCACCATTACGCTTGCCGGCATGGACCTACGCGGTCGGGAACAGATCGACACTGGGAAGTGCGCTCTGGGTGAAGATCGACAAAGTCTCATGAGGGCTGCGAAGGTGATCAGCTGATCGTTGCGAGGTCATCCAAATGGGCGCCCCGAGGCGCGCATCCAGGAGGTCCGCAATGGGTCCAAGGGCTGCCTTCGGCTGCTCGCATGATGCTGTTCGGCCGACCTCCCGAAAGCCGACTTCGCAGCCCTCTGAGTGAAGGTCCGCCGGGGTCATAAGCGGAATACGCCAAACACCGATGATCTGGGGTAGTATGTTCTCCTAGCCGCAGATAATAGGAAGGTCACATGACGCACTACATTATCTACTTCAACCAGCAATGGGTCGGTGATCACTCCGAAGAGTGGTTTCAGTCTCGCGGACCGTTGGCTAGGGCAGTCGTGGCCGAGATGAAGGAAGCGGGCGTGCTCATCTTCGCCGCGGGAGTAGATGAAGATCTGAGCAAGGCTTTCAGTGCCAATAACATCAGCGGCGAACTGCAGTTTGGCGAAGGTCGGTATTCCAACGCCCCGGAGTATCTCGGTGGCTTCACGGTCGTTGATGTCTCCGAGCAAGAATCGGCGAAGTTTTGGGCCGGCAAGCTCGCAATCGCTTGTGGCTGGCCGCAAGAGATTCGGCCACTCCATGTGTGACGGCTGCAGGATGTGAGTCCGAACCTACGCCGAGGTCGACGGCTGAACGTCTCGCGTCGTTCATGATGCCTGGCTTGGGGCAACCTTCGGAAAAATGCCTGAGTAGCCTTAGCCCGTATGGGCACTAGCTTCGCCTAAGCCCATTGCCGAATAGGTGCGACGGCAATGGGTCAAGGGCTGCCTTCGGCTGCGATCCAGCCGCCGGTCAGGACCGAACCGGCTGCCCGATTCCAAGAAGGTTGCCTTCGCTGTCGTGGAACCAGGCGCCTCGCTCACCGATACCCTTGCTGGCGTAATTCCCGGCTATCTCGGCGATCCCGTCAACGGTCTTCAGGCCGGGCAGGTCATATTCCTCGAACGCGACGCCCCGCGCGCGAAGTTCGCGCACCGTTGCCTCGATGTCCTCAACTTCCCAGCCCATCTGCGTGTGCGTGCCAGATTGCACTCCGGCCGAAACGAATATTGCAAACTCGCCACTTGCGCAGACGTAGCGCAGTCCACCTTCGCGTTGTTCGACCGGCTCGAGCCCGAGTTTCTCGGAATAGAATGCCCGCGCCCGATCGAGGTCCTTGGCTGGAAGACGGGTGGCCACCTTCGCTTTCCCTAGCATTCTTCTCTCCTTCCCACAGCAAATGGATTGCAAAGCTTGCGCCGTTACGTGCGCCGGCCGTCGTACAACGTTGAAGCCGCCGTCTGGTGTGACGAGGCAGGACCGCGCCTGGCGGTTCACATCGGAGATCTCAGATGTCCGAGTTGGCCGCGAAGCCATAGGATCCAAGGACGGCGCGATGATGACACTATGCCACTGTTTTGCCCGACGGATCAAGCAGATTTCGTAAAATCCGTAGTTGTCCAGTGTTAAGCCATTGATATCGCTGGCGCGGGCTACTGTGCATGGGGTTGTTTTCGAATATTCTTGTTGTGCGGCTCGCCGGGCCTGATCCGGCCCGGTGTCAGTGTCCGCCGAGATAGGCCGTGATCAGCCGGGGATCGTGGATGAGATCCTTGGCTGGACCTGACTGCACGATCTCGCCGGTCTCCAGCACATAGCCGTAATCTGCCGTCTCCAGCGCGGCGCGCGCGTTCTGCTCGACCAGCAGGATCGACACGCCGAGATCGCGCAGCGAGGCGATAGTGCGAAAAATCTCGCGCACGATCAGCGGTGCAAGGCCGAGGCTCGGCTCGTCCAGCATCAGCAGTTTTGGCTTGGCCATCAGCGCGCGTCCGAGCGCCAGCATCTGGCGTTCGCCGCCGGAGAGCGTGCCGGCCGCCTGACGCTGCCGCTCCTTCAGGCGCGGGAAGCGATCGTAGACCTCGTCCAGCGTCTTCTGCACGCCCGAGCGGTCGCGCAGGCTGTAGGAGCCGAGCAGGAGATTGTCGGCGACCGACATGTCGGAGAACAGCTCGCGCTTTTCCGGAACGAGGCAGAGCCGGCGCTCGACGCGATCCTCGACCGACATCTTGCCGATATCGCCGCCCTGGAAGACCATGCGGCCGCGCGAGGCGAGCAGGCCGATGGCCGCCATCAGCAGCGTGGTCTTGCCGGCGCCGTTGGGGCCGATGACGGTGACGATCTGTCCTTCTTCGACCGACAGCGACACGTTGCGGACCGCTTCGACATTGTCGTAGCAGACGGTGACGTCTCGCATGGAAAACATCTCGCTCACGCGACGCCTCCGAGATAGGCCTCTTGAACCCGCTCGTCGCTGCGGATCGCCGCTGGCGCGCCCTCGCAGAGCTTGGATCCGAAATCGAGCACGACGATGCGATCGACCAGCGACATCACGAATTCCATGTCGTGCTCGACGATCAGGATCGTCAGATGGTCCGCCCGTAGCGACCTCAGGAGTTCGGCAAGCCGCAGCTTCTCCTGGCGGCGCAGGCCCGCCGCCGGCTCGTCGAGCACGAGCAGCGTCGGGTCCGCAGCAAGCGCGCGTGCGATCTCGAGGATGCGCTGATTGCCGAGCGGCAGATTGCCGGCGAGCTCGAACGGCTTGTCGCCGAGCCCGACGCGTTCGAGCTGCATCAAGGCCTCGTGCCGGGCGCTGGCTTCCTCGCGCTGGTTGAGGCGGAACGCGCCGGCAAGCAGGCCTGCGCCTGTGCGGGCATAGGTGCCGAGCATCACGTTTTCCAGCAAGCTCATGCGCGGCCTGAGCTTCACATGCTGGAAGGTCCGCGCGATGCCCGCCTTGGCGATGCGCGATTGCGCCTCGCGCGTGATCGGCCGTCCCGTGAAGACGATCTCGCCCTTGTTGACCCTGAGCGCGCCGGTCAGGCAGTTGAACATCGTGCTCTTGCCGGCGCCGTTCGGTCCGATGACGGCGAGGATCTCGCCCGACCGCACCTCAAAGCTGACATTGTTGACGGCGATCAGGCCGCCGAACCGCCGCTCGGCGCCGTCGACTTTCAGCAGGAGCTCGCCCGGCGCGGGCTGCGCACGGCGGGGCAGGGGCGGGGCGGGCTGCGGCCGCTCGCGCTGGAGCTTCGGCAAATAGCGCGCGACGAAGGGCACGATGCCCTGCCGTGCCCATTGCAGAAAGAGGATGAACAGCGCGGAGAAGGCGACGATCTCGAGCTGACCGGAGGCGCCCTTGGCGATCAGCGGCAGATAGTCCTGCACGCTGTTCTTGAGCAGGGTGACGATGGCGGCGCCGACGACACCGCCGAGCAGGCTGCCGGCGCCGCCGACCATCGACATCATCAGATATTCGATGCCCATGCCGGCATCGAACGGACCCGGGCTGATGAAGCGGCTCATATGGGCGTAGAGCCAGCCCGAGAGCGAGGCCAGGAAAGCCGCGATCACGAAGGTCACGAGCTTGATCTGGAACGCGTTGATGCCGAGGCTCTCGACCAGCGTGTTGCCGCCGCGAAGCGCCCGCATGGCGCGGCCGATGCGGGAGTCCAGCAGGTTGTAGCCGAGGAACAGCACGGCGGCGACGATGCCCCAGATCAGGAAATAGATCTGTGCGCTCGTGACCAGCGCGAACGAGCCGAAGCTGATCGGCGGGATCGAGGAGATGCCGTTGAAGCGTCCCAGCCCCTCGACATTGCCGAACAGGAAACCGATGGCGAGGCCCCAGGCGACGGTCGACAGCGACAGGAAATGGCCCTGAAGCCGCAGCGTGACGACGCCGAGGATCGCGGCGACCCCGCAAGTCAGCGCCACGCCGAACACGAGGCCAAGCCATGGCGAATAGCCGTTGAGGGCCGACACCCATGCCGTCGCATAGGCCGCGACGCCGACGAATGCGGCCTGTCCGAACGACACGATGCCGCCGACGCCGGTCAGCAGCGCGAGCCCGATGGCGACGAGCGAATAGATGCCGATATAGTTCATCAGCGTGATGCTGAACGGGCTGAGCACGAAGGGCGCCAGCGCAAGGCACACCACCGCGGCCAGCGCGGCAAGCTGAACATGAAAGCGCGTCATTCCTCGATCTCCTCCTCGGAATGCAGCGAAGCGAGGGATCGCCAGATCAGGATCGGGATCAGGAGCGAGAACACGATGACATCCTTCAGCGCGCTGCTCTCGAAGGATGCGAAGCTTTCGAGGATGCCGACGCCGACCGCACCGATCGCGGCCCCGGGATAGCTGGTCATGCCGCCGACGATGGCGCCGACGAACGCCTTGAGGCCGATCAGGAAGCCGGAGTCATAGAACACCGTGTTGACAGGCGCGATCAGGATGCCCGAGACGCCGGCCATCAGCGAGCCGAGCAGATAGGCGATCGTTCCGGCGCGCGCGGGCCGGATTCCCATCAGCCGCGATCCGGTGCGGTTGACCGCGGTGGCGCGCAGGGATTTGCCGACCAGCGTGAAGTCGAAGAAGAGATAGAGCAGGCCGCTGAAGACCAGCGCCGCGATCACGATCAGCATGGTCTGACCCGAGATCAGCACGCCGGCGAACTCGGTCGAGAGCGACGTCAGCGGCTCGGTCCTGACGCCCTCGGGTCCGAAGAACAGGAGGCCGAGGCCGACCAGCGCGAAGTGCAATGCGACGGAGACGGTCAGCAGCAGCAGCACCGTTCCGTCGGCGATCGGGCGGAAGACGATCCGATCCAGCAGCGGGGAGATGGGCGTGATCAGCATCAGCGCCAGCACGAGCCGGATGGCGAGGGGCGGGTCCATTCGCATGACAAGCCAGGCGGCGCCGACCACGGCCAGGGGAAGCACGAGGTAGAAGAGAAGCGCGCGCGGCAGGAGGCGAAGCTCGCTGGCGCGCAGGAGCGAGATGATTTCGATCAGGGTCGCAAGACAGGCCAGGATCACGACCAGCGCTCCGGTGCCCGGAAAGCGCTTGGCGTCGAGCGCTGCAAGCGTGAGCGCGGTGAATGCGGCGATGTCGCCAAAGGGAATGAAGATGACCCGCGTCACCGTGAAAATGAGGACCGTTCCGATCGCCACCAGCGCATAGACTGCGCCGGTGGCGATCCCGTCGATCGCAAGAATGGCTGCGATGTCGCTCGTCATTGAGACGCCGTTCCCCCGTTCTGACTGTCTGCGCTTACGGCGTGTACTTCCAGGCGCCGCCGGTGAGGCGCACCACGACCAGCGAGCGCTCGTCGACACCGGTCACGGCGCCCGGCTTGAAATTGTAGACGGCATGCACGCCCGGCAGCTCCTTGGTGCTGAGGATCGCATCGCGCAGCGCCGTGCGGAATTCGGCGGTACCGGGCTTTGCGCTCTTCAGCGCGCGCTCGGCGGCGTTGGCGAAGATCAGCCAGGCGTCGAACGAGTAGGCGGAGAAGCCGTCGGTGGTCGGAATGTTGTGGGTCTTCTGGTAGACCGCGCGGAAATCCAGCGCGATCTTCTTGGCGAAGTGCTCGTCGGGAAGCTGCTCGGCCACGATCACCGGGCCGGCGGAGACCTGGATGCCTTCGGCCGCCTTGCCGCCGACGTTCACGAAGTCCGGGTTGACCAGTGCCACCGTGCCGTAGGTGTTTCCCTTGAAGCCGCGCTCGGCGAGGCTGAGAAGCGGCAGGGCGCCCTGCGTGCCCGAACCGCCGTCGAGCACGGCGTCGGGACGCGCGGCCATGACCTTGAGGATCTGCGCGGTCACCGAGGTGTCGGTGCGGGCATAACGTTCGTTGGTCTGCAGCTTGATCTCGCCGGCAGCTTCCGCCGCCTTGGCGCCGTTGTAGACGAGGTCGCCCCACGCATCCGAGAAGCCGATATAGCCGATGTTCTTCATGCCATCGCGCTTCATGCGATCGGCGACGATCTTGACGAGGAGGGAGGCCGGCTGCGGCACCGAGACGACCCATTGCTCCGGCGATTCCGGCAGCTTGCCGATCGGCGAGACCGCGATCATCGGCACCTTCAATTCGCTCGCCACCGCCGCCATGGCGATGGTCGACGGCGCCGTGGCGGTCCCGATCAACAGGTCGACCTTCTCTTCTTCCACCAGCTTGCGCGCGTTGCGGGTGGCGGCCGACGGATCGGAGCCGTCGTCGAGCTGGATCAGGCGGACGGTCTCGCCGTTGATCGTCTTCTTGTATTCGTAGGCGGCATTGATGCCGCGCCCGTAGGGAATGCCGATCGACGAACCGTTGCCGCTCAGCGACGTGACGAAGCCGATGGTGATGTCGGCCTGCGCAGCCGGCGCTGCCAGGACGCCGGCAGCGAGTGCGAGGAAGCTCAGAGTCTTTCGCATGTGCGTTCTCCTCCGTTGATGCTGGATACGAATGACTGCCAACCGGGCAGCGAGCCCGGGTACAAACCGATCGAAAGTATTGTTGCAGCGCCAAACGCAGGGCGCGGCCGAAGAGAGTTCGCTCGGCCGGGCGTCAGCAACCATGGCGAGGCGTGCCGCTCAAATCACGGGCCCATCGGCGGAAACCGGCGGGCGCCTCTCGATGTGACGGAAAGTGATTGCCGCAGTCGCGATGCGCGACCGGAGATGCTGCTGCCGGCTCTTCAAGCCCGACGACTGTCCACACGATCGAGTCCCTCAAAATCGGTGCCCTGCAACATCATTGTCTTGGCCAGCGGCCGCAGCCGGTGGAGGATTACTTAAAGCCTAAAGTATTTCTGGCGGGGCCGTCAACACGTGTCACGGCGCCGTCAGAAAAAAATGTTGTTGCATACAATTCCATCAGAGTTCGCCATTTCCTTGATCTCTTCAGCTCGCCGAAAGGGCGTTCTCGCTGCGGTGCGAGAGCGCCCTTCGCAGGTGCTGCTGCGCACATTTGACGGGTCAATTAGTTTATGGTTGAAATATATCGTGGCAGCCGACGACCGATCCGCCGATGGACCGTTCGAGGAGAAGGACGATGCGCATCTTCTGGCAGAGCTTCGTTGATGCGAGCGTGAACGCGCCCTACATGGCGCTGCTGACAAAATACCTCAACACGATCGCGGCGCCCGGCACGACGGTGCATGTCGAAGGGATTTCGCCGCCGGACCGCGAGTTCGGACGGCTCGCCGAACTGCGCTGCGCGGTCCAGGCCATCGACAATGGCATCGCGGCCGAGGAGAGTGGGTTCGACGCCTTCGTCATGGGACATTTCCAGGATCCCGGCCTCTACGAGCTTCGTTCGACGCTCGCCATTCCCGTGATCGGGACCGGCGAGGCGACGCTGCTTGCGGCATCGCAGCTTGGCCGGCGCCTGGGTCTCGTCACGCTCGATCCCGTCTTCGAAGTCTGGCACTACGAGCAGGCCGAACGTTACGGCCTCGGTGACCGCGTCGTTCACGTGACCGGCATGGGCTGCAAGCCCGAGGATTTTGCCGATGCGTTCGCAGGCGATGAAGCGGCACAGGCCCGCATGATCAGGGATTTCGTCGCCTGCGCGCTGCCGCTGACGGAGCGGGGCGCCGATGTGGTGATTCCGGCCGGCGTTCTTCCCGGCCTCTTGATTGGACGCGAGCACGGCCTGAAGGTCGGGCATGCCCCTGTCGTCAATTGTGCAGCCGTGGCGCTCAAGAGCGCCGAGATGTGGGTGCAGCTCAGGCGGCTCAATGGCACCGAGCCCAGCCGCGGGCCGAGCTTCAGTCGCGCCAGCGATCTGGCCCGCAGTGACTTTCGCGCCATGCTCGCACGCAACAAGCGTTAGGGCCGGGCGCAGCGCCGAGTTCTGGAGAACGAGACATGATGACACCCGAGAAGATCCTGTACGAGACCGAGGTGACGGCCACCGGTGGCCGCGACGGCAAGGCGGCGAGCGCGGATGGTCTGCTATCGGTCTCGCTGTCCTTGCCGAAATCGATGGGCGGCCCCGGCGGCGAGGGGACCAATCCGGAGCAGCTCTTTGCGGCCGGCTATGCCGCGTGCTTTCTTGGCGCGGTCAAGCTGGTGGCGCGCACCCGGAAGGTCGTGCCGTCCGCCGAGCCGTCCGTGACGGCGAAGGTCGCGATGGGACCGGTCGCGGTCGGCTATGCACTCGCCGTCGACTTGAAGGTCAGTCTGCCCGGGGTCGAGAAAGCCGTCGCCGAGGAAGTCGTCGCCGGTGCGCATGAGCGTTGTCCCTATTCGAACGCGACACGCGGCAATATCGACGTCAGGCTGACGGTGAGCTGAGGCGGGCGACCGGTGACGAACTCCCAGCGCACACCCTACGACGGCATCGTGATGGCGGCTCCCGTCACGATTCCCTATGTGCGCTATTCCATCGAGAGTGCGCAATGGTGGATCGGCCGCGCGCTCGGCGCGCTCGTGGCCCAGGCCGGCATCAAGGCCTCCGATATCGACGGCCTCTGCGTCTCGAGCTTCACCATGGGCACCGACAGCGGCATCGGGCTCACGCAGCATTTCGGTCTCTGCGTGCGCTGGCTCGACACGATCCCGCTCGGCGGTGCCAGCGCCATTGCAGGCTTGCGAAAGGCTGCGCGCGCCGTCCAGGCCCGTGACGCCGACATCGTCGCCTGCGTGGCGGGCGACACCAACCATGTCGATTCCTTCCGCCTGACGCTCGAGAATTTCTCGCGCTTCAACCAGGACGCCGTCTACCCCTACGGCGCGGGCGGCGCCAACGCGAGCTTCGCGCTGATTGCGCGCAACTACATGCGGACCTTCGGCGTCTCGCGCGAGGACGTCGGCAGGATCGCGGTCGCCCAGCGCGCCAATGCGCTGCGCAATCCGCACGCCCTGATGAAAACGCCGCTGACGCTCGAGCAATATCTGGCGGCCCGGCCGATTTCCGATCCGATCCACCTCTTCGATTGCGTGATGCCCTGCGCCGGCGCAGAAGCCTTTCTGGTGATGCGCGAGGAGACCGCTGCATCGCTCGGGCTGCCCGCGGCCCGACTGCTATCGACGATCGAGCGGCACAACGCCTTTGCCGACGATCCGATGCAGGTGCGCGGTGGCTGGGCGATGGACGTCGGCGAGCTCTATGCCATGGCCGCCGTGAATCCCGACGATCTCGACATCGTCCAGACTTACGATGACTATCCCGTCATCACGATGATGCAGTTCGAGGATCTCGGCTTCTGCAGGAAAGGTGAGGGCGCGGAATTCGTCCGCGCGCACGATCTCACCATCGACGGCGACTTCCCGCACAATACCTCTGGCGGGCAGCTCTCCGTCGGGCAGGCTGGTGCCGCCGGTGCCTATCTCGGCCTCGTCGAGGGGCTGCGGCAGGTGCTGGGAGCCGCGGGCCCCACGCAGGTCAGGAATGCGCGCCTCGGCTTGGCCTCCGGGTTCGGTATGATCAATTATGACCGTGGACTCGCTTCGGGTGCCGCGATCTTTGCAGGGCCGTCACGATGATCGAGCCGATCAAGCCGCCCCGGCGCAAAAACCCGCTGCTGCGGACGCGGCTTCCCGCGTCGCCACCGAGGCCGCGCAGCCGGACATCGCACGGGTTCACGCGGGCGGCCGCCGAGGGGCGTTTCATGCTCCAGCGCTGCGAGGCCTGCGGCGCTTTCGCTTATCCGGCGCGGGAAGCTTGCCCGTCCTGCCTGTCGCCTGACCTCGCATTCGCGGACGCTCCGCGTGGCGGCGTGCTTCTGGCCGAGACGACAGCGCGTGTGCCGAGCGACGTCTATTTCCGCGAACGGGTGCCGTGGCGGATCGGGCTCGTCAAGATGGACTGCGGCCCGACGATCGTCGCGCACCTCCATACCGACTGCGTCGAGGGCGCGCCGGTCCGCATGTCGCTTCAACTCGACAAGAGCGGTCAGGCAGTGACCTTTGCCCGACCCGAGGGGGAGACTCCCAACATGGCAGACGACAGGCAGTGGCGGGAAATGACGGCCGATCCGAAATTCAGGCGGGTGCTCGTTACCAACGGCCGCAGCGTGATCGGCCAGGAAGCCGTCGTCGCCTTGAAGGCCGCGGGCGCGAAGACCGTGTTCGTTGGCGTGGCCGAACCCTGGCGGCCGTTTGCCGGTGAAGATCTGCTGCGCCGGCAGGAGGGCGTTGAGGTCGTCACGCTCGATGCGGCCGACGAAAAATCTGCTGCCGATCTTGCGGCCGACATCGGCGGCAAGGTGGAAATCCTCGTCAATACGACGGAATATGTGCGAGCGGGTGGCCTGCTCGACCGCAAGGGGACGAGCATCGCGCGGGACGAGATCGACCAGGCCTATCTCGGCTTCATCAATCTTGCACAGGCCTTCGGGCCCGCCATGCGGATGCGCGGCGCCGACGGCATCAACAACAGCGTCGCTTGGGTCAACATTCTGTCGGTCTATGCGCTTGCGAACTGGCCGGCCTTTGGCGCCTACTCGGCCTCGCAGGCCGCGTGCCTGTCGCTGTCGCACTGCCTTCGCGCGGAGCTGAGGCCGGGCGGCATCAAGGTCATGAATCTCTTCACCGGGCCCGTCGACACCGAATGGTTCCAGACCGTGCCGCCGCCGAAGGTCGCGCCGCGCGCGGTCGCGCAGGCGATCGTGTCGGGGCTGAAAAACGGGCTCGAAGAGATGTATGTCGGAGACGTTGCCGAAGAGATCCGGCAGCGTCTCGCGGCCAATCCGAAAGCGCTCGAGCGCGAGCTCGACAGGTGAAGGACGGATTTCAACCAAGCCGGAGGACGTGACAATGCAAAGCAAGAATCTCCTGGAGCTGGCCGGTGCGATTTCTTCCGGCGCGGTGCGCGTCGTCGATCTGACCTTCACGCTCAGTCCGGATTTTCCGGTCATCGTGCTGCCGCCGGAATTCGGCCAGGCGGCGCCGGTGCGCATCCAGGAGATCTCGCGATACGATGGTCGTGGTCCCGCCTGGTACTGGAACAACGTGACGTTTGGTGAACACACCGGCACGCATTTCGATGCGCCGATCCACTGGTTCACCGGCAAGGATCTGCCGAACAACGCCGTCGACACGATGCCGGCCAAGGACATGATCGCTCCGGCCTGCGTCATCGACTGCTCCGCGGAAGCGGCGCAGGATCCCGACTTCGTGCTGACGGTGCCGATCGTCGAGGCCTGGGAAGGCAAGCATGGACGCATTCCCGCGCGTCACTGGGTCCTGCTGCGCACCGACTGGTCGAAGAAGGGCTGGCGCGACTATTCCAACCTCAGGGATGACGGCGCGCACACACCGGGCCCGAACCCGGCCGTGATGAAGTGGCTGGTGGAGGAGCGCGGCATCATCGGTTTCGGCACCGAGACCATCGGCACCGATGCCGGGCAGGCCGGACATTTCGAGCCGCCTTATCCCGCGCATCACTTCCTGCACGGCGCCGGCCGCTACGGCCTGCAATGCCTTTGCAACCTCGACCAGCTTCCCGCCACCGGCGCCGTCATCGTGGCCTCGCCCCTGAAGATCCAGAACGGCTCCGGCAGTCCGCTCCGGGTCATCGCGCTGGTTGGGTCGAACTAACCAAGCGTGACGCTCGCCGAACGAGACAAGAGAAGAAGCCACTCCCGAAAGACAGGTGCCATGAACTTGATGAAGAGCCTATTGGCCTCCACCGTGCTGCTCATTGCCGTGCCAGAGATCGCGCAGGCGGACATTCTCGTCGGCTTCGTGACCGGCCTCAGCGGACCGGTGTCGTCGATCGGGATTCCGAACGGGAAGGGGATCGCGGCGGGCCAAGCCTATATCGGCGAGGTTGGTGGCGAGAAGCTTCGCCTGATTCAGCTCGACGATGGCTCCGATCCGACGGCGTCGGCGCGCAATGCGCGCAAGCTCGTCGAGCAGGAGAAGGTCGACGTTCTCATCGGCACGTCGGGAGCGCCTCAGACGCTGGCGATGGCGACCGCGGCGATCGAGATGAAGATCCCGATGATCGCGGTGTCCCCGATCGCGCCGGTACCGGCCGGCGATGGCGGTCCCTGGGTCGTGCAGACGCCGCAGCCGACGCCGCTGCTCGTCCAGGGCATCGTCGATCACATGAAGGCGCACCGGCTGAAAACCGTGGCCTTCATCGGGTTCTCCGATGCGTTCGGCGACCTCATGTACACCTCGCTCGAGCAGAGCGCGAAGGCGGCCGACATCAAGGTCATCGCGAACGAACGATATGCGCGATCGGATTCCTCGGTGACCGCGCAGGTGCTGCGCGCGCTCGCGGCGCGCCCCGACGCCATCATGCTCGGCGGCACCGGTACGCCCGGCGCGTTGCCGGTCATCGCCCTGTCCGAACGCGGATATAAGGGACCGCTCTACGGCAATCACGGCCTCATCAGCGCCGATTTCCTGCGTCTTGCCGGCAAGGCTGCCAACGGCATCATCTGCCCGACCGGGCCGGTCACCGCGGCCGAGCAGCTTCCAGCCGCCAATCCAATCCAGAAGGTGGCGCTGGATTTCCGGGCCGCCTTCGAGAAGGCGAATGGCGAGGTCCCGACGGATTCGTTCTCGTCATACTCCTTTGACGGCTGGCTGGTGTTCGTCGATGCAGCCAAACGCGCCATGGCATCCGGCGCCAAGGCAGGTACCCCGGAATTCCGTACCGCGCTGCGCGAGGCGCTGTTCACCACCAAGGACGTGGTGGGGACCCAGGGCATCTACACCTATACGCCGGCGGATCGGCACGGCGTCGACACCCGTGCGCGCGTTCTGGTTCAGATCGAAGACGGCAAGTACAAGCTGCTGCCGTGAGCGAGGCGCACATGGCGGAGCGAGGTGCGTCGTCGAGGATCGGGGAGGCGCCAGCCTGGGCCCGCGCCGTGGAGCTGTTTCCACCATCGGACCGGATCCTCTCCACCATCCTAACGCGGCAGGCGGAGCGCTACGGCGATCGTGTCCTGCTTGTGTCCGGCGAGACGCGCTGGACTTACGCCCAGGCCGCGGCGGTCGCGGCTGCATCCGCGCAGGCGCTCGTCGACGCCGGGATCAAGCCCGGCGACCGGGTGGCCCTGATGTGCTCCAACCGGCCGGAGTTTCTTCAGGTCTATCTCGGCTGCGCATGGCTCGGTGCAATCGTGGTGCCGATCAACACGGCGCTGCGCGGTTTGCAGCTCTCCCACATCTTCCGCAATTCGCAGCCCTCCCTCCTGGTCGTCGAAGCGGCGTTCCTTGCCGCGATCGACACGGTCGAGGCGGACGTCGAGCTTCCCTCTCAGGCCTGGATGATCGGGACTGCCGCCGAGACAGGCAACACGAAGATCTCGCCGGTTCCGCTACCCGCTCTGAACGATCGAGCGTCCGCGAGCCATGTGCGGCCTGGCGACACCGTGGCCATTCTCTATACGTCAGGCACCACAGGCCCCGCCAAGGGCGTGTGCTGTCCGCAGGCGCAATTGTTCTGGTGGGGCATCTATTCGGCGCGGGCGCTGGGCATTCGTGAAGGCGATGTGCTGTTCACGACGCTGCCGCTGTTCCACACCAACGCGCTGAACGCGTTCTATCAGGCCGTCCTGAACGGCTGCACTTACGTGCTGGAGGCGAAATTCTCTGCTTCCGGCTTCTGGGCTGCGGCGCGGCGGCACGATGCGACCGTCGGCTATCTGCTCGGCGCCATGGCATCGATGCTGCTGGCGCAGCCCGCGACTGGAGACGACAAAGCGCATCGGCTTCGCGTCGCGCTCGGGGGCGGCGTGCCGCCGCAGATCCACGGGCCGTTTTTCGAGCGGTTCGGTGTGCCACTGGTCGATGGCTATGGATCGACGGAGACCAATTTCGTGTTCGCAGGCCCGATCCCGTCCGATCGCCCGGGGACGATGGGATATCTTGCTGAAGGCATCGAAGCCCGGATCGTCGACGCAGACGATTCAGAGGTTCCCGAAGGGCAGGCTGGGGAGCTGCTGCTGCGCGCCAGCGAGCCCTTTGCGTTCGCGACCGGCTATTTCCGCATGCCGGAGAAGACGGTCGAGGCCTGGCGAAACCTCTGGTTCCACTCCGGTGATCGCGTGGTCCGCGATCCGGACAGGCATTATCGCTTCATCGATCGCATGAAGGATTCGATCCGCAGGCGCGGCGAGAACGTCTCTTCATGGGAGGTGGAGCAGGCCATCCAGTCCCATCCCGCCGTTGCAGCCTGCGCGATCTACCCGCTGCCGTCGGAATTGGGCGAGGACGAGGTTGCAGTCGCGATCCTGCCGGAGCCCGGCCAATCGATCGCGCCGATCGAAATCATCCGTCATTGCGAAGGGAGGATCGCCTATTTCGCCATTCCCCGCTACGTGCGGATCGTGAGCCAGATGCCTCTGACGGAGAACGGCAAGATCAAGAAGGGCGTGCTGCGCGAGGCAGGCGTGACGACGGATATCTGGGACCGCGAGGCGGCCGGAATCAAAGTGCGGCGCTAACGTCTGGCGTCGCGGGCCTTCACGGCTTGTCCAGCGAGTCCCGGACGACGCCCTTGAGCTGGTCGAGCTCGCCGATCAACCCGTCGAGCCTGTCAGTCGGGAATTCGGCCAGCAACTCCGCGAGCCATGAGCCATGGCTCTTCGCCATGCGCCGGAAGGCCTTTCGGCCCTCGACCGTCATGCAGACGATCTGCACGCGGCGGTCGAGCGTCGACGGCGTGCGGGTGATGTAGCCGTCCTCGACCAGGCGGTCCACGATCGGCGTCAGGTTCCCGGCCGACACCATCAGGCGCTTGGGCAGCTCGCCCAGCACCAGCCCGCTCGGCTCGCGGTCGAGCTGGGCCAGAACGTCGAAGCGCGGCATCGTGAAATCGAATTCCTCGCGAAACCGGCGCCGCAGTTCGCCCTCGATCAGGGTCGTGCAGGCCAGCAGCCGAAGCCAGAGCCGTGTTTGGGCCCTGTACTCGGCCTCCTGGTCGGCCCCATTCTTGGGCGAAACAGGCGGGGACTCCTTCGCGAGTGCCAAAATCGAATCTCCTGGGCGCTTCTCGCCTGTCGAAAACAGACGCCATCGTGAACATTGGCAAGATAGTTCGTGCCAAAAGTAAATTCAAGGCGCGACGAAATCCTCGCCGAATTGGACTGGCCTTGCGATGAATCTGCTCGCCTTCCATCGGATTGTTGCGAGATCAGCGGCCATCTCGGCCGCCTCCGACAAGCGCCCTTGACAATCCGCGTCTTGTCGAAATATTTTATACTTAAAATAATTTGCGGCTCGACATTCCGAAGAGTTCGCAAGCTCGGCAAAACGGCGCGGCGCGCGAAAGCGAGGGATCATGCGCATAGTCTGTATCGGTGGCGGTCCGGCCGGGCTCTATCTCGGCCTCCTGATGAAGCGCCGCCACCCGGAGCACATCATTACCGTCGTCGAGCGCAACAAGCCCTACGATACGTTCGGCTGGGGCGTCGTGTTCTCCGACGCCATGATGCAGGCGATGCGCATTGCCGATCCCGAAAGCGCGACCGAGATCGAGGACGCGTTCAATCACTGGGACGATATCGAGCTCGTGTTCAAGGGGACGCGCCAGCGCACGAGCGGCCATGGCTTCATCGGCATCGGGCGGAAGCACCTGCTGAATATCCTGCAAAGGCGCTGCGAGGCGCTCGGCGTCGAGCTCGTCTTCGAGCGCGACGTCGAGTCCGATCTCGAGTTTCCCGACGCCGACCTGATCGTCGCCTGCGACGGCGTCAATTCCAGGATCCGCGCCCGCTATGCCGAAGAATTCCAGCCCGACATGGTGATCCGGCCGAACCGCTATATCTGGCTCGGTACCAAGAAGCCGTTCGACGCCTTCACGTTCGACTTTCAGAAGACCGAACATGGCTGGTTCCAGGCGCATATCTACAAGTTCGACGCCGAGACCTCGACCTTCATCGTCGAGACCACGGAAGACGCCTACAACGCCCATGGTCTTGGCGACCTCGATCAGCAAGGCTCGATCGAGTTCTGCGAAAAGATCTTCGCCGAGACGCTCGATGGCGCCGAGCTCCTGACCAATGCCCGCCATCTGCGCGGTTCGGCCTGGCTCAATTTCAGCCGTCTGATCTGCGGCAAATGGAGCGTGTTCAATGGCCGCTCCCATGTCGTGCTGATGGGCGATGCGGCGCACACCGCGCATTTCGCGATTGGCTCGGGCACCAAGCTCGCGCTCGACGATGCGATCGAGCTTGCCAACCAGTTCGATCGCCATGGTCACGGCCGCGACGGGATCGGGGCTGTGCTGGAAGCCTACGAGGAAGTGCGTCGCGTCGATGTCGCGCGCATCCAGAACGCCGCGCGCAACGCCATGGAATGGTTCGAGGTGGTCGGCCACCGCTATGCCGACACGCTGGAGCCACCGCAATTCTTCTATTCGATGCTGACGCGCTCACAGCGCATCAGCCACGAGAACTTGCGCCTGCGCGATCGCACCTGGCTGGAAGGCTTTGAGCGCTGGTTCGCCGCGCGTGCGGGGATTGCCGTGAAGGACGGCGAGCGGGTGCCGCCGCCGATGCTGACGCCGCACCGTGTGCGTGGCCTCTCGCTTGCGAACCGGATCATGGTCTCGCCAATGGCGATGTATTCGGCGCAGGATGGGCTCATCAACGACTTCCACATCGCCCATCTCGGTGCGCGCGCCATGGGCGGCGCCGGGCTGATCTTCGCCGAGATGACTTGCGTATCGCCGGATGCGCGGATCACGCCGGGCTGCCTCGGCCTCTGGAACGACGCGCAAGCCGCGCAGTGGCGCCGTCTGGTCGACTTGATCCACAGTCTCGGGCACGCCAAGGTCGGCATCCAGCTCGGCCATGCCGGGCGGAAGGGATCGACCAAGCTTGCATGGGAAGGCATCGATCAGCCGCTGGAGACCGGCAACTGGCCGCTGATCTCGGCATCGGCGCTGGCCTATCTGCCTCACGGCCAGTTGCCGCGGGCGATGGACAGCAAGGACATGGACCGCGTGCGCGACGATTTCATTGCGGCAACCCATCGCGCGGCGACAGCCGGCGTCGAGTGGCTCGAGCTCCATTGCGCACATGGCTATCTGTTGTCGAGCTTCCTGTCGCCGCTAACCAACCGGCGGACTGACGAGTATGGCGGCAGCCACGAGAATCGTGCGCGCTTTCCGCTCGAGGTGTTCCGCGCCATGCGCGCGGTGTGGCCGTCGGATCGGCCGATGTCGGTTCGGCTGTCGTGCCACGACTGGACCGAGGGCGGCAACACGCCGGCCGATGCGGCGATCTTCGCCGCGATGTTCAAGGAGGCCGGTGCCGACGTGATCGACTGCTCGTCGGGTCAGGTCTGGAAGGAGGAGCGGCCGATCTATGGCCGCCTGTTCCAGACGCCGTTCGCCGATCTCATTCGCAACGAGGTCGGTATCGAGACCATCGCGGTCGGCGCGATCTCGGAGGCCGATCACGCCAACTCGATCCTGGCCGCGGGCCGGGCCGATCTCTGCGCCATCGCGCGGCCACATCTGGCCGATCCCGCCTGGACGCTGCACGAGGCCGCACGCATCGGCATCACCGCGGTCAGTTGGCCGAAGCAATATCTGGCCGCCAAGGGACAATACGAGACCAACCTGGCGCGCGCCGCTGCGGCGGCCTCCGCCCAATGAACGGAGGAGAGGACATATGAGCTCCGTTGCAAAGGTCATCCGGCGCGAGTGGCTCGACTGGCCGTTCTTCGAGCCGCGTCATCAGACGATCGGCAGCGCGCTCGACCGCTTCGTGCAGTCCGGTGTGCTCGACAAGATCGACCACGACGACGTCGATGGCGCCTGTCGCCAGCTTGTGCGCGCGATGGGGGAGGCGGGGGTGCTCGATTGCGCGGTCGCGGCACCCGATGGCGATGCGACGTCGATCGATTCCCGCTCGATCTGCCTGTCGCGCGAGTCGCTTGCCTATGCCGATGGCCTTGCCGATTTTGCCTTCGCCATGCAGGGGCTCGGCTCCGGCGCAATCGCACTCGGAGGCTCAGCAGAGCTGCGTAAAGCGGTGCTGCCGAAAGTCCGGTCGGGCGAATGGCTCTCGGCCTTCGCACTGTCGGAGAAGGACGCGGGATCGGATGTCGCAGCGATGTCCTGCACGGCGCGCGCCGATGGCGACGACTACGTCATCGATGGCGAGAAGACCTGGATCTCCAACGGCGGGATCGCCGACGTCTACACGCTGTTTGCGAGAACCGGCGAGGCGCCGGGCGCTCGCGGGATCTCGGCCTTCGTCGTCTTTCCGGATGATCCCGGTTTCGGCATTGCCGAGCGCATCGATGTCATCGCCCCGCATCCGCTTGCGACGCTGCGCTTCACGAACTGCCGGATCCCGGCGAGCCGGCGCCTCGGCGCGCCCGGCGGCGGATTCAAGCTCGCGATGCAGACGCTGGACATCTTTCGTGCGTCGGTCGCCGCGGCGGCTGTCGGCTTTGCGCGGCGGGCACTCGACGAGGCCTTGTCACATGCGCGCAGCCGTCGCATGTTCGGAGCGACGTTGGGCGATCTGCAGTTGACCCAGGCCACGCTCGGCGACATGGCGACGGAGGTCGATGCAGCGGCGCTCCTGACCTATCGCGCGGCCTGGCGCCGCGACGTGCAGAAGCTGTCGACTACCTGCGAGGCCGCGATGGCCAAGCTGACCGCCACCGAGACCGCGCAGCGTGTCATCGACCGCGCCGTCCAGATGTTCGGCGGTCGTGGCGTGCGTAAGGGGGAGGTCGTCGAGAATCTCTATCGCGAAATCCGCGCGCTTCGCATCTACGAGGGCGCGACCGAGGTTCAGAAACTGATCGTGGCGCGCGAGCTGCTCAAGCCGCGCTGATTGCTGAGAGTATCGTCACAATGAAGCAACAAGAACACTCGCTGCCTGCCGAGGCCCGTCGCCCGCAGGTGCTTCAACCCCGCGGCTGGCCGCAGCCGAAGGGGTATGCGAATGGCATGATGGCCGAGGGACGCCTCGTCGTCACCGGCGGTGTCGTCGGCTGGGATGTCGCAGGTCGATTTGCCGACGGGTTTGTCGCGCAGGTGCGGCAGACTCTCGAAAACATCGTGGCGATCCTGGCGGAGGGCGGTGCTGGACCCGAACATCTCGTGCGCCTGACCTGGTATGTCGTGGACATGGACGAATACGTGTCCAATCTCAAGGCGCTCGGCAGAGCCTATCGTGACGTCATGGGTGTCCACTACCCGAGCATGGCGCTCGTGCAGGTCGTACGTCTTGTCGAGCCTGCGGCGCGCGTCGAAATCGAAGCGACCGCCATCGTTCCGCGCTGACGCGGGCGGGCCCCAGCGATGATCAAGAGAACGAGAGATGTGAGGGATTTCACACGGGAACCTCAAGTTGTGCACTAGTCAGAGCTTCTACTCTCTCAGAACCAACGGAGGTTCGCATGAAGCTCCTGATGATCTCCGGCCTTGCCGTGCTCACAGTTTTCGTGGCCGCGACGAATATGCAGCGATCGCATCCGGTATCGGCGAGTCGCACGTCGGAAGCAGGGATGCTCCCGGTGCAGGAGATGCAAAGGCAGGCGCAGCAAAGCAGACTGCCGGCTGACGATTTCGCGGATCGATCTCTGGTGTTTCCAAGGGGAACGCAGCAGTAGAGAGAGTGCTGCCGTCGCGTCTCAATCAATAGTGGTCGAGCTGGACGTCCGGACGGCTCGTATGTCTTCGAACGGCTCGATGCGCCTGGCGGCTGGTCGGGTCGCGAGTGACGCAATTGTTGCAAGCGCTGTCTCAAGGAGACATGAAAATCGGGTTGATCCCAACGGGATCGCCGAGCAGCCCCAGGGACTGAAGCTGCGTGCGGTGGACGTCGACTTCAAGGACAGCCAAGAGTAGCGCTAACACGACGACGATGTAGACCAGTAGTGGCGACGCGTCCTGGGCGCCGGGATCGCGATGTCGCGGCGGCAATGCGCGAAAATGCCACAACCGCAAGATGAGCTGCAGATAGGCTTTCGGGTGTTCCTGCATATCCAGCCTCGATCCATGAGGCGCCTTTGGCAAGACTGCGACCACGTTGATCGCCATTCAAGGCGCCGCTTGTCGCACCTGGAACCGAATACGAGCTACCCCCGTTGAGGTGGATCAAACGGGTGCGTTTTTTCCCAGAGGCCAAGACTGTGGGGCGGATTTGACCTTGCGTCTCGCCACCGCGCTTCTGATGGCATCGCTGCTTCTCCCGCCGCGGCCCGCGCAGGCGCAACTGGCGGGGCACGGCGGGCCTGTCCGAGCGATCGCCGTTTCGGTCGATGGCAAGACGGTCTTGTCGGGCAGCTTCGACACTGCAGCGATCCGGTGGTCCCTGGCAACCGAGTCGGCCGAGCAGGTCCTTCGCTTCCATTCGGGCGCGGTGAACGCGGCCGCCTTCCTCGGTGACGGACGAATGGCAACGGCCGGTGCGGACGGCCAGATTGCGATCTGGACGCCGGGCCGACAGCAACCAGACCAAATTGTCGAAGGTCATACCGGACCCATTGTCGGGCTCGCCGTTTCGCCCGATCGATCGAAGCTCGCATCAGCCTCATGGGACCACACCGTGCGGATCTCATCGCTGTCCGACGGCGGGGCGCGCGTGCTGCAAGGTCACTCGCAAAGTGTGAACGGCGTGGCCTTTGCTGCCGATGGAAAAACGCTGGTGAGTGTTGGCTACGATCTCACGGTGCGGATCTGGCCCCTGGCGGGCGGCAGCCCCGAGATCTCTGCGATGCCGGCACCGCTGAATGTCGTAGCCATCTCGCCTGATGGCGAGATCGTCACCGGCGCGGCAGACGGCAAGCTGCGCATGCTGACCGCCGATGGCAAGGAGAACGGCGAGGTCATGGTCAGCGTCAGGCCGATCGTGGCCCTGGCACTCTCGCAAGACGGCGCCTTGATCGCCGCGGGGGCAATTGACGGCACCGTCGCGATCGTCGATCGCAAGGCGCGCGGCGTGAAGCGCACGCTCGCCGGGCTTGGTGCGCCGATCTGGTCGGTTGCGTTCTTGCCCGATGGCGCGACGTTCCTGACTGGCGGTGCCGACGGTCAGATCAGGCGCTGGAATGCGCTGACCGGCGCGGCGATCGGGTCGAACGTGCTGGGCACGCCGGCGGATCCGCTCGCGGCCTATGCCGGCGATCACGGCGCCGAGATCTTCAGGGCCTGCGTCGCCTGCCATACATTGTCGGAGACCGAAATACAGCGTGCCGGGCCGACGCTTGCGGGTCTCTTCGGCCGGAAGATCGCCTCGCTGCCGGGCTATCGCTTCTCCGACGCGCTCAAGGCGATGGATATCGTCTGGACACCGGAGACCGTCGCAAAACTGTTCGAGCTCGGGCCGAACGCCTACACGCCCGGCACGAAGATGCCGGAGCAGCACATCGGCTCGGCCGAGGATCGCCGTGCGCTCACGGATTTTCTGGCGCGTGCGACCTCGAAGTAGCTTTGCCTCGGTCTTGCAGGCGACGATGACCTGGCATGCGGCTATTCCTTGTTCTCGCGTTGACGCAGATAGTCGTCCGTCGTCCGTGGTGGCGCGCGTTCCGGAACGTCCTGGATCGGATCGAACTGCTGTTCGCTCATGACGATGACGCGACAATCGGCGCACATCCGCAAGGCCTCGACCCGGCGGTCCCCGGTGGGATACATCCAGTGGCGCCCCTCGAGCTTTGCCGCGATCCGATCGATCGTGCTCTTCACGCCGAAGGGCGTGCCACAACGAACACACAGGGCCGGTTCCTCTTCCTTGATCACCCGCGCCGGCGCGCGCCTTGCCCGGAAGTCGATCTGCGGGGTGAGCGTGATGACCTTCTCGGGACAGGTGCTCTGGCACAGACCGCACTGCACGCAGGCGTCCTCCACGAATTTGAGGACGGGACGCTCGGGATCGGCGCGAAGCGCGCCGGTCGGGCAGACCGAAACACAGGACAGGCACAGCGTGCAACCGCCGGTGTCGACGGTGACCGCACCGATCGGTGCGCCCTCGGGCAAGGCGATCACGTCGACCGGCTTGGGCGCGAGGCGATGCAGTTCACTCAGGCCAAAGCGCAGCAGATCGCCGCGCTTGCCGACGGTCCGGAAGGTTGAAGGACTCTCGAGGCCGGCGAGGGGACCGATCCCCGTCAGTTGGTCAGCCAGAATGTCGGGATCGTCGGTTTCGATCGTGGTCACACGGCGGCCGTCAAATCCGAGCCCGGCAAGAACGGTCTCGGCCATGACGATCGTCTGCAATAATCCGGTCACGCCGTGTCGCGGCTTGGCGCGCAGGAGGAACCGCATGGCCGCCGCGCCATACGCGAACGCGCCGATAACGGCCTCTAGGCCAATCTGCGTCAACTCGTTGACGGCGAGGGGAAGCACATTGGCCGGCAATCCGTCGCCATGACGGGCGAGCGCATCGATCAGCGGCGTGCCGTGCCGGCCGTCATGCAGCAGCAGCACCGGATGCTTGCCGCCGGCCTCGCGATAGGCGAGCAACATGGCGCGAAGGATCTGCAACTGGGTGTCGGCGGGCGGCAGCGCGTAGGATGCGGCGCCTGTAGGGCAGGCGGCCGCGCATTGCCCACACCCTGCGCAGACCTCTGCGTTAACGGCGACATGGTCGCCGTTCGGCGTAATCGCGCCGGTCGGGCATAAGTCAAGGCAGCGATGGCATCCGGTCAGATTCGAGCGCGAATGCGCGCAGAGGCCGGGTGTGAAGTCGATGGATCTCGGCTTGTCGAAACTTCCGACGAGATCGCGAGCGGCGAGCACTGCGCGCAGCACCGCCGCGGGATCTCCCGGATCGGCCCGGAGATAGCCGTCCCGCAGGTCGTGCGCGGGAAAAAGCGGTAGCTCGCCGGAGAGGTCGAGCACCAGATCGCAGCGCGAGGTCGCCCCGTTACGCGGGGCCTCGAAAACGAAATGGTCGCGCGAAGACGGGCGCGGCTGCGCGTAGTCGTCGATCGTGAGCTCGAAGGCACCAAAATGTCCGCGCGCGTTGCGGATATTGCCCTTTACGATCGGAAACACAGCTGCGCCAGGCGGCGTCACGTCTGGCGGCTGCTTGAGCATGACCGTGACATCGAGATGGTCCGCGAGCAGCCGCCCGGCTTCGATCGCGGCCTCGTCGCGCCCATAGATCAGGATGATGCCGTCACTCGACAATGTGACCAGCGGATAGTCCGGTACGGGGATCGCAGCCGCCGCAAGCAGCGCCGCCATCTTCGCGCCCGCATTCGCACCGTCGCGCGACCAGCCCGCCGTCTCGCGGATGTTGACAAAGGTGATCCCGCCAGGGCGTTCGCCGATCTCCTGGGTGAACTGCGCAGCCTGCTGCGTGCAGGCGACCGTCAGCGGGCCATCCGCCTTTGCCGCATTGCGGAAATGATCGAGCTCTGCACCACAGAGATGACGAAAGCTCCTGATCTCGCAGTTGGGGCATCCACGCCGGATCGCGGCCGTGTCAAGGCGCATCGTGTCTTCACACGAACAGATCAGGACGGTCTTCGCTGGCTGCTCCAGGTGAATCCCTCCGTCAGTGCGGCGCGGACTTGCGGACTCGCGCCGTTCCTGCACCTCGTATAAATATGACCTATCGGGAAGAAAAGGAAAGTGGAGGACGGCCTTGCGGTCGACCCCAGCCAGCCGCGTTTCCCCGGCGGAACCGATCCATCTGCCGCCACCCTTCACGCTCGTCCGGTTGCGCGAGAGCGGAGACGCCTTTGCCCACGCTTGTGGCATTGCACCCAAGTGCGGCGCCGGCACGCTGGTGTGCGTCGGGCGGTTCGATCTCGCCGAATTCGCCGTCGTGCTCGAGCCGGGCGAACCCTTGAGCACCGCGCGGCGCGCTTTCTACGCCGGCATGGTCGCGCTCACCGACGCACTTCGCGCCTATGCGCCGCCCAACAAGACGGTTGCGATCGGCTGGCCCGGCTCGGTCGAGATCGACGGCGGGCTGGTCGGCGGGGGGCGGATGGGGTGGCCATCGCCCGCGCGCGAGAATGAGCCGCCCTCATGGCTGGTGTTTGGCGCCATGATCCGGACGGTCGCAATGGCCGATCAGGGGCCCGGTGTTCATCCGCTCGCGTCCGCGCTGGATGAGGAGGGGTTCGGCGAAGCGGGCGCCGTGCAGGTGACCGAGAGTTTTGCGCGGCACCTAATGCGGGTGGTCGATTGTTGGCAGGTCGATGGCTTTGACAGCGTCGCACGCGATTATCTCAGCCGGGTCCCCCGTGGGCGGCGAGCCGTGCTGAGGATCGACGAGAGCGGCGATCTCCTCACGCGCCGCGTCGGTACCGGCAGGGTTGAGCGGTGCGAGCTCGTCAAGGCGCTCGCCAGGCCATCCTGGTTCGATCCGAAGCTCGGAGGGCCAAGGACGTGACAAAGGCTGTGAAACTGCTGCGCGCCATCGCGCTCGATCCCTCCGACACCTTCGTGTTCGACGCGGCGGCCGAGCCAGGCGAATGGGCCGTCTCCGGTGCGTTTCGCTTCTGCGACCAGGATCCCGCGACGTTGAGCGGCAAGGCGCGCGCGGCGTTCCGCAGCGGCTTCCTCGGGGTGCAATCCTGGGGCTGGTCGACGCTGGTGCAGATTGTGCCGGCAACGGAGAACGATTGCCGGGCGCTGATCGAGCTCCTCGCCCGGCAACTCATCGATCGTTTCGGCGCGCCGGATCCGGCAACCGCGCGGACGGCCGCTGAAGAGGAGGTCGCCTTTGTGCAGTCGCTCTGCACCCATCCGATCAGTTCGCTCATTGCCGTCCACCGCTCGGTGAGCGCCGGCGAAGTCCGCGAGTCCTTCCGCAGGCTGCAGCTGCGGCAAGGGCAGGGGCACAGCAAGGCGTTCTCGTTCATGGAAGTCGAGGACGATGTCGAACCCGACAGCAATGTCAGGCTTGCCGATATGAACCGGGAGCCGCAGCGCCGATGAATGATTTCTGGATCGCGTGCGGCCACCATCTGCTCGATCGCGAGGCGGGCGGCGGGCTTTGCGTCACCGACGAGTTCCTGAAGGCCTATTTCGTCCGGCCAGAACTGGTCCCGCCGGACGAAGCATGTCCGGTCGAGCGGCGGCTGCACCGGGAGCTGCTTGCCACTCCCCGCCGGGCGGTCGGTGCGGACGAAATCGCGGCGATTGCCGATGCGGATGCCCGGGAGAACTGGCGGCTCGTGCTTGCGGTTCGCGATCTCCTAGTGCGGCACCCGACCCTGGAGGCCGCCTATCTTGCAACTGTCCGATCGGGAACGAACGAGTTGCCGCCGCTGTTCGTCAACCAGCTCGTGCATGTCATCCTGCGCAATGCGCTGGATGGCTGCGATGACCCGTTCGTGCTGCGCGCAGCCGAGCTGTTCTTCCGCCCGCAGCGCATCCTGCCGCAGGAACGGGCCTTGCTGCTCGGCGACGAGGAGGTCGTCGGCGGCCAGAGCCCGACGCCGGTGCTCTCGCTGATGTCGATGCTGGGGGCGGTGACCGACGCCGAGCTGGACGTCTTGAGCGAGGGCAATGCCGACGACTATTGGCACCGAAGCGACCATTTCGACATGGCTTTCGATCTCACGGCGGGCGGGCG